>JBJMKF010000001.1:0-11915 GCA_045805965.1 Gaiellaceae bacterium
GCCGCCCGCCTCGAGCTTGCCCGAGTAGACGCGGAAGTACGTGAGCTTGCCCACGTACGGGTCCGACATCACCTTGAAGGCGAGCGCGGAAAACGGCTCGTCGTCGGCCGCCTTGCGCGACAACTCGTGCTCGGTGCGCGGGTCGATGCCGTGCACGGACGGCACGTCGAGTGGGCTCGGCAGGTAGTCGACGATCGCGTCGAGCAACGGCTGCACGCCCTTGTTCTTGAAGGCTGAGCCGAGCAGCACCGGAGTTACGGAGCCGTCGAGCGTCGCCGCGCGGAGCGCGCGCTTCAGCTGCTCCGGAGTCACTGACGACTCGTCCTCGAGGTAGGCCCCCATCAACTCGTCGTCGTGGTCCGCAACCGCGTCGATCACCTGGTGGTGGTACTCGCTCGCCTGCTCCGCGAGCTCCACCGGGATCTCGCCGACCTCCATGTTCGCGCCGAGGTCGTCGCTCCACGTGATCGCGCGCATGTCGATGACGTCGACGACGCCGCGGTGCGCATCTTCCGTGCCGACCGGAAGCTGGATCGGGACCGCCTTCGCCCCGAGGCGGTCGACCATCGACTGGACGGACTTGAAGAAGTCCGCACCCGTACGGTCCATCTTGTTGATGAACGCGATGCGTGGCACGTTGTACTTGTCGGCCTGTCGCCAAACGGTCTCGGACTGCGGCTGAACGCCTGCGACAGCGTCGAAGACGGCCACAGCGCCGTCGAGAACGCGAAGGCTCCGCTCCACCTCGACCGTAAAGTCCACGTGCCCGGGCGTATCGATAATGTTGATCCGATGGTCGCGCCAGAACGCCGTCGTGGCGGCCGACGTGATCGTGATGCCGCGCTCCTGCTCCTGCGCCATCCAGTCCATCGTCGCGGCGCCCTCGTGGACCTCGCCCATCTTGTGGGTGCGGCCGGTGTAGTAGAGGATCCGCTCGGTCGTCGTCGTCTTGCCCGCGTCGATGTGGGCCATGATCCCGATGTTCCGGACGCGGTCGAGCGCGACGGCCTGTTCTGTCATCTTCGTGCTCAAGTCTTCCTTCCTCAGGGTCTACCAGCGGTAGTGCGCGAAGGCCTTGTTGGCCTGCGCCATCCGGTAGACGTCGTCCTTACGCTTGAACGCGCCGCCCTGCTGGTTCAGCGCGTCGAGAATCTCGTTGGCGAGCTTGTCCGGCATGCCCTTCTCGCGCCGCTCGCGCGCGTACGTGACGAGCCAGCGCACCGCCAGGGTGCGGGCGCGCCGCTGCGGCACTTCGATCGGCACCTGGTAGTTCGCACCGCCGACCCGGCGGCTCTTCACCTCGAGCACCGGCGTGACTGTCTTGACGGCCTGCTCGAGCACCTCGACCGGCGGACGGCCGGTCTTCGTCCCGACAGTCTCGAGCGCGCCGTAGACGATTTGCTCGGCGATCGACTTCTTGCCGTCGAGCATGACCTTGTTGATCACCTGCGTCACGAGCGGCGAGCCGTACACGGCATCAGCGTCGGGGGTGCGGGCCTGGACCTCGGCACGACGGGGCATTACGAGCCCCGCTTCGCGCCGTACTTCGAGCGGCCCTGCTTGCGATCCGAGACGCCGCCCGTGTCGAGCGCGGCCCGGATGATCTTGTAGCGGTAGCCCGGCAGATCCTTCGTCGAGCCGCCGCGGACGAGCACGACGGAGTGCTCCTGCAGGTTGTGGCCCTCACCGGGGATGTAGGCGCCGACCTCCGCCCCGTTCGTCAGCCGGACACGCGCAACCTTACGGAGCGCCGAGTTCGGCTTCCTCGGGGTCTGCGTCATGACGCGCGTGCACACGCCCCGCTTCTGCGGCGCGCCGGCGAGCGCAGGCGTCTTCGCCTTCGCCTTGATGGCCTTGCGGCCCTTGCGCACGAGTTGATTGACGGTCGGCATGGGTCTTTCGTCTACTCCCTTTCACAAAGAGACGGTCGGCTGGGACACAACGCCCCGGCCAACCGGCCCGCGGCATGGTAGCGAACCCACACCACCCCCGCCAATCGGCCACAAACCCACCGAATCGGCTAGTGCCCGAAGTTTTCGCCGAACCTAAAGTTTGCCCGCTCAAAAAACTCGGAATTTGCGGACTCGGCACAACTGCGATGCACTCCCTCTCAATAGGTCTTGCGGCAGCACTCGGCGTATCCGTCACTGCGCTGCTCGCGCTGGTCCTCCGGCTACGGCGTCAGACGAGCGGCGAGGCCGAGGCACAGGTCGCGGCCGTGGTGCAGACGCTCGAAGCGCGGCTCGACGAGCTCACCCACGAGCTCAGCGGGGCCGTGCGAAAGGCGGAGGAGGAGAGGGAGCGCAGCAGGTTCCTTGCGCAGCTTGGCTCAACGATAGACCTCGACGACGCGCTGGGCACGGCGCTCCAGGCCGCTGCTGCGCTCCCGAGAGTCGACGCGGCGGTCGTCGAGCTCGACCCGAACGGCGACGGCGACGAACGCCGCCTCGGCTCGGTCGGCTTGGAGGACGAGGGCGACGGAGCCGCCCATATCTTCATTGGACCCCCGGAAGACCGCGAAGCGCGGGCGATCGAGCTGTCCTATCTCTATGCAGAGTCGGACGCGGCGGGAGCAGTGCATGGGGCGCTCGGAGTCCCACTCGTCGGCTGCAGCGGCAGGATCGGCTGGCTCGGCGTGTTCTCGCGCGAGCATGGCATGTATTTCGATGACGAAGACCTGCGTCGGCTCGAAGAGCTCGCGGAGCGCGTCGCGCCGGTGATCGAAAATGCGCGCCGGTTTCGGGAGGCTCGCCAGCTCGCCGACCTCGACTCGTTGACGGGCCTTCACAACCGCCGCTTCTTCCACGAAACGCTCGCGCGGGAGGTCGACCGAGCGCAGCGGTATCAGCGGAGCCTTTCGGTCGTGATCGTGGACGTCGACGGCTTCAAGGAGATCAACGACCGGATCGGCCACCTCGCCGGCGACGCGGTTCTCGCGGAGATCGCGGCGCGCCTTCGCGATGTCGTGCGCTCTGCCGACATCCCCTGCCGGGTTGGTGGCGACGAGTTCGCCGCGATCCTCCCGGAGATCGACGTGGAACAGGCCCAGCAGCTGGTTTCGAGGATCCAGCGGGCGGTTTCCTCGCAGCCGATCGCCCGGGCGGGCCGTATCCGCGTCTCAGCCGGAGTCGCCGAGCTGCTGCCGAACGACAATCCCACCAGCCTCTTCGAGCGAGGCGACGAGTCGCTCTACGCGGCGAAGCACATCCTCAAGAACGGCCTCGCGGCCGCCGACTAGCAGATAGCCGGGAGGACGGTCACTCGGCAGTTTCCGCTGCGCGCGGGCGGAAACCCGAACTGAGGATGGTTGCCGGGATAGCTGCCGCGGTCGTCTTGGGCTTGGCGGGGACCGCCGTGCTTCACGCAGGGAGCGCCCGCCGCTCGGTCGCCATGCTCCTCCTCGGCATCGCACTTGCGCTCCTCGCCCTGCTCCTCGTTCTCGGCGCCACCGTCAGCACTGTCGCGTGCCCGCGCGGCTGCGAGGCCGACCATCCGCACCTGCACTCGGCGCTCGTCATCGGCGTGCTCGGTGCAACGACGCTGTTCGCGGTCGGCCTCCTCATGGCCCTGTGGAGCGGGTCGACGGCCCTGCTGCAGGATGTGCCGGGCTTTCGGTGGCTGCGTCAACCGGCTGAGGAGGAGGAGCGCGACGCTGTCGCGATTCACGCCGACACGAGGCGCCTCCTCCTGCTCCTTGTCGTCTGCATCGGCTTCGTTGCCGTCTCGGCGTTGACGCTCGTGCGCGAACCGACGTCGTGGTGGGCGTGGGGCGCCATACTCGTTTTCGGCGCCGGCGGTGGTTTCGCGACGTACCGCATGACGACCCTAGGCGTGCTGGCAGGAAGGCCGCTGGTCGTCGTCGGCCACGCCGGGATCGAGGACAAGCGCTTCCAGCTCGAGGTTCGGTGGGGCGAGGTGGCAAGGCTCGAGCTCTGGGAGCAATACCTTCCGTTTGGTCCAGTGAGGAGCTATCTCGGCATCCGAACGAAGGCTCCGGTAGCGGAGGACCCCCGTCTCCGCCGCACGCTGCAGGCGGCCATGCGGATCGCCGCCACCTCGGCGAGCACCTCGGAGCCCCCTGAGCTGTCGCTTCCGCTGAGCGAGCTCGCCGTCGATCCGGCCGAGATCGTCGACGTTGTCCGGCGGTATTGGCATGGGCCCATCGCCGGGCTGGAGATCGCTCGGGAGGCGCGAGTCGAGCGCAACCCGTGGCACCGCATCGCCACCTGGTCGATTGGCCTAGTCCTCGCTGTCGGAACGTTCCTACTGTTTCTGTGGATCTACGCGCTCGTAGGGGGTTGAGCAACGTCGTCCGGGCCAAACTCGCGGACGACGCGGGCTGGAACGCCTGCGACCATCGTGTACGGCGGCACGTCCGAGGTGACCACACTGCCGGCGCCGACGATCGCGAACTCCCCCACGGTGATGCCCGCGAGAATCGTGCTGCGCAGGCCGAGGTAGGCGCCGCGACAGATCGTCGTGCGCATGTCCGCCCGCGTTGTTTCATCGCCGAGTAGCCGGTGGAAATGCCGCGGGTAGTACGTGTGGCCGAGGATCGTCGTCTGCGCGATCACCGTCACGTCGTCCTCGAGGGTCACCGAGGCCGGGACGGCGTCGTCGATGAACACCTCCGTCCCGATGAAGACGCGGCTGCCGACACTGACGCCGCGGTGCCGATGCAGCGCCGCACGCGCGGCCGGCGGCAGCGGCGCATAGCGGACGACGACGTGCAGCCAGCGCTTGCCCACCGCGCCGACGAGGTTCGCACCCTTCGTCTCCGGGCTCACCGGGATGTTGCCCCACAGCTTCTCGAGCACCCACCAAGGCTATGCGCTGTGCCTGCGAAGCCCTACTGGATTCGCAAGAACGGCAGGTACTCGGTCAGGTCGATCGCGGCCGGCTGCGGGAGCTGGTCGTGGAGGCAGATCGTCTGGCTGAGGACGACGTTCTGCCGCGCGATCGTCCAGCGCTCGAACGACTGAGCCCGCTCGAAGCCGCGTAGCGCCGCGACAATCGCCGGCCGCACCGTCGAGAACGGCAGAGAGCCGAGCGGCTGTGCCGGCTCGAGCGGCCGGACGGCGAACGTCCCGAGCAGGGTCGCCACGCGCGCCTTCCTGCCCGTCGGAAGAGAGAACAGCCGTTGCGGCGCGGTCTCGGCAAGCGCGAACCCCGTCTTTCCTGCCGAGACCCACGGCGCGGCAGGCGAGACGCGGACGCGGCGCACGAGCAGATCCGGATAGGCGGAGTAGAACGCGGCCACCTCACCTGCCGTCGGCGCAGGGGCATACCGCTGTTGCTCGAGTCGCGCCCGCCTGAGCTCGTCGGTGAGCACGCCGCGGGCGATCCCGACCGTCGCGTGTGCAGCCCTGAGCGTGGCGACGTACGCCGTGCGGCTGCCGTGGAAGGAGTCCACGATGACTTCGCGCTCGGCGGCGAGCAGCGCGTGCCGCGACACCGGTTGCTCCGCGACCTCGACGACTCGCTCGAACATCGAGCTGAGCGCGGCGTTGCGGTCGCCGGTCAGCGCCTGGAGGGATCCGACCCCTCGAGCGCCGAGGGCACCGAACCCCGGAGCGCGACAGACCGTGCCGTGCCCGAGCAGGATCTGGCCGTCGGTCAGGGAGTCGTCGAAGCGCGGCCCCAGCATCCTCGGCGCGTTGCAGAGCGTGCGCTTGCGCGTCCAGAGCCAGACGCACGCCGCTTTGGGCTTTGCGGGATCCATCTCCTTCTGGTTCCACTCCTGCCAGCCCCACGAGAAGATCGAGCCGAGGTGGAGCTCGGCGGCAACCTCCTTTGCCGAGAGCGCGTCCCACTTCACGACCTGGAACCAGGCAGACGCCGGCTGGAGGCCGTTGCGGCCCCCCACCCCCTTCTGGCTGAGGAAGCTCAGCATGAGGCCGAGCCGGTTCGCCGGGATGCCGATCGACGTGAACGGAGCGATCGCAGCGCGAAAGCTCTGGCGCAACAGCCGATTGCCGAGAGTCGGCCCGAGCGGCCAGATGTTCGTCGCGGGCAAGTAGACCTCACGGACGACGTCGGCGACCGTCGCGACCGAGAGCCACCAGGCCACTGCGTCGCTCGAGCCGAGGTACGGCGACTTGTTGACGAGGAGCACCGGGTGTGCGCCGCGAGCGGCGAGGCCGTGCAGGAAGGCGAGTACGTCGGCGCGATACTGCGCGGTCGTGGTGGTCCAGGGGGTCGATGTCGAGGCACCGAACAGCTCGTTCTCGACGATCAAGGGGGTCGTGCAGCCGCCGGTCGCGGTGACCGCGGTCTGGTACCTCTTCTCCGCAGCGGCTTCGATCGTCGTGGGATCCGCCGGAGTGTTTGCCGTGCCGACCTCTTCCCTGAGCCGCAGGTCGAAGTTGTACGTCGATGCCCCGCGGGCTCGCGCATCGGCGGCGTAGTTGCTGCCCTTCAGCTGGGTGACCGCGAGGAGCGTTCCGGGCCGCGCCAGGATCGGGAGGAGCGTCGGCCAGCCGTACTCACCCCAGACGGTCTGCTGCGCAGCGATACCGCACTGGCCCGACCAGACGGGGTCGGACGCCGCGCGGCCGGCCGCGAACAGGCAAGCCGCCACGGCGGTCAGGACAACGAGACCGAGCTTCCCCACGACCTGGCCTGTGTACCAAAGAGGGCGGCATCTCGCCGCCCTCCTTGCACTTCCCTTACTGCGCAGAGCTCACTCGTCGAGCGGGCTCTCGACCTCGGGGACCTCTTCGGCCTCGAGGTCCGAGCGCGGCTCGCCGTCGCCGCTCGGCTGGATCTCGCCGCCGAAGTCGAGCCCGAGCCCGGCGAGAGCGTCGGAGCCGTCGGTGCCGATCTCCTCGAGCGCGGCGAGGAGCTGTTCCTCGGTCTGGGGCCGGGCAAGCGCGCTCGCGGGCACCTTGTCCGAGGGGCCGATCTCGATCGTCCGGTACCGCTTCAGGCCGGTCGCCGCCGGGATCAGCTTGCCGATGATGACGTTCTCCTTCAGGCCCAGCAGCCGGTCGACTTTGCCCTCGATCGCAGCGTCGGTCAGCACCTTCGTCGTCTCCTGGAAGGACGCGGCCGAAAGGAAGGACTCGGTCGCGAGCGACGCCTTCGTTATCCCGAGGATCAGCGGCTCGGACGTCGCCTGCTCCTTCCTCTCCTTCTTGACGCGCGCGTTCTCGCGGTCGAGCACGATCTTGTCCACGAGCTGCCCCGGCAGGAGCTCGGTGTCGCCGTTGTTCTCGATGCGCACCTTCTTCAGCATCTGCCGGACGATGAGCTCGATGTGCTTGTCGTGGATCTCGACGCCCTGCGACTTGTAGACCTTCTGCACCTCGCCGACGAGGTACAGCTCGGTCTCGGTGTAGCCCTTCAGGCGCAGGAAGTCCGACGGGTTGAGCGAGCCCTCGTGGAGCGGATCGCCCGCCTCGACGTGCTCGCCGTGCACGACGCTGAGCCGCGTCCGGCGTGGGACGAGGATCGAGTACTCGTCGGCCTCGTCGCCCGAGTCGGGGACGATCGTGATCCGGAGCTGGCGCTCCGTCTCCTCGAGCGCCACCGTGCCGGCCACCTCGGCGAGCGCCGCGGCGCCCTTCGGATTGCGCGCCTCGAAGATCTCGACGACGCGCGGCAGGCCGTGCGTGATGTCCGCGCCGGCGACACCGCCGGTGTGGAACGTCCGCATCGTGAGCTGCGTGCCCGGCTCGCCGATCGACTGCGCGGCGATGATCCCGACCGCATCGCCGATCTCCGACAGATAGCCGGTCGCGAGGAACGTGCCGTAGCACTGGCGGCACACGCCGGTCTCGGCCTTGCACTTCAGCACCGACCGCACCGGGATCGTGAAGCCCTCGGCGATCTCGTCGCCGAGCTCCTCGACGATCTCCCGCAGCCGCGGCAGCTTGATCTCCTCGCCCTTGGAGGCGACGACCGTCTTGCCCGGCCTCCCGGACGCGAGCGGCTTGTGCACATCCTCCGCGATGATCCGGCCCGCGACGGACTTGTTCAGCCCGTCCGAGAGGAAGAGCGGCAGCTCGACGAACTCCTTCGTCTTGCAGTTCTCCTCGCGGATGATCACGTCCTGCGAGACGTCGACGAGACGCCGCGTCAGGTAGCCCGAGTCGGCGGTGCGGAGCGCGGTGTCGGCGAGGCCCTTGCGGGCGCCGTGGGTCGAGATGAAGTACTCGAGCACCGAGAGTCCCTCCATGAAGTTGGCCTTGATCGGCCGCTCGATGATCTCGCCCTTCGGATTCGCCATCAGGCCGCGCATGCCGGCCAGCTGGCGGAGCTGCGCGAACGAGCCGCGGGCACCCGAGTTGGCCATCATGTAGATCGGGTTCAGCTCGTTGAGGTTCTTGACCATCGCGTTCGCGACGTCGTCGGTGGCTTCCGTCCAGATCGACGTGATCTGCTCGTGCCGCTCCGACTCGGTGATGAGCCCCTGGTCGTACGCGTCCTCGACGCGTGAGACACGCTCCTCGTAGCCGGCCAGGATCTGCTCCTTTTCCGGCGGGATCACGATGTCGTTCTTCGAGATCGTGACGCCGGCACGCGTGCCGTAGAGGAAGCCGAGATCCTTGATCGTGTCGAGCACGTGGGCCACGGCGTGGGCGCCATGCGAATCGACGAGCGTCGAGATGAAGTCGCCGAGCTCCCTCTTCGAGAGCGTGCGGTTGATGTACTCGTGGTGCGGCCCGTGGTCGCCGTTGTGCGACGACGCCTCGTGCAACGCACGGTCGATCTCGGCGTTGAAGATCACGCGGCCCGCGGTCGTGAGGACGAGCTCGTCCTTCCACAGGTACTCGATCGGCTGCTGTAGGCCGATCTGCTTCGCCTCGACCGCGAACTCGACCTCCTCCTCCGTGCGGAAGCGCGACGGCCGCGGATCGAGCTTCTCGATCGCGGTGTTGTCGAGATCCTTGACCGAGTACGTGAGGTAATAGGAGCCGAGCACCATGTCCTGCGTCGGCGTGGCGAGAGCGTTCCCGTGCGCCGGCGAGAGGATGTTGTTCGCCGACAGCATCAGGATCCGCGCCTCCGCCTGAGCCTCCGACGACAGCGGCACGTGCACCGCCATCTGGTCGCCGTCGAAGTCCGCGTTGAAGGCGTGGCAGACGAGCGGGTGCACCTGGATCGCCTTGCCCTCGACGAGCGTCGGCTCGAACGCCTGAATGCCGAGCCTGTGCAGCGTCGGGGCGCGGTTCAGCAGCACCGGATGCTCCTGGATGACTTCCTCGAGGATGTCCCACACCTCGGCGTGCATCTGGTCGACGTGCCGCTTTGCCGCCTTGATGTTCTGGACGATCTTCCGCTCGACGAGCCGGCTCATGATGAACGGCTTGAAGAGCTCGAGCGCCATCAGCTTCGGCAGGCCACACTGGTGCAGACGCAGGTGCGGGCCGGCGACGATGACCGAGCGCCCCGAGTAGTCGACGCGCTTGCCGAGCAGGTTCTGGCGGAAGCGACCCTGCTTGCCCTTGAGCATGTCGGAGAGCGACTTCAGCGGCCGGTTGCCCGGGCCGGTGACTGCGCGGCCGCGGCGCCCGTTGTCGAACAGGGCATCGACGGCCTCCTGCAGCATCCGCTTCTCGTTGTTGACGATGATCTCCGGCGCACCGAGGTCGAGCAGCCGCTTGAGGCGGTTGTTCCGGTTGATGACGCGGCGGTAGAGGTCGTTGAGGTCCGACGTCGCGAACCGGCCGCCGTCGAGCTGCACCATCGGGCGGAGCTCCGGCGGGATGACCGGGACGGCCTCGAGGATCATCCACTCGGGCCGGTTCTCGCTCGTGGTGAACGCGCTGACGACCTTGAGCCGCTTGATCGCGCGCTGCTGCTTCTGGCCCTTCGAGGTGCGGATGGTCTCGCGCAGCATCGCGGCCTCGGCGTTGAGGTCGAGATCCTTGAGCAGCTCGCGGATCGCCTCCGCGCCCATGCCGCCTGAGAAGTAGACGCCGAACCCGTACGGTGAGCCGAAGCGGTCCTTGAGCTCACGGAAGATCTGCTCGTCGTTGACGATCATCTTCGGCTCGAGCTCGCGAAAGATCCGCCACGTCTCCTCGAGCCGGTTCACGGCGTCGACGGCGGCCTCGCGGGCGTCCTCGCGGCGCGACTCGATGTCGAGGTACATCTCGCGCACCTTGAGCGCCCACTGGACGATCGCGTCCAGATCCTCCTTCTGGATCCGGCCGTCGGTGCGGAGGCAGAGGTCGTTCGCCAGCTCGCGCAGGTCGCTCTCGGGCTCGGCGGTGTCGAGCACCTCCCGCAACAGCCCGTTGCCGAGCTCGCGTGCCTTCTCGAGGTTCTTCTGATCGACGGCCGCGACGAGGGCGGTGTCCTCCTCGTTCAGCTCTGCCCCGCTGAGGAGCCCCTCGACGACGCGGTGAATATGCTTCGTGACGGCGCCCTTCTTCGAGCCGGTCGCCTTCTCGGCTTCCTTCTCGAGGGGGGCGATGACCGCCTTGATCTGCTCCGCCGCGGCTGCGACGTTTTCGAGCTCCTTCGGCGTCAGCCGCCGGTCGTCGCGGATCGCGGAGTTGCGGACGAGCTCGCGGATCTTCTTCGAGTCCTCCGTCGTGACCTGCGGGACGAGCTCGACGAAGAGGCCGCCGACGAGCGTTCGCGCGTCCTCGAGGGTCGGCAGGACCTGCTCCTCGGCCCAGTTCGAGAGGCCGCGGCCCCAGAAGTCGTCGTCCTCGTCGAAGTTCCGCTCCTTGCCCTTCGCGAAGTAGTCGCGGCGGCGGGCGAGCCGGTCCTCGAGCGCGGCGAGGGCCTCGTCGCGGTCGACGTCGATCCGCTCGGCCTCGGCGCGCACCTGGTCCTCGAGCCCGTTCAGGTCGGCGGCGCGCTTTTCGGCGTCGACGGCCGTGACGATCGAGGCGGCGAAGTAGAGCACCTTCTCGAGCTCGCGTGGCGCGATGTCGAGGAGGTAGCCGATCCGGCTCGGCACACCCTTGAAGAACCAGATGTGCGAGACGGGCGCGGCGAGGTCGATGTGCCCCATCCGCTCGCGCCGCACCTTCTGGCGGGTCACCTCGACGCCGCAGCGCTCGCAGATGATGCCCTTGTAGCGGACGCGCTTGTACTTCCCGCAGTAGCACTCCCAGTCGCGGGTCGGGCCGAAGATGCGCTCGCAGAACAGGCCGTCGCGTTCCGGCTTGAGCGTGCGGTAGTTGATCGTCTCCGGCTTCGTGACCTCGCCGGAAGACCAGTCGCGGATCTGCTTCGACGACGCGAGGCCGATCCGAATTGCGTCGAAATCGTTGATATCGATCAAGTCTCTCCCTCGTCCCTTAAGTCAGCACTGCTCAGTCTTCGATTTCCAGATCGGCTACGGGCTCACCGAGTGGTCCGACCTCAGCGTCGGCTTCCTCCTTGGCTTCCTCCTCGTCGGAGACCTCGACGTCCTCGAGATCCCCGAGCGCCTCGTCGGCCGGCAGCGTCAGCTCGGCGCCGGTCTCGTCGGTCCGCTCCTGGCCCTCTTCCTGTTCCTCGGCGGTCGGCTCGCGACCGACGGCGCGGAGCGAGCCGGGCGAGAGGTCGATTCCGAGCTCCTCCGCCGCGCGGAGCAGCTCGTCCTCCTCCTCCCGCACCTCGACCTCGCGGCCCTCGTCCGAGAGGACGTGGACGTCGAGAGCGAGCGACTGCATCTCTTTTAGGAGCACCTTGAAGGACTCGGGGATCGACGGCTCGGCGATGTTCTCGCCCTTGACGATCGCCTCGTAGGCCTTCACGCGCCCGACGGTGTCGTCGGACTTGATGGTCAGCATTTCCTGCAGCGTGTACGCGGCGCCGTACGCCTCGAGTGCCCAGACCTCCATCTCGCCGAAGCGCTGGCCGCCGAACTGCGCCTTGCCGCCCAGCGGCTGCTGGGTGACGAGCGAGTACGGGCCGGTACTCCGGGCGTGGATCTTGTCGTCCACGAGGTGGAGCAGCTTGAGGATGTA
>JBJMKF010000002.1:0-2537 GCA_045805965.1 Gaiellaceae bacterium
GGTCGTGTGCTCGGGGTGGTCGACCTCTCGAGCCCGTGGGAATTGGTTCACCCGCGCAGCCTGGAGCTCGTGGGGACGGCCGCCCGGGCGCGCGAACAGCAGCTCGCGGACGCACGGCGGGACTATGACGCCCGGTTGCGTCGACGCTACGCCGGGCTGATGGCAAGAGAGACGGACTTGCTGGTGGGACGCGACGGCTTTGTCCTCGCGGGTGGGCGGTTCGCGGCGCACCAGAAGTCGTTTGCCGTTCCCGAGGGTGGTGGCGAGATCTTCTTGGATGACGGCTCACTCGTCGCCGCGGAGCCGCTGGGCCATGGTGAGGCGTACCTCGTCCGTCGGATCGGCCCGCGGGACTTCGGCGCTGGAGCGGTCAAACAGCCTGAGTCGATAGACGGAGAGATGTGCGAGAAAGCCGATGGGCCTGCTGTCCGACGACATGAGCGGGCTGAGGAACTCGCCGCGAATGCGCAAGGCGGCGGGCGTGGCAGGGGCTCGGAGCAGCGATTGAGCGCCTATCTCGCGGCGGCGCTCGACTGCGTCATCATGGCGGACGCTTCCGGGAGGATCGTTGAGTTCAACCCCGCAGCAGAGCGGACTTTCGGCTACCGACGTGACGAAGCGCTAGGGCGAACGATCGCCGAGCTGATCGTGCCGCCGTCGCTGCGCGAGCGGCACACTGCCGCGTTTGCCCGCTTCGTCGAAACAGGCGATGAAAGCATGCTCGGGCGCCGACTGGAGTTGATCGGCATGCGGGCAGACGGCGGCGAGTTCCCCGTCGAGTTGGCCCTAACTCAGGTCGAGGGTGACCCGATCCTGATCTGCGGAGCATTGCGCGACATCTCTGCGGTGAAGCAGGCTGAGCGCCATCTACGCGAGTTCGTCGACGAGCAGGCTGCCCTTCGCAGAGTTGCGACCCTCGTCGCGCGCGAGTCTTCACCGGAACAACTCTTCGCGGCCGTCGCAGAGCAGGTAGCGCGCATCGTCAACGTCCCGCTCGTGCGGTTGGTCCGCTACGAGCAGGAAGGCTCGGTGGCGGAGCTCATCGGCGGGTGGAGTGAGAGCGTGGATCCGTTGGCGATCGGGGCGCACTGGCGGCTAGACACGGGCCCTGGGGTGCTCGCCTCGGTCTGGCAGAGCGGACGGCCTGCCCGGCTCGACGACTACACAGGCCTGCCAGGAGAAGCCGCCGTTGTTGTGCGGGAAGCGGGCATGCGTTCGGCAGCCGCAAGCCCGATCGCTGTCGAAGGGCGTCTCTGGGGGGCGATAGCCGTGCTTTCGCCAGAGCGTGAGCCACTCCCTGAGAACACAGAAGTGCGGCTAGCCGACTTCACGGAGCTCGTCGCTACCGCGATCGCGAACGCGGAAAGTCGTGCTGAGCTTGCAGCTTCGGAGGCGCGTGCTCGCAGACTCGCCGGCGAACAAGCGGCTCTGCGGCGGGTTGCGACTCTCGTAGCCCGCGAAGCTTCGCCGGTCGAGCTCTTGGAAACCGTCGCGGAAGAGGTGGCGGGAGTCTTGGACGTGGAGGCCGTCGGGATACTTCGCTTTGAGCCCGACGGTACGGCCACGCTCATCGCGCAGTCAGAGAGCCCATGGGACCCGCCTCCGCTGGGCACACGCTTCACGCTGGAGGGCGAGAACGTAGTAACCGCGGTGTTTCGAACGAGGGAGGCCGCCCGCCTCGACGATTGGGCGAAGGCCACGGGCCCGGTCGCCGAAATGGCGCGTGTCCTAGGCATTCGGTCGAGCGTCGCCACTCCGATTGTCGTCGAAGGGCGGCTGTGGGGCACGCTCATCGCCGTCACGAGTCAGCGCGAGCCTCTTCCACGAGAGACCGACGTGCGGATCGGGGAGTTCACCGAGTTGGTCGCGACGGCAATAGCCAACGCCGGAGCGCGTGACGAGCTGTCAAGGCTCGTGGAGGAGCAGGCGGCGCTGCGCCGAGTCGCGACGCTTGTCGCCGAGCGAGCCGCGCCCACTGAGGTATTCGACGCCGTCATCGCCGAGGTGGGCCAGCTGCTCGGAGCAGCCCAGATCGGCTTGGCCCGCTACGAGAATGAGCACGAAATCTCGGTCCTCGCAATTCGCGGCCAGAGCTCTGAGATTCTCCGCGCCGGAGTGCGTCTGCCGCTCGATGGTGACAGCGTCAATGCTCGCATCCTGCGCACGGGACGCTCGGCGCGACTCAATTTCGCGGAGGAGGGGAGCGGCAGCGTCGCCGAGGTACTCCGTCACGACAACGTCAACGCCACCGTGGGGGCGCCGATCGTCGTCGACGGCGCGCTTTGGGGCATGATCGGCGCAAGCTGGAGGGGGGATGACCAACCGCCCGCCAACGCGGAGGAGCGGGTCGAGAAGTTCACCGACATGGTGGCCACCGCGATCGCGAATACGGAGAGCCGCGCCGAGCTGGCCGCCTCCGAGGCGCGTGCGCGCGACCTCGCCGGAGAGCAAGCCGCCCTGCGCCGAGTCGCGACGCTCGTCGCCGAAGGCGCCAGCTCGGACGAACTGTTCGCCGCCGTCACCAGGGAGGCCACGGA
>JBJMKF010000003.1:0-32452 GCA_045805965.1 Gaiellaceae bacterium
GGACTTGATGGTCAGCATCTCCTGCAGCGTGTACGCGGCGCCGTACGCCTCGAGCGCCCAGACCTCCATCTCGCCGAAGCGCTGGCCGCCGAACTGCGCCTTGCCGCCCAGCGGCTGCTGGGTGACGAGCGAGTACGGGCCGGTACTCCGGGCGTGGATCTTGTCGTCCACGAGGTGGAGCAGCTTGAGGATGTACATGTAGCCGATGGTCACCTTCTGCTCGAACGGCTCCCCGCTGCGGCCGTTGTAGAGCTGCGCCTTCCCCGAGCACTGGCGCCCGGCCGGCCGCTTCGTGTCGACCAGGAACTGGATCGGCGAGTCGGGGTTCTGCTTCGTCCACTCGATCAGCGCCTCGTCGACGTCGACAGGCGTTGCGCCGTCGAAGACCGGCGACGCGACCGCGCTCGGGTTGCCGCCGTTGATGATCTGGCGGCGATGCCGCCAGTCGACCTCGCCGTTCTCCTGCCCGTTGGTTGCGCCGTCCTGGGCGAACACGCCGTGCGCGGCGGCCCAGCCGAGGTGCGTCTCGAGGATCTGGCCGATGTTCATCCGGCTCGGCACGCCGAGCGGGTTGAGGACGATGTCGACCGGGCGACCGTCCGGGAGGAACGGCATGTCCTCCTCGGGCACGATCTTCGAGATCACGCCCTTGTTGCCGTGGCGGCCGGCGAGCTTGTCGCCCTCCGCGATCTTGCGCTTCGTCGCGACGAAGACGCGGACGAGCTCGTTTACGCCCGGCGACAGGTCGTCGCCGCCGTCGCGTGAGAACGTCTTCACGTCGATCACGACGCCGCCCTCGCCGTGCGGCACCTTGAGGCTCGTGTCACGGACCTCGCGCGCCTTCTCCTTGAAGATCGCGCGGATCAGCTTCTCCTCCGCCGTCAGCTCGGTCTCGCCCTTCGGCGTGACCTTGCCGACGAGCAGGTCGCCGGCGCCTACCTCGGCCCCGATCCGCACGACACCGCGCTCGTCGAGCTGCGACAGCGACTCCTCCGAGCGGTTCGGGATGTCGCGCGTGATCTCCTCGTCGCCGAGCTTCGTCGAGCGCGCGTCGATCTCGTACTCGTGGATGTGGATCGACGTGAGGATGTCGTCCTTGACGACACGCTCGGAGATGACGATCGCGTCCTCGAAGTTGAAGCCCTCGAACGGCATGAACGCGACGAGGAGGTTTGCGCCGAGCGCGAGCTCCCCGTTGTCGGTCGAGCTGCCGTCGGCGAGTACGTCGCCTTCCTTGGTCTTATCCCCGAGCCGCACGATCGGCTTGTGGTGGATGAGCGTGCCCTGGTTCGAGCGCATGAACTTCGTCAGCGGGTACTCGTCCTGGCCTTCCTTCGTCTCGACGACGACGCGCTCGGCGTCGACGTCGACGACCGTTCCCGGCCGCGACGTGACGACGACGTCGCCGGAGTCGACGGCCGCGCGGTACTCGAGCCCGGTGCCGACGAGCGGCGCCTGGCGCACGAGCAGCGGCACCGCCTGGCGCTGCATGTTCGCGCCCATCAGGGCGCGGTTCGCGTCGTTGTGCTCGAGGAAGGGGATCAGCGCCGTCGAGACCGAGACGATCTGCGCCGGCGAGACGTCCATCAGGGTGACGTCCTTGGCCGCCGACATCACGGCCTCGCCCTCCGACGAGCGGCAGAGGACGGTGTCGGTCGCGAACTTGCCGTTCTTGTCGAGCTGTGCGCTCGCCTGGGCGATCACGTAGCGCGATTCCTCGACCGCGTCGAGGTAGACGATCTCGTCGCTCACCTTGCCGCCGACGACCTTCCGGTACGGCGTCTGGACAAAGCCGAACTCCGAGACGGTCGCGTACGACGCGAGATAGCCGATCAGGCCGATGTTCGGCCCCTCCGGCGTCTCGATCGGGCACATGCGCCCGTAGTGCGTGATGTGGACGTCGCGCACCTCGATCGGCGCGCGCTCGCGGGTCAGGCCGCCGGCGCCGAGGGCCGACAGGCGGCGCCGGTGCGTGAGGCCAGCCAGCGAATTCGTCTGGTCCATGAACTGCGACAGCTGGGAGGAGCCGAAGAACTCCTTCAGCGCCGCGACGACGGGCCGGATGTTGATGATCGTCTGCGGCGTGATGGTGTCGACGTCCTCTGTCGTCATCCGCTCGCGGACAACGCGCTCCATCCGGTACAGGCCGACCCGGAATGCCTCCTGGATCAGCTCGCCGACCGTGCGCAGGCGCCGGTTGCCGAAGTGCTCGTACTCGTCGAGATCGTTGACGATCGGAGCACGCGAGAGCGAGATCCCCTCCGCCGCGAAGTCCTTCGAGTCCTCCGGGACGCCGATCTTGACCGGCAGCTCGAGGAGCTTGCGGACGAGCGCGACGATGTCCTCGGTCGTGAGGACGCGAGTGTCTTCGGGGACGTTCACGCCGAGCCGCTGGTTGAGCTTGTAGCGGCCGACCTTCGTCAGGTCGTAACGCTTCGGGTCGAAGAACAGCGAGCGCAGGAGGTTCCGAGCGTTGTCGAGCGTCGGCGGCTCACCGGGGCGCTGCTTCTTGAACACCTCGATCAGCGCCTCTTCCTCGCGCGTCGAGGGATCCTTGTCGAGCGTGTTCACGATGTAGTGCGAGTTGTCGAACAGCGCGAGGATCGCCTCGTTCGTCGACGTGTCGAGCGCGAAGCCGGTCGAGGGATCCTCGGCCGGGAGAGCGCGCAGGAGCGTCGTGATCGGCAGCTTCCGCTTCCGGTCGATGCGCGCGTAGACGATGCCTTTCTTGTCGATCTCGAGCTCGAGCCACGAGCCGCGGCTGGGCATGAGGTTCGCCGTGAAGACCTGCTTCGTCGGATCCTTCGGCTCCATGAGATAGGCACCCGGCGAGCGGACGAGCTGCGTCACGATGACGCGCTCCGTCCCGTTGATGATGAAGGTGCCGTGCTCCGTCATCATCGGGAAGTCGCCCATGAAGACGGTCTGCTCCCGGATCTCGCCCGTGTCCTTGTTCACGAAGCGGACGGTCATCGAGAGCGGGGCCTGGTAGCTGAGGTCCTTTTCGCGGCATTCCCGGATCGAGGCCTGCGGCTCGCCGAACTTGTAGGCGCCGAATTCGACGGCGAGCGAACCGGTGTAGTCCTCGATCGGCGAGATGTCGTCGATCGTCTCCCGTAGTCCCTCGTCGAGGAACCACCGGAACGAGGCCTTCTGGATGTCGATCAGGTTTGGTAGGTCGAGAACGTGCTCGAGACGACTGAAAGTCGTACGAGCGCGGGGCGAAGCGACCGTGGTGGTCAAGTAGAACAGCCTCCCTTGAAGCGTGCGAGAACGGGCAAGAAATCGGCGTCGAGCTGCGAGTGGCCGTAGGACGGCGCAACCCGCCAGGGTACCGGAGCGACCCCCCTCACCGCAAGCGGAAGCAGCGGCGGTCGCCGGTATCGGGCAAAACTGTAGCGCGGCGGGGCTGGATCGGCAAGCGGAGCTAACGACCGGTGCCTGCCACCTCTGGCGGCAGGCACCAGCCTCCGGGAGGCGTTACTTGAGCTCGACTGTGGCGCCGGCTTCCTCGAGCTGCGCCTTGATCTGGTCGGCCTCTTCCTGGGCGACGCCCTCCTTGACCGGCTTCGGAGCCGAGTCCACGAGGTCCTTCGCCTCCTTGAGGCCGAGGCCCGTCACCGCACGGACGACCTTGATCACCTGGATCTTCTGGCCGCCTGCCCCGGTGAGGACGACGTCGAAGGAGGTCTTCTCCTCCGCCGCGGCTCCGTCGCCGGCTGCTCCGCCGGTGGCCGCGACCGCGACCGGAGCGGCAGCGGTGACGCCCCACTCCTCCTCGATCTTGTTCTTGAGCTCGACCAGCTCGAGAACGCTCATCTTGCCGAGCTCGTCGAAAACCTTGTCGACCGCCATCTAACTCTCCTCTTCCGTGTCGTCTTCCGTTTCGGCGGCGGACGCTGGTGCGTCCGCCTGTGTGTCTTCCGCCGACTCATCCTCGGCGACCGGCGCTTCCTCCTCCGGCGCTGCTTCCGCCTGGGGCTCTTCCGCGGCCTCGGGCTCCGGCGCTGCTTCCGCCTCGGGCTCCGGCGTCTGCTCCGTCTCCTCGCCGCCGAGCTGTTCGATGCGTGCGTCGATCAGCCCGACGAGGTTCTGCAGTGGCGCGTTGAGCAGTCCGGCGAGGGCCGTGAGCGGAGCGACGATCGCGCCGAGGACCTGGCCCCGGAGCACCTCCTCCGGCGGCAGCTTCGCGAGGGTCTCGACCTCCTCAGCCGTCACCGCCCGGCCCTGCATGATCCCGCCGCGGATCTCGAGCACGTTCGTCTCGCGCGCCGAGTCGGCGAGCGCCTTCGCCGCCGCGACCATGTCGCCGTCGGCCTCGAGGAACGCGATGGCGCTCGGGCCGTCGAGCAGGGCGAGCAACGCGTCGGCGCCGGCCGCCTCTGCGGCGCGGCGGGTCAGCGTGTTCTTCACCACCGTGAACCGCGCGCCGCTCTCCATCAGCCGGGTGCGCAGCTCGTCGATCTGCGGCATCGTCAGCCCGCGGTAGTCCGCGACGAGGAAAGACTCAGCAGCCTTCAGGCGCTGGGTCAGCTCGTCGACAACCTGTTCTTTCTGTTCTCTCTTCATCTCACCTCGACTGGTCTTCTGTCCTCACAGAGGACTGCCAGTGGTCTTCGGCGGGTCAGCTGCTACGCCGGAACTGTAGCGGCCTCCTGCGACTGCTCGTCCAGCTCTTCGACGATGTCGCGAATGCGGGCCGGATCGACGTGGATCCCGGGGCCCATCGTGCTCGTGAGCGTGATCTGCCGGATGTAGCGGCCCTTGGAGGCCGACGGCTTCGCGCGCACGATCTCATCCAGGACGACGGCGTAGTTCTCCACCAGAGCACGCTCGGCGAAGCTCTTCTTGCCGATCACGACATGGACGTTCGCGCCACGGTCGGTCCGGTACTCGAGCTTGCCGGCCTTGGCCTCGGAAACGGCCTTGCCGACGTCCATCGTCACCGTGCCGGTCTTCGGGTTCGGCATCAGCCCACGCGGGCCGAGGATGCGGCCGAGCTTGCCGACGTTGCCCATCTGGTCGGGCGTCGCGATCGCGACGTCGAACTCGGTGAAGCCCTCCTCGATCCGCTTCGCGAGGTCGGCAGATCCGACGACGTCTGCGCCGGCCTGCTCCGCCTCGCGGGCCTTGTCGCCCTCGGCGAAGACGGCGATGCGCACCTCCCTGCCGCTCCCGTGCGGAAGCATCAGCGTGCCGCGCAGCTGCTCGTCGGCGTGGCGCACGTTGAGACCGAGCCGGAAGTGCAGCTCGACCGTCTCGTCGAACTTCGTGTCGCCCATCGCCTTGAGCAGGCGGACGGCCTCGACGGGCGAGTACACCTGCTCGCGGTCGAAGCTCGCGCGCGAGTCGCGGTAGCGCTTGCCGTGCTGAGCCATTACCAGTCCACCTCTACTCCCATTGAGCGCGCGGTCCCGGCGATGATCTTGGCCGCCTGGTCGATGTCGCGCGCATTGAGGTCGGGCATCTTCGTCTCCGCGATCCGGTTCACCTGCTCGCGCGAGAGACGGCCGACCTTGATCCGGTTCGGCTCTCCGGAGCCCTTGTCAAGCCGCAGCGCCTCCTTGATCAGGACGGCGGCCGGCGGCGTCTTCGTGATGAACGTGAAGGAGCGGTCCTCGAAGACCGTGATCTCGACCGGAGTGATGCGGCCGTTCTGGTCGGCCGTCTGCGCGTTGAACGCCTTGCAGAACTCCATGATGTTGACGCCGTGCTGGCCGAGCGCAGGGCCGACCGGCGGGGCCGGGTTGGCCTGGCCGCCGGGGATCTGGAGCTTGATCAGTGTGAGAACCTTCTTCGCCATCTACTTCCTCAGTCGAGTTTCTTCACGTTGTCGAAACCAACCTCGACCGGCACCTGCCGCTCGAAGATGTTGACCATCACCTGGAGCTTCTGCGCGTCGGGATTGACGTCGGTGATCTCGCCGTCGAAGTCCGCGAGCGGGCCGGAGGTGATCTTGACCGACTCACCGAGCTGGAACTCGACCTGGGCCCGCGTCTGCAGCGCCGTGGCGGCCCCGGTGTGGAGGATCCGGTCGACCTCCGGCTGGGACAGCGGTACCGGATTCGCTCCGGCACCGACGAAGCCCGTCACGCCCGGAGTGTTCTTCACGACCGTCCAGGCGTCGTCGTTGAGATCCATGTTCACGAGCACGTAGCCGGGGAGCGTCCGCTTCTCGGCCTGCACCTTCTGGCCGTCCTTCGTTTCGATCACCTGCTCGGTGGGGACGACGACGCGCCGGAAGCGGGCGCGCTGGTTCATCGACTCGATCCGGTGCTCGAGATTGGCCTTCACCTTCTTCTCGTGCCCGGAATAGGTGTTGATCACGTACCAGCGAAACATGAGGGCTCTTCTCTGACTCCCGTTCTCAGCTAGCGCAGCAGGATGTGCTTGACGACGTAGCTCCACAACTGGTCGTTCCCGTACAGGTAGACGCCGACGATAAGGCAGGCGATGAGAACGACGGCGGTACCGCTGATCACCTGTTGCTGCGACGGCCATTCGACCTTCTTCAGCTCGGCTATCGATTCCTGGACGAAGCGGATCCCGGGTACGCCGGGACGGACCTCGTCGCGGCGCTCTGGGCGCGACTCGGCCGGCTGCCTCGGCGGCTCCTCCTCCGTGGTCGGGCGCGGCCGCAAGGCGGGGCGCAGCGGCGGAGTGCCCGCCGCCTGGGCGCGGCGCTGTCTCCGCTGCTGCCGGGTCGAACGCGCCATCTAGCGCGTCTCCCGGTGCAGCGTGTGGCTGCCGCACCAACGGCAGTACTTGCGGAACTCGACGCGGTCGGGCGAGTTTCGCTTCGACTTCTGCGTTTGATAGTTCCGCCGCCTGCACTCGGTACAGGCGAGCGTGATTGCGACTCTGACTCCGGTTGCCATTCCTGTTCTCGATCCGAGGGACGAACGCGCTCCAGTAGCGCCGGGTGGGCTCGAACCACCGACCTCTGCATTATGAGTGCAGCGCTCTGACCAGCTGAGCTACGGCGCCTCGCGCCGCAGCAGTGTAGCGACTCCCACACCGAGCGCCACCACCGCGCCGGCGCGGACCGCGCGGCGGCGGACCGAAGGCTTGGGACGCACCTCGTAATAGAGACGCTCGGGCTCGGGGCCGGGCGGACCGGAGGCTCCGTGCTCGCGAGCGAGCTTCAGCACCTGCGCGACATGCAGCGCGCGACGCCCCGTGTTTCCCTGCTCGATCTGTGTCTTGCAGGAGAAGCCGTCGGCGACGACGATCGTGTTCCCGTCGAGCTCGCGCACCTTCGGCAGAAGCCCTTGCTCGCCGCACTGCATCGAGACCTCGTGGTGGCCGGCCTCGAAGCCCCACGAGCCGGCGAGCCCGCAACAGCCGGCGTTCAGCGTCTCGACCTCCACGCCCATCTTCTTCAGCAGCTCGACCTCCGGATCGATGCCTCCGGTCGCCTTGTGATGGCAGTGACCCCAGACGAACGCCTTGCGCTCGAGCCGCGGCGGCTCGACGTCGAACCTCTCGAAGAACTCCGCGAAGTGGTACGTGCTTTGAGTGAGCCGCTTCGCGTCGTCGTCGTGCGGGAGGAGCTTCCCCAGCTCGTCCTTGAACACGGCCACGCAGCTCGGCTCGAGCCCGACGATCGGGATCCCCTCGCGGTACCACTCGCGCAGCTGCTCGAGGCTGCGGCGGAGGTAGCGCTCGGCGAGGTCGAGGAAGCCGTAGTCGTAGAGCGGCCGTCCGCAGCAGACGTGTCCATCGGGCATCACGACCTGCCAGCCCGCGGCTTCGAGCGCCTCGACTGCGGCGACGCCGACGTCCGTGTGCATGTGGTTGTTGAAGGTGTCCGGGAAGAGGACGACCTTCCGCCCGTTCGGGTTCGTGGTACCGCCGCGATGCCGGAACCACTGCTGCAGCGTGAGCGGCGCGAACTCCGGCACGGTGCGCTTCTGCGTCATCCCCGCCGCGAGCTTGAACCCCTGCGCGAAGGGCGGCACATGCGTGAGGAAGTTGACGATCCGCGGCGCCCGCGAGGCGACCCGAGACACCTGGTCGATCAGCCCGAACGCGTACGCATGACGCGGCCGCAGCCGGTGCTTCCAGCGATGGTGGAGGAACTCCGCCTTGTAGGTCGGCATGTCGACGTTGACCGGGCAGTCGTTCGTGCAGCCCTTGCACGCGAGGCAGAGGTCGAGCGCCTCCATCACCTCGTCCGACTGCCAGCCGTCGGTGATGAGCTCTCCCTCGAGCATCTCGAACAGGAGGCGCGTGCGGCCGCGCGTGGAGTGCATCTCCTCGCGCGTCGCCATGAACGACGGGCACATGACGTCGACGCCGCCGGGGGTACGGCACTTGCCGATGCCGACGCAGCGCACCGTCGCGTGCGCGAAGTCGCCCTTGTCCTCGGGATAGCCGAATTTGACCTTCGGGCGCCACGGCTCGTAGTCGGCGCCGAGACGGAGGTTCTCGTCGACGCGGTTGGGCTGGACGACCTTGCCCGGGTTCATCTTCCAATCGGGATCCCAGATCGACTTGAACTCCTCGAAGGCCCGGATCAGGTCGTTGCCGAACATCTTCGGCAGCAGCTCGGCCTTCGACTGCCCGTCGCCGTGCTCGCCCGAGATCGACCCACCGAGGTCGATCACGATGTCGCTCGCGTCCTCGAGCCAGCGGCGGAACTTCTGGATGCCCGGTTTCGTGACGAGGTCGAAGTTCCAGCGCGCGTGGACGCAGCCCTGGCCGTAGTGGCCGTACAGCGCGCTCTCGTAGCCGTATTCGTCGGCCAGCTTCGAGAGGCGTCGCAGATACTCGCCGAGCCGCTCGGGCGGCACGGCCGAGTCTTCCCAGCCCTCGTGCGTGTCCTCCTTGCCGGGGATGAAGGCCGTCGCTCCGAGGCCCGCTTCGCGCACCTCCCAGATGTGCTGCTCGGCATCGGGATCGTCGTACACCTTCATTCCTGTCGGCGGAACGCCGTCGTTCTCGAGGTCGCGCATCAGGGCGTACGCCTTCTCGTCGGACTCCTCCTTCGAGTCGCCGCCGAACTCGACGAACAGCCAGCCGCGGCCGTCGGGAAGCATCGAGCGCTCGTGCTGGTGAATGCCGAGCAGCGTCATGTCCTCGATCAGCGTGTCGTCCATTCCTTCAATGGAGATGGGCCGGTGCTCACGCGCAATCGTGACGTGGTCGGCCGTGCGGAACTTGTCCGGGTAGCCCACGACCAGGAGTGAGACGCAGCGTGGCTTCGGGATGAGCTCGAGCGTCGCCTCGAGGATCGTCACGCAGGTCGACTCGGTGCCGACGAGCGAGCGCGCGACCTCGAACCCCTTCTCGGGGAGGAGCTCATCGAGGTTGTAGCCCGAGACGCGCCGCGGGATCTGCGGGTAGCGCGCACGGATCTCGTCGGCGTTCGCGTCGGCCAGCGCGCGCAGTCGCTCGGCGAGCGCGTCCGGCACGCCGACGCCGCCGGGGCCGATTCGTAGCCGCTCGCCGCGATACGTGAGCACCTCCAGCTCGACGAGGTTGTCCGCGATGCGCGGACCCGGCCCGTGGAACTCCGACTGCACCGAGTGCCGGCCGCAGGAGTTGTTGCCGAGCATCCCGCCGAGCGTGCAGTAGGCGTGGGTGGACGGGTCCGGGCCGAACGTGAGCCCGTACTTCTCGCTCGCCTCGCTGCGGAGGTGGTCGAGGACGCAGCCGGGCTGGACACGGGCGAGGCGGCGGTCAGGGTCGATCTCGAGGATGCGATGGAGGTACTTCGAGAAGTCGATCAGGACCGCGGTGTTGCAGCCCTGGCCGGCCAGGCTCGTGCCCCCGCCGCGCAGCACGATCGGCGCTCCGTGCGCGCGGCACACGCGGTGGATCTCGACGAGCTCGTCCACGTGCCGCGGGAGGACGACGCCGAGCGGCGGCATGCGGTAGTTGGAGGCGTCGGTCGCGTAGAGGGCGCGGCTGCCGGTGTCGAACCGCACCTCGCCTTCGATCGCTGCGCGCAGGTCCGCTGCGAGACCGCGCCGGTCGACCTCGTCGGCCGCGACGGTGCCGCCGTGAAAGCGCATGTCGGCTCGCTTTCGAATCGTGGTGCTCAGCGTGTCACCTCCGCGAGCTGCACGCTGAATCGAGCCGCGTCGGCGTACCGGAGCTCGAGGCCGTTGCCCGGGCGCGTGCGATCCGGCCTCAGGACCCCCTCCTCAGGCTCGGGGACTCCGTCGAACAACATCCCCTCGATCCGGACGTGGTCATGGAAGTACTCGAGGTGCCGCCGGCGCTCGACAGCGCAGAAGGCGTGAACCGAGATCGCCGGCGCGCAGTGGGCGGAGACGTCGATCGAGTGCGCGCTGGCCAGGCCCGAGGCCGTGAGGAGGCCCGTGATCCCGCCGCAGCGCGTGACGTCGGCCTGCAGGCAATCGACGGAGCCGACGAGGTTGCGGAAGTCGGCGGGGACGTAGGCGTACTCGCCGGCCGCGATCTCGAGCCCGGCCGGCCCTGAGTCGCGGATGAGTCGCAGCCCCTCGAGGTCGTCCGAGGAGACGGGCTCCTCGAACCACGTCACGCCCCAGGAGTCCGCGTAGCGCTGTGCCCAGGCGAGCGCCTCCTTGCGGGCGAAGGCGCCGTTCGCGTCGACGTAAAGCTCGACGGCGTCGCCGATCGCCTCCCGCGCGGCGTCGAGGCGCACCGGGTCACGGTCGGGCTCGCGGCCGACCTTCATCTTCACGCGCGGGATCCCGGCCTCGACCCAGCCGCCGAGCTGCTCGCACAGCCGCTCGTCGCTGTACGAGGTGAAGCCGCCACTGCCGTAGACCGGGACGTCGTCGTGCGCCGCACCGAGGAGGACGACCAGCGGGACGTCCAGCAGGCGAGCCTTCAGGTCCCACAGCGCCTGATCGACGGCCGACACGGCGCAGAAGCCGATGCCGGACTGACCAGCATTGCGCACCTGAGCGGTCATGCGCAGCCACGCGGCGCGTACGTCCATCGCATCCTCGCCCTCGACGACGCCGGCGAGCTGCGAGGAGACCACTTCGGCCGCGGCGGCATCGCAGTACGTGTAACCGAGGCCCGTCAGTCCGTCGGCATGCGCCTCGACGACCACGATCGTCGTCGAGTCCCACTCGAGCGTTCCGTCCGATTCCGGCTCGTCGGTCGGGATCGTGAACGCAAGGACCTCGAGCCGCTCGACCGGTGCTGTAGCAATCACTACGACTTCAGGCGCTCGGTGAACTCGACGAGCTTCCCGCGGAGCGACTTCTCCATCACGCCGACGCGCTCGGGATCGCCCTTGACCATCGCCTTCGCCATCTCCTCCGCCTGCTCGAGGCGGATGTGTGGCGGGAGCGGCGGGATCTCGGGATCGGTCTTGACCTCGAGCACGACCGGGCGGTCCGCGGAAATCGCCTCCTCCCAGGCGGAGCGCATCCGGTCGCCGCTGTCGCAGAAGATCCCCTTCAGCCCGCACAGCTCGGCGTAGGCGGCGTAGTCGAAGTTCGGCAGCCACTGCGTGGCGGGGAACTTCGGGTCGCCTTCCATGACGCGCTGCTCCCAGGTGACCTGGTTCAGGTCCTGGTTGTTGAAGACGCAGAAGATCAGCCGCTTGTCGTGCCAGCGCTCCATGTAGCGCTTCACGGTCAGCATCTCGTTCATGCCGAGCATCTGGAAGGCGCCGTCGCCGACGAAGCAGATGACCGGGCGTCCCGGATGCGCGAACTTCGCCGCGATCGCGTACGGGACGCCGGGAACCATCGTCGCGAGCGTCCCGGAGAGCGAGGCGAGGTTCCCCTTGCGCAGCTTCAGCTGGCGGGCATACCAGTTCGTCGAGGAGCCCGAATCGGCCGTGACGATCGCGTCGTCGGGCAGCACTTGCGAGAGCTCGTGGACGACCCGCTGCGGGTTCATCGGATCGGCGTCCATCATCGCGCGGCGCTCGACGATGTCCCACCAGTCGCTGACGCTCGCTTCGATCTTCTCGCGCCAGCCGCGGTCCTCCTTGCGCACGAGGTGCGGCTCGAGCGCGCGCAGTGTCTCCTTCGCGTCGCCGATCAGCTGCGCGTCGACCGGGTAACGGATGCCGATCATCCCGGCGTCGATATCGATCTCGACGCAGCGCGCCTGGCCCTCCTTCGGCAGGAACTCCGCGTACGGGAAGCTCGTGCCGACCATGAGCAGCGTGTCGCAGCCCTCCATCATGTCGTAGCTCGGAATCGTGCCGAGCAGGCCGATCGCGCCCGTGACGTACGGGAGGTCATCGGCGAGCACGTCTTTGCCGAGGAGCGCCTTGGCGACGCCCGCTCCGAGAAGGTCCGCGACGCGCTCGAGTTCGTCGGCGGCGCCGCGCGCGCCCTGGCCGATGAGAATCGCGATCTTCTCGCCGTCGTTGAGGATCTCGGCCGCGTGCTCGATGTCGCCCTGCTGCGGCAGCACCCGCGGGCGGCGATAGCCGACGCTCGAGTAGACGGAGCCGTGGGTGCGCGGCGGCGACTCGACGGCCTTCAGCTCGGCGACGTCGTTCGGGACGATGATCGTGGAGACGCCGCGATGGTCGAGTGCGATCCGGCAGGCACGGTCGACGAGCTGCCGCGCCTGCTCCGGAACCATGCAGACCTGGACGTACTCCGAGACGTCCTTGAAGAGCACCTGCAGGTCGACCTCCTGCTGGTAATGCGTGCCGAGCGAGGAGCGCTTCTGCTGGCCGACGATCGCGACGACGGGAACGTGGTCGAGCTTTGCGTCGTAGAGGCCGTTGAGGAGGTGGATCGCCCCGGGACCCGAGGTCGCCATGCACACGCCGAGCGCGTCGGGCCCGGCGAACTTCGCATGGCCGCACGCCATGAAGGCGGCCATCTCCTCGTGGCGGGCCTGGACGAACTCGGGGTCGCCGTCCGCGCGGTCGAGCGCGCCGAGAAACGCGTTGATGCCGTCGCCCGGGTACCCGTAGATCCGGTGGACGTCCCACTCGCGCAGGCGTTTCAGGATGTAGTCGCCGACGAGCTCGGCCATGGGTCGTCCCTCCTCGGGGTCGCTCTACCGAGTTGTGGACGCGAGGCCGGAACGGGAAACGCGAAGCGCTTAAGAATGCACAAGCGAGCGTTTGATGCGGCTGACCGCTAACGCGAATATTTTTCGATGAACCCGAGTGTCCGCCGCCAGGCGTCATCGGACGCCTCCTGGAACTCCTCTTGCTTACGGTCGAAGAAGCTGTGCGGTGCGCCTTCGAACTCGACGAGCTCGTACTCGACGTCCGCGAGCCGCAGCGCGCGCTCGAACTCGAGGTTGTCCTCGTGGCTGATTCCCTGGTCGGCGCCGCCCTGCAGGGCGAGGATCGGGCCGCGCATCTCCGGCACGAACGGCAGCGCGCGCGCCGGCCGCCCGTAGAAGCCGACCGCGCCGTCGAGCTCGTCGTGGAACGCCGCCGACACCCAGGAGTACGAGCCGCCGAAGCAGAAGCCGACCGTGAAGATCGACGTGCAATCGAGGGCGAGCAGCTGCCGGATGCAGGTGCCGACGTCCGCCATCACCTGGTGCGGCGTGAGCTCCTGGACGAGCGGCATGTAATCCCAGTCGTCGGGCCGCTTGTCGACGCCCGCGGTGCGGCCGAAGTAGTCGAACGCGACGGCGGTGTGGCCGCGTTCGGCGAAGCGGAGCGCGAGCTCCTCGTAGAAGCGGTAGAGGCCGCGGACATCCGGCAGGATCACGACCCCGGTGGCGACGTCCCCCTCCGGGAGGGCGCGGAACGCGGCAAAGCGGTTGCCGTCCTCGCTTTCGAGGACGAGGTCGTCGTGGGAGACGGCCGCGCCTGAGATGCGCGGGATCGGCGGCTCCGAGTCGAGCTCGAAACACATCGCGCCGGAGCGTACGAGACCAACCGCCGCGCCGCGTCGTACCATCGAGCGCGTGACGGATGAGGAGTCGCAGCGCGACGAGATGAACGCCGCGATCCGCGCCCAGCGCGAACGGGGGGCGGTGCCGCGGTCGATGCTGCCCCCGGAGGAAGACCTGCCGCCGCGCGAGACACCCTCTCCCCCTTCCGCGCCGCCGAAGCGCGGCTTGCTCGCGCGGCTCTTCAAGCGCTGAGGCCGTAACCAAGGCGCCGCAGCGGCGTTTACCCGGCGTCCCATGGGAGACGGGAGCGGGCGCACACACGGGTCGCGCATCAAGCGGGGGCTGCAGATCGCGGCTGCCTGCATCATCGTGTTCGTGGGCGCGTACGCCGTCGGCACGGCAGTCGCAGGCCCGTTCTTCTGGTACTCGTGCAGCCTTGACGGCCTCGACGTGCACGGGCCGGCCCAGGCAAGCGTCTTGCTTGCCCGCGACGGCACACGGCTCGGCATGCTCGGCGCAAGCGGCGCGAGGGTTCCCGTATCGCTGCCGAAGATCGATCCCGTCCTACGCAAGGCGATCATCGACACCGAGGACAGCCGTTTCTACACGAACAATGGGATCGACTACATCGGCATCCTGCGCGCGCTGAAGACCGACGTTTCGTCGGGCCAGTTCGCAGAGGGAGCCTCGACGATCGAGCAGCAGCTCGTACGGAATCTCTATCTCAGCCCCCAGCAGACACTCAGCCGCAAGATCAAAGAAGGGTGCCTTGCGGTCCAACTCGACCGGCAGTGGAGCAAGGACCGGATTCTCACGGCCTACTTGAACGACATCTACTTCGGCCGGGAGGCATACGGGATCGAGGCCGCCTCCACGGCCTATTTCGGCGTGCACGCGAAGAACCTCTCGCTCGAGCAGGCGGCCCTGCTTGCAGGCCTACCGCAGGCGCCGTCGGCGTATGACCCGATCACACGCCCGGGCGCCGCGCTCACGCGCCGCGCGGAGGTTCTTCAGGCGATGCTCCGCGCAGGCGACATCTCCCCGCCGCAGTACAAACAGGCGGTTCGCAGGCCGCTGGGCCTACACCCGCGAGCGGCGCCGGGTCTTGGAGGGCAGACCTATCTCTCCGACTTCATCACCTCGCAGCTCGTCGACCAGTACGGGGCGGAGCGGATCCGGAGAGGTGGGCTGCACATCTACACGACCCTCGACGCCAAGGCACAGACTCAGGCGACGCGCGCCATCCTCGGCACGCTGAACCGTAAGAAGGATCCGGCCGGGTCGGTCGTCTCCATCGATCCCACGACCGGCCAGATCCGCGCGATGGCTGTCGCGCAGCACGGCCAGAAGATCGCCTACGACATCGCGGCCGACGGCCAGCGCCAGGCCGGATCGACGTTCAAGATGTTCGTTCTCACGCAGGCCGTGCGGCGGAAAATCAATCCCTCGGCCACCAAGTACCTCTCGGCCCCCTTCGTCGGGCCCGACAACTGGAAGGTCCACACCTTCGAGAACACGTACTCCGGCCGGATCCCGCTCACTCAGGCGACGCTTCTCTCGGACAACACGGTGTTCGCCCGCCTGACGCTCGACGTCGGGCCGAAGCCGGTTGCGGATCTCGCGGAGCAAATGGGGATCCAGTCCCAGCTGAAGCCGGTCCCCTCGATCGTGCTCGGCGTAAACGCGGTCAGCCCGCTCGACCTCGCGACCGCTTATGCGACCTTGGCCGACGGCGGCGTCGTACACCAGCCGACCATCCTGGAGAAGGTCGTCTTCCCAGGAGGGAACACCGAGGGAGCCTCCAAGCCGCGCGGGAAGCGCGTGGTCGATTCGAATGTGGCCGCCGCAGTCACCCGGATCCTCGAGGCGAACGTCCGGTCGGGCACCGGGACTGCCGCCGCGCTCGCCGGCCGGCCCGCAGCCGGTAAGACGGGGACGACGGACAGCTTCGCGGATGCCTGGTTCGCCGGCTTCGTGCCGCAACTCGCCACGGTGACCTGGGTCGGAGATCCGAAGAAGGAGCGGCCACTGCGCGACGTGCATGGGATTCCGGGCGTCACCGGCGGCACGCTCCCCGCGCAGATCTGGCACACGTACATGACAGCTGCGCTGCAAGGACAACCGGTCGAGCAGTTCTCGAGCACGAGCTCCCCGCCGTACAAACCGTGGTGCGGGCGCTACCAGTTCGCGCGCACGTTCCGCGACGCGCGCAAGCACGACGGCACCTGCAAGAAGCACGAGCACAAGAAGAAGCACAACAAGCACAAGAAGCACAAGAAGCACCACAAGAACCACCAGAAGACGACGGGCAAGACGACGACTGTTCGTACGACGACGCACATCACCACCGCCACGCTGCCCGGCACGACTGCGCCGCCGCCGACAACGACTGCTCCGCCGCCGACGACAACAGCTCCGCCGCCGACCACGACCACAACGAGAACGACGACGACGACACCAACGACAACGACGACGACAACCCCAAGAACAACGACGACTACGACTACACCGCCGCCCTCAGGGCTGCGCCGGGGGCGCCCGGCGCGCGCCGTCCCCGGGCTCCCCCCACCGCCGGGCGCGGCTTAGAACCTAAGCGGCCCGCTTCCTCCCGAGCATCTTCGACCACCACTCGTCCTCGTCGACGAGCGACGCGTCGATCTTGGGCCCGCTGGGCCACCGCGGCAGCGTCACGCGGCGTTGCTTCGTGAGCTCCTCGAGCACGGTCGCGCGCACCTTGTGCAGACGTTCGTGCTGGGCTTCGATCTCGCGGGCCAGCTCTTCGCGCTCGGCATCACGGCGGGCGACGTCGTGCTCGACCTCGAGCAACGTCTCCCAGTGGTTCACGACTTCCTCGATTGTGCTGGACATGCGGCGCTCCTCCTCGATCGCGGTGGTACTCGGACGCCGCAGTTGTCCTTGGGCGGAATACTCGTCACGAAGCGAGTTGCCCGCCATCCCTCGAACTGGCGTTTTCGCGTGGAGAGCGCCAACAGGCCCGAATATCAAGTCCGCCGTTTCGGATGCCGATAGAAGCGCCGTGACTTTGCGGCAGGTCGATCAACAGTCATGAGTGCGTCCTCCGACCCGGAAAGTACGCCTCAGCGCCAGATCGGCGAGCTCATGACCGAGCTCGGGCTGATCACGGCCGAGCAGCTCGCGACCGTACTCGAGGTGCAGCACCGCTCGAAACGGCCCCTCGGGCAGATCGTCGTCGAGCTCGGCTTCGCCTCGGGCGCGGCAGTGGCGCACGCTCTGGCGATGCAGAGCGGCGGGGCCCTGCGAACGGAGTACGGCTTCGCTCTCGGCGTGAGCCCGGAGCTGGGGAAGTCCAAGTCCGGAGAAACCGGCGTCGGGCTGCCGAAGCTTCGTCTCGCAGCCACCGCCGTCGCGCCGATTCGGGTCGAGACCGCTCCAGACGAGGCCCCATCGGTCGAAGACGCCGCGGCCGGCGAGGAGATCGAGCAGCCGGAGACCGTCGAGCCTGCCATCGACGACGAGCCTGCCGCGATCGGAGAGCTCGAGCCGATCGACGAGACGGACGAGCTGGAGGACTCCCCAGCCGAGCCCGAGGACGTGGCGGCCGAGCTCGAGGAAGAGACCGAAGCGGACGAATCCGAGTTCGACGCGGACGACCCGCTCGGGGCCGAGGAGGAGACCGTCCCGGCCGAGGAGGACACCGTCGCGTCCGAGGACGACGAGAGCACGGAGATCGAGGCCGCCGAGACAGTCGCCGTCGCGCCGGAGGAGAGCATCGACGCACCGGAGACCGCCGAGCTCCACGAGCTGCGCTCCGAAGTCGAGCGGCTCCAGGCCACGCTCGCCGAGTCGGTCGCCGCAGCGAAGACAGAGGCTGCGGGCCTGGCACACCTCCCGGAAGAGGTCGAGAGGCTCGAGCGCACGCTCGCAGAGGCACGCGGGGCGCACGAAGAGGAGCTGGTCTCCCTTCGAGAGGCGCACCAGCACGCTGTCGCCGAGCTCGAGCGCCTACGGATTTCCCTCTCGGAAGAGCAGAGCCGCAATGCCGACGAGCGCCGCGACCTCACGAACGAGAGCAAGCGGCTGCAGGAGGAGCTTGGAGCAACGCTCGAGCACCTCGCCACCCTCGACTCCGCCGTCCAGGAAGGCGACAGGCTCCGAGCAGAGGTCGAGAGGCTCGAGAACGCCCTCGGCGAGGCACATGGCTCGCGCGAGGAGGAGCTGACCCGGCTGCGGGAAGAGCATCAGGAGGCGAGCTCGGAGCTCGACCACGTCCGTGCCGCCCTCGATGAGGCGCGCGAGCGTCACTCCGGGGAGCTGGGCGAGCTGTCCGCTCAGCGTGAAGGGCTCCAGCACGAGCTCGGCTCCGCGCTCGAGCGGCTGGCCGAGCTCGGCCCCACCGCCGACGAGCGCGACCGGCTTCGCAGCGAGCTCGATCACCTTCAGTCCACGCTCGCCCAAGAGCAAGAGAGCCGGGCGGCCGAAATCGCCGAGGTGTCCGCCCAGCGCGAGGCGCTCCGGGAGGAGCTCGGCTCCGCGCTCGAGCGGCTGGCCGAACTCGGCCCTACCGCTGACGAGCGCGACCGGCTTCGCGACGAGCTCGATCACCTTCAGTCCACGCTCGTCCAAGAACAAGAGGGCCGGGCGGCCAAAATCGCCGAGGTATCGGCGCAGCGCGAGGCGCTCCGGGAGGAGCTCGGCTCCGCGCTCGAGCGGCTGGCCGAACTCGGCCCCACCGGAGACGAGCGCGACCGGCTGCGCGGCGAGCTCGATCACCTTCAGTCCACGCTCGTCCACGAACAAGAGAGCCGGGCGGCCGAAATCGCCGAGGAGTCCGCGCAGCGCGAGGCGCTCCGCGAGGAGCTCGGCTCCGCGCTCGAGCGGCTGGCCGAGCTCGGCCCCACCGCCGACGAGCGCGACCGGCTGCGCGCCGAGCTCGAGCAGGTCCGTGCTGCCTTCGCGGAAGTTCAGGAGAGCTGCGCGGTCGAGGTTCGCCGGGTGGTCGAGGAGCGGGACTCCTTGACGGCCGAGCTCGAAGAGGCACGGGAGATGCTGCAGAAGGCAGAACGGGTACGCGAGTCGCAGATCGCACTAACCGCCGAGCGCGACCGGGCGGTCGCCGAGGCCGAGCGGCTGCAGGCCCTCGCCTCGGAAGCGCAAGCCGCCGCCGAGCAGGCGGGCCGGGTGCTCCTCGAGGAGCAGGACGGCCGGCACGCCGAGCGCGAAACGGCGGGCACGCAGCGGCGGGTGCTCGAACAGGAGCTCGGCGATGCGCTGGAGCGGCTCGCAGCGGCGAACGCCGCCGCCGGCGAGCGCGAGAAGGAGCTCCAGCTCGGCTCCGAGCGGCTGATCGAGGCGCTGAACGCGGTCCGAGAGCTCGCCGCCGACCTCATTCCCGGCAGCGATCCGCCGGCGCGGGAGGCCGTTCGCGTCGATGACCCGGTTCCCGTCGAGGATGCGCCGGCCGAGGCCGGAGCTGACGCCCATGCCGACTCGAGCGAGCCCGAGACCGAACCGGAGGCCGGCGGGTACTCCCTCTTCGTCCCCGGCTCGAACGGCTACGAGCTCATCCCGCAGACCGGCGTCCCGCCTCAGGCGGGCGAGATCGTCGAGCTCGTGCTGCCCGACCGGGACGAGGTGACGGTCTACGAGGTCGCGCGCAGCTCCCGGACGCTTCCCGACGGCGACGTCTGCGTCTATCTCTCGCTGCGCTAGCACCTAAAGAACCGCTCCGAGACAGCCGATAACCGGCTGGACAACACGAAACCTGGAGGCATTGCTGTGGACGACTATTTCGAGAGCGAGACGATGTTCAACGACGAGCAGCGCGTCGAACCGGGCGACGAGCGGACCGCGGCTATGGAGACCGCGCAGAGCTGGGACCTCCGCTACCTCGATGACGAAGCCGTCCTGATCGACAGCGACTCTGCCGCCCGCGTGGGCGGCGAGGAACTCTCGCGCATCGGCGCGGCTCCGGTCCGGTGCGAGGACGGCAGCGTTCGCGTCGTCCTGGCAGACGCAACTCCCGAGCGTATCGCCGCCATCCGCGAGCACTTCTCGGGCTCCCTCGACATTGCAGTTGTCACCGTCTCGAAGCTCGCATCGCTGCTCGATGCGGCTTCCATCGCCGTCGCCTCGGGCCCCGAGACCATGACCTCGGATGCCGTGACATCGGGTGCGGCAGCTGCGGCGCCGGTCTGGGGACGGACGTTGGAGCGCGTGCTCGGGCTGTTCGACACCGAGGCAACCCGGCTGCAGGAACTGCGCGGGAAGCTTCAGGAGCTCGGCGGCGAGATGGCGGCGCGCGAGGGCCGCGTGCAGGAACTCGAGACTGAGCTGCAGCAGATCCGCGTCGAGCGGCTCCGCGACCAAGAGGCCGTCGACCGCCTGCGGCACGAGCTTTCCGACCGCAACAGCCGCCTCGAGCGCGCCCTCTCCAAGACGCAGGAGCTCGCAGCGATCATCCAGGGCGGCCACCTGCGGTGACAGGCGCTCCGGCACGAAAGCTCGCCGCGGCGGGCATCGCCGGAACGGGCGCGGTTGCGGGAGCCGCCGCATTCCTCGTCGTCGGCGGCCTCCCGGGGATGCTCTATGCCGGCGGGATCGTCCTGGCCGCGGTCGTTGGCGCGACCGCGATCGTCGCGGCGACAGCCGACAGGCAGGTGGAGGCCGACGCCGCGCCGAGTCAGCCTCGGTGGCGCCGAAAGTCCCAGATCATCGCGGAGCTCCAGGCCGAGCTCGTGGCGACCAGCGCCGAGCTCGAGGAGCACCGGCAGGCGCTCGCGAAGCTCGCGACGCAGCTCACCCGCGAGTCCGAGGCAGCCGAGCTGAACGAGCAGCAGCTCGAGCAGCGGATCCGTGAGCTCGAAGCCGAGCGGGACAAATTGCACGAGCTTGTCGCAATCGAGCGCGAGCGCCTCCAAGAGACGCTCGACGCGCTCAGTGGCGGCATCGGCCGGCACGGCACCGAGCTCGCCGAGCTCGAGCGAGAGCTCGAGGCGCTGATTACGCGCTGAAGTCCGTCCGAACGGGGGATCGCCGCCGACGTGTCCGGCGCCGACCTAACGGACGACTAAAGCCAGGAGAGACGATGCTGCTCAAGATCCTCCTCGTCGGTGCAGTGCTGGTCGGGGCCATGGCCGCGATCAGGGACGGACGCGTGCTACGGGACGCCGGGCTGCTCAGCAGCTGCAGCGTGTCCTCCGTGAACGGCCATGCAGATCCGACGGTGATGAGCTGCTCGAAGGGCCGCCTCGACGGCTTTCCCGACCTCACCAACAAGTCATGCAAGCTGATCGTGATGCGGACGCACCGTGAGTTCTGGCGCTGCGACGCGCCGGTCGTCTCCTCCCAGGCGCCGACCGGATGAACGTGCTGGGAGACCTCAGTTCCCCGTCCGGGGGAAGGGGCTAAAGGCCGCGGCCCAGCCGGCCGATGGAGGGTTGCCGATGGATCTCGAACTCGTGCTCCGACGCGCCGTCGAACTCGGCGCCAGCGACATTCACCTCAAGGTCGAGCGTCCGCCGATCGTGCGCCGCGACGGCGCCCTGGGCGTGCTCGAGGACCAAGCCGAGCTGAACGAGCGGGACCTCGAGCTCGCGCTCGAGCAAGTCTGCGCCGAGACGCCGAAGCGGCTACAGACGTTCCTGGAGACCGGAGAGCTCGACAGTGCCTACGCGCCGCCCGGCCTGCCGCGCTTCCGCGTCAACGGCTTCCGGCAGCGGGGCTCGATCTCGATCGCCTTCAGGGTGATCCCGCGCGAGGTTCCCGACTTCGGGGATCTCTCCCTCCCGCCCGGCGTCCGGCGCCTGGCCGAGGAGCACCGCGGGCTCGTCCTCGTCACGGGCGCGACCGGCTCGGGCAAGACGACGACGCTCGCGGCCGTGATCGACCACATCAATCGCACTCGCCGCCAGCACATCGTGACGATCGAGGATCCGATCGAGATCGTCCACGGCGACCACGGCTGCATCGTCAACCAGCGTGAGGTCGGCCTCGACACGGCGTCCTTCGCGCAGGCGCTCCGGCGCGGCCTTCGCCAGGACCCGGACGTGATCCTGATCGGCGAGCTTCGTGACGCCGAGACCGCCGAGACCGCCCTCGCCGCCGCCGAGTCGGGCCACCTCGTCCTCTCGACGATGCACACGGTCGACGCCTCGGAGACGATCGGCCGGATGGTCGAGTTCTTCCCGGCCGTCAAGCAGTCTCTGATCCGCTCGATCCTCGCCGGTGTCCTGCGCGGCGTCATCAGCCAGCGTCTGCTTCCGCGCATCGACAGTGGGCGCATCCCGGCCGTCGAGGTCATGGTCGGCAACGCCCGCATCGCCGACCTGATCCGCGACAACAAGCCCGACGAGATCACCGAGGCGATCGCGGAGGGCGACTTCTTCCAGATGCAGACTTTCAGCCAGGCGCTGATCCACCTCGTGCTGGAGGAGAAGGTCGACCGCGAAGTGGCCGCGAACGCCGCGTCGAACCGTCACGACTTCCTCATCGCGCTCGAGCGCGCACTCAAGGAGCAGGCGGCAAAGGTCGCCGCGCAGCTCGAATCCCTGCCGGATTCCGACGACGGCGCCGAGCCGGACGAGCCCGCGGACGAAGTCCCGGACGAGCCCGCGGAGCCCACGGAGCTGCCGAGACTCCGCGTCGCCGGCCAGCAGTAGCCATGAAACGCATCCTCCCCCTCCTCGGGGCCGTGCTGATGCTGGCTCTTTCGAGCACCGCGTCCGCGGACACGTTCCGCGTTGTGCGACCGCACGCGAGCGGCGGCGGAAACGTCACTGTGTTCGCGCCGGACTCTCCGGCGATCACGTTCAGCCAGGGGACGACCGGGCCGATGCCGTTCGCTGCCCTCCGCAGCATCTGGCAGGCGGCCGGCAACACCTACGGCATTCCGTGGGAGATCCTCGCCGCCATCAACAAGGTCGAGACCAATTTCGGCCAGAACCTCGGGCCGAGCTCCGCCGGGGCCGTCGGCTGGATGCAGTTCATGCCGTCGACCTGGGCCCGCTGGGGACTGGACGCGAACGGTGACGGGATTGCCGACCCCGACAACCCCACGGACGCGGTCTTCAGCGCGGCGCGCTACCTCGCGGGGTGCGGCGGCCAGTTCGACATCGCCGCCGCGGTGCACTGCTACAACCACTCGAACGCGTACGTGCGCGACGTCCTCGGGCTGGCCGCGCAGTACGGCACGTACGGCACGGGCGGAGGCGATGCGCTCCTCTCGGTCGGCGGGTTGCAGCCCCAGATCGACGCGGCCCGCAAGCGGATCGCCGCGTCGAGAACGCAGCTCGCGGCCGCCCGCACGCAGGCTGGAAAGCTCGCGCATGCCCAACGCCGATATCTCCGGGCGGGAGCGACCGCCCCTCTCCTCTCCGATCAGCTCGAAGCGCATAAGCATGCCGTTCTGCTCGGTGTTCGCCGCGACGCGGTCGCCTCGCGCATGGCCCGGCTGAGCAAGAGTCTCCAGTCCGCGAGGACGCAGCTCGACAGCCTCAACAGCTCCTCGTTCGGGGGCCCCGCCGCGCTCCTCTCCTCGCCGGCGCTCTCCGCCGTGCTCTCGACCGCTCCGCAAAGCGGCGTCGTGCCGATCGCGCTGGGATACCTTGGCGTCCCGTACGTCTGGGCCGGCGCGACCCCGCAGGGCTTCGACTGCTCGGGCCTCGTGCAGTACGTGTTCGCGCAGCTCGGCGTCCCGCTGCCGCACAACACGGTCGCGCAATGGAACGACCCGAATGCGGTGTCGGTCCCGGAGAGCGACCTCCAGGCCGGAGACCTCGTCTTCTTCAACGGGCTCGACCACGTCGGGATCTACATCGGCGGCGGGTACTTCGTCGCTGCGCCGCACACCGGAGCGAACGTCCGCATCGACAGCCTCAGCCAGGGGTGGTACGCCGCGAAGTTCGACGGTGCGAAGCGCATCGTCGGCGGGCCGCTCGGCAGCTCCGCGGGCTCCGTCTCCACCATGTCGTTCACCACGGGCGGCGGCTCGGCGTTCACCTCCGACGTCGTCTACTTCACCCATTAGAGGGGTGGTGGACGTGGCCGAAGCTTCCGATGCACGAGTCGTGTCCGGGCGTATCCTCACGCTTCCGCGCCTCACCGCCCTCGCCGCGGCCGGCCTTCTCGTAAGCGCGACGATCAGCCTCGCGGCCGACAAGCCCACTGTCCGCGCCCCGGCCGCCCACAAGTCCATGCAGCGGCAGGTGATGGTCGTCCCCGACGTCCGCAGCCAGCTCTTCGTCTTTGCCTCGGGGATCCTCGAGGACGGAGGCTTCGGCTGGAAGGTCAGGGGATTCGTCGGAGGCTTCCCGGCCAACGTGGTCGCCTCTCAGTCGCCGAAGCCGGGCACGCACGTGATCGACACGGGCGCGCCGACGATCACCCTCGTCCTCGCACGCGGACGCGGCGTCGAGCTCGGCGAGCCGCAGAACAGGTCGCCGTACGGCGCCAGCGTGATCCGGTCGGCGAGGCACAGCAAGTCGGGTTAGCGATGGCTGCGCGGATCCGGGCGTGGCTCGCACGGGAGGACGGCATGACGATTCCCGAACTGCTGACGGCGATGTCCATCCTCGCCTTCGTGGTGACGGGGATCCTCGTCCTCTTCGTCGGCGGGCTCAACGCCACGACAGGCATGAACGCGCGCTTCCAGGCGCAGCAGGACGCACGTCTTGCGCTCTCCAGCCTGCGGTACGAGGTCGGATTCGCATGCTCGGCGGTGGCGGCGGGGGATCAGAAGAGTGTCCAACTTCTGCTCCCGGATGCCACCACACACGCGTGCAGCGGAAGCGCGAACCAGGTCAAGTGGTGCGCAGACTCGGCGAACGGGCTGCAGCCGTTCGGCCTCTACCGGCAGGTGGGCGCCAGCTGCACCTCGAGCACCGGGGTCAAGAAGGCCGGCTCGCTGAACACAAATCTCGTCTTTTCGAATCCCACCTGCACTTCCGGAACCCGCCCGCAACTGTCGGTCTCGCTCCCCGTCAACGCGAACCTCGGGACCGCCACGCAGGCCTACAAGCTGTCCGACACGATCACGGTTCGGAACGCCGGCGTATGTTGAGCCGGACCCCCCCGCGCCGGCTTTCCGATGAGCGCGGCCAGTCGCTCGTCCTGGCGCTGCTCGTCCTGACCTTCCTCGCCGTCTCGCTCGGAACCGTGATGTTCTTCACCGCGGGCAATCAGCGTAACTCCAACTACCAGAAGACGGCGCAGCTCGCGACGTCGCTCGCGGAGGCCGGCGTAAACAACGCCGTCTCCGTGCTCGCAAATCCGAGCAACTCGTGCTGCCTGGAGATCGATCCCACTGTGGATCCTGCGCATGCCGTCCTCCCGGCCCCCGGCCAGACGCCGCGGTCGGGGACCTACAGCGGCAACACCGTCACGTGGTGGGGAAGCATCGCCACCCAGAGCGACGGCAGCAAGATGTGGACGGTCTACGGGAAGGCATCCGTTCAGAATCCCACGGGGCCGAGCGCCCAGCCTGTCGTCAAGCAGGTGAGCGCGCAGGTGCTTGTCCACGCGCCGACGACGACCAACTTCCCGGTCGGCGTCTGGAACACCGTCTACTCGCCCTTCGGCCCGTCTGCCGGCTGCGACACCACGATCGGGCAGGGCATCAACATCGCCGTCCCGGTCTACGTCGGCGGCAACCTCTGCATGGGGCAGAACGCAGTGATCACGAAGCCCGTCTACGTCGGCGGCTTCCTCTTCTTCAACAACAAGCAGGGCTCGATCGGGAGCAATGGAGCGACAGTCAACTCCGCCCACGTCGGTGGCTACTGCCAGGTCCAGGTGGGCGGAACGCAGGTGAATCCTTGCAAGAGCGAACCGCAGCCGGCTAGCAAGGCCACGAACATCTGGGTCACCGGCGCACCCACGAGCCTCACCGGCCCTGCCTCCGACCTCGTGGGCGTCTCGGCGCCCGACATCTGCTGGGATGGAAACCAGGGAGCGGCCGCGTGTGGTTCGAACACGCCCGCCGGCGGCTGGTACGCCTTCGCATCCCCGGGACCGTTGAACCCGTGTGGGACGGTGATCCCCGGGCAGACCATTACGCCGGCCTTCGACTCGACGGTCCCCGGCAACGGATGGAACAACAGCCTGCAAAGCACGGTGTTCAACCTCACGCCGGCCACGAGCTATATGTGCAAGAACGTAGGCCAGGGCGAGTTGTCGTGGGACGCCTCGACCCGCACGCTCACCGTCGCCGGCACCATCTTCTTCGACGGCAGCATCACGGCGACGACGTCAGGCAACGCGCCGATCACCTACAAGGGCTGGGGCAGCGGTGGCGCCTGCACGCAGAAGGGAGACTGCCAGTCCGTCATCTATGCGAGCGGCGACATATCCATCGACAGCGAGAAGTTCTGCGCAGTTCTCAACTCCCAGGGGAACGATTGCAACTGGACCAGCTGGGATCCGAACAATAAGCTGCTCATCTTCGCCTCGCACGGGCCGAACGGTGTCACGGTCGGACCGTCGCAGACGTCGTTCCAGGGCGGGCTCTACGCGTACAACACCGTCACCACCGGGCAGGGCGCGGTAACGGAAGGGCCGCTCGTCTCCGGCACGAAGACCGTGGTCCTCGGGCAGCAATTCGGCGGCACCTTCCCGAAGATCACGATCGATCCCTTCTCGATCCAGAACCCGCCCGGCGGCTTCTGGATCGATCCGCCGGCGAACTTCCACTACGGCAGCTGACGCGCCCCGCGGCGCGCACTCAAGCGCCGCTGCCGGAGTGTCGATAAGGGACTGAGATGGACTTCGTCCTGCCACTCGTGTTCGTGCCCGGGCTCGCCATCGGCAGCTTCCTGGGCGTGGTCGCCGCGCGCGTGCCGCTGCGCCTCTCGGTCGTGCGACCGGGATCGGCGTGCATGAGTTGCGAGACCCCGATTCGCTGGTACGACAACGTGCCGGTTCTCTCCTACGCGCTCCTCCGCGGTCGCTGCCGTCGCTGCGGCGTGCGTATCCCGCCCCGCGACCTCGCGATCGAGCTCGCGACGGCACTTCTGCTCGCGGGCTGCGTGCTCGCGTTCGGGTTCACGCTCAAGACCGCCGCGGCCGCGATCGCATGCGCCGCGCTGGTCGTCGTGACCGCGACCGACCTCGAGCGGCGCATCGTCCCGAACCGCGTCGTGTTGCCGACCGGAGCTGCCGTCCTGGCGCTGCAAACGGCCGCACTTCCGTCCGTGGAGTGGACGCTGGGCGCCCTCGGGGCGGCGGGGTTCCTCTTCCTCGCCGCGCTCGCCTACCCCGGCGGCATGGGCATGGGAGACGTCAAGCTCGCCCTCCTGATCGGAGCCCTGCTCGGGCGGACGACGCCGGTGGGGATCCTGCTCGGCCTGTTCCTCGCCCTGATTCCCAGCGTGGTTCTCCTGGCGCGTCACGGCGCCCGCGCACGGCGGCTCGCGATTCCCTTCGCGCCCTTCCTGGCGGCCGGCGCCGTCGTAGCGCTCTTCGCCGGCCATCCAATCCTTCACGCCTACCTCGGGGTCATGAAGTGAGGCGACTGCGGTGTCGATACAGCCTGCCGTGACGCACAGCGGGGGCCGCTCGCCCAAGGGCCCGGCCACTCCCGCTCCGATCTCCCAGCTCATGGGCGAGCTGGTCGTCGACCTGCTCGAGACGACCGGGCTGATCCCCGAGGCCAAGTTCTCCGTTCTGCGGGAGAAGGCGAAGCACTTCTCGGTGGTCCAGGTGCTGATCGACGAGGGGCTTGCCTCGAGCGAGGCGATCGCGCGGATCGTCGCGGCGCAGCATGGCCTTCCCGTGATCGAGCTCGGCTCCATCGGAATCGATCCGATTGCCGCCAGCTCGGTACCGCTGCACGTCCTCGAACAGGTCAACGCGATCCCGTACGCCTACGAGGGCGACTCGCTCTGCGTGGCGATCTCCGACCCGCAGAACATCCACGGCATCGATTCTCTGCGGCTCGCCAGCCGCCAGCCGATCTCCTTGCGCGTGGCCGCCAGCGAGGAGATCGCCAACGAGCTCGGACGGCTGGCGCGGACCGCCGAAGCCTTCGGGGCGCGGTCGGGACTCAACGACGTCGTCGAGCTCGAGGTGATCGACGAGGACGAGATCGACGACCTCGAGATCGAGGACGGCATCTCCGACGCCCCGCTGGTGCGCCTCGTCAACTCGATCATCTTCGAGGCCGCAGAGGACGGTGCGAGCGACGTCCACTTCGAGCCGCAGGCCGACTCCCTCGTCGTCCGCTTCCGGATCGACGGCGTGCTCCACGAGACCCAGCGGATCCCCAAGCGGTCCGCGATCGGCGTGACCACGCGCCTGAAGGTGCTCGCGAAGCTCGACATCGCGGAGCGCCGGAAGCCGCAGGACGGCCGCATTTCCCTCTCCGCCTCGGCCGCGGGCCGGATGCTCGACGTCCGCGTCGCTACCCTGCCGACGGTCGAGGGCGAATCCGTCGTGATGCGCCTCCTCGACAAGTCCAAGGAACCGCCTACGCTCGAGGAGGTCGGCCTCGGCGCGGAAATGCAGGAGCGGCTCCGCGGGCTGATCCACCGGCCCACCGGCGCCTTGCTCGTCACAGGACCGACGGGCTCGGGCAAGTCGACGACCCTCTTCGCCACGATGACCGAGATCAACCGGCCGGAGATCAACGTGATCACCGTCGAAGATCCGGTCGAGTATCGCCTTGCCGGCCTCAACCAGGTGCAGATCAACCAGCGCGCCGGACTGACGTTCGCCACGGCGCTGCGGTCGATCCTCCGCTCGGATCCCGATGTCGTGATGGTCGGCGAGATCCGCGACGTGGAGACCGCGAAGATCTCGATCGAAGCGGCGCTCACCGGCCACTTCGTCCTCTCGACCCTGCACACGAACGACGCGCCGAGCGCGCTCACCCGCCTCAACGAGATGGGGGTGGAGCCGTTCCTGACGGGAGCCGCAGTCACGGGCGTGCTCGCCCAGCGCCTCGCGCGGCGGCTCTGCGAGCACTGCAAGGAGCTCTACAGCCCGAGCCAGGAGGAGTTCGAGGCGGCTCGCGTGCCCGAGGAGTTCCGCGATGGAAAGAGCGAGCTGTTCCGTCGCAACGGCTGCGTCCGCTGCCGGCAGACCGGGTATCGCGGCCGGATCGGCGTCTTCCAGCTCCTGGCGATGGACGAGGAGCTCTCGGCGCTCGCGGCGCGAAAGGCGAGCCACGAGGAGCTCGAGCGCGCGGCCATGAAGGGCGCGATGAACACGCTCTGGGCCGACGGCATCGAGAAGGTCCTCGCGGGGCTGACCTCGATCGAAGAGCTCGCCCGCGTCAGCACGATCTGAGTAGCGCCGGCTGCCCGACGGCGCGATCATCCGCTCGTGCCGGAAGACGAGGCCCTTGAGATCGGCTGGGACGAGGTGCGGGCCCGCCGCCTCGCCCGTTCGTCGCTGACCCCGCGCGCGCCGAGCGACGAGCTCGTCGAGGTGGCCGGCGCCGTGTGCGGCGTACATGCCCAGGTACAGACGTCGGCGGAGCTGCAGCTGGCAGCGCGCGTCGAGGGACTCGTCCAGGCCGACGTCCGGTCGGCGCTGTGGGAGCGTCGAACGCTGGTCAAGGCGTGGACGGTGCGCGGAACGCTGCATCTCCACCCCGCGGGCGACCTGGCGCTCTGGCTCGCGGCCCGCCGCTCCGTCCTGCGCTCGGTCGAGAAGGGACTGCCGTCCTGGCGCGATCCGTCAGGCGTGCTCCACCCGGCGGTCGGCGCCGACGCGGTCGAAGCCGTTCGGGCCGCCGTCTGGGAGGCGCTGGACGGCCGGTGCCTCCTGCGCGACGAGCTGGCGGAGGAGGTCGTGGAGCGGGTCGGCGGCGCTGCACGCGAGCGACTGCGCAGCGGGTTCGCCTTCTTCCTCGGCGAGCTGTGCCAGGGTCCGCCGCAGGGGACGCGGATCACGCTCGCACGCCCCGACCAGTGGGTCGAGGGCTGGCGGGAGGTGACCGATGAGGACGAGGCGCTGCGGGAGGTCTGCCGTCGTTTCCTGCGCACCTATGGGCCCGCCCGCCCTGCCGACTTCTGCGAGTGGTTTTCCTCCGCCGCGTTCAAGGTGGCGGACGCGCGGCTGCTGTTCGACAGCCTGGCAGCCGAGCTGGCAGAGATCAGCGTCGAAGGTCGCCGCTCCTTCGTCCTCGCGGGTGACGATTCGTTCGCCTCGCCCGCCGGCCAGGTCAGGCTGCTGCCGGAGTACGACGTCTACGTCATGGGGTTCCGCGAGCGCGACCAGCTCGTACCAGCCGCAGTGCGCGAGCTGGTCGCTCAGCACGGCCGCGGCCGTTACGAGGGCCCCGCCGGGGTGCGCTTCGTCCTGGTCGACGGGATCGCCGCGGGACTGTGGGAGCGCAAACAACGCGGAGGACGGATCGAGCTACGCGTCAGGTTCGCGCGCCGCGTCGGGAGGGCGGCCCGCGCCGAGCTCCAGCTCGAGGCGGACCGGGTCGGAGCGTTCCTCGGGCTCGAGCCCGAGCTCGGCATCGAGTCGGGCCGATCTCGACTTACTGGCTCTTGAAGCTGAAGCGCTTCGGTCGGCTCGCTGCGGCAAGATCCTCGAGAGAGCTCGGCGGCGGCGTGAAGCCGCCCTCGACCTCGACCGCCGGCTCCGGCTCTTCGAGCTGGGCCTCTGCAGGCCGGTCGGGCTCCGACCCGATCTGCGGCTCCGGTTCGACTACGGGGGCGGTCCCGCCCGCGTGCGCCGCGGCGAGCAGCTGCTCTGCTTCCCGACGCGCCGTGTCCGAGATGTCCCGCGCCTCGACGCCCGCCTTCGTCAGGAGCTCGTTGGCGCCGGCACGGGCACCCTCGGCCGTTTGCGCAGCCTCCGCGCTCGCCCTCGAGATCACGTCCTCCGCCTCCGTACGCGCGGCCTCTACGATTGCGTGTGACTCGCTGCGAGCAGCCTCGAGGGCCGCCTGCGCCTCGGAGCGGATGCCCTCGGTCGCCCCCTCGGCCTCGGCGCGGGCGGCGGCGACGATGCCTTCGGCCTCTGTGCGAGCGTCCGCCTGCAACGTCTCGGCGCGTTCGGTCGCGGCCCTGATCGTCGAAGCTGCTTCCTCCTCTGCGCCGGCCAGACGTGCCTGCGCCTCGCGGGCTGCGTCGATCGCCTGCTGACGCTTCTCGCCGAGCTCATGCTCGATCCGCGTCAGCTCGTGGCGTGCGGCTTCGAGTTCGCGCTTGAAGTGGTCGAGCTGGGTCTCTCTCTCGTCGAGCGCGAGACGCCGCAGCCGGACCTCCTCCTCGGTGCGCGTCAGCCGGTCCCTCGCGGTTTCTTGCGCGTCCTTCTCGATCCGGTCCGCGATCTCGACGGCCGCACGCACGAGCTCGAGCGCCTCGAGCCGCGCCGAACGGTTGTCCGAGGTGAAGCTCGACGCGCCGGAGTCCGGAACGTCGGGATTGGGAGGGAGCCGCTCGAGCTGAGGGAGGGCGATGATGTCGGCGCCGGGCTCTGAGTCGCTGTGAGACTCGCTCTCGTCCCTGTGTACCGACTCCACGGGTTACTCGCTCCCGCCGCTCAGGCGTGGATCTCGCAACCGAGGTAGACGAGGGCTTCGACGGCCTCCGTCACGAAGGTGCTGGCCTGCTGAGGGTCGGCGAAGCTGTACGACCGCGGCTCCGTGCCGTCCTCGCGGCCCTCCACCTCGACGTCGACGACGCACGCATCGCCGAGGTCGCGGGCCCGCATCGTGACGACAGGTCGTCCGTGCCTGCTCGCGCTGCGGACGAACAGTTCGCGCGGCTCGGCCTCGGCTGCCTGAGCGCGGCCGCCCCTTCTCATCAGCGCGCGTCGGCGACGGCCTGGGCGATTACGTCGCGGTCTACGAAGCCCTTGAACTCCGAGTAGACCCCGCCGGAACGCTTGACCACGAGGACGGCCGGCGTGGTGACCACTCCGAGCTTGCGGAGGATCGCGGTGCCGGGCCGCTGACGGAAGACATTGAGCTGGAGGAAGCCGGCGCCCATCTCGTCGGCTCCGGCCTTGGCCTCGCTGGCGGCGAGCTGGTCGAGGTCGGCTCCGGGCTGAGCCAGCGAGACAACCACGACGGAATGCTTCCGGAGAGCGAGGGCGATCTTGACGGGCAAGCCGTGGGTGACGAGCTTCACCGGCGTGGTGGCGTGCGTGTGCGCCTTGCTCGGCGCGGGAGTCTTGTGCGTCGGAGTGGTGACTGCAGGAGTCGAGCTCGCCGTGCTTGGCGTGTTGGTCTTGTGCTTCGTGACGACCAGGTAGCCGGCGGCGAGCACGACGACCCCCACAAGCAGGCCGACGAGGCGGAGCTGGCGCGTGCTCAACGTCGAGTTCATGGCCTTCCTATCGGCAGGCCCGGCGCAGCGGGTCTCCCTGAAACGGGGGATACGTGGGAGATCGAGGCAAAAGAGAGGGCGCGGTTTCCCGCGCCCTCTCGTACGCCCGACGAGCTAGGACTTACGGGCAGTGGGCACCATCGGCGGCGACGGTGCCGCCGGGGCCGGTGACCGAGGCCCAGTGGCTCCCCACGGACGCCTCGATGCAGTAGCCACCACCGGCAACTGCGGGGTTGCCCCCGACGACCGCCTCGACCTTACCGGCAGCACCCGGGGAGAGAGCCTGGCTGAGGCCGGAGTCGTAGCCCTGCAGGGCTGCGAAGTTCATCCCGGCGTACGTGTTGTTCGGCACCTGATCCGAGAAGTACGCCTCGGCCGACGGGATCGCCTCGCGAACGTCAGCAGAGGCCGCC
>JBJMKF010000004.1:0-342215 GCA_045805965.1 Gaiellaceae bacterium
CGCGCGTGCGGCTGATCCGCGACGGCGACGTCGCGCCGGCGATCGCGGCCGGGCCGACGGCGATCTTCTCCATGTAGAGCGCTGCCCCGGGAAAGAGCATCGTCCCGCGCTCGGCGACGGCGATCACCGCGATCGCGTTCGGTTGCCCGAGTGCGGTGAGCCGGGTCCCCTCGAGCGGGTCGACCGCGACGTCCACCTCCGGCCCCTCGCCGTTGCCGACCTCCTCGCCGTTGTAGAGCATCGGCGCCTCGTCCTTCTCCCCCTCGCCGATCACGACGACGCCGCGCATGGAGACGCTGTCGAGGACGAAGCGCATCGCGTCGACCGCCGCCTGGTCGGCGCTCTCCTTGTCGCCGCGTCCGATCCAGCGGGCGGCGGCCATCGCGCCCGCCTCGGTCACGCGTACGAGCTCCATCGCGATGTTGCGGTCCGGTGCGGTGCGGGCGCTCATGGGCGTGATCGCCGCAAGCGCGCCAGCAGCAGCGCCGCGAGGAGGATGAGCAGGATCGCGAACACGAGGCCGAGCCAGGAGCCGTACTCGAATTCCTCGAACCCGTTGGGCACGTAATTCCCCCAACGCAGGTTGACGAAGGCGGTCACGCCGATGAGTCCGGCTGCCGCCACGAGGCAGAAAGCCACGAGCTCGGAGCCCCGAGAAGTCCATGCTCCCGTCACGGCGAGAAGCGCGACGAGCACCACTGCGAGTGCGAGCAGCCCATAGTTGGCGGCCACGGCAACACTCCAGCCCAGGCTGTCGCGGCCGCCGAACCCCAGCCACGGGAAGAAGAGGGTCACGAATGCTCCGGCGCCGAGGCCGAGCATCAGCAGTAGGAGCCCGCGCTGCTCGTCTCCCCGGCCGACCCACCCGACGGCCGCGAGCCCATGGGCCTCCGCGGACTTGCCCAGCCTCGTCGCGTTCCCCTCGCGCGGTGCCTCCGGCGTCTCCACCGGCGGGATCCTAAAGCGCTAGTCGCCGCGCTGGATCGGATGCGAGCCGAGCCACGACACCGCGAGCAGGAACAGGAAGATCCCGGCCACGAGCACCAGCCCCATCACGGCGGCTCCGACGCGGGTACGGAGGGCGGAGCCGAGAGCGAGCGCCGTGATTCCCGCGATCGCAGCCACGACGACGGCGTCGACCCAGAGCCCCAGCGCGAGTGCGACCAGAGCGAGTGCGAGGGACGGGCCGACCACCAGCGCCGTCTGCTCGCTCCACTTGCGGAGCCGTTCCCGGCGCGTCAGCCGGTAGTCGTCCACGGCCGGAGTGTTACATCCGGTCCGGCGCCTCGACCCCGACGAGATCGAGGCAGCGGGCGATCACCGTCTGCGTCGCGCGGCAGAGGCCGAGCCGGAACGCCTCCTGCTCGCTCTCGAGCACGCGATGCTCGTGGTAGAAGCGGTGGAAGTCGTCGGCGACGCGGATCGCGTAGGCCGGGATCCCCTGCGGCCCGCGCTTCAGGAGCGCGTCGGCCGCGATCTCGGGCAGCTCCGCGAGCCGTTTCACGAGCTCCCGCTCCTCCGGCGCCAACGGGCCGGCTAGTAACACAGTGTTATTAGCGTTGTCAGGGGCATTGCGGAGGATGCCCGCGATCCGGGCGTGGGCGTACTGGACGTAGTAGACCGGGTTCTTCTGCGACCGCTCGGCGGCGAGGTCGACGTCGAGCTCGATCGTCTGGTCGGGGCCGCGGTTGACGAGGTACCAGCGCGCGGCGTCGACGCCGATGTCGTCCATGAACGCGTCGAGGAAGACGACGTCGCCGCGGCGGCGCGACAGGCGGGTCTGCTCCCCGCCCTTCGTCAGGTTGACCATCTGGTAGAGGAGCACCTCGACGCGCTCGGGGTCGTAGCCGAGCATCCGGGCGACCGCTGCGTACCAGTTGCGCGTGCCGTGGTGGTCGGCGCCGAGGACGTAGATCGCGCGGTCGTAGCCGCGCTCGAGCTTGTCGACGAGGTACGCGACGTCGGCGGCGCGGTAGGTCGGCGAGCGGTCGCCCGAGCGCAGCAGGACGCGGTCTTCGTCGTCCCCGTGCGCCGACGACCGCGCCCAGAGCGCGCCCTCCTTTTCGTACGTGTCGAGCCGGGGCAACAGCTCCGGCAGCCGCAGCTCGAGCTCGCTCTGCCGGCGGAAGCTGTCGAAGTGGATGCGGAAGCGCTCGAGCGACCCCTCGATCTCCTTCAGCATCAACGGCACCGGGTCCCCCCTCAGGGCGGCGAGGTCGTTCACGTACGCGCCGCGGTAGCCGTCCTCCGGGGGCTCCTCCCCGCGCCGTACCGCGTCTACTGAGGCACGGAACCGCTCCATCTGGCCGCCCGCGTCGTTGTAGTAGTACTCGCGCTCCACCGCGTGGCCGGCGAGCTCGAACAGGCGGGCGACCGCGTCGCCGTGCGCCCCGTTTCGGCCGTGTGCGACGTGGAGCGGCCCGGTCGGGTTCGCCGAGACCATCTCCACCTGCACGCGTTCCTGCTGCTCGGCCGCGCCGCTGCCGTAGGCCTCGCCGTCGGCCAGGATCTCGCCGAGCGCGGCGGCGAACCAGTCGTCGCCGAGGAAGAGGTTGACGAAGCCGGGCCCGGCGACCTCTGCCCGCTCGACCGCATCGAGGCTTGCGGCTGCGTCGGCGATCTCCGCCGCTATCTCGCGCGGCGCGCGCCGCCGCACCCCCGCCAGGCGGAGTGCGACGTTCGTCGCGTAGTCGCCGTGCTCGGCCTCGCCCGGCCGCTCGAGCTCGAGCTCGGCGCCGGCCGACACGGCGAGCGCCGACGACAGGGAACTGACGGGATCAGCCGGCAACGGCCTCGCGGGGGCCGAACAGATCTTCCAGCGCCCGGATCTCGTCGGGCGAGCCCACGCCGATCAGGACGTCGCCGACCTGGATCGGCGTGTCCGGCTCCGGCGTCGTGTCGAAGGTCCCGTCCACCCTCCGCAACGCGACGATGAGCGCCCCCGTCTCGTGCCGGATGCGCAGGTCGCGGATCGTCCGCCCTGCCGCGGTGGACGTGTCTCGCACCTCGATCTCGGCGAGCTGAAGATCCGGCCCGGTCGCGGTCGTCACGACGTCGAGGAAGGCCGTCACCTGCGGCTTGAGCACGAGGTTCGCCATCACCTGCCCCGCGGTCGTGTACGGGAGCACGACCCGGTCGGCGCCGGCCAGCACGAGCTTCCGCTCGGCGTCCGTGCCCGAGGCGCGCGCGACGATCGTCAGGTCGGGCCGCGCCGAGCGGGCGGAGAGGACGACGTACAGGTTGTCGGCGTCGGAGTCGGAGGCGGCGACGAGGCCTTTCGCGCGCTCGAGGCCCGCCCTGCGCAGGTTCTCGTCCCTCGTCGCGTCGCCCTCGAGCAGGAGCGCCCCGTCCTCCTGCGCGGACGCGACCGCGTCCTGGTGGAAGTCGAGCACGAGGTACGGGACCTCCGACGCCCGGAACTCGTCGGCCACGCGCCGCCCGACGCGGCCGTAGCCGCAGATGATGAAGTGGTCCCGCAGCTGCTCGATCGTCCGCTCCCTCCGCCGTTGCGCCAACGCCCCGGTGACCACGCCGCCGGAGATGGCCTCGACGATAACGGCACCCGCGTAGCCGATGATCGTCAGGCCGGCGGCGATGAGCAGGATCGACGTGATCCGCGCGGAGTTGTTGCTCGGGACCGAGTCCAGGCCCGTCAGGGTCACCGTGACGACGCCGCGATAGAACGACTGGAACCACGACTCGTGGAGCGACTCGTGGAAGGCGATCATGCCCGCGATGAGCGTCACCGCGACCGCGACGAGCAGCCGCGAAATCTGACGCAGGCGAACGTGCGGCTCCATGCTCCCTAGTATGTGGCCATGGACGAGGACGAGCTCGGCGTACCGGAGCCTGAGTCGGACCCCGACGAGCGGCGGCTGAACATCCAGATGCCGGCCGAGCTGGTCGGCGGCACCTACGCGAACTTCGCCAACGTCAGCTTCTCGCAGTACGAGTTCACGCTGACCTTCGCGCGGATCGAGCACGAGGTCGAGGAGGGCGACGTCCCCGGCGCCGTCGTCGCGAGGGTGAACGCGTCGGCGCGGTTCATCCCGGAGCTGATCGCGGCGCTCCAGGACTCCTGGTCGAAGTACGTGACGCGCGAGGGCATCCGCAACCTGCCCGAGGCGCCGGGCCAGCCCGAGGACTGACGCTCTCCTTCGCCCCGTCCTACGCGGTCCTCTGCGCCGTGCAGGCGGCGACGGTGGCGGCCCCGGCGCGGCAGGCGCGGCGCCGCGGGCGCAGCTGGGTATGGCTCGCGGTGCCGGCGCTGCTGCTCGCGGCCGGCGTCGCGATCATCGACCTCGTGCCCCGGGGGCCGCACGCCCTCGCGCTGCTGGCGACCTTCGGGACGCCGGTGCTCGCCGCCGCCGGCGGGCTCTTCCTCGGCAGCCGCCTCTGGTGGCTCTGGCCGCCGGCCGCGGCCGGGCTCTGGCTCGTGGCCTGGCTCGGGCACGGCCTCGTCCAGGACACCGCGGGAGCCGCGCTGGTCGCCATCGCCTGCCTCGCCGCCGCGTCGGCAGCGGCCCTCGTGGCGCCGGCGTGGTCGATCCAGCTCGGTCTCGTCGCCCTCGCGGCCCTCGACGTCGTCCTCGTCTGGGGGACGACCGGCGTGGAGGAGGCGACGAACACGCTGCAGGCGGTCGCCCTCCCCCACGCCGCGGGCACGCCGCTGCCGAGCCTGCAGCAGGTGACGTTCGGCGGCGCCGTCATGGGCTGGCTCGACCTGCTCGCTCCGGCGCTGCTGGGCGTCGTCGTGGCGGGACGCCGCAAGCTCGGCGCAGCCGCGGTCACCGGCATCGCCGCTGGCCTCTGGGGGCTCCTCCTCTTCGCCACCTCCGAGGTCGCGGCCACCGTGCCGGTTCTCGCCGGACTAGGGTTCGCGGCCGCCGATGCGCGTCGCAGTCGTCTCCGACATCCACTCGAACCTGCACGCGCTGGAGGCGGCTCTCACGGCGATCGAGGTGGAGGCCCCTGACGAGCTCTGGTGCCTGGGCGACCTCGTCGGCTACGGGCCACGGCCGAACGAGTGCTGCGCCGGGATCGCCGAGCGGGCGGATGTCTGCCTCGCCGGCAACCACGACCTCGTCGTGCTCGGGACGCTCGACATGGCGGACTTCGCGGGCGAGGCCGCGGCCGCCGCGGAGTGGACACGCGGTGTGCTCGACGAGAACGCGCGCGCGTTCCTGGCCCCGCTCCAGCCCCAGGCGAAGCGCGACGGCGTCGCCCTTTACCACGGCAGCGGCCGCGACCCGGTCTGGGAGTACGTCCTCTCGGACGACGCCGCCTGGTGGACTTTCCAGGCTGCGGCCGAGCCGCTGGTGCTCGTCGGCCACAGCCATGTCCCGCTGACGATCTCGTTCGACGGCGACTCTCTGCACGGGGGGCTCGCCGACGAGGGCGCCGAGGTCGACCTCTCCGGCAAGCGGTGGCTCCTGAACCCGGGGTCGGTGGGCCAGCCACGGCAGGGCGATCCCCGCGCCGCCTACCTCCTGCTCGACCTCGACGCGCAGCGCGCGACCTTCCGCCGCGCCGAGTACGACATCGAGCGGACACAGCGCGAAATGCGCGAAGCGGGCCTGCCCGAGATGCTCGTGACCCGGCTGGCCCTCGGGCAATAGCTCGCGAAGCTGACGCTTCGCTCGCTGGGATAACGGAACTATGCGGGCCGGAAAGCGCGGTTTCCGGCCCGCTTCGTGCTGTTTTGCTTTGGGTTGCTCTGTGGGGCGGCGGCGCTCTGTCGTGCGCTCGCGCGCGGCGGAGGCCGGCGCGAGCACGGTGCGGCCTGCCGCTAAGTCACCGCTACGCGGATGTCTTAGCCTCCGGCCCTGGCCCGCACTCTGGTCGAAGCGTTAAACCCTCGGCGGCGCCAAAGCGGCGGCGTAGCCCCGTTACGCCGCCGCGGACCAGCGGGCGAGCACGCCACAGGCATGCTCGCCCGCGACAGAACCGGCCCTCTGAACCGCGCTTCCCAATAGCAAAGCCCCACTGCACGGAGCGTGCCCGAGATCGCAATCTCGGGCGCGCGGAGTTCCTCAGCCCAGCGAGCGAGACCGAAGGTCTCGCGAGCTACGCGGAAGCGGGGAGCGCCGGCGCCGCGAGGACCGGCACGACGACCGGCTCAGGGTCCGCCGGCGTGGGCACTGCGACCGGAGCGGAATCGCCGAAGACCTCGATCCCCTCCTGTGCGAGCGCGAGCTGGACGTCCTCGCGGGCCTTCCAGATCCGCCACTTGACCGTGGCGAGCGTCACCTCGAGCGAATCGGCGATCTCGTTGTAGGAGAGGCCGACCACGTCCCGCAGCAGCAGCGCCATCTTCAGGTCGACGCTGAGCCGCTCGACCGCCCGCCAGACGGCGTCGATCGCCTCGAGCCGCTCGAAGGGCGCGTCGACGACCTCGAGCGGCGGGATGTCGTCGAGATCGACGACGGCCCGCGGGCGGCGTTCGGTCGCCCTGAGCTCGTCGAGAACGCGGTTCTTCGTCACCTGGAAGAGCCAGGTCGTGAACTTCGAGCCGTGCGAGAAGCGCGGCAATCCCTGGAAAACCCGCAGGAAGACCTCCTGCGTCAGGTCCTCGGCGAGCGTGCGATCGCCGACCATGCGCAGGACGTAGTTGTAGACGGGGATCTGATAGGAGCGGACGATGATCGCAAAGGCGCGCTCATCGCCTCGCTGCGCCTTCCGCAGGACGCCGTGATCAGGCTGGGGCAGCGACAAGGTGCCGCAGTATAGACCGAAAATTCACGGGATTTGTACGAGATTTTTGCCGGCCATTGACCTGGGTGGGTCAATTCCGGCCAGCTGGAGCAGGGTCGGGGCGATGTCCGAGAGCTCCCCTTCCGAGACCGCACCGGGAGCGGTGACGACGATCGGCACGCGATTCGTGGTGTGGGCCGTGTGCGGGCTGACGCCGTCGGGCTGCAGGAGCGTCTCGGCGTTGCCGTGGTCGGCGATCACGACGGCGACTCCGCCGGCCCGCTGGACGGCGTCGATCACACGCCCGAGGCACTCGTCGGTCGTCTCGACCGCCCGCACGACCGCCGGGATGTCACCCGTGTGGCCGACCATGTCCGGGTTCGCGAAGTTGACGACCACGAAGCCGTAGCCGTCCTCGTCGATGGCCCGGACGACCCGGTCGGCGACCTCCCGTGCCGACATCTCCGGCTTGTGGTCGTAGCTCGGGACGTCGCGCGGCGAGTCGACGAGGATCCGGTCCTCGCCCGGGAACGGCTCCTCGCGCCCGCCGTCGAGGAAGTACGTGACGTGGGCGTACTTCTCCGTCTCGGCCGCGTGCAGCTGCCGGATGCCGTGCTCCGACAGCACCTCCGCGAGCGTCTCCTCGACGACGTGCTCGGGGAAGACGACGGGGAAGTCGAAGTCGTCGCGGTAGCGGGTCATCGTCGTGAGGTCGACGCCGAGCTCGCGGAGCTTCTCGCAGAGCTGGCGCGCCCGGTCGGGACGGAAGTTGAAGAAGATCGCGGTGTCGCGCTCGGGGTCGAGGCGCGGCCGGCCGTCGATGACCACCGGCTCGATGAACTCGTCGGTGATCCCGCGGGCGTAGCTCGCCTGCACCGCCGCAACCGGATCGTCCGCGTGCTCGCCCTCCCCCGCCACGATCGCGCGCAGGGCGCGGTCGGTGCGGTCCCAGCGGTTGTCGCGGTCCATCGCGTAGTAGCGGCCGGCCACGGTGGCGATCCGGTCGACGGGCAGCTCGGCGAGGTCGTGCACCGCCGAGGTCGGGGCCACGTCGCGGCCGTCGGTGAACGCGTGGATCCAGGTCTTCTGCGGCGCGATCGTCAGCAGCGCCTGGAGGTGTCCGATGTGCGAGTGCACGCCTCCGTGCGAAACGAGGCCGAGCAGGTGGACGTGCTCGCCGCGCTCGAAGGCGGCGCGCAGGGCCTCGTTCTCGAACAGCGAGCCGTCGCGGACCGCGCGGTTGACGCGTTGCAGGTCCTGGTCGAGGACGCGTCCGGAGCCGATCGTCAGGTGGCCGACCTCGGAGTTGCCCATCTGGCCGTCGGGCAGGCCCACGGCCTCGCCCGAGGCGACGAGCTCCGCGTGCGGATAGTCCCGCCGGAGCCGGTCGAAGACCGGCGTGTCGGCGAGCTCGATCGCGTTGCCCGGGTCGGGCGGCGCGATCCCCCAGCCGTCGAGGATGACGAGCGCTACGAGGGGATACGGGCGGCCTGGCATATCGCCGTGAACGACTCGACGTCGAGGGAGGCGCCGCCGACGAGCGCGCCGTCGACGTCCGGCAGCGCGAGCAGGCCGGCGGCGTTGTCGGGCTTGACCGAGCCGCCGTAGAGGACGGGCGCGTCGAGCAGCGACTTGATGAAGGCGTGCGCCTCCTGCGCGATCTCCGGCGTGGCGGTCAGGCCGGTGCCGATCGCCCACACCGGCTCGTAGGCGAGCACGAGATCCGGATGCGGCTCGAGCACCGAGAGCTGGCGGCGGAGCACGTCCTCGGTCTCGCCGCGCTCGCGCTCCTCGTGCGTCTCGCCGACGCACGCGATCACGCGGAGCCCCGCCTCCAGCGCGGCCCGGGCCCGCTGCCCGACGGTCTCGTCGGTCTCGCCGAAGTACTGCCGCCGCTCGGAATGGCCGACGAGCGAGCCGACGACGCCGAGCTCGAGCAGCAGCGGCGCAGAGATCTCGCCCGTGTAGGCGCCCTCGGGCTCCCAGTGCACGTTCTGCGCGTAGGTGGTCAGCCCCGCCTCGACGCAGTCGCGCAGCCGCGTGAACGGCGGGCAGATGACCGCGTCGAGCCCGGCGAGCGCCGCCGGCTCGGGCCCGCGGAACATCTTCCAGTTGCCGGCGATGAGCATCGGGGGATCCTAGGCCGACGGGATCGCCGCCACGCCGGGGAGCTCCTTGCCCTCGAGCAGCTCGAGGCTCGCGCCGCCGCCGGTCGAGACCCACGAGACGCGGTCGGCCAGGCCGAGCTCGTTGACCGCGCGCACGGAGTCGCCGCCGCCGACGACGGAGTATGCCGCCGCGTCGGCGACCGCCTGCGCGACAGACCTCGTGCCGGAGGCGAAACGCGGCCATTCGAAGACGCCCATCGGGCCGTTCCAGAAGATCGTCCTGGCGCCACGCAGGAACTCACCGAAACGCGCGGCCGTCTCGGGGCCAATGTCGAGCCCGAGCCAGCCGTCCGGGAGCTCGTCGAACCCGCAGATGCGGGACTCGGAGTCGGCCGCGAACGCCGCCGCGCCGACCACGTCCACCGGCAGCTCGACCTCGAACTCCAGCGGGTTCTCGACCCGCAGCTCCTCGGCCATCTTGCCGCCGATGAGCACGCTGTCGGCCCCCCCGCCGAGGTGGCGGAGCACCCCGAGCTTGTCTTCCACCTTCGCCCCGCCGCAGACGAGCACGAACGGCCGCTCTACCTCGCCGAGCAGCCGCCCGAGGTGCTCGAGCTCGTCGAGGAGGAGCAGGCCGGCGTACGCGGGGAGCAGGTGCGCGACCGCCTCGGTCGACGCGTGCGCCCGATGCGCCGAACCGAAGGCGTCATCGACGTAGAGGTCGCAGCCGTCGGCGAGCTTGCGCGCGAAGCGCTCCTCGTTCTTGGTCTCGCCCGGGTCGAAGCGGGTGTTCTCGAGCACCTGGACGCGCTCGTCCGGCAGGAGCTCTCGCAGCCGAGCGGCCACGGGAGCCATCGCATACTTCGCTCGGTCCTCCTCCGTCTTCGGCCGGCCGAGATGCGAGCAGACGCGCACCCCGGCGGCTTCTCGGTCGAGCAGCAGCTCCAGGGTCGGCAGCGAGGCGCGGATGCGGGTTTCGTCGGCGACGCGCCCGTCCTCGAGCGGGACGTTGAGGTCCGCCCGGACCAGCACGTTCTGGCCCGCGACGTCGGCGTCGCGGACGGAGCGCGGCAGCCGCATTGCTCCCCTCCCTACGCCGCTACCGGGCTCGGCAGCGTTTGCCCGATCTTCGCCACGAGATCGACGAGGCGACAGCTGTAGCCCCACTCGTTGTCGTACCAGGAGAAGACCTTGACGAGGTTCCCGTTCGCCATCGTCAGGTCGCTGTCGAAGATCGACGAGTACGACGAGTGGACGATGTCGGTCGACACGATCGGCTCGTCGGTGTACCGGAGGATCCCCTCGAGGTCCCCCGTGTCGGCCTTGCCGCGGAAGAGCTCGTTGACCTCCTCCGCCGTCGGCTCGGAGCCGACCTGGACGACGAGATCGACGATCGAGCCGGTCGGCACCGGGGCGCGCATCGACATGCCGTCGACCTTTCCCTGGAGATCCGGCAGCACGAGCCCGATCGCGCGGGCGGCGCCGGTCGAGGTCGGGATGAGGTTGATCGCGGCGGCGCGCGCGCGGCGCAGGTCCTTGTGCGGGAGGTCGAGAACATGCTGGTCGTTGGTATACGCGTGGATCGTCGTCATGAAGCCGCGCTCGATCCCGTATGCCTCGTGCAGGATCTTCGCGACGGGGGCGACGCAGTTCGTCGTGCAGGACGCGTTCGAGATGATGTTGTGCTGCTCCGAGTCGTACTCCCGGTCGTTCACGCCGAGGACGACCGTGAAGTCCGGGTCGGTGGCCGGAGCGGAGATCACGACCTTCTTCGCGCCCGCCTGCAGGTGCTTCTCCGCGTCCGGGCGCTTCGTGAACAAGCCGGTCGACTCGACCGCGACGTCGACGCCGAGGTCGCCCCAGGGCAGGTCGGCCGGGTCGCGCTCGGAGAAGAACTTGATCTCGTGCCCGCCGACGCTGATCACGCCGTCACCGGCCTCGACCGGGAGATCGAGCGTGCCGAGAACGGAGTCGTGCTTGAGCAGGTGCGCCATCGTCTTCGTGTCGCCGATGTCGTTCGCGGCCACGATCTCGATGTCTCCGCCGTGCTGAAGCTGGGCGCGCAGGAAGTTGCGGCCGATGCGGCCGAACCCGTTGATCCCGACCCTGATCTTCGCCATCGTCTCAGCCCTTTCTGTCGCTCTCCGGGTCTCTGCAATCGAGTCTAACCGCGCCGCTGGCGGCGGAATCGGAACTTTCCCGCACACCATTGCGGGCGACGGCCGGCGGACGGCGGGCGGACCGGGAAGCTCCGAGGACGACCCTCCCGGTCCCTCACCCGCTCGAGACTCGGCAGCGGACGGGGTCTGAATCCACCGCCGAACGAGCAGGACCCGCCACGGCGAGTATGACTCCTGGTGTGTTGCCGCGCTAGAAGACTTGCAACGCATAACGACGCGGTTTCAGGCCCGGGAAAGCTCCTGCAAACGGCGGAGTCGCCGGTAGGCGCTCGCCTTCGAGAGGCCGGGCTTGCAGCGGCGCGCGAGCTCCGCCGTCGACGCGGTCGGATGGCGCAGGCGGAGGAGCGCGATCTCGCGCAGATCGTCGGATAGAGCGTCGAGGTCGAGACGGTGGAGCGCCTCCAGCTGGGCGTGCGCCGCGCGGCTCGTGCGGACGAGGTTCGCGTGGTCGGCGTTCGCGAGCCGGTTCGCGTCGGCACGCGTCGCGGCGAGCACCGCCTGCTCCTCGAGCGCGAGCACGAGATCCACTGCTCCGGCCGCGACGAGGACGTCGGCGATCGGCTCCGTTCCCTTCGCGTAGGCGGTTGCGTGCGAGCCGCGCTCCTGGACGTGGAGCTCGCCTCCGAGCCGCCCACCCAGCTCGGCGAGGAAGCGCGCGCCTCCGGTCTCGGCGGTGCGGATCTCGAGGTGAGGGTCGCGCGGGCCGCTGAGGGTCCCCGAGCCGAGCAGGGCTCCGCGGAGGTAGGCGGCGGCACAGCAGCGCCGTGCGACCACGCGGCGCGGCGGCCGGTCGAGCGGCCGGTGGGATCGGTCGAGGACGCCCGAGCGGTGGAGCGTCTCGTACGCGTCCGCGGATCCCACGACGTGAAGCTGGTAGCGGGTCGCCCGGTCGAAGGCGCGACGGGAGTAGGTGCGGATCTCCGAGGTCACCCCGAGAGCGCGGAGCAGCGCGAAGGCTCGGCGGGCGACGATCGAGCTCGAGAGGTCGAGGTGGACGTCGACGCTGCCGCGACCGCGCAGGTGCGCCCGACCCGCGACGTGGAAGAGCCCGGAGAGCTCGGCGAGGCGGTCGCACTCGCGCTCGGGCGCGATCGCCGCGAGCTCCTCCCGCAGGTCGTCAGAGAGCATCCGGGTATCCCTCGAGCGCGAGCAGCCTCCGCTTGTAGGCGACGCCGTACGAGCCGTAGGAGCCGAGGCCGTCGACGGCGACGACGCGGTGGCAGGGAACGAAGATGGAGAGGCGGCTGCGAGCGCAGAAGGTGCCGGCGGCGCGCGCGGCGCCGGGCGCGCCGGCGAGCGCAGCGAGCTCGCCGTAGGAGACGGCCTCGCCCCGGGGGACGGTCCGGAGCGCCGTGGCGCAGCGGTCGAAGAACGACGTCTCGTGCTCCAGGTCGACCGGCACGTCCTCGACGGGCACCCGCTCGCCGGCGAAGTACGCCTGCAGCAGCTGGATCACTTCCGCCACGAACCCGCCGGACCCTCGTGACGGCTCCCGTGATACGAGAAGCCCTGCCCCTTGCCCCGGGAGGGTGGGGGATTGGGACGGGTCCTGGGTGGCGCCGGCTCGCGGCCAAGGGAGCTCGTGCCAGACGACGCGGTCGTCCGCGACCACGAGCTCACCCACGCCCCAACCCTCGACCTCGTACGCCACCTGCGTCACGGCCACAGGGGCCAATCCTAGAATCGTCACATGTCCGCTCACGGAATCTTCCACGTCCCCGAGCCGTACAACGAGCCCGTCAAGGGCTACGAGGCCGGCAGCCCCGAGCGCGAGGAGCTCCGCGCCCGCCTCGATGAGCTCTCCTCGCAGCGACTCGAGATGCCGCTCGTGATCGGCGGCGAGGAGGTCCAGACAGGCGACACATTCGAAGCGGTCATGCCGCACAAGCGCAGCCATGTCCTCGGCGACGTCCAAAAGGGCGGCGCCGCGGAGGTCGAGCGCGCCGTCGCGGCCGCCGCCGACGCGTGGAAGGACTGGTCGCGCACGCCGTGGGCGGACCGCGCCGCCGTCTTCCTCCGCGCGGCCGAGCTGCTCGCCGGCCCGTGGCGCCAGACGCTCAACGCGGCGACGATGCTCGGCCAGTCGAAGACCGCGCACCAGGCCGAGATCGACGCGGCCTGCGAGCTCATCGACTTCTGGCGCTTCAACGTCCAGTACATGACGCGCATCTACGAGGAGCAGCCCATCTCCTCGCCCGGCGTCTGGAACCGGCTCGAGTACCGGCCACTCGAAGGCTTCGTCTTCGCGGTCACGCCGTTCAACTTCACCTCCATCGCCGGCAACCTCCCCACGTCGGCCGCGCTGATGGGGAACACGGTCGTCTGGAAGCCCGCCTCGACCGCGGCGGTGAGCGCGCATTTCCTCATGAAGCTGTTCGAGGAGGCGGGGCTGCCGCCCGGCGTGATCAACCTCGTCTACGGCTCCGGCGCGGCCGTCGGCGACCCCGCGCTCGCGAGCGAGCACCTCGCCGGCATCCACTTCACCGGCTCGACGCCCGTCTTCCAGGGAATGTGGAAGACCGTCGGCGAGAACATCGCCGGCTACCGCAACTACCCGCGGATCGTCGGCGAGACGGGCGGCAAGGACTTCATCGTCGCCCACCCGAGCGCCGACGCCGAGGCCGTCGCCACCGCCATCCTCCGCGGCTCGTTCGAGTACCAGGGCCAGAAGTGCTCCGCCGCCTCACGCGTCTTCGCGCCCGCGAGCCTCTGGCCGCAGGTGCGCGACCGGGTCGTCGAGGAGATCGGCGAGATGAAGATGGGCGACGTCGCCGACTTCTCCAACTTCGTCGGCGCCGTGATCGACGCGAGCTCGTTCGCGACCCAGAAGGAGGCGATCGAGGAGGCGAAGGCGTCCGGCGGCAAGGCACAGGTGATCGCCGGCGGCGAGTACGACGACAGCGAGGGCTGGTTCGTCCAGCCGACCGTGATCGAGACCTCCGACCCCGACTTCCGGACGATGCGGGACGAGCTGTTCGGGCCCGTCGTGACCGCCTTCGTCTACGACGACTCGCGCTACGACGACACGCTCGACCTCGTCGACAAGGGGACGTCCTACGGGCTCACCGGCGCCGTCTTCGCACGCGACCTCGACGCCATCGAGACGACCCGCGACCGGCTCCGCTACGCGGCCGGCAACTTCTACGTCAACGACAAGCCGACCGGAGCCGTCGTCGGCCAGCAGCCGTTCGGCGGCGCCCGCGCCTCCGGGACGAACGACAAGGCCGGCTCGATGTGGAACCTGATCCGCTGGGTCAGCCCGCGCGCGATCAAGGAGACGTTCGTACCGCCGCGCGACTACCGCTACCCCTTCATGAGCCAGCAGAGCCTGGACTCCGAGCCCGACGAAGGGCGCTGAGCGCGCCGCCCGCACTCGGGCGCGCCTTCGGCAACGTCGCCCGGACGTACGACCGTGTTCGCCCGCCCTGGTTCGCGCCGGTCCTCGACCGGGCGCAGGCGGTGCTCGGGCTGACGAGCGACAGCCGCGTCCTCGACCTCGGCGCCGGGACGGGCAGGCTGACGCGAGAGCTCGTCCGACGGTTCGGGACGGTGACGGCCGTCGAGCCCGACGGCGAGATGCGCGCGCTGATCGACGTCGGAACCGTGCTGGCCGGGAGCGCCGAGGCGATCCCGCTCGAGGCCGCGAGCGTCGACTGCGTCTTCGTGGGCGACGCGTTCCACTGATTCGACGTGGCTCGTGCGATCGAGGAGATCGCGAGGGTTCTCGTCCCGCGCGGCGCGCTCGCGATTGTCTGGACGCACTGGTGGGAGCCGGAGCCGCCCCTGCCGGCCGAGGCCGTCGAGCTCCTCAGTGAGCCGTACGATCGCTCAGCCGCCCAACGGCCGGCTCCGTGGTACGAGGCGTTCCAGAGCTCCCCGTTCGAGCCCCTCCAGCAGGAGGAGTTCGTCGAGGAGCTCACGGTCGCCCCCGACATGCTGCTCGCGATGTACTCGACGCAAAGCTCGTTCGCAGTCCTCCCCGACGACGAGCGCACGGAGCTCTTCGAGCGCGTGCGGCCGTTGCTCTCGGGCAGCTACCGGCTGCCGATCAAGCACGAGCTGACCTGGACGCGCCTGCGCGCCGGCGGCTAGCTCCAGTCGAAGACGACTGCGCCCACGGCTCGTGAGCCCACGTACGCCTTCACGATCCACGTCCCGGGCGAGCTGAACATGAGGTAGCCGGTCATCTGCCAGCGGTGCCGGCGCATCTCGCGCAGCCGCACCTTGAGGCCGAGGTCGCCGGTCGAGGCGAGCTGCGAGTCCGTCACCTGTCCGGAGAAGGGCAGATACGCGTTCCGATACCAGAAGCGCAGCGGCAAGTGGTCCGAGCAGCGCCAGCCGCGGAGCACGACCCGCCGCGTGCTGGCATGCGGCTTCGCCGCGATCAGCAACTTCGTCGCGTAGCCGTGCCTGTAGTCACCGCCGGCGAACCAGAGGAGAGCGCCGAGCGGATGGGCGTTCGTGAACCCAGAGCTCGTCATGGGCACGACGGGTGTCGGCGGGCCACACGCGACCGGATGCGCGTACGCGACTGACCCCCAGGCGGTCCAGCCGAGGACTGCGGCGGCCGTGACGGCGCCGAGTGCGACGCCATGCTTCACAGCGAGATTGTCGCTCATCCGCGCCCTGCCTTGTGGAGCTGCGCGTAGACACTGCGCGCGACCTTCGCCGGGACGCCGGGAACGCCCTCGAGCTCCTCCGGTGTCGCCGCGAGCATCGCGTCGACCGAGCCGAAGTGGTTGAGCAGCGCCCGCCGCCGCGCCGGGCCCACGCCCTCGAGCTCGTCGAAGAGTGACGCGAAGCCCCGTGACTCGCGCCGCTGCCGGTGGAAGCCGACGGCGAAGCGGTGCGCCTCGTCGCGGATCCGCTGCAGGAGCTGGAGGCCCGGGTCGTGGCGCGAGAGGACGACCGGCCTCGCCTGCCCCGGGACGAAGACCTCCTCCTCGCGCTTCGCGAGCGCGATCACCGCTACCCGCGGCAGGTCGAACGCCTGCATCGCCGCGAGCGCCGCCGCGAGCTGGCCCTTGCCGCCGTCGACGACCACGAGGTTCGGCGTCGCGGCGAACGACTCGTCGTACTCCTCGGCCGTCGGGCCTGCCGCGAGGCGGGCGAAGCGGCGGGAGACCATTTCCCCCATCGCGGCGAAGTCGTCCATCCCCTCCTGGCCGCGGATGCCGAACTTGCGGTAGTGCGCCTTCTTGGGGAGGCCGTCCTGGAAGACGACCAGCGAGCCGACGTTGTCCTGTCCCATCGCCGTCGAGATGTCGAAGCACTCGATCCGCAGCGGCAGCGACTCGAGGTTGAGCGTCTCGCGCAGCTGCTCGAGCGCCTCCACGCGGCGCAGCCGGCGCTGCTCGCCCTGCGCGAGGTCGCTCGTGAGCACGTGGAGCGCGTTCTCGTCGGCGAGCCGTTGCAAGCGCCGCTTCTCGCCCCGTTCGGCCGTGCGGATCTCGACTCGCGCGCCCCGCCGTTCCGACAGCAGCTCGGCGAGGGCCGACAGGTCTCTCGCTTCGCTGGGGACGACGATCTGGGGCGGCACGCTCGGCGCGCTGCCGTAGTACTCGAGCCCGAACGACTCGAGGATCGTCGTCACGTCCTGACCGCCGACGTTCTCGAGGTGGAACGAGTGGCGGTCGACCATCTTGCCGCCGCGCAGCGGGAAGATCTGCACCACGGCGCGGTCGCCGTCGGCGGCGAAGCCGATCACGTCCACGGTCCCGACCGATTGCCGCTCGACGGCCTGGCGCTCGACCAGATGCTGCACCGCGAAGAGCCGGTTGCGGTAGCGCGCGGCATCCTCGAAGCGCTCGTCCGCCGCCGCCTCCTGCATCCGCCGCTCGAGCTCGCGCTGGATCGGCTTCACGTCGCCCGCGAGGAACTCGATCACGCCGTCGACGATGCCGCGGTAGTCCTCCTGCGAGACGTAGCCGACGCACGGCGCGAGGCAGCGGTCGATGTGGTAGTCGAGGCACGGGATTCCGCTGTGGCGACCCGGCTTCGGCCCCTCGCAAGGCCGGTAGCGGAAGACGCGGTTGAGGACGTCGAGCGTCTCGCGCACCTTCTTCGCGTTCGCGTACGGGCCGAAGTACCAGACGCCGGGCCGGTGGCGCTCGCGGGTGAACATCACGCGCGGGTACTCGTCCTCGACCGTGACGGCGATGTACGGGAACGACTTGTCGTCGCGCAGCCGGACGTTGAACGGCGGCCGGTGGCGCTTGACGAGGTTCTGCTCGAGGTGGAGCGCCTCGACCTCGCTGCCGGTGACGATCACCTCGACGTCGGCGACCCGCGCGGGGAGCGAGCGGATCTGCGCGCGGCCGTCGGTCGTCTTCTGGAAGTACGAGCGCACGCGCGGCCGCAGCGACTTCGCCTTGCCGACGTAGAGGACGCCCCCGTCCGCGTCCCGGAACAGGTAGACGCCCGGCCTCGCCGGGAGCGATTTGAGTTGGTTTTCGACACGGGCGGCCACCCCGGCCACCGTAGCCACCACGGCGCCGGAGGCGGCCGGGTCTTCCGGCCGGGCGTCGTCGGCTTTTGCCGACGGCGCTTCCAGCTTCGGCCTAGACCGCTGCCGCCACCGGTTCGGGCGCGGTCCCCGCGACGAGCACGCCGTCCTGGTAGACGCGCTCGACTCGCCTCGCGAGGTCGTGGAAATCGAACGGATCGTCCGCCACGACGACTAGGTCGGCCCGCTTCCCCGGCTCGATCGTGCCGAGGTCGCGGCTCAGGCCCATCAGCTCCGCGGCAGTCCGGGTGGTCGCCACGAGCACCTCCTGCGGGCTCATCCCTCCGTCGGCCATCAGCTGCAGCTCCTCGAGGTTCGTGCCGTGCGGGACGACTCCGGCGTCGGTGCCCATCGCCACCTTGACGCCCGCCTCCACCGCGCGCCGGAACGAGTCGCGGTGCGCATCCACCACCTCGCGCGCCTTGTTCACCGCGACCTCGGGGATTCCGGCACCCGCCTCCGCCGCCCGGATCACGCCCAGCGGCGCCACGAGCGTCGGGACGAGGTACGCCCCGTGGTCGAGCATGAGCTGGATCGCCTCGTCGTCGAGATAGATGCCGTGCTCGATCGAGCGCACGCCGGCGCGGACCGCGTCCTTGATGCCCGTGGTCGACTGGGCGTGGGACATCACCGAGAGACCTGCCGCGCGTGCCTCGGCGACGATCGCCTCGATCTCCTCGACGTCGAAGCCGGGCTGCTGCGGCTTGTCGGTCGGGGACAGAACCCCGCCGGAGGTGGCGATCTTGATCACCTCGGCGCCGGCCCGCACGAGCTCGCGCACCTTCCGCCGGACCTCGTCCGGCCCGTCGACGATCCCGGCCGGCGAGCCGGGGTACTCGGCGAAGAGGTGGACCTCGCCCCCGGACGGCAGCCAGCCGTCGCCGTGGCCTCCCGTCTGGCTCAGCATCGTGATCGAGATCTGCACGCGCGGCCCACGGACGATCCCCTCCTCGAGCGCCTGCTTCACGCCGAGGTCGGCGCCGCCCGCGTCGCGGACGGTCGTGATGCCGATGCGAAGCGTCGCGTCGAGATTCTTGATCGCGTCGTAGAAGCGGTACGAGAACGGCTCCTGCATCAGCCTCCAGACGTCGACGTGACCGAACATCACGTGCACGTGGGTGTCGATCAGGCCGGGAAGCAGCGTCGACCCTGCGACATCGACCTGCTCGTCGCCGTCCAGCCCGACGCCGACCTCGACGATCCGTCCGTCGGCCACCGCGACGTCGGCCTCCGCGACCGCCGCGCCGGTCCCGTCGAACACGCGTCCGCCGGCGAATACAGTCCTCACCTGGGCTCCTTTCGCTCGCTCCTGCAGGAAGGGCAAGCCTATCTCCGCGGCTAGCATGCGACTCGTGGAGGGCCAGTACGTCGCCTACACCTTCTACCGGGTCGATCCGGCCTGGCGGCGGCTGTCGGCCGACATGCGCCAGGCCCAGAAGGAGGAGCTCGCGGAGGTCGTGGATTCCTTCGCGGAACGCTTCGAGCACCTGCGCGCGTACGGCACCGCGGGAGTCCGACCCGAGACCGACTTCTTCCTGTGGAAGATCACCGAGGATTACGAACTGCTCACGGAGCTCGGTGCCGCGCTGAACGGCACGGCGCTCGCCGGTTGGCTCGAGACCCCGTACTCATACCTCGCCACCACGAAGGCGTCGCAGTACACGAGCGCCCGCAAGGCGCGGAAGATCACGCCGCACGGTCTGCCCTATCTCGTCGTCTACCCGTTCGTGAAGGTGCGCTCCTGGTACGGGCTGTCCGAGGCGGACCGCCAACGGGCGATGGACGAGCACATCCGCATCGGCCGCGAGGAGTTCCCGGGGATCAGGAACCACACCACGTACTCGTTCGGGATCGACGACCAGGAGTTCATGACCGCGTTCGAGTGCGAGGAGCCGGCCGACTTCATGCACCTCATGCTGCGCCTGCGCGACAGCGAGGCCTCGCGCTACACCGAGCGCGACACGCCGATCTTCGTCGGCCGTTTCGCACCGATCCGCGAGACGCTCGCCGCGCTCGACGGCGCCGCGGCTCGCGTCGGGATCTAGACGTAAGTGTGCTGGTCGCGCCAGGTACGCCACATGGCGAAGCCGCACAGCGCGAGGATCGCGACGAAGGCGAGGATCTCGTACCCGACGGCGCCCCCGTACCAGTACACGCCCACGTCCGCCACTGCCACGACGGCCGCCCCGTAGAAGACCCACCGCGCGCGCAGTGACCACATCGAGATGCCCTCTCGCCGCTCGCGCCAGGTGAGGTAGATGAAGTACGCGATCGCGAGGACGAAGGCGACGCGCGCCAGGATGTAGAGGGCGGTCAGCGTTTGCTCGAGCTGGAAGACGACCACCAGCGCGGCGATCGCTGCGAGGATCAGCAGGCCCCGCACGAACGGGTTGATGCGCGAGAAGAAGCTCATGTGGCGGTCAAGTACGCCCGAACCGCGAGCGCTCCTGCCACCAAGGTAGCGCCGGTGAACCACGCGAGCCGCCCGCGCCGCTCGGTGGGCGCGTACATCCAGGGTGCAAGCACGGCGAGCAGCGACAGCGTCCCGTACAGGTAGTGGAGCTTGTCGGCTGCGCGCTCGTGGCTCGAGAGCAGGAGGAGCCCCAGCCCGACCTGGGCGACGAGCACCGTCTGCGCGAGCGCTAGGAGGTGAGTGAGGAGCCCGCGCGGCTCCCGGCGGCGGTAGTACGTCCAGGCTCCTGCCGCCGCCGCCCCGAACGTCGCTGCGAGGACCGCGAAGGCGACGGCATGGTGGACGCCGACCATGGCGCGCGCAGCCTAGCGGCGCCGTCCGTCCTCGTTCGCGCTACGACCCGCGCCCGGCGAAGCGCTGACAGTTCGCGGCGCCGCGGCAGCTCTCGAGCCCGGTCAGGCGCGAGTGCAGTGTGTGCACCTGCTCCGGCGTCAGCCTCGCGTAGGTGTTCGTCAGCTCGTACGGATCCGTCTCGAGGTCGTAGTACTCACGCTCGCCGTTCGCGTACTCCACGTACATGGCATGTGGTAGCCGGAGCGCCTCGTACGTCGACGGATTCCCGCTGCCGGCCTGCGCCGCATCCGGCCCGGCCGCAGCTGCGGAGTCGGGGCCGTGGTGCTCGACGAGCGCGGCCTCGCGCCAGGAGGGCGCAGGGCGCCCACGCAGGAACGGGACGAGGCTCTTGCCGTCAGCCAGCGGCGACGTCCCGGCCCGGCCGAGACGGACGAACGTCGGATAGAGATCGACGTTCTCGGTCACCCGCGTGACCTTCCGACCCGCGGAGACGTCCGGCCCGGCGACGATGAGCGGCACGTGGACGTCCGTCTCGAAGGCGGTCAGCTTGCCGGGCGTCAGCCGATGCTCGCCCAGGTGGAATCCGTTGTCGGAGCTGAAGAAGATGTAGGTGTTCTCGGCCACTCCGTCGCGGGTGAGCCTCTGCTCGAGCTTGGCGATCAGATCGTCGACTGCTTCCACCGCCTGTGCGCGCGCGCGGTAGACGGCGTCGATCTCGCTGATCTGCGCCGGAGTCAGCGACGGGTGGCCGCGCAGCCAAGAAGGCTTGTCCGACACGTCCGCCTCGTTGAAGGCCGGGGTGCGCGGCGCCTGCACTTCCGGGAAGTCCGCCGCGTCTCGCGGCGCGGGCGTGTAGGGCGCATGCGGCGCGAACGTGGAGATCTCGAGGAAGAACGGCTTGCCCGCCTTGGACGCGCGATCGACGAACGCGGACCCCTTGCGGGCGAGTACGTCGGTGAGGTACGCGCGAGGACTGGAGCCGTAGTGGACAACCTTGCCGTTCTCATTGAGGTTGTAGTCGAACTCCGGATAGCCGTTTCCCGCCACGTCCCACTCGTTCCACCCGGGCGGGACGAAGCGCGGCTTGCCGTCGACGCGCCCCTGTGGCGCGTAGTGATTGAGGTACTTGCCCATCAGGGCGGTGCGGTAGCCGCGACTCTGCAGGCGCGTGGCGAACGTGTCGCTCTCCTCGCCGCGCGCGTGGAAGAGCGCGAATCCTCCGTCCGCGCCACCGTTCGTGAAGATGCCAGTGTTGTGCGGATAGCAACCGGTGAAGATGGTTGCGCGTGAGGGACAGCAGAGCGAGTCTGTGACGAGATAGTTCGTGAACGTCGTGCCCTGCGCCCGGAGCTGCTCGACGTGCGGCATGTACTGGACCAGGTTCCAGTCCAGATCGTCTGTCAGGACGAAGACGATGTTCGGCCCCTGGACCTGCGGGCGGGCGCTCGCACCACCCGCCAGGGTGAGCCCGATCAGGGTGAGCAGAGCCAACGTCCAGTAATGCGGCTTGAACTTCAGGTCGGACCCCCAGAACTCGGTCGGCAGCGGAATGGTAGGCGTACCCCGCGCAACCCGCCGTAAAGCGCCGGGTCGCGGGCAGGCGAAGCGGGCTAGTCGGTCTCGGTCTGGCCGGGATCGGGCGCCGGAGAGGGCGGCGTCCCCTCGTCGGGTGGCGGGTAGGCCTCGGGCACTTCAGCCGGCTGCGGCGGGTTCCCCTCGTCGGGCGGGGGATACGGAGCGCTTGGCTCGTTGGGCGTCACCATCATCGTGTCCTGTACCGGGAGACGCGCGCGGCGAATCCTCTCGTCGGCGCCGGCGAGGCGCTCGGCGAGCTCGTCCTCGATGCGCTTCTCCTCCTGCTCGAGCTCGACGAGCCGGTGCCGCGCCTGTCGCTCGGCGACCGTGTCGTCCCGCCAGACGGCTTCGCCGAGCGCCTGGAGCGCCGGACCGCGCTCGTGGGAGATCTCGTCGAGCCTCGACCGTGTGCGCCAGCGGCTGAGCGACGCGTCGAGCCTCGTCCGCCACACCTCCGCAGCCGTGGCGGCGTGTGCACGGCCGTCGGCCGCGAGGCGCGAGGAGTGCTGCATCCACGCGCCGGAGTTGCGGCGACTCGCCTCCCCGAGCGCCGCGAACAGGACGATCGCCAGCAGCAGCAAGACGATGCCCCAGGCCCAGCTGCCCGTGGCGAAGAGACCGATGGCGGCTCCGAACGCCGCGAAGCCGAGGCACAGAAGGACGAAGCGCGCAGGCAGCCCGAGCCAGCGCCGCTCGACGTTCTCGTGCACCACGGGACCGGGCACGGTCTCGACCGGCGGCAGGTCGCCCGTGGCGGCGCCGCAGCTCGGGCAGAAGCGCGCGCCGTGCGGGAGCTCCTCCCCGCAGTTACTGCACGCGTTGTCCGGAATCGGGGACGCGCTCATGCCGGGTCTGTTCCCCGGCCTCCAGAGCCCGTAACACCTCCGCCGCGCGCCTGCGCAAAGGCCCCACCTGCGCCCGGTAGTCCTCGTCCGAGACCTTGCCCGTCCGATGGTCGAACTCGAGCTCCTTCAGCGCCGCCAGCGCACGATCCCGCTCCTCCGCGAGCGCGAGCCTCTGCCGAGCCTCCGGCGCGAGCTCGTCGAGCCGGTCGCTCGCCGGAGAAGGGTCGCGGAGGAACGGGCGCGCGACGAAGACGACGGCGACGACCGCGAGCATCGCCCCGACGGCGAGCGCCCAGTCCATCGGCCTAGATCCCGGCCGGAGCCGCGCCGGCCGCGTACCGCGCGGCGAGGCGACGCTGCTCGACCGCGTCCGGCCACATCGCGATCAACGCGCCGGCCACGAAGACGAAGCCGGCCACCCAGATGAGGTTGACGAGCGGCTTCACGAAGACCTGGAGATCGATGCTGCTCGTCCGCTTCCCCGCGAGCGCCGCTTTGGTGAAGACGTCGCCGATCGAGCGCGGGTCGTGGTAGATGGACGCTTCGTTCGACGGGCCTTCGATGAAGTAGTTGTTCTGGCCGGGCCGGAGCTGGAACCGCTCGCCGTGGCCGGAAACCGCGAGCAGCGCCCGGAAACCGGTGTAGTTCGACCCTTTCAGCCCCTTCAGCCCGGCGTACGTGAACGTGTAGCCGGCGGCCTCGACCGACTGCCCCGGCCGCAAAACGCGCTCCCGTTCCGTCTGGTACGCGCTCGAGCCGGCGACGCCGATGGCCAACAGGACGACCGCGGCATGCACGATATAGCCGCCGTAACGCCGGCGGTTCCGCGCGATCAGACGGACGACGCCTCCCGCCGCCGCGCGACCACGCACGAACTCGAGGACGATCGAGGCGAAGACGAAGGCCGAGAACGTGTACGTGAGCAGCCCGGGCCAGGAGCTCCCGAAGCCGAGCGCGAGCAGCACGACCCCGGTTGCGACGGCCACGGCGAATGGGATGACGAACGTCTTCCCCAGCGAGCGGAGCGACGCCCTTCGCCACGCCACGAGCGGGCCGAGGCCCATCAGGAGCAGCAGCGGGAGGCCGAACGTGTGCAGGAAGAAGTTGTAGTACGGCTTCGAGACCGAGCGGGACTCGCCGCGCACCGCCTCGGAGAGGATCGGATAGAGGACGCCCCAGAGAATCGTGAGGCTGAGGGCGACGAGCAGCAGATTGTTGTAGAGAAAGGTCGCCTCCCGCGAGACGAGCGACTCGAGCTTCGTCTTCGTCCGCAGCAGCGGCAGGCGCCAGCGAATCAACACGACCGAGAGGACGATCATCAACGCGAGGAAGGCGAGGAACCAGCCGCCGATCGGGCTCCGCGAGAAGGAGTGGATCGAGTCCACCACGCCCGACCGGGTGAGGAACGTCCCGAAGAGCGAGAGATTGAAGGCGAGCGCGACGAGGATCATGTTCCAGACCTTCAGCATCCCGCGCTTCTCCTGGATCATCACGGAGTGCAGGAACGCGGTCGCGGCGAGCCACGGCATGAGCGCCGCGTTCTCCACGGGATCCCAGGCGTAGTAGCCACCCCAGCCGATCTCGACGTACGCCCAGTGGGCGCCGATCAGCTGGCCGACGCCGAGGAAGGTCCAGGCTGCGAGAGTCCAGCGGCGCGTCGCGACGATCCACCTCTCGTCCGTCCGCCCGGAGAGGAGCGCGCCCATCGCGAACGCGAACGGGACGGTGAGGCCGACGTAGCCGAGGTAGAGCAGCGGCGGGTGGGCGAGCATGTACGGGTTCTGCAGGCTCGGCACCATCCCGTTGCCGTCCGGGCGCAGCGGCTGCACGTTGAAGGGGCTCGAGACGAAGCAGAGCATGAAGGCGAAGAAGACGCCGACGAGGCCGAACACCGGGACCGTCCACGCCACGAGCTCGCGCGAGCGGCGGTTGAGCCAGACCGCGAGCCCCGCGTAGCCCGTGAGCACGAGCAGCCAGAGGAGCAGCGATCCCTCCTGGCCGCCCCAGAACGCGGACAGCGCGTAGCCGAGCGGGAGCTTGTGGCTCGTGTGCTGCCAGACGTAGACGAAGCTCATGTCACGGCGGCCGAGCCCCACGAGCAGGACGGTCGCAGCCACCAGCGTCACCGGAAAGGCGGCAAGCAACGCGTTCTGCGCCGACAGCGCGAGCCGTCGCCGCCGTTTCCACGCGGCGTACGAGCCCGCGACCAGCGCGTAGAGGACGAGGCCGAAGGCGAGGAGAAGCGCGGCGCGCCCGAGCGGGGCCATCAGGTCAGGTCTTGGAGCGCTTCGCCGCGTAGTGATCCGGGCACTTCGTGATCAGCGAGTCCCGCTTCGCGACGAACACGCCGTTCCGCAGCGTTCCCTCGACGACCACGTCGCGCCCCGTCTTGAACTGGTCGGGGACGGTGCCGCGGTACATCACCGGGACGCGTGCGGGGGCTTTGCTCCGGACGTCCTTGAGCAGGAACCGCATGCCGTCGTGGTACGAGTTGCCGTGCGGCTTGCCCACCACCGTGCCGACGAGCGAGACGTCGCCGGTGTGCCCGGCAACGGTGCTCGGCGAGAGGTTCGCGACGCCGTTGCCGGCGAGCGCCGTGTAGACCACGAAGATGGCGAGCGCGGCCGCTACCGAGAGGGCGATCACGAGCCGCGCAGGACTAGATCCCACGCGCGCATCGTAGCCCTCGCGCTGCGGCGCGAGCGCCGGTTCTAACCCTTCGGCGCCTTGGCCGGCTTGCGGGCGGGAATGCGGTATCCGTGCTCGTGGCAGAGCGAGCCCGGCGCGTCCTCGGTGAGCGCGTCGCAGTAGCCCTTGCCGTACGCGGCCCGCAGGAACGCGGCCACGACGTCGAGGTTCCAGTCCGTCACGTCGAAAGTCTCGCGCCAGAGGTCGGCGAGGCGGAGATCGATGTCGAGCTCGAGCAGGTCGATCCTGGAGGGTCGCTTCGGCATGGCGAAAAACGTAGAAAAACGGTCGGACGGCATAGGCTGGCCGCATGGCTGAGATCCGCTACGGCCCCAGCGGGTTGCCCGAGGCGCCGACGTTCCAGGAGTCGTTCGCGGCGCTCGTGGCCGACGGCTACCGGGCCTGCGAGATCGGATTCGTAAGCGGATTCTGGCTCGACTACGACACTGCGCCGCTGTTCGGCGAGGCGGCTGCCTCTGCGGACGTTGCACTCTCCGTGCACGCCCCGCTCGCCGCCTTCATGGGCCATGCCGACCGCGGCAAGAAGTTCAAGATGGCGTTGGGGATGCTCGACCACACGGCGGGCCTGGCCAAGGCGATGGGCGCGGAGCTGATCGTCTTCCACCCCGGCTTCCTCCTCGGGCGCGAGCGAGAGCAGGCGATTGCCGACGTCGTCGACCAGCTCGGCGACCTGCGAGAGCGACTCGAGGCGAAGAACCGCCTCGTCGCGTTCGGCGTCGAGGTGATGGGCCGCGTGCGCGACCTCGGAACGATCGACGACGTGCTCGCGATCGCGGCGCAGGTGGACTTCGTGCGGCCGGTGCTCGACTTCGCTCACATGCACGCGACGAGCGACGGCGCGTTCCTCGAAGTCGATGCCTTCGCCGACGCGCTCGCCGGTGCAGACGCGGTGCTCGAGCCCGGGGCCCCGTTTCACATCCATTTCAGCGACATTCGGTACGCGAACCGCAACGAGACCAGGCATCTGCCGTACGGCGAGGGAACCTTGCGTGCCGAGCCGCTCCGCGACGCAATCGCGCGGTTCGAGCGGCCCGCGACCGTGATCAGCGAGGCGCCGGACGCGCCGTCGACGCGGTTGATCGGTGATGTCCTCCTAGACCCCGCCTAGCCTTTGGGCCGGGGCGGCTCCGCGCGTGGCGACGTAAAACACGCGTCGTGAAGCGCTTCGCCCTCATCGGACTCGTCGTTTTCGCCGTGCTGGCGTGCGCCGCCTGCGGCGGTGGCAGCAAGCAGGCCGCAGGTAGCCGCGCGTTGCCGCCGTCGTTGGTGAAGCAGATCCAGGCGGCAGTGCGCAAGCCGTCGCCCATCGGCGGCGCCTCGTCCGTGAAGACCGTCGAGGTATACGGCCCCGCATCACATTCGGCGCTGGAGCGGGCGTCTCTCGGGCCTACGAGCGAGACGCAGCACGTCGCCGGAGCCTGGTATCTCATTGTGCTTCGCGGGCACTTCACTCCCAACCTCCCGCTGCCTCCTGGAGCAAAGGCTTCGCACCCGCGGATCGCGATGGAGGTCTGGTCGCCGAAGGGAAACGGCTCGGCGTTCGGCTTCGCTGACCGGCTACCCGCAGCCGTGTCACGGCTCGGCGGTCACGCCGTTGTCGACTTGAGCTAGAGCGCCGTTCGCGAACCTCAGTAGCATCGGGCCGCCGATGCTCGACCCGAAGATCTTCAAGGCGTACGACGTGCGCGGCCTGTACCCGGCCGAGTTGGACGAGGCGGGAGCCGAGGCGATCGGACGTGCGTATGTCGAGCAATTCGAGCCGCGCCGGATCGCGGTGGGCCGCGACATGCGCCTCTCCTCGCCCTCGATGGCGCAGGCGTTCATCCGCGGCGCCTCGGCCGCCGGCGCGGACGTGCTCGACCTCGGGCTCGTCGGCACCGAGATGGTCTACTTCGCGGTCGGTTCGCTCGGGCTCGAAGGCGGCGCAATGATCACCGCCTCGCACAATCCGAAGGAGTACACGGGTATGAAGCTCGTGCGGCGCGGCGCGCTGCCCGTCGGAGGCGAATCGGGCCTCCTCGACGTCCGGGACCGGGCCGTGGCCGAAAAGGACACGACCGGTGCCAGGCACCGGTCGCGTCCCGAAGGGACGGTTGAGACGTACGACATCTGGCCCGCCTACGGCGATCGGGTCCTGTCTTTCGTAGACGTGTCAGCGATCAAGCCGCTGAAGGTCGTGATCGACGCGGCGAACGGGATGGCCGGCACGATGCTCCCGCCGGTGCTCGAACGGCTCCCGGTCGAGACGATTCGCTGCTTCTTCGAGCCCGACGGCTCGTTCCCGAACCACGAGCCGAACCCGCTCCTGCCCGAGAACCGGGAGTTCATCGTCCGCAAGACTCTCGAGCAAGGCGCCGATCTCGGCGTCGCCTTCGACGGCGACGCGGATCGCTGCTTCTTCGTCGATGACACAGGCGAGTTCGTCCCGGGCGACTTCGTCACCGCTCTGTTCGCCGAGAACGTGCTCGAGAAGGAGCCGGGTGCGAAGATCATCTACGACGTTCGCGCGAGTCGGGCGGTACCCGACACGATCGAGCGCGACGGCGGCGTCCCGCTCGTGGAACGCGTCGGCCACGCCTTCATCAAGGCCCGGATACGGAAGGACGACGCAGCATTCGCCGGCGAGGTGTCCGGCCACTACTACTTCCGCGACTTCAGCCAAGCGGACTCCGGCGTCGTCCCCTTCCTGCTCATGCTCGAGCTCATCTCGAGGAAGGGCGAGCGCCTGTCCGAGATACTCGAACCGCTGCGCTCGCGCTACTTCATCACCGGCGAGATCAATACCCCGGTTGCTGACGTCGCGCTCAAGCTGCAGGAGCTGAAAGAGCGGTACTCGGAGGGACGCATCTCGCACCGTGACGGGATCTCGGTCGACTTCGACAACTGGCACTTCAACGTCCGGCCCTCGAACACCGAGCCGCTGCTGCGGCTCAATCTCGAGGCGATGTCGCAGGAACTGATGGAACGCAAGCAGGACGAGGTGCTCGCCTTGATCCGGGCATGACGCCGCCCTTCAAGTTCTCGGCGCATACGCGTGTCGGCTTCTCCGACACCGACGCGCAGGGGATCGTCTACTACGGCCGCTACAACCCTTACTTCGACCTCGCGCGGGTCGAGTACCTGCGCACGCTCGGGCTTCTCCAGGCGCGGGGCGAGGTCGGCGATTTCGTCATGCGGGCGAACGACGTCGAGTACTTCGCACCGGCTGTCTTCGACGACGAGATCGAGGTCTTCGTGCGTGTCTCGCGGCTCGGACGGACGAGCGTCACGTTCGAGTTCGCCGCGTACCGCCTGCCCGACGAGGTACTCATGGTCACTGCACACCAGACGCTCGTCTACGTCGACCTCGCCGAGCGGAAGGCGTGCCCCGTGCCGGACGCGTTCCGCGAGCCTGTTCTCGGCTTCGAGGGGAATGATGTCGACACCTGACGCCGACGATCTCTTGCGGCGGGCCGTCGCGGAGCTCGCCGCCCGGGGCGACTGTTCCTGGGCCGGGATCTACTTCGTCGAAGAGGACAACCTCGTGCTCGGGCCCGAAGCCGGGACGCCCGGTCCCGACCGGCGTACCACGGTTCCGGTGCTGTGGCGCGAGACCCGGGTCGCGGAGCTCGCCGCCGACGGAGATGTCGATCAATCCGAGCTCGAGCGGGTCGCAGAGGCTATTGCGGACCTCTGTCTCGTCGGGTGGGACACCGGCGGCGAGCTGTGGCAAAGCTGACAAGCCATGACTCGTTCGAGGGAGAGACGCCGCATCAGCATTGGGCTGTCCCTCGAACGGGGTAACCCGGGGCCGGAAGACTTGATCCCTCGAACGAGGGACGCTACGAGGGCGTGACGCGGCGGGCGTCGAAGACGCCGTCGACGTTACGAAGCGAGGACAGCAGGCCACGGAGCTCCTTGACGTCGCTGACCTCGGCCACGTACCAGTTCCGGGCCATCTGATCCTCGACCGTGCCGCCGTACGAGACGATGTTGGCGCCGTGCTCGGCGAACGTCCGAGCGACGTCCTCGAGCAGGCGCGGGCGGTCCCAGGAGTCGACGGCGATCTGGACGCGGAAGCTCTGGCTGCCGCCTCCCTCCCACTCCACCGGCGTGAACCGCTCGGGGTTGCGACGGAGCGCGCGCACGTTCGGGCAGTCGCCGCGGTGGATCGTGATGCCCTTGCCGAGCGAGATGTAGCCGACGATGTCGTCGCCGGGAACCGGCGTGCAGCACTTGGCGAGGCGGACGAGCACGTCCTCGACGCCGATCACGTTGATTCCGTAGCTGTCGCTGCCCGCCGCTTCGCGGGCGCGCGGCTTCTTGACCGGAACCTGCTCCTCCGCGACCTCTGCGACCTTGAGCTTCTGGAGGACCTTGTCGACGATCTTCGAGGCAGTCAGCTTTCCGGAGCCCAGCGCGAGGTAGAAGTCCTCCGCCTTCTTGAAGCCGGACTCACGGATCACGCCGGCGAGCACGGCCGAGCCGGCGAGTTTCTTATAGGGGAGGTTCTGCGCCTTGAGCGAGTTCGCGAGCGCCTCGCGACCCTTCGCCTCGAGATCCTCCTTCTGCTCGCGGGAGAAGAACTGACGGATCTTGTTGCGCGCGCGCGACGAGGCGACGAGCGACAGCCAGTCGCGTGAGGGACCGCGCTGCGCGGACTTGCCGGTGAGGATCTCGACGCGGTCGCCGCTGTGCAGACGATAGTGGAGCGGCACGATCCGCCCGTTCACCTTCGCGCCTACGGTGCGGTGGCCTACGTCGGTGTGGACGGCGTACGCGAAGTCGATCGGTGTCGCGCCGGCCGGGAGCGTCTTCACCTCGCCCTTCGGCGTGAAGACGAACACCTCCTCGTCGAAGAGGTCGGTGCGGAAGCTCTTGACGAACTCGCGCGCGTCGGCCTCGTCGGCGTTGATGTCCATGAGCTGTCGCACCCAGGCCAGCCACTCCTCGCCGGGCTTGGAACCGCGGTTCTTGTACGAGTACCAGTGGGCTGCGACGCCCAGCTCCGCGGTCTCCTGCATCACGCGAGTCCGCACCTGGATCTCGAGTGGGCGCCCCTCCGGCCCGATGACGGTCGTGTGGAGACTGCGGTAGCCGTTGAACTTCGGCATGGCGATGTAGTCCTTGAAGCGACCCGGCATCGGCTTCCAGAGGGAGTGGATGAGCCCGAGCGCGCCATAGCAGTCGCGCGTCCCTTCTTCGCCGTCTCGCTCGACCGTGACGCGCATCGCGGTCAGGTCGTAGATCTCGTTGAACTCGCGGCCCTTGCGGGCCATCTTGTCGTAGATCGAGTAGAAGTGCTTCGCGCGGCCGGAGATGTCGACCGGGATGTCGACCTTCTCGAGCTCGCGACGCAGGACGTCGGCGGCCTCGGCAACATGTCCCTCGCGGTCGGCACGCCGCTCGGCGACCATCGCCTTGATCTCGGCGTACTTCCGCGGGTGCAGAGTCTCGAAGGCGAGATCCTCGAGCTCCCACTTGAGCGCGTGGATGCCCAGGCGATGTGCGAGCGGCGCGTACACCTCGAGCGCCTCCTTCGACTTCTGGATCTGCTTCTGCTTGCCGAGGTACTCGATCGTGCGGAGGTTGTGGAGGCGGTCGGCGAGCTTGACGAGGATGACGCGCACGTCCTCGGCCATCGCCACGACCATCTTGCGGTAGTTCTCAGCCTCGGCCTGCTCGCGCGTCTGGAACTGGACGCGGGTCAGCTTCGTGACGCCGTCGACGAGCGCGACGATCTCGTCGCCGAACTCCTCGCGCAGAGCGCCGAGCTCGATCTCCGTATCCTCGACGACGTCGTGGAGGAGCGCTGCGGCGATCGTCTGCTCGTCGAGGCGCAGGCCGGCGCAAATCGACGCAACGCCGACGGGATGTGTGATGAACGGCTCTCCGGAGCGGCGCTGCTGCCCCTCGTGCGCTGCCGCTGCGAACCGGAAGGCACGGGTTACGAGTTCCGCGTCGACGTCCGCATGCTGCGCCGCGAGTTCGGCTAGGAGGCCCTCGAGGAGCTCTTCGTGCCTCTCTCCTGCCTCCAGGGTGGTCACAAAATCAGTCTACTCCCGGGTTTTGGGATCAACCTTTGCGGGAGGAACGGTCGATAGATGAGCGAAGTGACGCGTCCCATGACCCGTTTCCGTCTCCTCAGGAGGCGCCGCCGCAACGTCATCCGCCTCGCGCGGGCGCTCGCCCTTTCGCTGAACGGGCGCTAGGCAGCGCGGGCGAGCGGTTCCGCCTCGAGCAACGCCCGGAAGCGGGCCGATTCGAGGAGGTCTCGGCGGCTGCCATCCGCCAGACCCAACTCGCCGAAGATCGCCACCGCCTCCGGATTTCGAGCCGCGGCAGGCGTGCGCCATTCGCTTGCCAGCCACTCGCGCAGCTCGAGGTAGCGCGAAGCTGTCGGGAAGACACGTCGGACGATGAGCTGCGGGGCGACCGTCCCGTTCCACCGATTCTCTTCGAGCCGGAAGCCGACGTCGTAGAGCGCGTCGGGGCGTAGCACTTCGAGGCGCGACCCCTGTCCGAAGGCGATCGCGCTGCCACCGTCTCGGCCGTCTCGCCTGATGCGGAAGCGCAGGTGCTTGCCGTCGCCTACGGTCGAGAGCTCGGCGAGGCCGCAACCGGGTGCGAGGAGCATCGGCGCAGGGTTGCCGAGCCCGAACGGCGCCAGCCTCGCGAGCTCGCCGCAGAGGTCGAGGGAGAGCTCGGCACCGCGCGCGACCACGGCGTCGATCGTCGTCACGGGCTTGAGGTCCTCCTCGTCGAGCGCCGCGGCGGCCTGCGCGGCGAAGGCCTCGGCGAAGGCTTCGACGTTCTCTTCCGGGATCGACAAGCCGGCCGCCGCCCGGTGGCCTCCCCAGCGTCCGAGCAGCCCGGCGCAGGCACCCAGCGCGGCGTGCAGGTCGAAGGCCGAGATAGACCGTCCCGATCCCTTCCAGTCGCCCTCCGTGCCGGAGATGAGTACGACGGGACGGTGGTAACGCTCGACGAGTCGCGAGGCGACGATCCCGATCACGCCTTCGTGCCAGTCGGCTCCGGCCACGGCATAACCGCGTCGTGCGCGCTGCTCGGGCGGCCAGTCCTCGACCTGGGCCACGGCCTCGCGGAGGATTCGACCCTCGATCGCCTGGCGCTCGCGGTTCAGCTCCTCGAGCGAGTCGGCAAGCCGACGTGCTTCCGTCTCGTCCTCGGTGAGCAGGAGCTCGAGTGCTTCGCGTGGGTGCCCGAGACGGCCGGCCGCGTTGAGGCGCGGCGCGAGGCGGAAGCCGACCGCGCCTGCGTCGACAACGGCAGGATCGACGCCTGCGCTCTGCATGAGCGCCCGGAGCCCGGGCTTCGCCGTTCGTGCAAGGGCGCGGAGCCCGGCGATCGCGAGTGAGCGGTTCTCGTCGACGAGCGGGACGACATCGGCGATCGTCGCGAGCGCGACGAGGTCGAGGTGTCGCCGCGGAATCTCAGACTCGATCCCGAAGAGAGCCTGGCCCAGCTTGAAGACGACACCGGTGCCGCACAGCTCGGGAAACGGGTACTCCGAAGGACGCGTCGCCACGACGGGACAGTTCGGCATCGTCTCCCCGGGCCGGTGATGGTCGGTTACGACGACTTCGAGACCGCGTCGCTTCGCCTCTGCTATCTCGGCAACGGCCGTGATCCCGCAGTCGACGGTGAGCACGAGGCCACAGCCCTCGTCGGCGAGGCGCGCGATCGTCTCGCTGCTGACGCCGTACCCTTCGTCGAAGCGACTGGGCAGGTGCCAGGCGACGTCAGCGCCGAGTTCGCGCAGGAGGAGGACTGCGAGCGCGGTGGCAGCCATGCCGTCGACGTCGTAGTCGCCGTGGACGCAAATCCGGCGGCGCTGCTCGACAGCCGCGCGGATCTGCGCACACGCAGCCTCCATGTCACCAAGGAGGGACGGGTCGTGTGGCGCCTGTTCGCCATCGAGAAAATGGCGTGCAGCGGCCGGATCGGAGTAGCCGCGGCGAACGAGGACCGCGGCCGTGACCTCGGAGATGCCGAGTGTGCGGGCGAGCTGCGCCTGTGTCTCAGGCGGGCAGTCGGCGAGCGTCCAGGTGCCTTCGTGCATGCAAACCAAGCTACGGAGAGGGGCGGACGGAATCGCGCGCGGCACCTGGCCGAAAGCGACAGCCTGAGCTGAGTTGCCAACCATTCGCGACCGAGCCGCGACGCACTTTTCACGGCTGCAGCGGCACGCTTCACCCGTCCCCGGGTGGGTGGGGGTTCGGGATGGAGTAATGAACGTGGCAGCGCGAGCTCGAGCACGAGCCCGTCGACTTCCTCGATCGGCGCCTCTCGGGCCTGCGCGACCCTGGCAGGTCAACTCTCGCCGGCTACAGGTCACGCGACGAGATCGACCGGCTGCTAACCGCCCTCGCTCGGGAGCTTGACGCCGAGAAACGTCAGGAGCACGAGTAGGCCTAGGCCGAGCAGCCAATACGCGAGCACACGCCGCGGATGCCGTGACTCCCGCAGCGAATTGAGCGCGACCTTCCCCCAGAGGAGCACAAGACCGACGGCGGCGGCGCCTCCGACGACGATCACGGGCGCCAGAGAGACCGCCTTCTCCAACGGCCAGGACAGCGCCCAGGCCGTCAGACTGACGAGCCCCAACACGGCTGCCAGAGCCACCGGGTAGCGGAGTGCCCGCACACGAGCAGGGTACGCTCTGTCCGTGGAAGCGGCCGGGAATTACACCTCGGGCGACGACTACGTCGTCGAATTCCTCGGGTACCGCTTCTCCTTCAACAGCCTGGATTTCGAAGAACGCGTCACGGCCGCGGCGGTCCGTCTGGGTCTCGTCGCGGGCCCCGAGCTGGACGAGGACGAGACCGGCGATCTCGTCGAGCTCGTCGAGCGCGACGCGATCGGAGCACCGCGCAGCGCGCTCGGCGAGTATCTCGTTCGCCACTGGGACGCTCTCGCCCTCGTCCGCGGCGAATCGCTTGTCTACTGGCTCAAGAAGCTCGTCTTTCGCGGCGCGTGGCTCGACCACCGCGTAAAGGAGGGCCTGCTCGAGGTGGGCTGGGACGACGAGCGGCAGGACTTCACGTTCGCGGACACGAACGGCGGCCGCGCGTTGCTCGAGCTCCTCCCCACGCCGAGCTGGCACGAGCTCCAGTACCGGCGCTGATGATCTCGCGCCGGTACGCGATCGTGCTCCCGGCGTACCTCGCCGGGCTCCTCGCGCTCGACACACAGGTGGGACTACACGTCCAGCTCGCGCTCGGGGCGCTCACGTTCGGCGTGCTCGTCGCTGCGCTGTGGCCGCTATCGCCGCTCGTGCGTGCGCAGGCGATCGGTGTCGTCCTCTTCGCGACCGTGGGAGAAGTGACGGGCTCGCTGGCCTGGGGCGTATACCACTACCGGTTGCACAACCTGCCGCTCTTCATCCCACCGGCCCACGGGCTCGTCTACCTGAGCGGCATCGCGCTGAGTCGCAGCGTCCGAGCGCGCGCCGTCGTCTGGGCCGCCGCGATCAGCGCCGCCGCATGGGGGATTGCCGGCCTCACGGTGCTCCCGAGGCTCGATGTCGCCGGCGCCTTCGGAGTGCCGCTACTCCTCTTCTTCCTCTGGCGCTCGCGCTCACGGGCGACGTATGCCGGCGTCTTCCTCGTCGTCGCCGCGCTCGAGCTCTACGGGACGTCGATCGGGACGTGGCGGTGGTCGCATGACCTCCCGGGCCTCGGCATCCCGGACGGCAACCCACCGAGCGGGGTCGCGAGCGGCTACGTCTGGTTCGACGTGATGGCATTGCTCCTCGCGCCGTGGCTGCTTCGGGCTGCTCGGGCGCTAGTCACCTCCGAGCGGCACCAGCCTGACGTCGCCCTCTAGGACGATCGAGCGTAGAAGGCTGAGCCGCCGGCCGCAGCCCGGGCGCGACACGGATCAGTCAGCCAGCGGCACGCTGAAGCCGAAACGCTGTACTCGGTCGTCGGGTGACTTGCTCAGCTCGATCCGCCGAAGCGAACCGATCGGGACGATGAGCGCGTCGGGCGCGTCGTCGCGCGCGTCGGTCACGTAGAGCGTCACCATCCCGAACCCGGGTTCGGGCTCGATCCGCTCCAGGACGAATCGTGAGGTGTCTGCGAGCTCGACTTCGACGAGCGGCTTCTCGACGCCGTTCGCCTCGGCAAATGCGGCGATCGCCTTGTGGATCCGTTCGACGAACGCTTCGTGCGGCAGCTCCGCGTTCGGCGTCCAGAAGTCGGGCACGCCCTGACCCTAGCTCGCGGTGCCGATCTCGACGAGGCAGAAAGAAGCCGGGCAATCGGCCCCTCGTCCCACCACCTACCACCCTGCCGGTGACGAGGATCCGCCGCAGGCGCAGGAGGCTAGAAGAGGCGCGTGTCCGTTTCGGGCTCGGCTTCGGGAGCCGCGCCGAGGTGGGCGCGCCCGAGCCCGGTGATCGTGCGCCCGCGCGGCGTCCGCTGGATGAAGCCGAGCTGGAGAAGGTACGGCTCGTAGACGTACTCGATCGTGTCGGGTTCCTCGCCGAGCGCGGCGGCGAGCGTGCTGAGCCCGACCGGCCCGCCGTCGTACTTCTCGACGATCGAGCGTAGAAGCTCGCGGTCGAGCCGCTCGAGCCCCGCCTCGTCGACTTCGAGCAGCTCGAGAGCTTCTCGCGCGATCGCGTTCGTGATCGAACCCTCGTGCCGCACCTCGGCGACGTCCCTGACGCGCCGCAGGATCCGGTTGCCGACGCGAGGCGTACCCCGCGCGCGGCCGGCGATCTCGTCGGCGGCGTCGGGAGCGATCTCGACGCCGAGGATCCCGGCCGAGCGCCGCACGATCGCGGCGAGCTCGCCGTCGCCGTAGTAGTCGAGTCGGAACGTCATCCCGAAGCGGTCGCGGAGCGGCGAGGTGAGAAGGCCCGTGCGCGTCGTCGCGCCGACGAGCGTGAACGGCGGCAGGTCGAGCGTGAGCGTCCGGGCAGCCGTCCCCTGGCCCATCACGATGTCGAGACGGAAGTCCTCGAGTGCCGGATAGAGGATCTCTTCCGAAGCGCGGCTCAGGCGGTGGATCTCGTCGACGAAGAGCACGTCGCGCGCTTCGACCGCGGTGAGGATCGCGGCAACATCCTTCCGCTCGAGCGCGGGGCCGGCGACGGAGCGGATGCCGACCCCCAGCTCCTCGCGGATGATGTGCGCGAGGCTCGTCTTGCCGAGGCCCGGCGGCCCCACGAGAAGGACGTGGTCGAGCGCCTCGCCTCTCCCCTTTGCCGCGTCGAGCGCGATCGTGAGCTGCTCCTTCATATTTGCCTGGCCGACGAACTCGTCGAGCCGGCGCGGGCGGAGGCTCCGCTCGACCTCCTCCTCGTCGTCGCGGAGAGCGGGTGCCAAAAACTGGGTCGCGTTCACGCGGCCTTCTTCAACGCGAGCCGGACGCGTTCCTCCGGCGGCAGCTCGGCGTCGACCTCGGCAAGCGCGCGCTCGGCGTCGAGCAGCGTCCAGCCGAGCTCGACGAGCGCGTCGCGCGCCACGACGTGGTGCTCGCCGGAGCCGTCGGGTGCAGGCGCCAGCGCAGGGTCTCCGAGCTTCTCCTTCAGCTCGAGCACGATGCGCTCGGCGGTCTTCTTGCCGATGCCGGGGATCGCCTGGAAGCGTGCAGCGTCTCCGCGCGCGATCGCTCGACGCAGCTCGACGACAGGCGACCCGGACACGACGGCGAGCGCGACCTTCGGCCCCACGCCGCTCACTGCGAGGAGCTGGACGAACAGCTCCCGCTCGCGCCGGTCGGCGAAGCCGTACAGCTGCATCGTGTCCTCGCGCACGTGCAGGTACGTCTCGACCGCGATCTCGTCGGCGGAATCGCCTTTCCGCCCGGCTGTCGGCGTCGCATGGACGAGGTACCCGACGCCGTTGACGTCGAGCACGAGCCCCTCGGGCGTGTTGGCGACAGGTTTGCCGCGAAGCCGCGCGATCATGTCGGGAGCGTACGGCGAGGAACGGACGTTCCCACTACCCCGAGGCCGCGCGTAGGAGCGGCGGTGAGAGCGCGTGGCAGATCGCGACGGCGAGCGCGTCGGCCGCGTGATGCGGCGTCGGGAGCTCAGGGAGCGCGAGGATCATCTTCACCATCCGCTGCATCTGCGCCTTCTCGGCACGGCCGTAGCCGCAGATCGCCTGCTTGACGCGGGCCGGCGCGTACTCGCGGCAGGCGATACCCGCGTTGGCGGCCGCGACGAGCACGACGCCCCGTGCCTGACCGACGGAGAGTGCGATGCGGGCGTCGGCGCCCACGTACGACTCCTCGAGCGCCACCGCATCCGGCGCGTGCTCGGCAAGGAGCGCCGCGACGGCGTCGTGGATCGTCTTCAAACGGATGACCGTGTCCTCGCCGGCCGGCGTCGACCAGCAACCGTGGGCCACCTCCCTGAGGCGGCCTCCGCTTTCTTGGACGACTCCGTACCCGCAAGCAGCTGTCCCCGGATCGATGCCTACGACCTTCACGTCAGAAAGCTACGGACCCGATCGGACGATTCCTGTTCAAGCCCTGACCGGATACCGGACGACCATACAGCGCTCTCACGGGTGGGAGGCTGGCCAAGCTGACCGTCCTACACTCCGAAGCCATGAACGGACACCGCCGAGACGACCTCGCCAACGACATCGACCAAGGCCATCCGACCCTCTCGCCTGAGGCGGACGCGCTTGCTGCCGAGGTATCGCGCCTCTCAACCTTCAACGAGAGGCAGGCGCTGGGCGGCGAGTTGGGTGATCGTGCCGCTGCGTCATCATCGTGGGGCGAATGGATGCAGGCGAAGGATGGCTACCTTGCTGAGTTCGATCTTGCGCTCGTCGATGAGATCACGAGCTTCCTTGCGACGCGGCGAGATGCGCTCCGCGCGCGAGCACGGAGTCGAGGCTGGGAACTCCCGGCCGAGTAGCCGGTCAGGGGTGGTCATTCCGGAACACCGGCCCAGAGGAGCGTGCTGTCGCCAGCGCCGTGGAACACTGCCTGGATGACTCCGCTCGCCGATACATCGATCAGGTTGTCCGACGGTCGGCGCCTTGCTTACTCCGAATGGGGCGCGTCAGACGGATTTCCGGTGTTCTATTTTCATGGCACGCCGCACTCGCGTCTCTGGTGCCCGGATGAGGACTCAACCCGATCCGCCAACGTCCACCTAATTGCTCCCGACCGTCCAGGGATCGGGTTGTCTGACGTTAAGGAGGCCCGCAGCTACGGCGATTGGCCATCCGACATCGTGGGTTTGGCGGATGCGCTCGGGATAGACCGCTTTGCCGTGGTTGGCTGGTCGAGCGGCGGCCCGTATGCGGGATCTTGCGCTGCCCTAATCGCCGAGCGCTTGACGGGAGTCGCCATCGTCAATAGCCGCCACCTCGGGCAATACAACTTCGTGGAGCGACCCAGCGCATACGAGGAACTCGATTCAAACGAGAGAGCTGAGTTCGACCTTGCAGAGCGCGATCCGTACGCAGCCGCGGAGTTGGTCGTCGCGCACAACCCGCGGATGATCTCGGATCAGCGTGACCACCCCCAAGGCTTATATGAGTTCCTTAGAAGCGCCGAGGGGGATAGCTGGCTCTTCGAGGATGAAGCTCGTATGGCTCCGTTCGATGCTGCGCGTCGCGAGTGTTTCCGACAAGGAATGGCCGGAGTGCGCTGGGAGCTCATGGCCGGGTGGCTTCCGTGGGGCTTCCGACTGGCGGACATATCCATGCCAGTCCAGGTTTGGCACGGCCGACACGACCCGCTGGTGAAGCAGGGCCATGTCGACTTCATAGCCAGCAGGATGCGTGACTGCAAGGTCGTAGTCTGGCCCGATTGCGGTCACCTCGGAATCGCCAAGCATTGGGACGACATCCTGCAAGCGCTCCCGACGGGATAGCCGAGCACTCCCGCGGTTCCCCGCACCACACCGGGGACAAACGACCATGGGCCGCGTCTAGGTAACCAGCGGGCGAAACAAGAACTTACCCCTCCCATCAGACAGACTCGTGCGCTCGCACGGGGGACATTTACGCACGCTCGCGCAGGCGACTGTTTGTTGCTTCAGAAGTGTCAGCGCCATTCCCGCTCCCGCAGACGCCGTAGTTCCGTATCCGAGGAGCGTGGACGGCGCTAGCCGGCCACGCTTTCGAGGACGCGCTCGGGGATGTCGAAGTTCGCGTAGACCTCCTGCACGTCGTCGTTCTCCTCGAGCTGGTCGATCAGGCGCAGGATCTTCTTCGCTTCGCTCTCGTCCTCGACGGCGACGGTCGTCTTCGGCAGCATCGTCAGCTCGGCCGACTCGATCTCGAAGCCGGCGCCCGCAACGGCTTCGCGCACTGCCGCGAGCTCTTCGGCCGCCGAGAGCACCTCGTACGACGAGCCGTCGAGGGAGACGTCGTCTGCGCCGCCCTCGGCGGCCGCGAGCGTGAGCTCGTCCTCATCGGCTCCGTCGGCCGGCACGAGCACGATGCCACGCCGCTCGAACAGCCAGGCGACCGCCCCCGAGGTACCGAGGTTGCCGTCGTTCTTAGCAAACGTGTGCCGCACTTCTCCCGCAGTCCGGTTGCGGTTGTCGGTGAGTGTCTCGACGATCACCGCGACGCCCGCCGGGCCATACCCCTCGTAGATCACCGTCTCGTAGGCGGCTGCGTCGGAGTCGGTGCCTGCGCCCTTTGCGATCGCGCGGTCGATGTTGTCCTTCGGCATCGAAGCTGCTCTGGCCTTCTCGATCGCGTTCTGGAGCGCAAGGTTCCCGGCCGGGTCGGGGCCGCCCTCCTTCGCCGCGACGATGATCGCGCGGGTCAGCTTGGAAAAGAGCTTGCCGCGCTTCGCGTCGGCGGCGCCCTTCTTGTGCTTGATCGACGACCACTTGCTATGCCCGGACACCTTCGACCTCCCTCACGATGTTCAAGAAGCGCTCGTGGACGCGGGTGTCGTCGGTCAGCTCAGGGTGGAAGGCGGCGACGAGGAGCCGTCCCTCGCGCGCCAGCACCGGATGGCCGTCGACCTCCGCGAGCACGTCGACGTTGGGTCCCGGCTCCTCGAGCCACGGGGCGCGGATGAAGACCGCGCGCAGCGGCTCGTCGCCGTCACCGATGTCGAGATCTGCCTCGAAGCTGTGCACCTGACGACCGAACGCGTTCCGCCGCGTCCCGTAGTCGCCGAGGCCGAGGTGGTCGCGGTCGAGGACGATCATTCCCGCACACGTCCCGAAGATCGGGCCGGCGAACTCCTGCACCGCGTCGTCGAGGTCGTAGAGCCGCATGAGCCGACCGATCGCGGTCGACTCGCCGCCGGGGATGATCAGTCCATCGAGCCCGTCGAGCTGCTCGGGAAGCCGAACCTCGACCGGCTCGGCTCCGAGCCGGCGCAGCACGGCGGCGTGTTCCCGGAAGTTCCCCTGCATGGCGAGTACGCCGATTTTGAGCGGCTTCTCCACACATCGATGGTAACGGGGTCTAGACGGGTGGCGGTGGCGCGGCGGCCGGCGGCATCTCGCGGGTCCGGTGCCGGCCGAGGAGGCCGAGCAGCACGAGGAAGAAGCCGAGAAGGCCGAATGCGAGCGCCGGCGACCAGGGGCTGACATGCGGCGGTGGCGAACCCGAGAATGCGGTCTGGGCGATGTCGGTCGGCGAACCGACGAGGTAGTGCACCGTCGCGGCGAAGAAGCCGATCGTGCCGAGCACTGCCCAGCTCGAGCGCCTCGTCATGTACCCGATGAGCACGAAGCAGAACGCCGCGATTGAGACGCCCGCCCACTCCCCGTCGCCGGTGTGCGCCCAGTAGAGGATCGTGCCGCCGATCAGCAGGCCGCCCACGAGATGGAGCCAGAACGAGGACGGCGTCCGGTGGATCATCCCGATCAGGAGATACGCGATCCCGACGAGCAGCGTCACCGCAGCGGTGAAGTTGCCGCCCGCGGTGATCAGGTCGACGACGAAGAGCCAGCCGACGACGGCCGAGATGACCCGGATGAAGGGGAAGCGGAAGCGCCGACGGTCATCCCAGGCCGCCGCCAGGATGAGGAGCCAGAGTGTGAGCCGAGACCACGACCAGTGTTTCAGGTCGCCGTTCACGCCGTTCCAGCCCCACCATTCGAACAGCAGCACGATGAACGCAGCCCAGGCGAGTACCGAGGCAAAGGCGAAGATGCCGGCCGCGATCGGACGGCCGCGAAGGCGCAGCGCGTGCGCGACCGCATAGAGGACCACGAGCACGAGCAGCGCCCATCCCGCCTCGGCGCCCTTGCCGTAGTGGCCTGAGAGATAGGCGAGTGCGGCGGCCCCGCCGCCCAGCACGGTGAGCCCGCCGGTGTAGACGAGGAACGTCGAGGACGTCCAGATCGGCTTTACCTCGTACGTGTCCACGCGGGAATCGTCCTCCCCGCGTCGGACGGAGCGGTCTTACCAGCCGCGGGTCTCGAGCAGCTCGCTCGGATCGAGCGTCTGTGTCGAGATGCCCACCATCGGCTCGCCGAGGCCGGCGGAGACGCGGGCAAGGATCTCCGGGTCCTTGTAGTGCGTCGTCGCCTCGACGATCGCCTTCGCGCGCCGTTCCGGATCGCCGGACTTGAAGATGCCGGAGCCGACGAAGACGCCGTCGGCGCCGAGCTGCATGCAGAGCGATGCGTCGGCGGGCGTCGCGATCCCGCCGGCGGTGAACGTGACAACCGGCAGCTTCCCGTTCTCGGCGACCCACTTGACGAGCTCATAGGGCGCGCGCAGCTCCTTCGCCTCGGCGTACAGCTCCTCTTCGCGCAGCGCCCCGAGCCGGCGGATGTGGCCGAAGACCGCGCGCATGTGTGTGACGGCGTTGACGATGTCGCCCGTGCCTGCCTCGCCCTTCGTGCGGATCATCGCCGCGCCCTCCGCGATCCGGCGCAGCGCCTCGCCGAGATTCGTGCACCCGCACACGAAGGGGACGGTGAACTGCCACTTGTCGACGTGGTGCTCGAGGTCGGCCGGCGTCAGCACCTCGGACTCGTCGATGTAGTCGATCTCGAGCGCCTGCAGGATCTGCGCCTCGGCGAAGTGGCCGATGCGGCACTTGGCCATGACGGGGATCGTCACGACTTCCTCGATCTCCTGGATCTTGTCCGGGTCGGACATGCGCGCGACACCGCCGTCGCGGCGGATGTCGGCCGGGACGCGCTCGAGCGCCATCACGGCGCACGCGCCCGCCGCCTCGGCGATCTTCGCCTGCTCGGCGTCTACGACGTCCATGATCACGCCGCCCTTGAGCATCTCGGCGAGACCGCTCTTGACCCGCATCGTCCCGTACTCGGCCATCGCGCTGAGTGTAGCCATGCTCCTGCCGGCCGTGGCCTGATAGAAGACGCGCGTGGAGCCGTGGTCGCGCGACTACGTGGGACGCTTCGACGAGCTCGAGATCGAGAGCGCCGTCCTGCGCGACAACCCGCTCGGCGACCCGCACGTCCGGCCGCTCTGGGTGTACCTCCCGCCCGGGTATGACGCCGAGCCGGACCGGCGATTCCCCTCGATCTACCTCATCCAGGGGATGACCGGCCAGCTCGACATGTGGCGGAACCGGGCGCCCTACCGCCCGACGACGCCGGAACGCATCGACAGCCTCTTTGCGGAGGACGATTGCCCGCCTGCCGTCATCGTCTTCGTCGACTGCTGGACGTCGTACGGCGGTTCGCAATTCATCGACTCGTCCGGGACGGGTCGCTATTGCGAGTACCTCTGCAACGAGGTGGTCTCGTTCGTCGACTCCCGCTACCGGACGCTCGCCCAGCCTGCGCATCGCGGGCTCACCGGCAAATCGAGTGGCGGCTACGGCGCGATGGTCGTGCCGATGCTGCGGCCGGAGGTCTTCGGCGGGCTCGCGACGCACTCCGGCGACGCGCTCTTCGAGCTCTGCTACCTGCCGGAGTTCCGTGACACTGCTCGCGCGCTCCGCGACGAATACGAGGGCTCGTACGAGAATTTCTGGGCGGACTTCCGCTCGCGGCCCGCATTCACGAAAGGCACCGACTACCCGCTCGTGAACACGTACGCGATGGCAGCCTGCTACTCGGCGAACGAGGACGGCACGGTCGACCTCCCGTTCGACACGGCGACCGGGATGCTGCGGGACGACGTCTGGCAGCGCTGGCTCGCGTGGGATCCGGTGCGGATGGCGAGCCGTCACGTCGACGCGCTCCGTAGCCAGCGCGCGATCTACATCGACGCCGGCAAACGTGACGAGTGGTTCCTCGACCTCGGCGCCGACGCGTTCCGGCGGGAGCTCGAAGCGCTAGGGATCACCGACGTCTTCTTCGAGCTCTTCGACGCGGGCCACGGCGGGATCGAGTACCGCTACCCGCTGGCGATCCGCTACCTCGCCGAGCGCCTGCAGTAGTACTCGAGCGTGAGGAGGCTCGCCCAGGCGAGTTCCGTTTCGCCACCGCCAAAGCCTTTGGCACATCTGATGCGAACACGGTAGGCTCGTGTGCTAGGCGAGTCGAGTCGCGCTACGGCGCCTCTCTGGCAAGCAACTTCTGGCCACTGCGACGCCTGGCCCTCTCTCTTCGCTGCGAATAGCAGCCCTGCTCCAACCGGAGCGGGGAACCGAATCCAGGGGAGGCTGTTGTGGATTTCGCGCCGCTAAACGACCAAACCGTGGTCAACCGAAGAACTGCAATCGGCGGGGGATTGGCTGCCCTGGCTGCCCTTGCGCTGCCTGGACAGGCGCGGGCACAAGCGAAGACGCGGCCCGACGATTCCTTCGTGCTCCTTCTGAAAGGGCTCTACCAGCCCGTGGCTCACGGGCCGAACCTTGGCCTCTCAATGGTCGATCTGAACGACGGGTCGTACTCAACAACGCGGATCTATCCGGTGAACGGAACTCCGGGTAATACCAACCCCACCAAGCCCGTCGGCGCCTTCTACGTGCAGTTCAACGGCGACTTGTGTGCCTACCACATCCCTGGAGGCTCGTTTTCGATGCGGTTCACCGGCAGCAACGCAAATCTTGTTGACGACGGGCAGGGCGGGAAGTTCCTGGAAGGAACGTTCGAGCTGACGATCCTCGAAGCGACCGGCGTCTATAAGCCCTTCGCCGGCGGCCACAACCACATGGTCGACAAGCTGCACTTCCTCGCTCCTGGCGACGGGTCCGGCGGCGCCGACGAGTACTGCTTCTGCTTCATCACCCACCAATAACAACACCCGGCGACGCTTCGGACCCTCCTGGGTTACGCATGGCACGTCGCTCTGCGCGCAAGGCGGCCGGCTCCAGGCCACCACGGAGGCACGAGCCTTCTCCACCTCCTCCGTCGCGCCGCCGGCCGCCGCGTCTCGCGATTGCCATCGGCGCGGCGATCGTCGTCGGGGGAGCAGCCGTCGGACTACTTCTGACTTCAGGTGGGCGGCCACACCGCGCGGCTGCCGTCGCGCACGGCCGGTCGATCGAGTGGAGCAGCGTCCCGCATCTTCAAACCAGCGCGCCTCCATGGCCGAGCGAGTCGGCGTTGCTGCCTACGCGGCTCCGACCGAGCGGCCTTCACCAGCTGACAATGGAAGGGACGGCGCTCCACATCCACGAGCATCTCGACCTCTTCGTCAGCGGACGCCGGGTGACGGTTCCGGCGCTCGTCGGGATCGACCAGCAGGCGGGTTTCCTCACCGAGCTCCACACGCACGACGACAGCGGGATCATCCACGTCGAGTCACCCGTGCCGAGGACGTTCACGCTCGGCCAGTTCTTCTGCGAGTGGGGCGTGAAGCTGAGTGCCACCTGCCTCGGTCGTTACCGGGGGCCGTTGTCCTGGTGGGTGAACGGAGTGCGGATGCACGGCGACCCCGCGCAGCTCGTCTTGCGTCGGCACCAAGAGATCGCCATCGCAGCGGGGCGTCCGCCGGTAACGGTTCCTCGCTCGTACGCCTTTCCGACCGGCCTCTAGCGAACCCTGACCACCGACTTCACGACTTCGTGGAACAGGTTGTGCCGCAGGCTGGCGGTCACGTTCTCGCCTTTTCCGAGCCAGATGCCGAACTCGTTCTTGCGGATCCGGTTGTGCGCGATCGTGACGTCCAGAGGCGCCGCTCCGAAGACGAGTACGCCTGTCGTTTGTCGTAGGGGATGTGCCCGGCACTGGAACGCACACTCGAACGCGTCGGGATCGCCGCCGAGGTTGTTCGGGCCGATGGTGTTGCCCACGATCCGATTGCCGGACAAGTCCTCGAACTTTCCGGCGGGCAGCACGTGCGCGTGCATCGTCACGCCCGCCATCTCGTTGCCGGCGATGTAGTTGTGAGAGACGACGTTGTCGTACGCCCCGGTCCCCGCAAACGCGTTCGCGAACAGGATGCCGGCGCCTTCCTCCTTGATCCCGTTGCCCGTGATCCGGTTGCGCAGGATCACGTTGTCGTAGACGCCTGCCAGGGACGGCTGCCGGTTGCCGCTCGCGTCGAGCGCGTGCGGGTTGTGCCCCGGCACCGTGATGCCGCAGTCGTACAGGTTCGCTGTGACGAAGTTGTGACCGATCTTGTTGTGAAACGTCGGGCCTAGCTCGTCCGAGAGCAGGATCCCGCCGCTGTTGCCTTCGACGCGGTTGTGGCTGACGACCGAGTCGTAGACGCCCATCAGGTGGATGCCCTCGCCGCAGTCGCCGGGGATCTGGCCATGTGGTTTGCACGGCGGATACGGAGAGTGGGCCTTCGACGGCTTTCCGTCCTCGTCGTTGCCGATGACGCGGTTGCCCCTGATCAGGACGTGGCCGATCGAATGCCCCGTGAGGGAGCCGGTCACGAGGATCCCCTCGCCGATCGCGCCCGTAACCGTCAACCCCCGGACTGCGACGTTGCTCGACTTGACGGTGATTCCCGCCAGGCACGGTGCACTCCCGGGACCGAACGGCCCGTTCTGGTCGCACAGTGCGTTGGCCGTCGGGGATCCGTGGATCACCGCTCCCTTCTCCCCGACGAGCTCGAGCGGCGCGGAGATGACCACGTCCTCCTTGTAGGAGCCGCGGCACACGACGACAGTGCGGCTCGCTGTGGCGGCGTCGACCGCCGCCTGCACCTTCGAATACGCCGCCGAGCCGCAGCTGGTGTCCGCCGCACCGATAACCCCGTGCGGAGAGACGTACAGCACATCCTGAAAAGCCGATCCTGCCGACGACGCAGAGACGATCGCGATCGCCGTCAGGCAAGCCGCGAAAAGGGCAAGCGATGCCTTCCTAGGGCTCACCTTCGAAGAATAGGGACACCCGACGGTGCTCAGGCACCGGGTCGGTCGGCCAGGTTCCTCTTCGCCCGGTTGACCTGGTGTTCGGCCTGTCGCCTCAAGGCTTCGGCTTCGAGGCGGAGTTCGCGGGCACGATCGACTTGACTCACTTGGTGGCCGAAAGCGAGTACGGGATCGCCGTGGTCGCGGAGCACGGTGAACGCGGCAAGGGTGAGGAAGACGTGCTCGTAGCAGCTCTCCTCGCCGCACTCGCAGAAGAAGTCCCATTCCCGCTCTTTGCCGATCGGGTCTCGAGCGCGGCGCACGAGGCGCAGGTTGGCGCCGGTCAGCGCCCCAGTCTTGAAGGAGCGCAGCTCGTCGATCCTGTTGTGGCCGGGGAGCGGAGTGCTCATGCCCATTTTGCAGCGAGCAGCCTAACGCAGTTCAAGAAAGCGGTCCGACGCGTCGATAGCTGGCCCCATGGAAGTGATGGACACTGTCGCCGGTGCGCGGATCCTGCAGTCGCGGTTCCAGTTCGCCTTTCGGCCGGATCAGGCCGTGATGCACGGAGACCGGCGCGCCACCTTCATCCGCATGAACACCGGCGGAGCAGTCATCAGGCACTGGGGCGACAGCCGCGCGGTCTCTGTTCCGCTCGACAGCCTCTCGCTCCCGATGACGAGGCGCCGCTACCCCGGTAGCCGCTGAGCTAGCTCCACTCTCGCTCGAGAACCGCGTAGACGAGCTCGCTCTGCCACTCGCCCTTCACCCACTCTTTCTCGACGAGGTGGGCCTCGAGGCGCATGCCGAGCTTCTCGAGGACGCGCGCCGACGCGGCGTTGCGAGCTTCTGCCCGACCGATGACGCGATGCATGCCGGCTTCCGTGAAAGCCCAGTCGACGAGAGCGCGCGCGGCCTCGGTCGCGAATCCCTTCCCCTGGTGGCGCGGGTCGAAGACGAAGCCGATCTCGGCCGTCCGGTCGCGCTCGCTGACCCAATGGAGGGCCATGTCGCCCACGGTGAGCCCTGACTCGCGCTCGACGGCCGCCGCACTCAGCCAGTCGCCTTCCTTGGCCCACGCCGACCCGGCGATCTTCTTCGCCAGAGAGTCTCGCGTCTCGTCGAGCGACTGAGCCGGCTCGCCATAGAGGTAGCGCGCGACTTCGGCATCCGCCCGCATCGCATGCATCGGCTCGAGGTCGCCCTCGACGAACGGGCGTAAAGTCAGTCGGCTCGTCTCGAGAGGCCAGTCGGGCGACACAAGGCTCACGCTACCCGGTGACAGAAACCGAGCATCTCCTCGAAGCCGTCGTCGAAACCGGCGTTTCCGGCGCGGTCGTCGTGGCCGACGGGCGCGGTGACCGGGTCGAGGCCGCGGCCGGCGTCGCGGACGCGACCACCGGCGAGCCGCTGACACCCGCGCACCGCTTCCGCATCGGGAGCGTGACGAAGGTCTTCGTCGCGCCTCTCGTCCTTCGGCTCGTCGAGGAAGGCTCGCTCGACCTGGACGGAGACGCCGCCCCGTTCGCCGAGGACATCACGATCCGCCAGCTTCTGAACCACACGAGCGGGCTCGACGACTTCATGGGAGATCCCATCGCGTTCTTCGAGCCATATCGCAACGACCTGGATCATCGCTGGGAGCTCGATGCACGCGGCGAGCTCGAGCTCGTGCTGCAGAAGCCACGCCTGTTCCAGCCCGGCCACGGATGGGCCTATCACGGCAGCAACTACATCGTGCTTCGCCTCCTCGTCGAGAAGGCGACCGGCTCGAGCCTCCGCGACGCCCTGCGAGAGCGCATCCTCGAACCGCTGGGGCTCGAGCGGACCGATCTCGTCGAAGGCCCGCTCCGCGGCGACTGCGCGCGCGGGTACCTGCCGCCCGACAACCCGATCCTCCCGGGAGGGCCGGGCATCGTGGACGTCACCGGGATCGACGTGCCGTTTCACCGCGCCGGAGGCGGGATCGTCTCGACCGCCGGCGAGGTCGCAGCCCTGCTGCGAGCCCTGCTCGGCGGTGAGCTGCTCTCCGAGGAAATGCGCACCGAGATGCTCGACGCCGTCGACTCGGACTGGGCGGAGACCGACCGCTACGGCCTCGGCATCGGCCAGATCACGGCGCTGATGGGAAGGAAGCGATCCTCGTGCGGTGCCGCCTGGGGCCACCTCGGCTTCTCTCTCGGCTACGTCGCGATCGCGCTGTCGAGCGAGAACGGCGAGCGCCAGGTCGTGATCTGCGCGAGCGGCCAGCCGGCGAGCGAGGCCGCGGAGGGGGCGTTCTTCGACGCTGCCGGCGAGCTCGCGTGGCACCTCTTCTGCGCCCGACAAGCGTCCGATCACCCCAAAGGGTGAACTTGCTCCGAGAGCTTGCCGGAGGTTTCGGCAGAAAGAACTCCTGCGCCCTCACGGTTTCCGGCGGCGCCTGCTTTCACCCGAGAGGCGGTTTCTGCCGAGAGATCAAGCATGAGTCACCGACCGATTGGGGGTCCGGAAGAAATGGGTCGCACACGTCGTGTACTGGCAATCGACGACGACGAGCTCCTCTGTGAGCTGATCAGGACGACCTTCGAGCTGGAGGGGTTCGAGGTCGCCACCGCGCACGACGTGATCGAGGCGGAGCGCGCGCTCACCAAGACGCGTCCGGACGCGATCCTGCTCGACATCGGGCTCCCGGGCATCGACGGGGTCTTCTATCTCGAGCGGCTGCGCGAGACGCCACAGACGAGCCGAATCCCGATCGTCGCAATCAGCGGCTCGGAGGAGGCCGGCCGCGCTGCGTGCGCCGCGGGAGCGGATGCATTCCTGCGCAAGCCGTTCAGCCCGCTCGAGCTGCTGGGGCTCGTCGCGCCGATGGTCAAACGGGTCGTTCCCGATGCCGACGAGGGAAGCGGCGTCGTGGACGTCGCCGACCTCAACCGCTTGATCGAGATCGGCCGCCGCCAGCACGAGCTCCTGACCGAGGCGTACGCACAAACCGTGGCCGTGCTCGCCTCGGCGCTCGAGTCGCGAGACTTCGGCACGAGCCGCCACTCCCGGCGGGTGACGGGCTACGCGACAAGGCTTACCCTCGAAGTCGCGCCCTCGCTGCTCGACGACCCGAGCCTGGAATGGGGGTTCCTGCTGCACGACGTCGGCAAGATCGGCGTGCCCGACGAGATCCTGCTCAAGCCCGGCGCCCTGACCCCGCGTGAGCGCCGGCGGATGCAGGAGCATGCAGAGCTCGGAGAGCGGCTCCTCGTTCACATTCCCCTCCTCAACCAGGAGGGTGCGCGCGTCATCCGCTCCCACCACGAACGGTGGGACGGCAACGGGTACCCAGACAGGCTCTCCGCCGAGAGCATCCCGTTGGGCGCGCGAATCTTCGCCGTCGTCGACTCGCTCGATGCGATGACCGACACGCGGCCGTACCGTGAACCCATCGGCTGGGACGAGGCGGTCGAGGAGATCCGCCGCTGTGCGGGTGCGCAATTCGACCCCGACGTCGTCTACGGGTTCGAAGCCTGCGAGCCCGACCTCTACCGTCTCCACGCCGAGACGGCAGAGATCGCGGCCTGAGGTACCGCGGGAGGGCGGCCGCGTGGCCGCCCTCTCTCCTGAGCTTCAGCGAGTCCGCTCGCTCCAGCGCTGCAGCCGGCTGACGCCCGATTGCGCCGAGCTCGCGCTGCTCGTGATGCAGGCCGGGGTGACCTTCTGAAGGAAGGCCTGCGCGCTCCCCGACGTGTCGACGTCTAGGCCAGACCGGGCTGTCGCGGTGTCTCCGCCGGCTGGCGCGCCGAACAGAAAGCCCGCACTGGTAGAGCCGAACTGGGTCACCGGCAGATTTTGGATGTTCCCGCTGGTGTCGATAAAACATGCGCCGATGTACCCGACGGCGAGGCCCGCCGCGGTCTTCACGACCTTCTCGTCCTTCGTCAGCGCCGTCAGCTTCTTGTTGAGCAACGCGACCTGCTTCTTCAAAGCGGCGAACTGCCTCGCCGTCGGTCCCGTCGCCTGCCGGCTGCCCGGCGCCGCGGCCACGTACATCGCGCCTGCGATCACCGCAACCCCCACCAGCATCCAAAACCGTTTCATCGATCCTCCCTGTCGCCCCCCGCCAGTTGCGTGGGAATACGAAGGACTCAACAATGCCCTCGCGGCGGTGTCAATGGCGACGTTAGGCTCGGCGGATGGACGTGAAGCTGCGGCCGATGCGGAACGACGAGTTCGCCGACTGGCTTCCTCAGATGCGCGACGACTACGCGCGGTCGATGATCGAAGAGGGCGGAGTCTCCCCCGAGAGTGCCAGCCAGAGAGCTGCGGCCCAGGCCGAACAGCTCTTCCCCGGCGAACGACCGTCGGCCGAGCAGCTCGTCTTCGTCGTCGAAGCCGACGGAGAAGCGGTCGGGGAACTGTGGTTGGCGGACCGCGACGACGTGCTCCAGCGCTGCTTGTTCGTCTACCAGATCCACATCGCCGAGGCACATCGCGGCCGCGGTTGCGGAAAGGCGGCGATGCTCCTCGCCGAGGAGGAGGCGCGGCGGCGCGGAATCGATCGCCTCGCACTCAACGTCTTCGGGCGCAACACGGTCGCGCGCCGCCTCTACCGGTCGCTCGGTTACGACGAGAACGCCATCGCGATGAGCAAGGCGCTCGACTAGTCGCTAAAGCAGGACTAGCGCGTCTTCTTCTTCGCCGTGCTCCGAGCCTTGCCGGCCGCCTGCTGAGCCTTGCCCTTGAGGGCCTTGCCGACGCCCTTGGCCTCGGTCTTGCCATGGCCGGTCTCGTAGCCGACGTTCGCCTTCGCTTTACCCGCGGCCTCGTTGGCCTTCCCCTTCAGGCGTTGTGCGCGATCAGCCATCTCGTCCTCCTTGGGCTTTCGGGGAGAACGGTCACCTCCCGCGTTGAGTTGCGGGCTCGCGGTCGTGCAGTGGCTACGCCGTCTTGAGGCCGACCGGGCAGGCGACGCCGGTGCCGCCAAGTCCGCAGTAGCCGTTCGGGTTCTTCGCGAGATACTGCTGGTGGTACGGCTCCGCGTAGTAGAACGGCCCGGCTTCCGCGATCTCCGTCGTGATCGCGCCGTAACCCGCTCGCGCGAGCTCACCCTGGAACATGTCGCGTGACGCTTCCGCCGCCGCGCGCTGCGCATCGTCGGCCCAGTAGATCGCCGAGCGGTACTGCGTGCCGCGGTCGTTGCCCTGGCGCATCCCCTGCGTCGGGTCGTGGCCCTCCCAGAACAGGCGAAGGACGCCTTCGAGGGAGATGACGGCCGGGTCGAAGGCGACGAGGACGGCCTCGGTGTGGCCGGTGCGTCCGCTGCACACCTCCTCGTAGGTCGGGTTCGGCGTGTATCCGCCCGCGTAGCCGACTGCGGTCGTGTAGACGCCGTCGGCCTGCCAGAACTCGCGCTCGGCGCCCCAGAAGCACCCCATCCCGACGACGAGCTGCTGCATCCCTTCCGGGAACGGCGGCTGAAGAGGAGTCCCAAGCACATCGTGACGATCGGGCACTTCCATCGGCGTGTCACGCCCGGGGAGCGCGTTCTCGGGCGTGGCCATCTCGGCGTTCTTCGTGAAAAGGAACATGTCCCCAGCTTATTCAGTCGCGCCGCCCATCCGGGAGGCGCTACTGCGACCATGGGAACGTGAGCTCCGAAGAGTCGCGTACCGCGCGCGTCCTCACCGACGCCGCGGCGCTCGGTTCCGCCGCGGCAAGCGCCCTAGCCCGCCGCTTGACAGTCGCGCTCGGCGGCGAGGAGCGCACCCGCGTGATCGTCGTGCTCGCCGCGATCCTCGGGCTGAGCGGCGCCGACGCCGCGACGGTGGGCGCCTCTGCGAGCGAGCTGCGCCACAGCCTGCACATCTCGAACACGGACATCGGCCTGCTCGTCGCAGTGAGCTCGCTCGTAGGCGCGGTCGCAACACTGCCGTTCGGCGTCCTGGCCGACCGCGTGCGCCGGACCCGCGTGCTCGGAGGGACGATCGTCCTCTGGGGCGCGGCGATGCTCTGGAGCGCCACCGCGACGAGCTTCACAGAGCTGCTCTGGGCACGACTCTTCCTCGGGGCGGTCACGGCCTCGGCCGGCCCGATGGTCGCCTCGCTCGTGGGCGACTGGTTCGGGAGCTGGGAGCGCGGCCGGATCTACGGCGTCATCCTCGCCGGCGAGTACCTCGGCTCGGGCGTCGGCTTCGCCGTCACCGGCAACATCTCCGCGCTCTCGTGGCGGGCCGCGTTCATCATCCTCGCGCTGCCGGCCTTCGCGCTCGCCGCGGTCGTGTGGCGGCTGCGCGAGCCCGAGCGTGGCGGGAGGGGCGTGCTTGCCTCGGACCATGGACCTCCACCGCAGGAGGCGGTCCAACAACGAGATGGCCCGCAGGAGACCGACGCGCAGCGACTGGCGCGGGAGCTCGGTGTCGAGGTGGATCCCGAGCTCGTCATCGATCCACGGGAAGCCCGCCGCATGACCCTTCCGCGCGCAACCCGCTACGTGCTGCGCGTGCGCACGAACGTCGTCCTCATCGCCGCCAGCGCCTGCGGCTACTACTTCCTCGCCGGCCTGCAGACGTTCGGCCTCGAGTTCTCCAAGGATCAGTACGGCATCAACCAGGCACTCGCGAGCTCCCTGCTGCTCGTGGTCGGCGCCGGCGCGCTTGCCGGCGTCCTTTTCGGCGGCGCGGTCGGAGACTGGCTGCTCAAGCGAGGCCGCCTGAATTCGCGCGTCTTGACACCGGCGGTCGCTGCCGTGCTGACCACGATCCTCTTCGTGCCGGCGATCTTCACGCGCGATGCCGTGACGGCGGTCCCCTATCTCACCGCCGCGGCGTTCTTCCTCGGCGCCCAGAACCCCCCGCTCGACGCGGCGCGGCTCGACATCATGCCGCCGCTGCTCTGGGGACGCGCGGAGGCGGTGAGGACGCTGCTCCGCTCGCTCGCGATCGCGCTGGCACCGGTTCTCTTCGGCGCCGTCTCGGATCACGTCTTCGGCGGCGGGCGCTCCGGTCTCCAGTGGACGTTCGCGATCATGATCGTGCCGCTCGGTGTCAGTGCGTGGCTCCTGTTCAAGGGCCTGCGCACCTATCCGGCCGACGTCGCGGCCGCGGCGGCGAGCGCTGATACGCCCAGCTACCTGCGGCCTCGCGCCCGCCCTGCGCATGAGCACGGGTAACGCGTTCCTCGTCCTCTCCGCGTTTCTCGCGAGCGCGGTCGAGATGGTCGAGGCGCTCACGATCGTCCTCGCCGCCGGAGTCGCCCGGGGGTGGCGCTCGGCGCTTACGGGCCTCGGTGCGGCCACGCTCGCGCTGGTGGTCGTCGTCGCGGCCCTGGGCCCCGCTCTCACCGCGATCCCGCTCAACGCGCTACGGCTCGTCGTCGGCGGGCTCCTCCTCGTCTTCGGCCTGCAGTGGCTGCGGAAGGCGATCCTGCGCGCGAGTGGCTACAAGGCGCTTCACGACGAGGTCGCTGCCTTCGCTCAGGAGCTCGCGGAGGCGCGCGGCGCCGCTCGGGTCGAGCGAGCGGGTCTCGACTGGTACGGGTTCACGCTCGCCTTCAAGGGAGTGCTGCTCGAGGGCCTCGAGGTCGTGTTCATCGTCCTCACCTTCGGCAGCGCGCAGGGCTCGATCTCGCTCGCGGCGGCCGGCGCTGCCGGCGCGCTCGTGCTCGTCGCCGCGGTCGGGGTGGCGGTGCGCGCACCGCTCGCCCGGGTTCCCGAGAACACGCTCAAGTTCGCGGTCGGCGTGATGCTGACGACGTTCGGGATCTTCTGGGCGACAGAGGGCGCCGGCGCTCATTGGCCGGGCGCCGACGCGTCCATCCTCGGCGTGCTCGGCTTCGTCGTGCTTTCGTCGTTCCTGCTCGTGCGGCTCCTGCGGCGCGAGCGCCGGACGCAGCTGCGAACGGTGGAGATGCGGGCGTGAGCCGCCTCGCAGCATTCGGCCGGTTCTGGTGGGACTTCGTGATCGGCGACGACTGGCTCGTCGCTGTGCTGGTCGCCGTCGCGATCGGCGCGACGGCCGCGCTCGCGCACTCCGGCGTGACGGCCTGGTGGCTCTTACCCCTCGCCGTCTTGCTCGTGCTCTGGCTTTCATTGCGCCGGGCGATACGCTCGGTCTGAACAGGGCGGGCCCGTAGCTCAGCTGGTTAGAGCAGCGGACTCATAATCCGTTGGTCCCTGGTTCGAATCCAGGCGGGCCCACTAGAAACCGGCTGCAAAAGGCCGGTTTCTTTTTGTGACGGATGCCTCGCAGTTGACGTGCGCGTACCACAGGACGTACAGTCCGCTCAGGTTCCACGCCACGATCAAGGAGGCCAGCCATGGCATCGCTCCAAGCCCGCCACTCCCGCAGTTGCCCGCTCTACCCGTGGACGCCGTTCGCTCGATCGACGAAGCGCAACGGCTGCACCTGCACCCCGCTCTACCATGTCGTACTCCGCCACGACGGCAAGCTTGTCCGCGAGCCCGTCGGCCACAACCGCAAGGAGGCGGAGCGCGGTCTCGACGCGCGCCGCGGCGACGTCGCTCGCCGCACCTATCGGATCGTCGAGGACATCCGCTTCGACGAGTGGGCCGACCGGTGGCTTGACGGGTTCACCGGCAAGCCGAACACGAAGCGCGTCTACGGGTGGACTATCGGCTACGCGAAGCGCGCGTTCGGCAACCGGCACGTCCGCGACCTCGACGCCGGCGACGTCCGCCGGTTCCTTGATCTCGTCCGTGACGAGCACCGGGAGCGGCGCAGCCGAAATCGCCCGGACGACGCGGGCGCGCCGGGGCCGGTGTCGCCGGCGACGCTCGCGAAACATCTACGTCAGCTCGGCGCCTGCCTACAGGCCGCGATCGCCGAGGGGTACGCGACCGAGAATCCGGTCCGGATGCTGCACAAGAGCGCTCGTCCGAAGGTCGCGAAGAGCCGCCCCGTCTACTACACGGACGTCGAGCTCGCCCGCCTCTGGCCGGAACTCGCGTACCGGCCGGTGATGCTCGCGCTCTGCAAGACGGCGGTCGGGACGGGGATGCGGTTCGGCGAGTTGGCCGCACTTCGCTGGTCTGACGTCGACCTGCTCAACCGGGAGGTTCACGTGTCGCGGACGTTCGTCGACGGGCTCGGCGAGCAAGCGACGAAGAGCAATGAGCCGCGGACGGTCGACCTCACGCCGCCGGCGGCTGCCGTGCTCGAAGCCTGGTATCGAGAGAGCGGCTCCGACGAAGGGCTCGTGTTCGAGCGTGAAGAGGGCGGCCACCTCGCCCCCGGCTACGTCACGCCGCAGGTCCTCTACCCCGCCCTCGAGCGCGCCGGGATCCCGCGCATGGGCGAGCGCGGCCGCAAGCGCGACTTTCACTCGTTTCGGCACACATTCGCGAGGATCGCCCTCGAGGGCGGCGCCGAGATCGTCTGGGTGCAACGGCAGCTCGGCCACTCGTCGATCACGCTCACCGTCGACACGTACGGGCATTGGGGCAGGGCGGCCGAGAAGTCCCAGGCGGAGCGGCTCGCGGGGGCGTTCGCGCTCTAGGGCGCCCGGGATAGGCACCTCATGCACCCGGCTCAGGCTGCAATCTACGGCACCGGACTCACGCTCAGCATTAGCGGTACCGTCATGTGGGCGTGGAATGACTTTGGCGTATGGCTCGTCGGGGTCGGAGTCGACATCGGCCGGATCGTTCGGTCTGGCATCCGCCGGGCACTGGTGCGTGTCCACCTCGTGAAGCCGGCGGTCGTCTTCGGGGCGTCGTCGCTCGGCATGACTCTGGTGGGCGGGGGTACCGGCTACGTGACGGTCCCTGACTCTGCCTCGGTGGAGGAGAAGGTCAGGTTTCTCTTGAAAGCTCATGGCGAGCACGAGATCGCGCTCGCTCAACTCCGCAATGATCTCGACCGGGGGCTCAAGCAGGTGCGCGATGATCTTCGCAACGACATCGCCTCTGAGGTGCATCGTCTCGGCTCGGACAACATACGCGTCCGGCGGTGTGGAGTTGCGCTCGTCATCATTGGGGTCGTCCTGCTCGCCGCCGCCCCTTTCGCGTAGTTCCTCGATCTAGACTCGAGCAGCGGGGCGACGCGCCTCCGTGGCGTGGAACCCGCGGGCCTCGCGCCGCCCCGCCTTTTGCGATGAAGCTCGATTACGAACCGATGCTCAGCGAGCTTCTAGCGCTCATCGCCCAGCTCGAATAACGCCTGCTCCACCGCGACCGCGATGCTCGGCCCAACGGTGAGCTCGCTACCGCCCACGGCGTTGACGGTGCCGATCTCCCACCCATCGTTCGGGTAGACGGCGTCCGAGCCAAAGCCTCCGCGATGCATGCCCTTGCGAATCGGCGTGATCGTTACGCCCTGCTCGTCTCTAGCGAGACGCTCGATCAACTGCGCCAACCGACCGATGTCCAAGTCCTGACTACTGTCCGACCGCACCTGCGCAGCGATTCGATCGCTAAGCGGTGCGCCCTCGGCGACGTCGTCGTAGTCCGCCAGGTCGCGGAGTGTCGCGTCGTAGAGATCCACGAGCAGTTGCTCGTGGTCGGCCTCGTTAGGCATAGTCGCGAAGCGGTCGAAGAAGTACCGCGCCGCGATTCGTTCAGCCTCGGGATGGGTAAATCCGGCCTCCCCTGTGATTAGAAGGTCAATGCCAGACCCGAGGGAGTCGCGGACGAGCTCGGCGAAGCGCGCAACGCCGGCACTCTCGTTCGCCCCCCGGACGTAGTACGCGGCCGTTCGTAGTGCCACAGCCGCCCGGCCGTTTCGCGGATCGTCAGGAAACTCAGTCTCCTTGTCGGAACGCCAGTCGGCCGTCCGCTCGAGCGCGTTGCCGAGCCAGAGGCGGGTCTCGAGGTAGTGCGGTTGGGTCGCCACTTGAAGCGACCTCCTTCCTCAGTTTTCGGGATTGCCTCCCGCGGGCTGGACGATGGTTCCCCTCGTCCCAGGGTTCGGGTTGAGTATAGATCACGGCCGCCCCGGCTTCCACGTCCGTCCTCCGGTCGCGCCACACTTCGCGCCCCGATGCCGGCCACCGCCGAGAACCCCGTTGATGTCCGCTGCAGCGCATGCGGCGACACGTTCGCGCTGTCGGCCCGTCGCGCGCGCGAGTGGCGCGACCGCGACCCGCTCTGCCGACGCTGCCGCACGCCGGCGCGCGAGCAGACCGACGCCGAACGCGAGCGCTACCGCCGCTGGTGGCTCGAGCGGTTCACGCTCGACGAGCTGCACGAACTCGCCCGGACAATCTGGCCGGAAGATGTCCGCGACGTTGCTTGATCTGACCCTGATCGGCGCCTAAGGTCCGAGCAACCCGTAAAACGGGCCGGCGACGCAGACACGTCCCGGCCCTTGGACACAAGGAGGTACAAGCTCCTATGTCGCAAGAGACACTAAGCGACGACGACCCCGGCCGCCAAGGCGCGTTAGAACGTCTCGTCGAAGCAGGCCGGAGACACGATGAGATCCTGCGCGCGTGTCGTGAGGAACGCGAGCACCGCGAGTTGGTCGAGGTCGGGCGAGCTCTCGGCGACAACCTGCCGGAACCGGAAGCGGAGATCACGAACCGCGCCTGGTTCGACTTCCTGCTCGGGCATCCGGAGCTGACCGGCTGGGCTGCCTCGCCGGGGTTGCAACCGTGACGTAACGCTACGCGGCCCTGCCACGGGAGTTCCGGTATCCCCGGCGGGGCCGCGAGCCTCTACGGGCTCTTGGGAGGCCCCGCGCGCCGGCGCGCCAGCACAGATTGGAACGAATGCGAGGCGTTCTGACCCAACGTGTCGCCGACAGGGCGCCCACCCATCGGCTTCGGCATGCGCTTCTGGCGCGCCACCTTGAGCCGATACTGCTCAGCCATGAACCGACGCGTCTGGTCGGGCCACCAACGCGGGATCGTAGGGATACCGGCCACCGTTCAGTCCTCCTGCGCAGCGAACGTGATTCCGGCGACGTCGCCGGCCGGCTCGTCGACGATGACGCAACCGGCGGGAATAGCGCCAGTCTGGTTGATCCCGACGAGAGCGACGACGAGCCGCTGCTCAGCGAACGAGTCGCCGACCGTCAGCTCGTGCTCGACCTTCTGCGTCTTCTGGTTCGGGCCGGTGATCGTCACCGCAACGGTCTGCGGCTTCGGGACGACGTGAACGTGTGCGTGTTCCGACATCTGGTTACTCCTCAGGTTCGTCAGACCGTGGCCTTCGGCTTACGGCTCGACTTGGTTTTCGTCTCGGCAGCCCGCGCCTCGATCCGGGCTAGCAGGGCTTCCCGCTCGAGGACTGCCGGCGATTTGCTGATCTCCGCGAACTGCCGGTTCGCCGAATCCCTCTCGCCCTCCGCGGCAGTCAAGCGCCCCTGCGTCTGCACGAGGTCGTGCTCGAGCTGGGCGATCTTCTCGGCGTCCGCCTTCGCGCGATGGTCGAGGCTCACGAGGCGGCCCTCGGCTTCGACAGCGCGAGCGTTGACTGCGTCGAAGCGCTGCTTTGAAACGACGTGGTCGACCGCCGCGTTGAGGGCCGACTCGTAGCAGTCGCTGCACAAGTACCAGGCGCCATATGTGGCCGCACCCATGAGACGCGCCGGCAACGGCACCTCGAGAAAAGGCCCTTCACGGCTCTCACACAGACTGCAAGTGCCTTCCTCGTTGAGTGTCGCCTCGTCGACGAGGCGGATCAGGTCTCTCACTGTCCCTCCTTAGCGAGCTCACGGGCTCGCTTCGCGTAGAAGTCCACGAGCTCTCGCGAGCTCCCAAAGTGGTTCGGCTCCGGCGTCGGCTGCGGGGCGCGGCCGCGCTCGGCCTCGTGGATCCGCTGCGCCTGCGCCGCATAGCGCGCGGTCACGGCGCGCGGATGTGTCGGCGGGCCTGCGACCCGGTCGACGGCCGCGGAGAACGCTCGCTCGAGCGCGGCGCTTTCGTCGCCGCCGTGGTCGCGCAGCGCGCGCGGGAAACGGTCTTCGACCTGCGCAAGGACCTCGACCTGCTGCTCCCGGTCAAGCGCGTTGGGGCCTAGGTGCGCCGCGTACTCGTTCACGACCCCGATTCCGTACTCGGCCACCGCCTCGATCTCCGTCGCTTGTGAGCGTGCGGCCTCTTGGAGGATCCTGTCGGCCAGCTGATCGGCGACGTCTGCCCCGTACTGGCGGGAAACCTCTGCGTGCGTGCGACGCGCTACGTCGAGGACACTCGCCGGGTCAAGGTAGTCGGCGCCGATCTCTTGCCCGATCTGGCTGATCCGGTGGTGCGCAACCTGCTCGTTCGCGGCGTGCTCATTGACCTGCCTCGACAACTCGGCGGCATCCTGCTGACGCTGCCACTCGGCGCGCTGCGCGAACATGGCTTCGACGTGCTCCGGTGTGACGCCGGCCCGCTCGGCGATCTGCTCCGCGAGATACCGATTCTCGCCGGCGAGCCGCTCCGACTCAGCCTGCGCCCACGTGGCGTACTCGGGGTCACCAGGTTGCGGGGGGTCCGGCTCGGTGATTCCGAGCGCCTCGAGCGCAGAGGTATATCCCTGCCGGTACTCGTCCGGCAGTTCGTCCCAAGGCTGCTCGGTCGGGAACAGCTCGTCGGAGAGCTGCAGGTCCGCGGCTTGCTCTGGCGCCGTCTCGGGGGCCGCTTCGGCGAGCGAGCGGGCCTGCTCGGCGTAGTGGCTAACCGCTTCGGACGGACTGCGCGGCAGATCGGCGGCCGGCGTCTCGGGAGCGGCTTCCGTCGCCGCGGGCGCCGCGGTCGGTGCTTCGGTGAAGGTCTCGCTCATCTCGTTCCTTTCGCCTCGCGGGCGGCGGCGCTATTCGCCGCCGGCTTGTTGAAGTGGCGCGGAAGCCACGCACCGAAGAGAGCACGCAGGAGCGGGTCCTCGATCCCGTGCAGGTGGCCGCTGTTCGGGAACATGCGCCGCGACTGGTCTTGGTGCCGGTGCAGGTAGCCGGTGACGATCTGCGACTCGGGCGCCGGCGCGAGGAGATCCTGCAGCGCCGTCTCGGCGGGGCTCTTGGTCGGGCCGCCGAAGCTGTTCGTCCCCGTCAGCAGGTCGACGAGCGCGCCGTAGGCGGGGTTGAGGTTGCCGCGTGCGCCGCTGATGTGTTCGGGGAGCTGTAGGACGTCGGCCGCGGTCGAGAATGGGAACAGCCGGCCCGGGTCGGACACCTTGCCGCCGCCGACCGGCAGCAGCCCCTGCTCGTAGGAGGGGAGGTCGCCGAGGATGTTGCTCTGATGCTGGCGGCCCTCGACGCCGGCCTGCGCCATGATCGACGCCTTGTACGGGTGCGTCACGAGGGCGCGGCCCGTGTAGAGCGTCGAGTTGCGAAGCCACGGGTAGAACCAGACGACCCGGCCGACCGTGCGACGTTCCGCGTCCGACATTCGGTCGTACGCGATCCCGGCCCGGTTCGCCTCTTTCGCGATCGCGTCGGCGCGCAACGCCTCGTCCTTCGGGAAGCGGTCCGGCTGCTCGAGGATGTGGAGGAAGCGACGGAACGCCGGCGCCGTTCGGTAGCCGGCCCGGCGCGCCTCGTAGGCGATGTTCGCGAACCGGAACGGCGCGTCGACGTGGTGTGCCCACCAGTTGGCGCCCTTGGTCGCCTGCCGTCCGATGAAGCCTGTCCCGTCGTGCGGCATCGCCTCGTAGCCGCCCTGTCCGGCGGCGCCCAAAGCGCGCAGCCGGTCCTCGTGGTTGAGCTGCCGCCACAAGGTGACGGCGTCCTTGAGTGCCAGCGGGTTGAGGGACGTCTGAAACGCGACCGTTGTCGCGTTGGTGAGCGTCCGCTGCGGCAGATGCCCGGGCTTGAGGTAGACGGTCGCGAGCGTCACCGCGGAGTTGACGTTGTCGGCGAACCTGCCCGCGCTGCCACGCGAGAACGAGAACGCGTTGCCGAGATCGCCTAGCGCGTTCTTGTCCACCCACGCGTAGCCCTTCGGCGCCTTCTCGCCGACGCCGTACCGGGCCGCCTCCGAGTGGGCGTCCTTGAACCGCTCCGCCGGCTTGAGCGCGTCCGGGTTGTAGCCGGGGACGAGCTCGCGGATGTGATCGGCGAGCGCCTGCCGGTGCCCCTCGAGCTCGTCGAGAGTGATGTTCTTGCGGCCGAGGTCGCGCTCGATCGCGAGCGGGATTTTCCCGGCCGGCCGGTCGGGGAGGCGGACGAGGATGTCGCGAGCGCTCCGCCTCGTCGCCGACCCGGTGTCGAGCACGTTCCGCCGAAACTCGTCCGTGTTCACGTACCGGTAGAGGCTGCGAAGGTGCCGCGCCACGAGGCCGGTCGTGTTGTCAGGGACCAAGCCGTGCTCGAGCCCCTGCCCGGTGAACGACTGCGCGCCGATCGGAGACTTGGCCTTGCCGACGACGGTCGACCCGGAGCGCGCGATCGGGCTCCGCGGCATCCTCGCTTCCGCGATCTTGAAGGGCACGTAGCCGCGACCCTCGCGCGGCGTCCCGTGCACGCCCGGCTCCGACTCGCCGAACATCGACGCTTCGCCGTGCCGGTTCAGGTAGTCCTGCAGCTGGGCTCGCTCCTCGAACATGCTGCGCGCCGCCTGCACCACCGGCTCATGCGGATGCGACTCGAACAGGCCGTGCAGCCTGTCCTCGGCGAGCCCGAGCTCTTCGTCCTTCACCGTCGACTGCCGCTTGAGCGCCCGATACTTGCCCTTGCCGGCACGGCTGTTCTCGAAGTTGCGGCGCAGCTGCTCGGCCCGCGAGAGGGTGCCGCCGTACGGTGACACCTCGGGGACGATCGAGTGGAGAAGGTTCTCGTAGGCGTGGTCGAGCTCGGCGAGCCGCGCCTGCGCGGCCGCGACGTCTCCGCGGCCAGCACGGATAGCCGCCGGCGCGTCAATTCGGGCCCGCTGCCCCTCCTCCGACATCAGGCCGTGCTCGTGAACGATGCGCTCGGCGTCGCGTTGCGCATGCGCAAGAGCCGCGTCCGCCTCGGCGAGCTTCGGGAACTTCTCCGCGTTCACGTGCACGTTGCCGTGCTCGTCCTGACGGAGCATCCCGTTCTTGCCGATGTGCTCGTACAGGCCGGCGAGCCGGTGATTGACCTTCGGGTTGACCCCCGCGACGGCCTGCGACCGGTGGAACGCGGCCGCTTCGTCCGCCGTCGAGTTCTCCGACGTCAGCCGGAGCGCCGCCTCGGCCGCCCGCGCATGCGTGAACGGGATCCGCTTGCCGATCGCGCCCCTGAGCTCGCGGCCGGCGTGCTCGAGCAGCCCGGCCGGAACCTCCCGCATCCGAGCCCGATACCGGGCTGTTTCGTGGAGGCTGCCGCCGATCCGCTTCGCCGCGTGCGCCGCGATCCGACCCTCCGGATTCGTGTCGAGGCCGTGCTGCAACACGTCCGCGTAGGCGCGCTGGCCGGCGCGAACCATCGCATGCCCGGACGCCGGCGGCAACGGAACCTCCGCCTTCCCCATCCGGAGCGTGCGGGGCTCGGTGATGTCGACGCCGCGCGCGATCTCCGCACCGCGGAACGGCAGATGCAGCGCCGGCGAGACAGTGAGTGCCGTCGCGAACGGATCGCGCAGCGGATGCTCGAGCGTTGACTTCGTCGACTTGATGAGTCCGGTCGTCTGCTGCTCCGCGTCGCGCTGGTTCGCCTCGAGAGCGTGCTCGCCCTTCTTGCCGCCCCACAGGTCACGCGGCCCGTACCGCGCCACGTCGTACACCTGAACGGGAAGCGGCTTGAGGAGGTGATAGGTGCCGCCCGGCATCTGCGCGATGTCGTGGCCGGCGAGGCTCGCTTTCGACCCGATGAAGTGTCCGACCGACCCGAAGAACCCGCCGATGCCGCCTCCGCCGTGATGCTCCGGCTTCGCGGACTTCGACGCAGGCGCAAACCCGTAAGGGTCGAGGTAGCCGCTACCGGAGCTCGAGCTCGACCCCTTCGACTTCCCGCCTTTCGAGAACCCGTACGGGTCGATGTACTTGCCGCCGCTCACCGCGAATACCTCCGCGCACCCATGTAGCCGCCGAAGGACGCGACGTCCTCGGTGCGAACCGATGCTCCCGTGTGCGGCGCGTCGATCATCTTGCCGCCCCCGATGTAGATGCCGACGTGTCCCGGCAGACCACCCACGGAGTCGCTGCCCTTGAAGAAGACGAGATCCCCCGGCTCGAGCTGGCCTTGCGGGACGTTGTGGCCGCCCTGCCACTGTGTGTACGTCGTCCGCGGAATCGAGATCCCAGCCTTGCCGTAGAGGAACTGCGCGAAGCCGCTGCAGTCGAACCCCTTCGGCGACTCGCCACCCCACACGTACGGAGTGCCCTGGTACTGGCTGGCAAGCCGGACGATCGTCTTCGCGGCAGTTGTCTCAGCCGCTCCTGCGGCCGCCCCGAAAGGGCGCGCCAACCCCTTAGCGAACCCGGAGAACATGCCAGCCTTGCCCGGCTGGTAGCCGGCGAGTTTCGCAGCGCGGAGCGCGACCGTCGGCGGAATGTCGTTCACGACCATCGTGTGCATCACCTCTTGCAGCCCCGGCATCCCCTTCCCGTTCGGGCCGTGATGCTTGGCCGCGTCGCCGGCGATCTGGTTCGCCTGCAGCTGCAGATTCCGCAGCTCGTTCGGCGTGTAGCCGCCGTTATTGAGCTTCGCCTGCTCGGACAGCCAACGCACCTGCGCATCCTTCTGCGCGATCCCGAGCCGACTGAGCGCGAGCCCGTAGTTGCGGTCCTCGTTGACCGCCGTCTGTGCGGCCCGTTGCGCTTCGATCTGCAGACGAGCGCTCGACGTGTTCGCGTTTTGCTGCTCGATCCCGAGGCGCGCGTTGCCCTGCGCGACCTGCGCGGCCGCCTTGTCACGAGCGAGCGCGAGCTCAGCACCCTTGTACGCCGCCTCCGTCTTCGCGTTCCGGGCGGCGAGCCGGTCAGCCTTGATCTGCTGAATGATGTCGGGCAGCTTCGACTCGACCGCCGTCGTGCCCTGCGCGATCTCCGACTGCGCGTTCCCCTCCGCCTGCTTGAGCCCCTGCAGGCCGGACAGGTCGGCGATGCCGGGCATCTTCGTCCCGTACTCGCGGCTCGCTGCAGCATCGGCGATCAGATTCCCGAGCGCAGCAGAACCCGACGCGAGACGCGTCGTGCCAGCCCCGGCACCCTGGACGGCGAGGCCGTGGCCGATGTCGGAGACAACGGGTGCGCCCGACGTGCCTTCGAGCGGCGCAAGCCGCGTCGCGAGTCCCGCAGCAAGATCGGATCCGTGACCGGCGAGCGACTGCTCGAGCGCGGCGTCGACGGCAGCCTGACCAGACTCGGCACCCGCATATGGGGCGCCGTAGTCGATGCCGCCGATCGAGTGCGCATACGAGTCGGTGAGACCCTTGATCGCAGCCTCGGCCGCAGCGGCCCGCTCGTTCGCGGATTTCGTGATCGAAGCGATGACCGGGTCGAGCTCCGCCTGTGCAGCCTGCGCAGCCGTCCGCGGCGCCGCAGCTGCGGCGAGCGGAGACTTCTTCGGCGGCCGCTGCTGCTTCGGCGGCCTGGCGGGCTTGGTGGGGTTCGTCAGTGCCATAAGTCCTCCTAGACCTTCGCGAGGCGGAGCGCGTCCCGATCGCGCGCGACCAACACCTCGCACAACACGTCCTCGTATCGGTCCGCCGCCCAATCCACGAGCCGCGACACCTCGCCCCGGTCGGCGATCAACCCCACGAACAGGTCACCCTCGAGCGGAATGCCGATCAGCAGCATCGGCCGCACAGCAGAAGCCAAATCCTTCGAATCGTTCACACCTTCGAGTGTTGCAGCCGGTCCGCGCGACCTCAGTGAGCAAATCCCGACCGACGAACCTAAAACTGTTCCTCCTCGACATCGCCGAACGCGCCCGCTTCGCGGAGCATCGCCGCGACATGCGCGAGCAGCAGCGGCCCCTCATAGTCGGGGGGCTGCTTCACCGGCTCGACCGACCGGAGCATCGCCCACGCGCGCTTGTGCCGCTGACCGATGTACGGCAGCGGCCACGTCTTCTCGACAAGGACCGCCACGGGCTCGTCCGGCTCAACCCGAAACAGACGCGCATCCGTCGGCGGCCCGTCCGGCTGGACGACCTCCACCTGCCCGGCACGCCGGTTATGACCGACCCGCTCCCCCAGTTCGGCTGCTGTTTCGGGCGGCACCTCGACACGCCAAACGGACGCCCACTCCGGCAACAGCACGGGGTCGCTCACGAGTCCTCCTCACCGATAACCTCACCCGCCGGCTCGCCCGGCCCGAGCTCACCCGGCCCGAACTCACGCCGACGCGCCAGCTCAAGCACGTCCAGCCACGAGATCGCCACCGACGGCCCAACCACCTCATGCTCGATCCGCGCCGCCAACTCGAGCCGCCGCTTCTCGCTGTACAAGTCCGGCCGATGCGCAGCGAGCAGCCGCGCCGCCGACGTCGGATCCTCCCGCACACGCCGCGACACGACATTCCCGTCCGCGTCGTACAGCGTCTCGACCGCACCCTCCGTCGCATAGCGAAAGACGGCAGCCTCGAGCTTGTCGACCGCCTCCGCCACCGCCTCATCCCACGCCGCCCGAAACTCCTCATCGCGGCTCTTGAGCCGATAGGCCGTCGTCCGACCGAGGCCAGCGATCCGACACGCCTCGGTCACGTTCAGGCTCGAGGCCAAATGCGCCAGGAACTTCTCGCGCTGCCGCTTGGTCAACGGCCGCGTCGTCACGGCCCCTCCCCCAGCCTGCCCGACGCCAACAACGCCTCCTCGAGAAGATCCTCATATCGCGACGACAACCAGTCAGCCAACCGCTCAGCCTCAGCCACCGTCTCCGCGTCACACCACACCACCGGCTTCGCCTCGATCTCCACCCGAATCAGCAACGACGGCCGACGCCGCTCCCGCCGATCAGCCGCCGCATCCGCCAACGACGACCGCCGCCGAGGCGGAGCAGCAGCCCGCGCCAACGATCCCCGCTCGTGACGAGCCGCACTTGAAATGTTGACCGGATTTGAGAATTTCCCGGGCGGGCACCCCGCGTACCCCGATCGCTGGCTGAGAGGGGTCGACTTCGAAAGCGCGCTCGCGGCGTTCTCGGTGGCGCCCGACGGCCGGATGGATGCTGCGGCTCGGCGGCCGGCATCGCGCACCCTGCGCCACCCCCCACTCACCCTCTGCCACGCGGTCACACCGCACCTCGTATGAGCAGCAGCTCGTCGGCCTCGTACGCGCGGCGTACGCTCACGCGTCGCAAACCAGCTGGGACAGACGCACGCCGCGAGCGGCTGCGGATACTGAATCCGCTCCCCAGCCCGGCTGTCGCGCGCGCCCACGCGGAGACCGTCCTGAGCGTTCCGCGGGCCTTCACGTCGTCTCTCCGGCTTCGAAGATGGCTTGGAGTGCCTCGTCTGTTGTGATCGGACGACCGTTGTCGCTGTTGTGATCGTGACGTGTGATCTCCCTTAAGGGAGAGATCACATCGGTCACAACGTGATCGTCACGCGTGATCACATCGGTCACATCAGGGGTTTGGGCGAGCTGCCAGAGCTTCGACGTGGTGGCTGCTGCGCCGGGGTTCGTGCAGTCGACGAGGCCCTGCCGGCGGAGCGCGTTGAGGTGTCGGCTGACGGTCTCGCGCTTGAGGCCGTGGCCGTGCTTGCCGGCGATCCAGTCGACGAGCTCGGCGCCGCTTGCGGGTTCGTCCTGCGCGGCGAGCGCCTCGAGCAGTTTCGCGGCGGCCGGCGGTAGGTCGGGTGTGCCCGGCGCGGTGGCGGTGGGCTCGCGTATCTCCCAGGTGATCTCGTGCGTGTCCGGCGCGGAGGACAGGTGCAGGTCGCACGGATGGGGCCGACGGAGGTGGGCGGGCCGGTCTTTGTGGACGCTGGCGCGGATGAGTCCGTGGCCGGCACGGGTGATCTGGGTGACGGCTTCGAGGCCGAGGTGAACGTCTACCTGTCCGAGCTTCCTTTCCGACCCGATCGCGTAGCGGCCTCGCGTCTCGGTGTTCTTGACGACGTGGTCGAGGACGATGGAGGCGACGCCGCGCTGCCAGAGGGGTTGAATCCAGAGGCGGGCGAACCGTTCCGCGTCGGCGCGTTTGTTGTCGTCGAGGCCGGTTGCGTCGTAGGCGCCGGCGGCGGCGTCGACGGCCAGGAGGGTTACGCCGGCGTCAACGATCGCCGCGATGTCGTCGGCCGTCGGCGGTCCGTCCGGCTCGACGTAGTAGACGGCTCGGAGTTCGCGTCGCGTCGCGCCGAGCTCCTCGAGCATGAGCCGGGTTGCTGCCGGCCCCTGTTCGAAGTCGAGGAGGGCGAATTTGCCGAGTCCTTGTCGCTTCCATTCGAGGCCGGCGATGAGCGCGACGAGCGTCTTGGCGGCTTCGGGCGGCCCTGAGAGAGCGTGGCGTTTGCCCTCGTAGAAGAGTCCGAGCACGGCGGGCGGCTCGCTCGGCTGCGCGTGCTCGTCCGCGGTGAGGTCGATCGGCTGCCAGATCACGCGGCCGCCTTCTGCTGCTCGAGCTCGTGCTCGTAACGCTCGATCTCCTCGAGATCTTCGACGTCTCCAATGGCATCGGCGACGTCCTCGAGGATCGCGCGCGACATCTGTTGGAGATCAAACGCCGCGTCAACCTGCCCCGACCGGTCATTGTCCTCAAGCGAGGCGCGGAACTCGGTCGCGAACCATTCGACGGCACGGACGAGTCGCGCATTGATGCGGCGAAGCTCGGCGATCTCACGCTCGAGCTGCGGATCGTGGGTCATCACGGCTTCACCCGGACGACGCGGCCGCCGCGCGGCAGGTCGACCACCTCGAGCGGCGCGCCGGCGAGCGCCTCGTCGAGCTCGTCCGGCGGTATGAGGACCCGTCGCATCCCGGCGATCTTCCGATGCGGGATCGCGCCGTCAGCGACGAGCTGCTGCACGGTCCGGAGCGAGCAGCGCAGCCTCTCCGCCGTTTCCTCGGTTGTCATGTAGTGGGCGGCCATCACGGCCTCGCAATGAATGGCGCCGCGACCGCTTCCAACGAGAAGCCAGGCGGCCACTCCGATTCGTACGATCGACTGACTCTTCCGGCCGGGATGAGCGCGATCGGCCTCGGCCGCGTCGGCTTGAAGCAGTCATCGCACAGGCGGACGGACCGCCTCGCCACCTCGAGGTCGACCTCGTAACGGGTGGCACCGTGGAGGCGGCGTGCCGATGCCGGCTTGCCGCACTTGAAGCAGGCGGAGGCTAGGGCGATCTGCGGGAAGCTGGAAAGCTCCGTGCGCAGGTCACCGCAGATCTCGCGCTTTCGCTCGCGAGAGCGCTCCGCCTCGGCAGCGTGATCGCTGCACGTCGGGCAGTACGCGGGGTGACCGTTCAGGTAGCGGGTCAGTCGCTTGCCGGCGGCGTGAAACCCTCTACTGCAGTCCGAGCAGAAAGCGTTCGGCTCCGGCTCGACCGCTACGCCACCGGGTGGTTCGTCTTCTCGTGGAGGGTCGCCGCGGCCACCCGATGAGCTGCCGACAGTGGCATGGGCGCCCTTGCGGCGCGTCCGCGCGGAACGGTTCCGTAGTGCTGCCCGTGGTGCTGCGCTCTGATGCGATTGAGCGCGGCCGGCGGCGAGCGCAAGAGCGCTCGGCGCGGCGTTAGTCGCCTTGACTAGTTCGGGGCGCTCGGCCTTGAGCTCGTTGATCTCCGCGAGCTGACGATCCGCGAGAGCGGCCGCAGCCGGCGTTCGAACGGTTTGCTTGAGGACGTGCGCGAGGGTCTGCAGAGTGCCGAAGAGGTCGCCCTCGAGGCGAGCCTTCGTTGACGGGTGTCGCAGCATGGCTTGCCACGCCGCGAGCGCCGCCTGCTCCTCGTCTACCGCAATGGTGGTCTGCTGGGACATCCGGTACCTCCTATGTTCTGGCCAAGCCTTTGAGTGGTGCACGTACTTCGTAGCCCCCCTATCGGACGGCCAGCCCGCTGAGATGTGGAGCGGGCGCCCAGCAGGAAGGCGCCCGCTCACACAACAACGGTTGGCTCGGCCAGGAGGCAACCACTCCGAGCGTAGCCCCCGCGTCGGCGGCGGTTCGTGAGCAAATCTCGTCGCCCTAATGCGCGTACGGTGCGCGTACGAGCTTGTCTCGGAACGGCGCGCTTGGGCTCGCTCGCTGCGCGGTCGCCGTCTCCCCAACCCGCGTAGCTACGTCACGTGCGGTCAGATGCGGCCTAGCGGCCGGGACTCATAATCCGTTGGTCCCTGGTTCGAATCCAGGCGGGCCCATTCGTTCGTCCTGCAGGATCCACTGAGGCTGTTGTGATTCAACCGGCGCATCGGGTAGGGATTCCCGCACAATGGCGACGACGATGAAGGTCTTCCAGCACGAGACGCGACTGCGCACCGCGGGAGGCCTCACCGTCAACGACATCACCGAAGACGTGCAGAGCGCGGTGCGGGAGAGCGGAGTCACCGACGGGATCGCGTGCGTCTACTCGCCGCACACGACGTGCTGTGTGCGCGTGAACGAGATGGAAACCGGCTTCCTCGAGGACTTCTGTGACCTCCTCCGCCGACTCGTGCCGAGCGAGGGCTACTACGCGCACGACGACTGGGACCGGCGCACCGAGAACATCTGCCCCGAGGACATGGATCAGGGCAACGGCCACTCGCACTGTATGGCGATGCTGCTCGGCACCGCCGGCGAGTCGGTGCCGGTGCGCAACGGCGAGCTCCAGCTCGGCACCTGGCAGCGCGTGCTCTTCATCGAGCTCGACCGCGAGCGCGACCGCCGCTGGCTCGTCCAGGTCGTCGGGACTTGAGCTTCTCTAGCCGGTGACGCCGGCGTCGAGGTGGGTCGCCATGGCCTGAGCCAGGCTCTGCACCTGCGAGGCCTGCAACGGCGACGTGCTGGTGGCGAGGACGAAATCGCTCGCCTGGCCGCGCGAAATGCCGACCATTCCGATGTAGACCGACTGCCCGTTCGCCGGCAACTGGAGGATCTCTCCTTGAGCGTTGTCGCCGACGCTGCTCAGATCAACCGGGGTGATCGTGGGCGTGGAGCCGATCAGCGCCCCGAACTCGCTCGCCACGATCGCCTGCTCCAGGCTCGTGATGACCGCCGCCTCGTTGGCGGTCGCATACCACGCGATCTCCTGGGTCAGGTCGTCGTACTGCCCGGCGGGGTTCATGTCGAGCACGTACGCGGAGACGGCATCGGGATCGACGATGTAGCTCTGAGTGGCGACAGTCACCGTCCCCGTCAGGTCCGACGTGGCGAGAACGAGCGTCGAGAGGTCCGGGCCGCCCGTCGGAGGTCCCGCCTTCAGCGGCGGAAGCAGCTTGACGGACTTCCCCGGCAGGCGTCGCTTTTCCGCCTGCCGTAGGCGCTGGTCGAGGGTTCGCATCAGCTTCGAAGCCAGATGCGAGGCGGCGGAGAGGGAGCCCGCAGCCACCTGAACGTCGAGCACGTACGTGCCGTCGGCGACCTGCTCGTCGACGCTGGCGATCGGCGCAATGTTCGGGAAGGTCAGCGTCGTCCCCCAGCCGAAACGACGCGTTCCGATCGCGGGAGGCTTCACCGCCTTCAGCGCGACTGTGACGCCGTACTGCTCGAGCGACGTGATCTGCGCGTCGTCCTTGCGCCAGAACGCGAGGCCCTTTTTCGCGCCGGCAGCCGTCTTGTACTGCTCGACGCCGCTCGCGATCTCCATGACACCGGTGCCGCCGCGGAAGGGATCGCCGTACGTGAGGTTGTACCCCGTGACGCGGCCGAGGTTGTTGAACGTGCGCCGCGTCCCCGAGGAGGATTTGTCCGCCGCCAGCGCATTGGTGACGACGCCCGAATCGTGTGTGAGCGCCAGCGACTTGCCGGCCGCGCCGAGCGCGGACTTCGGCAGCGGCACGAGCGGAAGCTTGACCCGGTGCGGGCTACTCGCCGACGTAGTCGGCACGAGGAGGGCAGCGGCGAGCGTCGCGCTGAGGAGACCGGTGCGGATCGTCCTAGTGACCATTGACGGAGAAGTGCATGTAGTCCTTCGTCGACCCGACCCAGGAGCCGCCCCAGCCCCAGCCGACCGAGGCGAAGGCGCTACGGACCGCGGGCGTCACCATCCCCGGCCGGTGCCACGAGCGTTTCATGTACGAGACCGCAGTCTTGTCGCGCGTCATCCCGCATCCGACGTACGGGTTCTCGCGCGGATCGAGGTCGATCGCCTCGCCGAACGCATGCATCGACCAATGGTGCGTGGTCGTGCTGCTGCTGCACGGCGAGGCGCCCGCGTTGCGGCATTCGAAGGAGGCGGTGACGTCGCCGCTCTTCCACGGGTGCGGGCCGTAGACGGACGAGAACGCCCCGTCCCGGATCGGGAACCGCATCGCGTAGAGCTTGGCGAAGACCCTGCCGACCGAATACGCGACTTTCTCGTTGACGACGATCTGGCCGATGTGCGTCCCCCGGTCGAACCCGTAGTAGCGGTAGCTGACGACCCGGAGCTGCGACATCCAGACGGGGCAGCCGCGGTGCCACTCGCCCGCCGCAACGATCGCGTGCTGCTGCGCGTGCGTGAGACGCGCGACGCCGGTCTGCTGCGTCGCGGGCGCCGCCGTCGCGGCGGTGACCGAGAAGGCCGCGGCGAGGACGATGGCCGCAAAGGTCTTCACCGGTGAGCCATGGTGCCAGCGATGCCGCCCGGTTGTGCGAGATTTCTCAGCGCCGTCGCATCGCCGCGAATGAGTAACCGCCCTCGAGCATCGCGCCCGCCCGTGCCGCCAGCCGGTCCACGCTCGGAACGTCCCAGCCGAGCGAGTCCGCAAGCCGCGTGATCATGTTGAACAGGGCGCAGACGGTCGCCGCGTCGCGCAGAGCGTCTCGCGACACCCCGGCGGCGTAGGCGTCTCGGGCATCTGCCTCTGTCAGCTCGTCGGGTCGGAGCGTCAGCACCTCGATGAAGACGAGGGCGGCGCGCAGCTCCGACCGTAGGGGTGCCGTCCGCCAGTCGGCGACGACCGCCTCCCAGAGCTCCTCCCCGAGCGCGTACGACGCGACCGCGCCGTGGGAGCCCGTTCAGAAGGGGCACTGCCGGAGCAGTGAGGTGAAGGCCGCGAACAGCTCGCGCTCGCCGGCGCTCCACTCGGACAGCCCGCGCATCACAATGTCGAGGGCCTCCGAAAACGGCTCGCCGAAGAGCTCCGGCCGGTAGAGGAGGGTCTTGACGACACCGAGCGGCTCGGCGCCCGTGCGCTCCCGGATCGTCGCGAGCATCTCGGCCTCGGGCAGCGCATGGCCTTCGTCTACGACCGCGAGCCTCATCCGATCACCTCGTAGGCGCGGTCGAGCCTCCGCAAGCCCTCGGCTATGGCCACCGCGACCGTCTGCTCGAAGATCGTGTCCTGCGAAAAGCCGGCCTCCTCCAATCCCTCGATGTCCCGGTCGACGACCGCGTAAGCCCTGTCGCGGACTTTCTCTAGATACGCGGCCATCTCCTCCGGAGCCGGCGCGCTACCAGCGACGACATCCCTTAGCTCTGCCACGGGATCGGTCACGCCCCGATGCTAGACGCGTGCCCTAGAGGGAGCGATAGAAGACCGTTTCGCGCTGCCTCGTCTCGCCGGAGCGAACGATCGCGTCGCAGACCTCCGAGGCGCGGTAGCCGTCCTCGAAGTCGGCGCCGAATGGCGCAACGTCGTGCTCGCCGGCAACGGCCTCGAGGAAGTGGTGGAGCTCGTGGACGAACGTGTCACCCCAGCCGATGATGTGCCCGGGCGGCCACCAGTACTGCGAGAACGTGTGGTCGCCTTCGGTGACGAACACCGTCTTGAAGCCGCGAGCGCGGTCGCCGTCGGCACGGAAGACCTGGAGCTCGTTCAGCCGCTCCATGTCGAAGGCGAGCGAGCCCTTCGTGGCGTTGATCTCCCACTGGAACGCGTTCCGGCGTCCGTGTGCGAAGCGGGTCGCCTCCAGCGTGCCGACTGACCCGTTCGCGAAACCGACCGCGGCCTCGACCGCGTCGTCGACCTTGCGCCCCGGCAGAAACGTGTGCGCGAAGCCGGAGACGTTCTCGATCTCGCCGTTGAGGAAGCGTGCGAGATCGACGACATGGGTCATAAGGTCGCCGAGGGCTCCGGAGCCGGCTGCTTCCACGTCGAACCGCCACGTGTCGAGCGAAGGGTCATCGCCCCAGTCCTGCAGGTAGCGACCGCGGAAGTGGCGCACTTCTCCGAGCTCGCCCGCGTCAACCATTTCCCGGGCGAGTCGGACGGCCGGGACAAACCGGTAGTTGAAGCCGCACATGTGCCGGACGCCGGTCGCGGCCACCGCCTTCCAGATCTCGTAACTCTCGTCGGCGCTGCGGCCGAGAGGCTTCTCGCAGACGACATGCTTGCCGGCCTGCGCCGCCGCGATCGTCGGCTCCGCGTGCAGCGAGTTCGGGCCGCCGTTGTCGAACAGCCCGATCCGGTCGTCTGCGACGAGATCGCGCCAGTCGGTGGTCGCGTACCCCCAGCCGTAGCGGCGCGCGGCCTCTTCGACAGCGTCCTCGTTACGGCCGGCGATGCCGATCAGCTCGGGCTCGAGCGGCGGCGGCCACGCGACGTAGGAGATCTTCTTGAAGGCGTTCGAATGGGCCTTGCCCATGAACGCGTAGCCGAGCATCCCAACGCCGATCCTCGCCACCTGCGAGATAGTACGGGCGTGGATTCACCCGTGAAGTGGGGGATTCTCTCCACCGCCGACATCAACCGGAAGGTCATCCCCGGTGCGCACGCGTCGGACAAGGTCGAGCTCGTCGCGGTTGCAAGCCGCGACCCGGCCCGAGCCGAGGCGTACGCGCGCGAGTGGAAGATTCCGCGGGCGTACGGCTCCTACGAGGAGCTTCTCGCCGACGCGGCGATCGAGGCGGTCTACATCCCGCTGCCCAACGCGCTGCACGCCGAGTGGTCGATCAAGGCGGTCGAGTCCGGCAAGCATGTGCTCTGCGAGAAGCCGTTCACGCGCCATCCGGAGGAGGTGGAGGCGTCATTCGACGCGGCCGAACGAAGCGATCGCCTCTTGAGCGAAGCCTTCATGTACCGCCACAACCCGCAGACGAAGCGCCTCTCGGAGCTGGTCGCCGAGGGGGCGATCGGCGAGCTGAGACTCGTCCGGTCCGCCTTCTCGTACGGCCTCTACGACCACGAGAACATCCGCCTCCGCACCGATGTCGAAGGTGGAGCTTTGATGGACGTCGGCTGTTACAACGTTTCGGGGTCGCGTCTTCTCGGAGGCGAGCCTGAGCGCGTCTGGGGCGAGGCGTGGTACGGGCCTTCCGGAACCGACTGGATCTTCACGGGCACGCTGCGCCTCGCGAACGACGTGATCGCCACCTTCGACTGCGGCACCGCGCTCGTCGAGCGCGACGAGCTGGAGGCGATCGGCAGCGAAGGCTCGCTCTTCCTCGACGACCCATGGCATTGCGTCCACCCGGTGATCGAGCTACGCCGCGACGGAAGCGTCGAGCGCATCGAGCTCGAGCCCGCCGACTCGTACTTGCTCGAGCTCGAGAACCTGAGCGAAGCGATCCGTGCTGAAGCCGAGCTGCTGCTGGGGCGAGAGGATGCCCTCGCCCAGGCGAAGACGCTCGAGGCGCTGCACCACTCCGCGATGAGCGGAACGCCTGTCTCGATGTAGCCGCGGCGTATTTTCAACAGTTTCCGAGGGCACTAGCATGGGGCGGGCGAATGAGCGCGCAGGCCGCCCACGTGCCTTCGGGGCCGACGTTCCTTTTCCGCGGCACGCCGTATCCGGTGCTGCTCCCGAAGCTCCGCGATCCACGACTGCATCTCGCCGCGACGATCACCTCGCTCCAGGTCATCGGGCAGGTCGGCTTCCATTTCGAGGTCTCCATCGCCCAGATCCTGCTCGCGCTCGGCACCAGCGCAGTTCTCGAGGTCGCGATTGCGATGCGCACCCAGCGCGTGATCATGTGGCCGGCGAGTGCGATGCTCACCGGCAACGGCGTCGCCTTCGTGCTGCGCGTCCCGGGGACGGCGCACGGCGACTGGTGGAGCGTCCGCGGCTGGTGGATCTTCGTCGGAACCGCTGCGATCTCGCTGCTGTCGAAGTACGTCATCCGCTGGCGCGGCGAGCACCTCTTCAATCCGTCGAACTTCGGGCTCGTCGTCTGCTTCCTCGCGCTCGGTCGGAATCGAGCCGCCCCGCTCGACTTCTGGTGGGGCCCAACCTCGGCCTGGCTCGCACTCGCCCTCGTGGTCATCGTCGCGGGCGGCTTCGCCATCCTCTGGCGGCTGAAGTTGCTGCGGGTCGCGCTCGGCTTCTGGGTCTCGTTCACCGCGGCGATCGGCGTCCTCGCGCTCGCGGGTCACACGATGACCGCGCGCTGGCATCTCGGACCGATCTCGGGCTTCCACCTGTGGTGGGTCCTCGTGACCTCGCCCGAGGTGCTCGTCTTCCTTTTCTTCATGATCACCGACCCGAAGACCGCGCCGCGGTTGCCGCAGGGCCGACTCATCTACGCGGTCTCGCTGGGACTGCTTGCGGGGGTGCTGATCGCGCCGACGACGTCCGAGTTCGCGGCGAAGGTTGCGCTCCTCGGCGCGCTCGCCATCGTCTGCCTCGCGCTGCCGTTGCTGCGCCTGGTTCCGGCGGCACTCGATCGCCGCTTCATCGTCGGGATCGCGTCCGCAGCAGCCGTCGCGTCCGCGGCGGCGATCGTGCTCGGCAACGCGCCCGCTGTCGAAGCTGCCTCGCGCACGTTGCCGGCGGGGTCCCTGCCGCCGGTCACCATCCTCCCGGGGCAGGGCGTCCAGACGAAGCTCGACCTCCACACGGCGCAGTTGATCGCCCACGACCTGCTCGCCGCGAAGCCGGCCGCGGACTCCGGCACGCTCCGGGTCTGGCTGGTCCAGGGCGTGGAGCAAGGCCCGCCGACGGCGACAGTGCAGCTTGCCGGGGTCACCTATCAACTTCACCAGATCGTGGACGGCCACTGGGCGCTTCCCTCCACGACGCAGTCGCGCGAGGTCGAGAAGGCGCCTGTGAGCTCGACGCTGCACGGCATTCGGCTCACCGACGTCGCCGCGAAGGTCGGCCTCGACTTCCGCCAGGGCTCATTCCGCTACGGGGTCTCGAACGACTACACAGCGATGATGGGCGGCGGGGTCTGCTGGCTCGACTACAACGGCGACGGCTGGCAGGACCTGTTCGCCGTCAACTCGTACGCGAGTGCCGACACGGCGCAGTGGGAGGCGCACGGCGGGCTGCCGCGCACGGAGCTGTTCGAAAACCTGCACGGGCACTTTCGCAACGTGACCGCGAAAGCGCACGCCGGGCTCCAGGTGCAGGGCGACGGCTGCGTCGCTGCCGATCTGAACGGCGACGGCCGACCCGATCTGATCGTGACGACGACGAACGGGATCAAGTTGCTCTGGAACAACGGCAACGGCACCTTCAGCGAGGGTGCCCGCGCGGCCGGGATGATCGCGTCCGGCTGGTACACCGGGATCGCCGTCGCGGACGTGAACGGAGACGGCCGTCCGGACGTCTTCGCCGCCGGCTACGCGCGTCCGTACGACCCAGTGCCGAACTCACTCGCGGGCTTCCCGACGAACCTCGTCGGAGTTCGCGACGTGCTCTACCTGAACGAGGGGAACGGCCCGAACGGCCGGGCGCGCTTCCGCGAGGTGGGGATCCAGGCAGGCATCGAGGCGTCCGGCTTCTCGCACGGTCTCGGCGCGACGTTCCTCGACGTCAACGGCGACGGCCGCCCCGACCTCTACGTCGCGAACGACGAGGATCCGAACCAGCTGTACGTCAACGTCCCGTGGCCCGGCGGAGCGAAGGCGGATCCGGCGGGGCTCGGCTTCCGCTTCGAGAATCGCGCTGCGGCCTCGGGAGTGGCAGATCCGTACGCCGGCATGGGCGTAGCCGTCGACGGCGGCGAAGGCGGCCCGCTCGACCTGTTCGTCACCAACTCGCGCAATGAGCCGTCGGCCGCGTTCGCGAGGACGGCGGCGACCTCCTCGTTTGCAAATGCCCGACCCGACTTCGACCCTGCGCTCGGAACCAACTTCGCGGGTTGGGGCGACTCGTTCGTCGACCTGGCGAACTCGGGCACGTCCGACCTCGTGCTCGCAACCGGCGGCATCCCGGTCACGAGCCTGGCGAAGGACGCGGGCCAGGTGAAGGTAGTCGCGCCGCTCGCCGGGGAACAGGTCACGCGCTACGGCGTCGCGCCGGGCCTCGTGCCGGCCGGTCTCCGTGTGAACGGGCGCGGCCTCGCGGCGGCCGACATCGACAACGACGGCCGCATGGAGATCGCGGTCAACTCGATCGGCGGCAAGCTCCTCTTGCTGAAGCCGTCCGGCCCATCTGGCCATTGGCTCGAGGTGAGGCTCTCGCGGTTCAGCCCCGGAGCGGTGGTGACGGTCGTGCTCGAGGGCGGCAAGACGACGCTGTCGCAGGAGGTCCGCGCGGGCAGTAGCTACCTGTCCTCCGAGGATCAGCGCGTCCATTTCGGGCTCGGCGCCGAGACGAGGGCCGCGCGCCTGACCGTCCGCTATCCGTGGGGCGGCGAGAGCGTTCTGCGCGATGTTCGCGCCGACCGGATCGTCGAGGTCGCGGTGCCGGGGCCCCACCCTCGGCGGGTCGCCGCGCCCGCCTTTTACCGCCTCACCCGCTGCACGCCGGCCGGCGACGGCCGCTCCGTCGCGACCAACTGGATCGACACAGCTGTCGACACGCTCCGATCCGGAGCCGCGAGCGAGCCAGTCCAGGCGCGCGACCTGTTCGACCTGTCGGCGGCGATGTGGGGCGCCTGGAAGGCGAGCGCAAGGGAGACCGCCTCGGCCCGGAACGCGGCGATCAGCTACGCGGCCTACCGGGTGCTGCTCTGGGAATCCTCCTTCGATTCCAACCTGAGCCGCACCTTCGCGCTCCTCACTCGAGAGATGCGCTCCTTCTGCTACTCCCCCGACTTCACGACCCGGTTCGGGAGCTCCCCGGCGGCGGTCGGCAACCGGATCGCCGCGGCCCTGATCACCGCCGGCGGGCGCGACGGCTCGAACGAGTCGCTGCACTATGCCGACCCGAGCTTCACGTCGCGGAACCAGCCCCTGATCGTCCACGCAGCCGGCTCGACGGTGGAGGACGCGACCTTCTGGCAACCCCTCGCGCTCGGGAAGATCCGGCCGCACAGCCTGACGGCGGCGCCTGCGGACGTGCAGAGCTTCGTCGGTGCGGAGTGGGGTCGCGTCCGCGGCTTCGCGCTCCCGGCAACGCGCCGCAGCCTGCCGGGCGCGTCGTCGCTCGGGGACCCGTCGGGCCCTGCGTACAAGGAGGCGGCGGTCGCTGTCCTGCGGGCGACCTCACCCAGGGGAAGAGCGCCGTTGCTCTCGTCGCCGCTGACCTGGGCCTCGCTCGCCGCACACGAGGCGACGAGCGACCTCGCGAAGGACGTACGTCTCTACCTGGGTCTCGGCGCCGCCCTCAACGACGCCGCGGTCGTCACCTGGGGCGCAAAGCGCGCCTCCCAGGCACCCCGGCCGATTTCCATGATCCGCTACCTGGCGTTCCAGGGCCAGTCCAGCGACCGGAGCGGTCCCGACTACAGCTCAGACGGCCTGCCGCTGGTCCCGGGGCTGATCGAAATTCGGGACGGCAAGGTCGAGGTGCTCTCGCAGGGTCGCTGGATCGACGGCGCGGCGTGGTCGCCGCCCTCGGCCACGCCCGCCTCACCGGGCGGCGTGGCCGAGGAGACCGCGTTCGCCTACGCGGCGGGGCGAGTCTTGACCGCACTTACCGGACGCTCGGTCGCGAGCCAGATGCGTCAGGCCGGCACGGCGGCACTCGCTGCCGGCATCGACGTCCCGTCGGACACGAATGCGGGACGCGCCCTGGGCGAACGAGTGGCCGCGCTGGTCCTCCGCAAGCTTCGTCAGTACCGCTAGCGCCCGGAGCGCGCCTGCAGCCGAACGGCAACCGTGTCGAGCGTCACCGCGGCGAGCAGTACGAGGCCGGTGACGATGTAGATCCAGCCGTTCGAGATGCTCAGCGTGTTGAGGCCGTTCTGCAGGGTGCCGATCAGGATGGCGCCGAGCAGGGCGCCGCGCACCTCGCCGCGACCGCCGAAGAGACTGACGCCGCCGATCACAGCGGCGGCGATCGCGTTGAGGAGCAGGTTGCCCGGCGGAAACGTGAGCGCGACCGAGTTCACCTGCGCCGCGAAGATGATGCCGCCGATGGCAGCCATCGCGCCCGAGAGCGCGAACACGAGGACGCGGACACGCGACACGTTGATGCCGGAGCGCCGAGCCGCCTCGGCGTTGCCGCCGACCGCGTAGACGTGCCGGCCGAACGTCGTCCACTTGGCGAGGAACGTCAGCAGCACGAAGAAGAGCACCATGAGCACGCCGGGGAGCGGCAGGCCCAGGGGCGTCGAGATGATCTTGGCGTTGTTCGCGACCGCGACCGTCCCGAACGCCGCGATCCCGATGCCGATCGTCTTCAGGATGGCCGACGTCCAGCTCTGCTGCGCGATCTGTGTGCCACGGGCGACGATCTTCCTGTAGAGGACGCTGAAGGGGTACATGGCCGTGAAGATCGCGGCGATCACCCACCCGGCCAGTGGCGAGAAGATGTAGAGGTCGGTGTAGTTGATCCAGCGGTCCTCGATGATGATCGTCCCGCGCTGCTGAAGCTTGTTCAGGATCACGCCCTGCCAGATCAGGAAGCCGGCGAGCGTGACGACGAACGAGGGAACGCCGACGAACGCGACGACCGAGCCCTGGACTCCGCCGATCACGGTGCAGACTGCGACGGCAACGAGCATCGCGAGGAGGCCGTTCATCTGCCAGCTGCTGCCGGGGAGCTGGAGCTCGGCCACGACCAGTGCCCCGATGCCCGCGAGGTAGCCGATCGAAAGGTCGATCTCGCCGAGTAGGAGCACGAAGACGACGCCGTAGGCGAGCATCGCCGTGCCGGCGGTTTGCGTGATCAGGTTGACGAAGTTGGTCGACGTGAAGAAGTTCGTCGCCGTCAAGCCGAAGACGATGACGACGGCGATCTCGCCGACGATGAGCGGCACCGCGCCGAGGTTGCCGGTGCGCACGTTGAGCTTCGTGCGTTCCCAAGAGCCTCTGAGCCCGGTCGGAAGCTGCTCCTCCTCGAGGGGCGGCGCCCGATCGGGGCCGACGACGTCTGCCGAGGTCACTCGCCGCCTCCCGCGCCCGCGGTGGACGGGACCCCGGAGACCTTCGTGGGCATGCCTGCGGTGATCGCCTCGACGACCGCCTGTTGGGTCGTCTGGCGGCGCTCGAACACGCCGACGTTGCGGCCGAGCCGGAGCACGCTGATCCGGTCGGCGGTCTCGAAGACGTCGTGGAGGTTGTGGGAGATGAGCATCACTCCGAGTCCCTGGCTGCCGAGGCGGCGCACGAGCTCGAGCACCTGCTCGGTCTGCGCGACGCCGAGAGCGGCGGTCGGCTCGTCGAGGATGACGAGCTTCGAGTTCCACATCACGGCGCGCGCGACGGCGACCGACTGGCGTTGGCCGCCCGAGAGCGTTGCCACCGTCTGGCGGACCGACTTGATGGTCGTGACAGCCAGAGACTTCAGCGTCTCGGCGGTGTGCTGCTCCATCGGCGCCTCCGACAGGATCTGCCCGCGATTGATCTCACGGCCCAGATACATGTTCTGGACGACGTCGAGGTTGTCGCAGAGTGCGAGATCCTGGTAGACGACCTCGATCCCGAGCCGGGCGGCGTCCTTCGGCCCGTGGATGTTCACCTCTTGCCCCTCGAACAGGATCCGGCCGCTGTCGGCGGCGTGAGTGCCGGCGACGCACTTGACGAGCGTCGACTTGCCCGCACCGTTGTCGCCGACGAGCGCCATCACCTCCCCGGCCCGAACCTCGAAGTCGACGTCGTCCAGCGCCTGCACCGAGCCGAACGTCTTCGTGATGCTCTGGAGCTGGAGAAGTGGTGTGTCGCTCATCGATGACCGCTGCTGGGCGAGGAGAGCGTGGTGGAGGCGTCCCGGCTGGGACGCCTCCACCATCTCACAGTGAACGAGCTACTTGCAGTACTTCTTGTACTGCCCGATGCACACCTGGCTCCGCTGCAGCCAGCCCTGCTTGAAGAGCTGCTTGTAGTTGTTCTTCGTGATCCACTTCACGGGGATGACGAACGTCGGCTCCTTCGCGGACCCGTTCTTCCGGAAGCTGTTCGTCACCGGCTTCTTCCCGTGGAGCAGCGCGACCGCAGCGGCCGCCACGGCGTTCGCCTCGAGCGGCACGTACTTGTAGACCGTGCCCGACTGCCAGCCCGCAAGGATGTACTGCACGCCCTGTGCCGTCGTGTCCTGGCCGGACAGCGGGACCGGCTTCAGGTGATGCGCCTTCTCGCGGGCGATCACGGCCCCTGCGATGTTGTCGTTCGCGGCGATGACGCCCTTGATCTTGTTGTTCGTCTTCACGAGCATCTGGTCGTAGATCGTGGCCGCGTTGTTCGCATCCCAGTCGGGGACGAACTGCTGGGGGCCCTTCTTCAGCTTGTGCTGCTTGAAGAGCGGGTTCAGCACGGCGTCGTTGCCGCTCTTGAACCAGAACGCGTTCTGGTCGGTCTGACCGCCCCAGAGCTCGGCGACGATGCTGCTCTTCTTGTAAGTGTGCTTCGCCTTCATCGCGGCGATGATTCCGTTCGCCTGCGCTTTGCCAACCGCCTTGCCGTCGAACGAGACGTAGTCCACCGCGGTGCCGCCCGTCACCTGGCGGTCGTAGTCGATCGCGAAGCCGCCCTTCGACGTGAAGAGCTTCTCGATCGCGGAAGCCGAGCCGTTGTCGAGCGCCACCTCGATGACACCCTTCGCGCCCGCTGCGAGGCACGCCTGCGCCTGTGCCGTCTGCTTCGACGGATCGTTGAGTGCGTTGTTCATCGAGTAGGTGACGTTGGCCTTCTTCAGCGCCGCCCCGATGTACTTCGGATCGAACTGCGTCCAGCGTACGGACGACTTCGTGTCAGGCAGCAGTACGCAGACCTGAACGCTTGCCGACTTCTTCTTCGTGCTCGCGACCGCGGCTGCGGTGACTGCGAGGGCGGCGATGCCGCCGACGAGCACGAGGACCAGACCCGCTCTACCGAATCTCTTCACCCTCCTTGCCCTCCTTCGTGCCATTGCTCTTCGAGAGCGCCGTCAGGCGCCTCTATGGATGTGCCGGTCCGTCACATGCACGAGAGGGGTCCCCCCGCATCCACCCGTGGCCAGCTCAGGTCGATCGGCGCGCCAATACTACTCTCCTGCGGGAATGGCGCAAACGCCCGTGAAGGTGCTCGACAACGGCAGGAGATAGGGTCGGCTCGTGAAGACGAGTCTCGGAATCTGGGCGTTCGGCGCCATGGCGACGCGGTTCAATCCGGGCGGGTACAAGCCGGAGCTGGCAGGCATCTCGACGGTTGAGAAGGTGCGTACCGCGGTCGAGGGGCTCGGCGACTTGATCGACGACTACGAGTTCCACTACCCGCAGGAGCTCGCGCACGAGAACCTCGAGGCGGTCCGAGACGCGCTCGGCGGGCACGGCATCTACTGCATCGCGAGCGGCCTCCACCTCGATCCCCGCTTCGGCAAGGGCGGCTTCTGCTCGCCGGACGACGCGACCCGCGGTGAGGCATTGCGCCTGACACGCGAGGCGATCGACCTCGCGGCCGACGTCGGGGCGCAGATGATCATCTGGCCCGGGATCGAGGGGTACAACTACCCGTTCCAGACGCCATACGCCGAATCGTGGGCGCGTTTCGTGGACGGTGTCGCCGAGGCGGCCGCCCACGCGCGAGAGCGTGGCGTCACGATCTTCCTCGAGCACAAGAACTCGGAGCCGGCGATGAAGATCCTCATGCGCAACATCGGCATGACGCTGCACGTGATCCATACCTTGCGCGCCCGGGGAATCTCGAATGTCAAGGTCAATATGGACTGGCAGCACCTGATCATGAACGGCGAGAACCTCGCCGAGTACGCAGCGCTCCTCGCTGCCGAAGGGCTGCTCGGCCATCAGCATGCGAACTCCGGCTGGGGCACGTTCGACGACGACAACATGGTCGGCGCAACGGCGTTCATGGAGACTCTCGAGCTCGCGCTCGAGCTGCGCCGCGCTCGCTACGGCGAGCACGGCGAGCGGCTCGGCTTCGACCTCTATCCCTACACGGAGGACGCCGTCGGCGCCGTGAAGCGGTCGGTGCTGCAGTGGCGATTCATCGACGGGATCGCCGGCAAGATAGACGAGGCAGAGCTGCGGCGGGCGCAGCACGCCAAGGACGCGGTCCGCGCCTACGAGCTCGTGTACGCCGCGCTCGGCGCCTAGCGTGCCTCTCATCGGCCTTGACGTCGGCACCTCCGCGGTCAAGGGCGTTGCGATCGACGAGAGGGGCGGCGTGCTCGCCACCGCGAGCGCGGACTACCCGCTTTCGCGGCCGCAGCCGGGGTGGTCGGAACAGGAGCCCGAGAACTGGTGGCACGCGGCCGAGGATGTTCTGAGCCGGCTGCCCGAGGGGCCGATCGGGCTGTCGGGACAGATGCACGGGCTCGTCGTCCTCGACGCCGAGCAGCGCGTGCTGCGTCCGGCGATCCTGTGGAACGACCAGCGCACCGCCGCGGAGTGCGCGGAGATCGAGGAGCGGATCGGCTTCGCGCGGCTGGTCGAGCTGACCGGAAACCGCGCCCTGACCGGTTTCACTGCTCCGAAGCTGCTCTGGCTGCGCCGGCACGAGCGCGAGCTTTACGACCGGGTCCGACACGTGCTGCTACCGAAGGACTACGTCCGGTTGCGCCTGACAGGGGAGCTCGCCACCGACGTCGCCGACGCCTCGGGCACGCTCCTCTTCGACGTTCGCCGGCGCAACTGGTCAGACGAGGTCTGCGCCGCACTCGAGATCCCCCTCGACTGGCTGCCACCCGCCCGCGAGTCGACCGCGATCGCCGGAGCCAGCGACCAGGCCGCTGCCGCGCTCGGCGTGGGGATCGCGCGCCCCGGCCCAGTCTCGGTCGTCCTCGGCACCTCCGGCGTCGTCTTCGCTGCGCTCGCCTCCTACGCACACGATCCGGAAGCGCGGCTTCATGCGTTCTGCCACGCGGTCCCCGACACCTGGCACGCAATGGGCGTGATGCTGAACGCGGCCGGCTCGGCCGCCTGGCTCCGCGAGGCGCTCGCCGCTGACCTCGCCGACCTCGAAGCGGAGGCCGCGCACTGGCCGCCCGGGAGCGAAGGCCTGCTCTTCGCGCCGTATCTCGCCGGCGAACGAACCCCGCATCCGGACCCTGACGCGCGCGGCGCGTTCGTCGGCCTCTCCGTCCGCCACGACCGCGGCGCGCTCTGGCGGGCGATGCTCGAGGGTGTCGCTTACGGGCTACGCGACTCACTCGAGCTGCTCCGCGAGCTTGGGGCCCGGCCCGAGAGCGGCCGCGTCTCGGGCGGCGGCGCGCGAAGCGAACTCTGGCTCCGGATTCTCTCCTCGGTGCTCGGCCTACCGCTCGAGACGACCGACTCGGAGGAGAGCTCTGCGGTCGGCGCGGCGCTCCTCGCCGGCGTTCGCGCCGGCGTCTTCGCGGATGCCGACGACGCGGTTGTCCGCTGCGTCCGGCCGCGACGTCGAATCGAGCCGGAGTGGGACTACAGCGACGGCTACCGGCGCTTCCGTCGGCTCTACCCGACCCTCAGACCCATGGAGGAGCCTTGAGAGACCTGCCTGGCATGACCCCGGATCACCGGCGCGAGCCGCGGCATCGGCCCTGCGGCCAGTGAGCGCAGACACCGACTACCTCCTGGCATCGGATCTTCCGAGGGTTTAGAGAGAACGGAAAAATGCAGCGGGTGTTTTTGGGACCAACAGCACTTTCTAATCCTCTTTTATACGATTGACTAATCAGTCGATAACTCCCGCAGAATTGACTGGCTGTTCAATCCGCTCTGGCTTCTCCCAGCGGGTTGCTCGGGAGCGCTATTTGACAGCAGACCGTTGCGGGCACCAGACTGCGTGGCCTGCGACAAGGGGACTAACGAGAAGGGGGAGTTGAATGCGTCGTTTGGTACTTCTGATGACTGCGCTCGTAGCTGCCACCGGCATCGTGGTGGCGTCGACTGGAGCGGCTGGTGCAGCCTCCTCGAGCACGCCGTACACGTGCGCTGGTGGTGACATCCCGTCGGGGACCTACGCCAGCATCACGGTCACGGGCTTTTGCGACGTGGTGCCGGATGCCGTGATCAACGTCGTCGGCAACCTGAACGTCGCCGCCGGAGCGTTCTTCGACGCGCAAAGCGCACCGTCGACGATCACGGTCGGACACAACGTCACCGCGGCCGCAGGCTCGATTTTCGGGCTCGGCTGCCAGCCGTTCGGCTACGTCGCTCACGCGCCACACACGTGCGCGATCGAGCCGGACGGGCACTCCGTCATCACCGTCAACGGAAATGTGACCGCGACCGACGCGGACACCGTCCTGCTGAACGGGATCACGGTCGACGGGAACGTCACGCTGACCGGAGGGGGCGGCGACATTCCCTGGGCGTTGAAGAACGACACGGTCGGGGGCAACTTCACAGTCAGCGACGTCATGCCCGAGTGGCTCGGAGTGCTGTTCAGCCACATCGGGGGCAACCTGACGCTGATCAACATCACGGCGACCGATCCGGAGGACGACGGCAACGCCGCGGTCAGCGTCGTCGTCAACACGGTCGGGAGAAACCTCAACTGCGAGGGACTCGGCCCACGCTTGACCGGAGGGGCCTTCCCCGGCGAGTTCAACATCGTCGGGCACAAAACGACCGGTCAGTGCGTAGGCCTGCTGAGCGGATAGCCGCTTACTACCGAGCCGCCGCGTAACGCTCGAACCGTCGGTCGTCCTCCCTGAGTTTTCGTGCCGGGGAGGACGGCTGCCGGATAGCCGTGTCGACCACGGCCGTGTTGCGGTTCAGCTTGGCCCTCTTGACGAGCCGCCCCGCCCGCTCGAGGGCGGCGTCGGCCGGACGGGCGTCGTCGAGCAGCACCGCTCCGACGGACGCGGTGATCGTGCGGGGCTTGCCGTTGATCCAGAACGGACGGCCCGCCATGAGCAGGCGCAAGCGCTCGGCAAAGTCGGTGAGCTCAGCTCCTTCGACGTGTGGAGCGAGCACGACGAACTCCTCCCCACCCCAGCGGAACAGCACGTCGCTTGCACGCAGCTCTCCGCGTAGCCGCTCGTAGACGTCGACGAGCAGGGAATCGCCGGCGGCATAGCCGTACGTGTCGTTGACCTTCTTGAATCGGTCGAGATCGAGGAAACAGATCGCGGCGGTCTGGCCCCCTCTTCTAATCCGCGCCTGCTCGGCGGCGAGCGCCTCGGCGAGCGCGTAACGGTTCGGCGCGGTCGTGAGCGCGTCGACGCGAGCCCGTGAGCGCTCTGCGGCGAGGGCTCGCTCGAGGCGCAGGCGGAACCGGTTCCCCAGCGCGACGACGAGCAGCAGGCTGGCGGCGTACGCAAGGGCGAGCGGCAGCGTGCTCTCGACCAGGTGGACGAGGACGACGAGAAGCGGCGCAACGACGAGCGCCAGGGCGACGACGCGGCTGATCCGACGCACGGCCATGCGGACGATTGCACCACCGGCGCGAGCTTTCCTGTCACCCGGACGAGGGACTTTCTTCAACTCCCCACTTGACATTGGACACTCGTGTCTGATTTATTATCTCAGACAGTTTAGTCCAACTTATGGAGGAGTCAGTCATGCATCACAAGCCCAAGCACACCAAGCACGAGGACACGAAGCGGGTAGACACGAATGCCGCCGCGCCGCGCCGCTGGCTTCTCCCGGTGCTCCTCGTCGCCCAGCTCATGGTCATCCTCGACATCACCGCCGTGAACATCGCCCTCCCCCACATCGCCACCGACCTGCAGCTGAGCGGCTCGAGGATCAGCTGGACGATCACGAGCTACTCCCTGATCTTCGGCAGCCTCCTCCTGTTCGGAGGCCGCGCCGCCGATCTCCTCGGACGCCGGCGCATGCTCGTCACCGGCCTCACGGTGTTCACCGCCTCGTCCTTCGCCTCGGCGATGGCGGGGACAGCCGCAACGCTGTTCGCGGCCCGCGCAGGCCAGGGTCTCGGAGCCGCACTTCTCTCCCCCGCTGCTCTCTCGATCATCACGTCCTCGTTCCACGGGACGCAGCGCGCAAAGGCGCTCGCCGCCTGGGGCGCAGTCGGCGGAGCCGGCGCGGCCATCGGCGTCATGGTCGGCGGCGTGCTGACGCAGTACACCGACTGGCGGACGATCTTCTACGTCAACCTCCCCGTCGCAGCGATGCTGCTCTTCGCCTCGCTGCGGATCGTGCCGGCCGACACCCAGAAGCCGCGCTGGCGCGGACTCGACCTCCCGGGAGCGGCGCTCGCGACCACCAGCCTCGCCGCAATCGTCTACGGGATTACGCAGGCGGACTCCGCCGGCTGGACGTCGATCCAGACGCACCTCTGCGGTCTCGGCGGACTGGCCGGCCTCGCCGCGTTCGCCGTCTACGAGCTGCACATCGACACGCCACTCCTTCACGTCCGCCGCGTGGCCGACCGTGCCGTCGGTGGCGGCCTCGTACTGATGCTGGCCACCGCGGGCTCGATCTTCGGGCTCTTCCTGCTCTGCTCGCTCTATCTCCAGAACGTGCTCGGCTGGGGACCGCTCACGACCGGCCTCGCGTTCATCCCACTTGCACTCGCGGCCGGAATCGGCTCGCATGCCTCAGGCCACATCGTCGCGAAGCACGGTGTTCGCGGCCCGCTCGCCGGAGCATTCGCCGTCGCAGCAGTCGGACTGTTCCTTCTTTCCCGAGTCGGCGAGACCGGCAGCTACGCCGCCAACGTCCTCCCCGGCATGCTGATCGCCGGTCTGGGACTCGGTGTCGCAACCGTGTCCGTCTCGATGTCGATCCTGGTTGGGACGCGCGAGGATGAGAGCGGATGATCTCCGGCCTCAACTCGACCGGTCACGAGATCGGCGGCACGCTCGGCATCGCGATCTTCTCGACAATCGCCGCCGGAGCCGGTGGAGCGATCCTCGGCCCGCACGCAGCCTCCGGGATCGGCCACGCGTTCTTGCTCGCCGCCCTCGTCGCTACGCTCGGCAGCCTCGTGGCAATGGTGGTTCTCCCCCGCGCCCGGCACTTCCTGCCGAAGCTGCGCATGAGCCCGCAGGCAATGCCGGTCCACTGATCGATGAGCAAGACGAAGACACCAGCCAACGCGTCCGCCCGGAAGCGCCGGGCGGACGCCGAGCGCAGCATCTCCTCGATCATCGACGCCGCCCTGGAAGCGCTAGCGAGCGATCCCGACGTCAGCATGGCCGAGATCGCTCGCCGCGCCGGGGTCGTGCGCGCCACGGTCTACATGCACTTCCCCACCCGCGAGTCGCTGCTCGACGCCGTCATGGAGGACGCGACCACGCAGGTCGCGGACGCCATCCGGGAAGCCGAGCCCGATCGCGGCGAGCCAAGAGAGGCGCTCGAACGAGTGCTTCGCGCGACCTGGCAGCAGCTCAGCCAGTTCCACGGCGTTCTAGGGATCAACATCAACCGGCTCTCAAGTACCGAATTGCGCCGCCGACACCTCCCGATGACCACGCAAATCGTTCCTCTTCTCGAACGCGGGCAGGCGGAAGGCGTCTTCCGAAGCGATGTCTCCGCCACGTGGCTGATCGCCGTTGTCCGCGCGATCGTTCACCTCGCGAGCACCGAGCTGCAAGCAGGACGACTTTCACAGGCGGACGTCGAGCAGACGATGCTCACGACCGTCATGAGCGCGCTCAGCCCGAGCTGAGCAGGAACCGTGCCACGGCAGCACGGCCCACGCTGCTCACGGCACGTGACTGCACCGAGTGGCCCGCGCCCGGAACGACGACGAGCTTTCCCTGCGTCGTCAGAGCGAGCTCCTCGCGGGCCCAGGCGAGCGGCGTGGACAGATCGTGGTTGCCGTTGACGAGCAGCGTCGGCACGAGCAGCTTCCCGTGCGGCAGCGGCGTCGGCGCGGTCGGCGTCCACGGCAGGCACTGCCGGACGAATCCGTTGTCCAAGGCCGTCCGGGCGTCGAACGGATAGAGCCGCTTGGCGGGAATCCGTGCGACTGCAGCTCGAAGCTTCGCGGCGCGGCCGGCGAGCGGCACCCCCGACGTGCCCCAGGGGTACCGCCAGTCCGAGCAGAGCGCGCTCGCGTGCAGGCCCTGGTCGAGCGCGGCGGCAGGAGTGTCTCGCTGATACGTCGAGGCAGCGGCAAGGAAGCGGTTGAGCAGCATTCGGTTGCCGTGGCGCGCGGCGTGCAACGCGGAGGGGACGTCCCAGAACCTGCGATACGTCGGGTCGGCGATGCTGTCGAACGTCAACGCATCGAGCAGCTGCGGCCCGAGGCGATCGCGTCGCACGACGGCTGCCAGGTCGGCTACGCAACGACCGCACACAGCGCCCAGCACGCGCTTGACGGCCGCGAACTCGACGACGCCGCCGTCGAACAAGCCCACCTGCGGCACGACGGAGTCGAGCACGAGCTTCGAGACGTGCGACCGATGGGCCAGTCCGTAGCGCTCGCCGACGTATGTGCCGTACGAGACGCCGTCGAGCGACCACCGATCGACACCGAGCGCCTGGCGGAGTTGATCCATGTCGGCCACGACGTCGTCGGTGCCGAAAAAGGCACGCTTCGTTCCCACCTTGCTGGCGCAGGCACGAACGGCGCGGGCACTTGGCGAGGTAAGGTCCGAGCTCCCCATCTCGTGCTGCAGCGCCGTGCAGTCGAGCGCACCAGCGCCGGTGCCGCGCTGATCGAACACGACGATGCGGTACTGGGTCCGCTCGGCCGAGAGCGCGCGGGAGACGTAGCCATCGAGGATCGGCAGGCCGGGCTGACCCGGGCCACCCGAGAGCACGAGCAGCACGCCGCGCGGCGCGTTCGCGTTGTCGCCCATTCCCACCTGCAGATGGAGCGTCCCCCGCGCCGGGTTCGCGCGGTCGAGCGGAACATCGAGCGTCGCGCACGTGTAGCCGGCGACCCCGGCGCACGGATGGGCGCCGTGGAGCCCGGTCCGCCGGGCGGACGCGGGTCCGGCAACCGCAAAGACGGCGACGATCAGCAGCAATAGCAGCCGAACCCGCATGCCTTTACGGACGCAAGGCCGGCCCGGTGGTTAGCTCTACGCTCGCGATTCAGAGAGGATTGCCAGATGCGGTTCGGCCTGATCGGCACCGGCTACTGGGCTGCGGCCGTCCACGCCCCCGGAATCGTGAGCCACCCCCGAGCCGAGCTCGTCGGCGTCTGGGGACGGGACCCCGCAAAGGCGAAGAGACTCGCGACGCAGTTCGGGGTGCAGCCATTCTCCGAGGTCGATGAGCTGATCGCCGCGGTCGAGGCAATCGCGTTCTCGGTTCCGCCGGATGTTCAGACCGAGCTCGCGGTGCGCGCCGGCACCGCCGGCCGCTCGCTGCTGCTGGAGAAGCCGCTGGCGCTGACCGTCGAAGCGGCTGACCGAGTCGTCGAGGCGGCACGCGCTCCCACCGTCATCTTCTTCACCCGCCGCTTCGACCCCGCTGTCCGTGACTGGTTCAGCACCGAGATCGACGGCCACGACTGGGACGGTGGCAGCGTCACCATGCTCTCCTCGATCTTCGAGTCCGGCAATCCGTTCGGGGAGTCACCGTGGCGGCGGGAGCGCGGCGCGCTGTGGGACATCGGGCCGCATGCACTGGCCCTCTTGCTCCCGACGCTGGGACCGGTCGAGCAGGTCGCGGCGGTGCGCGGACGCGGCGACGAGGTACACCTTGGCCTACGGCACGCGACCGGGGCGGACAGCAGTGTGACCATCAGCCTGACGTCACCCGCGGAGCTGACGGAAGCGGTGTTCTGGCGCAAGGAGGGCGTCGCGCGGATGCCCGACGGAGGCGAAGTCGCGCCCGCCTATGCGGGCACGATCGATGCGCTGCTCGCCGGCGACACCCCGTTCGACGCGGGATTCGGACGAGACGTCGTCCGCGTCCTTGCCGCAGCCGAGGAGGCGGGCGCCGGCAGGCGCCCGCCTCCCACTCCTGCCACTACTTGAGGATCGTGTCGCAGTACGTCCCGCCGGAGAAGACGCCGTCCTCCGGACAGTCCGTCGTCTGCGCGAACTGCTCCGCCATGCCGTAGTCGTTGACGGTGTTGGTGTAGTGGACGCCGTAGTTGATGGCGCCGCCGTCAGACGAGAACCACGGGTAGATGCAGTATGGACCTCCGTACCCCGTGCATTCGGTGGGGCCGACGAACGAGTTGCCGAGCACCTCGGCGATCCCGCCGGTGTCCGAGACCGCCGCCCAGTTCTCCTGATGTGAGCCGTCGCCGAACGTGACGTCGAAGATCCGGATCGGCGTGATACCGGCCCAGTTGTCGTTGTTGAACGAGCCACAGAAGATCTGGCCGGGGACGCAGAACGCGCCCGGATGATCCCCGTAGATGTCGGAGTGGCCGATCTCCCAGACGAATGCCATTGGCGTGTCCCAGACGCCGCCCCAGTCGAGGGCGTTGCCGATCTCGTTCGTGTCGAACTCGGGCGTCAGCGCACCATCTCTCTGGCTGATGAGCACGAGCACGCTCGACGTCTGACCGCTCGTCTCGTCGGTGACCTGCTCCTGGTACGCGGCGCCCGGCGCCGGCGCCCAGATGTGGACGTCCACGATGTCGAGGGCGTGCATGACGAACGCGCTCTTGCCCGAGGCGTCCGTGAGCATTCCGTTGAACGCGGCCGGCTCCCCGATCGAATTTCCCTTCTTCGTGATCGTCCAGACCGGCGAGCACGCCGTGTAGACGTTAGGCGCGTGCTTGACGATGAAGCCCCCGTTCGACGGGCAGCTCTTGACGAAGGAGTCGGGATAGAACTGCAGCTCGAGGAAGCCCTCCCCGCCGATTTTGACCGGGTTCGAGTCCGCGACCGTGCCGCCGAACCAGAACGTCGGCCCGACGCTCGATACCGGCACCGCGCCGTCCGCCGGCAGTTGGACGTGCCACGTGATGTTCCGCGCGGAGCCCGGCGCGCTCGAGACCGGGTCGAGCTCGGGCTCGTCGTGCCCGGTGCACACGGACGTGTAGTACTCGCTCAGGTCGTTCTCGTCGGGGCTCAAGCCCCCCGGAATATGCGCGAGGCATGCCGCGATGCCCGCGCCGCCGCTCCCGGAGGTGACATTTCCTGAGCCCTTGCTCGTGCCCGCGGCGCCCGCGGACGCGCCCAGCGCGAGCACGAACGCGGAGACTGCCGCAAGCACGGCGAACCGCACTCCGTTCATCTAGCCCCCTTCGGGTCGTGTGAGTCAAGCCGCAGAAGCGACGATATTAGTACCGCATCCGGGTATCGCAAAGTCGCTTTGCGCTCGGGGCCGTGTTTCGAGTCCGCCAACAAGCACACCAAGTCGCCGGGGCACGTTGTGCAGAGCGGTTCCCTGATCCGGATCGGACCAAAAGAATTCGCCGAGCCGGTGGCGGTTTCGTCCACCTCCGAGCAATGCGTTCGGCTTCCGCCTAGTTCATCGCCCGGGGGCTTCGGTCTAGTCCCGCTCCGTGCTCGGCGCGACGCCCATGCTGCCCCCATTCATGACTTCCGTCAACTACGCGTTTCGCGCTATTTGCGTACTTGACGTCGCGATGCTTTTCCCAAAATGTCGCTGTTTGCGGAAGCTGTGGGCGTCCGCAAACGTCCGAAACGAAATGGAGCTGGCGGGAATCGAACCCGCGCAAGCTTTGTCCGGTGCAACGCCGGCTCGATATGAACGGATTTTCCTTACGACGCCGTCCCCGGGAGTGGCTGAGCTTGGACGGCTGGGTTGCGCGCCTTCGCGGCGTGCCAGTCCAGCCCCATCGCCTCGAAGCGCTCCACCGCCTGCGCCAGCAACGCTCCGTCGCTTCGTACCAGCCCCAGCGCGCGCAGGGCGAACGGCTCGAGATAGCTGCCGGGCTGCAAGAGTCGTAGCGCTTCGCCCTCGGCCTCGTCCTTGCGTCCGACGGCGACAAGCGCCTCGAGACGGGTTGCCGCTCCGTGAACGTGGTCGTACATCAGCCAATGCCATTCCTCGGATCCCTCGAGCAGCGCGCTGACCTCATCGAGGTTTCCGCGCAGCAGGGCCAGACGCGCGTACATCGGGTCGAGCCAGAAGCCGTAGCCCTCGAACCCGAGAGCTTTCGCGTCTTCTTCCAATCCGTGCGCGTCCTGCTCAAGGCCCAGTTCGGCGCAGGCTTCTGCACACGTCAGGAGTATCGCCGCGTCAGTGACACATGGTGTTTCGACGTTCTCGGCAACAGCCCGCTCGACGCGTGGTTGCAGCGCGTGAATCTGGGCCCAGCGACCCGCCGCTTTCTCGACGTGAAGCGCGCCAAAGAGTGCGTGCACCGCGTGGTGCGGGGTCAGCCGCGCTGCGATCGCCTCGTGCCGGCGGGCATGCGACTCGGCCAGGTCGAGTTGCCCGGCGGCGAGCTCCGAGACGGACGACTGCCAGTGGATGAGCGCGAGGTGGTCGGGGTCGGTCACGCCGTGTGCAAGCGCGAGGCGGCGCTGCGCCCAATCCTGGGCGACCGTGTACTCCGAGCTCACGAGCGCGATCCCGGAGCGGACCTGGAATCCGTACGAGAGAAGATCGACGTCCCGCAGCCGCTCGGCGATGGCGATGGCCCGATCGGCGAGCGCGACGTCGTCCTCGGCATTCGCATTCACCAGCCAGGCCTGCGCGAGGGCACGGCTTTCGGGACGAGACAGCTCGATTGCCTTGCTGGCCCAGCTCGAGATCAGCGAAGTTTCCGGGCGTTGTTTCCACATCGCGCCCCGCATGGTGGTCTCGATGGCGAGCTCGGCGTAGAGCTCGCCCAGAAGCACCGAATCGGACGTCAGCTCGACAGCTTTCAGCATCGCCTCCCAGTAGCCCTCGCCGTCAAATCTGAGCGAGTTCGCGCGTGCGATCGCGCGCCAGAGCTCGGCGTCCTCCGGCGCGAGCTCCACTGCCTGTCGGAGCAGTGCGAGCGCTTCTTGGATGTCGAAACGGCCGACCGCGAGCTCCGCGCCGCGGCGAAGGTAGCGAAGCGCCTCGACCGACAATTCGGCGAGCTTCGCCTCCTCTCCACGCCATGCGAGGGGGGCAATCTCGGGCTCGACCGCCTGCGAATAGTGGTGTGCAAGCGCCGCGACCTGGTCGTCCCGGCCCTCGCCGGTTGCCTCGAGCCAGGCGGCGAAAGAGGCGTGCAAGCGCGCCCGGTGGGCCTTCGGCAGGCTTCCGTAGACGACCTCCCACGTCAACGCATGCTTGAAGACGAGCTCGGGCTCGCCCCCGCGAAGGAAGCCGCGCGCGACGAGGGTTCTCACTTCGTTGCCGGTCGTCGCGGCCAGCGCCGCCAGGGCAGGACGCGTGAAGGTGCGACCGATCACCGAAGCCGCTTGAAGAGTCACCTTCTCTGCCGGTGACAGCAGGTCGATGCGAGCTGCAAGCAATGCCTGTACCGAGTCCGGGATGTCGAGCGTGGCGGAATCGACCCGCAACCTCCAGCCGCCGTTCTCGCGTCCGAGCAAGCCGCGATCGATCAGCGTCGACAGCAGTTCCTCCAGGAAGAAGGGATTGCCGTCAGCTCGCTGGACGAGAAAGCTGCGGGCCGCATCGCTCAGCCCCGAGCCGAGCAGACGGTGCAGCACTTGCTCGGCTTCGGCCACGGTCAATGGGCCAAGGGTCGCCGTCGTGCCCGCTCCTTTCAGCTCGGCTCGGCCCGGCCGTGTGGTGACGAGCAACAGCAGCGGTCCGTCGGCCTCGGCCAGAAGCCGCTCCAGCAAGTCGAACAAGGGCTCGCTCGCCCAGTGCAGATCCTCGACGACGAGGACGACCGGCTGCGTACGAGCAAGGCCGGTGACGAGGTCGACCCATTCTGCGCGCAGACGCTCCGCAGCACCGCGCGGATCGAGGTCGGCGCCGACATCGAGCCCCAGTGTGAGGCCGAGAATGTCGCGGCCAGCCAGCTTTTCGCGCACCGTCTCGGGCGTGTCGTCCGCGAGCAGCCCCAGCTCGGCTCGGAGGATGTCTGCCAGTGGGCTGTAGGTGACGCCGCGGCCGTATGAGACGCAGCGCCCGACGTGAAAGGCCGTCCCGACGGGAAGGCGCGCACGAAACTCGCGGACGAGACTCGTCTTGCCGACTCCCGGCTCGCCAACGAGGACCACACACCTCGGCCGCCGCTCCGCGGTGCACATCGCGAGCTCTCGCTCCAGCGCCGCCAGCTCCTGCTCGCGGCCAACGAACGCGGTCTCGAGCCCGACCCCACGCGGTCGGCTGGGCGAGACCATGCGAACGAGTTCACGGCACACGACGCCACCCGGCTTCCCCTTCGCCTGGACGGTCATCGGGTCGGCGAACTCAAAGGCCGAGCGGACGGCTGCCGCCGTTCTCTCACCAACCAAGATTTGACCGGGGAGCGCTATCTGCTCGAGCCGCGCCGCGACATTGACGGAATCGCCCGTCACGAAGGAGCTGCCTTCCCGCGGCCGGCCGACGACCACCTCTCCTGTGTTGACACCGATCCGAAGCGCCAGCCGCCCGTCGAACAGCTCGTTCAGCCGCAGCTGCATCGACAGCGCCGCGTCCAGCGCTCTCTCTGCATGATCCTCCCGCGCTGCCGGCGCTCCGAAGACGGCTACGACTGCGTCGCCGATGAACTTCTCGACAGTGCCTCCACCGAGCGCGATCTCCGCCGCCATCGCATCGTAGAAGCGGTCGAGGAGATCACGAGTGTGCTCGGGGTCGAGCGCGCCGCCGAGCTCGGTGGATCCCACCAGGTCGGCAAACAATACGGTCGCGAGCTTCCGCTCCGTGACCGCCGGCTCTGGCTCGGCGGGAGCACCGCACGTTGAACAGAAACGGTCGCCGTCCGCCAGCGAAGCCGAGCACTGCAAGCAGACCGGCATCTGTCGATTATCGCGCGCATCGCCTCCGATCCCAAAGCTTTGCCCGCGTACCCCTGGCACTCCGGCCTCCGGTGCGTGAAGCTTGTGCAGTGCGGCCTCCCGAAGTCAGCTACGCACGCAGCGGCGACGTCGCGATCGCGTACCAGATCGTCGGCACGGGGCCGCCCGACCTCGTCTTCGTCCGCGGCACGACCGGCGACCTGCTCTCCACCTGGGAGCAGCCGCTGCTCGTACGCCACGTCGAGGGTCTCGCCGAATCGAGTCGTGTGCTGATGCTCGACAAGCGTGGCACCGGGCTCTCCGATCGTGTGCGGGAGGTGCAGTCCATCGAGACGACGATGGACGACGTGCGCGCCGTAATGGACGCGGCCGCCTCCGAGAGAGCCGTGCTCTGGACGGGGTCGACAAGCACGGGCATCGGTGTGCTTTTCGCGGCCACGTATCCCGAGCGGTGCGCCGGCCTGATCGTCTTCGATCCGCAGGTGAAGGGGACCCGCTCCAGCGACTACCCGTGGGCGCCGACGGAGGAGGAGTGGCGCGAGGAGCTGGCCGCCGTCCGCGCCGGATGGGGCGAGCGAGGCTATCTGGAGGACCTCGCGCGGCTGCGGGCACCCGAGGTCGCCGATGACGACGACTTTCGCGACTGGTTCGTCTGGCACATGCGCCGAAGCCTCAGTCCGGGGGCGGCGCTAACGGCGTCGCGCGCTGCAATGGAGCTCGATGTTCAGGACATCCTCGCCGCGGTGCGCGTCCCCACGCTGGTCATCCCGCATCCCGCGCGTCCGGGACCGGGCCACTACATCGCGGCTCGGATTCAGGGAGCAGAGCTCGCCGAGTTGCCGCCCTTCCGGGGTATCTACACGTGGGTCGACGACGACGCTCACCAGGCGGCGATGGCTGTGACGGCGCGCTTTGTCGCGCAACTCTCCGGCCGAGTCGAGCCGGAGCGCGTCCTGGCGACCATCCTCTTCACGGACATCGTCGGCTCGACCGAGCGGGCGGCCACGCTCGGCGATTCGGCCTGGCGGCAGCTGCTGGAGCGGCATCACGCCGTCGTACGCCGCGAGCTGGCCCGCTTCCAGGGTCGCGAGCTCGACACGGCCGGCGACGGTTTCTTTGCCGCCTTCGACGGGCCGGCGCGAGCGGTTGTCGCCGCGTCGGCGATCCGTGACTCGCTCCGTGCGCTCGACCTCGAGATCCGGGCCGGGCTGCACACCGGCGAGTGCGAAGTCTCGGACGGCAAGGTCGCCGGCATCGCCGTGTCCATCGGCGCCCGCATCGCGTCACTCGCCTCGTCGGGAGAGATCTTGGTCTCGAGCACCGTGAAGGATCTCGTGGCGGGCTCCGACCTACGCTTCGAGCCACGCGGCGAGCATCAGCTGAAAGGCGTCCCGGAGCCGTGGCGCCTTTTCGCGCTTGCCGCGTAGGAGATCGACGATGGAGGCGGCGGGAATCGAACCCGCGTCCTCCGAATCTGACGACGTCTCGCGACCGGAGGGAAACCCGGACGACTCCGAGGCGGGACGATTAGCCTCAGATGACGGTCACGAAGTAGAGCGATTAGACGACGACCCGCGTTCGCAGCGCGGGCCGTCGATCGAAGCTGCGACTACGCCTGAGGTAGCAGGCGATGAGCCGCCAAGCTGAGCCTAGCGTCTTCGCGGGCCGGCTCGACGCAGCCGCGCTGGAGGCTCGCGGGTACAAACGCTGCGAGCACTGCGACGGGCTCCTGCCGCTCAACGTGTCGCGATGCCGACGGCGTCAATGCTCCGGATACGCCGCGACCTGGGCGCGGGACACGATGAGAAAGACGAGGGAGAACCTGCGCGCTTACGGCGGCCTCGCGTGCATGTGCACGCTCACGGCTCCGGGTCAGGAGGCTGGGCTGGTGTGGGATCGGCGGCTGTGCCGGCATCCCGAGGGCGTTACCTGCAGCGGGAGGATCGGCTGCAAAGTGCTCGCGGAAGCCGCGGAGCTCTGGAACGAGCACTCGAAGGCGTGGTGGCGCGAGCTCAACCGGCTCGCGAAGCAGCGGGCGGATCGAGCAGTGCGCCGGCTGGGCCACGACTACCGCGGCGGTCTGCTCGTCTATGAGTGGGAGCTGCAAAGCCGTGGCGTCTGGCATCTGCACTTCGTGCTCGGGATGGAGACGCCGGTCGAGCGCGTGTGGGCGTTCGAGTACGTGAAGGCGCTGCGCGAGCTCGGGCCGAGCAAGGGCTTCGGCTACGTCGACGCGAAGCCGCTGCAGTCGCCACAGGTGGCGGAGAAGGCGGCGACTTACATCAGCAAGTACCTGGCGAAGTGGAACGAGGACGGATCGTTCGAGGCGGCTGAGACCGTGAAGGCGGCTGGTCGGTCGCTGCTGAACTACGTCAGCCGCCGGCTAACGGCCAAGAGCGGGGTGACCATGCGCGTCCTGCGTGACGTGCGGCTCGCGTGGGCATGGCGCGAAGGCCACCTACCAGCTGACGTGCTCGATCCGTTCGACCTGCTGCACGCTCTCTGCCTGCTCGAGCGGTTCAGCGCGGCTCCCCGGGCGCCCTGAGCAGGACGCGGCGGCGGCGGATCCGCCGATAGGCGGACCGGCCGGCGCGGCCGGCGACGACCCCGAGGTCTGCTCTGTGTCGCCCAGTCCTAGAGGGTGCGGGGTTGCGTCGGTGTTCAGCTCGACGCAGCTGTCAACACTTCCAGTAGCTGTTCTGCTCGCTGCAGAAGGTGGTCGTACGTCAGGATCTCGATGCTGCCGCGAAAGGCAAGGTTGCGTCTCGCGAGTCGATGGTTGCGCTCGTCGTCGAGTGTGGCACTTCTTCCGATGACGACGTATCCGACCGGCCTGGCGACGCCCGGCAACGAACGGCGCGCATAGTCGGGATAGTCCTCGATCCAGCTCAGCCAATCGAGAACCTGTTGCTCGGCGTGTACGAGAGCGGCTGTCGGATCGCCGTTCTGCTTGAAGAGCTTGTGGGTGCTCGACTCTATCTCGACCAGATCGATCACGCCGGAGTGCTGAATCAACGCGTAATCCATCTCGTACTCGGCTCCGAGCCGGTGCTTGGGATCGATGCTGTGGTACTGCGTGCCGAAGAGGATGGGATACCGCGTGAGCGTTGCCTGGAGCTGGCTTTCGTTTGCGCTCTCAGTGGCCAAGCAACCCTTGAGGTCATCGACAGCGGCCTCTAGCGACGCCAGGAGGCGGGCAGCGGTCTCTTGCGACGCGAGGGTTTCGCGCAAACGCGCAGCCACGAGAGCTGCATCTGCCGGCGACACGAAAGTCTGCGACTCGAGGTGGCTGATCGCTGACTCGAAGTCCCGTGGAAGACGAGATGCGTGGGCGTATCGCGTTGGACTGTCTCCAATCGTGAAACCCTCGTCGTTCAGGCGAGCCTGAAGGCGGGCCAGTTCTGGCGCGACTTCTCTATTCCGAGGAAAGACAGGGACGTGGAATATGGCGGCGTACGCTAGGTCTCTAAGCGCACTGTCCTCGTCGCCTTGTCCCTCGAAGGCGATCACCGTCTTGAGTTCGTTCGTTGCTTCGTCGATTCCGATCACAACGAAGTGAAAGAGCGGATCACCGTCTTCATCGACATCGAAGATGATCTCCTTGGTCGAGCTAAAGAGCATGAAAATGAAGTCCGGAGGAGCTTTGGGAGGCTCACCTGGCTCACCCGGCTCCTCGTCCGGGCCGGCACCCTCGATAGTCGAATCGGTAAAGCGAAAGGTGCCTACGCGCGAACTGCGCTCGGGGTCGTTCCACTGCTCCAGGCGGTCTGCGTCGGGACGTATGACCGGGGGTGGGTCGTATGGGGTCGGTTCGTCAGGCACCTGAGCAACGTGGAGCCTAATCCGACTTGATCACGTAGACCACGCGGGTAACGCTCGCTGAGCCGGGTTACGCTGGGCCAGTCGTCCGATCTTGATCACGTAGACCACGCGGGTAACGCTCGCTGAGCCGGGTTACGCTGGGCCAGTCGTCCGATCTTGGGTTCAGAGTGAGATCGTGGCCAAGAGGCGTGTTCGTGCGGATCTATCCCTCCCCCTGACTCACATTTCAGCGGGGCTCGGTGTTCTTCTGATCGCATCCTTAACGACGCTCGCCCTCGCCGTTGATGGCAAGGACGCTCTCGCAACCACCGCTCTTGGATTGGCCATAGTCGCGTTTGTCGTTCAGCTGCTCGTTTTCATCGTGCAAGGGGTGGCGGCGAACGACCAAATGGTTCAGAGCCAGGAGCTTTACGGAAAGATGCTCGAGGCGCTCGCGCAGATCGGTGAGAGGACAGCGCACACAGAGAGGGTGGTGGAACGTCTTGACGAGCGTGTGGTGGGCTCCGCACTAGGCAAGGGTTACGCCCAAACGAGCCAGGACCTCGATCCGAACGATCCTGAGTTCGTGGGTGCGCTCGCCCGCAACGTGCTGCCTTACCTCCGCGAGGCCGAGAGCCCCGTGGCTCGACCTCGGTCGACCGGGAGTGGTTATCCCCTGCGATCCGGACGAGAGGATCAGGAAATCCGTCGGGTGCTTCTGTCCTGGCCGCCAGCCGACGAGGCGGAATCGGCGCTTGAGACCCTTGAGGGACTGTCAGAGGATTCGCGAAACGTGCTTCTTGACTACGCGGCGGATGAATACGTCTATCGGGGACCGGACACGGCGGTGGCTCCGGGGTACTTCGGGGGCCTATCGAATTCCGACGAGCTGCTCGATAAGGGACTTGTTGCGGCCACGTGGGGTATCGTCGATGAGGCCGGCGAACCGCTAATTGCTATGACTGATGCCGGGCGAGCCGCTGTTCGGCTTTTGACAGCCGAAGGCGACCCTCCGGCGTACATCGATCGCGACAGGCTCGCTGCCGTGACACCGCCAGGTGAGAGGTGGCAGCGGGAGCGGGCGAGCCTGGAAGAGATGCGGCGCGCGGCGCGGCAACCAAGAACTTCGGAGCGTGAGGACTAGGCGCTTCGGCCGGTATTCGGAGCAGGTTCGTACACGAGTGAGGGTCCGAGTCGTCCGATGGGAAACGCAGGGATTGGTCCTAAGACGGGGTTTCAGGCCGCCGTTTCGCGTGACCTTTAGTGAGATCCTCACGGCGGAGCGGCTTCGGTCGATCTGGGGGCTCCGTCTTCACACACGATCGAGCGAGGCGCTGAGACTTCCGTGCCGGGGAGCACGGCGGATGGTGATCGAAGACGAGCTGCGGCGGCGAGGAGTCCTTGTCGTCGACTGCTGGGGCGCCATCATCTCCCCCACACTGGCGGACTTCGAGGCGGAACTGGGCCGCGGGCCGGCGCGTGTGCGACAATCGTCTGACAGTGCCTGAGGCGAAGCGCGAGGGTGGCGAACCCAAGCTGGTTGCGTTGTTCGACAAGTACGGCGGCCGGCTCGTCTCACCTGGTGGCGCCGCGGCCCTGCTCGGGGTGTCACGGCAGACCATTCATACACTGCTCAAGCGGGGCGAAATGAGGGCCTTCCGCAGTGATGAGGAGGCTTACGGCGACACCCCGAAGTGGGTCTACATCCCGCTCGACGACGTATATGCGTATGGCGAGCGTGTCGGGCGCCGCGTTCGTGGCGCTTGACGCTGTCTGACGATCGTACTACCATCGTGGTCGATGAGAATCGAGAGGGCAATCGACGCGTACCTCGACTGGCGCCGGATCGAACGCGATTCGACGCCACGGTCGATCGACTCCTATCGGGGGATCCTGTTCAAGCTCGCTGAGGAGTACCCGGAGGTCGAGCTAGCGAGCCTGACGACTGACGACCTTCGGACGTTCCTCAAGCGATGGGAGCGGGCCAGAGCGTCGACGCGTTCGAACGTGATCTCCGTCCTCCACTCGTTCTTCGGCTGGGCGAACGTGGAGGACGAGACACCAAGCGACCCGTCCGCGAAGATCCGCCGGCCTCCGAAGCGGAAGCCGGATGTGTACCGGCCGAGCCTGGACGAGCTCGCGCGCATTCGCGCTGCAGCACTGCCACGAGAGCGGCCGGCAATCTTGTTGATGGAGGGAGCTGGCCTGCGGAGCTCGGAGATTCGAGCTTGTCGCTGGGCGGACTTCGACATGGTGCGCGGCCGGCTCCGTGTGCTGAGGAAGGGTCAGCACTGGGCCTACCTCCCACTCGCGCCCGATGTCGTTAACGATCTACGGTCATCGTTCCGCGACCTGCAGCCCGAGCTCGACGACCACGTATTCGCGGTCGAGGTTGAGCAGTGGGCGTCCCAGTTCGAGCGAGTACGTCGGCTCAAGGATCCAAAGCAGGCAGCGAGCGGACAGGCCCTGTGGCGGATGGTCGCCCGCGTGTGCCGGCGCGCCGGCGTACAAGAGCTCCACCCTCATCAGCTGCGGCACGGCTTTGCGAATCGGTTCCTCCGCGAGAGCGCGCGCGATGTGGCGGCGCTGCGCGGCCTGCTTGGCCACTCGCGGATCGACACGACTCAGCTGTACACGGATGATCTCGACGCGGACGAGCTCGCGCGGGCACTGGCTCAAGCGGTCGAAGCCCGGGAATCACAAGCGTCGTCCAGCACGGCAACGGGCGATGAGGGAACCCTCAAGTTCCCTCGAAACCCGTTGATGGAGGCGGCGGGAATCGAACCCGCGTCCGCAGCCGCACCGGCTGAGCGTCTACAAGCTTAGGCTGCCCTTTCGATTCGCCCGCCGGCCGGGGTGCAGCCGCCCTACCGCCGGACTAGCCGATCCTTCGGTGTCGCGCTCCGGGCGATCAGCTCTCCCTCGGCGCCGAGCCCGTTCGTTGGCGCCGCCTCCGAGCCACGGGCACACCCGGGGCGGCGTCGCCAGCTAGGTTCCCCTAGGCGGCGAGTGCGAGATCGTTCTTCGCACTTGCGTTTTGCCGGTGGATTTTCGAGGCCAACCGGCGACCTCGGCTTGCAACTCATCCGGATGGATCGACCACGTCGAAGCCAGGTCGCCCCCGTATGTCTGTGCGGACATTGTAGCCCTAGCGGCGCAGGCTCTTCAGCTCGCGCTCGATCTGGCGCCGGGCGTCGCGGTCCGCAAGGTCGCGCCGCTTGTCGCGCAGCTCCTTGCCGCGTGCGAGCGCAAGCTCGACCTTGACGCGGCCGCCACGGAAGTAGAGCCGTGTCGGGATGAGCGTGAAGCCCTTCTCGGCCACGCTCGAAGCGAGTCGTTCGATCTCCTTCCGGTGCAGGAGGAGCTTCCGCGGCCGGTCCGGATCGTGGTTCGCGCGGTTCCCCTCGGAGTACTCAGGCACGTGGAGCCCGACGAGCCACGCCTCGCCGTCACGCACCTCCGCGTACGCCTGGCGCAGCGTCGCCTCTCCCCCCCGAAGGGACTTCACCTCCGTGCCGCTGAGCACGAGACCGGCCTCCACGCGATCCGAGAGGTGGTAGTCGTGCCGGGCGCGCCGGTTGTCGACGATCAGCTTCTCTCCGCTCGGCTTGGCCATGGAGGGGCAAGTGTAGGGATGGGCTCCGGCGGCAACCCACGAACCGCAACCGAAGAAACGGAGGTCTCGATGAACATGCGATTCGTCTCGAAGGTGCGAGTCATCCCGACGAGCGTGCACGGCGCGGTCGACCAGGTCGTCGGGCCGGCGCTCGTCATCGCGCCGACGATCCTGCGGCTCGGGCGCACCAGCCCCGAGGGGATCGTCGCGCGCGCGGTAGGCGGCGCCGAGACGGCCTACTCGAACCTCACCGACTACGAGCTGAGCGTGAAGAACGTCGTGCCGATGCCCGTCCACCTCGCGCTCGACGCGGTCGGCGGCGCGACGCTGGCCCTTGTCCCCCAGCTCACGGGCGCACGGCAGCGCGGCAAGAAGCATTGGTTGCCGCACCTGGCGATCGGCGCACTCGAGGTCGGGATTGCGGCCCTCACCAAGACCGAGCGGCCTAAGCCGGGACGCAAGGGACAGATCGCGAAGCTGGTCGCGTCTGCGAAGCGTGCACGCGACGCGGCGAATGGCGCCGTCAAGGCTGTCGCCTAGGAAGAGCCCGCCTGTAGGGTCGAGCGGTGGAGCTCACGCTCGCCCAACTGCAGGAGCTGGGCTCGCCGGGCTTCCCGGGTCTGCTCGGAATCGACGTCTACGAGGCGGGAGACGGCTTCGTCCGTGCCCGCCTCGAGCTCCACGAGAAGCACCAGGCGCCGAACGGGTACCTCCATGCCGGCGCTGTCGTCGGCTTGGCCGACTCAGCGTGCGGTTACGGCTGCATCCTGGGCCTGCCGGAGGGAGCGACAGGCTTCACCACGATCGAGCTGAAGACGAACTTCCTCCGCAGCGCCTGGGAGGGCAGGATCGAGTGTGAGGCGCGGCGCTTGCACGCCGGGCGCACGACGCAGGTCTGGGATGCAACCGTCACCGATCCCGAGAGCCGGACGATGGCGCTCTTCCGCGCCACGCAGTTGATCCTGCGCTAGCGGCGCCCGCTGCGATAGCCGCGCGCCATGAAGCAGCGGTCGCAGAGTGACGCCCACGGCGCGGTCCGCGCCCCGCAGACGCGGCAGCGACCGATGGTCGGATCTTCGATCTCGGCCCGCAGCTCGCGCACCACGCGAGCCGCTGCGGCCTCCTCGAGCTCTGCGGCGCGCTCGATCGTGACCCCCGCGACGCCCGGATACTGGAGTGCGAACCAGCGGAGGATCGACGCCTCCCGGGCCGCTTGCTCGGCTTCCTCCAGCCCGGCCGAATCGAGCCGACGTGGGTCGAGGATCCAGCCGACCACCGTCTGCTGCGGCTTGTCTCCCGCAACTGCCGCGGCGAGCGTGCCCAACAGCGGCCCTCCGTCCTCGTCGACGGGGGCCTGCACGAGCTTCCAGACGTCCGCAAGCTCGAGCGTGCGCCGGGCGTGGTGGAGCGCGTCGCGCACGGCGTCGAGCCGGGCGAGGACCGGCTGGATCGACTCGACCTCGAGCCAGCCGTCGACGCTCCAGTAGCGCAGCGCCGCCTGGCGCCACGCGTGAAGCGCAGGCTCGAGCTCGTCGACGCGCGTCACGTTGAGATCGGAGAGCTGCGGACGCAGGCGGCCGCTGTCGACGACACGGTAGCCGAGGTGCCCGTTCTCGATCGGGACGTGCGGCGCGAGGGCCGCGCGAACGAGCTCGGGATCCGGATCCGCCCACGGCACTCCGGTCAGCACGCCGACGTGGCCACGCTCGTGGAACCCGAAGCGGCCGGCGCGGCCGGCGATCTGTGCGATCTCCCACGGCTCGAGGTCGCGCCGCTCCTTGCCGTCGAACTTCGTGGTCTCGGCGAAGAGGAGCGTCTCGCAGGGGAGGTTGACGCCGTGCCCGAGGACGTCGGTCGCAGCGCAGACCTCCGCGCGACCTGCGATGAAGCGGTCGATCTCCTCTCGCCGCGACGCGAGCGGCATCGCGCCGTAGAGGCAGGCGACTGCGCCCGGGTGGAGCTGGTTCAGCTCGCCCGCGAGGCCGATCACCGCGCGGCGGCTGAAGGCGACTACGACCGTGCCGGGGCGCAGGCCCGTGATCGCGCGACGGCCGGTCCAGTCGAGCGGCGCCTTGCGCTCGAAGAAGCGGATCTCGGCCTGGGGAAAAGCGTGCCGGACGAGCGGCAGCGCCTCCACCGCGCCGAGCAGCAGGATGTGCCGGTACTCACCGCCGAGCAAGAGCCGCGTCCACGCCGAGCCCCGCTCCTCGTCCTCCGCCCACTGGACCTCGTCGAGCACGAGCGTCTCGCCGCTCGCCGGCGCCATCTCGGCGGTGCAGCAGACGATCGGCGCGTCGGGATTGACTCGCTCCTCTCCCGTTACGAGGCCGACGCGGCCCTCGCCGAGCTCGGCCGAGAGGCGTCGGTGCGCCTCCTGCGCGAGCATGCGCAGCGGCGCTGCATAGACGCCCTTCCGGCCGCCGCCTCTGGCCGCGGGGTCTTGCCGCTGGGCGACGGCGGCTTTGCCGCCGTCGCTTCCAGCAACACTCTCCACGAGAAACCGCAGGGCGTCGTGCGTCTTGCCGGAGTTGGTCGGGCCGAGGTGCGCGATCACCGTCTCCGGCTCGACCCGCCGCTCGGGCAGGCGGACGGTCAGCTCCGAGACGGGTCTGCGCGCAGGCTGCCGGCGGCGGTAGCGCTCGCTCCGGCTCGGTCGCTTCTGCCTCTGATGTCTGCCTCGTCCCACGAGGCGACGGTAGCGGCTAGACCTGGAGGAACCGACGCAGCGTCACGGCGGAGCCGGTCGCTCCGAGGAAGAGACCAGCCGCCAGGAGCGCGATCGCGTTGAGCGTGAAGGAGACCGCGTGCACGTCGGAATTGTTGCCGCCGATGTGCGGCAGGATCGACGGCAGCGCGATCGTCTTGCCGAGCACGAGCAGGATCACGGCCAGGACGGATCCGAGCAGGCCACAGAGGAGCCCTTCGAGCATGAACGGACCGCGGATGAACCAGTTCGTCGCACCGACGAGCTTCATCACCTCGATCTCGCGTCGTCGCGCGAAGATCGAAAGCCGGATCGTGTTGGCGATCAGGAGCGTCGAGGCGACCACGAGCATGACGACCGCGATGAGGAAGACGAGCGAGATCACCTTCGCGATCGTGAGGATGCGGTGGGTGACGTTGCTACCCCAGTGGACACCCTCCGGGCAAGGCTCCACACCCGCGTAGTGCGCCTTGCAGATCTCGTGGCCGAGGACTGGCGTATACCTCGCCTGGGTCGGCGTCACCACCCATGAGTCGGGAAGGGGGTTCGACGAAACACCGCCCTGATAAAGGTCAGGGTAGGACGTCTTCATCTGCACGGCGGCCTGCGCCTTCGAAACGAAAACGACCGACTTGACATGCGGATCGTTGCGGAGCTTGAAGGCGACAACCTGTTCCTGGGCACCCGTTGCACCGGTCGTCGCGCAACCGCCCTGCGGGAGCACGGAACTGCAGAAGTAGACGTGCACCTGGAGCTGCTTCTGAATGTGGTTGCTCCAGGAGAGCACCCACGTGCCGAGCGCTATCAACAGCCCGAGCAGGCACATCCCGATCAGTACCGTCATCGTCGCCGCGAACGTCGTCGAGAGATTCATCCGGATCGAGGACCACGCCTCGGAGAACAGCAGGCGGGCCCGACTCATTCGGAGGTGTACCCCCCGCGCCGCTCGTCACGGGCCAGCCTTCCGTCCTCGAGGGCGATCACGCGCTTGCGCATCTTGTCCACCATCTCGCGGTCGTGGGTGACCATGAGGATCGTCGTACCGGCGCGGTTGATGCGGTAGAGAAGCTGCATGATCCCGACGCTCGTGTCCGGGTCGAGGTTCCCCGTCGGCTCGTCGCAGACGAGGAGCGGCGGATGGTTGACGACGGCGCGCGCGATCGAGACGCGCTGCTGCTCGCCACCCGAAAGCTCGTCGGGGAGCGAGTTCATCTTGTTCGCCAGCCCGACCATGGTCATCACCTCGGGCACCTTGCGACGGATCGACGCGCGGCTCTCGCCCTGCACCTTGAGGGCGTAGGCGACGTTCTCGGCCGCGGTGCGCCTCGGCAGGAGCTTGAAGTCCTGGAACACGCAGCCGATGTTGCGGCGGAGGCGCGGCACGCTCGAGTGGCGCAGCCGGCCGATGTCGCGGCCGCTGAGGACGATGCGCCCTTCCGACGGCTCGAGCTCCTTCAGCAGGAGCCGCGCGAGCGTCGTCTTGCCGGAGCCCGAAGCGCCGACGACGAAGACGAACTCTCCCTTGTCGATCCCGAAGCTGACCTTGTCGAGGGCTGTGACGTCCGGCTCGTAGACCTTCGTGACGGCCTCGAACACGATCATCGAGCCTGCTGCCGGCTTCGCCTGCTCCTCGGTCTTCACCTGGCCGTTTGGCGAAGGCTGTGCGACGGTGGGCTGCTCTATCTGTAGGTCAGTCACGTCTACCGGGTTCCAGTTGGGCGGGCGACGTGCCCGGCGCCGGTGGAGTGCGTGTGAAGCGACTCCACTCTAGCGCAGCTTTCGGCGCGTCCCTAAGCCTCTCCTGCAGTTTGCAGCAGAAACGCGCGGATGAAACCATCGAGATCGCCGTCGAGGACGCCCTGCGTGTTCCCGACCTCATGGCCGGTCCGCGCGTCCTTCACCTGCTGGTACGGATGGAGGACGTAGCTGCGGATCGTCTCGCCCCCGAACCCCATCGAGACGCCGCCCCGTTCGCGCGCGAGCTCGGCCTCCCGCTCCTCCTCGGCCTTCTCGGCGAGCCGGGAGCGGAGGATCTTCATCGCCGTGTCCTTGTTCGCCGACTGGCTCCGCTCGTTCTGGACGGCGACGACGATGCCGGAGGGCATGTGCGTGATGCGCACGGCCGAGTCGGTCTTGTTCACGTGCTGGCCGCCCGCCCCGGAGGAGCGGTAGGTGTCGATCCGGATGTCGTCGTCCTCGATCTCGATGGCGCCGGCGTCCTCCAACAGCGGAGCGACGATGACCTGCGCGAAACTCGTGTGGCGGCGATGCGCCGAGTCGAACGGGCTGAGGCGGACGAGTCGGTGCTTGCCGCGCTCGGCCTTGAGGATCCCATAGGCGTTCTCGCCGCGCACGGTGAAAGCGGCGGACTTGATCCCGTACTCCTCCCCCGGGCTCGACTCGATCACCTCGGTCTTGAGCCCGCGCTGCTCGGCCCAGCGGAGGTACATGCGCAGGAGGATCTCGGCCCAGTCCTGCGCGTCGGTGCCGCCCGCGTCGGATTGGATCGTGACGACGGCGTCGCCTGAGTCGTACTCGCCGGAGAAGAGCGCGTCCTCCTGCAGGCGCGCGAGCTCGGTGCGCACCTCACGCAGCACCGGTTCGAGCTCTTCGTCGGGGAACGTGCCCGCCCCCTCGCGCAGGAACTCGACGTTCGAGACGAGCTCGTCGTAGCGCTGGAGCTTTTGTTGCGTGCGCTGGTGCTCGGCCGACAGGCGTGCCGCGCGCTGCTGGTCGTTCCAGAAGTCGGGCTTGGCGAGCTCCTCCTCGAGCTCATCCTGGCGGGTCTTCAGCGCAGCGGGGTCAAAGGTAACCACGGACCCAGTCGAGCTGGGCCCCGATCTCCTCGAGCTGCTCGTCGAACGGGATCTGGACTTCGTCGCTCATCGAGCTACGCGCCATGGCACTTCTTGAACTTTTTCCCGCTGCCGCACCAGCACGGGTCGTTACGGCCGATCTTGTCGTTCGGGCTCGCGTGCGCCGTCTGCTGAGTGACGACTCCGGTGGCGGACGTACCGCCTGTCGCAACTGCCTCTCCCCCGCCGGCTGCCGTTATCGCAGCGGCGCCTGCCGAGGTCTCGTGCTCGTAATGGAGGTTCCCGTTCGTCGTCTGCGACTGCTGCTGCGCGAGCTGCTGCGACGCTTCCTCGGGCGCGAGCTCCGCATGGAAGAGATGGAGCACGACCTCGCTGCGGATCACCTGGCCGAGCTCGGTGAACATCCGCTCGCCCTCGCCCGTGTACTCGACGAGCGGGTCCTTCTGGGCCATCGACCGCAGGTGGATCCCCTCGCGCAGCGCCTCCATGTTCTCGAGGTGCTCGCGCCAGCGCATGTCGACGACCTGGAGGACGATGAAGCGCTCCAGCTCACGCATCAGCTCCGAGCCGAATTCCTCCTCCTTCGCCTCGTACTCGTCGCCGGCATCCGCCTGGAACTCCTCGATCAGCGCTTCCCGTGAGATCCGCTCGCCGATATCCTCGCGCAGCTCCTTTGCGGTGATCTCCGTCCGGTAGAGGCCGGCCATGGCGTTCGTGAGCGCCTCGAGATCCCAGTCCTGCTCGTACTCCTCCTGGGTGAAGACGTTGACGGTGTCCTCGACGACCTCCTCGATCCAGAGCTTGATCTGCTCCGAGAGGTCCTCCCCGTCGAGCACCTGGCGCCGCTGCTCGTAGATCCGCCCACGGTGCCGGTTGAGGACGTCGTCGTACTTGAGGACGTTCTTGCGCATGACGAAGTTCTGCTCCTCGACCTTCTTCTGCGCGCCCTCGATCTGCCGGGAGAGGATCTTCGCCTCCATCGGCTGGTCCTCCGGGATCTTGAAGCGCTCCATCACGCCCTTGATCCGGTCGCCTGCGAAGAGACGGACGAGGTCGTCCTCCCCGGAAAGGTAGAAGCGCGTCTCGCCCGGGTCGCCCTGGCGGCCCGAGCGGCCGCGCAGCTGATTGTCGATCCGGCGCGACTCGTGGCGCTCGGTGCCGAGGACGTAAAGGCCGCCGAGGCCGACCACGCCGTCGCCGAGCTTGATGTCCACACCGCGGCCCGCCATGTTCGTCGCGATCGTGACCGCGCCGCGCAGGCCTGCGTCCTTGATGATCTCGGCCTCGCGCGCGTGCTCCTTCGCGTTGAGGACGTTGTGCTTGACGCCCTTGCGGGTCAAGAGCTGCGAGAGGTACTCGGACGTCTCGACGGCGATCGTGCCGACGAGGACGGGCTGACCCTCGTGCGCCCGCTCCTCGATGTCACGCACGACGGCGGACCATTTGCCCTCCCTCGTCTTGAAGATGAGATCGTTCTCGTCTGCCCGGGCCACGTCCACGTTCGTGGGGATCTCGACGACGTCGAGGCCGTAGATCTCGACGAACTCCTTCTCCTCGGTCTTCGCGGTGCCGGTCATGCCGGCGAGCTTCTCGTAGAGGCGGAAGTAGTTCTGGAGCGTGATCGTGGCGAGCGTCTGGTGTTCCTCCTGGATCTTGACGCCCTCCTTCGCCTCGACCGCCTGGTGGAGGCCCTCGCTCCAGCGGCGTCCCTCCATGATCCGGCCGGTGAACTCGTCGACGATCTTCACCTCGCCGTCCTGGATCACGTAGTCGACGTCGATCTGATAGAGCGACTGCGCCTTGAGCGCCTGGTAGAGGTGGTTGACGAGCTGCGTGTTCTCCGGCGCGTAGAGGTTGTCGATGCGGATGGCCCGCTCGACCTTCGTCACACCCTGCGGCGTCACGCCGACCGTCTTGTGCTTCTCGTCGTACTCGAAGTCGGCGCCCGCCTGCTCGGCAGCGCCCTTCGGGTCGCCCGGCGAGGAGCGGAACGGGATGAGCTGCTTGGCGACGCGCGCGAAGTCGTTGTAGATCTGCGCGGCGGTCTCCGGCTCGCCGGAGATGATGAGCGGCGTGCGCGCCTCGTCGATGAGGATCGAGTCGACCTCGTCGACGATCCCGTAGGCGTGACCGCGCTGGACGAGGCCCTCGTGCGCGACCGCCATGTTGTCGCGAAGGTAGTCGAAGCCGAACTCCGAGTTCGTCCCGTACGTCACGTCGGCCGCATAGGCGGCCTTGCGCGCGTCGAACGGCATCATCGTCTCGATGTAGGAGACGCTCATGCCGAGCGCCTCGAAGACGGGCCGGTTCCACTCCGCGTCGCGCTGGGCGAGGTAGTCGTTGACGGTGACGAGATGCGCGCCGCGGCCGGCGAGGCCGTTGAGGTAGAGCGCGAGGCTTGCGACGAAGGTCTTTCCCTCGCCCGTCTTCATCTCGGCGATGTCACCCTCGTGGAGGACGATCCCGCCCATCAGCTGGACGTCGAACATCCGCTGGTCCGACGCGCGCTTCCGCGCCTCGCGGACTGCCGCGAACGCCTCGAAGACGAGCTCGTCGAGGTTCTCGCCGTTCTCGAGCCGCTGCCTGAACTCCGCCGTCTTCCCCTGCAGGCCGTCGGCGGAAAGCTGCTCGAAGTCGGGCTCGAGCGACGTGATGTAGGCCGCCTGCTCCTGGAGCCGCTTGAGTCGCCGGCCCTCACCGACGCGGAGGACCTTCTCGAGGTTGCCGATCTCCACGGGGCCTAGGGTAGCGGCCTACAAGGCTGTGACCCGGACCTCCCAGAGGTCGCCGTCGATGCGCTCGGCCTCGACGTAGAAGCTGTCTCCGGCGGTTTCGGCGAGGCGTTCGAGCTCGGGCGGGACGAGCGCGTCGCTCGGCTCTCCGTCGACGCGCAGCTCGCCGGAGCCGGCATGGTGCGAGAACTCGAGCTTTTCACCGTCGGAGAAGGAGATCTGCGCCACCTGGATCCGCTTCGCGGCCACCGCCCAGAGGTCGCCGTCCTGCCGCTGCGCGGCCGCCAAGTACGGCGGGCTCAGGCGCTGCTCGACGGCGTCGGCGAAGGGCGAGAGATCGGCGTCGCCGGTCTCCTCGCTGACGATCACATCGCCGTTCGGGACGGTCGTGAACTCGATCCGGTTCCCCGCGAGGCCGGGTGCCTCGACCGTGACCGCCGCATCCCACTCCTTCGGGCGGAGAGACGAGCCGTCGGGAACGCCGACCACGGCCAGCACCGACGGAGGCTGCTGCATGGGGCGCGGCCGGGGATCGCCGAGCACCTGCGCGGGATCGAGCCCCGCCTCGCGAAGGAGCTGCTCGTTCAGCGTCTCGCGGCGCCGCCGGAAGAGCCCCAACTACGCCTCAGGAATCTCCGTCGCGGCCACGTCCGGCACGGGAGGCTCCTCGACGTGCCTGCGGCCGTGGACGCGCTTGTCGTGGATGTCCTTCACCTGGCGGACGAGCTTGTCGGCGAGCTCGTCGATCGCAGCCTTCATGTCGTACGCGGCCTCGCGGGCCCTCAGCGTGTGGCCCTTCAGATGAACGGTCGCCTCGGCGACCTGCGACTCGGCGATCGACGGATTCTTCTCGACCGCGAGCTCGATCTCGACCTGCGTCGACTCGTGGACGCGCCGGTCGAGCTTCTGGAGCTTCCGCTCGACGTAGCTTCGGGTGGAGTCGTTCACCTCGAGGTTCTTGCCCTTGACGTGAAGCTGCATCGGCGCCTCCCCTGTCGCTGCCGGGACGACGCCTAGGCGTCGTCGGTCTTCTAGCCGGGCGGCGGCGGCTTTGCCGCCGACGCTCCCAGCTATCTGCGGTGCCTCTTACCCTACTCGGGCTCGCGGGTACCGCGATCAGCTCCGGCGGAGCGCACGGGCAAAGGCGATCGCCTCGACGCGGCGGGCCCCCGAAGCGCGAAGAGCGCTCGCGGTGGCCGCGGCAGTGGCGCCGGTCGTGTAGACGTCGTCGATCAAGGCGACTCTGCGGGGAGCACTGCCGGTCGCGCGGAACGCTCCGCGCACGGTCCGGCGCTCGGCTCTCGAGCTGCCACGCTGGCGGCCGCCGCGCGTCCGGTCGAGCAGTGGCAGGCACGGAAGCTCCCACGCTGCCGCAAGCTCGAGCGCGAGCCTCTCCGCCGGGTTGTGCCCGCGCTTCAGGCGCCGCGCGCGATCGGCGGGGACGAACGTGAGCGCGTCCACCTCGGGCGGCGGCACGCGCTCGGCGACGAGCTGCGCGGCTTCGGCGGCGAGCCGCCGCAGGCCGCGTTCCTTCCAGGCGTGGACGAGCCGCCGTGCGGCTTCGTCATACCCGACGGCCCCGCGGGCGGACGCAAAGCCGAGCCTGCGTCCTGCGCACTCGCGGCAGCGCTCTACCGGCCACGCCGTCGGCGCGCCGCAACGCTCACAGAGCGGAGGCTCGATCCGCGGTAGCTCCTCGCGGCACCCCGCGCAGAGCTGACTCCCGCCGCTGTGGCAGACGACGCAGCGTTGCGGCAGGAGCAGATCGAGCACCTTCGGACGCTAGGCGCCGAAGCGTGACAAGAGCGTGTCGATTCAGTCGAGGCTGTACGAGTCCCGCTCCGGCAAGCCGACCGTGGAGCGGAGCCAGTTGTCCGCGTCGAGCAGCTGGGCGTGGTTTCCGATGTCGTACCAGCGGCCGGCGAACCGATAGCCGTAGACAGGCTCGTGTTCCGCCAGCCAGGCGAGGAAGCTGCCCGCGTTGTCGGGATTCCCGCCCTCCTCGAGATAGCGCGTGACGAGCTGCGTGTGCGCCGCCGGCAAGAGGTAGGTCAGCGTGGCCGCGAGGGTGGACGCCGGGTCGCTCGGCTTCTCGACGACGTGGACGATCCGGTCCTCCTCGTCGACGGTCGCGATCCCGTAATGCGTCGCGAGCTCGAGGTCGCCGAGGTCGTACAGCGGTGCCGCGCTCGCGGGCTGGGGCTTGCCGCGCCACCAGGCGACATATTCCGGCAGCTCGAACCCGAACAGGTCGTCGCCCTGCACGAGCAGCTCCTCGCCCGCGAGGCCGGCCTGGTCGATCACGAGCCGTAGGTCGCCGACTGCGCCGAGCCGATCGTCGTTCGAGGTCGTCCCGTCGTCGTGGACGACGACGCCGTGCGATCGCGCCCAGTGCGCGAAGTTCGCGGCGAACCGGCTGTTCGTGACGAGGTGGATGCCGTCGATCTCCTCGACCGTCCGCAGCTTGTCGAGGATCCAGTCGAGCATCGACCGGCCGCCCAGGGGCAGCAGCTGCTTAGGGCGGTCGTCGGTGAGCGGTCTGAGACGCGTCCCGTAACCGGCGGCGAGGAGAACGGCCTTCACGCGAGCCGCGTCCCCGGGAGCCACGTCCGGAACCAGGTTCCGGCCGTGTCCAAATGAGACGATCTGCTGACGCGAAGGCGAGCTTGGCTACGCAGTGCTCCTCCACTTCGGGCGGGTCTGAAAGAGACACGGCCGGAACCAGGTTCCGGCCGTGTCCGAAAGGGCCGATCTGCTCGGACTCTAAGTCCCCTCGTCCCAGGACGCGAGGTACCGCGCCTGCTCCTCCGTCAGCGTGTCGATGTCGACGCCCATCGTCTCGAGCTTGAGGCGCGCGATCTCGCGGTCGATCTCCGCCGGCACCGGATAGACCTTGCGATCGAGCTCGCTCGCGTTGCGCGCGGCGAACTCGAGGGAGAGCGCCTGGTTCGCGAAGGACATGTCCATCACGAGCGCAGGGTGCCCTTCAGCCGCCGAGAGGTTGACGAGCCGGCCATCGGCGACGAGGTACAGCCGCCGCCCGTCGGCGAGCGTGAACTCCTCCACGAACTCGCGCGCGCGCTTCGTCTCGACCGCCATCTCCCGCAGCGCCGGGATCTCGATCTCGACGTTGAAGTGGCCCGTGTTGGCGAGGATCGCGCCGTCCTTCATCAGCTCCATGTGCTCGCGCGCGATCACGTGCTTGTCGCCGGTCGCCGTGCAGAAGATGTCGCCGACCTGGGCGGCCCGCTCGAGCGTCAAGACCTCGAATCCGTCCATCGACGCCTCGAGCGCCTTCAGCGGATCGACCTCGGTGATGATCACGTGCGCGCCCATGCCCCGGGCCCGCGACGCGACGCCGCGACCGACCCAGCCGTAGCCGCAGACGACGAAGCGCTTGCCGGCGATGAGGACGTTCGTCGCGCGGATGATCCCGTCGATCGTCGACTGCCCCGTGCCGTAGCGGTTGTCGAACATGTGCTTCGTCTGCGCCTCGTTGACGGCGATAATCGGGAAGCCGAGCTTCCCCTCCGCCTCGAGCGCCTTGAGCCGGATCACGCCGGTGGTCGTCTCCTCGGTGCCGGCGATGATCTCGCCTAGTTGCTCGCGCCGCGCCGAGTGGAGGACGCCGATCACATCAGCGCCGTCGTCCATCGTGAAGTGCGGCTTGTGGTCGACGGCTGCCTCGATGTGCGCGTAGTAGGTGTCGTTGTCCTCGCCTTTGATCGCGAAGACGGACACGTCGTACTCGGACACGAGCGCCGCTGCGACGTCGTCCTGCGTCGAGAGTGGGTTCGACGCGCAAAGGACGACATCGGCGCCGCCCGCCTGCAGGGTCCGCATGAGGTTCGCCGTCTCCGTCGTGACGTGGAGGCAGGCGGAGATGCGGAGGCCGGCGAGCGGCTGCTCGGCCTCGAACCGTTCCCGGATCGCGGCGAGCACCGGCATCTGCCGGTCGGCCCACTCGATTCGCCTCTTCCCCTCCTCTGCGAGGTCGAGATCTTTCACGTCGTAGCGCTGCGTTGCTGCCATCTGTTCCTTTCGTTATGCGGCGAGAAGTCGTTCGTGCTTGCGTTGCTCCCACGCGACCCAACCAAGCGTGTCCTCGACGTCGGCGAGCCAGCCGTCGATCGCGGTCCGGAGCTCGGGTTCGCGACGGAGCCGAGCGGCGAACGCAATGTCGCCGATGCCAAGCCCGAAGCGGCGGCGCAGCTCGGCGAGCGAGCGGAGCTGGTTCAGCTCGCGCAGGCCGTAGAGCCGGTAGCCGGCGGGCGTGCGGGACGGGACGACGAGCCCGGACTGCTCGAGATAGCGGAGCATCCGGGCGGACCAACCGGTGCGTGCGGCGGCAGGGCCGACGTGGAGCGCATCCATGCCGGTGACCTTAACACAGCTGTGTCAAGGCTCGCGGAGGTGGGCGCGGAGGCGCTCGGCGGCTGCGGCAGCGTCGTCTGCGGATGGCGGGCCCTCGCCCATCCGCCGTGTCTGGAGGTCGAGCGCCTTGTCCGGGTCGTCGGGCCAGCGCGGGTAGACGTCCAGGTGGACGTGGAGGGGCGGCTTGTCGACCCACATCGTCAGGTACGCGCGCTCGGCACCCAGCCCGTCGACGATCGCGCCGGAGATTCGCCGCAGGAACGGCCCGAGCTCATTTGCTGCTCCGGCCGGGAAGTTGCCAGAGGCTTTCGACGTGTTCTTTCGTCTTCACGACGACTGCGCCGACGCCGAACGGGCCGATGCAGTGGTCGGCGTGCCAGTGCTCGGTCTCGGCGATCGTTCCGCCGGGAACCACGATGCGACCGGCGTTGGCGTCGCAGGCAAGGCAGCCTTTGACGTTCACGCCTCGCCTCGCAACCGCGCCACGAGCCGGTCGAGCGCCGCCTCGTCGGCGCCAGCGGAGAGCAGCCGCGCGCGGATCCCTTCCGTCGCCTCGATCTCCTCGAGCACTTCGGAGAGCGTGCGGCCCGGCGGCTGGATGACGCGCCGGCGGCGCTCCAGCTCTTCCTCGCTGGTGGCCTGCGCGAGCCAGTCAGAGCTGCGCACTGCGAGGTTCTCGTCGCTGAGCGCATGGTCGGCGGCGATCACGTCGGGCTCGACGCCTGCGAGCCAGAGCGCCATCCCGCACGCGATGCCCGTGCGGTCGCGGCCGCCGGCGCAGTGGATCGCTGCCGGCGGATCGGCGTCGCCGAGCAGCGTCAGCGCCTGCGCGAGCTCGGCGCGGTAATGGTCGGCGAGTCCGAGATACGCCTCGCGCATCGTCGGCCAGTCCCAGGCGGCCGCCACGGGCCGCGGATCCATCGCTATACGGACGACGCGAACCGGCAACGCGTCCGCCGGATTCTCGTCGTCCTCGCGCTGTGGCCGCAGGTTGACGACGAGCGACACGCCGTAGCTGACGAGCGCATGCCGACCCGCCTCGGTCAGCCACGGCAGTGCGTCGGCGCGCACCACGACGCGGTACGCGGTCTCGCCGCCGTCGGCGAGCGGCAGCCCGCCGAGATCGCGGACGTTGACGCACCCGTCCCAGCGGAGGACCCGGTCAGGGGTTGCTGGTGCCCTCGCGTCCATAGCGGTCCTCGAGCCGGACGACATCGTCGAGGTGCGGAGTCGAGACCTCGAGGATCGTCGTGTCCTCGAGTGCGGTCAGACGATGGACGGTGCCCGGCCGGTAGCGGAAGCACGCTCCGGCGGTGATGACCTCTTCGTCGAGTGCCTCCTGGCCGACGTCGCCGAGCTCGAGCCGCGCGCGGCCGCTCTCGACGTACCAGCTCTCGTCCTTCTCCCGGTGGAACTGCAGCGAGAGCGACTCGCCGGCGCGGACGAACAGGATCTTGCCGACGTACACGTCGGTCTCGGCCCAGATCAGTTCCCAGCCCCACGGCTTCTCGACCCGGCGAGGCTCGAAGGCGAAGCGGTCGAGGGAGCCGTAGTTCGGCGAGTCGAGCATCACGCCAGCTGCCTTTGCGGACGCCATTCGGGATGCTCCTCGACGAACTCGGCCGCACGGCGCAGATCCTTCGGCGTGTTCACGGTGAGCCACACGCCCTCGTGGCGATGCGCGTGGAGCCGCCGTTCATGCGCGAGCTGCGGGAACGTCGACTGCTCGTGGTCGCCCTTCTCCGGGAGGAGCGCGAGCGCGTCCTCGCCGAGGACGTAGACGCCGGAGTTGACCCAGTGCTCGAGCAGCGGCGCCTCGCGGAAGCCGGTGATGGTGCCGCCCTCCTCGACGTCGACGACACCGAACGGCGAGCGCACCTGCGCCACGACGAGCGTTGCGGCCGCCCCACTCGCTCCGTGCTCGCTGAGGAGCGCAGAGAAGTCGACGTCGAGGACCTCGTCGCCGTTGAGCGCGAGCACTGGCCCCTCCTCCTGCCGGCGCGTCGCGGCGAGGCGCAGGCCGCCGCCGCGGCCGAGGGGCTCCTCCTCCCCCACCGCCTCGACGTCCGCTCCCAATCCCGACAGCGCCTGGAGGAACATCTCCTCGTCGCCGGCGCGGCACGCGACGATGACGCGCGTTACGCCGCCCTCGACGAGCCGCGCGACGGTGTAGCCGAGGAGCGGGAATCCGGCGACCGGCACCAGCGGCTTCGGCAAGCCCTGCGCCGCCTCGCCCAGCCGCTCGGCCTTGCCCCCACCGAGCACGAGCGCCTCCATTACTCGCTCGTCTCCGGGTCGCGCTCGCTCGTCTCCGGGAAGACGTCGAGCGGCGAGACGGTACGGCCGACGCCCTCGTAGGCGAAGCCGAGCGTGCGCACCGCGTCGGCGTCGAGCAGGTTGCGCCCGTCGACGATCAGCGGATGGCGCATCGCCTGCCGCGTCTCTTCGCTCGGGAACTCGAGGAGCTCCTGCCACTCGGTCACGATCACCGCGGCATCGGCTCCCCTCACCGCCTCGAGCGGCGAATTGCACAGCTCGACCCCCTGCAGATCCGGTCTCGCGATCGGGTCCCAGCCGCGCACCTCGGCTCCTTCCGCGATCAGCCTCGACGCGAGCACGAGCGAGGGTGCCTCGCGCATGTCGTCGGTGTTCGGCTTGAAGGCGAGGCCGAGCAGCGCCACGCGCTTCCCCCGCAGCCCACCGAGGTGCCGCTGCAGCTTCTGCACGACGCGCCGCTTCTGCAGCTCGTTGACCTCGATGACGGCGTTCATGAGGTGGAAGTGGTAGCCGGAGTTCGCGGCGAGCTGTTTCAGCGCCAGCGAGTCCTTTGGGAAGCACGATCCGCCCCAGCCGATTCCCGCGCGAAGGAAGTGCGGGCCGAGCCGGTGGTCGAGGCCGACCCCCTCCGCGACGCTCGTCACGTCGGCGCCGACGAGCTCGCAGACGTTCGCGATCTCGTTGATGAAGCTGATTCGCGTGACGAGGAAGGCGTTGGCGGTGAGCTTGATCATCTCGGCGGAGTTCACGTCTGCGCGCACGACCGGCGCGTCGATCTCAGCATGCAGCGCCTCGACTGCGTCGCCGTCCGCCTCGTCGAACGCCCCGATCACCACGCGGTCCGGCTCCATGAAGTCGCGCACCGCGGTGCCCTCCGCCGTGAACTCCGGATTCGAGACGTAGCCGATCGCCTCGAGACCGCGCGCGTCGAGCGCGGCGCGCACCTTCTCACCCGTCCCGACGGGGACGGTCGACTTCATGACGATCGTCGCGCGGGCGTCGTCGGGGAGCTCCTCCACGACCGTCCACACCGCCGAGAGGTCGGCATCGCCGGCGTACGTGGGCGGCGTGCCGACCGCCACGTACAGGAAGTCGGCCCCCTGCACGGCTTCCCGCACGTCGAGCGTGAACTCGATTCGCTCGCGGTTGCGCGCGAGGACGTCGTCGAGCCCCGGCTCGTAGATCGGCACCTCACCGTTGCGCAGGCGCTCGATCCGCTCCGGCAGAACGTCGCGGATGACGACCTCGTGGCCGAGATCGGCGAAGCACGCGCCGGTGACGAGGCCGACGTAGCCGGCCCCGAAGATCGCGATCCGAGCCACGCACCTAGCCTAACTTCGCTTCGTCAGCGCCCAATGGGCTCAAGGCTCTCGGCGATCGCGATCATCGTCGAGTTCGAGAGCTGGTTGAGGATGGTGTTCATGACCCAGTAGCTCGCCTTCGGCGTCTTGAGGACGACCATCTGGATCGCGCCACCGGTCGTGTAGACCAGGAACTTCTGGTGGTGATAGAGGAAATGCCCGGTCGGGTTCGCAAGGATCGGCGCCGTGCTCCAGTCCGTCTCCTCGATCTGCCAGTACTCGACTCCGTCCGGCATGGAGAAGGTGAGCGCGACCTCGTGCCGGTTCTTGAGCGGCTTGAAGACGCGGACTCCCTCCTGGTCCGAGAGCCGCGCGTACTGGGCGACCCGGTGCGGCACGCGAAGCGGGAAGTGTGCCTTGAACCGGACGCTGCGCAACGCGCTCGCGGTCACCGAGACGCCGTCGTTGCTGACCGCCGGCGGGAGCTTGGGTGGCAGCTTCACCCGGTGCGGCAGCGTGAGCTTGCCGCCGAAGCTCGTCCCGACCGTGACAACCGTCAGCGGGTTGCCGGCCTGCTTCGCGAAGTTCGCGATGTTCTCCGTCATCTGCGCGACCTTGCTGTGCTCGCCGAACAGCGGCCGTAGCTGCTGCGCCGCCTGCTTGGCGTCCGGCAGGACGGGGTTGTAGTACACGGTCGAGTCGCGCTCTACTTCGGGCGCATTGGCCGCGAGCCCTGCCGAGAGCGTCTTCGTCGCGTAGCCGTGCTTCCCGAGGAGGTACGTCGTGTTCGAGGCCGCCCCCGGAACCCGGCCGGCGTTGAGAACGAGGGTCGAGATCTGCGACTTGGGCAGCGGGTGCCGCTTCTTCACCTTGGTGTGCTTCTTGTGGCCGAGGTACTGCGCGCTAACGGCTGCCCCGACGCGAATGTCGGGATAGAGGAACCGGTGGACCGCGCCCGCTACCGCCCCCGGTGTGGCCTGCAGGACGTCGGCTCCGCCGGAGGTGACGACGTTCGTGAGGTTGCCGATCGGGATCGAGTCGCGGAAGAGATGGCCGGCGGGCAAGTGGTACGTGAGTCCGAGATAGGACTCGAGCTCGTTGAGACTTACGGAACCGCCACCGCCTCGGGCAACCTCGATATTGCGCTTCAGGTCACCGATCAGCCTCGGGGCGTCGAAGATCGAAAGTCCCGTCTTGAGCCGGCTCTTCAGCGCCTCGAGGAAGAGCTGCTGCCTGCCGGTGCGGTAGATGTCGTTGTCGGTATGCCGGTACCGCACATACGAGAGCGCCTCGCCACCGACGAGCTTCTGGTACCCGGGATGAAGGTTGATCGCCGACGTGCCCGTGTGCGGTGCGATGAAGTAACGCCGGTCGACGTTCATGTACACGCCGTGCAGGTGGTTGACGATTTGCTTGAAGGCGTGGAAGTCGAGCGTGATCAGGTAGTTGATCTTCAGCCCGGTCAGGTGCTCCATCGTCTCGAGCGTCGCAGACGGGCCGTTGCTGCCGCACAGTGACCAGGCCGAGTTGATGCGGTCGGTGGTGGTTGCCGCCCCGGCGTGGCAATAGATCGGTACCCAGAGATCGCGCGGGAACGACAGCAGCGAGAGCGTGTCGTTCGTCGGGTCGGCCCGGAGGAGCATCAGCGTGTCCGAGTTCGAGCCGGCGTAGGAGTTCGTCCCCGTGCCGGCCCGGTGGTCGTAGCCCGCGACGAGCGCGATGGCCGGCTGGGATGCGACCGGGGCCTTGAGCTTGGAAACTGCCCTCTTTGTCCCCGGGTCTCTAGGAGCAACCGCGGCGAGGCTCTCGTGCCCGTAGAGATAGAGGCCGCCGGCCGCGCCGGACGCCACCACGGCGATCGCCAGGACGAGCCAGCCGAAGCCGCGCAGGATGAGCCCGACGACCGAGCGGTGCGGGGGCTCGGGCTGCCGGTACCTCGTGATCGGTCCGAAGGCCGGCGGCAACGCCGAGTGGCCGTTGCCGTTCAGCCCGTTGACCCGCCCGATTCCGCGCTTCAGCGTCGTCCGCATACGAGATCGGCGCCACCTCGGCGCCTCGCCCGAGGATAGCTCAGGTTGCGGAAGAGGCCGACGCGACTCTCACGTTCGGCTCATCTTCGGCCGGCTCGTAGCCGAGGTTCGGCCGCAGCCGAGCCTCGGCCTCCGCAGTCGAGATCCCTTGACGGCTTGCGTAGTCCTCGACCTGGTCGCGCGCGATCCGTCCCACGGAGAAATACCGCACCTCGGGATGCGCGAGGTAGATGCCGCTCACGCTCGCGGCCGGCATCATCGCGTGCGTCTCAGTGAGGGTGAGCCCGGCCTCCTCGGCGCCGAGGAGCGCGAACAGCTTCGACTTCTCGCCGTGATCCGGGCAGGCGGGATACCCGAACGCGGGCCGGATGCCGCGGAACCGCTCGGCGACGAGCTCTTCGGTCGAGAGCCTCGCGCCCTTCTCGTACCAGGCACGGCGCGCGACCTCGTGGAGGTACTCCGCGAACGCCTCCGCGAGGCGGTCTGCGAGCGCCTTGGCCATGATCGCCTGGTAGTCGTCGTGCTCGGCTTCGAAGCGGGCGGCGAGCTCGTCGGCGCCGATCCCCGCGGTGACCGCGAACGCACCGAGATGGTCGCCTTCGGGAGCGACGTAATCGGCAAGGCTGCGGTTCGGCCGCGAGTCGCCGTAGTCAGATTGCTGGCGGAGGAAGCTGAAGCGCGTCCCCTCGACGACGACGTCGTCGCCGTCCGACCGCGCCGGCCAGAAGCCGAAGACGCCGCGGGCGACGAGCAGCTCCTCGTCGACGATCCGGTCGAGCAGCCGCTGCGCGTCGTCGTAGAGCTCCCGCGCCGCAGGCTGGTCGAGGATCTGCGGGAACTTCCCCTTCAGCTCCCAGGCGTGGAAGAAGAACTGCCAGTCGATGTATTCGCGGAGCGTCGCGAGATCCGGCTCAACGAGGCGGCGGCCGGTGAACTCCGGCACGGGCAGGTCGTCGAACGCGACCCGATGCCTGTTCTCGCGCGCTGCGATCAGCGGCAGCAAAGGCTTCCGCTCCTTCTCCGCGTGAAGGTCACGCAGGCGCTCCTGGTCGGCGCGGTTCTCGCCGTCGAGCCGCTCGCGACGCACCGGATCGAGCAGGTCGGAGACAACGCGTACGACACGCGACGCGTCGAGGACGTGCACCACGGGCTGCGAGTACGCCGGCGCGATCCGCACCGCGGTGTGCTGGCGTGACGTCGTCGCGCCGCCGATCAGGAGCGGCAAGTCCATCCCGCGCCGCTCCATCTCGCGCGCTACGTCGACCATCTGGTCGAGCGACGGCGTGATCAGGCCGGACAGACCGACGACGTCGCAGCCCTCCTCGATCGCCGTGTCGAGGATCCGCTCGGCCGGCACCATCACGCCGAGGTCGAGCACCTCGTAGTCGTTACAGCCCAGCACGACGCCGACGATGTTCTTGCCGATGTCGTGGACGTCGCCCTTCACCGTCGCGAGCACTGCTTTGCCACGCGCTCGCGGCACGCCGCCGGCGGCCTGCTCGGCCTCCATGTACGGCTCGAGATAGGCGACGGCGCGCTTCATCGCTCGCGCGCTCTTCACGACCTGCGGGAGGAACATCTTCCCGGCTCCGAAGAGGTCGCCCACCACCTGCATGCCGGCCATCAGCGACCCCTCGATCACGTCGAGCGGCCGGTCGGCGCGTTGCCGCGCCTCCTCGGTGTCCTCCTCGATGAAGTCGACGATGCCGTGCACGAGCGCGTGCTCGAGCCGCTTCTCGACCGGCGCCTCGCGCCATGAGAGGTCGACCTCGCGCCTCGTCGCCTCGCCGCGCACGCGGCTCGCGAGCTCGACGAGCCGCTCGGTCGCATCCTCGCGCCGGTCGAAGATCACGTCCTCGACGTGCTCGAGCAGCTCCGGCTCGATGTCCTCGTACACGACGAGCTGGCCGGCGTTGACGATGCCCATGTCGAGCCCGGCACGGATCGCGTGGTAGAGGAAGGCCGAGTGCATCGCCTCGCGTACGACGTCGTTGCCGCGGAAGGCGAAGCTGAGGTTGGAGACTCCGCCGCTCGTCCGCGCGCCCGGGCAGCGCTCCTTGATCAGCGGCAGCGCCTCGAGGAACGCCTTCGCAAAGCCGCGGTGCTCCTCGATGCCGGTGGCGACGGCCAGGATGTTCGAGTCGAAGATCAGGTCCTCGGGCGCGAAGCCCACCTCGTCGACGAGGAGCCGGTAGGCGCGCTCGCAGATCTCGAGCTTGCGCTCGACCGTCTCGGCCTGGCCCTGCTCGTCGAAGGCCATGACCACGACGCCTGCGCCGTAGCGGCGCACCTGCCGCGCCTGCTCGAGGAACGGCTCCTCCCCCTCCTTCAGCGAGACCGAGTTGACGACACCCTTGCCCTGCACGCACTTGAGCCCCGCCGCGAGGACCGACCAGCGCGAGCTGTCGATCACGATCGGGATCCGCGCCACCTCGGGCTCGGTCGCGAGCAGGTTGAGGAACGTCGTCATAGCCCGCTCGCCGTCGAGCAGGTCGGCGTCCATGTTCACATCGAGGAGGTTGGCTCCGCCGCGCACCTGCTCGAGCGCGACGTCGACCGCCGCCTGGAAGTCCCCGCCCTCGACGAGCCGGCGGAAGCGGGCCGAGCCGGTGAGGTTCGTCCGCTCGCCGATGAGCGTGAAGTTCGAGTCCGGGTTGAGCTCCAGCGGTTCGAGGCCGCTGAAGCGGGCCGCGGCGCGTGGCTCCGGAACCTCGCGCGGCGACACTCCGTCGACCGCGGCGGCGATCTGCCGCACGTGCTCCGGAGTGGTTCCGCAGCAGCCGCCGACGATGTTGACGAGCCCGTCGCGCGCGAACTCGCCGAGGAAGCGGCTCGTGTCCTCCGGCCGCTCGTCGTGGAGGCCGAGCTCGTTCGGCAGCCCCGCGTTCGGATGGCAAGCGACCCAGGTCGGGGCGATCTGTGCGAGATCCTCGACGAAGGGGCGCATCTCGGCGGCCCCGAGGGAGCAGTTGACGCCCACGACGAGCGGCTTCGCGTGCTCGACCGAGATCCAGAACGCCTCGACTGTCTGGCCCGAGAGATTGCGGCCGCTCTTGTCGACAGCGGTGAAGGAGAGCCAGAGCGGCAGCTCAGGCGCTTCGTCCTGCGCGGCGACGATCGCGGCCTTCGCGTTCAGCGTGTCGAAAACCGTCTCGATCAGGAGCAGGTCCACGCCGCCCTCGCGCAGCGCGCGGATCTGGTGGGCGTATGCCTCGGCGACCTCGTCGAAGGTCGCGTCGCGGTACGAGGGGTCGTCGACCTTCGGGGACAGGGACAGCGCGACGTTGAGCGGCCCGACCGAGCCGGCGACGAAGCGCGGGCTCCCCGTCTTCTCGGCCCACTCGTCCGCGGCGGCGCGCGCGAGCCGCGCGCCGGCGAGGTTCATCTGCTCGACGACCCCGGCGTCGAGGGCGTAGTCCGCCTGGCCGATGGTCGTCGCGGTGAACGTGTTCGTCGTCGCGATGTCGGCGCCGGCGGCGAAGTAGTCGCCGTGGATCCGGGAAATCAGCTCCGGCTGCGTGAGGTTGAGCAGGTCGGGGTCGCCGGCGACGTCGTGACTGTGGTCGCGGAACCAGTCGCCGCGGTAGCCCTCCTCGCCACGCACCTCGCGCTGCAAGAGCACGCCCCACGAGCCGTCGAGGACGGCGATGCGCTGCCTGAGGATGGATTCGAGCCGTTCCCGTGTGTCCTGCACTGGTCTCCTTACAGAGGCCCGGGAGCGGTGCTCTCGGGCGCTTTAGGCGTTTTTTGACCCGGTCGCCAAGCTGCCTGTCAAAGCTCTCCGGGTAGCCAAAAAGCTAGCAGCCACCCGACGCGTGGCGCCCGGGGCGGCCGTTAGGGTGCCCGTTCGTGGCCGGGGTACACGACGGCGCGACGCTGCGCTCCGCGCTCGTCTCGATCGCGAGCGACTTCTCCTTCACGTGGATCGCCGAGGCGCGGCTCCTCTTTGCCGAGCTCGAGCCGCGCCGCTTCGCAGAGCTGCACCACAACCCCACCGCTCTTCTTTCCGAGCTGTCGGACGACGACCTCGCGCGGGCGCTGACGCCTGACTACCTCGAGCGGCTGGCGCGAGTGGAAGGACGCCTCACACGCGACCGGGGCGAGGACACGTGGTGGCGCGGGCGCGGCGGCCCGACCGACCTCCTCGTCGCCTACTTCTCGGCCGAGTTTGGGCTCGACGAGAGCCTTCCCATCTACTCCGGGGGGCTCGGCGTTCTCGCCGGCGACTATCTCAAGGCCGCGTCGGAGCTCGGCGTCCCGCTCGTCGGCATCGGCCTCTTCTACCGCCGCGGCTACTTCCAGCAGCGGCTCGATGCGGACGACCGGCAGACCGAGCATTACCCGCTGACCGATACGAGCCGACTGCCGCTCGAGCTCGTGCCGATGGCTCCCGTGGTCGAGCTCGCGGACGACGACGGCGGCCTCGTGCCTGTACGGCTGAGCGTCTGGCGCGTGCGTGTCGGGCGGGCTTCGCTCTTCTTGCTCGACACCCACGTCGAGGGAAATCCCGACTGGGCCGTCACCGACACGCTCTACGGCGGCGATCGCGCGAACCGGCTGCGTCAGGAAGTCGTGCTCGGCGTCGGGGGCGTTCGGGTGCTGCGGCAGCTCGGCCTCGAGCCGACGGTCTTCCACCTGAACGAGGGGCACTCCGCCTTCCTCCAGCTCGAGCGGATGCGAGAGCTCGTCGAGGAGCAGGGGTTGTCGCCGGCCGAGGCGCTCGAGCATCTGCGAGCCTCGACGGTCTTCACGACACACACGCCCGTGCCGGCAGGGAACGAGGTCTTCGATCCCGAGCTCGTGCAGCGAACGCTCAGCGGGTTGGTCGAACGCTGCGGCCTCGCCTGGGAGCACTTCGTGGCGCTCGGCAAGGTCGATTCGAGCGAGACGGGGTTCGGTCTCACGCCCTTCGCGCTTCGCACGTCGGAGCACGCGAACGGCGTCTCGGAGCTGCACGGCGCGGTCTCGCGGGAGATGTGGCACGGCCTGTGGCCGGACCGGCGTGTCGACGAGGTTCCCATTACTTCGATCACGAACGGCGTCCACCAGCGAACGTGGCTCTCTCCCGAGCTCGAGGTGCTGCTCGGAGACACTGCGCCGGAGTTCGAGCGTGCGCGGGAGCTGCCGGCGGAGGACCTGTGGGCCGCTCACCGTGGCGCAAAGGAGCGGCTGCTCGACTTCGTCGTCACGACGCGTGGAGCACGCGACCTCGACCCGGACGTGCTCACGATCGGCTTCGCCCGCCGCTTCGCGACGTACAAGCGCGCGAGCCTTCTCTTCAGCCGGCCCGACCGGCTGGCCGCACTGCTCGCAGATCCCGACCGTCCGATCCAGGTCCTCGTCGCCGGCAAGGCGCATCCGGCGGACGAGGACGGCAAGGACGTGATCCAGCTCGTCGTGGACTTCGCGCGCGAGCCGGCGGCGGCAGGGCGCGTCGTCTTCCTCGAGGACTACGAGATGACGCTCGCCCGGCGGCTCGTACAGGGGGTCGACGTGTGGCTGAACACACCGCGCCGGCCGTTCGAGGCGTCGGGCACGTCGGGGATGAAGGCGGCGCTGAACGGCGTGCCGAACTGCTCGATCCTCGACGGCTGGTGGGCCGAGGCGTACTCGCCCGAGGTCGGGTTCGCGATCGAGACGCTCGAGGGCGAGGCAAGAGAGGCCGAGCGGGACGAGGCGGATGCCGACGGGCTCTACGCCGTGCTCGAGGAGCAGGTGCTCCCGGCGTACTACGAGCGGGACGCGTCAGGGCTGCCACAGCGCTGGATCGCGCTGATGCGCGAGTCGATTGCCGAGCTCGGACCCCGCTTCGGCACGGCTCGGATGGTGGCGGAGTACGTCGAGCGGCTCTATTTGCCCGCGCACGAGGGCGCATCGCGGGTAGCCAGCCGCGTCGGCTAGTACGTCACACGCGACCTGACCCCGTCGGGGATACGACTGTGACAAGACACTGCTAGGCTCGGCCGACTACGTGAGCGAGTACCGGTGGCGCGCAGTGCGCCTCCTCTGCCCGTTCCTGATTAGCAGAGGAGGTGTTTTTCTATGGCAACCGGAACCGTGAAGTGGTTCAACGCCGACAAGGGGTACGGGTTCATCACCCCCGATGACGGCGGCAAGGATCTGTTCGTTCATCACAGCGCGATCGTCGGCGAGGGCTACAAGACGCTCGCTGAGAACGCGAAGGTGCAGTACGAGCCCGAACAGGGCGAGAAGGGGCCGCAGGCGACGAACGTCTCGCCGGCGTCCGCGTAATCCGTCAGTGGTCAGCTGCAGCGGCGTCAACGCTGCGGCTGCCGCTCGACTTACGGAAAGGGGCGGGCGGATGGCGGCTAAGAAGCAGCAAACGCACGCGAAGCGGGCCCGCGAGCTCGCAGTCAAGGAGCGCCGCGAGCTCAAGCGAGCGAAGAAGGCAGAGGCTGCTGCGCAACGCGCCGGGGGCGAGGCACCCGCGGCAGACAACGGGAGCGACTTCCCGGAAGCCGAGGACCAGGTCGAGGCAGTAACACCCGAGTGGATCCGGTGACTGCCCCGAAGCCGTTTGTCTCGGAGAGCCAGGAGCCAGATGCGCGTTCTGCCGCGCTGGACGCGCACATCGCACAGCGCGCGGAACAAGGCTTTCGGGTTGAGACGAGGAGCGCGACCCAGGCCGTGATCGTGCGCCGGCACCGGCTGTACTTCGCGCTGCGCTGGGTCGGGCGGGAGCGCGCTGAGCAGCGATATGTGGTGTCCGTCGACCAGCACGGCGAAGTTGCCTCTTTGGCTGCGGAGCCTGTTCGCTGGTGACCTGAGCGGGCTGAGTTTCCGTCGTGCTGCCGACCGCGCCGGACGCCGCGGCGCGCCCTCATCCTCTCTTCAGACAGCCGCAACCGCCGACCGCCTGCGCTCGGGCGAGCGCAGCAGCACGAAGAGGCTCGTGCCCAGCGTCCAGAGCGGCAAGCCGAGAATCAGGCCGAGCCAGCCGATCGGGCCGATGATGAGCACGACGGCGACGAGGCCGCCGAAGGCCGCCCACGAACGAGGCAGGACGCGAGTCCGCCAGGCGAAGAGCGCAACCGCAGCCACCGGCAGAATCGCGGCGAGCTCCGCGCCGACGAAGAAGATGTCCACCGCGTGATGGAACGTCGCGGCGGTCGCGGGGTCGATGTCGATCCCGCCGGTGAGGTCGACCCCGGCCGTGAGCAGTCCCATCACTCCGGCCATCGCGGCGCCCGCGAGGGCGAGCCCGGGAAGCTGGCTCGCCTGCCCAGCCGCCTCGGCGAGCCGTACGCGCAGGCCCGCGACGAAGGTCACGAAGCTGAGGCAGCCGAGCATGAACAGCCAGCCGCCGACGACGATCGTGTCGGAATCGGACTTGTACCAGGCGAGGATCTGGCTACCGGTCGCGTGGTGGGCCGGGCCGTTCTTGTTGATCAGGATGATCCCGACGACCCAGAGCGCGACGGCGAGCGGGCCGAGAAGGGCCCACGTGCGGTTCTCGGAGTTGTTCATCGAGCAATGCTCCTTTCGAGGGCGAGGGAAGGCGCGAGAGTCGCGCGGATGGATCGGACGACCGAGAGGCACGCCCCAAGACCCGCGAGCAGCAGGGTCGCAAGGACGAGTCCTGCGATGAGGAAGCCGCGGCGCATCAGGCGACCGTGACGGCGGGAGCACCGACCGGAGCCGGCGCGGGGACGTAGAAGGACTCGTAGCCGAACACACGGCCGATCGGGCTGCCGAGCGCCAGGCCGATCCGTTGCAGGATCGCCGGCGGGAACGGCAGGCGAACCGTATCGAAGTGCTCCTGCGCGATCACCGCGAGGTGCAGCGGGTTCGGCATTCCCTTGCGGTTCGTGCGGCCGTCTGTCGCGAGGTTGAACATCGTCTCGATCAGCGACTCGAACTGCAGCGCGGGCCGGATCTCGCAGACGAAATGGGCTACCTCGTCGCCGGCGTTCCAGAACCTGTGCGGCGTGCCCGCGGGAACGGTGAGGCGCTTGCCCGGACCGGCGACGAGCTTCTCCCGGCCGAGCTTGAAGCCGACCGTGCCGCGGAGGACCTCGAAGCGCTCCTCCTGGCTCGGGTGCACGTGCGCCGCGGCAACGAAGCCGTTCGGCTGGACGTAGGTCTCGATTACGACGGCCGCGCCGTTCGTCTCGCGGCTGGTCTGCCGGAAGACGATGCGCTCGCCGGTGATGGGGTTCTCGATCGAATCTCCTGCGCGGATCATCGTTCTCTCCTTCTCGTGGGGCCGCTGCGGCGGATGACGGAAGGAGCGTCGGAGATGCCGCTTAAGATCCACTTGAGGAGGACTTAAGGGGCTTGGCTACGCAGTTTCGGATCCTGGGGCCGATCGAGGTGCTGGTCGACGGCCGGGCAGCCGCGCTCGGCGCGCCGAAGCAGCGGGCGCTACTCGCGCTGCTGCTCCTCAATCGCAGGCGCGTCGTCTCGGCCGAGCAGCTCGTCGACGGGCTCTGGAGAAAAGATCCGCCTGCGTCGGCGTTGCAATCGCTCCAGGTCTACGTGCACGGGTTGCGCCGCGCTCTCGGAGGCGAGCGGATCGAGACCGCCGGCCGCGGCTATCGCGCGATCGTCGACGAGGAGGAGCTCGACCTCGACCGTTTCGAACGTGCGCTCGAGCGCGGGCGAGCGGCTCTTCAGGCGGGCCGCGGAGACGACGCCGAGGAGGAGCTACGCCACGCACTCGCGCTCTGGCGCGGGCCCGGCCTCGCCGACCTGCCGGAAGAGACGCGCCGCGCCGCCGAGGCCGACCGGCTCGAGGAGCTTCGCCTCATCGCGCTCGAGCTTCGGCTCGACGCCGAGCTCGCGTCGGGCCGCCACCACGCTGTCGTCGCGGAGCTCGAGGCGCTGAGCGCCGAGCATCCGTACCGCGAGCGGTTCCTCGAGCAGCGGCTACTTGCCCTCTACCGCTCCGGCCGTCAGGCGGAGGCGCTCGAGGTCTACCGCGAGGCCCGCCGGGCGCTCGCCGACGAGCTCGGTCTCGAGCCGAGCCCGTCGCTCCAGGAGCTGGAGCGCGCGATCCTCCGGCAGGACGCGAGCCTCGCGGCTCCTGCGGCCGCTACGCGCACGACACAGCCGCTTCCCGTGCCGCCGACACCGCTCGTCGGCAGGCGGCTCGAGCTCGCGGCGGTCAGCGCGCTCTTCCGCGATGAGGGCGCGCGGCTCGTCACGCTCACCGGGCCCGGAGGGACCGGGAAGACGCGCCTCGGGTTGGCCGTCGCGCATACACTCGAGCCCGAGCTGCGCGACGGTTCCGTCTTCGTCTCTCTCGCGCCCGCCTCCAGCCCCGAGCTGCTCGCAACGACGATCGCGGAGGCGCTCGACGTCGCGGAGAACGAGGTACGCGAGCACCTGCGGACGCGCCGAATGCTCCTCGTCCTGGACAACTTCGAGCACTTGCTCGAGGCAGCGCCGTTCGTGGCCGACCTACTTGCCGCGGCGCCCCGCCTGTGGGTGCTCGCCACCAGCCGAGCGCCGCTACGGCTGGCCGCCGAGCACGAGTACCCCGTTCCGCCGTTCGAGACCCCTGACGCCGGCCTTCCGTTCGAGGCGCTCGTCCAGACCGATGCGCTGCGCCTCTTTGCCGCACGGGCACGGGCGGTCGATGCGAGCTTCGAGCTCGACGTGACGGCCGCGCGCGACGTCGCCCTCGTCTGCGGCCGGCTCGACGGGTTGCCGCTCGCGATCGAGCTCGCGGCAGCGCGCTCGAAGCTCCTCGCTACCGGCGAGATCCTCGAGCGGCTCGAGCGCGAGCCGAACCTGCTGCCGCCGGGACCGCGGGACGCCCCGGCGCGGCACCAGACGCTCGCGGCGACGATCCGCTGGAGCTACGACTTGCTTCCGGCGGACGAGCGCGTCGCCTTCGCGCGGCTCGGCGTCTTCAGCGGTGGCTGCACGCTGGAAGCCGCGGAACGCGTAGGCGATGTGACGGTCGAGACCCTGGGAACGCTGGTCGACAACAACCTCCTGCGACGGCGCGGCTCGCGCTTCACGATGCTCGAGACCATCCGCCACTTCGCGGTCGAGCGGCTCGAGGACGCAGGTGCCGCCGACGTGCGCCGCCGGCACGCGGAATGCTGACTGAGCTCGCCGAGGCCGCGCGGATCGCGAACCTCGGCGGCGAGGATCCCGTCCCCTGGCTCGACCGGCTCGAAGCGGAGCACGCCAACATCCGCGCCGCGCTCGGCTGGGCGATCGGAGCCGACGTCGGGCTCGCGCTCGAGCTCGTGAGCGCGCTGCGCCCCTTCTGGGAAGTGCGCGGTCACTTCGCCGAGGGCCTCCGCTGGGCGGAGGATGCCCTCGCAGCTGACGAAGCGGCGCCGCCCGAACTGCGGACGAAGGCGGTCGCGTTCGCCGCCGGCGCAGCGCTCCGCGTCGGCGACCTCTCACGCGCCGAGGCGCTCTACGGTGAGGTGCTCGAGCTCGCTCGCGAACGGGGCGATGTCGAAGGCGAGGCCCGAGAGCTCAGCGACCTCGGCACCGTCGCCGCCGTCGGCGGCGACCTCCCGGACGCACGTCGATTCCTCGAGGCGAGCGTCGAGCGCTACCGCGAGCTCGGCGTACCGCGCGAGCTCGCGATCGCCCTCTCGAACCTCGGGGACGCTGCCGGGCAAGAGCGGCGCTTCGACGAGGCGATCGCCGTCACAACCGAGGCTCTCGCCATCCAGCGCGGGCTCGGCGACCGCGGCCGGGCGGCTATCTCGCTCAACAACCTCGGGAGCTTCTCCCTCCAGTCCGGAGACACCGAGCAGGCGCGCGAGTGGCTCGAGGAGTGCGTCGCGCTCTCCTTCGAGCTGGGCTACAAGGAGGTGATGGCGTACGCGCTCGCCTCGTTCGTGCAGCTTTGCGTCCTCGACGGCGACGCCGCGCGCGCGGCTCACCTCGCCGGCGTCGCCGACCAGCTTCAGGTCGACGCGGGCGTCCTCATCCAGCCCGTCGAGCGCGCTCTGTTCGAGGAAGCCAAGACGGCGGCGAAGGAGCAGCTTGGCGACGAGTACACCGCGATCCATGATGGGGCCATGACCGAACCGCTGGAGCAGGCGCTGCGTCAGGGCAACGTGTTCGCGGAGGCGAGACGTCCGTGATCGAGGACGGTGACGTCGCCTTCGAGCGACTCGTGGACGATGCGCTCGACGAGCTGCCCGAAGACATCCGCAGCGTGATGTCGAACATCGCCGTGACGGTCGAGGACGAGCCGCCTCCCGGGCAGCCTTTGCTCGGCCTCTACCAGGGAGTCCCCCTTGGCAGGCGCGGCCCGTACTACGCGGGAGCCCTGCCGGACAAGATCACGATCTACCGCGGCCCGATCGAGCGGATGACCGGCGGCAACCCAGAGCTCTTGCGGCGCCAGGTCCGCCGTACCGTCCTACACGAGATCGCGCACCACTTCGGGATCAGCGACGAGCGCCTCGTCGAGCTCGACAGGTACTAGCTCCCGGCGCTGACCGCGAGCTGGTTCTCGGCGTGGCGGATGCGCTGCTCGATTTGCCACCGATCTGCGGTCGAGTCCCCCGCCTCGACCCTGGAGAGCTCCTCCTGCGCCTCTTCGAGCTGCCGCTGCGCACGCGCAGTGTCGATCTCCCCTGCGGCAACGGCGTCGTCCACCAAAGCGATCGCGCGGTTCTCGAGCACCTGGAAGAACCCGGGACCCGTCGCGAACTCGCGCACCTCGCCGTCGCCGAGGTGCACCCGCGTCGAGCCCGCCTTCAGCATCGCGACGAGCGGTGCATGCCGCGCAAGCACGCCGATCTCCCCCGCGTCGCCAGGCACGATCAGCATCTCGGCCTCGCCTTCGTACGCCGGGCCTTCCGGCGTCACGACCGAGACCGGGAAGAGCGGATGATCCGGCATCAGTGCTCCCTCCGGTGATGTTGCCGCGCTCCTGGGGCGCGAGCACCAAGCGATACAAGGACGCAGGGAGCCCCGATAGTGGTGCTATCGGGGCGACCGAGGACGCAGGAGCGCGCAGCGTGATCGCGTTCCAGGAGCCCGGAGGACATCGCCGGAGGGAGCACCAAACTAGGCCGCCGCGGGCTCGGCCTCTGACCCGCTGAGCTGCTTGCCGCGCTCGACCGCCTGCTCGATCCCGCCGACCATGTAGAAGGCCTGCTCGGGCAGCTCGTCGTGCTTGCCGTCGAGGATCTCGATGAAGCCGCGGATCGTGTCCTCGAGCTTCACATACTCGCCCGGCGTGCCCGTGAACTGCTCCGCGACGAAGTTCGGCTGCGAGAAGAACCGCTCGATCTTGCGGGCGCGCTGCACGACGAGCTTGTCCTCGTCGGAGAGCTCGTCGATACCGAGGATGGCGATGATGTCCTGCAGATCGCGGTAGCGCTGCAGCACCTCCTGCACGCGCGTCGCCGTCGTGTAGTGCTCGTCGGAGACGATGCCGGGCTGGAGCGCGCGCGACGTCGAGCGCAGCGGATCGACCGCGGGATAGATGCCCTTCTCGACGATGCTCCGGTCGAGCACGGTCGTCGAGTCGAGGTGGGCGAAGGTGTTCGCCGGCGCGGGGTCGGTGAGGTCGTCGGCGGGGACGTAGATCGCCTGCACCGACGTGACCGAGCCGGTGCGCGTCGACGTGATCCGCTCCTGCAGCTGGCCCATCTCGGTCGCGAGCGTCGGCTGGTAGCCGACGGCGCTCGGCATGCGGCCGAGCAGCGCCGACACCTCGGAGCCCGCCTGGACGAAGCGGAAGATGTTGTCGATGAAGAGGAGCACGTCCTGGCCCTGGTCGCGGAAGTACTCCGCCATCGTGAGGCCGGAGAGCCCGACGCGCAGGCGTGCGCCCGGCGGCTCGTTCATCTGGCCGTAGACCATCGCGACCTTGTCCATGACGCCCGACTCCTCCATCTCGAGCATCAGGTCGTTGCCCTCGCGCGTGCGCTCGCCGACGCCGCAGAAGACGGAGACGCCGCCGTGCTGCAACGCGACGTTGTGGATCAGCTCCTGGATCAGCACCGTCTTGCCGACGCCCGCACCTCCGAAGAGGCCGACCTTGCCGCCGCGGACGTACGGCGCGATCAGATCGACGACCTTGAGCCCGGTCTCGAAGATCTCGATCGCGGGCGAGAGGTCGCCGAACGCAGGCGGGTCGCGATGGATGGGCCACCGCTCGCCCTTCGACGGCTCCTTGCCGTCGACCGGGTTGCCGATCACGTTCCAGATGCGGCCCAATGTCACGTCGCCGACGGGCACCGAGATCGGCTGCTGCGTGTCGACGACCTCCACACCGCGAGCGAGGCCGTCGGTCGTGTCCATCGCGACAGCACGGACGCGGTCGTCGCCGAGGTGCTGCTGCACCTCCGCGATCAACTCTCGCGTCCCGCCCTCCTCGGGGACGTCGATCCTGAGCGCGTGGTAGATCTGGGGGAGGCTGTCCGGGAAGACGGCGTCGAGGACGACGCCCTTGATCTCGACGATCTTCCCCGTGTTCTTGCCGTTGCTCTTCTCAGCCACTGGATCTCCCCTAGATAAAGGTCGCGCGGCGCCGCTTGCCGGCGGCCGCAAAGCACAGGCACTTTATCCGACCCGGCTCCGCGCTCCTCGGTGGAACCAACCGCGTTTGCGAAGCTAGCGCGATGGCCGACACAGACGTCTCCGGGACCGAGTTCACCGGCCGCACGGCATGGACGCGGAACCTCCAGACCCCGCTGCGTTCCTTCCTCCGGACGGAGACCGGCAGCGCCGCCGTCCTCCTCGCGGGCGTCGTCGTCGCGCTGGTCTGGGCGAACGCCGACCTTGGCTCGTACGAGCGCGTCTGGACGACGACGCTCTCGATCCGGATCAGTGGCGCGGGCGTCTCGCAGGACCTGCGCGGCTGGATCGACACCGGCCTGATGGCCCTCTTCTTCTTCGTGATCGGGCTCGAGGCGCGGCGCGAGTTCGATCTCGGCGAGCTGCGCGAGCGGCGGCGCGTCGCGCTTCCCCTGCTCGCCGGCGTCGGCGGGATGGTCGTGCCGATCGCGATCTACCTCGCGATCAACGCCGGCCACGGCTCGACGCACGGCTGGGGAGTCGCGATGTCGACGGACACCGCGTTCGCGCTCGGCCTGCTCGCACTCGTCGGGCCGGGCTTCCCCGACCGGCTGCGCGCGTACCTGCTCACGGTCGCGGTCGTCGACGACATCGTCGCGCTGCTCGTGATCGCGATCGCGTACAGCGGCAACGTCTCGATGACAGAGCTTCTGATCGGCATCGGCCTGTTCGGCTGCATCCTCATGATCCGCGCCGCGGGCATCCATTTCGGCCCGGTCTACTTCGTGTTCGGCACGGCCGTCTGGGTCGCGTTCTTCAAGGCGGGCGTGGATCCGGTGGTCGCTGGGCTGATGGGCGGCGTGATCGCGCTCGCATACCCCGCGCAGCGGAGCGATCTCGAGCGCGCGTCGGATCTCTTCCGCCTCTTCCGCGAGCAGCCGACGGGCGACCTGGCGCGCACCGCGCGCGGCGCGCTGCGGACGGCGGTCTCGCCGAACGAGCGACTGCAGACGCTCTGGCATCCGTGGACCAGCTACGTGATCGTGCCGCTCTTCGCGTTGGCGAACTCGGGCGTCCACCTGAGCATGGGCTTCCTCGCGACGGCGTACTCCTCCCCCGTGACCCTGGGGATTCTGTTCGGCTACCTGGTCGGGAAGCCGGTCGGCATCGTCGGCTCGACCTGGGTCGCGGGACGCCTGACCCACGGCCGTCTCCGCCCGCCGGTCGGCTGGGCGTCCGTCGCCGGCGCGGGGACGATCGCCGGGATCGGGTTCACCGTCTCGCTCCTCATCGCGTCGCTCGCCTTCCACGGCTCCGACCTCGCCGAAGCAAAGATCGGCGTCCTCAGCGCCGCGCTGCTGGCAGCGATGCTGACCTGGCTCCTCTTCGTCGGCACGAAACGGATGCCGCGGAAGCTGCGGATCCGTGCGCTGCTCGGCACACCCGAGCTGATCGTCGATCTCGCGGAGCCGGTCGATCGCGAGCGCGACCACGTCCGCGGCCCGGCCGACGCGCCGGTGACGGTGCTCGAGTACGGCGACTTCGAGTGTCCCTACTGCGGCCAGGCGGAGCCCGTTCTGCGAGAGCTGCTGCGCGAATTCGGCGATGTCGCCTACGTCTGGCGGCACCTGCCGCTCAACGACGTCCACCCGGACGCGCAGCGGGCGGCGGAAGCGGCCGAGGCCGCGGCGGAACAGGACGCGTTCTGGGAGATGCACGACCTCCTGCTCGAGCGGCAGGAGAGGCTCGGCTTCCGCGACCTCGTCGGCTACGCCTCAGAGCTGGGCCTCGACGTGGAGCGCTTCGAAGAGGACCTGCGGACCCGATCCGGCGCCGGCCGGATCGCGCAGGACGTCGACTCCGCAGACCTCTCCGGAGTCTCCGGGACGCCGACGTTCTTCGTCAACGAGCTGCGCCACTACGGCGCCTACGACATCGCGACCCTCTCGGCGGCGGTGAAGGCCGCGCGTGCGCGGGAGTTCGTGCGCCCTACTGCGTGAGCGGACCGGTTAGATCTGGTGGACGTAGCTGCTTGCGGGACGCCTCCGACGTTGGCCCGAGCCGGAAAGGAGCCCTCCGGCCACGATCGCTGCCGCGCCCAGGAGCGCAAGCCAGACACCCCAACTGAGCGAGAGCGAAACGAGGTCCGTCTGTCCGGCCGGGGGCACGAGCATGCGGTAGAGCACGAAGAGAGCCGCCGTGCCGCCGGCGAGCGCGATCTGGCCCCCTCCGGCATCGAAGAGCCCGGTTACGCCTGCAAGACGCAGCAGCGACGCGAGGAGCGAGACAGCGCCGAGGACAAGGAGGATCGGGCCGATGTCCTTCAACACCTCGTGCGCGCTCACGGTCGCGAGCTGACGCCCGGCGAGCGCGCTGAACTCTGCTCCGACCTGGCTCGCCGCCGTCTGGGAGGCCGTATTCCCATACTGCTGGGCGACTGTGGCGAGCTCCTGCTGGGCCGAGGCCGCCCCGGACGCGGTGATGCTGACTCCGTACCAGGGCAGGAATACCGCAACGGCAAGCACGGCAGCCCCAAGCGCAGCGACCAGGAGTCCGAGTGGCGCACGATCGTCGACCATCGCAGTCGGTCATCGGTCGGCGCCGTGCCGAGCTTGAGCTGCTCAGCCGGTGAGGGCGTCCGCGCCGGCGACGACCTCGAGGATCTCCTGCGTGATCTCGGCCTGCCGGGCCCGGTTGAGCTGCAGCGTGAGGGTGTCGATTAGCTCGCCGGCGTTCTTCGACGCATTCCGCATCGCCGTCATCTGCGAGGCGAGGAACGCGGCGGCGGACTCGAGCAGCGCGCGGTAGATCTCGGTCTCGAGGTAGACGGGCAGGAGCCGCTCGAGGATCTGCTCCGGCTCCGGCTCGTAGATGAAGTCGCCGCTCACGCCACTGCTCTTCTCCTCTCCGGGCTCTTCCTCGGCCAGGACGTCCTCTCGGATCGGCAGCAGGTCGGTCGTCGTCACCCGCTGCACGAGGGCCGACTCGTAGCGGTTGTAGAGCAGAACGACGCGATCGACCTCCTCCGCCTCGTACAGCTCGGCGAGCTTGTGTCCGATCGCCTGTGCGTCGTGATAGCTCGGCTTGTCCGCAAACCCCGCCCACTGGCCGGTCAGCTCGTAGCGGCGGAAGCGAAGCGTCGAGGCGCCCTTGCGCCCGACCGCCAGCCACACGACCTCCTGCCCCTCAGACCGCGCGCGGCGCTCGAGCTCGAAGGCCCGGCGGAGCACCTGCCCGTTGAAGGGCCCGGCGAGACCGCGGTCGCCCGTCACGACGACGAACGCAACCCGCCGCACCTCGTCGCGCTGCTGCAGCAGCGCGAGGTTACGGAACGACGACGCGGCCTGCGCGGTGCCGATCATCAGCTCCTGCATCCGGTCCGCGTAGGGGCGCATCTCCTCGATGCGGTTCTGGGCCCGCCGCAACCGCGCGCCGGCGACGAGCTCGAGCGCCTTCGTGATCTTGCGCGTGTTGCGGACGGAGGAGATCCGCCGCCGGAGGTCCTGGAGAGACGCCACGACGCGCTAGACCAGCGCTTCTTCCTCGACGTTGAACGAGTTCTTGAACTTCTCGATCTCGCCGCTCAGCTGCTTCGCGACCTCGTCGGAGAGCTCGCCCGACTCGCGGATCGCCTTGTACACCGCCTCCTCCGCGCGGAGATGCTCGCGCAGCTCGTCCTGGAACCGCGAGACCTGCGCCGTGGGGATGTCGTCGAGGTAGCCCTCGTTGCCGGCGTAGATCGCGGCGACCTGCTCCTCCATCGGCCACGGCTGGTACTGCGGCTGGTTGAGCGTCGCGACCATCTTCTGGCCGCGGGTCAGCGCCTGCTGCGTCGCGCGGTCGAGCTCGGAGCCGAACTGCGCGAACGCCTCGAGCTCGCGGTACTGGGCGAGGTCGAGCCGCAGCCGGCCGGCGACCTTCTTCATCGCCTTCGTCTGTGCCGACGTGCCGACGCGCGACACAGAGATGCCGACGTTCACCGCCGGGCGAACGCCGGAGAAGAAGAGCTCCGACTGCAGGTAGATCTGCCCGTCGGTGATCGAGATCACGTTCGTCGGGATGTACGCCGACACGTCGCCCGCCTGCGTCTCGATGATCGGCAGGGCGGTCAGCGAGCCGGCGCCTCGCTCGTCGTTCAGCTTGCAGGCGCGCTCGAGCAGCCGGGAGTGGAGGTAGAAGACATCGCCCGGGAACGCTTCGCGGCCGGGCGGCCGGCGCAGCAGCAGCGAAAGCTGGCGGTACGCGTCCGCGTGCTTCGACAGGTCGTCGTACATCACGAGCGCGTGCTTGCCCTTGTAGAGGAAGTACTCGCCCATCGCGCAGCCGGCGAACGGCGCCATCCACTTGATCGGCGCCGCCTCGTGCGCGGCGGCGGAGACGATCGTCGTGTACTCCATCGCCCCCTCTTCGCGCAGCCGCTCGTAGATGCTTGCGACGGTCGACGCCTTCTGGCCGATCGCGACGTAGATGCAGTGCACGTCGGTGTCGCGCTGGTTGAGGATCGTGTCGATCAGGATCGCGGTCTTCCCCGTCGAGCGGTCGCCGATGATCAGCTCGCGCTGGCCGCGGCCGACGTTCGTCATCGCGTCGATCGCCTTGATGCCGGTCTGGAGCGGCTCCTTCACGGGCTGGCGCTCGACCACGCCTGGAGCCTTGAACTCGAGCGGCCGCGTCTCCTTCGCCTCGATCGCGCCGCGCCCGTCGAGTGGGTTGCCGAGCGGGTCGACGACTCGGCCGAGGAGTCCCTCGCCGACCGGAACGCTCGCCACGCGGCCGGTGCGCCGCGCCGGCTCGCCCTCGCTCACTCGCTCCCAGTCGCCGAACAGTGCGACGCCGACGTCGTCCTCTTCGAGGTTGAAGGCGAGGCCGGTGACGCCGTGCTCGAACTCGAGCATCTCGAGCGAGCCGGCGTTCTCGAGCCCGTAGACGCGGGCGATGCCGTCGCCCAGCTGGAGGACGGTGCCGACCTCGGCGAGGTCGGTCTCGACGTCGTACTGCTCGATCCGCTCGCGCAGGATCGCGGTGATCTCTTCTGGTCTCAGCTTCACAGACGCTTCAGCTCCTCACGAGTTCTTGTCTAAGTCGTTCCAGTCTTCCGCGCACGCTCGCGTCGACGCGAAGCGAGCCCGCCTGCAGGACGATGCCGCCCACGAGATCGGGGTCGACCTTCGTCGTCGCCTCTACCTTGCGGCCTGCCGCGTCCTCGATCTGCTTCAGGATCGCCTTCGCCTCGGTGTCGGTCAGCTCCCGCGCCGTCGTCAGCTCGACGGTCAGGCGCCGCTCCTCGCGCGCCATCAGCCGCTCGAACTCCTTCGCGATCTCCTCTAGCTCGGCCGCGCGGCCCTTCTCCGCCGTCACCTGGAGGAAATGGGTGAAGAGCGGTTCCTCGTCCCCCGCGAGGTCGGCCAGGATCGCCGACTTCGCCTTCGACTCGAGCTGCGGGTTGCGGAGAACGGCCCGCAGCTCCGGCGACTCGGCCAGCGCTGCGGCGAAGTCGGTCAGGGCTTCGTGCACCTGGGCGAGCTTGCCCGCGTCCTTCGCGGCGCCGAAGAGCGCCTCGGCGTAGATGCGATGCGCGACGGCCACGACCTAGGCCGACTCCTCCAGGCGGGAGAAATCGAGGCCGGCGATCGCCTCCGAGATCAGCTCGCGGTCGCGCTCGGCGTCGAGCGTGCGACCGACGACGCGAGAGGCCGCCTCGAGCGTGAGGTTGGCGACCTCGGAGCGGATCTGCTGAAGCGCACGTGCGGTCTCCGCCGCGATCTCCTTCCGCGTCTCCTCGAGCCGGCGCTGCCGCTCTGCCTCCGTCTCGTCGCGCATCCGCTGCTCCATCGACTCCCGGGTCTTGCGCGCCTCGGAGAGGATCGACTCGGCCTGGCCGCGCGCCTCGGCGATCAGCTTGCGGTGCTCCTCGAGCAGGCGCTGCGCCTCGTCGCGCGCTTCGTCGGCAGCCTCGATCGACCGCCGGATCGCCTCCCGCCGGTCGTCGATCGCCTTCTGGATGGCGCCGAACGCGTACTTGCGCAGGATCAGGAAGACGATCACGAAAAAGATGATCGTCCAGATCATCAGCCCCGGAATGAGCCGGGTGAGCGGGCTGGAGACGGCGACGAGCATCTACTTGACGAGCACGAAGCCGAGGAAGCCGCCGACGAGGCCGTAGAACACGACCGCCTCGGTGAGCGCGAAGCCAAGCCACATGATTCCCTGCAGCTCGCCGCGCAACTCGGGCTGGCGCGCGACCGACTGGATCATCGACGCGAACACGGTGCCGATGCCGATGCCCGCGCCGAGCGAGCCGAGACCCATGCCGACGCCGAAGCCGAGCGCCTGAGCGGCCTTGATGATGGGTGAGGTTGCAGCGAGCAGGTGAAGCACCGTTTCCTCCTTAGTGGCTCGGCTCGATCGCCGTGCCGATGTAGATGGCGGTGAGCGCAGCGAAGATGAACGCCTGGATGGTGACGACGATCACGATCTCGAAGATGTAGAAGGCGATCCCGATCGGAATTGAGACCACGGCGACGATCCAGAACGTGATGCCGCTCAGGATGAAGAGCAACCCGATCGAGACGAGGATGAGCATGTGGCCGGCGAGCATGTTCGCGTAGAGCCGGACGCTGAGGCTGATGACGCGGAAGACGTGCGAGATCGTCTCGAGCACGGCCATCGGGACGATCATCCCCTTGGGCACGCCGGACGGCACGAAGCTCTTGAAGTAACCAGGGCCGTTGTAGCGGACACCCTCGATGTGCGTGAACAAGACGCTGAGGAGCGCGAGCACGAGGGTCACCGAGAGCTGCGAGGTGACGGCGTAGATCCCCCAGGTCGGCACGCCGTGCCACTTGTCGCCGGTGAGAGGCAGCGGGATGAAGCCGACGAGGTTCATGGTGAAGATGAAGAGGAAGAGCGTCGCGACGTACGGGAACCAGCGGCCGATCGCCTTCGACGGCAGCCCCTGCTCGGCGATCTGCGTCTGCGCGAGCTCGTAGATCGCCTCTCCGACCGTCTGCCGCTTGTCGGGCAGGAGCGCGAGGCGGCTGCGCATCGTGAAGAGCCCGAGCGCGATCGTGAGCAGCGCCGAGATCGCGAGGTACACGACGGCCTTGTTGATCGACATGTCGATCGGGCCGAGGTGGATCCCGATCCACTGCTTGAGCTCGAACTCCTTCGAAGGGTCGAACGTGCCGGCGAGGGTGAGGAGCCCGGTCATCCGAGCTTGTCCCCGCTGAAGTACTCGACGAGCGAGACGCCGAGCGAGAGCGAGTACGCGAGCGCGTAGACGGCGACGGCTGCGATCCCGACGTCCCTGTCGGCGACCGTGACGACGAGGAGCACGACCATCACGGCGATGCCGCGGAACGAGTGCGCGAGCGCGACGAGCCCCGAGAAGCCGAGGTGGTCGGCGCCGATCGGAAGGCGCGCGAGCCAGAGCCCGAGCGCCTCCCCGGCTGCCCAGAGGACAGCGGCGATGGCCCAGCCATCGAGCGGGAACTCGGCGACGAGGAAGACGGGCAGTGCGAGCGCGACGACTCCCGCTCCCGCGAGCATGGGCGCTCTGCGACCCGGAACCGGCCGCGGCGTGGACAGGATCCCGTTCATCACGAGAAGTAGCCCTTGAACCTGTGGTAGACCGCGAAGACGCCGGCGGGTAGCCCCACGACGACGCCCGCGAGCGCGCCGTAGCCTGTGTTGCCCGCGGCCCAGCCGACGAGCGCGCCTGCGCCGCCGCAGACGCCCATCGTCCCGGCCAATACCGCGCCCGCCTCCACGGGTTGGAATGACGAGCGTAAGGTCCCCTGCATCCGAGGCGAGAATACCAGCGTCGGACCGGTCGTGAGGGGGTACTTTGTGACACCCGAAACCCGCATGGAAACTCATCCCCGCCTTCTGTTCGTGCATGGCTCCGTCGTCAACGCGGAGTTGACCTGGGACGCCCAGAAACCCCTCGCAGAGCGGTTCGAGATCGTGGCGCCGAACCGGCGGGGTTTCCCTCCCGGGCCGGATGTGGAGCGGGTCGATTTCGAGGACGAGGCGGTCTGGCTGGAGCAGTTGCTGGAACCGGAGACGCACGTGGTGGGCCACTCCTACGGCGGCGTGATCTCGCTGCTGGCGGCTTCACGACGCCCCGAGCTCGTGCGCTCGCTGACGGTGATCGAGCCGCCCGCCTTCGGGATCGCACGCGGACGCCCGGGCGTGGACGAGTTCATCGAGCGGATCGACCGGCACTGGAGCGAGGGACCGCGCGATCCGGGCGAGTTCCTCCGGGGGTTCCTCGCTCTCGTCGGGTCCTCGACTCCGGCCGGAGAGTTCACGCCGGAGCTCCTGCAGGGCGCGCGGACGCTGATGGTCGAGCGCTCGCCGGCAGAGGCCAGCTTCGCGTTCGACGACGTTGCGCGGGCGCCGTTCCCGAAGCTCGTCGTCTCGGGCGCACATAACCCCGCGTTCGACGCGGTGTGCGATGTGCTCGAGGAACGACTCGGCGCAGAGCGTGCCGTCCTCCCAGGCGCGGGCCACTCGGTGCAACGGCTCGGTAAGCCATTCAACGAGCTGCTGGCCAGCTTCGTCGTCCGCGCCGAACAGGACTGAACCGGCCACGTCCGGTGCCAGGTACCGGTCATGTCCGAAGCGGTCATCTCCCAAGCAGAAGCGCCCTTGTTGCGGAGGATCATCTGTGAGGCCTGTCCTGACGAGCCATGTCAGGTACCTGGCACCGGACGTGTCGCCTCGAGACGTGTCTCAAACGGCCGGGAAGCTCGCAGCGACCTCGAGCGCGTGGGCGAGCATCCGCTCGCCGGTGGCCTCGTCGTGCCGGCGAAGCGACCACTCAGCCTGGCGAACGCAGAGATGCGCTTGGTAGACCGCTCGCAGACCGGAGTCCAGGCCGCTGAGTTCGTTCTCGAGCAGCGGCGTACCGGGCGCGTAGAACGCGAGCGTGACGAGGTCGAACGCCGGGTCTCCCGCCCGGACGCCCTCCCAGTCGATCACCCCGCTGACCCGGCCGTCGCGCGCGAGAACGTTGTCGGGCGTGAAGTCCCAGTGAACGATCGTCTCCATTTCGGGGACTCGATCGACGAAGCGCAGCACAGTCTCCTGGCAACGGGAGAGCAACTCCCGCGAGCGGTCGGAGTGATCGCGGAGCGTCGCGAGGCGCAGGTAGGAACGAGCGCCGGAGAGAACCGACGACGCCACGACCCGGGGCCACGAACCCGGCGTCGCAACCGGGAACGCCTCCGCATGGAGCTCGTGCAGCGCAACGAGTTGTGCAGCGATCTCGTCGGGAAGCGGGCGCCACGGCGCGAGCGGCTCACCGGGCAGCTCCTCCTGCAGCGCCCAGTCGGCGTCGACCTGAACATAGCGAGGTACCGGGTACCCGAGCTCGCGCAACCGAGACGTCACGGCGGCGGCGCGCGCCGCACTCCTCCCCCGCTTCAACACGAACGCTCTCCCCGAATCGTCGAGCCACCGCTCGGCGCCGATCTCGCCGCCGGCATAGCGGCGATCGAAGCGCAGGCTCAGGCGGTTTTCCGCAGCGGATCGCCCCGCCTGCGCCGCCGCTGGATCCGGTTGCCGAGCTTGACGATCTCGAGCACGTACACGACGTAGACCGAGAAGAGCACGGCGACGAGCGCGATCGCCGCGGCCAACAGCGTCCACCAGGGATGCCAGGTGCCGTGGGCACGGAAGGGGACGAAGCGAGTCGCGAACGCTGCCGCGGCAAGCGAGAGGCACCAGCCCCAGATCGTCACGGCCGCCCGCCGCTGCGAGAAGCCACGCCGCAGGAAGCGATGATGCAAATGCGCCTGGTCAGCCTCGAAGATCCGCTCCCCGTGCTTCAGCCGTCGCACGACGACGAAGGTCGTGTCGACGATCGGGACAGCGAGGACGAGCAGGGGGAAGAACAGCGCCACGGTCGCGGCCGTCTTCAACAGCCCCTGGACGGAGACCGCGGCGAGCACGTAGCCGAGCAGCAGGGCGCCGGAATCGCCCATGAAGATGCGCGCCGGGTAGAAGTTGTGGCGCAGGAAGCCGACGCACGCGCCGAAGACGATCGCGGACAGGATCGCAGCGTCGACCTTCCCGAGCGAGAGCGCGATCACGCTGAAGGTCAACCCGGCGATCGCGGCAACGCCGGCCGCGAGCCCGTCGAGCCCGTCGAGGAAGTTGACCATGTTCATGATCGCGACGATCCAGACGATCGTGAGCGGGATCCCGACTCCCGACGGCAGAGTGTGGATGCCGACGAACGGGAACGTGAACCGGTCGACCCAGACGCCGAACCCGGTCAGAACGCCGGCGGCAGCGGCCTGGCCCCCAAGCTTTCCGAACCACGGGAGCCCCCGAAAGTCGTCGACTATCCCGACCGTGACGGCGACGGCCGCGCCGAGCAGCAGCCCGCGGTTCTCGTGGCTCGCCGGGAGGAACGCAAGCGCCGGCACGAGCAGGCCGAGGAAGAGCGCGAGGCCGCCGAGGCGCGGCACCGGTAGCTGGTTGACGCGCCTGCCGCCGGGGACGTCGACGACGCCGAGCCGCCGGGCCATCCCTCCCACCGCCGGCGTCAAGAGCACCACGACAAGGCAGGCGACGAGCGCCCCAAAGATGACGGAGAGGTGGTCGCCGAGCTCGTCGAGGACACTGAGGTGCGGGCTGTTCGCCGCAAGCACGGTGTCAGCGTACTTCGCCCACAGGCGAGTGCTTGCCTCCGCCTCGTTAGGGTCCTGCGAGTGAGGGTCGAGGCTGGAGCGGCACGTCGCTTCCTCATGGCGCGCCACTTCCTCGCGCCTGCGCGTTCCCTCGAGGGCGGGCCTGACGCGGTGCTCGAAGTGATCCGGAAGCTCGGCTCGATCCAGTTCGACCCGATCGCCGTCGCCGGCCGGAATCACGACCTGATGCTGCATGCGCGCGTGGCCGGCTACGACCCGGCCTGGTGCGACGCGCTCTACCGGCGGCGCAGGATCTTCGAGACGACCAACAAGGCGCTGTCGTTCATACCCGCGGCCGAGGTCCCCTGCTTTCGCGTGAACGAGGGTCGCAAGGGTGCTGCGTTCCACGCCGCGGCCCTGGCGGAGAATGCCGAAGTCGCCAAGCGGGTGCTCGAGCGCATCAAGGCGGAGGGACCGCTCTCTTCCGCCGACTTCGAGCGCAAGAGCGGCGCCACGAAGGATTGGTTCGGAATGCCGGAGAACGCCGTGCGCTCAGTCCTCGAGGCATACACCGTCGCCGGCGTGATCGGGCTCGCACGCCGCGAAGGCAATGTCCGCTACTACGACGCGATCGAACGGCTGCTCCCGGCCGAGCTGCTTGCGCAGGAAGTCCCGGAGCGAGATCAGCTGCGGCACAAGCAGCTCTCCCGCCACCGCGCCCACGGTCTGCTCAGCGCCGGCGGCGCGGGCGGCACCTTCGCCCGCATCGCGGCCCCCAAGACGCGCAGGGAGCTGCACAAGGAGCTGGTCGAGCTCGGCTCGCTCGTGCCCGTCGAGGTCGAGGGGATGCGCGGCAAGCGCTTCGTTCCAGCGGAGGAGGTCGGACTGCTCCGGGCGCCGCCCGAGGCGGCCGTGTCTGTCGCGTTCATCGCGCCGTTCGACTCGCTGCTCTGGGACACCACCCTCCTGGCGGGCTTGTTCGACTTCGAGTACGTGTGGGAGGGCTTCTTCAAGCCCGACAAGCGGCGCTGGGGCTACTACGTGCTCCCGATCACCTTCGGCGATCGGTTCGTCGGCCGGATCGAGCCGCGGATCGACCGGGAGCAAGACCGGGTTGACGTGCTCGGCGTCTGGTGGGAGGACCGGTTCGCGCCGAGCCGCGCGGAAGGCTTCGTCGACGCGATGCGTGACGCGCTCCGCGCCTACCGCCGCTTTGCGGGCGCCGGCCGGATTGGATGGGCGTCCCACCTCACGACGGAGAAGCGGCTCTTCGGCGGCGCCCTGGAGGAGTAGGGTCCGCGCATGGCCGGTTTCGAGACGCCGACCGACCTGGCGAACAATCGAGGCTTGATCTCCGACCCCGAAGCCTTCGCGCGCGAGAAGGGCGCGGCGTCCTGGCTCTACCTCTGCGGCGAGGAGTTCGCATCGATGGAGGGCGGCATGTCGTACGCGGACGTCGAGCGTTCGGTCCCGGTGTCCGCCAACATCGTCTCCGATCCGCCGGCTCCGCTCGACCGCGATCTCGCCCGCCGACAGATCGAAGCGCTCGACGGCCTGCCCAGGCCGACCCTCGTGACCTGCCGAACGGGACCTCGCTCGTCCGCTCTGATCTACCTCTACGCCGGACTGCGCGCCGGGGCGTCGGCCGAGGACGTGCTCGCCCGCGCCGACGCGGACGGGGCTCCGTTCGTGCAGTCCGACGAGCTACGGGCCTGGGTCAGCGACGGGCTCGCGCAGCTCTCCTGACGGCGAGAGCGTTCTGAACCATCGCTCGGCCTGACCCGGCCAGGTGAACCGGACGACCTGCGGCAACCGAGGATCTGCCGCCCACGCCCGCATCCGCGTCCGCTTGCGCCGAAACGACGTACAGTGCCAGACGACGATCGAGTCGCGCCTGAGCAGGTAGCGGAACGACTCGCGGTTGCCGTTGCAGATCGGGCGACCGTCGAGGGATCGGGCGATGCTGCGCCGAAGCAGCCGCGACAGGGAGAGCCAGCGCGGAAAGTCGAGGGCGACGATCAAGTCGGCGCGCGCGAGCGGAACGTCGAGCCACGACCCGTACGCCGTGTCGAGCACCCAGCGATCACCCGCACAGATCGCTTTGATCCGCCGCCGCTGCACGTCCTCCGGCACCGGAACCCAGCCCGGCTCCCAGGTCAGGTCGTCAACCGCGTGCCACGGGATGCCCGTCGCGGCCGAGATGCGCTCGGCGAGGAACGTCTTCCCGGAACCCGTGACGCCGTAGACGAGGATCCGATCGGGCATCTCGGCCGAGAAGCTAGCGTCTCTGCATGACCGAGAAGATCGCGTCATTCCGCCGACTGCACGCATCAGGGTGCTTCGTGATGCCGAACCCCTGGGACATCGGCAGCGCCGCCGTGCTCGAGCAGATGGGATTCAAGGCGTTGGCCACGACGAGCGCCGGGTTCGCCTGGACGCTGGCGCGGCCCGACAACGGTGTCCGCCGCGACGACATGCTGGAGCACCTTCGCCAGATCGCCGCGGCCGTCGACGTGCCGGTGAACGCGGACTTCGAGAACGGATACGCCGACGATCCGCACGGGGTCGCCGTCAACGTGAAGCTCGCGGCGGCGACCGGGGTAGCCGGGCTGTCGATCGAGGATTCGACCGGCAACCCCGGCGAGCCGCTCTACGCGTTCGAGCTCGCAGTCGAGCGGGTGCGCGCGGCGCGGCAGGCGATCGACGAGAGCGGCACGGGTGTCGTGCTCACCGGCCGCTCCGAGGGGTTCGTCGTCGGCCGGCCCGACCTCGAGGAAACGATCCGGCGGCTACAGGCATACGCCGAAGCCGGCGCCGACTGCCTCTACGCGCCCCGGATCGAGACGACCGAGCAGGTGTCGGCGATCGTTGCCGCTGCGTCTCCGAAGCCGGTGAACCTCCTGGTCAGCGCGCCCTTCATCACGGTCGCTGAAGCTGCTGACCTCGGCGTCCGCCGGATCAGCGTCGGCGGCACGCTCGCCCGCGCCGCCTGGGCCGGCGTCCTCGCGGCTGCGGATGAGATCGCGACCGGGGGTCTTTTCACGCGGTTCGTCGACCTGCCGAACGTCGACGCGCTCTTCGGCGCTCGATAGCGTCACGCCGGCGGCGACGCGCGCGCGCTCGAGGGCGCTAGGCCGTTTGCTGGTTCTCGACGGCGAAGGCCGTCTCCTGCGGAGGGATCGGGAACCCGCCGTCGATTCCCGCGCCCATCGCCGGAGCCAGCGTCTCGTCGCGGAAGCGCTCCCAGCTCTCCTGTGAATCGTGGATCGCGACGATCGTCCAGCCGTCGCCTGACGGCCCGGCCGCATGAAAGACCTGCCCCTCCGGGAGACTCCCGTCGCTCGGGTGTACCGCAGCGAGCGAAGCCTCGCACTGCTCCTTCGTCCCGCCTGGGAAGTGATGCACGATGCCGTATGCCATCGGACGCTCCTTTCGCGTCAGTCGCCTGAACCTTGCACGGCGACTATCTCATGACGCGATGAGTCTCCCGTGATCTGCCAGTCTCTACCGCATGAAGCTTCTTCTCACTTCCGCCGGCGTCAAGAACCCGAGCATCCACAACGCGCTGCTCGACCTGCTCGGCAAACCGATCGCCGACTCCGATGCCCTCTGCATCCCCACCGCGGCGTATGGGCACCCGAACGTCAGCCCTGACATGGCTTGGAGTTTCATCAGCGGTCAGTCTCCCCTCCCCATGACCGGGCTCGGTTGGAAGTCCGTGGGAGTGCTGGAGCTCACCGCGCTGCCCAGCCTCGACGAAGAACGCTGGGTCCCCTGGGTCCGGGCGGCGGACGTCCTGCTGGCGGCGGGCGGCGACGCCCTCTACCTGTGCTATTGGATGCGGGAGTCCGGGCTGGCGGACATGCTTCCGTCGCTGAGCGAGACGGTCTGGGTGGGACTGAGCGCCGGGAGCATGGTGATGACCCCCAGGATCGGGGAGGACTTCGTCCAGTGGAGACCGCCGACGGGTGACGACAGCACGCTGGGCCTGGTCGACTTCTCGATCTGTCCACATCTCGCTCCCGACGGCATGCCCGGCAACTCGATGGCCGACGCAGAGGGCTGGGCCGCCCAGATCCCGGGTCCGGCGTACGCGATCGACGACGAGACCGCCTTCAAAGTGACCGACGGCACCGTCGAAGTCGTCTCCGAGGGGCACTGGAAGCTACTCCCCTCCAGGTCCTGACGGGGAGGGCGCTCACGCGCCCACGCGCCCCTCCCCGTCCTTACCCGTTGCGTTCGGACTACGTCCCGGCCTTGAACTGGACCGCCGGAACGTAGGAATCCCATTCAGTGGTTGACGCGAACAGGCCACCGCTGTGCTCCTCCCAGAGCGACGCGGAGCTCGTGTCCCGACCCGCAGTCACGTCGTCCGGCTCGTTGACCAGTGCAACGTTGAGCGAGTCAGCCGGGCCCGCAACTCCCGTCGCGGTGGGCCCGTAGTCGCGCGTGTTGTACTCGATGCCGTAAACGACGTTGTCAGGAAGCCTGACACCCGAGAAGTTGAACGTGACCTCGTTGTAGAAGCCGTTGAAGCAGGTCTTCAGGCTCGGCGAGTACCACTTGCCGGCGTCCAGCCCGCCGCACTTCGGGCTGGCCGAAGGCCGGTAGGGGATCGCGAATGTCTGCGTCGAACTGGCGAGCGGCGTCGTTGTGTCCGTGGAGTCGTAGATGTTGAAGGTGATGGCCTGCGGGAACGTCGCCGCGCTCGGCGTGGAGCAGTCGGCGCTATACCAGGCACCGCCGTAGCAGGCCCAGCTGCTCAACCCGACCGTCGCGCTCGTCAGATTTCGCGCGCTGCCGGCGAACGTGACCGCGTTGCCCAGCTGGTCGAAGGCATACGCCTCGGGACCGATGCTCGGCACGTTTGCCCGCGGGCCGTTCGGAACGGTGCTGTTGTAGATGACGCTCGCCTTGACGCCACCTGCCATCGCGCTCGTGCTCGCGACCGCCACCAGTGCTGCGAGCGCGCCGAGGAGAACTGCAAAACGCCTGATCAAGAAGACCCCCAATGCATTTGGGCCTGCCACCCAGACAGAACGCCCGCTAGTGGATGTGGAGGCTGACCCCGAGAAGGATCAATGGCCAGAGGATCGTCGCCAGGAGCGCGGAGACGATCGCCTTGATCGTGTGCAGGTTCGACCAGTAGTGGTGTGTCGCGGCGACGATCCCGCCGGCTACCAGGTAGACGACGACTAGCCAACTGACGCCGACTCTCGATCTCGCATAGGCCGGTGCGTACATGTGGTCACCTCCTCTCGCTGACCGTTCTCGTGCGAAAACGCCTGCGTAGCGCAGGCGGTTACGCTCGTCTGGCGGCAGGGCAATACCGAAAGGACTCGGGGACGTCGTCTCGGTCGGCGATTTCACCGTCGGGCGAATCGTGCAGCAGTCCGGGTTTCGGCTGGCGGTGAGGCGCGACTACTTCGTGCCGTAGAGGCGGTCGCCGGCGTCCCCGAGTCCGGGGACGATGAAGCCGCGTTCGTTCAAGCCCCGGTCGACCGCCGCGCACACGATGTGCACGTCGGGATGGCGGCGGTGCACTTCCTCGACCCCCGGCGGCGCGGCGACGATGCAGACGAGCGTCACCGACTGCGCTCCCGCGTCCTTCACGGCGCCGATCGCCGCGCAGCTCGAATGGCCGGTGGCGAGCATCGGGTCGAGCACGATCGCGTCCCGCTCGGCCAGGTCGTCGGGCAGCTTGAGGTAGTACTGGACGGGCTCGAGCGTCTCCTCGTCCCGGTACATCCCGACGAATCCCACGCGCGCGCTCGAGACGAGCGACAACACGCCGTCGAGCATCCCCACTCCCGCGCGCAAGACCGGGCAGATCGCGACCTTCTTCCCGGAGATCCGCTGCGCCGTCATGGTCTCGAGCGGCGTCTCGATCTCCGCGCCTTCGGTGGGCATGTCCTTCGTCGCCTCGTACGTGAGGAGGAGCGTGATCTCGTTCGCGAGCTTGCGGAAGTGGACGGTCGGCGTCTCCTTGTCGCGCAGATAGCTGAGCTTGTGCTGGACGAGCGGGTGCCCGACCACGGTGAGCCGGGGATCGCTCACGCTACGTAGGTCGTGTAGCCGCGGAACCCCTCGTAGAGCGGGTGCTTCGCGCACAGCGCGTCGACCCCGCCGCGCAGCGCGCCCAGGTCGGGCGACTCCGTCAGCGCCTCGCAGATGATCCGTCCCACCTCGCGGAAGTCGTCCTCGTCGAAGCCGCGCATCGTCATCGCCGGCGACCCGAGCCGGATGCCCGACGTGACGAACGGCGAGCGCTCGTCGAAGGGAATCGTGTTGCGGTTGACGGTGACCGAGATCTCGTGCAGCCGCTCTTCCGCGGCCTTGCCCGTCCACTCCGATTCGCGGAGGTCGACGAGCAGGAGATGCGTGTCGGTGCCGCCCGTGACGAGCGAGAGCCCGCCCTCGAGCAGCGCCTCGCCGAGGGCGTCGGCGTTGCGGCGGATCTGCGACTGGTACTCGCGAAAGGAGTCGGTCATCGCGACCCGGAAGCACGTCGCCTTCGCCGCGATCGTGTGCTCGAGCGGGCCGCCCTGCATCCCAGGCATCACTGCCGAGTCGACGGTCTTCGCGTGCTCCTCGCGGCAGAGGATGAAGCCGGCGCGCGGGCCGGCAAGCGTCTTGTGGGTCGTCGAGGTGACGAAGTCGCAGTGCTCGACTGGGTTCGGGTGCAGCCCCGCCGCGACGAGGCCGGAGAAGTGCGCCATGTCGCAGAGGAGGAGCGCCCCGACCTCGTCCGCGATCGCGCGAAAGCGTCCGGTGTCCACCGTGCGCGGATATGCGGAGCCGCCGCAAACGATTACCTTCGGCCGCGCTTCCTTCGCCTTCGCGAGCACGTCGTCGTAGTCGACGGTCAGCGTCTCGGGCGAGACGCCGTAATGGACGGCGTTGTAGAGCCGGCCCGAGAAGTTGACCTTGTGGCCGTGCGTGAGGTGTCCACCCTGGTCGAGCCGGAGCGCCATCAGCGTGTCCCCCGGCTCCAGCACAGCCGCGTAGACGGCCATGTTCGTCTGCGCACCTGCGTGCGGCTGCACGTTCGCGTGCTCGGCGCCGAACAGCTCCTTCGCCCGGTCGATCGCGAGTTGCTCGATCTGGTCGACCACCTCGCAACCGCCGTAATAGCGACGCCCCGGGTAGCCCTCTGCGTACTTGTTCGTCGGGACAGACCCGACCGCCTCGAGGATGGACGGCCAGGTGAAGTTCTCGGAGGCGATCAGCTCGATCTGGCCGCGCTGCCGCTCGAGCTCGTCACCGATGAGGCGTGCGATCTCGGGATCGATCTCGTCGAGGCCCGCGTGCCTCAGCTCTTCGAAGGTCGCCTGCGTTGTTGCCACGTCGAAGATGCTACGGCAGCGCGCGGCGCACGCGAGGCCGGTAGCAGCCACCGTTACGAATCAGTCATGACAGGCTCAGGCCGCCGCATGATCAAGCGGGGTTCTACGTCACAAAGACGTGCAGTGCCTGCTACCGGCCGTTGGGCTACGGCGCAGGACCGGCGCCGACGCGGAGGACACGCGGCTCCCCGGTCGTGAGATCGATCACGGTCGACGGGACGCCGGGGAGCTCGCCCGCGTCGACGATCGCTCCGCAGGCGGCGCGGATCTCCTCCGGGATCTCCTCGACGCGGCGGGGATCACCCCCGCCGGCGAGGTTGGCGCTCGTCGCGGCCACGACGCCGACCTCGCGGACGACGGCGGCGGCGATCGCCGGGAGCTCCGGCACCCGGACTCCAACCGTTCCGAAGACGAGCGTGTACGGCCCTGGGAAGTACCGCTCCAGGACGGAGCGGTCGAGGCCGGGTTCGGCCGCGATCAGCACATCGACCTCGGCAGCGAGCAGCGCGACAGGCTTCGAGCGGTCGCGTCCCTTGAGGTCATAGAGGACGTCCTTGTGAGCTGGGAGCGCGCAGAGCCCGTAGACGGTGTCAGTCGGAAGGATCACGGCGCGGCCGGCCCGCAGCGCGGCGACCGCTTGCTCGCTCACAGGAGGAACTGGGCCAGGGCTGCACTGAACGCTTCAGGCTGCTCGACGTAAAGGAAGTGGCCCGTGGCCGGGATCGTGACGAGCCTCCCGTCGGACAGCTCGTGGACGATCGCCTCACCACAGACCGGCCCTGCGATCATGTCCTCCTCGCCGGCGACGACGAGCGTCGGGGCCGCGATCGCGCGCAGCTCGGGCCGAAGGTCGAGCGTCGGGAACTCGACGGCGTTGAACTGGTGCAGCGGCTCCGAGTATGCGAAATCGGAGAAGAGCTCGCGCCCGACTCGCTCGTTGCCCTCCCAGCGGTGGAAATAGAGCGGAGCCTGGCGCTGCGTGTTCGCTATGAGGTCGTCCACCGTAGAGAAGTCGCCCGCCTGCTCCTCCGCGATAGCCCGCTGTGCCTCGTCGAACCACGGCTCGTCGCGGCGCGCCTCGATCCCGCGCTCCATCGCGGCCTGCGCCTCGTCGTCCCAGAGAGCGAGAGTGCCTGCGAGGACGAGCCGCCTCACGCGCGGGCCGTACGCAGCCGCGTAAGCCATTGCGACCATCCCGCCGTGCGAGAAGCCGAGCAGATCGAGCTGCTCGACGCCGAGATGCTCGCGCAGCGCCTCGACGTCGGCGGCGTACGAGGCGAGCGAGTAGTCCTCCGCGGGGTCCGAGCCGGCCGACCCGCGTGGACTGAGGAATAGGAGTTCGAACGTGCCGTCGAGCCCGGCGAAGTCGCGGAACTCCGCAGCGGAGCACCCCGGCCCGCCTGGATGGCAGACGAGCAGCGGGCCACGCCCACGGCGCTCGTACGAAAGGGTCAGACCCGCGGGTGTGGTGAAGATGTCGATCACGGCCGCCGCCCCTCCACGACCCTATCGCGGCCCGTCAGGTCGGCGGTGATCGCCACGTCGACATAGCCAAGCCGCTCGAGCATCTCTGCGACGTCGGCCGCCTGGTCGTCCCCGGTCTCGAAGACGACGTAGCGAGCGTTCGCCGCGCGCGCCAGGCGCTCGTGCTCTCCTTGCCCGATGAGAGCGACCGCCGGCTCCCAGCTGAGCTCCGGCTGAAGTTCCTCGAGGCTCTCGACGTATGGGGGGTTCGCGAGGACAACGTCCCAGCCCTCGGCTGCGGCCGCGGCGCCGTCGCCATCTCGCAACTCGACCTCGAGCCCGAGCCGCTCGGCGTTCTCGCGCGCCAGCGCGACCGCATCACGCGAGACGTCGATCCCGGTCACCTCCGCGTCTGCCCGCTCGTCCTTCAACGAAAGCGCAATCGCCCCGGATCCAACGCCGACATCGAGGATCCGCGGTCGCTCGGTCCCGTCCGTGAGGGCGAGAGCACGCTCGACCAGGGTCTCGGTCTCGGGCCGCGGCACGAGGGCCCGGGCGTCGGTCTTCAGTGTGAGCCGCCGGAAGCCCCACTCGCCGAGTACGTAGGCGAGCGGCTCGCGTGCCTCGCGGCGGACGAGGAGCGGCTCGAGGCCGTCGATCTCGTCATCGAGGCGCGCCGCGAGCCCCGAGCGCGATGTCCCGAGCAGATGCGCGACGAGCCACTCCGCGTCTACCCGCGGCGTCTCGACGCCGGCCGCTGCGAGCCTCCGCTCGGCCTCCCCGAGCGCATCCCGAGCGGTCACTCCCCGAGCGCGCGGCGCCGGTCCTCGGTCGTCAGCGCCTCGGTGAACTCGTCAAGCTCGCCCTGGAGGATCCGGTCGAGCTGGTGAACCGTGAGCTTGACCCGATGGTCCGTGAGCCGGTTCTCGGGGAAGTTGTAGGTGCGGATTTTCTCCGCGCGCTGGCCGGAACCAATCTGCGCGTTGCGGGTCGCGTCGAGCTCCGCTCGCTGCCGCTCGAGCTCGCGCTCGTAGAGGCGCGCGCGCAGCACGCGCATCGCCTTCTCCCGGTTCTGCAACTGCGACTTCTCGTCCTGCATCGAGACGACGACCCCAGTCGGAAGGTGCGTGATGCGGACGGCGGAGTCGGTCGTATTGACGGACTGGCCTCCCGGCCCGGTCGAACGGTAGACGTCGACCTTAAGCTCGTTTGGATCGATCTCGACCTCGACCTCCTCAGCTTCGGGCATCACCGCGACGGTCGCGGTGGACGTGTGGATCCGGCCCGCGCTTTCGGTCTCGGGCACCCGCTGGACGCGGTGCGTCCCGCCCTCCCACTTGAACACGGAGTACGCGCCGTCACCCTTGACCGCGAAGGTCGCCTCCTTGTAGCCACCGCCGTCCGACGGGCTCGCCTCGAGCTGCTCGACCTTGAAGCCGCGCCGCTCGGCGTATCGGCTCAGCATCCGGTAGACGTCGCCGGCCCAGAGCGCAGCCTCGTCGCCGCCGACCCCTTGCCGCACCTCGACGATCACGTCCTTGCGATCGGCGGGATCCGTCGGGACGAGGGCGAGACGCAACTCCTCCTGCAGGCTCCCTGTGCGCTCCTCGAGCTCGGGGACGAGCTCGCGCAGGTCCGAGTCCTCGCGCGCCGCGGCCAGGTCGTCTCGCGCTGCTTCCCACTCCTGCGCGAGCTTGTACGGCCGCTCGAGCTCCTTGAGGCGCCGGCCGACGTCCGCCGCTTCGCGGTGGTCGTTGTAGACGGCCGGATCGGCCATCCGTGCCTGCAGCGCCTCGTAGTTACGCTCGAGCTCGGTCACGAGGTTGTCGAAGTCGGTCGCCATGGGAAGGACGCCAAGCGTAGCCCCTTGTCTCTGCTTGCTCAGGTCACTTCACTTCGGATAGCTTCAAGCTTTAGTTGGTAAAGCAACCACGGGAGGTCACCGAATGTCAGTCGTCGACGAGGTCACAGAGGCCAACCAGAGCTACGCGTCCGGGTTCGCCAAGGGTGACTTGCCCGTGCCACCGGGGAGGAAGTTCGCGGTCGTCACCTGCATGGACGCACGGCTCGACCCCGCCCGGTTCCTCGGCCTCGAGGAGGGCGACGCCCACGTGATCCGCAACGCCGGCGGGCTCGTCAACGACGAGACGATCCGTTCGCTCGTCATCTCGCACCACTTGCTCGGCACGCAGGAGGCCGTCGTGATCGGGCACACCGGCTGCGGGATGCTCACGTTCACGAACGCCGACCTGCACGAGAAGCTCGGACCGGGCTCGGAGAGCATCGACTTCCAGCCGTTTCCCGACGTGGCCGAAAGCGTGCGGAAAAGCGTCGAGACAATCCGCAGCCATCCTCTGCTCCCGGACTCGTTCGGGGCGAGCGGCTTCGTCTACGAGGTCGAGACCGGGCGGATCGAGCCGATCTGACCGACCAGCGCGGCGGCGTCCTCGAGCGACAGCTTCTGCCCACCATCGAAGGCCGCCGCGAGAGCCCCCGGCGCGAGCGAGGCGGAGAGAAAGGACAGCGCACGCTCGTGCTGCGCCAGCTCGAGGCCGGTCAGGTGGCCACCGAGCTCCGTCCGTAACTCCTCCGCAGCCCCGAAGAGGCGCGCGGCGCGCTCGGGCTCTGCGGACGAAAGAGCACAGCCGGCGAGCTCGAGCGCCCAGCAGGCGTTGTCGCGATCGTGCATCGGCGCCGCGATGGCAAGGCTTTGCCGCGCGAGCTCGCGCGCGTTCTCGAGCTCCTCGCCCTCGAGCGCCACCGAGGAGCGCGCGGCAAGCGACCGCGCCTGCCCATGTCGCTCACCGCACGATGCGGCCAGATCGACCGATCGCCGGAGGTAGTCGTCCGCGACCTCGAGCTCGCCATGCAGGAGCGCCACGTAGCCGAGGTTGAGAAGCGCGATCACAGCGATCCCCGGCCGGCCCAACGCCGGACCGCGCTCCGCCGCGTCTCTGAAGAGCGCTAGCGCGCGCTCCTCCTCCCCCGCTGTGAGGAGCGCGCGGCCGAGCGCGCTCGCGACCTCGAGCCCCGGCCGCTCCTCGCCGGCTGCCTCACCGAGGTGTATTGCACGCTCACCGTGCGCGATCGAAGCCTCGAAGTCGCCTTGCATCACTGCGAGAAGTGACCCCGTCACGAGCGCCATCCGTTTCGCGTGGTCGTCATCGGACAGCCGCGGGAGCACGTCCTCCACGAGACGGCGCCCTTCGGCGACGTATCCGCGCTTCGCCCAGAGGAACCGGAGGGCCACGACCAGGGGTGCGGTGAACTCCGGCTGCGCTGCGGCCTCACGGATGTTGGCGATGTCCTCCTCGAGTAGCTCGAGCCACCTGGCCTGATCGGCTTCGTCGAGATGGGGCTCGGCTCGCTCGGCGAAGGCGAGGAACCACTCGGCATGCCGGCGCCGCAGCGCATCGGCCTCGCCCTGCTCGTCGAGACGCTCGAGCGCGTAGCTGCGGATCGTCTCGAGCATCCAGAAGCGTTCCCCCGAATGGCGGACGAGGCTTTTCTGGACGAGCGCTTCGAGCACGTCGAGCTCCGCGGCCGCCACCTCCTCAGCTGCGTCGAGCCTGCAGCCGCCGGCGAAGACGGCGAGCCGCGCGAAGAGCCGTTGCTCGTCCTCGTCGAGCAGCTCGTGGCTCCACTGGATCGCCGCGCGGAGCGTCTGCTGACGAGCGTCGGCGTCGCGGGCGCCACGGAAGAGGTCGAGGCGCCGCTCGAGCCGGTCGAGGATCTGCGCCGGCGAGAGGACGTCGGTGCGCGCCGCCGCGAGCTCGACGGCGAGCGGGAGATTGTCGAGCGCGGCGCAGACGGCGATCACGGTCTCGTCCACGGCTAGGCCCGAGCGCTCGGCGAAGAGGAGCGCGGCATCCTTCTCCGGCAGCGGCTCAACCGGGAACTCGGCCTCGTCCCGGAGCCGCAGCAGCGCGCGGCTGGTGACGAGGACGTGCAGATTCGGACACTTCGAAACGAGATCCGCGACTGCCGGACCTCCCTCGACGACCTGCTCGAAGTTGTCGAGGACGAGCAGCAGTTCTCGCTCACCGATGTGGCGGGCGAGGTCGTCGCGGGCGCCGAGGGTGCGGCCGATCTCCTCGAGCACGAGCTCCGCATCGTCGAGTGGCGCGAGCTCGACCCAGAAGACACCCGCGCGGAACTCCGGCACGAGCTCGGTCGCGGCCTCGATGGCGAGGCGGGTCTTGCCCGAGCCGCCCGGTCCTGTGAGCGTGAGCAGTCTCGCTCCGCCGCGGATCCGGTCGACGACTCCCGCAGCGTCGCCGGCACGACCGACGAAGGAGCTGGCGGGTCGGGGCAGGTTCGTGTTCGCGACCGTCTTGAGCGGCGGGAAGCGGCGAGCGCCGAGCTGGTAGAGCGGAACGGGCTCGTCGAAATCCTTCAGCCGATGCTCGCCGAGATCCAGCAGCTCGTGCCCCGCGCCGAGCTCGCCGTACGTGGCGCCTGAGACCACGACCTGGCCGCCGTGCCCGACCGCTCCGATCCGCGCCGCAAGATGAACGTCGGTCCCGACATAGCCCTCGCTCGTCAGCTGGGGCGCGCCCGTATGGACGCCGATCCGCACGTGCACGGGCCCCGATTCGAGGAGCTCGCAACCCTCCCCGGCGGCCGCAAGCGCGTCGTCCGCCGACGGGAACACGTAGAAGAACGCGTCGCCCTGCGTGTCGACCTCGATTCCGTTGTGACGGGCGAACGCCTCGCGCAGCGTGCGTCGGTGGTCGGCGAGGACCTCCGCGTAGCTCTCGCCGAGCTGATGGAGGAGCTGCGTCGAGCCTTCAACGTCGGTGAAGACGAGGGTCAGCCGGCCGTCGGGCAGCGCGCCCACGGCACGTTCAGGCCATGACCTCGACGCGCTGAGCACCCGGCGTGCCCGCCGCCTCGAGGTCGAGCACCTCGCGCAGAGCGCGAATCGAGACTTCGAGCTGGTCGAGCGTCGGCTCGCGCGTCGTCAGCCGCTGCAGCCAGAGTCCCGGCGCAAGGAGCGTCATCAGGACCGTGTTGTCCTGGTGCTTCCCCGCGAACCGGATCAGCTCGTACGCGATGCCCGCGATCAGCGGCAGAAGGAGGATGCGCGTCGCGATCAGCCAGTACCAGGCGGGCCGGCCGAAGAACGCGAACACGAACACCGCGAGCACCATCACCCAGAGCAGGAACGCCGTCCCGCAGCGCGGATGGATGAGCGAATAGCGCTGCACGATCTGCGGCTCGAGCGGCTCGCCGGCCTCGTAGGCGTTGATCGCCTTGTGCTCGGCGGCGTGGTACTGGAAGACGCGGCGCAGGTCGGGCAGGAGCGAGATGAGCGCAAGGTAGGCGATGAACAGCGACACGCGGATCAGCCCCTCGACGATCACGAACCAGCCGCCGCTCGAGATGGGCAGCAGATCCGTGAGCAACGCCGGCCCGACCTTGAACACCATCACGGCAAAGCCGATCGCGATCGCGAAGGCGAAGATCAGCGCGCCGCGGGAGAGCTCCGTCTCGACCTCGCCGTCCTCTCCCTCCTGCTGCGCCGCGTAGTTCGCCGAGATGGCAAGCGCGCGGAAGCCGATGGCGAGCGACTCGCCGAGCGCCATCACCCCGCGCACGACCGGCAGCCGGAACACGAAGTGACGGGCCATCGCCGAGTCGATCGGCCGCGAGACCTGCGCGATCTCGCCGGTCGGAGTACGGACGGCAACGGCCCAGTTGCCGGGGGCACGCATCATCACGCCCTCGAGGACCGCCTGTCCGCCGACGTTCGCCATGGCTAAGGGAAGCGGCTAGCCGCGCCGCGCTTCGCCGGCGCGCTCCTGGCGGCGCCGGAAACGCTCGACGCGCCCGCCGGTGTCGACGAGCTTCTGCTTGCCCGTATAGAACGGGTGGCACTGCGAGCAAATCTCGACGTGCAGCTCGGGCTTCGTCGAGCGGGTCTGGAACGCGTTTCCGCAGGAACACGTCACCGTGGCGATGACGTACTCGGGATGGATGTCGGCCTTCATTGCTCTCTCAAGATAGCAGCGGCCAGTTTCGGCTCCACGTTGCCGCCCGAGACGATCACGGCCACATTTCGCCCCGAATCGACCTTGCCCGCGAGGACGGCTCCGGCGGCCGCAGCCCCCGCAGGCTCGCACGCGAGCTTGGCCCGCGCGTAGAGGAAGCGCATGCCGTCGGCGATCTCGTCCTCGGTCACGAGCACCGTCTCGACCCTGCCCTGGCAGATCTCGATGGGAAGCTCCCCTGCGAACGGCGGCGCGAGCCCGTCGGCGATCGTGTCGGTCTCGACCGGAACACTGTGTCCTGCTGCGAGGCCCGCGGGAAAGGCCTGTGCGCGCTCGGGCGCAACGCCGATCACGCGGGCGCGGCCGTCGAGCGCCGTCACGATGCCGGAGACGAGGCCGCCGCCACCCGTGCCGACCACAACGGTCTCGAGGTCGGGGACATCCTCGAGCAGCTCGAGCGCCAGCGTCCCGTGCCCGGCGACGACCTGTAGATCCGAATGTGGGTGAACGAAGACGCGTCCCGCCTCCTCGACAACGGCAAGCGTGCGGTCGTACGCGGCGGCAGGGTCGGGCGAGGAGAGGTCGACCATAGCGCCGAAGCCACGCGTCACCTCCACCTTGAGCGGGTCGACGCCCTCCCACATCTGCACGAGGCAGTCGACGCCTTCCTCTCTCGCCGCCCACGCGACGGCTTGCGCGTGGTTCCCGGCCGACCAGGTGACGACGCCGCGCTGGCGTTCCTCCCGTGTCAGTGCGGCGACACGATTGAGCGCGCCGCGCGCCTTGAACGAGCCGGTCTTCTGGAACAGCTCGGCCTTGAGCGAGACGCCGAGCGCAGTCGAGCCGAATGTGGGCGTGCGGTGGATCCGCCCAGCCAGGACGGCGCGGGCCCGCTCGACGTCCTCGTGAGTAGGGATCACGCAGGCAGCGTCTCACGCGCCGGAACCTTCGGCACGCGAAGACGCACGGCGAAGACGGTGAGCCGGCCGGGCTGGCTCTCGACGTCAACGCTCCCGCCCATCGCGAGCGTCAGCTCCTTCACGATCGCGAGCCCGAGACCCGTGCCGACCTGCCGCTCGAGCCCGTAACGCTCGTGGAGGTAGAAGCGCTCGAACGCGCGCTCCATGTCGTCCTCCGCGAGGCCCGGTCCGGTGTCCTCGACGCGCAGGAGGCCCGGGTCGGCGACGACTCGAACCTCGCCGCCCGGCGGTGTTAGGCGCAGCGCATTCTCGACGAGGTTCGAGACGACCTGGAGAACGCGGTCGGCATCGCCGATCGCGGGCGCGGCACCGTCGGTGACAGCGTGCAGCGAGACGCCGAAGCTCTCTGCCTGCGGCTGGTAGCGGCGGACAGCATCCTCGGCCACCTCGGCGAGGTCGATATCGGCGTTGTGGACGCTGAAGTCGGTGCGGTTCATCCGCGCCAGGTCGAGCAGGTCGTGGACGAGTCGCTCGAGGCGCCGCGCCTCGGACGCGACGGTGGCTGCTGCCTCTCGCGGCTCCACGGCGCCGTCCTCCACCGCCTCGGCATAGCCGCGGATCGCGGTCAGCGGCGTCTTCAGCTCGTGGCTGACGGAGAGCAGGAAGTTCCGCTCGGCCTCCTGCGCCTGTCGGAGCTGCGCGGCGAGGTCGTTGAACGCGACGGCGAGCGTCGCGATCTCAGCAGCACCCTCGACCGGGACCGGTTCGGGGTGCGTGCCGCGCATGAGCGTCCGTGCGCCTGCGGCGATCCGATCGACCGGCCCTGAGATGCGGCGCGCCAGGAGGAACGCGGCGAGCGCCGCGAGGAGACCACCGGCGGCCGCCGCGACCAGAAGCCCCCAGACGTACGGTGAAAGGAACGAGTCGGCTGTGCTTTGAGGCCGCAGCAGGATGAGCGTGCCGGGGTTGGCCCACCGCGCAGCGAAGTAGTACGCAGTGCCGTTGACGCTCACGGTTCCCTGTACGGGCTGACGGTGCGCGACCGGTTCCTGCGCCCACGCCGGCAGGATCTGCGGATTGGTGCTGACGCCCTCGTGCTGCTGCTTGAGGATCTTCTTGATCCGTTTCGGCAAGCTCGCCACCGACGGCACTCCAGAGGCCTGGGTTCCCGCGATCAGATCGGCCTGATGGGAGACGTCCCGCAACGTCGCATGCTTGACGGCGCGGTGGGTGAGGACGACCCCCAGCCCGATCGTGAGCGAGACGCAGATGAGGACGACGACCCCGATCGCCCGAAACAGCCGCGAACGGAGTCCGCTGCCGCGCATCGCCTAGACGGGAACGAGCTTGTAGCCGGAGCCGCGCACCGTCCGGATCCCCTCCGGGTCGCCGAGCTTGCGCCGAAGCTGTGCGACGTGGACGTCGACGGTGCGGGTGCCGCCCGGATACGTCATGCCCCAGACGAGGTCGAGCAGCCGCTCGCGCGAGAGCACGATGCCAGGGTGCTCGAGGAAGCACGCGAGCAAGTCGAACTCCTTGCTCGTGAGCTCCACCTGCATGCCGGCGACGGTCACCTCGTGAGAATCCCGCCGCAGGACGACCTCCCGGGCGGCGAGCACCTCGTCCTCCGTGCGGCGCTCCGAGCGGCGGAGAATCGCCTTGATCCGCGCGGACAGCTCGCGCGGCGAGAACGGCTTCGAGACGTAGTCGTCCGCGCCGAGCTCGAGACCGGCAACCCGGTCCGGCTCCTCGTCGCGGGCGGTGAGCATCACGATCGGCACCTTCGAGCCCGCGCGGATCCGGCGGCAGACTTCGAAGCCGTCGATGCCGGGAAGGCCGATGTCGAGCACGACCACGCGCACGGGCTGGCCACGCAGCTCATTGAGCGCGTCCTCCCCGGTGCGCCGCCAGACGACACGCCAGCCGTCCTGCTGCTCGAGGTACTGCTTGACGAGGCGTCCGATCGAGTCGTCGTCCTCCACGAGCAGGAGGGCGCCCCCGGTTGCCTTGGCGGTCACGACCTCAGGATAGGGATGGCGCCGGAGCGGCCGAGGGCGCGAGGCCACCGGTGCCGCGTTCCCGAGGGATGCGCTCGATGTCCACGGACTGCGCCGGCCCGGTCGCCGGCCACGTCACGAGTACGCGCCAGCGCGGGGTCAGCACCTCCACCGGGACACGATGCCCTCCCAGGCCGATGACCTTGGTCGTGCTGGCGATCGGGATCTGCTGGATGCGGCCGTCGGACTCCTTCAGCGTGAGCTGGGAGACGGTCACGCCGGTGATGACTCCACGATCGACGTTCCACTCGACGCCGTTCTTCTCGTAGACCTGGGCTCGGATCATCCTCGGACCGAAGAGTTCCTGGACGATCGCCTTGCGCAGAGCGAGGCTGGGCGCCGCGAACCAGAGCGCGAGGTTGAGCGTCACGAGAACGCCTGCGAGAAGGACGAAGCGCCGCGTGAACATGGGTCACATTGTCAGCGCCAAATCGCTTCCCGAGGGTAAAGCCCCTGTAAATCAGGTCAGCGTGTACTCGGGCCCGGAACCGCCCTCGGGCGGCGTGAGCCGTCCGCCTTTAGCGGTGATCGCACCGCACTGGACGCAGTTGGACGGTGCGACGTCGACCTTGACCGTGCCGTCGCCCTCCTCGGGCCCCACCTCGTACACCTGCGCCGGGCACATGTGTGCCCAGAGCTGTGCGACGTCGCGCGGTACCCGCCGCTCGAGCCTGATGTGGTTCGGCTGGTCGTCGCGCGTCTTGTTTCCCGACGCGAAGACGGACGAGAGCTTGTCGAAAGTGAGAGCGCCGTCGTGGGCCGGGTAGCTCTTGTCGCGATCGGTGACGAGCAGCGGCTGGTCGGCGTCGGGCTGCGCGGGCATCTTCCCCAGCTCGACGCGGCCCTTCGACATCGTCATCGCGCTCGCGAGCGCTCCGCCGACGAAGAAGCCGCGCCCGAAAACCTGGCGCATGTTCCTCACCTCGTACAGGTCGTCCCAGATGAAACTGGCGCGCACCGCGTCGTCGTAGGACGAGAGCGCGCTCGCCGGCGTCTCACCGCGCTGCAGCGCGCGGAACGCCGCCTCGGCCGCGAGCCGGCCGGACTCGATCGCGTAGTGGACCCCTTTCAGCCGCGGGATGTTGACCATGCCCGCGCCGTCGCCGCAGAGGAGCAGGCCCGGTGCGTGCAGCCGCCGCGGCAGCGAGTGGAAGCCGCCGCTCGGGATCGTCTTCGCGCCCCACTCCACGCGCTCGCCGCCGTCGAGGATCTTGCGGATCTTCGGGTGGGTCTTCAGCTCCTGCAGCAGGTCGTGCACCGAAAGGGACGCGTCCCGGTAGTCGAGCCCGACGACCAGGCCGATCGTGACCATCTCCTTGCCCATCGGGTAGATGAACGAGCCGCCGAACTCGCGGTACTTGCTACCTGGGCGAAGGGGCCAGCCCATGGTGTGGATGATCCGGTCGAGCGGCTTCGCGACCTTCCAGACCTCCTTCACGCCGAGCTCCCACACCTGCGGGTCCTCGCCGCGCAGGCCGAACCGGTCGAGCGCCACTCCGGTCAGATGGCCCTGCGTTCCTTCGGCGAGCACCGTGACCTTCGCGACGAGGTCGGAGCCGGCCTCGAAGTTGCCCAGCTCGCCGCCCTCTCGGCCGCGACCCTTGTCTCCGGTGCGCACGCCTAGCACGCGGCCGTGGGAGACGAGCAGCTTCTGCGCAGAAGTCTCGGGGAGGATCATCGCTCCTCCCTCCTCGGCCCGTTCGCCGAGGAAGCGGCCGAGCTGCGAGAGGGAGAAGATCCAGTTGCCGTGATTCCTCATCGGCGGCGGCGGCGGGATCGGCAGCGCCGCGCGGTGCGTGAGGACGTAGACGGACTCGCCGGGGACGGGCCCGAACGACGGGAGGTCCTCCATCCGCAGGCGATGCCCGAAGAGCCGGTGGAGCGCTCTGGGGTTCACCACAGCGCCGGAAAGCAGGTGCGACCCGGGTTGCTTGCCCTTCTCGAGCACCGCGACCGGCACGTCGCCGAGCCGCTCCGCGACGTCCGGATGCTCTTCGAGCAGCTGGCCGAGCCGGATCGTGCACGCGAGCCCGGCCGGGCCGGCACCGACGATAAGGACACCGACCTCGATCCGATCGTCCGCCGGGTCGGTCGGCTCCGCGACGTAGTCGCGTGGCGAGAACGGCGGCGGGAAGTTCGACGCGCGGCTCATGTGCTGCGCGCGCGGACGAGCTCGGTGAGCTTCGGCACGATCTCGTGCACGTCGCCGACCACACCGAGGTCGCTGAACTCGAAGATTGGCGCGTTCGGATCCTTGTTGATCGCGACGATCGTGCCTGAGCTCTGCATGCCGACCTTGTGCTGGATCGCGCCTGAGATGCCGAGTGCGACGTAGAGCTTCGGCGAGACGGTCTTGCCCGTTTGCCCGATCTGGGCCGAATACGGGTACCAGCCCGCGTCGACGACCGCGCGAGTCGCACCGACTGCGCCGCCGAGCGCCTTCGCGAGCTCCTCCGCGAGGGTGAAGTTCTCGGGCGCGCCGAGCCCACGGCCACCGGCGACGATCACATCGGCGTCTTCGATCGAGGGGCCGCCCGACTCCTCCTCGTCCTGGCCGACGAGCTTCACCGACGCCGAGTGCGCGGCGTAGGACGGCGATACATCGGCGATCTCCGGCTCGCCGCCACCCGTTGGCGTCGCGTCGAACGAGCCCGCGCGGAAGAGCGCGAGCCGCGGCGTGCTCGTCCAGCCCACATCCGCGTAGATGGAATCCTGAAGCGCCGGCCGCTTCCCCACCAGCTCGCCGTCTCGTAGCTCGATATCGGTGAGGTCCCAGTTGAGGCCGGCGTCGAGCCGGGCCGCCAGACCGGCAGCGACGTCGGCCGCGAGGACGGAGTTGGCGAACAGGAGGGTGTCGTAGCCGCCGTCGTCGATCACCTGCGCGAGCACGTCGACGCGCGGCTGCGGGACCGGCTGCGCTACGTCCTCGTCCTCGCAGACCCAGACCTTGACCGCACCGAACTTCCCGGCCTCGCCGGCGAGCGCCTTCGAGCCGGGGCCGGCGATCACGGCTCCTACGTCGCCGTCGCCGAGCGAGGCAGCCTTGCCGAGCACGCCGAGCGCGCCCTGCTGGAGCTGGTCGCCGTGGTGTTCTAGAAAGACGAGCGTCGCCATCAGCCGAGCCCCCGGCCGGTGGCAGGCACTGCACGTCTTTGTAACGAGATCTGGCGCATGATCAAGCGGTTCGCGAGGCGAGCCGTGATCCTCTTGTGACGGTGGCTGCCACCGGTCGTCATACGAGCCTCTTCTCGGCGAGAAAGTCGACGATTGCTTGCGCACCGCTTCCGTTGTCCTCGAGCTTGCGCGCGTCGCCGCGGGCCGGCGGGTCGCCGAGCGCGAGCACTGTCGTGCGGGAGCCGGGCTCTCCCACATCGCCCGCGGCGACACCGAGATCCGCGAGCGACACGACGTCCTGCGGCTTCTTCTTCGCCCCCATGATCCCCTTGAGCGACGGGTAGCGCGGCTCGTTGATCGCGTCGCTCACCGCGACGACCGCGGGCAGCGGCGCCTCGAGCGTGTCGTAGCCGAACTCCGTCTGCCGCTTGACGCGGACGGAGCCGCCGTCGACCGCGAGCTCCATCGCCTGCGAGACGACCGGTCGGCCAAGCCGCTCTGCGACGGCCGCCCAGAGGACGGCGCCGTCGGCATCGGAGGCCTGCTGACCGAAAAGGACGAGGTCGGCCTCCTCGCGCTCGAGCGCGGCCGCGAGCAGCCGGCTCGTGGCGACGAGATCGGACCCGGCGGCCGCATCGTCGGAGACGAGCACTGCCCGGTCTGCCCCCATCGCCAACGCTTTGCGCAGCGAGTCGAGCGCCTTCTGCGGCCCGAGCGAGATCGCAACGACCTCGGTGTCAGAATCTCCTTTGAGGCGAAGCGCCTCCTCGACCGCGTTCGCATCGAAGTGATTCAACGCGCCCTCGCCGGAACGGTCGAGCCGCTTCGTCGACGGATCGATGCGAGACAGCCCTTCGGGAACGTGCTTGACGCAGACTGCGATCCTCATTCCGGCGGGATGCTAGTGATGCGACGCCGGGCGCTGGATCACATGCGGTGTTCGAGCGCGAGCACGTCCGCCACGAAGGTCTTGCTCACCTTGTAGACGCCGTGGTTCCGCACTGCCCGCTCGCCCTGGTACCAGCCCGCGAGCGCGAGGCGCTTGTCCCCGTGGAAGGCATGCAGCAGGTGCGTGAGATAGGCCACGCCGGCGCGGACGTTGCCGTCAGCGTTGTGCCGTACGCGATGTCCGATCAGCGACGTCTCGACGTAGCGGAACGTCGTGGGCAGGAGCTGCATGATCCCGCGCGCCCCGACGGACGACACGAGTGCGTTGTTGTAGCCGGACTCCATCCAGGCGAGCGCGCGGACGAGGTGCACGTCCACGCCGTAATGCAGTGCCCAGTGATCGATGAGCCCACGCACCGAGGCGACGCTCGTGGTGCGGTAGGCCACGCGACGTGTTGCCGTGACGGCGTGCTTGGCGACGGGGACGCGGAGCTTCGTCCCGATCAGCAGATAGTGGGACGGATCGAGGTGGTTGAGCCGCGCAAGCTTCGCGACGGTCGTGCCGTAGCGCCTCGCGAGCTGCGTGAGCGACTCGCCCGAGCGGACGACGTGCACGAGAAGTCGGCGGTGATGAGTGGCGTGGTGAGTCGCGTGGTGGTTCGTGGCGATCGCGATGGGACGCGCGAGCGGCACGGGTTCCCGCTGCACGATGGAAGCGAGCGTGTGTGGACCGACGATGCCGTCGCGACGGAGGTGCATTCGATGCTGCAGGAGTCGCACGCCACGGAGCGTCGGGCCGTCGAAGTACGCGTTCACCGGGACGTTGATCCCCTGCCGGACGAGCATGAACTGGAGCACGGCGACGTCCCAGCCGAACTCGCCGCGCCGCAGCGTGCGCGCGCCGAAGAGCGGTCGTCCGAGCGGACCGAACGCCTTCCGCGTGCGCGCATCGGCGATGCCCGTGACACGCAAGCCGTGGATCCGCTGGAAGGCTCGAACAGCGGCGACGGTCTTCGGCCCCGAGACCGCATCAATCGAACCGCGGTAGAGGCCCTGCGCGCGCAGCGCCACTTGCAGGCCGGCGGTCTGCGGGTTACCGCCGGAGGCGAGTGCGGTGGGAACGACGGTGACGGCGACGGCCGCAACCGCGCCGGCGAGGAGGACGCGCAAGTGCATGGGGTCCACGACTACGCGTCCTCCGGCGCGAATCCTCCCTCGCGTGCTTTATCTGCCGACGAAGCGCGGCGGGCGCTTCTCGGCGAAGGCGGCGAGCCCCTCCTTCGCGTCCTCGCTCGCGAACAGGTCGCCGAACTCCTCGGCTTCGCGCTCGAGCGCGCCCGGCGAGAGGTTGAGCAGGCGCTTCGCGACACGCAGCGCAACCTGGCTCTTGGCGGCCAGCTTGCCGGCCACATCGAGCGCGTGATCGAGGACCGGGTCGGCGATCGCGTTCACGAGCCCGATCCGCAGCGCCTCCTCGGCACTGACCGGCCGGCCCGTGAGGATCAGTTCCTTCGCGACTCCGAGGCCACACACGCGCACGAGCCGCTGCGTGCCGCCCCACCCGGGAACGATGCCGAGGTCGATCTCCGGCTGGCCGAGCCGCGCGTTGCCCGAGGCGTAGCGGAGGTCGCAGCCGAGCGCGAGCTCGCAGCCGCCGCCGAGCGCGAAGCCGTTGATCGCAGCGATCGTCGGCTTCGGCATCTCCTCGAGCAGGCGCGCCGCTTCGTGTCCGAGGCCGCCCCACTCTTTTGCCTCGTCTGGGCCGAGGCCGGCCATGTACTTGATGTCGGCTCCGGCGACGAACGCCCGCTCGCCGGCGCCGGTGAGGACGAGTACGTGCGCCGACTCGTCGGCGGCGAGCTCGCGCAGCCGGTCACGAAGCTCGTTGAGCGTCTCGACATTGAGCGCGTTCAGCGCCTCCTGGCGGTCGATCGTGACGACGGCGACCGCGTCCTGGCGGTCGACGAGGACGCTCACGTTGGGACGGCGCCCTTCACGAAGTCCACGATCTCGGTCGTCGGCGCCCCCGGGCCGAAGACGCCGGCGACGCCGAGCTTGCGCAGCTCCTGCGCGTCGTCGTCGGGGATCGTTCCGCCGACCACGACGACGACGTCCTCGACGCCGTTCTCGCGCAGGAGCTCGAGGATCCGTGGCACGAGGGTCATGTGCGCGCCCGAAAGGATCGAGATGCCGACGGCGTCCGCATCCTCCTGGATCGCGGTCTCGACGATCTGCTCGGGTGTCTGGTGGAGACCCGTGTAGATGACCTCCATGCCTGCGTCCCGGAGCGCGCGGGCGATGATCTTCGCGCCGCGATCGTGCCCGTCGAGGCCCGGCTTCGCGACGACGACGCGGATCTTCCCTGCCACGGCGCGGAGCCTAGCTCGAAAGGACGCGTCCGGAACCTGGTTCCGGACGCGTCCTTTCCGGCCTCGTCCCGGCGACGCCCTCCAAGGTGCGCCGTAGCGCGTCAACCGAACCACCCGCCTCTGCGATGACCTCGGCCGCATCCACGAACGGGAAGTCGTCCGACAACCCGGCGGTAGTTCGATAGCTGCTCCAGTGCCAGTCTTCCGCGCGGCGACAGAGTCCTTCGACCACGGGATTGAGCACGACGTACGCGTAGGTACTCAAGAGATCCTTACCGCCCTCGATGCGCCTGCTGCCGTACCGCTTCCTGAGGAAAGTTCCAATGCGATTGTGGCGGATGTTGAACTCGTACAGGTACTGCCGGTTGAGATCGCGCATCCCGAGCGGCAGCGACTGGTCGGGCGTAGAAACGAGCAGGTGGACGTGCGTGCTCATTTGGCAGAACGCGGGACAGGTCCAGCCCAGCCGGTTCAGCACGCGTACGAGTGAGCGCACCCAGGCCACTCGATCGATGGCGTCGGCGAAGTACTCCGAGCCGCCGGTTGCACTGACCCAGACGTGGTGGCAGCCAGGAGCGATGTCGCGCGGTCGCCGAGGTATGAGCCCAGCCTCTACCGACTTGCCTCCCGCCGCAAGACTCTTGTTGGGCCGTGTCCACGAAAGACACGGCCGGAAACCTGGTTCCAGACGTGGCCCTTTAGAACACGGGTGTCTCGCGCCACGTGCCCCAGACCTCGCGCAGCGCGTCGCACATCTCCCCCATAGTGACGTAGGCACGCGAGGCCTCCATGATCGGCTCCATGAGGTTGCGGTCTTCGCGCGCGGCGTCTTCCTTCAGCCGCGCGAGCGCCGCCTCGGCCGCCGCCGCGTCGCGTCTCGCCCGCACGGCCTGCACGCGCTCGATCTGCTTCTGCTCGAGCGCCGGATCGATGCGGAGGATCTCGATCGGCTGCTCCTCCTCGAGCTCGTACCGGTTGACGCCGACCACGATGCGCTCGCCGCGCTCGACCTCGGACTGGTAGCGGAAGCTCGCCTCCGCGATCTCGCGCTGCTGGAAGTTCTGCTCGATCGCCGGGATCACGCCGCCGAGCTCGTCGATCCGCTCGAAGTAGTCGTACGCCTGCCGCTCGAGCTCGGTCGTGAGCTGTTCGAGGTAGTAGGAGCCCCCGAGCGGATCGATCGTGTTCACCACACCGGTCTCGTGCGCGATCACCTGCTGCGTGCGGAGCGCGAGCCGTACTGCGTGCTCGGTCGGCAGCGCGAGCGCCTCGTCGAAGGAGTTCGTGTGCAGCGACTGAGTCCCGCCCAGTACCGCTGCGAGCGCCTCGATCGCCGTCCGGATCAGGTTCACCTCCGGCTGCTGCGCCGTCAGCGACACACCGGCTGTCTGCGTGTGGAAGCGCATCAGCCAGGAGCGCGGGTCGCGCGCGCCGTACTTGTCGCGCATCTGCCGCGCCCAGATCCGGCGCGCCGCGCGGTATTTCGCAATCTCCTCGAAGAAGTCGAGGTGCGCGTTGAAGAAGAAGGAGAGACGCGGCGCGAACGAGTCGACGTCGAGGCCCCGCTCGATGCATGCCTCCACGAGCGCGAACCCGTTGGAGAGAGTGAACGCAAGCTCCTGCGCTGCATTCGAGCCGGCCTCCCGAATGTGGTAGCCGGAGATCGAGACGGGGTGCATGAGCGGCAGCCGCTCGCTGCACCACTCGACCATGTCCACGACGAGCCGCATCGAAGGCGCGGGCGGGAAGATCCACTCCTTCTGCGCGATGTACTCCTTGAGGATGTCCGTCTGGACGGTGCCGCGCAGCCGCTCGAGCGGCACGCCCTGCTCCTCGCCGACGCCCGCGTAGAACGCAAGGAGCATCGCGGCCGGAGCGTTGATCGTCATCGAGGTCGAGACCTCGCCGAGCGGGATCCCGTCGAACAGCGTCTCCATGTCGGCGAGCGAGTCGATCGCGACCCCTTCGCGCCCGACCTCGCCGAGCGAGCGCGGATGATCCGAGTCGTAGCCCATCAGCGTCGGCATGTCGAAAGCCGTGGAGAGGCCCGTCTGGCCGTGGTCTAGGAGGTAGCGGAAGCGCTTGTTCGTCTCCGCCGCCGTCCCGAAGCCTGCGAACTGGCGCATCGTCCAGAGGCGACCGCGGTACATCGACGGGTAGACGCCGCGTGTGAACGGATACGCGCCGGGCCAGCCGAGGTCGCTTTCGTAGTCGAGCTCGACGTTCTCGGGCGAATAGAGCGGCTCGTTCTCGACGCCGGAGATGGTCGAGAAGAGCTCGCCCTGGCGCTCCGGCGTGCTCTCGTAGCGGCGACGCCACTCGCCGGCGCCGCCGGTCTGCTCCTGGCGGTCGGTCGTCGCCATCCCGACCGCAGTCTAGAAGCCCTATGTCGCAACGCGGCGGAAGGGCGCCGCCATGGCGCCCTTCCGCCGCGAGGTCGACGAGGGTGTACGGAGCTACTGCGTCTTCGTCGAGCTCTGCTTCCTGGCGAATGGAGGCGTCGATGCGCTTCCGTTCGGCACGAACAGAATCGAGATCTGCTCGCTCTGGATGAAGTCGCCGCTGCCGAGTTCCCTGGCGTTTAGGTCTACGGTGTGGGCGCCGGCTGCCACCGCCACCACGTCGGTGACTGCACCGGAACCACCCGGATTCCCATTGGATGAGTCGGTGGAGACCTCGTGAGCAAACGCCTTCGAGTCGAGAGCCGTCCCGTCGATCGCGAGCTGGTACCACAACCTGCCGACTCCTGCGAGCGTCAGGTCGTCTTCGGTCGAGAGAGTTGCCGAGATCAACACAAACCCGGCCGTCGGAGCGGTGAACGACTTCGTCGCTATGGGTGTGAAGGTTGCACTCGTGAAGTCGTCGAACGTCGTGTCGGACGCCACGCCATCTGCCCGGGCATTGCCCGCCAGGAAGTAGCCGGAAGCGGGGACTCCGCCGAGGTTCGTCGCGTTTGTCGCGTTCGTGGCGTTGGTCGCGTTGGTCGCGCTGTCGGCGCTGGTCGCATGCGTCGCGTTGGTCGCGTTCACCGCGTTGGTCGCATTGGTCGCATTGGTCGCATTGGTCGCGCTCTTTGCGTGCTTCACGCTGAGCGACGGCGCGAGCTTCTTGACCAGCTTCGTATCGGCCTTCGCGTCCTTGTGCTTCGCCGTACCTGCGGCGACCGCCGTCCCACCGAGTACGAGGCTGAGCGCGATCATGGAGATCACGAGCGCCGGACTCGGCAGACGAAATCTGCGCTTGAGCATTGAGCCCTCCTGTGAAGTTGTCGGACCGTGCAGCCGGGCAGCCTGTCAGGCGTAGAAGACGGCGCCGCAGAATGGTGAGCCGCTTGCAGTCGCAAACGGCGGCCAAGTCACCCTCTGGCTCCTGACGAATGCCCTCGTGCGCAGTATCTCCGCCGCAACCGCTTCGTCAAGGGGCTAGCGGCTTCCGCCGGGGCGCCAAAGTGACTCCTCGACACCGGCGCCTACGTTGGCCGCGCGCGCGAAGACGAACAACAGGTCTGAGAGCCGGTTGAGGTACACGGCGACGAGCGGGTTGGCGTCGGAGACCGCAAGAACGGCGCGCTCGGCACGCCTGCACACGGCCCGCGCGAGGAAGAGCTGCGCGGCGCGCTCGCTCCCGCCGGGCAGGACGAAGCTCTTCAGCTCGGGCAGCATCTCGTTCGCCGCGTCGATCTCCTGCTCGAGCCGGTTGACCGCCTCCTCGGTGATGCGCAGCCGCTCGTCGCCCGTCGGGAACGGAACCGACAGGTCGGCACCGAGGTCGAAGAGCTCGTTCTGGACGCGATCGAGCCCACCAGCCAAGCCGAGGAGCGAGTTGAGCTCGTCGACGTCGCCCAGCGCAGCGACCCGCGGGTCGAGCTTCGAGACACGCGAGCCGTCGCCGAGGCTCGTCTCCCCCTTGTCCCCGCCGCGGGTGTAGATGCGCGTCAGGCGGACGGGCTCGTCGCGTTTACGCATACCCGTAGCCTACGGCCGTGCTCCGCCGCGCGACCGCCGACGACGTCGAGGAGATCGTCGCAATCTTCGAGCCGTCGTTCGCGCTGCTCGACTTCCTGCCACAGCTCCACACCCACGAGGAGCACCTGGACTACTTCGGTTGCTGCGTGCGCGACGGCGAGGCCTACCTCCTTGGCCGTGGCTTCGCGATCCTCCAAGGCGACTGGCTCACGCATCTCTACGTCCACCCGGACGAGATCGGGACCGGCGTCGGCCACGGCCTCTTCGAGCACGTGACCAGGTTACGGCCGGGCGGCTTCCAGTTCTGGGTCTTCCAGCAGAACGAGCGCGCGCGGCGCTTCTACGAGTCGCACGGCGCCGTCGCCGTCGAGTTCACCGACGGATCCGGCAACGAGGAGAAGACTCCCGACGTGCGGTACCGATGGACGTCCAGCAGCTAGGCGCCGGCCTCTGGCGCTGGACGGCGGCTCATCCGAACGCGGCCAACTGGCCCGGCTCGGGCCCGCCCGTGCCGCCGGAAGTCGGATGCGTGTACTACGAGGCACCGGACGCCGCGGTCCTGATCGATCCGCTCCTTCCCGCCGGAGAGGAAGCGGATTTCCTCCAGCATCTCGATCGCGACGTCGAGCGGCTCGGCCTTCCCGTCTCGATCCTCCTGACCGCCGCCTGGCACGAGCGCAGCGCCTCGATCCTGCGGGAGCGCTATCAGGCGACGGACAGAGTCCCGGACACCATCGAGCGCCATCCCGTCGAGGGCGCGCCCGAGGAGCAGTTCGCGTACTTCATTCGGCCGCACGGGGCGCTCGTCGTGGCGGAGATCTTCGTGGGCGACGGTCACGGCGGGCTCGCGCTCTCCTCCTCGCCGGCGCTCGAGGATCGCGACGCGCTCGACCGCTCGCTGCGCGCGATCGCAGACCTCCCGGTCGAGCTCGTGCTCGTCTCCCACGGCGATCCCGTCCTCCAGGACGGTCGCCGCGCGATCCAGCTAGCCCTGAGCTAGCGCTCGCTCCTGCAAGCCGAGGATCGAGCGGGCGATCACGAGCCGCTGGATCTCGCTCGTCCCCTCGTAGATCTCGGTGACCTTCGCGTCGCGGTAGTAGCGCTCGACCGGGAACTCCTTCGTGTAGCCGTAGCCGCCGAGGATCTGGATCGCCTCGCCCGTCTGGCGGCGCGCCATCTCCGAGGCGAAGAGCTTCGCCTTCGCGCCCGGTTCCGTGTGCGGGAGGTCGTTCTGCTTCAGCCAGGCGGCGCGATGGACGAGCAGCCGCGCCGCCTCGATCTCCACGGACATGTCCGCGAGCTTGTGCTGGATCGCCTGGAACTCCGAGATCGGCCGTCCGAACGCATGCCGTTCTTTCGCGTACTCGCGCGCGACGTCGTACGCCGCCTGGGCGATTCCGACCGCCTGCGCCGCGATCCCGATCCGGCCTCCGTCGAGCGTCGCCATCGCGACGTGGAATCCCTTCCCCTCCTCGTGCAGCAGCCGGTCGCCGTCGACGAGCGCGTCGACCGAGACCGAGTTGGTCGTGGACGAGTTGAGGCCGAGCTTCTCCTCGCGTCCCGTGACTCGGACGTGGTCGGCGTCGAGGACGAAGGCGGAGATGCCGCCCGGCCCGGGGGTGTCGGGGTCGGTGCGTGCGAAGAGGAGGAACGTGCCGGCGTGCTCGGCCGTCGAGATGAACTGCTTCGCCCCGGAGATCCGCCAGCTGTCGCCTTCGCGTGTCGCCGACGTGCGCAGCGCGCCGGCGTCCGATCCGGCCTCCGCCTCGGTGAGCGCGAACGCACCAATCGCCTCGCCGCGCGCGAGCGGCGGCACGAAGCGCGCGCGCTGCTCGTCCGTCCCGAAGCGGAGCAGCGGCAGTGTCACCGCGCTCGTGTGCACGGCGACGGTGACCCCGACGCCGGCATCCCCCCGCGAGAGCTCCTCGATCACCAGCATGTAGGAGAGGAAGTCGGCCCCCGCTCCGCCGTACTCCTCCGGGATGCAGACGCCCATCAGCCCGAGCTCCGCGAGCTTCGGATAGAGCTCGCGCGGGAAGTGGTGCTCGCGATCCCACTCGGTCGCGTGCGGTTCGATCTCGGCGCGCACAAAGTCGCGGGTCAGCGCCTGGATCTCCTTCTGCTCGTGCGAGAGCTCGAAATCCATCAGTCGTAAGCGTAGAAACCGCGACCCGATTTGCGACCGAGGCGTCCAGCCTCGACGTGCTCGCGCAGAAGCGGACACGGCGCGTACTTCGCGTCGCCAAGCCCCTCGTGCAGCACCTCCATGATCGCGACGCACGTATCGAGCCCGATGAGGTCGGCGAGCGCCAGCGGGCCGATCGGGTGCGCGAAGCCGAGCTTCGCGATCGTGTCGATCGCCTCCGGCTCGGCGACGCCGTCGTGCAGGGCCCAGATCGCCTCATTGATGAAGGGCATCAGGATCCGGTTCGAGACGAAGCCGGGAAAGTCGTTGGCGACGGCAGGCGTCTTCCCGAGCGCCTCCGCCAGTGCCGTGATCGCCACGGCCGTCTCGTCGGACGTCTCACGGCCGCGAACGACCTCCACAAGCTTCAGAACCGGCACGGGGTTGAAGAAGTGCATGCCGATCACGCGATCCGGGCGATCGGTGACGGAGGCGAGCGACGTGATCGGAATCGAGGACGTGTTCGAGGCGAGGATCGCGCCCTCGGCGAGCACATTGTCGGCCTGGCGAAAAATCTCGGCCTTCGTCTCGAGATCCTCGACGACCGCCTCGATCATCAGTGCAGCCGGCACGATCTCCTCGACGACCGTGACGCGGCGAAGGACCTCGTCGGCGTCGGCGCCACCTTTCTCCGCGAGCTTCCCGAGACTCTTCCCCATCGTCGCGAGCGCCCGGTCGGTCGCGCCCGGAAACGGGTCGTAGAGCGAGACGTGCCGGCCCGATGCCGCGACGACCTGGGCGATCCCGCCGCCCATCTGACCCGCCCCCACTACGAGCACATGCTCGAAATCCATGCCGCCCGGAGGATAAGGTCGCGCCATGCCTGTGGTCGACGTCAACGGCGCGCGCCTCTGGTACGACGAGGCAGGGAGCGGCCCGGTCGTCCTTCTCCTGCACGGCGGCCTCGGCGACTCGGGGCTGTGGGAGCCGGTTGTCCCCTTTCTCGCCGAGCGGTACCGCACGATCCGGGCCGACCTCCGCTTCTATGGACGCTCGACCGGGCCGAACGTGCCGTGGTCGTGGCAGGACGACGCGATCGGCGTGCTCGATGGCCTCGCGGTCGAGCGGGCGGCGCTCGTGGGCCTCTCCCTCGGCGGCAAGCTCGCCCTCGACATCGCGCTCGCGCACCCCGATCGGCTGTGGGCGGTCGCGGGCGTCGCGCCGGGGTTGGGTGGTCACTCGGCCGACGCGTACAGCGATGAGCAAGAGGCTCGCTACGAGGCGGCCGAGGCCGCGAGCGATCTCGAGGCGGCGATGGAGATCGACTTCGAGGTGTGGGCGCCGCTCGGAGCCGACGACCGGATCCGGCAGCTTTGGCGAGCGACGCCCGAGGCGAACGCTCTCCCTCCCGACCTCGAGCCGCTACGTGCGACCGGCGCTCCGGCGAAGGAACGTCTCGGTGAGCTGGGCGTGCCGACGCTGATCGTGACGGCCTCCCACGATCCGGTTGGGATGCGCGAGATCGGGCCGCTCGTCGAGCGCGAGGCGCCGAACGCACGGCACCTCGAGCTCGACTCCGACCACTACGTAACGCTACGCGAGCCCGAGCTCCTGTCGCGTGTGCTCCTCGAGTTCCTGGCCGCGGCGGCGCCGCAGGAGTAGCGCGCCGGCGAAGAGCAGCACGAGCCCACCGCCGAGTCCCGCTCCAACCCAGGTCCACGGGAAGCCCGAGCTCGGGTACGAGACGTCCCAGCTGCCGACCGCGATGTTCAGCCAGGGGCCCCCGCTGCGCCAGTGGGCGGCGAGCGTACGGTCGTGGTTGCGGAGCGAGAGGACGACGTTGTAGAGCCCGCCGGCCGACGACAGCGAGGGAAGGTCGATGCAGTACGCAGCGGCGGCGACCGTATCGAGTGCATGCACGAATGGCTCGCCGGACGGCTTCTGGTACAGCGTGTACACCCAGCGTCCGTCCGCACTCGTCGTCCGCGTCATGGCGTAGCCGGCCATCGTCTCCTCGTGCTCGGACCGGTCGGCGATCTTCTCGGACATCAGCCGGCTCGTGCGCATGTCGTAGCCGCGCACGATGTAGTGGGTGAGGTCGGACGAGCCCCCGTGCGCGTATTGGATCAGGTACATCCTCGACGCGTCCGGCGAGAGCGCGTCGAAGGTGAAGGAGCCATGGAGCGTGACAGTGCGCAGAACCTTCGCGCGCTTGAGATCGATGACGAGGAACTTGGTTACTGATCCGTACGGGCCGGCCGTGGAGGCGAGCACGAGCGTGTGGCCGTCCCGGGCGAGCCCCTCTCCCACCAACGTTGCGGTTCCGACCGAAGGGTTCCCCCAAGAGCCGTCGAGCCGCATCCACCAATACACCTGGCCGCCGGCGACCTCGATCTTCTCGAGCACCGTTTTGTTGCTTCCGGCCGGGACGGCGACATAGTGGAACGCACCGTCCGGGGTCGCGACGCCCGCGCCTCCCTGGGTGACGAACAACGGCCCGTCGGCCAGCGCGGTGGGCGCGGCGACGAGGGCACCGACGACAACAGCAAGACAGAGCAACAGCCTGCGCATGGCTTCCTCCTTCGGTTACACCACTGATACGTCGCGGCGGCCGCGAGAGGTCCAGCTCAGACTTCGATCAAAAGCGCATCGCCCTGGCCGCCGCCGGAGCAGATCGCGGCGAGGCCGAGCCCGCCGCCGTTGCGGCGAAGCTCATGAACCATCGTTCCGAGGATCCGGCCACCGCTCGCGCCGATCGGATGGCCGAGCGCAACCGCGCCGCCGTTGACGTTCGCGCGGTCGGGGTCGGCGCCGAGCATCTTCACCGAGTTGAGGGCCACCGACGAGAACGCCTCGTTCACCTCGACACGCTCGACCTCGTCGATCGACTTCCCCGCCTTCTCGAGCGCCTGCCTACCAGCGTTCGCCGGCGTGCGCGCGAGCCACGCGAACTCGTCGGCGACGTAGCCCTGCGAGACGATCGTCGCGAGCGGCTCGAGCCCGCGCCGCTGCGCGAACTCCTCCGAGCACACGACCACACACGAGGCGCCGTCGTTCACGCCGGGCGCGTTGCCGGCGGTGACCGTGCCTTCGGGATCCATGGCGGGCTTGAGGGAGGAGAGCTTCTCGAGAGTCGTGTCGCGGCGCACGGCCTCGTCCGCAGTGACCTCACCCACCGGAACGATCTCGTCGTCGAAGCGCCCCGCATGCTGCGCTGCGGCGGCCCGCTGGTGCGAGCGGAGCGCCCAGCCGTCCTGGTCCTCGCGGGAGACGCCGAGCTCGCGCGCGACCTTCGCCGCCTGTTGAACCATGTGGAGCTCGTCGAACGTCGAGCGCAGCCCGTCCCAGATCATCAGGTCGATCAGCGTCCCGTCGCCCATCCGGTAGCCCTTGCGCGCCTTGGGGAGTGCGTACGGCGCGTTCGTCATCGACTCCATGCCGCCGGTGACGACGACCTCGACATCGCCGGCGCGGATCATCGAGTCGGCGATCTCGACCGCGCGAATCGAAGACGCACAAACCTTGTTCACCGTGTCGGAAGGGACGTTGACCGGGATCCCCGCCCCGACGGCCGCCTGCCGCGCGGGAGCCTGCCCGGCGCCCGCCTGGAGCACCTGGCCCATGATCACGTAGTCGATCTCCCGCCCCTCGAGGCCGACGCGCTCGAGGCCCGCACGGATCGCGATCGCGCCGAGCCCGGTCGCGGGATACGCCGCGAGGCCGCCGTTGAGCTTTCCGAACGGCGTCCGCACCGCGGAGACGATGACGCTCCTGCTCACGTCTCCAAATTAGCCAGCGAAGCTGAGTCCAGGCTCGAGCCTCAGCGCGAACGCAACGACCAGCCGCACCGCCTGCTCGATGTCGTCGAGATCGATCGTCTCGATCGGCGAGTGCATGTAGCGAAGCGGCACCGAGACGACCCCGGTGGCCACGCCGGCGCGGCTGACGTAGAGGGCATCCGCGTCGGTCCACGTCGTCCCACGCGAGACCTCGATGGCGAACGGGATGCCCTCCGCCTCCGCCGTATCGTGGAGGAGCTCGAAGACGTCCGGATGGATCGACGGCCCACGTGAGAGCGTCGGGCCGCCGCCGAGCACGATCCTGCCCTCGTCGTCGGGATCCCCGCCGCGGACGTCGGACGGATTCGTGACGTCGATCGCGAGGGCGACGTCCGGTTCGGTCGCGAACGCGACCGTGCGCGCCCCCGCGTAGTCGCCGACCTCCTCCTGTACAGCTGCCGCGGCGATCACGTCGCCCGGCGCGCCGCCGCGCTCGGCAATGCGCCGAGCGGACTCGAGCGCGACGTAGCAACCCATCCGGTTGTCGAAAGCGCGGGAGGCGACCCGGTTGCCGTTCAGGACGAGCGGGGCGCCGTGCCAGATGACGTGATCGCCGGGTCGGATGAGGCTGCGCAGCTCGTCGCCGTCCTTCGCGCCGACGTCGAGGAAGAGGTCGTCCGACTCGACGGGCTTGCGGTCCTTGCCGCGCTTGCGCTTGTGGCGCTTTCCGGCAACGACACCCGGAACCGCGCCGCCGCGCGTCTGGACGTCGACGCGCTGACCGACCGCCACAGCCGGGTCCCAGCCGCTCGTCGTGCGCACCGCCGCGAGTCCGTCGTCGCCGAGGTTCGTGACGACCACACTGATCTCGTCGATGTGGCCGACGAGTAGGAGCGAGGGGCCGCCGGCCGTGCCGGGCACGCGCACCCACGAGCTGCCGAGGACGTTCGACGAGACCTCGCCCACAGCGGCGGCCGCCTCCCGCCAGACCGCGGCGGCGGCTCGCTCCTCCCCGGAGGGACCGGGCGTGGTCAGCAGGCGCTCGAGCAGATCGGGAAGGGGCATGGCGGCCCTCGAGACTACCTGCGCCCGTTTGAGCCGTTCCGCGCTAGCGTCCGGACGTGAAGCTCCGGACGCTGCCCGACAGCTACGCGGTCGTTCGCCTCCAGCCGGGCTCGGAGCTGCCGGAGTGGGTCGACAAGGGGCCGTTCCGCTCGGTCACCCGTACCGACCACGAGGTCTCGGTCGTGTGCCGCGACCACGACGTGCCCGAGGGCGAGAGCGTCGACCGCGGCTGGACGGTGCTGGAGGTGATGGGGCCGCTCGACTTCTCCCTCACTGGCGTAATCGCCTCGCTCGTCGCCCCGCTCGCAGAGGCGGACCTGCCGATCTTCGTCATCTCGACCTTCGAGTCGGACTACGTCCTCGTGCGCTCCTCCGACCTCGGGCGCGCGGCCGACGCACTCGAGGATGCGGGCCACGAGTTCGCAGCTTGACGCTCGCGTCAGGCCTGCCTACGCTGCGGCGATGACTTCCGTCCGCATGCCGTGGGCTTGGCGCACCGAGCGTGGCGGGAGCCTGCGCGCACACTGAAGCGCGCCAGCACAGCCCGTCCGCTCGACCCGGCTCCGCGAGGAGCCTTTTTCATGTCCGAAATCGAGCTCGCAACCGACCTCCTGACGCCTCTCGGGGCGTACCTGAGCCTGCGCGAGGGTGCGCAGGGCTCGTTCCTGCTCGAGTCGGTGGAGCGGGGTCGGCTCGGCCGTTACAGCTTCGTCGGTGCGGGTTCTCGGCTCGTGTCGTTCGAGGAGGCGGAGGATCTCGGCGAGCCTGTGGTCGGTTACCTCGGCTACGACGCAGTCACGGGGTTCGAGCCGACCGTCCCGCTGCCGGAGGACGGGCCGGACGTGCCCGCGAGCCTCTTCCTCGTTCCCGATGTCTTGCTCCGCTTCGACCACGCCCGGGGCGTCGCGGAGTTGATGCGTGGCAGCGCCGAGGGTCTGGACGAGCCTCCACCTCTGCCCCGCGGCACCACGCCTCGTGGGCTGCTCGAGCGCGAGCCCTCTCGCGAGGAGCACCTTCGCCGCGTCGAGCGCGCGCAGGAGAACATTCGCGAAGGGGACGTCTTCCAGGTGGTGATCGCCCAGCGAGCGACGCGCCCGACGTCGGCGTCGGCGGTCGAGCTCTACCGCGCACTGCGCCGCGTCAACCCGTCCCCGTACCTCTTCCTCCTCGAGCTCGGCATGGCTGGAAGCGTCGGCGGCTCCCGGCTGGCCCTCGTCGGCAGCTCGCCCGAGACAGTCGTCAAATGCGCCGGACGCCGAGCCGAGCTGAACCCGATCGCCGGGAGCATCGTCGCGGGTGCCGGCGACGCGGCCGCGCTGCTCGCCTCGGAGAAGGATCGCGCCGAGCACACGATGCTCGTCGACCTCGGCCGGAACGACCTGTCTCGCGTCTGCGATCCCGGCTCGGTGCGGGTCGAGCGCTTCATGGAGCCCGAGCGCTACTCGCACATCACGCACCTTGTCTCGGAGGTCGTCGGGAAGCTGCGCGAAGGAGTCACGCCGTTCGAGCTGTTGCGCGCGTGCTTCCCGGCCGGCACCGTCTCAGGCGCGCCCAAGGTGCGGGCGATGCAGATCATCTCCGAGCTCGAGCGCTACCGGCGCGGGATCTACGCGGGCGCGGTCGGCTATTGCCTGCCGCAGAGCGGCGAGCTCGACACCTGCATCGCGATCCGGACGTTGTGGCTGCGCGACGGTGTCGCCCGCCTGCAGGCCGGCGGCGGCATCGTCGCCGACTCGGATCCCGCCGCCGAGCACGAGGAGTGCCTCGCCAAGCTGCGTGCTCTCGAAGCCGCGATCGACCTGGCAGAGTCGGAGCAGGACGCCGCATCGTGATCCTCCTCGTCGACAACTACGACTCGTTCACGTACAACCTCGCGCACCTGTTCGGGGCGCTCGGGGCGGAGGTCGTCGTGAAGCGCAACGACGAGCTCGACGCCGACGAGGCTGAACGGCTGACTCCCTCCCACCTCATCGTGTCGCCGGGCCCGGGCCGCCCGGCCGCCGCCGGCGCCACGCCCGCGATCGTCGAGCGGCTGCTGCCGACGACGCCGACGCTCGGCGTCTGCCTCGGCCACCAGGCACTCGTCGAGGTCTGCGGCGGCGAGGTCGGGTACGCGCGGGAGCTCCTCCATGGCAAGGCGAGCCCGGTCCGCCACGACGGGAGCGGGCTCTTCGAGGGGCTCCCGGATCCGTTCGAGGCCGGCCGCTATCACTCGCTCGCGGCGACGCGCCTCCCGGACGTGCTCGAGCCGACGGCGTTCGCGGAGGACGGCGAGGTGATGGCGGTGCGGCACCGCGAGCTGCCCGCGGTCGGCGTCCAGTTCCATCCGGAGTCGGTGCTGACGCCCGACGGGCCTGCACTCGCGCGGAACTTCCTCGAGGGCAAGCTGTGATCCAGCTGGCGCTCGCGCGGCTACTCGACGGCCACGACCTCTCGCGCGACGAGGCGCGCGGGACGATGGCCGTGATCATGAGTGGCGAGGCGACGGACGCTCAGATCGCCGGCTTCCTCGTCGCCCTGCGGGCGAAGGGCGAGACCGCGGACGAGATCGCGGGGTGCGCCGAAGCGATGCGCGAGCACGTGCTGCGCGTCAGTCCCAGGCGCGAAGACCTCGTCGACGTCGTCGGCACCGGCGGCGACGGCGCGAATACCTACAACATCTCGACCGCCGCCGCGCTCGTCACGGCTGCCGCGGGAGCGGCTGTCGCGAAGCACGGCAACCGCGCCGCGTCCTCACAGACGGGAGCCGCAGACGTCCTCGAGGCGCTCGGCTTCCGGCTCGAGCAGGCGCCGGAGCGGATCGAGCGTTCGATCGACGAGCTCGGCTTCGGCTTCCTCTTCGCGCAGTCGCACCATCCGGCCATGCGGCACGCGGCGCCTGTCCGCCGCGAGCTCGCGACGCGTACCGTCTTCAACGTGCTCGGGCCGCTCACGAACCCGGCCGGCGCGCGCGCCCTCGTGCTCGGCGTCTACTCGCCGAAGCTCGCACGGACGATGGCCGACGCGCTCGTCCAGCTCGACGCGACCCGCGCATACGTCGTGCACGGCGCCGGCGGCATTGACGAGCTCTCTCCCTGCGGGCCGAACCTCGTCTGCGAGGTGGAGGGCGGACGCGTCACCGAGTACGAGCTCGACCCGGCCGACCTCGGCGTCGAGCGCTGCGATCCCGAGGAGTTGCGCGGCGGCGACCCGCAGACGAACGCCGCAGCCCTGCGCAACGTGCTCGCCGGCGCGGACGGCGGACATCGCTCCGCCGTGATCCTCAACGCGGCCGGCGGGATCGCAGCCGGCGGTCACGCCGGAGACCTGCGCGAGGGCATCGCGCTGGCGCGCGAGGCGATCGACTCGGGCGCGGCGGCCGCACGGCTCGACGAGCTCGTGGAGTTCTCGCAGTCATGAGGTTTGCGGAATCCCTCTCGCGTCCCGGGTTCGGCGCGATCGCCGAGTTCAAGCGGCGCTCGCCGTCGGCCGGCGACATCAGCCCGGCGGCGCAGGTCGAAGACGTCGTCCCGGCGTACGAGACGGGAGGGGCGCGCGCGATCTCCGTCCTCGTCGACGCGGCGTTCGCCGGCTCGCTCGACGACCTGCGGGCTGCGCGCGCAGCGACGAGCGTGCCGCTCCTCGCCAAGGGCTTCTTCTCGACCGAGGAACACCTGCGCGACCTGCGCGAGGCAGGCGCCGACGCGGCGCTTCTCATCCTTCGCGACCTCGACGACGCGACCGCCGCGCGACTCATCGCCGCGGCGGCCGACCTCGGTCTCGACACGCTGGTCGAGGCCCACGACGCGGACGAGCTCGTGCGCGCCACGCGCCTCGACGCTCGCGTCATCGGGGTCAACGCCCGCGACCTCGGCACCTTCAGGATCGACCGCGGCGCGCAGCTCGAGCTGGTCGCGAGGGCGCCGCGTGACCGTGTCGTCGTCGCGGAAAGCGCGATCCACACGCGCGCGCAGGCAGCCGCCGCCGAGCTGGCGGGAGCCGACGCAGTCCTCGTCGGCACGTCGCTGATGCGCGCGCAGGAGCCGGCCGCGAAGCTCCGCGAGCTGCTCTCGCGACCGCTCGTGAAGGTGTGCGGCCTGACGCGGCAGGAGGACGTCGACGCCGCGATCGAGGCCGGTGCCGACCTCTGCGGCTTCATCTTCGCGGAGGGCTCGCCGCGAAAGGCGGCCGACGTCCTCCCGGTGCCGGACACCGTGCTCAGCGTCGCCGTTTTCGTCGGCGACCCCGAGGAGCGCGGCACCGACCTGACGCAGGTCTACGCGCGGGAGGAAGGCAAGGTGCGTGGACGTGACGCGGTCCTGCTTCGCGACGGCGAGCAGGTCGCCCGCGTCGCCGACCTCCCGTGGGACGAAGATGACCCCGACCACTGGCGCACCGCACGAAGGGACGACCGGCTGATGCTCGCCGGCCGTCTCGGCCCCGACAACGTGCGCGCCGCGATCCGCGCCGTGCAGCCGTGGGCGGTGGATGCGGCGTCGCAGCTCGAGTCCGCACCCGGCATCAAGGATCACGAGAAGGTGCGAACGTTTGTGCAGGAGGCGCGAGCATGAGCCACTTCGGCGACTACGGCGGGCGCTACGTCCCGGAGACACTGATCCCGGCGCTCGACGAGCTCGAGCGCGGCTGGCGCGACGCGCTCGCCGACGACTCGTTCCGCGCCGAGCTCCACGACCTCGCGACGACCTACGCCGGTCGCCCGACCCCGCTAACCCTGGCCGAGCGCTTCGCGCCGGGCAAGCGCATCTACCTCAAGCGCGAGGACCTCCTCCACACGGGCGCGCACAAGCTCAACAACGCCCTCGGCCAGGCGGTGCTCGCGCGGCGGCTCGGCAAGAAGCGCATCGTCGCCGAGACGGGAGCGGGGCAGCACGGCGTCGCCACCGCGACCGTCTGCGCGCGCTTCGGCTTCGAGTGCGTCGTCTACATGGGCGAGGAGGACATGCGCCGCCAGCGGCCCAACGTCGAGCGGATGGGGCTGCTCGGCGCGGAGGTGCGTGCGGTCAACTTCGGTACGCGGACGCTGAAGGAGGCGACGAGCGAGTCGATCCGCGACTGGATCACAAACGTCGAGACGACGCACTACCTGATCGGCTCGTGCGTCGGGCCGGCGCCCTATCCCGAGCTCGTGGCCGAGCTGCAGTCCGTGATCGGCCGCGAGGCGCGCGAGCAGATCGTCGCCGCCGAAAACCGGCTCCCGGAGGCCGTCATCGCCTGCGTGGGCGGCGGCTCGAACGCGATCGGGCTCTTCCACGGCTTTCTCGCCGACGAGAACGTGCGGCTCGTCGGGGTCGAGGCTGCGGGCGCTGCGTCGCTCAGCGCCGGCCGCCCCGCCGTCCTCCATGGCGCGCGCTCGTCGGTGCTGGCGGACGAGGACGGCCAGATCGAAGATGCGCACTCGATCTCGGCCGGGCTCGACTATCCCGGCGTCGGCCCGGAGCACGCCTTCTTGCGTGACAGCGGCCGCGCGGAGTACCTGACCGCGACCGACGCTGAGGCGCTCGAAGCGTTCCAGGACCTGGCGCGCAGCGAAGGCCTCCTCCCCGCCCTCGAGCCGGCGCACGCCCTCGCACGCGCGCGCGACGTCGACGCCGAGCTGATCCTCGTCGGGCTCTCTGGCCGCGGCGACAAGGACCTCGCAGAGGTGCTGGAGCGGCTATGAGCACATGGGATCCCGCGCGCACAGCCGAGTTCTTCAACGACTACGGCGAGCGTGAGTGGACGCGGTTCGAGGACGGGCGCACACCGGGGCCGAGCCTCACGACGCACATCCAAATGCTCGAGGGCTACGTCCGCCCCGGCGACCGGGTCCTCGACGCGGGCTCGGGGCCCGGCCGGTTCACCCTCGAGCTCCTTCGCCTCGGCGCACACGTGACCGCGCTCGACATCTCCTCCGGGCAGCTCGAACTCCTGCGAGCTCGAGTGCCGGACGTCGAAGCGGTCGTCGGCGACATCACCGATCTTTCGCGGTTCGACGACGACGCTTTCGACGCAACGGTCTGCTACGGCGGGCCACTCAGCTACGTCGCCGACCGCGCGGATCGAGCCTTGGCCGAGCTCGCGCGCGTCACGAAGCCCGGCGGCCACGTCCTTGTCAGCGTCATGGGCTTTGCCGGCGTCGTGATCCACTTCGCGTCGATCCTCGTCGACCTCGCTCGGCGGGACGGCACGGCGAAGCAGCTCGAGATCGCGCGCACGGGCTTCCTCCCCGAGGGCGAGGGTTACGGGCATCTCGCGATGCGGATGTACCTGTGGGAGGAGCTCGAGGAGCTGCTCGGCCCGCACGGCGAGGTCGTCGACGGCGCGGCTGCCGGGGTCCTTCCGCACCTCGAAGTGGAGGAGCCCGAGATCCGTCAGCTGCTCGAGGAGTTCGAGGAGCGGCTCGCGTACGACCCCGGCTCGCGGAGCTGCGGCGAGCACATCATCGGCGTGCTGCGCGTCGGGTAGGCCCGTGACCGAGCGCCGCCTCCTCCGTCACGGCGCCGGCCGCGCCGACGCGACGCTCTTCTCCCTCCTTCCCGACGAATGAAGAAGCTCGTCATCTACCTGATGGCTGGGCCGGAGACGCCGGAGCTCGCTCGTGCGGCGGTAGAGGGCGGCGCGGACATCGTCGAGCTCGGCTTCCCGTTCTCGGATCCGCTGGCCGAAGGGCCCGTAATCCGGCGCGCGTCCGAGCACGCGCTCATGCGTGGGATGCGCACACGTGCCTGCCTCGACATGCTCGCGCGGACGCGCGAGCTGGTGCCCGAAACGCCGCTCGTTCCGATGACCTACGCCGCGATCCTCGAGGCCTACGGCTATGAGCGCTTCGCGGCGGACGCGAGGGAACGCGGCGCGTCGAGCTTCATCCTCGTCGACCTCCCGGTCGAGGAGCAACCGGCTCTCAGACGCATCCAGCTCGTTGCCCCGACCTCGACCGAGGAGCGAATCCGCGCCGCTGCCGACGCGACCGACGGCTGGCTTTACCTCGTCTCCGTCACCGGGACGACCGGCGCCCGGGCAGAGCTTTCCCCCGCGCTGCCGCCGCTCGTGCAGCGGGTACGGGCGGTCAGCGACGTCCCCGTTTACGCGGGCTTCGGGATCTCGACGCCGGAGCTCGCGCGTGCGGCCGGCGACCTTGCCGACGGGGTCGTCGTCGGCTCGCGGGCCGTCGAGGCCGCGGAAGTCGGAGCAGACGCGCTACGCGACTACGTCGCGTCGCTCCGGGCCGCACTCGAATAGCGGCCGAAGCGGAGCTTCGGAGCTTCTTACTGGACTCTCACCCCTGGCTCAGGTGGCTCTCACCTGCCGCGGCCACCATCTCCTCATGAACGGCACGACGACCCTCATCGTCAACACACTTCTCGACCCCCCTTCCTCCCAGCCGATTCCGATCGCGCTGTCCCTCCCAAAGGACAAGGTCGAGAAGCTCGCCGAGGCCGCGTAGGCCCGGCTCCTTCCTACGAGAGCGCCAACCCCTGCCCGGCGCCGGCCAAATCCCCCTCAGCGGCCGGTGTCGGGTTTGGCGCGTGGAAGGCTGCCGCCCGCACCGGGAGGTGCAGCCTGAACACAGTCCCGCGGGATTGCGGCTCCACGGAGCAACGGCCCCCGTGAGCGCGGGCGGCCGCAGCGACGATGGCGAGGCCCAGTCCTGCGCCGCCGCGCTCCCGCGTGCGAGCGCCGTCCGCCCTGGCCCAACGATCGAAGATTCGCGGAAGCGCGTCGCGCGGAACGCCGGCGCCCGAGTCCGAGACCTCGATCACGAATCCACCAGTGCCGTCCGCGTGCGCGGCAAGCTCCACGGCGTCGCCGGGATCGGTGTACTTGACGGCGTTCTCGAGCAGCGCGTCTAGCGCGTTCCTCAGCGCCTCGGGGTCGGCGAGCAGGCGCCCCGCGAGGTCGACGTCGAGCCGCCAGGCTCGTGGAGCCACCTCCGACCAGCGGATGAACAGGTCGGAGAGGAACGCTTCGACGTCGATCTCCTCGAAGACGAAGCCCTGCTGCTCGGATTTCGCGAGGAGGAGTAACCGTTCGACGATCCGCTCCATCCGACCGAGCTCGTCCAGCGCCACGTCGAGCTCGGGCGCGTCCGGCTGCTCGCGCCGCAGCAGCTCGAGGTGGCCGCGCGCGATCGTGACCGGCGTCCGCAGCTCATGCGAGGCGTCGTGGAGGAAGCGCTCTTGCCGCTCGAGGAGCGAGGCCCGCATCTCGGCGACGCCCTGCACCTCGGCCAGCGCGGCCTGCCGGCGCTGCGCGTGCCAGACCATCGCGAGGAACATCGCCGACATGAGCGGGACCTCGAACAGCTCGCCCCAGAGCTGTTCCCCGCTGAAGGCGTCGGAGAGGATGCTCGCGCCGGTCGCGAGGATCACGACGGACAGCACGGACCACATCGTCCGCGAGGACCAGACACGGACGCCGTAGACCAACGTGAGGCTGATCCAGACGAAGTGGAACGGAATCGTCTCCCAGCTCGGCCACGCGATCATGGCGACCCAGTTCGCCGCCGCAAACACGGCCCAGCCCGCTTCGAGCGGGTTACGCCGCAGCCAGCCGGTAGCCCGCATGTCGCACCGTCTCGATGGCCGCGTCCGGTCCGAGCTTGTGCCGCAGCCTGCGCACGCAGACCTCGACGACGTTCGAGCCCGGGTCGAAGTCGTACCCCCACACCTCGGCGAGCAGCCGCTCCCGGCTCACGACCTCGCCCACGTGCACGAGCAGGTGGTGGAGAAGCCGGAACTCACGATCGGAGAGATCCGCGGTGCGCTCGCCGACGCCCGCCTGCCGCCGCGCAACGTCGAGCACGACGTTACCGCCGCGCAGGACGTGCTCGTCGCCGAAGGAGGCGGCGCCGCGCAGCCGCACCCGGATCCGCGCGAGCAGCTCGTCGAGCGAGAACGGCTTCGCGACGTAATCGGTCGCACCGAGCTCGAAGCCGCGAAGCTTCGTCTGCACGTCGCCGCGCGCAGAGAGGATCACGACCGGCAACTCCGGCTTCGTGCGCTGCAACTCGCGCAGAACCTGGAGGCCGTTCAGGCCGGGTAACAGCAGGTCGAGCACGACGAGGTCCCACCGCGCGCCGGTCGCGAGGTCCAGTCCTTCGCGTCCGTCTCCGGCCGCCATGACCGTGTATCCCTCCGCCTCGAGCCCGCGGGCGAGGAACGCCTGGATCCGAGCCTCGTCCTCGATGACCAGAATGCGCACTCCGACCTCCCGCGGAGGAATCTATAACGCTGCCGAATGACGTGCACATGACACGAACATGACACGTTCGTCATGAGGGGGGCGCGCCCGCGCCGCTCCTGATAGGACGCCATCCGATGCGGGTCGGAGTGAAGGTCCTTCTGATCGCTGCCGCAGTGACGGCCGCGGGCGTGCTCATCGGCTTCTACGTCTCGCACCTCACGAAGCTCGCGGGCTCACCGGCCTACTCCGTGCCGGTCCAGAACGCCGGCAGCGGTCACCCGGTCGTCAACCTCGAGATCCAGACCGTGGCCGCCGTCGGACCGAAGCTGAGCCAGAACCCCGACTGGGTCTCCTACCTCGTCAAGGACAACGGCCAGTGGAAGCGCAAGACCGTGTGGGACCTGCCCGCGCACGCGACGGTCAACGTGACGATCTACAACTTCGACGGCGCTAGCGCCCTGCGGAATCCGTTCTATGCCCGGCCGCAGGGGATGGTCGGCAACCGGATCATGGTCGACGGGAAACCGGTCGACCACATCGACCCGAACGACGCATCCCACACGTTCGCCGTGCCGGCGCTCGGAATCATCCTCTCCATCCCGGGTGTCGCCGACGACGCCAAGAATCAGTGCGGCTACGCGCCGTGCCAGATGGCGAACGCGCATCGGACGATCAAGTTCACGTTCCATACGACGACGCCCGGCCACTTCCGCTGGCAGTGCTTCGTCCCCTGCGCCGCCGGCTGGATCGACGGCTTCGGCGGGCCGATGCAGACGATCGGCTACATGGATGGCTTCCTCAACGTGAAGGCGGCCTGATGGCGGCGGAGCCGAGCGCGGCACCGGTGCGGCCGAGCGACTCCACCAATCACGGTATGCGCGTCGTCGTCGCGTGGCTCGTACTGAGCGCGATTGCGACACCACTCGTCGCCATTTTCGTCGGGCACCTCATTCCGCCGGGTAACGCCAGCACCCAGGGCACGGAGCAGGTCTTCGACAACACCTGGATGCTGGGGATACTCACGCCGGTCATCTGCCTGCTCGCCGTCTTCTTCATCTACGGACTGCGCTCGTTCCGCGCCGCCCCTGGCGCGGTGGTCGACGGTCCGCCGCTGCGGAACGACTCCCAGATCCAGGTCCTCTGGATCGTGATCACGTCGACGATGGTGCTCTTCCTCGCAGGCTTCGGTACCTACGAGCTGCTCCAGAACGGCGCCGGCGGCGGACAGGGGCCCAACCCGATCGCGGTTCCCGCCGGTCCGAAGCTTCAGGTGCAGGTGATCGGACAGCAGTGGCAGTTCACCTACCGCTACCCGTCGCTCGGCAACATCGAGTCGAACCAGCTCGTGCTGCCCAGCGACACGGATGTCGAGCTGCACGTAACTTCCCTCGACGTCGTCCACTCCTTCTGGGCGTACGAGCTCGGCGTCAAGGCGGACGCCAACCCAGGCACCGACAACGTCGCTTTCGTGCGAACGAAGGGTCCGGGGACGTTCCACGTCCGCTGCGCGGAGCTCTGCGGACTCTGGCACGGCTATATGTACAACAACGGCCGCGTCGTCGACTCCGCGCAGTTCAAGTCCTGGGCGTCGCAGGCCAGGAAGATCTACGCCTCGATCAAGCCGTACATGGACAAGCCCGAGGCGCAGGGCGGAGCCCCATTCGGACATATCTACCTCCCCGCCCCCGAGAGGAGAGCCGGATGACGGACGTCGCCGCCGTACCGCCCAAGCCGTGGTGGCACCAACTGCTCGGCTTCAATCTCCTCACCGGCGTCGTCCTCGGCGTCGGCGGCTGGTACGTCGGCTGGTTCGGGGCCCACGCGATCAGCGGGCTGAGTCTCGATTACTTCGGCGACACCGACTACAACGAGCTATCCGTCTACCTCGCCTACCTCGGCGCGGTGGTCGGGTTTCTCCTCGGCCTCGGCTTCTTCAATTACCCGCTCTCCCGCATGCGCGGCTATCCCCCCTCGCTGCGCGAGAAGGAGACACACGGCTGGATCCGCTACTTCAGCCTCTGCACCGACCACAAGGTCGTCGGCATCCAGTACCTCTGGGGCATCGGGCTGTTCTTCTTCATCGGCGGCTTGAACGCGATGCTGATCCGCGTCGAGCAGCTGAGTCCACACAGCCAGTCTTTCCCGATGGGGACGTACCTGACCATCGTCGGGATGCACGGAACGATGATGATGGGGATGATGTCGAGCGGGATCCTCGGCCCGTTCGCGAACTACTTGATCCCGATCATGATCGGCGCCCGGCGGATGGCCTTCCCGCGGATCGAGGCGCTCACGTTCTGGCTGCTGATGGCGGCGGGCGGAGTCCTTACGACCACGATCTTCTTCGGGGGGTTCCCGACGGGCTGGACGGGCTATCCACCGCTCCAGACGGAGGCAAATCCGGGCATCGACAACTACATCCTTTTCTTCGCCCTCGTCGGCATCTCGATGACGCTCCTCGGACTGAACATGATCGCCACGATCCTGACAATGCGCGCGCCCGGCCTGACCTGGACGCGCTTGCCGATCTTCGTCTGGGGCGTCCTCTCGACGGCCGTGCTGATGGTGCTCGCCGCGCCGGTGCTGGTCGCGGTGCTGGCGATGGGGGCTCTCGACCGTACGGCGCAGACCTCGTTCTTCAACGCGGCCGCGGGCGGCAGCAACTACCTATACGAGAACCTCTTCTGGGTGTTCGGCCACCCGGAGGTGTACATCCTGGCCCTGCCGGGCTTCGCGATCGTCCTCGAGCTGCTTCCGGTGTTCTCGCGCAAGCCGCTCTGGGGCTACCGGCTCGCTGTCGCCGGGCTGCTCGGCGTGTCGCTGCTCTCGTGGTTCGTCTGGCAGCACCACCTGTTCGTGAGCGGTATCAACGGTGACCTGCGCCCGTTCTACATGCTCTCGACCGAGCTCATCTCGATCCCGACCGGCTTCACGTTCCTCTGCGGGATGATGACCCTCTGGCGCGGGAACATCCGCTTTACCGTCCCAATGCTGTTCTGCCTGGCCTGGTTCTTCAACTTCCTGCTTGGCGGCCTATCCGGCGTCTTCCTCTCGGATGTACCGAGTGACGTCACGACCCACGGCAGCTTCTTCTCGATGGCCCACTTCCACTACACGATCATGGGCGGCCTCGTGTTCACGTTCTTCGCGGCGATCTACTACTGGGTACCGAAGATGACCGGGTGGGAGCTGAACGAGCGGCTCGGGAAGATCCACTTCTGGACGATGTTCATCTTCTTCAACTCCACGTTTGCGCCGCTCTTCGCCGCCGGCTTCCTAGGACAGTCCCGCAGGACGCCGGTGTATACGGGCAACCTGAAGTTCCTCAACGACTGGGTGTCGATCTCGGCATTCCTGCTCGGGCTCTCGATGCTGATCTTCCTCTACAACCTCGTCTGGTCACTGGCGTTCAAGAAGAAGGCAGCGGAGGCGAACCCGTGGGCGTCACGCTCGATCGAGTTCCAGCTGCCGTCGCCGGTCCCCGTCCACAACTTCGACCGCATCCCGGTCTTCTCGAGCGACCCGTACGGCTACGGCGAAGGGCCGATTCCGACCTGGGTGCCGGCCGGACAACCTGCAGGAAGGGAGTGAGTTGGCCGAGCCGCTGGCATACGAGGGCACCGGCTACGAGGTCCTCGAGGGCGAGCCGCCCGAGCTCCTCGGCCGCAACCTCGTCTCCGCGAGCTACCTCCTCGCGGGCGCGACGGCGTTCTTCTTCGTCGCGTTCCTCTTTGCCTACTTCTACCTCCGCTCCGTGAACAACGCCGCGATGTGGAAGCCCAAGGGCGTCGATGCCTCGGTCGCGTGGGGAACGGTCGTCGTCGCCTGTTACGCCGCGAGCGCGGTGCTCGTCCGGCTCGGACTCACCGACCACCGGGCGTTGCGTCGCAATCAGTGGCGCGTGAAGGGGCTCGTGGCGCTGCTCGTCGGCGTCGTGGGTCTCGTTCTTCAGGTCTTCGCCTGGACACACGAGAGCTTCGGGCCGGCCGACGGTGGCTTCGCGAGCGTCTACTTCGGCTGGACGGCGTTCCTCTTCCTCTTCGTGCTCGGAACGCTGATCTGGCTCGAGATGACCCTCGCCACGTCGCTGCGCTACAGCAGGGTCGAGGGCGACGCTCCGCCGCCCGGCCACGCCTCGGGCGACCGGCACCGCACGGGGCACGACATCCGCGACCCGCTCTCGCTCGTCCGCGCGGAGCTCGTCGGCCTGAGCTTCTACTGGACGTTCCTCGCCGCGATCGCCGTCGTCAGCTGGATCGTCCTCTACCTGATCTAGATGATCGATCCGCTGCCTCTCGTCGTGTGCGGGACGGCGGCGGCGCTGTACGCCCTGGGACGGCGGGGAAAGATTCGCGTCTGGCGCGAGGTGAGCTTCTACAGCGGTGTCGTGGTCACGTTCGTCGTGCTCGAGCGGCCGTTCGACGGCTGGGCGGACGCGTGGCTCTCCGCCCACATGGCCCAGCACGTCGTCCTGATGACGGTCGTGCCTCCGCTGGTCGTGCTCGGCCGCCCCTGGCCGCGCATGTGGCTGCCGTTTCCGCTGTCCGCGCGCCGCGCGGTCGGCTGCGCGCTTTCGCGCTCGCCGTCATTTCGGCGTAGCGCCGGCTTTCTGAAGCGACCGGCGGTCGCGCTCGCGGTGCAGTCGGCGGCAGTGGGCGTCTGGCACGTGCCGCAGCTCTACGACGCTGCCGCGCGGAGCGAGTGGATCCACGTCCTTCAGCACGTGTCGTTCGTCGCCCCGGCGCTCGTGTTCTGGGGCGCGCTGCTCGACGCGCCGCCGGTGCGTGCGCGCATCGACCATCTCCACCGTTCGATCTGGTTCGCCGCAGCGATGGTCCCGAGCTGGATCCTCGCGATCGTGCTCGCGTTCGCGTCCGCGCCGCTCTACGCCGTCTATCCGTCGCTGACCGACCAGCAGCTCGCCGCCGGCATCATGTGGGTGCCCGGATCGCTCACATACTTCGTCGCCGCGTTCGTCGCCTTCTACCGCTGGCTCGACACAACCACCGAGCCCCGACCCGAGGAGCTTTCATGGACGTGACCGGTTCCTTCCTCGCAGGCTCGATCCTCGGCCTGGTCCTGCCGCTCGCGCTGCTGATCGCGATCCTGATCTGGTGGATCGCGGTGCTGCGCCGCCGCGGCGACGAGAGCTAGCGCGCGCGCAGATCGACGACGCGTGGCTTGCCGCCGCGCGTGATCTTCAGGACGTCCCACATGCGCGCGTCCTCGTGGCCGGGCACGAGGCACACGAGCCGGAAGACGCCCGTCCTGCTCGCGCGGAACGAGAAGCGTGCCGTGCCGCCGGACCCGAGCCCGACGAGCGGCTGCGGCGTCGCGGCGCCGCGGAACGCCGGCTTCGTGGAGCCGGCGCCCTGAACAACGCCACACGAGTGACGGAGCGGTCCGCGGTTCTCGCACACGACGTGCACAGTCCAGCCGCGCGGCACCGTCCACATCAGAGAGCGCGAGTAGCCGTCGAAGTTGAAGCCGCCGTTCGTCCCGTCGTAGGAGGCGATCAGCGTGATCGTGACCCGATGCCGGTGTGCATCGACGGCGAGGAACCGGCTCGGCGACGGCGCTTTTCCCGCGAGTGAGAGCAGGACGGCGGCAACCGCGAGCACGTCCGCAGAATCGCAGAGATCTCCGGCCGCTGAGTGCCGGGCAGGAGGTTCTTAGTGAACCCTCACAGCTCTCTCACCCCTCTCCTAGGGATTGCGGGCACTCTGGGGCAGACACGATGCAAGGAGATCCCGAAAACATGAACCTTCGCCCTGCCAACCCGCGCCTGCGGCGCCTTCTCCCCCTCGCGATCGCCGCGGCCATCGGCACCGGCGTCGGCGCCGGCACCTACGCGCTCACGAGCAACGGCTCCGGGACGCCGACCACATCCAAGGTCGTCGTCCCTGCGCAGCCCGCCTCGTCGACCTCGACGGTCGACTCGCTCGCGCAGCTCTACAAGGATGACGCCCCCGGCGTCGTCGACATCACGGTCGAACTCCCGACGAGCAGCAACACGCCGTCCTTCCCCTTCAGCCAGCCCAACCAGAGCCAAAAGCCGGAGGCGGAGGGAACCGGCTTCGAGATCGACACGAACGGCAACATCCTCACCGCCCAGCACGTCGTCGCCAACGCCACCGCGATCACCGTCACGTTCCAGGACGGCTCGACCGCGAAAGCCACCGTCGTCGGTACCGACAAGTCGACCGACACGGCCGTGATCCACGTCGACGTGTCGTCCTCCAAGCTGCATCCGCTCGCGCTCGGTGACTCGTCGAGCGTCGAGCCGGGCCAGAGCGTCGTCGCGATCGGCAGCCCGTTCAGCCTGCCCGAGACGATGACGGCAGGCATCGTCAGCGCGACGAACCGGACGATCACCGCGCCGAACAAGTTTTCGATTACCGGCGCGATCCAGACGGACGCCGCGATCAACCACGGCAACTCCGGCGGGCCGCTGATCGACACCGCGACGAACACCGTGATCGGGATCAACGACCAGATCGAGACGGACACGAACGACAATGCCGGCATCGGCTTCGCCGTGCCGATCAACTCCTCGAAGAGTGTCGCCCGGACGTTGATCGCCGGCGGCACCGTCCGGCACGCGTATGTCGGCGTGAAGATCCTGGATGTCTCGGGCGGCGCCCGGATCACGACGATCGTCAAGGGCTCGCCGGCGGCGAAGGCCGGGCTGAAGGTCGGCGACGTCGTCACCGCCTTCAACGGCAACGCCATCAACTCGGCCGATGACCTGACCGCGGCCGTGTTCCATGCCAAGTCGGGCCAGACCGTGACGGTCACGATTCGCCGCCACGGCGCCACGAAGCGCCTCTCGATGACGCTCGGCGTCCAGCCGACCTCCCCCTCCTCCTAAAGCATCGGCGTAGCGGCGGGCGGTCGAGATGGCCGCCCGCCGTAGGATCGGCGTATGGAGAGCGCCGCCTCCCTGCCGAGCTCGCTGGGCCGCTGGACGCTCGTCGCGAGCATCCTCGGCTCGTCGATGGCGTTCATCGACGGGTCGGTCGTCAATGTCGCGCTGAAGGCGATCGAGCACGACCTCGGCGGCGGGCTCGCCTCGCAGCAGTGGGTCGTCGACGCCTATCTGCTCACGCTCGGGTCGCTCATCCTCGTCGGCGGCTCGCTCGGCGACATCTTCGGCGAGCTGCGTGTCTTCGGGATCGGGGTCGCGTTCTTCGCGGTCGCCTCGATCCTGTGCGCGGCGGCGCCGAACGCGACCACGCTGATCGTCTTCCGCGGCATCCAAGGGGTCGCCGGCGCCCTCCTGACTCCCGCCTCGCTCGCCATGCTCACGGCGACGTTCTCCGGTGCGGCTCGGGGCGCGGCGATCGGGCAGTGGACGGCCTGGAGCGGGATCTCCTTCGTGATCGGCCCGACTCTCGGAGGCTGGCTCGTCGACGCCTCGAGCTGGCGCGTGATCTTCGTCATCAACGTCCCGATCGCGCTCGCCACGCTCGTCCTCGTGCTGCGACTCGGGGGAATGAAGCAGCCACGGCGAACCGACCTCCGCGTCGACCTGCCGGGCGCGGTGCTGGGCGTCGCGGGCCTCGGCCTGCTCGTCGCAGGGTTCATCGAGCAGCCGCATCGAGGCTGGAGCGACCCGCTCGTCGCGGGTGGTCTCGTCGGAGGCCTCGCGCTGCTCGCCGCGTTCGTCGTCTACGAGCTGCACGCCCCCATGCCGATGCTGCCGTTGCGCCTGTTCCGGCTGCGCAACTTCTCGATCACGAACGTCGAGACGCTTGCCGTCTACGGCGCTCTCTCCGGGCTGAGCGTCTTCCTGACGCTCTTCCTGCTCACGTTCAGCGGTTACTCGGCGCTCCATGCGGGCGTCGCGCTGCTGCCGATCACCGTCGTGATGTTCTTCCTCTCCCCCCGCACCGGAAAGCTCGCGATGCAATATGGGCCGCGCCTGTTCATGGCCGCTGGCCCGATCATCGCGGGCGGCGCGGTGCTCGCCTACGCGCGGCTCCCGCAGCACCCCGACTACGTGGTGGACATCCTCCCGGCGCTGCTCGTGTTCGCCGTCGGGCTCTCGCTCACGGTCGCGCCGCTGACGACCACGGTCCTCTCCGACGCGAGCGCCGGCGACGCCGGCGTGGCATCAGGCGTGAACAACGCGGTCGCCCGCATCGCCGGTCTTCTCGCGGTCGCGGTGCTCGGGATCGCCGCGGCGGGCGGAGCCGACCACCTCACAGTCCACGGCTTCCACGTCACGATGGCCGTTGTCGCGATCCTGCTCGTCTGCGGCGGCCTGATCGGCGCAGTCGGGATCCGCAACCCTTCCACCTAGGCAATACCTATGTATATGCTGGCGCGATGCCGAAGCAGGCGTACACGGCGACAGAGGCGGCACGAGAGCTCGGAATCAGCGTCGACACCCTTCGGCGCTGGGATCGCGCGGGCCGGATTCGCACCGAGCGCGACAGCGCCAACCGGCGGCTGGTAGCGCTCGAGGAGATCGAGCGGCTGCGCGGGGCCAAGGCCGCGCGGCACGTAAGCGCACGCAACCGCCTCCGCGGCACGGTCAGCGAGGTGCGCGTCGAAGGGCTCCTTGCCCAGGTAGAGCTGACCGTGACCGAGCCGGCGCGCGTCGTCGCCGTCGTCACACGCGACGCGGTCGAGGAGCTCGGGCTGAAGCCCGGAATGGCGGCAACCGCCGTCGTCAAGTCGACGTCGGTGATGGTGGAGGCATGAGGGTGCGCGTCATAGCCGCAGCTGGAGCGGTCGGACTCGCTGCCGTCTCCGTCGCTCTCGCCGGCACGTCCCAGGCGAGGAAGGCTCCGCATCTCACCGTGTTCGCCGCCGCCTCGCTCACGAACGTCCTCCCCCAGATAGACCCGCACGGGCGCTACTCGTTCGGGGGCTCGAGCATGCTGGCGGCGCAGATCGAACAGGGTCTGCCAGCCGACGTCTTCGCGTCCGCGAATACCGCTCTGCCCTGGCAGCTGCACAGGAAGGGCCTGGTCACGCGTCCCGTCGTCTTCACCTCGAACCGGCTCGTCGCGGTCATCGCGCACGGCGACCCGAAGCACATCGGCAGCGTCCAGGGACTCGAGAAGCCGGGCCTGCGGATCGTGATGGCGGCGGCCGGCGTGCCGGTGGGCGATTACACGCGCAAGGTCCTCGCGCGGCTCGGGATGTCCGACCTCGTCGGCAAGGCCGTGAGCCAGGAGACGGATGTGCGCGAAGTGCTCGCGAAGGTCACGCTCGGCGAGGCGGATGCGGGCTTCGTGTATGCGACCGATGCGAAGGCGGTCGCCGGCAAGGTCTCGCTGCTGGGAATCCAGAAGTCGGCGCAGCCTCAAGTCCTCTACGCGGCCGCGGCCGTAAAAGCGAGCACACACCTGCAGGTGGCGAAGGCATGGGTCAACAAGCTCCTCAGCAAGCCCGCGCAGACGAAGCTGCGCGCGGCGGGCTTCTTGCGGATTCCGCACTGATCCGGCGCGCGCTCGCGGGCACGGGCGTGTTCACGGCGGCAGCGATCGCGCTCGGGTTCCTGCTCCTCCCCATCGTCGCGATCTTCGCGCGTGTCTCCCCGGGAAAGCTCGTCGCGCAGCTCTCGCATCCCGTCGTCACCGACGCACTGGTTCTCAGCCTGAAGACGAGCGCGATCGCTCAGGCGCTGGTGGTCCTCGTCGGCACGCCGGCCGCGTACGTCCTTGCAACGCGCCGCTTTCCCGGCCGCTCGCTCGCGGTCGTACTCGTCGAGCTGCCGCTCGTGCTGCCGCCCGCCGTGGCCGGCATAGGCCTGATCGCGGCGTTCGGCCGCCTCGGGCTGCTCGGCGGGACACTCGACGCGCTCGGCGTGCAGGTTGGGCTGACCCAGGCAGCCGTCGTCATTGCCGTCGCGTACGTCTCGAGCCCGTTCTACGTACGCCAGGCCATCGCGGCGTTCGAGGCGGTCGACCCCAACCTCGTCGCAGCGTCTCGCACACTCGGCGCGGGGCGAGCGCGGACGTTCTTCCGTGTCGTCCTCCCTCTCGCCCGGCGCGGGCTCGCGGCGGGCGAGGCCCTCTCGTTCGCGCGAGGGCTCGGCGAGTTCGGTGCCACGATCATGTTCGCCGGCAGCCTGCAGGGGGCCACGCAGACGCTGCCGCTCGCGATCTACAGCGAGTTCGACCTCGACTTCACGACCGCACTTGCGATGAGCGCGCTGCTCGTCGTCGTCAGCGGCGCCCTCCTCGTGACCCTCCGACTCATGCTCCAATGGCAACCCTCCAAGCAGACTTCACGCTTCCTCTTCGCTCCTTCGCGCTAGAGCTCGCGCTCGACGTCTCGCGCACCGTCGCGCTCGTCGGCCCCTCCGGCGCAGGCAAGACGTCCGTGCTGCGCGTCATCGCGGGCCTCGTCGAGCCGTCCCGCGGCAGCGTCCTGCTCGACGGGGAGCAATGGCTCGACACGGAGCGGCGCGTCTCGCTGCCGCCCGAGCGGCGACGCGTCGGCCTGGTCTTCCAGGACTACGCCCTCTTCCCACACCTCAGCGTGCGCGGAAACGTCGCGTTCGGCTCGCGCGGACGCCCCGTCGACGAGCTGCTCGAGCGGTTCCGGATCCGGCACCTGGCCACGACGCAGCCGGCGGAGCTCTCGGGCGGCGAGCGGCAGCGGGTCGCGCTTGCCCGCGCGCTCGCCCGCGAGCCCGCCGTGCTCCTCCTCGACGAGCCACTCGCGGCGCTCGACGCGCATACGAAGTCCGAGGTGCGGCACGAGCTCGCGGAGCTGCTGCGGGAGCTTGCCCTGCCGACGCTCCTCGTGACCCACGACTACGAGGACGCGGCCGCGCTGGCCGACGAGGTGGGCGTCCTCGTCGAGGGCCGGCTGCGGCAGCTCGGACCGCCAGCGGAGCTCGTCGCGCGACCGCGGGACGCCTTTGTCGCCTCCTTCACCGGCGCGAACCTCCTGCGCGGGAAGGCCCGCCGCGGGGAAGGAGCACTCACCGCGATCCGGCTCGAGAGCGGCGAGGACCTCTACTCCGCCGACGAGGCCGAAGGGGACGTCGGCGTCGTCGTCTATCCCTGGGAGGTGTCGGTCGCGCGGGCGCACGCCCCCGACTCCGACTCCGCGCTGAACGTCGTCCGGGGCCAAGTCGGCTCACTGGTGGAGGTCGCGAACCGCGTCCGGGTCCGGGTCGGCCCCCTGACCGCGGAGGTGACCGCCGCGTCGGCCGAGCGGCTCGAGCTCGCGGACGGCGGCGTCGCCTACGCGACGTTCAAGGCGACGGGCACCCGGCTCGTCCCGCTGTGACCTTGTAACAGTCTGTTGCTTGCGCTGAGGTTGGCCGCAGTTGACCTGTCCGCTGTGATGACGAACGGCCTACGGAAGCACTTAGTAACAGTCTGTTACTTGGCCAGCCGTGTCCGGACGATCGGGGTGACGGGCGTGTCTTCAGGCTCGCGTCGCCCTGTGGGCAGTGACGACGAACGGGAGTTGCAGACGGTTGCCGTCGCTCATCGCCGGATCCGCGTCGAGCACGTCCGCCACCTCCTTGAACACACGCCCCCGCTCGGCGTCCGGCAGGGAGGCGATCGTCGCGTACGAGTAGAGGTGATCGTCGAGTGCCCCACGCGGAAGCTCGTGCATGTGCTCGAACACCGCGTGCTCGACGTTGCAGAACAGGCCGGTTGCAGTCACCTCATCTGCCCAGTCGCGGTCGCGCCAGCGGGTTCGATCGGGGGCCGCTGAGTAGATGACCTCGTTCATCCGAGCGATTGTGGGGTGTCTGCCGTCACGGCCGTTCCAGCCGAAGCCGAAGCGTCCCCGCGGACGGAGGACACGATGGATCTCCTTCAGCGCTCGCTCGAGATCGAACCAATGGACGCAGGACCCCGCCACGATTCCGTCCGCCTCACCGTCGCCGAACGGGATCGCCTCGGCGCCACCCTCCACGCCTTCGAGCCCGCGCTCGCGCAACACCGCGAGCATCCGCGAGTCGGGCTCGACCGCGACGACCCGCACTCCGAGCGCCGCCACCGCCCGCGTCAGCTTCCCGGTGCCGGCACCGAGCTCGACGACGAGCTGTGCGCCGTCGGGGACGAGCCACCGGGCAGCCTCCTCGGGCCACGCCGGCCGTGCACGCTCGTATGCATCTGCGTGCGCGCCAAACGACAAGCGTCGGGGAACCGTAGCCACGCTCTGAACCTAGTCAGTTTCTCTGCGCTCCCGTCGGAAACAAGGCGCAGCATGGACGAGCGGGCTTCCACCCTCGTCGTCATGGGCGCATCCGCGGGAGGCGTCGAGGCGCTGACGACCCTCGTCCACGGGCTGCCGGAGGATCTCGACGCCGCAGTTTGCGTCGTTCTCCACCTGCCCGCGACCATCGAAAGTCGGCTCGCTGCGATCCTCTCCCGTGCCGGTCCCCTGCCTGCGATCCAGGCTCGCGGCGGCGAGCAGCTCTTGCCCGGGCGCATCTACGTCGCGCCCCCCGGCCTCCATCTGACCGTGCATTCCGGCCACACGGTCGTCGCGCGCGGTGCGCATGAGAACGGCGTCCGGCCTTCGATCGACGTGCTCTTCCGCAGCGCGGCCGTCTCCTACGGCCATCGGACGGTTGCGGTCGTCCTCTCCGGGGCCCGGGACGACGGGGTCTCGGGGGCGAGCGCGGTCGGCAGTCGTGGAGGCTGCGTGTTCGTACAGGATCCGGCTGACTCGCTCTTCGCATCGCTGCCGGAGCACGCAGTCTCACGCGACCACCCGGACCGCGTGCTGCCGCTCGCGCAACTGGCCGCGGCGGTCGCAGACGCCGTCCGACGCCTTTCGGAGGAGGTGAAAGTGAGCGAGAATGGGGATGGAGATATGAGGCTCGAGACTGAGTACGCGACCCTCGACGCCGACGCACTGGAGCGCGACGCGCCGCCCGGTGAGTCGCCCCTCTACGGCTGCCCCGCGTGCGGCGGCGTGCTGTGGGAGCTCGAAGACGGAGAGCTGCCGCGCTTTCGCTGCCGCGTCGGACACGCGTACTCGGCGGAGGGCGCCGTCGAAGCGCAGGGAGGATCCGTCGAGACTGCGCTCTGGACGGCGCTCCGCGCCTTGCAGGAGCGGGCGCAGCTCTCGGAGCGGCTCGCCGCACGCGTCGGCGCCGCCGGCGCAAAGCAGAGCCAGGCTCGGTTCGAGGAGTTCGCCCGGGAAGCGCACGAGCAGGCGGAAGCGATCCGCGGTCTGCTCGTCGGAAACGGCTCGGGCTCCGACGGCTGAGCGGCCGCCTGTCCACGTCGTCGCCGTCGTGGGGTCCGCCGGCGGCATCGGGGCGCTCAAGGTTCTGTTCAACGGGCTGTCCGACGATCTCGACGCCGCTGTTCTCGTCATCATCCACCTGACCCCGCAGGCTCCCAGCTACCTGCCCGCAATCCTCAGCCGGTGGGCCTCGCTGCCGGTCGAGTCGGCCGAGGACGGAATGCGCCTGGAGCCCGGAGTGGTGCGCGTCGCCCCGCCCGATGCCCACCTGCTCGTCGAGGCCGACGAGACGCTGCGACTCGACCACTCGGAGCTCGTCCATTACGTCCGCCCCAGCGCCGACGTCCTCCTCCTTTCGCTCGCGCAGAATCACGCCGGCCCTTGCACCGCGATCGTCCTCTCGGGCACCGGGATCGACGGAGCCGCGGGTGCGGCCGCCTTGAAGCGCGCGGGGGGCCGGGTTCTCGCCCAGGACGAGGCGACTTCGCAGTACTTCGGCATGCCGGGCGCCGCGATTCTCGCGGGCGGCGTCGACGAGGTCCTTCCTCTCGACGCGATCGCCTCCGTCGTGCTGCAATGCACTGCAGCCAGGCGATGAGTCAGCCAGATCCCAGTTTCGAGCATCTCCTCGAGTTCGTCCGCGACGAGCGCGGATTCGACTACACCGGCTACCGGAGACCGACCCTGATGCGCCGCTTCCAGAAGCGGATGCAGGAGGTCGGCGTCGACGACTGGGACGCCTACCGAACCTTCCTCGCCGAGCACACGGACGAGTTCGCCGAGCTCTTCAACACGATCCTGATCAACGTCACCGGCTTCTTCCGCGACCGCGAAGCGTGGACCGTCGTCGGGGACGAGGTTCTGCCACGGTTGCTCGAGGAGCGAGGCGACGCGCCGATCCGCGTCTGGTCGGCCGGCTGCGCCTCGGGGGAGGAGCCGTACACGATCGCAATGCTGCTCGCCGAAGCTCTCGGCGACGAAGGCTTTCGGCGGCAGGTCAAGATCTACGCGACGGACATCGACGAGGACGCACTGGCCGAGGCGCGGGACGCGACCTACACCGCGAAGCAGCTCGAGAAGGTGCCGCCCGACCTCCGGGAACGCTTTTTCCAGCAGTCGGACCACGGCTTCGTCTTCAGGAACGATTTCCGGCGCGCGGTCATCTTCGGCCGTAACGACCTCCATCGGGACCCACCGATCTCGCGCGTCGACCTGCTCGTCTCGCGCAACACGCTCATGTACTTCGGCTCTGAGCTGCAGCAGCGGATCCTCGCCAATTTCCATTTCGCGCTCAACCGCGGCGGGTTCCTCGTCGTCGGCAAGGCAGAGGCCCTTCAGAGCGGGCGCAAATTCTTCGTGCCCTACGACCTCAAGCGGCGGATCTTCATCAAGGACGGCTCGATCCATCCGGTGTTCCGGGTGCCACATCTGCCGATAAGGGACCCCGAGCCGGAACCGTCGCGCGAGCTTGGCGACGCGGTCTTCGAACGCGCGACGGTGGCACAGGTTGTGGTCGACGACCAGAACCGCGTCGCGGGCATCAACCAGGCGGCGAGGACGATGTTCTCGCTCCGTCACCGGGACATCCGCCGGCAACTGCAGGACCTCGAGCTCTCCTACCGTCCGGTCGAGCTGCGCTCCCTCATCGACAAGGTGCGGAACGAGCGGGACACGGTCACGGAGCGCGACGTTCGCTGGCAGAAGGGGAACGGCGAGCCGCGCACCCTCGACGTCGAAGTTTCGCCGCTCGCACTACCGGGAGAGCAGTTCGAAGGAGTAATCGTGACGTTCGTCGACTCGACCGAGCACCGGGCGCTGGAGGACGACCTCGAGCGGGCCCGCCGCGAGCTCGAGACCGCCTACGAGGAGCTGCAGTCGACGGTCGAGGAGCTCGAGACGACGAACGAGGAGCTCCAGTCGACGAACGAGGAGCTCGAGACCACGAACGAGGAGCTCCAGTCCACCAACGAGGAGCTCGAGACGATGAACGAGGAGCTCCAGTCCACCAACGAGGAGCTCGAGACGATGAACGACGAGCTCCGGGAGCGGACGGACGAGACGCTGCAGGCGAACTCGTTCCTCGGCTCCGTGCTCTCGGGCATCAGGCAAGCCGTCATCGTGGTCGACCGGACGCTGCGGGTCGTCGCGTGGAGCCGGCGGGCGACCGACCTCTGGGGGCTCCGCGATGTCGAGGTCGAAGGAGAGCATCTCCTCAACCTCGACATCGGCCTGCCGGTGCAGCGCCTGCGCGACCCCATCCGGCGAGTCGTCGCGGGATCGGGCGTGCCCGACCTCGAGCTCGAGGGACACGACCGGCGCGGCAAGCCCGTACGCGTGAAGATCGCGTTCGCGCCGCTGCAGAACCGGCCCGATGCGGAGGAACCGGACGGCGCGATTCTCTTGGTCTCGGCCGAGCGGGACGGCTGAACCGCGATTCAAACTCCGCCCCGCTGGGTAAACGGAGGACGTGGCAAGTGTCCCGCAGACCCAGCCGGTGCCACACCCGGAAGAACGGCCGCGCCTCGTTTTCTTCTACTCGCCTCTCTCGGGACGCTGCCGCCGGGTCGAGGGCTTCATCGCCCAGGTGCTGCAGCGGCGGCGTAACCACGACACGTTCGACCTCGTGCGGGTTTCGGTGGAGCGGCGACCGGACCTCGCGGAGAAGTTCCGGGTGGACGAGGTCCCGACGATCTGTGTCGTCGACGGCCGGAAGCTGAAGCGCCGAATCGTCGCACCGCGGGGTTGCCGAGAACTCGAGGCGGAGCTGGAGCCGTGGCTGCGCTGATCCCCGAAGCCAGGGCTGCTCGCGAGGAGGCAGAGCGTGTGCGGGAAACCTCGCTCGAGCTCAGAGTCGCAGCACGACGAGCCAACCGGGTCGCCCATGCCAGGACCGAGAAGGCCGTTGCGGCCGCGGAGGCTCAGCGGAGAAGGAGGCGCGCGATGACCGTCCCGAGCCCGTGGAGCGCTCTCCCGTGGCTGCGCCAGGAAGACGAGGTCGACCGGACCCTCGTCTCGCTCGACTAAGGCGCGAGCTCCCGCCGGACACGCCGCAGACGACCGAGCTTCGTCTCGAGCTCGCGCGCGAACTCGTCGAGTGTCGCCTGCCGGCTGCGGACGAGCGCGAGCTGGCGCTCGACGAGAGGAACCGCCTCCTCGACGATCCGGAGCCGCTCCTCCTCGCTCGGGTCTTCCTCCCAGCGGCCTCGCAGCGCGGCGCGCGCCTCCTCCGCCTCGGCGAGCTCGACGAGCTCCTCGAGGGTGAGGCCGAGCAGGTCGCGCAGCCGGATCAGCTCCTGGAGGTGTGCGACGTCCGTCTCCGCGTACGTCCGGTGCGAGCCCTTCTCGCGCCTGCTGCCGGAGCCGAGCAGCCCGAGCTCCTCGTAGTAGCGAATCGTGCGAGGCGTCACGCCGACGCGCTGCGCGACCTCGCCGATGCGCAGCACGGCCGCGCTCACGCGGCTTCCTCCACATCGAACGGGTCGATCGCCACCGCGTCGACGTGCACGTACTTGCCGCCGCGCATGAGCGACGCGGCGGCGGCGACGACGCAGGCGACGATCGCGAACACGAATGCGTAGACGAGCGCGGTGTGGAACGGGCTCGAGATGAGGTGCGGGAAGAAGCCGCGCCCCGTGAGCGTGTGCGCGTTCGCGGGCGAGAGCTTGTGCAACACGTGCGTCCCGAGCAGCGTTCTCACCGGGTTGTAGCCGAGGAAGGCCGCGAAAAGCGTGGCGACGGGCGGGAGATGCGAGATCCGGGTCGCGTCGGCCGGAGAAACGCCGTGCGCGACGAGGCCGGACTGCGTCGCATGCGGCAGGCCGCCGGCAAGGCCGACGATCATGAGCGTGAAGAAGACGCCGATCGAGAGCACGCTCGACGAGACGTTGAACGTCGCGAGCATCCCGGCGCCCGCGCCGCGCTGCCCCGGCGGCAGCGAGTTCATCACGCCTGCCGTGTTCGGCGACTGGAAGAGGCCCATCCCGATCCCGTTCAGCAGGAGGATCAGGGCGAACCAGACGTAGGAGAAGTCCACGGGCAGGACGATCAGGAGCGCGAAGCTCGTCGCCGCGACGAGCACGCCGCCGGTCGCGAACGGCCGTGCGCCGAAGCGGTCGGAGAGCCAGCCCGACGCGGGCCCTGCGGCGAGCAGGCCGAAGATCAACGGGAGCATGTAGATGCCCGCCCAGAGCGGTGTCCGCGAGAAGTCGTAGCCGTGCTCGGGCAGCCAGATCCCCTGCAGCCAGATGATCAGGATGAACTGGAGGCCGCCGCGCGCCATCGCTGCGAGCAGTGCCGCGAGATTGCCGGCGGCGAAGGCGCGGATGCGGAAGAGGTCGAGATGGAACATCGGCTCTTCGACGCGCGCTTCGATCACGCAGAAGCCCGCGAGCAGCGCGAGGCCGCCGACGAGGCACGAAAGCACGAGGGGCGACGTCCAGCCCATCGTGTGTGCGCCGTACGGCTGGATCCCGTACGTGATCCCGACCATGAGCAGCACGAGCCCGGCCGCGAACGTGAGATTCCCCCACCAGTCGATCTTTCCCGGCTTGCGCAGGCCTATCTCGCGCAGCGAGCGGTACGACCAGATCGTCGCTATGAGGCCGACCGGCACCGAGACGACGAACACGAGCCGCCACTCGAACGGTGCGAGCACGCCCCCGAGCACGAGCCCGAGGAACGAGCCGACGACCATCGAGACGCTGTTGATCCCGAGCGCGAGCCCGCGCTCCTCGTGCGGGAACGCGTCGGTGAGAATCGCGCTCGAGTTGGCGAAGATGAGTGCGCCGCCGATCCCCTGACCGACGCGCATCAAGATCAGCCAGAGCGCGCCGGCGTCGCCGTTAAGCCATGTGACCGAGAGCAGGATCGAGAAGAGCGTGAAGACCGCGAAGCCGAGGTTGAACATCCGCACGCGGCCGTACATGTCGCCGAGGCGGCCGAGGCTGACGAGCAGAACGGCGAGCACGACGAGGAAGCCGAGGAGCAGCCAGAGGAGGTAGCTCGTGTTGCCCGGCTGCAGCGGGTCGATGCCGATCCCGCGGAAGATGTCCGGCAGCGCGATCAGCAGGATCGAGCTGTTGATCATCGCCATCAGCGTCCCGAGCGTGGTGTTCGAGAGCGCCACCCACTTGTAGTCCGGCTTCCGCGCGCCGATCCGCAACGCAGCGCCTCCTTCCATAAACTTGACGTTTACGTAAGGTTAGCTGAGCTGGACGAGCGTCGCGGACGCGTGGTCGACCTGCAGCGTGGTGTGCTCTAGGCCGAAGCGGTCCCGCAGGAGCGCCTCGAGCTCACGCCGGATGCCGTGGCAGTCGGCCCCCGGCTCGACGAGCACGTGCGCCGAGAGGGTCGGGAACTCCGTCGTCACCTCCCAGACGTGGAGGTCGTGCACCTCGACGACGTGCGGGTGCGCTGCCATCGCAGTACCGATCTCCTCCACCGGTAACTCTGCCGGCGCGATGTCGAGCAGGACGCGGCCGGAGTCGCGCAGCAGCTGCCACGACGCGCGCAGCATCAGCGCAGCGACGAGCAGCGCCGCGACGGCGTCCGCCCGCACCCAGCCGGTCGCGAGGATCACGCCGCCGGCGATCGCCGTCGCAATGAAGGCGAAGAGGTCGTTGACGACGTGCTGGAAGCTTCCCTCGACGTTGAGCGAGTCCCGATTCGCTCCGGCGAGCTGCCAGGTTGCGAGCACGTTGACGCCGATCCCGACGAGAGCGACGACGAGGATCGCCCCGCCGCGCGCCGCGGGCGGCGAAACGAGGTGGCGAATTGCGCCGTAGACGATCAGGAACGCGAGCACCAGCAGCGCCGCACCGTTGGCCTGAGCGGAGAGGATCTCCGAGCGGTGCAGCCCGAACGTCCGGTTGCCACCCACCGGCTGGGCCGCAAGCCGCAGCACGACGAGAGACATCGCGAGCGCGCCGGCGTCGGTGAGCATGTGCGCCGCGTCGGAGAGGAGCGCGAGCGAGTGCGCGAGGATGCCGACCGCGATCTCCGCGGCCATGAACGCGAGGATCAGTGCGAGCGCGAGCCCAATACGCCGCGCGTCCTCGGCGCTGCCGTGCGCATGTCCGTGAACGTGCCCGTGCACGCACGCATCATTACGCGGCAGCCATCACCTCGTTCGCGAGCGACCTCCCCCACTCCGCCGCGCGCTCGAGCTCCCCGTCCTCGAGCGGACCCGGCGTGCCATGAACAAAGAAGCTCTCGGGCTCGACGGCCAGGTGATAGCCGCGCTTCTTGATTCGCGTCGCCATTCCGTGCGCGGCAGAGCCGACGAGCAGCTCCGGCTTGTGTGCGCGGGTGTCGAAGACGGCGACAAGCGGGCCCCCGCACAGCGGCAGCCTTTCGATCCAGCCGCGGGCGCCGATTCCGATCTCGTCGCCCTCACCCCGCTGCTCGACGGCCGCCTCGCGCGAACGCCGGCCCGACAGGCCGTGCACATGTGTCGGCGCGCCGAGGACGATCAGATCGACGTGGTGGAGGGACGGCAGCGGCGCGTCGACGGAGACGAGCTCCGCTTCTCCTTCCTCCGAGAGAGCGAGCGCAACCTCCTCAGCGATCTCTCGCGTGTTCCCGAACCAGGACTCGTAAACCACGAGCGATTTCATGGCCTTACCTCCGGTCTCGTTTCTCGCACCGTTGCAGCGTCAGGGCACGAAGACATCAGCGTCGGCGCGGATCCGCTTGCCAGAAAGTACTGCCTAACCTAGGATTTAGGCATGGCTCAACTTCCGGTCCGTGACGCCCACGACCTCACAGTCGCGGTGCAGGACTACACGAAGGCGATCTACACCCTCGAGTCGCGCCACGGCGCCGCCTCGACGACCGCTCTGGCGCGCCTGCTCGAGGTCCGCCCCGCCTCGGTCTCGGGGATGCTGCGCAAGCTCTCCGACCTCGGCCTGGTCGAGCACGAGCGCTATCGGGGCGTCCGCCTCACCAAGCGCGGCCGCCGGGTCGCACTCGAGGTGATCCGCCACCACCGCCTCGTCGAGCTGTTCCTCGTCGAGAGCCTCGGCATGAGCTGGGACGAGGTGCACGACGAGGCCGAGGTGCTCGAGCACGCGCTCTCCGAGGAGCTCGAGGAGCTGATCGCGACGAAGCTCGGCAACCCGACGGTGGATCCGCACGGCGACCCGATCCCGAGCCGCGAGCTCAAGCTCGCGGAAACCGATGCCCCGACTCTTGCGGAGCTAGATCCCGGAGAGACGGCCACCTTCGTGCGGGTGTCGGACGCGGACCCGGAGATGCTGCGCTTCCTCGGCGAGCGCGACATCGTCCCGGGCACGCGCCTGGAGCTCGTGGAGCGGCAGCCCTTCGACGGGCCGCTCTTCGTCCGTGCCGGCGGCGAGGTGCACGTGCTGGGCGCCACGCTCGCGCGTGCGATGCGCGTGGAGCGCGAGGCGGGCGCGTGAGCGAGTCCGCCCAGGCCGTCTCCACCGGCCGCCGCGGCGCGACGCCGCTGCACACGATCCTCGCCCGTGGCCGGACACGTGCGACGGTCGCGATGCTCGGCCCCGCATTCGTCGCCAGCGTCGCGTACGTCGACCCCGGCAACTTCGCGACGAACATCCAGGGCGGCGCGCGCTTCGGCTACCTCCTGCTCTGGGTCGTGCTCGCCGCGAACCTCATGGCGATGCTGATCCAGTACCTCTCGGCGAAGCTCGGCATCGTCACCGACCGCAACCTGCCGGAGCTCTGCCGCGACCACTACCCGCGCCCGATCGCGTGGGGGCTCTGGCTCCAGGCCGAGGCGATGGCGATGGCGACCGACATCGCGGAGTTCCTCGGCGCAGCGCTCGGGCTCAACCTTCTCTTCCACGTCCCCCTCCTCCCCGCCGGCTTCATCACCGGCGCAATTGCTTTCGCGCTGCTCGAGCTGCAGCGGCACGGCTTTCGGCGCTTCGAGCTCGCGATCACGGGCTTGCTCGGGTTGATCATGCTCGGGTTCCTCTACGAGACGGTGAAGATCGGGCCCTCTGCGAGCGGGGCCGCGCAGGGGCTGGTCCCGCATCTGCACGGGTCGAACTCCGTTTACCTCGCGGTCGGGATCATCGGCGCCACCGTCATGCCGCACGCGATCTACCTGCACTCGGCCCTGACGAAGGGACGGACGCCCGTGCGGAACGAGCGGGAGCGGGCCCGAGTGCTCCGTTTCGAGCGGACGGACGTATTCGTGGCCCTCGGCCTCGCCGGCCTCGTGAACATGGCGATGCTCGCCGTCGCCGCGAAGCTCTTCCACGGCCGGCCGGGGTGGTCGCACGTGAACACGATCCGCGAGGCGCATCTCGGCTTCTCGCATCTCGTCGGCGGCACGGCGGCTCTCGCCTTCGCGGTCGCGCTGCTCTCCTCCGGCGCCTCGTCCTCGAGTGTCGGAACCTACGCGGGCCAGGTCGTGATGGCCGGCTTCGTGAACCTGCGGATCTCGCTGTTCGCACGCCGCGCGCTGACGATGATCCCCGCGCTCATCGTGCTCGCCGTCGGCGTCAGCCCCACGCGGGCGCTCGTGCTCAGCCAGGTCGTGCTCTCCTTCGGCATCCCGTTCGCGCTCGTCCCACTGGTGCTCCTGACGAGGCGGCGGGACGTGATGGGAGAGCACGTGAACCGGTTGCCGACCACCGTCGTGGCCGTGGCGATCGCGGCACTGATCGGCGCGCTTAACGTCTTCCTGCTCGCGCAGACGTTCGGGCTCGCCTAGCGGCGGCTACCGAGCGTCTGCTCGACGTCGTCGAGGCGGCCGTGGGCGAGCTCGACGAGGTCTTCCAGGACGAAAAGGCTCTGCGCCAGCATCCGGCGGACCCGCTGTGCGAGGTAGCCGACCACGACACCGGCTGCGACGTAGCTGATGAAACGCGTCAGTGCGGGAGCGTTGTCGAAGTCCGCCCACGCCAATCCGTCGTGGATCGCCAGCTCGTAGAGGATGAGCGCACCTGCACCCGCAAGAGCTCCCTCGGGGGCGCTCGTCGCAGCGGCGGCCAGGATCACCGGCACGAAGAAACCTTCACCGATGCCGAGGCCCGGGCGACCGAACGCGACGAGGAGCGCGAAGACCCCGCCAGCGGTCAGCGCCGACGCGATGAGCAGGCGCTGCGGGATCGAAATCCCACGCCACCAGAGCGGCAACCGAGGCACGGCGACATTTCAGCGGGCAGATCGAACGGATGCAAGTAGGCCCACGATGGATCTCAGCGGCTACTGCCTCCGCATGCCCTTGCTCACCGTGAGTTTCACGGGCGACGCACGGCGGCGGGGCTACGGCCGCGAGAAGCTGGTCGAACTCATCCGACAGCTTTCAACCCGCCGCCGTGAAAGTGATCTCTCGCCTGGGCCAGTGTCCCGGAATGACCCCCTGAGGTGTTTACACTCGCTCGACCTTCTCCGCGCCGCAAAGGCAGCGGTAGTGAACGATCACGTGCGCCTGCGCGGCATCGGTGATCTTCTCGAACGGGACATACCCGCTTGCCGCCTTTGCTGCTTGGACGGCGTCCTCAAGGGGCATCCCCTCGACGAGCGTCTTCTCCACGACCTCCCAGTCATGCTCGTGCCGATGCCTCCGGCGGATCAGTCTCATAGCCGGGTGGGACTGTAGTGCGGACTTTGGGCTCAAGGGAAACGAGCGTCGCCTGGACCAATGTTCCGGAATGACCCCTGACCGTTAGCGCGCGAGGCGTCGAGATCGGTGATATGTTCGTTAGTGCCCTCTGGCTCAGAATCCTCGCCCGCCAGGCGACGCGGTAGGACGTGCTCGGTTGTAGGTCGGCTCGGTCAGGGGCACTCACTCGAAGGAGGCCATCAATGGCCACCATCAATCCGTCCGCGGCACCGGTCATGGACGCACGCAAGACGAGCTTTCTCGTCCGCTTCGCGCCCACGTCCGATGTGACCACGGAACAGTACGACGAGACCATCCGCCAGCTGGAGAAGTCGGGCCACTGGCTGCCCGAGGGACTCGAGTACCACGTCGCCTTCAAGTCAGACGGCAAGTTCAAAGTCAGTGAGATCTGGGACTCGCGGGAGCAGTTCGAAGCGTTCGGCGAGCGCCTCATGCCGGTGCTGAAAGACGCTGGGATCGAGCCTGGTAAGCCCGAGATGCTCGAGATCCACAACATCATCAAGCGCTAACACGATCGCCTGACAATCAGGGGCCGGACTGACCGAGTAACGGAGGCGCGGATTGCGTCGGGTTGCTTCGGCGAAGTTCGGCCCTTGAGCGTTTCTTGAGGGGCCATCACGCTCGCTTGGGCGACCGTCCTCTCCCCCGACACGGGCCGGCCGACCCTAGTGCTGACGTCCAGCCCCAAAAGGGCAAAAGTTCGGCAACGGCTTGCTGGAGAGTTCCGGGGCCGGCAACAGAAAAGGCCCCGTCTCCGGGGCCTTTCGAGTAGCGGGGGCAGGATTTGAACCTGCGACCTCCGGGTTATGAGCCCGGCGAGCTACCTGACTGCTCCACCCCGCGTCGCGGCCCCGATTGTAGCACCCTCGTTACCATCGATCCGATGCGCAATCGGGCGATTTGGGGCGCGGACACATGATCGTCGCCGCGATCGACCAGGGGACGAACACCACGCGGCTCGTCGTCGGCGACGTCGAGGACGGCCGCATCGAGGAGCTGCACCGAGAGTCGCGGATTACGCGTCTCGGCGAAGGGGTCGACGCCCGTCACACGCTGCTCCCGGTCCCGATCGCCCGCGTCCGCAACGTTCTCTCCGACTATCGCCGCACGGCCGAGGCGCTCGGCGCCGAGCGGACGCTCCTGGTCGCGACGAGCGCGGTTCGCGACGCCGAGAACGGCGAGGCGTTCCTCGGCGAGATCGAGTGGAGCTACGGCTTCGTGACGCGGCTGCTCTCGGGTGACGAGGAGGCGGAGCTGACCCGCCGCGGCGTCGGCGAGCTCGGCCCGGCGACGCTGCTCGTCGACATCGGCGGCGGCTCGACGGAGCTCGTTCTCGGCGACTTCCACACGAGCCTGCCGATGGGCTCCGTCCGCTTCACCGAGCGCCACGGAGACGACGCGGCGGCGAGCGTCGACGCGGCGCGCGGCCTGCTCCCCGACCTCGAGCCGGAGGACGCGGTCGGTGTCGCCTCGACGATCACGACGCTCGCCGCGCTCGACCTCGGCCTCGAGGAGTACGACCGCGAGCGCGTGCACGGGCACCTCCTCCCGCGTGACGGCGCGTTCGCGCAGCTCGAAAGGCTGGCGGCGCTGCCGCTCGAGGAACGGCGGCGCGTGCCGGCGCTCGACCCCGAGCGCGCGCCCGTGATCGTCGCCGGCGCAGCGATCCTCGTCGGGATCCTCGATGCGTGCGGGCTCGAGGCGATCCGCGTCAGCGAGCGCGACCTGCTCGACGGCGCGGCACTCGCGGCGGCCGAACTGCCGGAGCCGGAAGAGGGAGCTGCACCTCCCGGGGCCTACACCTGCTGCTAGAGGACGACGGAGCCGGGCTCAGGCTCGCCCTCCGGCGGCTCGTCCTCGGCGAGACGGCGCTGTACCACGGCACGCGAGAGGACGCCGACGAGCCGGCCGCCCTCCTCCACGACCGGTACCCGCTCCAGGTCTTCCTCCTCGAGGAAGCGAAAGGCACCGTCGAGCTCGAGGCCGGCGTCGAGCGTGAAATTGGGCGGCTCCGCGATCTCACGCAGCGCCACTCCACGCGGATCCAATCCCGCCGCGACCACTCCACGCACGAGCGTCTTGCGCGTGACGACGCCGAGCAGCTGCCCGCCTTCCTCCGTGACGAAGATCGCCCGCACCTCGCCGTTGTCGGCGAAGCAGCGACCGGCTTCCTGGGCGCTCGCGTCGGCGGCCAGCGTCGTGGGCTCGGGCACCATCGCGTCGCGAACGGTCTCGGGGGACATCGTGGACATTCTCGCAGGAGGGCTCGGGAAACGGTGCTCGTCGCAGGGCGCGTTGGGCGTCGTCTTTAGGGAAAGATGCCGCGCGCTTCCAGCGCCGCGGCGACCTCACGGATCGCGGCCACCATCGCCGCCTGGCGCAGGGTGATCCCCTTGTCCTCGGAGACGGAGTACACCCGGTGGAGGGCGTCGCCCATCATGTCGGACAGCTTGAGCCGGATCTCGTCGCGGTCCCAGAAGAGCCGGCCGAGGTCCTGCACCCACTCGAAGTACGAGACCGTGACGCCGCCGGCGTTCGCGAGGATGTCCGGCACGACAGGGATTCCGCGCTCGCCGAGGATCTCGTCCGCCTCGATCGTCGTCGGCCCGTTCGCGCCTTCGACGACGAGCGACGCGTGTACGCGATCGGCGTTCGCGCTCGTGAGCTGGTCTTCGCGCGCGGCGAGGACGAGGACATCGCACGCGAGCTCGAGGAGCTGCTCGTTCGTGATCCGCTCGCAGCGGTCGTACCCTGCGAGCGAGCCGTGCTCGGCGGCGTAGGCGTGGAGGGCGGGAACGTCGAGGCCTTGCTCGGAGTGCACGCCGCCCGAGACGTCCGAGACGGCGATCACGCGCGCGCCCCGGTCGTGCAGCTCGGACGCCGCGACGCCGCCGACGTTCCCGAAGCCCTGCACGACGCACGAATGTCCCGCGAGCTCGAAGCCGAGTCGCCGGCACGCCTGCTCCGCGACCATCACGACGCCTGCGCCGGTCGCCTCGCGGCGAAACACCGAGCCGCCGATCGAGATCGGCTTGCCGGTCACGACCTCCGGCACGGCGTAGCCACTCTGCATCGAGTACGTATCCATCATCCAGGCCATCGTCTGCTCGTTCGTCGCCATGTCGGGCGCGGGGATGTCGGTGTGCGGGCCGATCTCGCGGATCAGCTCCGACGTGAAGCGGCGCGTGAGCTTCTCGAGCTCGCGCATAGAGAGTGCGTGCGGGTCGCAGCGGATGCCACCTTTCGCACCGCCGTACGGCAGTCGCAGGAGCGCACACTTCCACGTCATCCACGTCGCGAGAGCCGCGCACTCGCCAAGCGAGACCTCGGGGTCGTAGCGCATCCCGCCCTTCGTCGGCCCGAGCAGCGTCGAGTGCTGGACGCGGTAGCCGGGGTAGATCTCGACCGAGCCGTCGTCGCGGCGGAGCGGGACGCTGACGATCACCGCGCGCTCGGGGAAGCTGAGACGTTCGGCCGCCAGGTCCGAGACGTCCGCGTACGGAAGCGCCTGCTCGTACTGAGCGCGCGCCATCCGGAACAGCGGCGTCTCCCACTCGAGGACCGGGTCCGTCGGCGACGCATCCAGCTCGGACACGGCCGGAGTGTACGGGTGCGCGCTAGGAACCAGGAAGGCCCAGCCGCTCGGCCGCCGCGGCGGCGAGCTCACCGGCCGACATGCACACGCCGCCCCGCTCGCGCACGGCGTCCATCACCTCGAAATAAAGCCTGTCCCAGCCGCGAGCGCTTGGCGCGTCGAACCGCTCCGGATGCCAGAGGATCGAGAAGCCGCCACCGTGCTCGGCCGCCCAGTCGAGCAACGCGAGGACGCGCGGCCTAGCGGCACCCGCCGAGAGCCCCTCGTACCGCTCCTCGGCCAGCGTCGCGTCCATCACCGCGAGGGGCACCTCCATCAGGTCCGACGGTTGGTTGCGTTCGAGATCCCACACGCGATACGGATGCGCGATCCCGGCGCGGAAGCCGAGCGCGTCCGGGAAGCCGAGCGACGTGTCGTAGCGAAAGCCAATCTGCTCGAGCGGCACGAGATTCCGATGCGGGTCGACGCGGAGGTAGTGGTAGCGGTGGCCGACGAGCGGCCCGTCGAGCTGCGCCAGGAGCGCGCGCTCGCGCGCGAGCCGGTCGAGGTCCTCCGCCGCGAGGTAGCTGCCGTGCAGGCCAACCTCGGCCCCCGCTTCGACGAGCGTCTCCACGAGCTTCGGCCGGAGCCGCTCGTACGACTCGGGAGCGGCGCCGTCGGCACGGTGCGCGTGGCCCGCCATGACGAAGAACGTCGAGCGCGCGCCGTGACCCCGTTCCTCCGCCACGATCTCGGCGAAGCGCCAGTTCGGGTCGCTGCCGCGCAGCTTGTGGCGCGGGACGCGCGCCAGTCCGCGCACCTCGTGGAGCGCCGGCCCCACGCGGCCCCCGAGCGCATGTCCCTTGAGACGCGCAGCGGCGCCGCGCATGCCGATGCGCGTCCAGCGCCAGGGGACGTCGACGTCGTGCGTGAGCGCGACCGCGAACGTCGCGTCGCCGTACCGCGGCGTCGGCAGGCCAAGCTCGCGGCGCAGCCGCTCGAGCGGCGGGTCGAGCGGGTCGAGGCACGACGAGGAGGCGAAGAAGCGGCCGTGCGGGTCGCGCGGAGCATCGCGCTCCTCGATGCGCGCGAGGTGGAAGAACGCAGCCGCGAGGTCGTCTCCCTGCGGCAATTCGCCGCGCTCGACCTGAGCCCAGGCCTCGGGCTGGAACGGCATGTCCTGTGCCAGGCGAAGGTGGCCGGCGCCAAGCATGTCGAGAACCCAGCGCGCCCGGCCTTCGACGCGCTTGGAAATCTCGACCCCGGTCGACATCGCGGCGAGTCTAGTGCCCGAGAGGGCGCTCAGTACCCTTGCGGCCGATGACCGCCAAGCCTCAGTCGCTCGTCTCGCAGCTCCGCGGGCTGACTCGAGACTCGTTCATCTACGGCATCGGCGGCCTGGTCTCGCGCTTCCTCGCGGTTCTCATGCTGCCGCTGTACACGAGCTACGTCTCGCCGGGCGACTACGGCCGGGTCGAGATCCTCATGGCTGCGATGGCCGTGGCGGTCACCCTGCTCCGCGGTGGCGCCAACTACGGCTTCATCCGCTTCTACTTCCTGGAGAGGGACCCGGAGTACCGGCGCAGACTGGTCCGCACCGTCTTCTGGGCCCAGATGGCGTATTCGACCTTCGGGCTCGTGCTCTGCATCGTCCTCGCGCACGACATCGCCGGCTGGTTCGGTGTGACGCGGAACGGCCCGGATCTCCACGGCAGCGGCACGAACCTCGTCATCGCCACGGGAGTTCTCCTCTGGGCGAACGTCAACTACGCCCAGATGACGAACCTCTTCCGGGCCGAACAGCGCTCGGTTGCGTTCTCGATCGCCACGCTCGCGAACATCGCCATCACCGTGCCGCTCACGGTCATCCTGGTCGTCATCTACAAGGAAGGGCCGCTCGGGATCATCGTCGGGAACCTCAGCGGCACCCTCGTCCTCTACGTGATCCTCCTCGCCTACCGGCGGGAGCAGCTCGGTCTTCAGTTCGACGGCAAGCTGCTACACGCCTTGAACCGGTTCGGGCTGCCGCTCATGGCGGCCGCGCTCGCGCTCTGGGTGACGAACTTCGGCGACCGCCTCATGCTGAGCAAGCTCCTGCACGGCGCCAACCGCCTGGCCGAAGTGGGCCAGTACTCGCTCGCAAACAAGATCAGCTCGGCGATGGTGCTCCTCTTCACCGCGTTCCAGATCGCCTGGCCCGCGTTCGCCTATTCGATCGAGGACGAAAAGACGGCGAAGCGCGCCTACTCCTACGTCCTCACGTACCTGATGTTCGTCGCCGCCTGGGTGGCGATCGCGATCAGCCTCTTCGCACCCTGGATCGTGCACACGCTTGCCCAGAAGCACGGGTACTGGCCGGCCGACACTGCGGTTCCGGCGCTCGCCTACTCGAGCGTCTTCTACGCCGGTTTCACGGTCGTCACGATCGCCACGGGCCGGACGCGGCAGACGCAGTTCAACTGGGTCGCGGCCGCGTTCGCCGCAGTGCTCAACTTCACGCTCAACCTGTGGCTGATCCCGGCCTACGGGATGCTCGGCGCCGCGTACGCAACGCTCGCCGCCTACGCGCTCCTGATGGTCGTGAGGACGTGGAACGCGCAGAAGATCTACCCCGTCGCGTATCAGTGGCGCCGCGTTGGAGAGCTGCTCCTGGTTGCCGGGGGCCTGACTCTCGCCGGCGAGCTCCTGCCGCGCTCGTTGCCGCTCGCGTTCGGGCTGACGCTCGCGTACCCGCTCGCACTCGGGCTCCTCGGCTTCTACCTGCCGGCCGAGCGACAGCGGCTCAGGCGTCTTCTTCCGGCACACAACTAGACTCGCGCGGATGTCTGGTCAGGGCACGGCCGTGGTCGTCGAGGTCGCCTGGGTCAACGGCCTCGCTGCGATCCGGTCGCTGGGGCGGCGAGGGCTGCGCGTGCTCGCGCTCGATCACCGGCCCCACGCGCTCGGCTTCCGCTCACGCTATGCCGAGCCACGTCTCGCGCCCGATCCGCTCGACGACGAGGACGGCTTCATCGAAGCGCTGCGCTCGATCGCCGAGGAGACCGACGACGTCCTGCCCGTCTTTCCCACTCACGACGAGCACGTGAACGCGATCGCGCGCCACGCCGACGCGCTCGCCGAGCGCTACCGCTTTCCCTTTCCGAGCTGGGAGGTTCTGGAGCGGATCCAGAGCAAGCGCCACCAGCTCGAGACGGCGGAATCCGTCGGGGTCCCCGTCCCGCGCACGCGCTACCCGCACTCGGTGGACGAGGCGCTCGCCGCCGGCGAGGAGCTCGGCTTCCCGCTGATCGTCAAGCCATCGGCGAACGTCGGCTTCCGGCGCAGCCATGGGCGCCAGCTCTTCCGCTGCGAGAACGCGAACGAGCTCGGACGCGCCTACGAAGCCGCCGCGCCGTACGAGCCGATGGTGCAGGAGCTCATTCCGGGCACCGCGGAGGAGATGTACACGCTCGGCAGCTACCTCGACCGCGACGGCCGGGCGCTCGGGCTCTTCTCGGGCCGCAAGCTGAGCCAGACACGCGGCTACATGGGCAGCGCCCGGGTCGGCGAGGCGGTGTGGGTGGAGGAGGTCGTCGAGCAAGGCCTCGCACTCCTGCGCACGCTCGGCTTCCACGGCATCTCGCAGGTCGAGGTGATGCGCGACCCGCGCGACGGGCGCTACAAGCTGCTCGAGGTCAACCCCCGGCTCTGGCAGTGGCACAGCCTCGCCGCCGCCTGCGGAGTCGACCTCCCGTACATCGCCTATCGCGACCTCGTCGGCGATCCGCTGCCGCCGGCGCGGATGCACGGCGACGGCAAGCGCTGGGCGATCACGCTCATGGCCGGCAAGCCGCTCGCACTCGAGCGGCCACCGTACGTCGACGCCGTCTTCTCCAGGGACGACCCGAAGCCCGCGCTCGTGCAGCTCGGGCGCTTCGCCCACCGCGGGGTGCGGCGGTTCAAGCCTGCAGCGACTGCGTCAGGAGGCGTCCATGGCAGCTGACCCGCGGGCAGTGCTCGGAAAGGTCAAGCAGTACGTCCCGATCTCCGTGAAGCGGCGAGTGCGCAAAGCGCTCCCCGAGAGGTACCGCCGCTTCTGGGATCCCGACTGGCATCGCGGCACGGTGCGCGGCACCGACGCGTTCTGGGACTACCTCGGCAAGCTCCAGCTCGACTACCTCGTCGAACAGGGCCTCAAGCCGGAGCACCACGTCCTCGACGTCGGCTGCGGGCCGCTGCGTGCCGGGGTCCACTTCATCGGCTTCCTCGAGTCGGGCCACTACGCGGGCATCGACAAGCGTGGCGACACGCTCGAGCGGGCGCAGAATGTCGAGCTGCCGCGCTACGGACTCGCCGACAAGAACCCGAACCTGCTCGTCAACGGCGCGTTCGAGTTCAGCAAGCTCGGCCAGACATTCGATTACGCGATCGCGCAGTCCGTGTTCACGCACCTGCCGGTGAACACGATCGTCCGCTGCCTCGTGGAGATGGCGAAGGTGCTGAATCCGGGCGGCCGGTTCTACGCGACGATCTACGAGAACCCTCAGGGAAAGACGTTCCTAGGCGAGATCCAGCAGTCCGAGCGGGTCGTCTCCTATCCCGACCGCGACAAGTACCACTACGACCTCGACACGCTCCGCTGCGCCTGCCAGGGCACGGGCCTGACGATGTCGTACGGGGGCGACTGGGGGCATCCCGACAACCAGAAGATGGTCGTTTTCTCGCGCGAAGCCGATGGCTGAGGGCACGCTGCGCATCCTCGGGATCGGCGACGCGAAGTCGCGCCACTTCGCGCGCTGGGCGCGCCGGCTCGCCGAGCGCGGGCACGAGGTGCACGTCGCGTCGGGACGCGTCAATCCGCGCGGTGAGCTCGACGAGCTCCAGGTGCACCAGTTCCAGGAGCTCGACCCGCTGCTGCGCGTGCCCCTGCTGCGGCGGTTCCGCATGGTGCCGGCGCTCACCAAGCTCGCCGGCCGCGTCCAGCCGGACGTCGTCCACTCCCACTACCTCCTCCCGTACGGCTACTGGACGGCGCGCGCCGCGCTCGGGCCGCTCGTCGTCAGCCCGTGGGGGAAGGACGCGATCGTCGACGCGTGGCAGTCGCCGGAGGCGGAGCAGCGCGCGCGCGTGGCGATCGCGCCCGAGCTTGCCCTCGCGTACGTCGTCAACTCGCAGGCTCTCGAGGACGCGGCGGTGAAGCTCGGCGCGGATCGCGCGAAATTCCACCGCATCTTCTGGCACGCCCGCATCGACGCCTACTCGCCCGAGCACGCCGACCGCAGCCGCTGGCGCGCGCTCGGCTGGCCCGACAACGCGATCGTCTGCCTCTCGCTGCGCAACTTCCGTCCCTACTCGAACCTCGACATCGTCCTGAGGGCTTTTGCGAAGGCCAGGGAAGAGGTGCCGGAGTTGCGTCTCTTCTCCAGCGCCGGCGGCGGCTGGACGCGCTCCGAGTTCGACCGGCTCGCAGCGGAGCTGGGGCTCGAGCCGTACATGGCAGTTCAGGACGTGCCTGCGACCGAGCTTCCGGCGGTGAACGCCTCCGCCGACTTCGCAGTCACTCTCGCCGACGTGGACTCGTCCCCGGCGTCCCTGCTCGAGACGATGGCGAGCGGCGTCCCACTCGTCGTGGGCCGCGCGCCTTCCATGGAGGAGTGGATCCAGCAGGGCGAAGGCGGCGAGATCGTCGAGCGGCGCGACGTGGATGCCGTCGCAGCCGCGATCGTCCGCCTCGCCCGCGACCCCGAGCTGCGCCGCCGCTACGGCGAGCGGAATCTCCGCGAGGTGCACGCCCGCTTCGGCGACCCAACTGCACAGCTGGAGGAGGTTTACGCGGCTACCGTGCGGCATGCCGAGCGGTAAGAAGGTTCTGGTCGCGGCTCTCCTGGCGGCAGCGCTGATCGCGCCGGCGACTCGCGCATCGGTGTCCTCGCGCCAGCACACTGCCTACGCAGGGCTCGGAACCTGGGTCGACATCTACGCGACCGCGAACTGGGCACAGCCGGAGCGAGCGGTGGCGGCCATGGCCCGGGACGGCGTCCGGACGCTCTACCTGCAAACGGGCAACTACTCGCAGCGGGTCGACCTCGTGCGCAGGCGAGCTCTCGGGCGGTTTGTCGATGCCGCGCACGCGGCCGGCTTGCGCGTGGTGGCCTGGTATCTCCCTTCGTTCGCCGGCCCCGCGCAGGACAGCCGACGCGCGTTGGCCGCGATCCGGTTCCGAAGCGCGAGAGGCGAACGTTTCGACTCCTTCGCGCTCGACATCGAGGCCAGCCTTGTCCGGCCCGTCTCACTGCGGACCCAGCGCCTGCTCCGGCTCTCCGCCCGGCTGCGGGCGGCCGCCGGCGCGCGCTACGCACTCGGGGCGATCACGCCTGGCCCGGTCGGGCTGCGCAGGCATCCGACCTACTGGCCCGGCTTCCCGTACCGGCAGCTTGCTCGCTTCTACGACGTCTTCCTGCCCATGGCCTACTTCACCGACGCCCACGTGCACGGCAGCAGCCCCGCCCGCGCCTACCTCGCCGCTGACGTCGCCGGCATCCGCGCTAGCACCGCAAACCCCCACGTGCCGATCCACCTGATCGGCGGGATTGCCGGAACCATGAGCGCCGCCGACACCGCGGGCTTCATGCGTGCGGTCGCCGACTGCTCCCCACTCGGCTTCAGCCTCTACGAGTTTCCCCTCACCAGGCGAGCGACCTGGACGGCGCTCACCACGCCACCGGCCACCTCCGCGCACGCTGCCTGCACGTAGATGGTGACCGCAGACCTGAGAGCGTTCGTCCGCGCCAACCTCCCGGATCCGCCGGCGCGGGTGCTCGAGGTCGGGGCCGGCAACGGCGAGCTCGCGCGGGCACTTCGCAGCGCCGGCTACGACGTACTCGCGATCGACCCAGGGTCCGAGAACGACGACGTCCGCGCGGTCGCGCTCGCCGATCTGGAGGAGCCGGCCGGCTCGTTCGCCGCCGCGGTTGCGGTGGTCTCACTCCACCACATCGATCCGCTCGACGCGTCGTGCCACCGCCTCGGTGAGCTGGTCGGGCCGCGCGGAGCGCTCGTCATCGACGAGTTCGATGTCGCTGCGTTCGACGTCGGTGCCGCCGAATGGTGGCTGGAGCAGCGGCGAGCCCTCGGCGAGCCGCAGCAAAAGACCGCGGGAGAGCTGGTCGACGAGCATCTTCATCACCTGCACCCGCTCGAACAGGTCATCGACGCGCTCGAGCCGCACTTCGAGCTCGGCCCCCCGGTGCGCGGCGCGTGGCTCCACCGCTGGAACCTCGGCGACTCGTTCCGCGCCATCGAGGTGGAGGCGATCGCCCGCGGCGACCTGCGTGCGACGGGTGCGCGCCTCGTCGGCCATCGGCGCGGATGACCTCGCGCTCGACGGGACGCCTCGCGCTCGCAGCCGTGCTCGCGGCGGTGCTGCTGGCGCCGACGGCGGGCGCATCGACGCGGTCGCGCGACCTCACCTCGTACGCCGGGCTGGGTACGTGGATCGACTTTCACGCGGGCAAGAGCGTCTGGGGTGAGCCCGGACGGGAGGTTGCGGCGATGGCTCGGGACGGGGCTCGGACGCTCTACCTGCAGACCGGCAACTACAAGCAGAGCGTCGACGTGATCCGGCGGCGGGCACAGGGGCGCTTCATCGACGCCGCCCACGGGGCCGGGTTGCGTGTGGTCGCGTGGTATCTGCCCTCATTCGCCGCCCCGAGGCAGGACGAGCGGCGGGCGCTCGCGGCAATCCAGTTCCAAAGCCCGGGCGGTGAGCACTTCGATGCGTTTGCGCTCGACATCGAGGCAACTCTGGTCCGGGGGACGGCGCTCCGCAACCGGCGCTTGCTCGAGCTTTCCGCGCGTCTGCGGTCGGCCGTTGGCCCGGGTTATCCGCTGGGCGCGATCACCCCCTCCCCCATCGGGATGTCGCCCTTCTACTGGCCTCACATTCCCTACCGGGCGCTCGCCCGCTTCTATGACGTGTTCCTGCCCATGGCGTACTCCACCATGAAAGGTGTACGGGGCAGCGAGGCCACGCGCGCCTATCTCTCAGCAACCGTCGCTGCCGTCCGCACCGGCACGGGCAACCCAAACGTCCCCATCCACCTGATCGGGGGGCTCAGCGGAGCGATGCGCACCCCGGAGACGGCCGGATTCATGCGCGCCGTCGCCGACTGCACGCTCCTCGGGTACAGCCTCTACTCATTTCCCACCACACACCGGGCGACCTGGACAGCGCTTGCAGGAGGGGTAGCTCACCTCTCAATGAGGCGAGCTACCCCCTGCAATTTCAGCCCTTGAGGTACGCGTTCGTGAAGTAGCTTGAGGCCGGGAGCGGCTTCGACAGCAGTCCCACCGACTTGAGCGCGCGCGTTACCTGCTTCCACTCCGACGCCCGCTGTGTGAGGAGCGAGCTCGTCGTCCCCAGCGCGGGAATCGTCGCCTTCCAGCCGTCGAGGCTGTACTTCATGCCGCCGCCGATCTTCGGGTATGCCTTGAGGTAGTCCTTGACCGCCGCGGCAGGATGGGCGATCGACCAGGCGAACGCCTTCCGCGTCGCCGAGAGGAACTTCTTCGCCTGCGAGGCGTGGCCCTTGAGCCACGAGTTCATTCCCGTGTAGACCCAGACCGGCACGTTCGGCGCACCGAACTTCGTCGCGAGCAGCACGCTCGGCCGCTTGCCGGTCGCGCTCTGCACCTGCGCGATCGCATAGTTGAGCGTGTTCGTTGCGAGATCGAGCTTGCCCGCGAGTAGCGGCGCGATGTCGTCGCTCGAGAAGATCGGCTGCTTTACCTGGCTCGATGTGACGCCGCCGGCCTTGAGGACGTAGGGCATCATCGCCTTCGTCCACGAGTCGGCGAAGATCCCGATCGACTTGCCCTTGATCTTCTTGACGTTGATCTTTGCGCCGGGTTTCGCGACGAGACCCCAGTTGTTGTTCTGAGAGTAGTTCGCGATCGACTTCACGTCGATTCCGGCCGTCTGGCCGAAGACGACGTCCGTGGTCGTGTCGAAGCCGATGTCGCCCCTGCCGACCGCAAGCATCTTCACGGTCGTCGACGTGCTCGGCGGGATGACGATCTGGACATTGAGGCCGGCCTTCTTGTAGAAGCCGCGTGCGTTGCCAACCGTGAGTGGAACGGCCTCGAAGTCGATTCCTGGCCAGTCGAAGACAACGCGGACCGTCGCGAGGCCGTGGCTCCGGCCCGCGGATGCGGACCGAGTCGACGAGGCCCACGCCGTAGTGACGATCGTCGCCGTCAGCGCGGCCGTGACCGCGATTCCGAGCGCGAGCCGCGCGGGACGCCGGCGGGATGCGAACCGAACCATCGGCGAGCTCCTTTCGTGTCGGGGGTGTCTGAATCAGAGTGCCCTACGAGCATCTCACCAGGGAACCGCGTCTTGCGGCGGGCGGTCGAGCGCGAGCGCCAGGGCGTCGCCACGACCTCCACGGCCATGACGAGCAGAAACGACGCGACTCCGATCGCCGTCAGCAGGATCGTCGCGCCCATCACGCCCGGGGTGTCGAGCGACGCGTTCGCGGTCTGGAGGTACGTACCGAGCCCCTGCTGCGCCGATGCCACCCATTCGCCGATCACGGCTCCGGTGACCGCGTACGTCGCGCCGATCTTCAGGCCGGAGAAGAGCGGGCTCAGCGTCGCGGGCAGTTGGATCGCGATGAACGCTCGTGTCCGCTTCGCGCCCATCACGCGGGCGAGGTTGACGAGATCCCGGTCCACATGAGCGAGGCCGTCGAGCACGTTGACGACGACGGGGAAGAAGACGACCCAGGCGACGATGACGAGCTTCGGCAGCACCCCGAAACCGAAGAGGATCGCGAGCGGCGCTGCGATCGCGACGATCGGCACCGCCTGCGAGGTGATGAGCGCAGGGTAGACAAGGCGCTGAACCGTCTTCGAGGCGGACATGAAGACGCCGAGGAGGAAGCCGATCGCGGCCCCGATCCCGAAACCGTACGCCGTCTCCTTGATCGTCTGCAACGTCAGCGGCTGAAAGATCGACCAACGGTGGTAGATGGCCGAGACCGAGGCCTGCGGCGTCGGCAGGGCGTACGCCTTCAGGTCGAAGGCGAAGATGACGAGGTTCCAGACCCCGAAGATCAACCCGACGGCGAGCGCGGCCATCGCGAGACGCACCGCACTCTTCCGCAGGAAGCCGGTCATCCCGCCGCCGCCGCGGCAGGTGTGTGCAGGAGTCCGAGCACCTGTCGCTTGAGATCCACGAACGCCGGCGAGGTGAGCACGTCGAGGTCGCGCGGCCGCGGCAGAGGGATCGGCAGGTCGGCGAGGATCCGTCCCGGCCGGACGCTCATCACGGTGACGCGATCGGCAAGGAGGATCGCCTCGTCGACGTCGTGCGTCACGAACAGGATCGTCACCTCCAGGTCCTCGTAGACCGACAGCAGCCAGAGCTGCATGTCGAGGCGCGTCTGCGAGTCGAGTGCGCCGAACGGCTCGTCGAGCAGGAGCACGTCGGTGTCGAGCGCGAGGGTACGCATGAGCGCGACCCGTTGCCGCATGCCGCCGGAGAGCGCATGCGGATAGTGGTCGAGGAACTCGCCGAGCCCGTAGCGGCTTGCGAGCGCAGCGGCTTTCTCTCGGTCACGGCCCCTCACACCGCGGGTCAGGGCCGCGCCGAGGACGACGTTGCCCACGACTGTCCGCCACGGGATCAGAAGATCCTTCTGGAGCATGTAGCCCACGTGACCCGTCTCGCCCGTTATGTCCCACCCGTCGAGGAGGACGCGGCCGGAGCTCGGCCGTTGTAGTCCCGAGACGACGTTGAAGAGCGTCGACTTCCCGCTTCCGGACGGCCCGACGATCGAAACGAACTCGGAACGACCGATCTCGAGGCTCAGATGGTCGAGCGCGAGCGCGCCGTCGAAGCGCACGGTCACGTCGTCGACGACAACCTTCGGGCCGCCCCCGTTCATGACGTCATCTTTGCGCAGGAATGCCGAGGGCGGGACTTGAACCCGCGCGGCGCGACGGCCACGCGATCGTCGTCAGATCGATGTCCGGGCAGCGAGCGCGCCTGGCACGTCGTCGGTGATAACGCCGCTGATTCGCGTATCGGAAAGCAGCGCTGCGTGCTCAGTCGCCATGAAATCCCAGACGATCACGGTCAGCCCGGCGTCCGAGAACTCTGCAAGCAAGGCCTCGTCCACGAGCTGCATCTTCGGTAGGACGAGAGTCGCCCCGCACGTATTTGCGCGCTCCACAGCGCGCTTGGCCGATCTTCCGAGGACTAGACCCCGGGTGAGCTGCGGCGTGAGCTCGGTCAGCTGCGCAAGCATGCGATCGACGAACGAGGTGACGATCAGATCGCCGCCGCTCGCCGCGAAGCCGGAGAGCAGGCCCGCGAGCTCGTCCACGTATCCGCCCTTCTTGAGCTCCACGTCCAGCCAGATCCGGCCGCGCGCGAGCGCCAACGCTTCTTCGAGCACCGTCGGCAGCGCCCCCGCCCGATCCTCGATCTCGGCGCGGGTCAGATTCGCGACCGGTGTTCCGGTGATTTCCGCGTCATGGAAAATGATCAACTCGCGGTCGCGGGTGCGCCGAACGTCGAACTCGATTCCATCCGCCCCGAGCTCGATCGCCTGCTCGAAGGCGGCAAGCGAGTTCTCGGGCACGCCGGCGCCCCAGACGCCGCGATGCGCAATGACGCTGGGAAAGTGTGTTATCGCGCGACGACCACAGAATCGGCGAGAATGCGGATGGCAATTCGATCCCCGGGCTTCAGGTGAGCGCTCAGGCTGGACGATTCGACGAGCACCTTCTGACCGCTGTCGAGCTTCACCTCCAGCCGCACGGCGGATCCCAGGAAGGTGCGATCGGTGACCGCTCCGGGGCCGGCTGAATCAGGCACCACCTCGATCGCCTCGGGACGCAGCAGTGCGTCAACCGCCTCGCCCGGCTTTTGGCCGTTGGGGTTCAGCACTGTCAGGCGCTGACCGAGTACGTCTACCTCGCCGTTGTCTCCGATGCGACCGGGCAGCCGGTTCATCGCGCCGACGAACTCCGCCACGAACTGACTGGTGGGGCGACGGTAGACGTTCTCCGGAGTGTCGAGCTGCTCCAGGCGGCCGGACTGCATGACGCCGACGCGATCCGCGATCGACAGGGCCTCGGATTGATCGTGGGTGACGAACAGGGTGGTTATCCCGAGCCGCTGCTGAAGGCTGCGGATCTCGGCTCGCAGCTGGGTGCGGACTTGGGCGTCGAGCGCCGACAGCGGCTCATCGAGCAGCAGGACTGTCGGCTCGATCGCGAGCGCACGGGCGATCGCCACACGCTGCTGCTGACCGCCGGACAGCTGGTAGGGATACCGTTGGGCGGTCTGTGAGAGCCCGACCAGCGCCAGCAGCTCATCGGCACTCTTGAGACGCGTTTTCTTGTCCTGACGCCGCATTCGCAGACCGAAGGCGACGTTGGTTCGCACGTCCATGTTGGGGAACAGGCTGTATGCCTGGAACACCATCCCCATGTCGCGCTTGTTCGGCGGCACGTTGGTGATGTCGCGGTCGTCGACGAGCACTCGGCCTGCGTCCGGCCGGTCGAATCCACCGAGGATCCTCAGCGCCGTCGTCTTGCCGCAGCCGGAAGGACCGAGCAGCGCGATCAGTTCGCCGTCCTCGATCTCGAGATCGAGGCCTGCAAGCGCGGTCACCCCCGGGAAGGTCCGTTGTACGCCTTCGAATCGGATCATGAGAGGACTCCAACTGCGCGTCCGGCACGGCGGCGCTGTGCGAGGAACGACAGGCTGAACAGAAGCAGAAACGTGAACACGAGCGTGATGATCGAGAGCGCGACCGATACGCCGAGCTGGCTCTGGTGAAACAGGACGACCATCTCAACCGGGAAGGTGTTGTACAGCAGCAGGGTCGCAATCACAACCTCGCCGAGACACAGCGCCACCGTCAGGAACATCGCTCCGAGGACCGCGGTCTGAATGTTCGGCAGCACGACCCGCGCGAGCGTCGCAGGCCAAGAGGCGCCGAGGTTCCGGGAGGCATCGACCAGCGTGTGGAGGTCGATCGCCCGCACGCCGGTGTCGATCGCGCGGTATGCGAACGGCATCGCCAGCACTGCGTAGAAGGGAGTCAACGCCACTATCGGGTGGTTGAACACGAGTTTGATCATCCACAGTGGCGCGTTGAGCTCGAACTGCTCCCACCCGGCGGCCATCACGACCGGCGGCATCACGATCGGTAGCAGCGTGACGAGCTCCATGGCCGCCGTCGCCTTGGGCTTCTTCAGCCTCACCCAAACGACCGTCGGCAGCATCAGCACGATCACGATCGCGGCGCTGATTCCGGCGATCTCCAGCGATGTCTCGAGCGGCGACCGGACCGCCTGGTTGTTGATGATCTCGCCGTAGTTCGCGAATCCGTAGCCGCCCTTGTCTTGCTGCAGGCTGTACTTGAAGGCGGCCGCCAGCGGGCCGATGAAGAAGATCCCCGCGAGCACGAAGATCACGACCCGCCAGATGCGCGGGCGCCCAGGTCGCCACCGGAAACCCGACGCCGGCGGCGGCCCGCCGATCATCTCGGGCACGAGCTCCGCTTCTACGAACGCGCCCATCCCCGGCGTCGCGCTCATCGCAGCCACCTGCGGGCACGGCGCTGCACGAGCCAGTAGCCGACCATGACGATCAGGACGACGATGATCATTTCTGCGCCGAGCGTGAGACCGAGACGGTCGGCGCCGACGAGCACGTTGCCGTTGAGGGCGTTGTCGATCTGCGCCGGGACGATCGTGAGCGTGCTGCCGACGAGTGCCAGCGCGGTCGCATAGGCGGAGAAGGCGTTGCCGAACAAGATCAGGCTGGCGCCGACGAAGGACGGGAGCAGCACGGGCACCGCCACGTGGCGTAGATAGCCGAGCTTGCTGGCCCCCAGGCTCTGCGCGGCCTCCTGCCACTCGGAGCGCAGGCCTTCGAGCGCCGGAGTGATCAGGATGACCATCAACGGGATCTGGAAATAGACGTAGCAGAGTCCGACGCCGGTCATCGAGGAGATCGTGAAGCCGTGGGCGTACAGGTCGATGCCGAAGTGCTTGAGCAGCACCGTGACGACGCCCTGCAGGCCGAGTGCAGCGATGAACGCGAAGGCCAGGGGCACGCCGGCGAAGTAGGCGAGGACGCCGGAGCTGCTCTGGACGATCCGGTGCAGCAGGCCCCCGGGCTTTGCCGCGACGACCGCGGCCGCGAGCCAGGTGCCGAAGGCGGCGCCGACGACAGACGTCCAGACGGACAGGATCAGGCTGTTCTTGAACCCGATCCTGACTGCGTCAGATGACCACGTCTGCCTGAAGTTCGCGAACGTGAACTGGTTGCTCTCGGTCGTCAGCGACCCGTGGATCACCACGTACAGCGGGATCCCGAGGAACACGGCCACGTAGGCCGCGAAGGGCAGGATGCCGGCCCAGCCTCCGATTCCGGAGGCGATGCGAAGGACGATCCCGCGGCGCCGGGGCGCCGCGGGATCGGTTGCTGTCGCGAGGGCTGCGTCCTGTGTTGTTATCGCTTAATGCCAGTTGGCCGTGACGTACGCGGCGGCGGCGTTGGCCTGCGCCGTGCTTGGAACGACCGCCTTGGAGAGGTTCGTGACCTTCGGCAGGGCCTTGAAGTACTTCTTGTTCACCGTGCCGGCCTTGGCCATCGCGGCGAGCTCGACCGGGCGCGCACCACCCTTGAGCCAGGTGTTCTGGCCCGTCACCGAGTAGAGGAACTCCTCCCAGAGGCGGGCGGCTGCCGGGTGCGGAGCGTACTTGCTCACGGCCTGGTTATAGAAGCCGCCGAACGGTGTGCCCGTCGGGTCGACGACCTTCCAATGGGTGCTGCCGGGCAGCCCCCAGGACTTGGCCGAGTTCAGGTAGTCCCAGTTGATCGTGATGGGGCACGAGGTCGCAACGATCGAGGCCGCGTTGCAGTCGGTCGCGTTGAAGTTCCCGTTGCTCTCGAGGTCCTGGAAGAACTTCACGCCTGGCGCGATGTTCTTGGCGGAGCCACCGTTGTTGACGGCCGCTGCCCAGAGCGCGGACAGCGCCGCGTTGGCCGACAGCGGGCTGCCGTTGAGGGCGACGTCGTGGTGGTACTTGGCCTGCTTGAGCGCCGACCATGAGGTCGGGCACGGGGTGGACCCGAGCAGGTTCATGTTGCAACCGAACGAGATGAACCCGCCGTAGTCCTGGTAGTACATGCCGCTCGAGTCCTTCTGGTTCTTCGGGATGTTCTTCCAGGTCATGACCTTGTAGGGCGCGAACAGATGCTGGCTGGCGCCAGCGGACGCGAACGGGCCACCGACGTCGACGACGTCTGGTGCAGATGAGCGACCGCGCGAGCTCTTGATCGCCTGGATCTCCTGGGCGCTTGTGCCGCTCGGGTTCTGGCTGACGATCTTGATGCCGTACTTCTTGGTGAAGGTGCTCATCTCGGCGCCGTAATTGGCCCAGGTGGTCGGCAGCGCGATCACGTTCAGCGTGCCTTCCTTCTTCGCGGCCTTGATCAGGGCCTTCTGGCCTCCGCCGGCGGCGGCGGATTTCGCGTTGGACCAGTTGTACGAAGCTGACGACGCGCTTGACGCCAGCGCGGCGGTTGCGAGCGCCCCGGTTGCGCCGAGAGCGGCTGCGGCGAGTAGGGCAGCACGCTTGGACAGACGAATTCTCACGACATCCTCCTGGTGATTGCAGTGGTTCAGACGACCCGGCCTGACCCGCCAAAGATCACACTTTCGCGACCGTCTTGCAAGGGTCGTTCGTCGTGGGCGCTAGGCTCATGGGCCGTGAGCCGACTGCTTCGGCTATGGAGTTGAGCGCGCGGGCCCGCGCGCTCGAAGAGCTTGCCAGCCGAGACTTCGATCTCCTGGTCGTGGGTGGCGGGATAATCGGCGCCGGCATCGCGGCGACAGCGTCCCGGCACGGGCTGGCAGTCGCGCTCGTCGAACGCGGCGACTTCGGCGGGGAGACCTCGAGCGCCTCGTCGAAGCTCGTCCACGGAGGCCTGCGCTACCTTCGCCTCGGCGACGTGCGACTCGTACGCGAAGCGCACGAGGAGCGCCGCTTGCTCATGACTCGCGTCGCCCCGCACCTGGTTCGTCCCCTGCCGTTCCTGATGCCGCTCTACGACTCCGGCCCGTACCGCCCTGCAGTCGTCCAGGCGGGGATCGCTCTTTACTCGACGCTTGCCCGCGCCCGCCTGAACGGGCTCGTCTCGGCGGAGCGAGCGCTGCGCATGGTGCCGGGCTTGCGCCCGGCCGGTCTGCGCCGTTGCGGCCTCTACGTCGACTGCGTCACCAACGACAGCCGGCTCACTCTCGCCAACGTCCGAGCCGCGGCCGAAAGCGGCGCAACCGTCGTCAACGGTGCGGCGGTGTCGGCGCTGCGCCTCGTCGGCGGCCGCGTCAGGGGCGCCGACGTGGTGGCCGACCACAGAACTTTCGCGGTATCGGCGAAGACGGTGGTCAACGCCGCCGGACCGTGGGTCGACGAGGTCCGCCGGCTCGCCGACCCCAGCGTGGAGCCATCGATCCGCCTGAGCAAAGGGGTGCATGTACTGCTCTCTGCTGACACGTCCTGGTCGGCAGCGCTCACGATTCCGCACGACAAGGTGCGGGTGAGCTTTGCCGTTCCCTGGGACGGCATGCTCCTCCTCGGCACCACCGACACCCTGCACGAAGGCGATCCCGACGCGGTCGTCGCAGAGCAGGCCGACGTCGAGCGCGTGCTCGCGGAAGCGGCCGTCGCCCTCGAGGAGCCCGTCGTCCGCCGTGAGCACATCCGTGCCGTCTTCGCAGGGCTGCGCGTGCTGCCGCAAAGCAGCCGCGAGACGACCCGCGCGCGACGCGAGACCGTGCACATCCGCGACGGAGGCGGGCTACTGACCGTCGCGGGGGGCAAGCTGACCACCTATCGACGGATCGCGCTGGACACCCTCGAGTGTCTGCGAGCCGATCTCGCCCTGCACCGCATCGACCGGCAACCGTGGCCGCTTCCCGGGGCAGCCGGGCTCGACCGTGTCAGCCTCCCCGTCGAGGTCAGCCCGACGCTGCGCGCCCACCTGCTCGGCCTCTACGGCTCGCTGGCCGCCGAGGTTCTCGAACCTGCTCTCGCCGACCCGACACTGCTCGAGCCGCTGACCCCGGGCGCGCCTGACATCGCCGCACAGGCCGTCTACGCCGCCGAGCGGGAGTGGGCGCGCAACCCCGAGGACATCCTGCGCCGGCGCACGACGCTGGCGCTCCGCGGTTTCGCCGACGCCGAGCTGACCAGCCGCGTCGAGCAGCTGATCGGCCGGCACGGGGAACCGCTGCTGACAAGCCGCCAGTAAGGAAGGCGAGCCGCTCGCCAGCCGCAGACCGGGGCCAAAGCGGCTCGCATAGTTCGGCTTCGTTGAGCGATGCCGGGGGCGGGACTTGAACCCGCACGGCCCGAAGGCCACCCGATTTTAAGTCGGGCGCGTCTGACCAGTTCCGCCACCCCGGCCGGATCAGCGTAACGACCTCCGCAGGGGCGGATACCCTGCCGCGCGATGGGGGTGGTCGTGATCACGCCGAAGATCCGGGACGGGATCTATGCCTTCTGTGGGCTCGGAGTCGCGGGTCAGGTGCTCGTCGGCCTGCTCCTGTTCGTGGGGCTGCTCGCGCTCCTCGGCGTTCGCGCCCCGCTCGACGCGATCCGCCGGTGGATCTGGGGCTACGAGCTGTGGGGCGGCTTCGTCGTGGCTGCGATCGCCACCGGTGGCAGCCTCTTCTTCTCGGAGATCGCGGGCTTCCCGCCATGCGAGCTCTGCTGGTTCCAGCGGATCTGCATGTACCCGCTCTCGATCCTCCTTCTGATCATCGCGTGGCACGGCGATAACCGGGCCGCCCGCTACCTCTTGCCGCTCCCGGTTGTCGGCGCGGGCGTCTCGATCTATCACATGCTGATCGGGTACGGCGCGATCTCCGAGCCAAACGCGTGCTCCGTGTCCGCCCCAGGCGGCTGCGGCACCAACTGGATACGCGCCTGGGATTTCGGCTATCTGCAGATCGAGACGCTCGCCCTCACCGGGTTCCTCCTTCTCATCGGATTCTTGGTCCTCGCAACCATCGGGGAAGCCCACGAGACGGCTACCCTTCCGGCCGATGCCGAGCGGTAAGAAGGCCAGACAGCAGAGGCGGGAAGCGGCCACGCGCACACCCCCGCCCGTGCGCTCGAAGGGCGTCGGCGGCATGCGCGGCCCCCGTCAGGCGTCTCCGCGCGCGCTCGCGATCGGCGGCAGTGTCGTGCTGGTCGTGGTGATCGCGATCGTGCTCGCGGTCGTCCTCGGCAGCAGCGGTGGAGGCGGCGCGTCGGGCGGCAGCGTGTTGAAGGACCTACCGGCCACCGGCAGCGCTACGTGGGCCGGCGCCCTGGACGGCGCACCCGACGCGAACGACCTGTTCAAGGGGATCCCGCAGAAAGGTCTCGTTCTCGGCAGGCCCTCCGCGCCCGTCGAGATGGAGATGTTCATCGACGTCCAGTGCCCGATCTGCCAGAGCTGGGAGGTCAGCTACCTGCCGGAGATCGTGCAGAAGTACATCCGCAAGGGCGGGGTGCAGCTGCACCTGCAGCCCTGGGCCTTCATCGGCGGCGCCGGCAGCCAGTCGTTCAGCGGACGCCTCGGCCTCATCGCCGCGTCCTTCCAGAACAGGGGCTACGAGTACGCGAAGGTCCTCTACGACAACCAGGGGACGGAGAACACCGGCTGGCTGACGGACCAGATGATGGCCAACATCGGCGCGAGCGTGAACGGCCTCAAGATGGACCAGTGGTGGTCGGACACGAACAGCTCCGGTCCCAAACAGATCGCGAGCCGGGTCGACCAGCTCGCGACCAAGGACAAGGTCAGTGGTACACCGTCGATCTTCGTCGGACACACGGGCGGCCAGCTGCAAAACGTGCAGACGCCCCAAGAGATAGCCGACATTCGCGCGCCGACCCTGCAGGAAACCGAGCAGGCGCTCGACGCTGCGCTCGGCAAGTAAGTAGCCAGCGCGCCGTCGAGCGCAGAAACGCGCAAAGAGCGGGCTTTTCCTGCTTGACCTCCAGGGCCACTCCTGAGTAGGCTTTGCGAGCCGGTTCCGATGGACTTTCGGGTTCGTCGGGGCCGGCGTTTTAGTGGTCCGTCCGATCCGATCTCTAGGGTTCTGCGCCCCAATGATCGTAGGACTACTGATCGGGCTCGTGCTCGGAGGCGCTGCGGCGGCGCTCTTCCTGCGAACCCATTACAGCGCCCGCCTCGCTCTCTTGGGACAGGCTCGCGAATCGTTCGGCGACACGATGAAGGCGCTCGCCGCGGACGCCCTCGCCACGAACAACCAGTCGTTTCTCGACCTTGCCAAGGCTCAGCTCGAACAGCTGCAGCAACGGACGACTCAGGAGCTCGAACAGCGAAAGCAGGCTGTCGAGCACATCGTCCAGCCGATCCAGGAGTCGCTGCAGAAGGTTGACGGCAAGCTCCAGCAGCTCGAGGTAGCGCGTACGCGAGCGTACTCCGAGCTGAGCGTGCAGGTCCGCGAGCTCGCCGAGACGCAAAACGTCTTGCGCAACGAGACCGGCAACCTCGTAAGCGCGCTGCGCGACCGCCCCAACGTCCGCGGCCGCTGGGGCGAGATCCAGCTCCGTCGTGTCGTTGAAATGGCCGGCATGCTCGAGCATTGCGACTTCGAGACGCAGGTTCACGTCGCCACAGAGGACGGCAGGCTGCGGCCAGACCTGATCGTGAAGCTTCCCGGCTCGAAAACAGTCGTCGTCGACTCGAAGTTCGCCGGCCAGGCTTACCTGGAGTCCCTTTCGGCGCGCAACGACGAAGAACGCGCGCTGAAGCTACGCGATCACGCGCGGCAAATGCGAGACCACATCACGAAGCTGTCCGGCAAGAGCTACTGGGCTCAATTCGGCTCGGCGCCCGAGTTCGTCGTGCTCTTCGTTCCCGGCGAAACCTTCCTGAGCGCAGCCCTCGAGCAGGATCCGTCGCTAATCGAAGAGGGCGTCAACCAGCAGGTCATCCTCGCCACGCCCACGACACTCATTGCCCTTCTCCGCGCCGTCGCCTATGGCTGGCGTCAAGAGACGATCGCAGAGTCGGCGAAGGCGATCAGCGAGCTCGGACGCGAGCTATATGGTCGGCTCGCCACGCTGACCGACCACTTCGCAAAGGTCGGTCGAGGTCTCGAGACTGCCGTTCGCTCGTACAACGAAACCGTGGGATCACTGGAGACGCGGGTTCTGCCGAGCGCACGGAAGTTCCGCGACCAGGGCATCTCCCCCGCCTCGGAGCTCACCGAGCTCCCGGCGGTCGACCGAAGCGTGCGCACCATCACTGCGCCCGAGCTGACGGGTAGCGAGGACACGACGGCCGACGCCGCGTAGCGGACGGCTCAAAACCGAAGCAACGCAGCGACGCCGCCGAGCGGCTCGAGGTCGCGATGGTCCTCACTGATGACCTCGACCGTCCCGCCGTGCGTCAACGTCTGGTGGACGGCGAGATCCAAACCGGTGTCAGCCGGCTGCATCGTCGTTCCGTCGAGCGGACAGCTCCCGTCCTGAGCCTGCGCCCGCCCACAGGCCGGGCACACGTAGGCGGATCGATCGGCTCCATCCTGCACGAGCAGGAGCTCGACTCGACCGTCGGACGCAGCCTGCAGCGTCTCCTCCCAGCCGGTCGCGGCTCGGCCACTTCGTGCAGCCTCCTCGCGCCAGCGCGTGAGCAGCTCGTCCTCCCGGCCGGCTCGCCAACCATCGAGCAACGGCCGTGCCGCCGCCAGAAGCCGCGGCGCATCGACGTGCGCCTCGGCCGCGGCCCAGCCGAGGAGGGCCGCTCGCGCGTCGGACGAGAGCAGGCTCTCGAACCCGGATCGCGTCTCCTCCGGCCCGACGAGCACGACACGAGCCCCGCGGAACCTACGAACACAGCGATCGAGCGCGTCCGCGACCTCGCGCAGATGCCGATCGACAATCGTCTCGATGTGGCGCTCGTAGCGAGCTTGCGACCAGCCGCCTTGATCGTGACGACCGGGAACGTCCGCCGTCTCGTCGACAAGCGGCGTCAGCTGACCGCCGCGGAGCCGATACACGTCCCCGCGTTCCCGGCCGACGTAGGCGACGACGGCGCCATCCCCACGCCCGACGCCACGGACGAGCGGTGCGAGGTAGAGCTGCTGAGCGATGCGTGCGTCGTCGGCCACCGGCCACGCCAACGAGAGCGGCCGAAAAAGGCCGTCGAGCGCGGCCGCGAAGACCGCGACGCCGCGAACTCCCTCCCGGCTGAACTCGCTCTCGAACCACGACGCGATCCGCTCGAGATCGCCCGCGAGCGCCTTCCGCTCCGCGTGCGAGAGCCTCGTGCGTTGCTCGTCGACCTGCCGCTCGGCACGCGCGAGCAACGACCGCGTGTGTGAGGCGAGATCGCCCGCCGTGGGCACGATGCTCGGATCGAGCCCCATGTAGAGGCTCACCGCGCAGCCGCGCTCCGCGCGGAAGGCGGCGAGCTCGCGCAACTGCTCCCACGTGATCGAACTCGGCACGCTTGCCACCTATCCTCGAGCCGAATTCTTATTCCTCGGGAACGTCAATCCGCCTCAAATCGTTTAATACGACATACAACGTTGGAGAGAGGGATCGATGAGCGACGTACGTGACGTGATCGTGATCGGAGGAGGGCCCGCCGGCTACACGGCGGCCCTTTACGCTGCGCGCGCGAACCTGCGGCCACTCGTGATCGAAGGCTTCCGCTGGGGCGGCCAGCTCATGATCACGAGCGACGTCGAGAACTATCCCGGCTACCCCGACGGGATCATGGGCCCGGAGATGATGGCGGAGTTCCGCCGCCAGGCCGAGCGTTTCGGCACCGACTTCGTCACCGACGACGTGACGCGCGTCGACTTCTCCGAGCGGCCGTTCCGGGTCTGGATCGAGGACGAGGAGTACCGCGCCCGCTCCGTGATTGTCGCCACCGGTGCGAGCGCACGGTGGCTCGGGCTCGACTCCGAGGAGCGGCTGAAGGGCCGCGGCGTCTCCGCCTGCGCGACATGCGACGGGGCCTTCTTCCGCGACAAGCACATCGTCGTGGTCGGCGGAGGAGACTCGGCATTCGAGGAGGGACTGTTCCTCACGCGCTTCGGCTACAAGGTGACGCTGGTCCACCGCCGCGACGAGTTCCGTGCCTCGCAGATCATGATCGACCGGGCGCGCGCGAACGAGAAGATCGAGTTCAAGACTCCGTTCGTCGTCGAGGAGGTGCTCGGCGAGGACTCGATCAGCGGGCTCCGGCTGCAAAACACGGAGACGGGCGAGACCGAGGAGGTCGACGCGGGTGCGCTCTTCGTCGCCATCGGCCACGACCCGAACACAACGCTCTTCGTCGACCAGCTCGACCACGACGCCAACGGCTACCTCGTGGCTACGCCGGGCACGACCGAGACGAACGTCCCCGGCGTGTTCGCAGCGGGCGACGTCCAGGACCACGTCTACCGGCAGGCCGTCACGGCGGCGGGCAGCGGGTGTATGGCCGCCCTCGACGCCGAGCGGTTCCTTGCCGCGGAGGAGGGCCACAGCGGCACCGCGCTCACCGCGCCGCGCCCTGAGGCGGAGCCGACGAAGGTGTAACCCCGGCGGCGGCGAATCCGCGCCGCGATGGCCGCAACCTGGATCGACCTGCTCGACCCGACTCCGGAGGAGCTCCGCGCGAAAGCTCCTAAGCGCCTCGAGGAGACCGCACTCGAACGCCTGCTTGCGCCGCCGGAGCACGCGGACGATCCGAGACCCACGCTCCAGGGCCACGGTGACTACGTCTTCGGCGTCCTCCTCATCGCCGTGGCCGTGCCCGAGGACGACAGCGTCTACTACCAGGAGATCGACCTGGTCATCACGCACGACACGCTGCTGACGGTACGCAAGACTCCCGCCGCCGGCGGGCCGGCCTGCGACGTCGCCATGGTGCAGAAGACCCAGAAGTCGGACGACTCCGCCGGACTCCTCGCCTATCGCCTTCTCGACGAGATCGCAGAGCGCTATCTCGACCTCGTCGATGCGCTCGACGACGAGATCGATGAGCTGGAGGACAGGGTCGAGGCGCAGCCGGCGGGGATGACTCGCGCCCGCATCTCGACGTTGCGGCACGACCTGCTCCACATCCGGCGCACGCTCAGCCCGATGCGCGACGCGGTGCGCCGCGTCATCGACGGCACAGTCGAGGTCGAGGAGGGGCCCGAGGTCTTCCCACGCGAGGTCGAGGTGGCTCTCAACGCCGCCTACGACAAGTTCCTGCGGGCCTCTGACGGGCTCGACCTCGCGCGCGACCTACTTGCCGGCGTGCGCGACTACAGCCAGGCGAAGATCGCGAACGACCAGAACGAGGTGATGAAGCGCCTGACCGTGGTCGCGTCGCTGCTCCTGCTCCCCACCTTCATCGTCGGCCTCTACGGGCAGAACTTCGTCGACATCCCCGAACTGCGCTGGCACCTCGGATACGCGTACGTCTGGGGATTGATCGTGGCGACGACGGCGTTGCAGCTCTGGTGGTTCCGCCGCAAGCAGTGGGTCTGAGGCTTCGCTGCCTTCGCATCCCGTTCTCGACGAACGTCGAGCGGGTAGCGCTCGCCGCCGGCCACAAGGGCGTGCCGATCGAGTGGATCGATATCGACCCCGACGACCGCTCGCCCGTCGAAGAGGTGAGCGGCCAGCCTCTCGTCCCGGTGCTGATTGCGGGCGACGAGGCCGTGAGCGACTCACCGCGGATTCTCGACTGGCTCGAGGAGCGGTTCCCCGAGCCCTCGCTTCTACCGCGCGATCCGGCGCAAAGGGCCGAAGTGAGGATCTTCGCGGACTGGTTCAATCGGGTCTGGAAGACGTTTCCGAACGCGATCGCCGACGGCGCCGGCGACGCCGAAGCGCATGCCGCCGAGATGCGCCGCGCCGTCACGTTGCTCGAGTCGCTTCTCGCCGGACGCGACTTCCTCTTCGGCGTTTTCGGTCTCGCCGACGTGACGGTTTTTCCGTTCCTCAAGTACGCCTCGCTCGGCCTCGCTCCCGGCGACGACGACACGTTCCACGCCGTTCTCGCGGAGCACATGCCGCTCGGCCCCGACTCGCCGCTGCACGCCTGGGTGGCGCGAGTCGACGCCCTCCCTCGCAGCTAGCCTGACGCCGTGCCGAACTTCATCTGCCCCAACTGCAAGGAACGCTCGGTCGACATCGACCGCAAAGAAGGCATGTTCGACGAGGCCGTTGCTTGCCATCACTGTGGCTTCGGCTTCCTCTTCGAGCTGATGGACGACTACTACCCGGCACCGACGACCGGCCTCGTCACGTGCGACCAGGAGGGCCGCATTCTCGCGATCGGGCGCGGCGTGTTCGAGCTGAGCGGCTGGAGCGAGCAAGACGTCCTCGGCTCCGATGTGATCGCCGCGTTCGGCCTCGCAGGGTTCGAGGAGGAGAAGAACCCGGTCAAGCTCTCGCTCGAATGGGGCGTCCGCCGCCTCAACGAGCAGCTACAGCTGCGCACACGAAGCGGGCAGGTCAAACGCGTGATCGGCGACTTCTTCCCGGCGCTCGACGACGACGGCGGGCTCCTCGTCGCGCTGACGCCGGCGCTCATCTAGTCGGACGGGGCAGGCGCGACGGGCGCCGTGAGATCGCGGTGCGTAGCCGACTGCGGCTGGTAGAAGCGCTGGGCGATCGCCGTCGGGACGATCGCCGAGAGCACCACGACGGCGATGAGCAGCGAGAACTGCGTGCGGTCGATGATCCCTGCAGAGAGGCCGTAGAGCGACGTGATCGTCCCGAAGGTGAGCCCGGTCGACATCAGCAGTGTCGTGAAGGTCGCGTGGGGAGCCGTGAACCTCCGCGCGAGCGGGTAGACGCCGATGAGCTTCGGGCCCATCTTCGCGGCGACGAGCAGCCCGAGAATCCCCAGATTGGCCCAGAGGGCGCTCGTCGAGACGTTGAGCCCGCCCTTGAGGAAGAAGAACGGCGTCAGGAACGCGAACGAGACGACGCGCAGACGGTCCTGCTCGAGGCGATGCGAGGCGAAGATCCGCGACATCGCGAGCCCGAGGACGAACGCGGGCAGGGCCGCCTGCGAGTTCGCGCGCGCGCCCAGCCACATGAGCAGGAAGAGGCACGCGAAGACGAGCTTGATCTCCGGCTCGATCACGCGATCGCCGTAGCGCGGGAAGAAGTGCCGAGCCATGTACGGCAATCCGAAGATGAGCGCTATGGAGACCAGCGCGAACGGGACGATCCACACCGTCGGCTTGAGGAAGAGGACGGTGAGGCCGGTGACGGTCGCGATGTCGGTGACAAAGGTCGCTGACATCAGCCGCTTGCCGACGAGCTCCCGGTTCAACCCCGTCTCGACGAGCACCGCGTAGACGACGGCGAGGCTCGTCGTCGACAGTGCGAGTCCGCCGATCTCGGCCTGCCGCCGCGACCAGTCGAGCGCGTAGTACGCAACGAGGGCGACGACGGCGAACGGGGCGAAGAACGAGACGAGCCCGATCGAAACCGAGGCCTTCCACTCGCGCATGAGCTGGGGGACATCGACCTCCGCCCCAGCCTGGAAGGTCAGGACGATTCCTGCGAACGACCCGATGAAGGTGAGCCAGCTCGGGATGACGACGTGTGCGGTGTTGCCGACGATGACGCCGGCGAGCAGCTCTATCAGCGCAACGGAGAGCCCGAGCTCGACCGAGACGGTCGAGGCGAGCAGAATCGTTCCGGCCAGGACTGCTGCTAGTGCGAGGTCGCTCACCGCGTTCTCCTTCCAGGCGTGGTCTCGTCGTAGAGGCCATCAGCCCGTGAGGGCGGTTAGCGGGAGCCTCATCCCGCGAACGACGCCGCCATCGTACCGGGCACAATGAGCCCGTGGACTCGCTCCAGGGACACCTGCTCGTCGCTTCGCCGTCCATGCTCGACCCGAACTTCCGCCGCACCGTCGTCCTCGTGACCGAGCACAACGAGGATGGCGCGGCGGGGCTGGTCCTCAACCGACCCTCCCCGGTCGATGTGGCCGGGGCCGTGCCACAGCTCGAGCCGGTGGTCGACGACGGCGACCAGGTCTGGGTCGGTGGCCCGGTGCAGCCCGAGGCCGTCCTCGTGCTGGGCGAATTCCTCGATCCCGATGACGCTGCCGTACCGCTCTTCGGCGCACTCGGCTTCCCCTCGCTGACCGAGCCGGACGAGATCGTCCCGGCGACGACGCGGCGGCGGGTCTTTGCCGGCTATGCGGGCTGGGGCGTGGGCCAGCTCGAGGCGGAGCTTGCGGACGAGGACTGGATCCTCGAGCCCGCGCTTCCCGACGACGCTTTCACCGATGACCCCGACGACCTCTGGCGCGACGTTTTGCGCCGCAAGGGCGGGATCTACGAGCTCGTCTCTCGCATGCCCGAGGATCCGCGGGTCAACTGATCCGCTCGAAGGCGAACGCGTAGGTCAGCTTCGGCAGCGGGAACCGTTCGCCGTACTTGAAAGCGCGCTCGCGCACCTCGCGAAGCCAGTCCGCGCCGTCTGCGGGATCCGCCGTCAGGAAACGGCTCGTCGTGGCCAGCATCGCGACGAGGGCGTCGGGGCTCGACTCGTCCGCGCTCTCGACGACCGTGCGCCCGCGCTCTCGGAACCACGGGGCTGCCGGCAATTCCTCGTCGATGAACGGGGAGTGGCCGGCATAACCGATGAGCTCGGCGAGCTCGTGCTGCAGCGGGTCATCGTCATCCCACCAGTTCCAGAGGAGAGCGAGCCCGCCTCCAGGCCGGATGACACGGTGTAGCTCCGGCACCGCTCGCTCTCGTTCGAACCAGTGGAACGCCTGCCCCGCGAACGCCGCGTCGACGCCAGCGTCCGGGAGCGCAATCGCCTCCGCAGGCCCTTCGAGCGCCTCTGCCTCGGGAACCTCCTTCCGCAGCTGTTCGAGCATGGGCTTGCCGGGCTCGACCGCGACGACCTCATAACCGAGCGCGACGAGGCCGCGCGTGAGCTTCCCCGTTCCGGCGCCCACGTCGAGGACGCGCGCGCGCTCCGCGAGTCCAAGCTGCTCCGCTGCCCAGCGAAGCGCCTCTTCCGGATACTCCGGCCGGTGCCGCTCGTACTCGGCAGCCACGGTCTCGAAGCTACGGGAGCGTGCGGCGCGGTCAGACACGGCTCGAAGGGCAGAGGTCGTTGACGACGCAGTCCTCGCAGCGCGGGCGCCGCGCATCGCACACGCGCCGGCCGTGCCAGATGAGGAGGTGCGGGAAGCGTCCCCAGTCGGCACGCGGGACGAGTCGGACGAGATCGCGCTCGATCTTGACCGGATCCTCCTGACGGGTGAGGCGAAGCCGCTGCGAGAGGCGCCGCACGTGCGTGTCGACCACGATGCCCTGCGGCTCGCCGAGCTCGGCTGCAACGACGTTGGCCGTCTTCCGCGCCACGCCGGGCAGCCGGATCAGCTCTTCGAGCCGGCCCGGCACCTCGCCGTCGAACTGCTCGAGGAGCATTCGCATCGTCCCGCGCACAGCCTTGGCCTTCTGGCGGTAGAAGCCGGTCGCGAAGATGTCACGCTCGAGCTCCTCCTGCGGCACGGCGAGGTAGTCCTCCGGCCGGCGGTACTTCTCGAACAGCGTCTGCGTGACCCGGTTCACGTTCACGTCGGTCGTCTGGGCCGAGAGCATGACCGAGACGAGCAGCTCGACCGGGCTGCGAAAGCGGAGCGCTATCGCCGCGTCGGCGTGCTCTGCGGCGAGGCGCTCGATGATCGGCCCGATCCGCGCCCGCTTCGGCCCGACATGCCGGCGGGCCTCCTTCAGGTAGCTACGAGGCAACGACTTCCGGCAGGCGCGGACGCAGGCGAGGCCCGGCGCAGACGAGGTCGAGCGCGGGACAGCCGGCACACGCGAAGTCACTCGGCGTCGGCGGGAACTCCCCGGCCTGGATGCGCGCGATCGCCGCAGACAGCTCGGCCTCCAGCTCCGGCACGTCGTCCCGCGAGAAGACGGCTTCCACCGGCGCCTCGGGACGCTCGAGGAACTGGTACACGACTTCGACCTCGTCGGCGCCGGCACGGAAGCACGCAAGCGCGTAGACGAGCCGCTGGAGCCGGTAGTCCTGCTCGACGATCTCCTCCGGAGTCGCCTCGCCCAGGAGGTTCGTCTTGTAGTCGACGACGAGCGCGCGGCCGTCCGCGAAATGAAAAGCGTCGAGGAACCCGTGCACGAGCACGCCGTCGTGCGCGAACGTGAAGTGACGTTCCTTCTGGACGCCGTCAAGGCCCGCGACCCGGAGGGCAAGGTCGGACTCGCAGTACGCGGCGACCAGTCCGCGGATCAGCTCGTCCTCGAGCTCGGGCACGACCGGCGCGGCGAGGTCGATCTCCTCGAGGAGCGCATGCACGGCGCTCCCGATCTCGATTCCGGACAGCTCGCCCGTCCCGTCGCCCTCGACCGGCCGCTCGCTCATCCCGAGCCCGTAGCGCGCGAAGTACTTGTACGCACACTGCTCGAACAGCGACAGCGCCGTGAACGAGAGCTTGCGCACGCGGTACAGCGGCGGCTCCGGCAGGGCAACAAGCGGCGGCAGCTCGGGTGCCGCGTGGGCGACGGCTACCTCCTCGAGCGCGGTGAAGAGCGCCAACTGGCCTTCCTCCACGGGCTCGGCTTCTGCCGCAACGGGCTCGGGCCGATAGCGGTCGAGGCGGACGAGCAGCCGAGCGTCGCCGCGAACGAGCTCGATCGGCTCGTCCCCGGCCTGCGCGAGCTCCTCGTCGGCATCGAGCCGGTCGAGGACCCACGCGATCGGGGTCGGCACCTCGCGCTCCGAGCCGAGATCGACCGAGCCGGAGACGATCAGCCGCTCCTTCGCGCGCGTCAGCGCGACGTAGTAGAGACGTAGACGCTCGGCACGCTCCGCTTCCTGGCGCGCCTCCTTCACGGCCTCGTAGTCGAAGGCGCCGCGGTGCTTCGCAGTCACCGGATCCGCGACGCGGAATCCGAAGCGGCCGTCCGGCAAGGCGAGAATCTCGTCCGGCGACGGCGCCACGCGGTCTCGTCCCGCGTCCGCGACGATCACGACCTTGAACTCGAGGCCTTTCGCGGCGTGGATGGTGAGCAGACGGACGGCGTCAGCGCCCTCCTCCTCGGCGACCGCCTCGAGCTCCCTGGTGCCGATCGCCTCCTGCTCCGCGACGAACCTGACGAAGCCTTCGACGTCGGGACCCCGAAGCTCCTCGTACGACCGGGCGAGACGCGCGAGCTTCCGCAGGTTCGCGTAACGCCGGCGCCCGTCCCACTGCGCGAGCACCGCGAGGTCGTAGTCGTGCGCGGCCACGACCTGCTCGCACAAGCTTTCGAGCGAAAGGCGCGGCAGCGTCTGAACGAGCCGCTCGTAGCGCTGCCGGAAAGCGCGCATCAGCCGCTCGTCGCGCTCGCCGAGCCCCGGCGGCAGGGCGTGCTCGAGCCCGGAGAAGAGCGGCCTCCTCGAGGCGACGCGCCGGAGAAGCGCGAGCGCGTCGTTCGAGACGCCGACAAACGGCGACGCGAGCACCGACAGGAGCGCGGTGTCGTCGTACCGGTTGTGGAGCAGGCGGAGGTACATGAGCAGATCGACGACCTGCTGCTGGCCGAAATAGCCCTTGCCGGTGGCGCGGTACGTGGGCAGCCCGGCGCGGCGCAGCTCGTCCTCGTACCACTCCGCATCGGTGCCGGCGGCGAAGAGGAGGACGATCTCGCCCGGCGTCGCTGCCCCGCCGGCGACAAGCTCGCGGACCCGCCGCGCCACCGCCCGGGCCTCGCCGCGCCGCCAGTGGACGCCGCTGTCCTTGTAGCTCTCCTTGTCGGTGACCAGGAGCTCGACGGGGTGACCGAAGACGGGATCCGGGAACTCGGCCGCCGCCGCGAGCTCCTGGAACTCGCTCCCGAAGTGCGCACCGAAGAGCTCATTGACCACTGCGAGCACCTCCGGGCGCGACCGGTAGTTGAGCGTGAGAGAGAGCGGCTGTTCGACCGCCTCGCGCCGCTCACGAAAGACCTGCACGTCGGCGTGGCGGAAGCCGTAGATCGACTGGAACTCGTCGCCGACGAAGAAGAGCTCCGTCTCGGGCGTGCGCAACAAATCGACGATCTCCGTCTGGAGCCGGTTGGTGTCCTGGAACTCGTCCACGAGGATCGACCGGAAGCGCGCTTGCTCGCGCTCGCGGAGCTCGGGTTGCAACCGGAGCAGGTCGCGCGCCTCGAGCTGGAGATCCTCGAAGTCGAGCGCCGATTCGCGCGCCTTCGCCTCGGCGTACCGCTCGGCGAACATCGTCAGGAGCTCCTGCAGAAGTGCCCGGTCGCGCGCGGCGGCCTCGTCCAGCGCCGCCTGCTCGACCGCTGCGAGCGTGTCCGAGTAGCCGGCAGCGCGGTCGCCGCGGGCCTTGAAGCCGGTCAGGTTCATCAGCCGGTCTGGACGGAGATCGCGCGCCAGTAGCTCGAGCAACTCGGCCGCGGTCCCCCGCTGCGCGTCCGTCGCATCCGGGTCGGATGCGAGTGCTGCCGCCACGGCCCGTAGCTCCTCGACCCGGTCGCCGAGCTCCGGCCGCGTCACGACCTCGAGGTCGAGCTCGCGTCCGGCGGCGCGGAGCGTCTCGTACACGCTCGTCAGCATCCGCCGCAGCCGGTCGCTCCCGTAGGTCGCGAGCAGCTCGAGCCGTTGCGGATCGTCCCCTGCGCAGAACTCTGCGAGGGCGTCTCGGAACGCCTCGGACCGGAGCACCGCTGCCTGCGACTCGTCGAGCTCACGAAAGCGCGGATCGAGCCCCGCGGCCAGCGGGTGTGTCTTCAGGAGCCGCGCGCAGAAGCCGTGGATGGTCGAGATCCAGGCTCCGTCGAGCCTGCGCGCGAGATCGTGCCGCCCGCGCTCGGCGAGTGCCGCGCGGATCCGCGTCCGCAGCTCACCGGCTGCTCGGCGCGTATACGTGATCACGAGGATCGAGTCGACGTCGAGACCCCGATCGCAGACGGCGCGCACGACCCGCTCGACGAGAACGGCCGTCTTGCCTGTCCCGGCGCCGGCGGAGACGAAGACCTCTCCCCCGGCCTCGACCGCTGCGAGTTGCTGCTCGTTCATGCCCGCTCGATCCGGCAGATCGACCACAGGTCGCACCAGGCCGGACATTCCCCGCCGAGAGGGTCGTGTCGGACGTCGCCCGTCCGGATCCGTGTCGCGAGTCCGGCCGCAGTCTCGCGTGCCGACTCGACGACGCCCCAGAACGCGTCCTCGTCCAGGTAGTCGTGCGATACATACCCCGGCAGCGTCTCCGCCTCGGAGCCGCGGACGAGTCCACGCGGCTTGCGCGCGCCTGCGAGCGGACGGTAGAGCCCGCCGAGCGGCTCCAGTCCGACGAGGTCGCGGAGCACGAGCATGTAGAGCGGGATTTGCAGCCGCAGCTCGCTCTCGATCTGCCTCGCCGAGTGCGCGCCCTTCCCGGACTTGTAGTCCTGGACGACCCCGCGCGCGCCGAACGGGTCGACGTCGATCCGGTCGATCTTCCCCGAGAGGGTCATGCCCGGCGCAAGCTCGAGCCCACGCTGCAGCTCGGGGGCGGCGCGCTCGCTGCCGAACGCAACCTCGAAGCGTCGCGGCACGAGCGGCAGCTGCGACGAGCACTCCTCCTCCACGAAGGCGGCGAGATCCCGCCAGAGGGACTGGTCGAGCTCGCGCTCTTGCATCTCGGTCAGGTCCATGCGCACGCCGGCGACTGCGTCATCGAGGCAGCGGCGCATCAGCCCGGTCGCCGCCTCGACGTGCTGTGGCTCGAGCTTCTCGACCCCGAGCTCGGCCGGGACGCGCGTGAAGAACCGGTAGAGCGCCTGGTGAGCGACGCTGCCGCGCTGCTTCGCATCGGGCTCGGCGTCGATCGTCTTGGGGTCGAGGAACCGTTCGACGAACCAGGCCGAGGAGCAGTCGGCGAAGCGCTCGAGCTCTGTCACGGCGAACGAGCCTCGTGACCCGAGCTGCTCCAGCAGGAGCGGGTGGGTGAGCCGCGTCGGCCGGTTGAACGCGCCGCGGGCGCGCTCGAGCCTGCGCGCCCAGCCGTTCGCTCGGCCGATCGCATCCGCCTCCTGCGCGTCGCGGGCGGCGAGCTCCGCCAGCGCGCGCAAGCGCTCGCGCTCGGTTGGCGCGTCGTCGAGCGGCCACGTGAGCGCCGAGAGCGGACGTCTGCGGATCCAGCGCGCGACGTCGTCCCGGTCGAAAAGCGCCTGGACGTCGTGCCAGAAAGGGCTCGCTTCGCGAGGACTACCGTCGTCGTCCGCTGCCTCGCGCACGAGGTAGAGGCGTTGCGAAGCGCGGGTGCAGGCCGTGTAGAAGAGGTAACGATCGAGCTCGACAGGATCCGGCCGCAAGAGCCTCGCCCCGTTCGAGTCGAGCTCGCGGCGCGCGTCGTCGTCGAGGAACGGCGAGCCGCCGCCGCGGCGCGGCAGGCTCCCCTCTTCGAGACCGAGCACGAAGGCGGCGTCGAAGCGCCGCGTGCGGGCGCGCCGCAGGTCGACGACCGCCACACGACCCGCGTCCTCTCCCGCCCGCCGAGGGAGCACAGCGCGCTCGATTGCGACAAGGGTGTCCTCGCGGCTCAGCTCTCCGCAGAGCTCGCGCCAGCCCTCGAGCTCGGCGAGCAGCCGCGTGAGCGCCTCATGCGCCCGGAGGTCGAGCCGGCTCCCGGCGTCGGCCGGTGGATGGTCGAGCCCGTACGCGTTGCGCAGCATTCGTCCCGCGAGCTCACGAACCGCCTCCACCGGATCGTCCGCGGCACGCAATTCCTCGAGCGCGGGCAGGGGCCCGCCGCGCAGGCGTTCCGCCTCATCGACGACCCGCTCCGGCGCCTGCACGGCACGTCCTCGCAGACGTCCTTCGACGAAGTCGACCGCGCGCCGCTCGAGCCCCGAAAACGGTGAGCGGAGGAAGCGGAAGAGGTCGGTTCGCGTCCCTCCGCCCCATGCGAAGCGCAGCAATGCTGCGAGCGCATCGGCGAGCGGTGTCTGCGTCAGCCGGAGCTCGCCGTCGACCGCATACGGGATGCCGAAGGAGCCGAGCACCGTCTCGAGGGTGCCGCGGATCCGTTCGTAGCTTGGCACGACGAGCCCGATCCGCTCGAGCGGCATACCGCCGCGCGCGAGCGCGAGCACCTCTTCGCCGACGAGTTCGAGCGTCCCGCGGCTCCCCGCACCCTCGAAGAAGCGCACCACGCCGTCGAGCGGCGGAGCGCCGCCAGGCGCGTCGGCAAAGAGTGCGCGCTCCAGGTGCGCCAGCGCCGGAGGCGCGACCGCCGCGTAGCGCGGCGGCAGCTCCTCGACCGCACCGGAAGCGAGGCCGGCGAGATCCTCGGCGGTGCGGCGGAGAGCAGCGAACGCCGGACGGCCCGGCTCGTACGGAAGCGAAACGGTCACCTCGGCCCGTGCAGCGAGCGCCTCGAGCAGCGCCCACTCCGCGCCCGTGAGGTCCTCGAAGCCGTAGGCGAAGACGGGTTCGCCGTGCCAGGCGTCGAGATCCGTTCGGAGCCGCTCGACAGCATGTGTGCGGAGCAGGCCACGGTCCCATCGTTGGAGCCGGTCGAGCTCCTCGCGGTAGGCGGAGTAGAGCTCGCCGAGCTCGCCGTCGATGGCGTCCGGCGCCAGAAGTCCCGCCTCGAGCTCGTCGAGCACCTGTTGCAGCGAGTCCACGAAGCCCGCACGCTCGGCGGAGCGGGCGAAGCCCCTCAGGTCCGCGCGGCTCACGACACGACGGATGACGAGCGCCTCCTCGGCGCGCCCGAGCCGCGAACGGCGGTCGGCGAGGCCGCGTGCGAGATCGCGGAACACGTCCTCGAACGTCCCGATCTCGCCGCCGAGGAGCGCCGAGCGCCGGGTGAGCAGCTCCAGCTGGACGCGGTCGACGTCCGCCCGGTTCGGCACGATCAGGAGCGGCTCGAGCCCGTCCGGGGAGTCGAGCGCGGCGAGATAGCGGTCGAGCAGAAGCTCGACCTTGCCCGCGTTGGCGGGCCCCGCGATGAGGCGGAGCGGCACCCGCCTACGCTAGCGCGCTTGGCGAGCGGGCGAAGAGCTGCGCTCTTCGCCCGGGGATGACCGAACTGCGCCGACGGGAGACGCGGTCTCCCGTCGGCTTCGTGCTGGGGGCACATTGGCTTGCGTGGATTCTGGCGGCGGTTCCGTCGGCGAACGTTCGAAACGCTCAAATCATTGGGCGCCAAGGGCCGGAGGCTAAGGCTCCCGCGTAGCGGGGACTTAGCCGCAGGCCGGACTGCGCTCGTGCCGGCCCCTGCCGCGCGCGAGCGCACGACACAGGCCTCTCGCCCAGACGTATTTGGATGAGACAGCACGGAGCGGGCCGGAAACCGCGCTTTCCGGCCCGCGCAGTTCCGTCTAAGACCTCGGAAACGCGAAGCGTTTCTGAGGTCGACCCAGCGAGCGGGTGCGCAGCACCCGCGAGCTAAGCGGCAGTAGCCGCCTTGGGACGTCGTCCTCGGCGCGCCACAGCGCGGCCGGGCGTTCTGCCTGCGCACGCGTCGCAGAGGTCGGCCTGCTTCGCCCCTCGGCGTGCGTCCGTGTATGTGACGCGCATCACCGCGCCTTTGGCTTCCTCGACCTCGCTGCCACAACTGTCGCATACGAGCACCGTTTTGCGAGCCACCGTTCTCCTCCTTCGCATTGCCGATTTGCCGTGGAAACCCTATAGAAAAACGAGGCTCATCTATGCAGCCTTGCGTTTTCGCCGACGACCCGAACGCAACAGATTGCACATCGCCTGTTCTTCAGGTGAGAGCTCCGCCTCGCGGGCCTTGACGACACGCAAATGACGCGGCCGGAAATCGTCGATCGTTCGTCCTTCGAGGTACTGCTCGACGACCGCGGGCGAGACATACGACTCGCGCGTGACGGCGGGTGTATTTCCGAGTTGCTTGGCGACCCGCTGCATAACTGCCGTCACCGACCTCTTCTGTTCCTTTTCCGATGTCGGAAATCCGTGCTGCGCCGTGTGCTCCGCGAAATAGATCGAGGCAAGAAGCGTGCCGCCCCACGTCCGGAAGTCCTTGGCCGTGAACTCGTCCCCGAGGTAGATCTTCACGTAGTCGTTGAGCCGCTTGCTGGTGAGGTTGTAGACCTCGCCCTCCCAGCGGTACTTGAAGACGCGCGCGCCGCCCTTGACCTGCAGCAGCCCGCGAATCGCTTCGGCGAGATCCTCGTCGACGAGCTCGGTACGTACTCGGATGCCCGCCTTCGAGGGAAACGAGAGCTTGACGCGTTTGCCGCGGACGCTGACGTGACGCCGGAGCAGCGTCGTGACGCCGTACGTTCCCTCGCGGGCATATCGCTCGGAGCCGACGCGGAACCAGCCGAGCGAAATGAGGTGAAGCGCGACGGCCGAAACGCGCTCACGGTCGAGCTCCTCCTTGTCGAGGTGCTCGGTCATCGCAGCGCGCAGCCCAGGAAGGCCGTCGCCGAAGCGAATCAGGCTGTCGTACTTCTCCTTCTCCTGCGCTGCGCGGTAATCCGCGTGGTACAGGTACTGCTTTCTGCCGGCTTTGTCGTAGCCGGTCGCCTGGACCTTCGCGTACGGCCGTGGCGAGATCCAGACGTCGGTCCACGCGGGCGGTATCACGAGCGACTCGATGCGCTCGAGAACCGCGGCGTCGCTAATCGCCTTTCCCTTTGCGTCGACGTAGCGAAACGCGCGTTTGCTTCCGACCCGGCTCGGCATCTCCCCCTTCACAACGACACTAGACTGGCGCGCGGTGCGCGACGAGCCGACAATCGTCGTCCTCGAGGGGGACGAGACGGGGCAGGAGCTGCTCGAGGAGAGTCTGCGTGTCCTCGCACCCGAGGTGATCGGGGTCGAGCTCGAGTTCCCGCGGTTCGATCTGTCGCTCGAGCGCCGCCGCGAGACCGAGAACCAGGTCGTGACGGAGGCTGCCGCCGCCATCCGCGAGCACGGCCTCGGGCTGAAGGCCGCGACGATCACGCCGGAGGGGCGCGGAGACGTCGGCTCCCCGAATCGCATCCTGCGCGAGGAGATCGGCGGCAAGGTCATCGTCCGGACCGGACGGCGGATTCCGGGAGTCGCACCGCTCGGCGGTGTGCATGCGCCGATCTCGATCGTCCGGATGGCCGTCGGCGACGCGTACGGCGCCAAGGAGTGGCGTGAGGGCGAGGGCGACGACGAGGTCGCGTTCCGCACGGAGCGGATCGAGCGCCGTATCTGCCACGCTGTCGCCGAGTTCGCCTTCCTTCAAGCGGAACGGACCGGAGCCAAGGTGTTCGGCGGCCCGAAGTACACGGTGAGCCCCACCTACGAGGGGATGCTGAAGGAAGAGATGGATGCGGCCGCGGCGCGACATCCGGAGGTGCCCTACGAGCCGCAGCTCATCGACGCGACGTTCGCGCTCCTCCTCTCCTCCGCCGGCGACCCGCTCGTGATCCCCGCCCTCAACCGCGACGGCGACATACTCTCCGACCTCGTCCTGCCGCTCTTCGGCTCGATCGCAGGCTCGGAGTCCTTGCTCGTCGCCTTCGAGTCGGGCTCCGAGCCCTCGGCGATCATGGCCGAGGCGGCCCACGGGACGGCACCTTCGTTGCTCGGAAAGAACGTTGCCAACCCCATGGCGATGATCCTCGCCGGAGCCGCTCTCCTCTCCCACGCCGGCGACGAGGCGCAGGCGGCGGGACGAGCGATTCGCGAGGCGTGCCTCGAGACCGTGGCGCAGGGGAACCGCACTGCGGATCTCGGCGGCCACCTCGGCACCACAGAGTTCACGGACGACGTGATCGGCCGCGTCCGCGCCAAGCTCGAGGTCTGGGCGAGCCTCTAGCGCCAGCTAGCCGAGCAGCGCGTCGAGCTTCGCGGTCGATACGAACATGATCCTGCCCGCGCCGACAGTGCTGTTCAGCCTGGAGTTGACGGCGTAGGCGAGGCCGCGTGAGCCGATCGCCCATTCGCGGTTGGCCCCGAATGCCTTGATCGTCCCGACCACTGCGTCCTTGCCGGTCGCCGGATCGAGAACGTGCAATGTCTCGTCGCCTCCGACGTACTGGCTGTAGACCGAGTAGAGGACGAGCCCTCCGTACGCTTCGATGTGGCCCACCTGATTGGGGCCCGACGTCGCGGTAGTGGCCCCTTGTGCCGGCCAGGTGTGCTCGAGGGCGCCGGTCGTCCAGTCGTACACCTCGATCGTGGGGGTCGGTGACGGGGTCAGAACAGCCAGCAGGTTGCCGGTGAGCGCGATCTCCGTAGCGGTGTCGATGGAGAAGTCGTCGAGCGGGTCTCCGCTGGAGGAGTAGATGTTCACGCTCGTCGAGGCGGACCACGGGCTGGACTGCAGGGTGGCAATGTGGCCGCGGTCGACCGCCTGAGAGACGAGCGCACCCGTTCCGCCCGCAAGCGCCTCTAGCCCCTCGCCGGTGACGAGGCTGAGCTGCTGGTCTGTCGCGGTCGTCCCGGCGGATTTCCAGGTGCTGACGGCGAGGCTCCTTCCCGAGCCGACGAGACCTTCGATCCAGAAGCCCGTCGTATGCGTCTGGTCATCCACGCCGTAGCGGTACGCGTGCATGAGCTGGCGGGCCTTCCCGCCGACCGACGCGATGAAGAGCTTCTCGCCCTCCTCCGTGTTGCCAAATTGCTGATCCTTGATCCAGGCGACCCGCTTGCCGGCGATCGCGAGTTGAGATGCGTTCGCGCTGTGCAGAGCGTTGGCGTACTTCCCTGTCACCGTGGAGGTCTTGTCTGTCGCGAGATTCCAGACGTGGATCAGGCCACCGCTGGAATACGCGACCCGGGACCCATCGATCGCGAGCATCCAGATCGGGTGCGTCGTCCTCTTCGCGGTCTTTCCCTCGACCCGGGCTGAACCGGCCTGCGCGGAGAGAAGCAGAATCGCGAGGCACAGCCCTGCCAGACGCAGCCTTCTCACAAAACGGACGCTACGCATACGTCGTCAGGCTTTTGTTAGCGAGTTGGCAAACTTTTGCGAGCTACGAGGCGACGGCCGCGTGCCAGGTGTCCCAGCCGTGAGCCCACGCCTCGACGAACAGCTCCGCGGCGACCGGATCGAACTGCGTGCCGGCTCCTTCCGCGACCTCGGCGAGCGCGTGCTCGTGCGTGAGGGAGGCGCGATAGGGCCGCGGCGAGATCATCGCGTCGAAGGCGTCGGCGATCGCAAGGATTCGTGCCTCGGCCGGGATCCTGCGACCGGTCAGCCCCGCCGGGTAGCCGCCGCCGTCCCACTGCTCGTGGTGGAAGAGGACGTACGGGAGCGCCTCGTGGAAACGCCGCAACGGCAGGACAAGTCGCGCGCCGGCCTCCGGGTGACTGCGGATCTCGGCCATCTCCTCCAGCGTGAGCGGGCCGGGCTTGCCGAGGATCTTCGGGCTCAGCTTCACCTTGCCGACGTCGTGCAGCGGCGCCGAGCGGCGAAGCGACCGGATCCTCTCGCGATCCCACCCCAGCTCGAGCGCGACGGGCTCGGCGAGGGCCGCCACGCGGTCGCCGTGGCCGAACGTCTGGTCGCGCTGCTCCAGAGCGCGTGCGATGGAGGCAAGCATCGTCCGAACGGATTCCGCGCTAGACCGCGGAATCCTCCGATGAGGAACTGCGCGGGCCGGAAAGCGTGGTTTCTGGCCCGCGACGCCCAGTGATTTGAGCGTCTCGAACCCTCCGTAGCGTCGAGGCGGCGGCGTAACGGCACGTTACGACGCCGCGAACCAGCGGGCGAGCACGCCGAAGGCCTGCTCGCGCGCGACGAAACAACCGTCCGACCCCACGCAAGCCCAATGTGCCCTCAGCACGAAGCCGACGGGAGACCGCGTCTCCCGTCGGCGCAGTTCGGTCATCCCCGGCCGAAGAGCGCAGCTCTTCGCCCGCGCTTACCTCCAGATGCCGCCTATCGGCGTTCCGGTGCGGGAGTGCCCGAGCCGCGGCAGGCCCCAGGCGTCCTCGATCGTTCGTAGGAGGCCGTAGTGGTTCGTCCCCTTCGTGAACCTCGAGCCCCTCTCCACGGTCGGGCCGAGCACGAGCGCCTCGATGCGACCGCCTCCGCCGGTGTCGCTCGTCCCCTCGTCGAAGACGACGAAGACGACACCGCCACGCAGCTCCGGCGAATGCAGCAGCGGAACGATCCGGGCCTTCAGCCAGGCGTCGCCGGTGGCGGCCGAGCAGTCGTGCATGTCGTCGCAGAGGTTGGGGACGACGAGCGAGAAGTCGGGCAGCCGGTGCCGAGCGAGGTCACGCGCAAGCCGGGTGAACGGGACGACACGCGTGCGCCTCGCACGCGAGCCGACGACGTTGCGGAAGTAGAGGAACGGGTCGTGCTTCTTCGCGTAGCGGCCGGCCGAGCTTCCGGTGAAGCCCGGATACGGAAGATCCTCGGCGTAGGTCTTCCACGTCTTTCCAGCCCCCTCGAGCGTGTCGGCAAGGCTGCGCGCCGAGACGACGCAGTCGGTGCAATCGCTCGAGATCCCCTGCGTCGAGCCGGAAACGAGCGCGAGATAGTTCGGCAGGCTCGGGTGGGCGACGGCGTCGTAGTTCGTCAGCGATGCGTAGCTGCGGGCGAGTGCGTTGAACGTCGGCGCGGTGGAACTGCCGGCGATCTCGGTCGCCTCGTGGTTCTCGAACACGACGAGGACGACGTGCGTGAAGTCGGGTATCCGCACCGACTTCGGGGCCGTCGCCGGATAGGTCGCACCAGCCGAACCGCCGCCGCAAGCCGCGAGGACGAACGCCAGCGCGACGGCTACAACCGCTTTTCGAGCCACTTCTTGCCGGTGTGCGTCGCGAACCAGCCGATCAGAAGCACGACCACGATTCCCGCCGCCGCGTAGATCCCGTAGCGCTGGATCGCGTCGGCGGCAGCGTGCCCCGAGTAGTACGCGACGAGACCGACTGCCGTTGCCCAGCAGATCCCGCCGGCCGCGTTCCAGAAGAGGAACTTCCACCAGGACATCTGCCCGATTCCGGCGGCCCACGCGGCCGTATAGCGAAGCACCGTGATGAAGCGGCCGAAGAAGACCACCTTGCCCCCGTGCCTCGTCATCAGCCGCTCGGCCGCGGGTAAGAACCGTTCGGAGTAGCGTCGCAAAGGCTCCCAGCGCTCGAACAACGCCCGTCCGCCCCAGCGCCCGATCACCCAGTAGCCGAGGTTGTCGCCGACGATCGCTCCGGCGGCGGCGACCACGATCACCCAGACGATCGAGTAATTCCCCTGTGAGGCGAGGATTCCGAACGCGATCAGCGCCGTCTCGCCGGGCAGCGGTATCCCGAACGACTCGAGCAGGACGACCGCAAAGAGCAGGGGCAAACCATGGCTCGTGAAGAAGTGCGTCACTCTGCGTAGGCTATTCGCCGGATGAGGGTCGGTATCCCGCGCGAGACGACCGAGGGCGAGCGGCGGGTGGCGCTCGTGCCCGAGACCGTCGGCAAGCTCGCCGCGTCGGGTTTCGAGCTCGTCGTCGAGTCGGGCGCCGGCGCGGCCGCCTCGTTCCCCGATGACGCCTACACGGAATCCGGTGCGGCACTCGGTGACCCGTGGGAAGCGGACGGGGTCGTCAAGGTCCGAAAGCCCTCGGCGGCGGAGCGCGAACGACTTCGCTCGGGTCAGGTCTTGATCGGCTTTCTCGAGCCGCTCTCGGATGCGGCGGACGTCGAGGCGCTGGCAGCACGCGGCGTGACGGCCTTTGCCCTCGAATCCGTGCCACGCATCTCGCGCGCGCAGACGATGGACGCGCTCTCGTCGCAGGCGACCGTCGGCGGCTACAAAGCAGCGCTGCTCGCCGCCGAGCAACTCCCGCGTTTCTTCCCCATGCTCATGACGGCCGCCGGCACCGTCCCTCCCGCGAAGGTGCTCGTGATCGGCGCCGGCGTGGCCGGACTGCAGGCGATCGCGACCGCCCGGCGGCTCGGCGCCGTAACCACCGGGTTCGACGTACGTCCGGTCGTACGAGAGCAGATCGAGAGCCTCGGAGCGAACTGGCTCGACCTCGGCGTGACCGGCGCCGAGGCCGAGGGCGGATACGCACGCGAGCTGACGCCCGATGAGATGGCCGCGCAGCAGCAGGCGCTCGAGGGACGGATCGCGGACTTCGACGCAGTGATCACGACCGCCGCGGTCCCCGGCCGGCCTGCGCCGAAGATCATCCCGGCTTCGGCCGTCGAGGCGATGCGGCCCGGGTCGGTGATCGTGGACCTGGCCGCCGAGACGGGCGGCAACTGCGAGCTGACGGAGCCCGGTGAGATCGTCGAGCGAAGCGGAGTCACGCTCGTCGGTTTGAGAGACCTCGCGAGCACGATGCCGTACCACGCCTCGATGCTCTACTCGCGCAACGTCCAGGCGCTCCTCCTCCACCTCGCCCCCGAGGGCGAGCTCACACTCGACTGGAGCGACGAGATCACGAGCGGCGCCTGCGTCGCCGGCAAGAAGGAGGCCGCCACCGCATGAGCGTAGGCTCGACGGAGCTCAACAAGGAGCGGAGGCACCGGCTCCGCCGGGGCCGGGAGCGAACATGAGTCACGACACGCTGCTCGTCTTCGAGGTCACGATCCTCGTGCTCGCGATCTTCCTCGGCTTCGAGGTGATCTCCAAAGTGCCGACGCTGCTGCACACCCCGCTCATGTCCGGCACGAACGCGATTCACGGCATCGTCGTGGCGGGCGCGATGATCGTCCTCGCCTCGGGTCACAAGGGGCCATTTATCTGGGTGCTCGGCTTCCTCGCGGTCGTGCTCGGCGCGGCCAACGTGGTGGGCGGCTTCGTGGTCACCGACCGCATGCTCGAGATGTTCAAGAAGCGCGAGCCGCCGCAGCGGGACGAAAAGTGAGCTCGAACACCGCAAACGTCCTCTACCTGATCGCGATCGTCACCTTCATCCTCGCGCTGCGCTTCCTCTCCAATCCTGCGCACGCGCGCCGAGGGAATCAGATCGGGGCGGCGGGGATGCTCGTCGCGATCGTCGTCACGTGGATCAGGGCCGGCGGTGGGAGCTGGTGGGCGCTCGTGATCGCGATGCTGATCGGCGGCGGCCTCGGCGCGGTCGGTGCGCGCAAGGTGCGGATGACGGCGATGCCGCAGATGGTCGCCCTCTTCAACGGCGTCGGTGGCGGAGCGGCGGCGCTCATCGCGCTCGCCGAGCTCCACCGCTTCCTTCCGCCGCCCGGGCGACCGCACTACGACACGCTCGTCGCGATCGCGTTCTCGGGCCTCATCGGCGCGGTCTCGTTCGCCGGCTCGATGGTCGCGTTCGCGAAGCTGCAGGAGCTGATCGGGGGACGGCCCATCACCTATCCGGGCCAGAACGTCGGGAACATCGTCCTCCTCGTCGGGCTCGTCGTCCTTGCCGCCGCGCTCTCGGCCGGCGTGCAGGATCAGTGGCTGCTCTGGCTCGTCGTCGGAGGCGGAGCGCTCTTCGGCGTTCTTTTCGTCCTCCCGATCGGCGGAGCGGACATGCCCGTCGTGATCTCGCTCCTCAACGCCTTCACCGGGCTCGCGGTCGCGATCGGCGGCTTCGAGCTGCAGAACAACGTGCTCATCGTGAGCGGCATGCTCGTCGGCGCCTCCGGAACGCTACTCACGACGATGATGGGCAGGGCGATGAACCGCTCGATCGGGAACCTGCTCTTCGGAGCCTTCGGGAAGATCACGCCGGAGGCGGCGGCCGCGGTCGCGTCGGGCGACGGGGGAACGGTCAGGAGCGCGAGCGCGGAGGACGTCGCGGTGATGCTCGCGTACGCGCACAAGGTCGTGTTCGTCCCGGGCTACGGACTCGCGGTCGCGCAGGCGCAACACGACGTGCGCCAGCTCGCCGACCTGCTCGAGGACAAGGGCGTCGAGGTTTCATACGCCATCCATCCGGTCGCCGGCCGGATGCCGGGCCACATGAACGTCCTGCTGGCCGAGGCGAACGTGCCCTATCCGCAGCTGAAAGAGATGGACGACGCGAACCCCGAGTTCTCGCGCACCGACGTGGCAGTCGTGGTCGGCGCAAACGACGTCGTCAATCCCGACGCGCGCTCGAATCAGGGCTCACCCATCTACGGCATGCCGATCCTCAACGTCGACGACGCGCAGACCGTCGTCGTCCTCAAGCGCTCGATGAACCCGGGCTTCGCCGGAATCGAGAACCCGCTGTTCTACAACCCGAAGACGGTGATGCTGTTCGGCGACGCGAAGGACTCGATCAACAGACTCGTCGCCGACGTCAAGAGCCTCTGATGGCGATCACCGGCGCCCACGTCCTCCTCTTCAGTCCCGAAGCGAAGGCGCTGCGCGCAACGTTGCGTGACGTGCTCGGCTGGGATTTCGTCGAGGCGCATCCCGGCTGGCTGATCTTTGCGCTGCCGCCGGCCGAGCTTGGCGTCCACCCATCCGATGGAGATTCCCGTCACGAGCTCTGGCTCATCTGCGACGACCTCGACGTGACAAGTGCCGAGCTACGCGCGAAGGGGATGGAGTTCAGCGGCGAACCGACGGACGAGGACTTCGGGCGCTGGATCCGGATGCGGCTTCCGGGAGGTGTTGAGGTTCCGCTCTACGAGCCGAAGCATCCGCTCGCGATCGACGTCTAGGCAAAGAAGCGGGCGGGATCGAACAGCGCGAGCTGCGGCGACGACATGTCACCGAGTAGCGCGTCGGCGACGAGCCCTCCGCAAGCGAAACCTGGGACGTTGCCGTGACCCGAGTAGCCGCCGGCAACCCAGACCCGGTCGTCGCGGCCGGGGACGGGACCGACGAGCGGGAGCATGTCCTGCGTCAACCCGAAGATGCCGGCCCAGCGGTGTGTGACCTCCACCTCCTCGCCGGCGAGCTCGTGGAGGAACGACTCGAGGGAGGACTGGATCGCAGGCGTCGTCTCCTCGACGTCCGTGAGCTCGTCGAGGATCGAGACGTCGCGGAAGCCGCCGAGCACGATCCGCCCGTCGGGGAGCTGCTGCCAGTAGTCGAAGCCCTGCCGCGCGTAGTGCGGGCGGTCGTAGAGGATGCGGCCGAGCGGCTCGCTCGCGATCACCTGGCCCCGCGTCGGCCAGATCAGTTCGGCGAGCTCGGGGACGAGCCCGTGGCCATAGCCGTCGGTCGCGACGAGGACGCGGCCGGCGTCGAGCGCATCGATGTCCTCCACCGTGTCGTGCTCGCGGATCTCGGCGCCCGCGGCCGCCGCCCGCGCGGCCAGGCGGCGGACGAAACGCGCCGGCTGGATGGAGCCGCCACCGGGATGGGAGATCGCTCCGTAGAACCGACCTGCTGCGCCGCCGGGGACGTCGTCGAGCCATTCGACCTCGAAACCGTCCTCGCGCAGCGCCTCGTACTCGAGCCGGATGTCAGCGCGCTCCTCCTCGTCGGCGGCGAGCCGGTAGCCGCCGGGGCGTCGCAAGGCGTCTCCGGCGAGCTCCGCCACGCGGTCGAGAGCTTCCTCGGTCCAGCGCCAATACGCCGCCGCCTGCGTCGACCCGTACGTCTCGCGAGCGACGTCGTAGCGCGCCGCACCTCCCGCGAGGGCGAAACCGCCGTTGCGGCCGCTCGCCCCCTCGGCGATCGCCCGCGCGTCGTGGATGCGCACGCGAAGCCCTGCTTCGGCGAGGCGAAGCGCCGCGGAGCATCCCGTCACGCCGCCGCCGACGATCGCGACGTCGACGCGGCCGTCGTGCGAACGGCTCTCACGCGGCGGGCTGGGGTCTTCGAGCCAGTACGGATTCAGGACGTGGAACGGTAGACGCCGTCGTGGACGGCCACGCGCCCCTCGATCTCGAGCTCGACGAGCTTGTGTGCGATCTCCCCGGCGTCGAGGCCGGTGCTGCGAACGAGCGCGTCGGCGCTCGCGGGCAGAAGCTCGAGGAGCGGCGACCGTTCGCCCGCGACGGGCTCCGGGTCGATGCCGAATGCGGCGAGCACGTCGGTTTCGCTCGTCAACGGCGCCGCGCCGAGCTTGAGCAACGCGTTCGTGCCCGCCGAGAGCGAGCTCGTGATCTCGCCCGGCACCGCGAACACCTCCCGGCCCTCCTCCATGGCGAGGTCCACCGTGATGAGCGCGCCACTGCGTTCCCGCGCCTCGACGACGACCGTCGCGGCACACAGGCCGGCGACGATGCGGTTTCGCGCTGGGAAGCGCCACGGCGCGGGCTCCACGCCGGGCGCGTACTCGGCGACGATCAGACCGGCCGTCGCGACGCGCCGTGCGAGCTCGGCGTGCGCCGCGGGGTAGTCGCGGTCGATGCCGCAGCCGAGCACGGCGACCGTCGTCCCCTCCGCCTCGAGAGCGCCGCGATGCACCTCGGCGTCGATCCCGCGGGCGAGCCCGCTGACGACCACGAGGCCGGCGGCTGCGAGCTCACGTCCCAGCCTGCGGGCGACCGAAGCGCCGTAGCCGGAGCACGCTCGGGCTCCGACGATCGCAACCGCGGGTCGCGCGAGGACCTCCGGCTCGGCTTCGCCCCGCAGGAAGAGACCCGGCGGCGGATCGTGGATCGCGCGCAGGAGAGGCGGGAAGCTCGCTGTTGAGCGCGCGAGGAAACGGTGGCCACCTTCCGCGAGTCTCTCGAGGTACGCCCGTTCGTCGAAGCGCCGCTCGAACGTCCGCCAGCGCTCACCGCGTGGCGGTCGGACGAGATGCGTTCCCGTCTCGGAGGCGAAGACCGCGAGCGCGAGCTCAGACATTCGTCAGCTCGTCGGGGGAGCGGTAGGACAGCGCTTCCGCGACGTGCTCGGGCCGCACGGAGTCGGACTCCGCGAGCGCCGCGATCGTCCGGGCGACGCGGCCGACGCGCGCATAGCCACGTCCCGAGAGGTGAAGGCGGTCTGCGGCCCGGCGCAGAAGGGCGTCGGCCTCGCGGTCGCGGGAGGGCGGCTTCGCGATAAGTCGCAAGCGGGCGGCGGCCACTCGCTCGGCTACAGCAGCGGAGGCTTCACTCGGAGCTGCCGCGAGCTCCTCCCCACGCACGCGCGGCATGGCGAGAACGAGGTCGAAACGGTCGAGGAGCGCGCGCGAGAGCTTGTCCCGGTAGCGCGCGAGCCGCTGCGCCGAGCAGCTGCACTGGGCCGCAGGGTCGCCACGGCCTCCGCACGCACAGAGATTCATCGTTGCGATCAGCTGAAATCGAGCGGGGAACACGACGCGACCGGCAGCGCGCGAGACCGATACGAAGCCGTCCTCGAGCGGCTGCCGGAGCGCCTCCAAAGCCGGCCGCTGGAACTCGGCGAGCTCGTCGAGCAGAAGCACGCCGCGATGCGCGAGGCTCGCTTCGCCTGGCCGCAGGTGCGGTCCTCCGCCGACGATCGCAGCGGTGGAGGCGCTGTGGTGCGGCGCGCGGAACGGCGCCCTCGACACGAGCGGATGCTCCCCGTCCACGAGCCCGGCGACCGAGTGGATCCGCGTCACCTCGAGTGCGGCGTCGGACTCGAGCGGCGGCAGGATCCCCGGCAGCCGGCGCGCGAGCATCGTCTTCCCCGTCCCGGGCGGACCGCCGAGGAGCATGTTGTGCCCACCCACGGCGGCTAGCTCGATTGCGCGCCGCGCACGCTCCTGCCCGCGAACATCCGCGAGGTCGGGCCCGGACTTTGCGCCAAAGCCGTTCGGCGCGAGCGGCGGCTCGGGCTCGAGCTCGCGCTCTCCGCGCAGATACGCGACGGCCTCGGCGAGGTGCCGGATCGGGATCGCGGCTACACCGGCGAGCGCAGCCTCCCGCGCGGAGTCGGCCGGACAAAGGAGGCGCTCGGCACCCAGTCGCCGCGCGCCCTCGGCGACGGCGAGGACGCCTCCGACCCGGCGCAGGCGGCCGTCGAGTGCGAGCTCCCCGACCGCAGCCGTCCGCTCGAGCGCGGCGCGCGGGAGCTGCTGAGACGCCGCGAGCAGTGCGAGGGCGATCGGCAGGTCGAAGCCTGAGCCCTCCTTGCGCAACTCGGCCGGCGCAAGGTTGACCGTGATGCGTCCTTCGGGGAACTTCAGCTCGGCGGCGGAGATTCCGCTTCTGACCCGCTCACGCGCCTCCTGGCAGGCGCGGTCGGCCAGCCCGACGATCGCGAAGCCGGGAATGCCGTCGCGGACGTGCGCCTCCACGTCGACTCGGCGAGGCTCGAGGCCGACGAGCGCATGCGTGACTGCCCGCGCGAGCACACGGCGAGGCTACGAGCGAAAGCCTGACCCGATCGTGCCGGATCGGTCGAGAAACAGCTACCACGCGCCCTCGCGAGAGATCGCCGGCTAGACGGAGCGCGCGACGAGGACGTCCTCGAAGTACTCCCCCGCCCGGCGGCCGGTACGGCGGTTGACGTGCCTCCGCAGCCGCGCTTCGAGCTGTAGCCCGGCGCGCGCGAGGATCTCGGGGTAGAGGTCACGCCGGTCGTTGACGACGACGAGCACCGGAGCGTCCGGCCGCAGCGCCGCTGCGGCGCGTGCGAGCACGTCCGCAACGCCCGCGCGATACGCCTCCAGTGCCGGGAGCGACGTTCCCGAGGCGGCGGCGCCGATCTCCCGTTCCCGGCGGTCGTCGAGCTGGAGCAGCTCATATGCATAGCGGTGCTGCTCGTGGTAGTCGATCAGTCCCGGATAGGGCGGCGAGGTGAGGATCCCGTCGAACGGCCCTGCCGGCGCCACGTGGCGCGCGTCTCCGTGCAGCACGGTCGCCTCACGCTCCGGGTCACGCGCACCGGCGAACGCCGCGATCCGCGCGAGGGTGTCGAGGGTGTAACGGCGGAGAAAGCCGACCGCCGAGTCGACGGGACGGCACTCGCGACGGTGCTTGTGGCACCAGTACTCCTCGCGCTGCGGCGTCTTCGGCGCCTCGAGATCGAAGTGGGCCGTCTGCCGAGCCGACCGCGCAGCCCGCGAGAGGATCACGCGAAGGACGTCGCGATGCCGGTACTCCGGGATCAGTCCTCGGAACGCGACGAGCTCGGCGGCCGCCGCGGGCGCGTACCAGTCGCGCAGGTAATTGCTCACACGCCCGCGGCGCCGCTGCAGCGACTCGACACGCACGGACACATCCTCCAGCTCCGCCGCTATTTCGAAGAGATCGTATGAAGCCGTCTTGACCCGCATGAGCAGGCAATTAAAAGCGGCGATGTCCACGCCCGTCGCGTCCAGACCGCTCTCGAGCGCCTGGACGAGCGTCGTCCCCGAGCCTGCGAACGGATCAAGGACGTGGTCGCCCGGCTCGAGGTAGCGGTCGAGCAGCACCTCGACGAGCTGCGGGATGAACTTGCCGTGGTACGGGTGGAGCCGGTGGACGTGCTTTGTCCGCTCGCGCTCCGGGAGCTCGGCCTCCGACCACGAGAGGTCGAGGTCCAGGGTCGCGTACAGCTCGTCTTGCGTGACGGCCACGCGAACCGATTCGACGCGACGACTAGAACGCCTGCGGGATCCGCTGCACGCGGCCTTCGCGCACGGCGATCACGTCAAACCCGACGGCGAGCCCCGCGAGCTCCGGCTGGGCGCCGAGCCAGGCTGCCGCCGCCCGTCGCAGCCGACGCTGCTTCTCGGCCGTGATCATCTCGAGCGGGTCGCCGAATCGCGTGCCCTTCTTCTCCTTGACTTCGACGAAGCGCAGATCGCGTCCCCGTCGCACGATCAGGTCGAGCTCGTTGCCGCCGGCCCACACGTTCTCGGCGAGAATCCGCCAGCCTCGCAGCCGATACCACCACCACGCGCGCCGCTCGGCTGCGTAGCCCGACCCTCGCCTAGGCAACTGCCCCCTCGGTCTCGTAGCAGAGCGCCTGGAAGCTCAGCCGATGCACGGCCGACGGGCCTAGCGCGCGGACGACCGCGGAGTGACCGGGCGTGATGTAGCCGACGTGCTGCGCGAAGCCGTAGGCGGGATAGAGCGCGTCGAGGCGGCGCATCAGGCGGTCGCGAGTCACTTTGGCGACGATCGAAGCCGCTGCGATCGCCGCGCTCTTCTCGTCGCCGTCCGCGACGGCCGTGTGCTCGGGCGCCGCAGGGCCGAGCCGGAAGCCATCGACGAGGCAAGCCTCCGCCGGCGGCGTCAGCGCATGGAGTATCGCGCGCAGGCCGGCGAGGTTCGAGCGGTGGACGCCGCTGCGGTCAATCTCTCCGGGCGGGATCACGCGCACAGCGACGCGCTCGGCGCAGCCGACGACGGCGTGGAAGAGCTCCTCGCGCCGCTCCGGCGAGCACTGCTTCGAGTCGTTGAGGAAGGCGAGTGGCCGCACCCGATGATCGCGCAGCGATCCGTAGTCGAGCAGGACGCCGGCTACGACGAGCGGGCCAGCGAGCGAGCCGCGCCCCGCCTCATCTGCTCCGGCGACGAAGCGCGCCCCGAGCCTTCGGTCGAACCGGAGCAGCTTCTGGCCGGTGCGCTTCACGCGCCGACAATAGCGTGGACTTCGGGCGGCGACTGTCGCCGCGAAGGAGTTGCCGGGAAGTCGTTACTCGGCGGGAGTGGCTTCGGCGTCCGCTTCGGCCTCGACCTCGGCCTCGGCAGCCTCCGGCTCCGAGACCTCGTCGGCGGGTGCGTCCTCTGTGGGCTCGTCGGCCGGCGCGTCCTCTGCCGTCGTCTCGTCCTCGGCCTCGACCGGCTCCGCCTCTGACTGCGGCCCCTCGGCGTCCTCGGGCTCGACGGCGGTCACTTCATCGGCTGCAAGCGTCGGCGGCGAAGCCGCCGACGCGCGGCCAGGCTCGTCCAAACCCTCTGCAGCAGCGGTCGCCTCCACGGCCTGCGGCAGCTCCGAGCCCGCTCCGTACCGCCGCTCGCGGACGCGCGCCTTCTTGCCGACGCGACCACGCAGGTAGTAGAGCTTCGCCCGGTTGACGTCGCCGATCGCGATGACCTCGATCTTCTCGATCTTCGGCGAGTGAAGCGGGAATGTCCGCTCGACGCCGACGCCGAAGGACTGTTTCCGCACGGTGAACGTCTCGCGTGCGCCGGCCCCTTGCCGCTTGAGCACGATCCCCTCGAAGACCTGCACGCGGCGCCGCGTACCCTCGATCACCTGGAAGTGGACACGAACCGTGTCCCCCGCCTTGAAGCGCGGCACGTTGCGCAGCTGGGCGCGCTCGAGGTCCTGAATGACGTTGCTCATGGAAAGAGGCCGAAATCAAAGGGCCGAACGGCCGACGGCCAAGGGTAGCGAAATCGATCTCGAGCCGACCCGCCTAGCGGAATCCAATCCGATCCGGGGGCCAGTAGACGAAGAAGACCGTCCCGATCAGCTTGTTGCGCGGCACCGAGCCCCACGTGCGGGAGTCGCACGACTGGGAGCGGTTGTCGCCCATCATGAAATAGCTGCCCGGTTTGACGTTCCAGATCTGCCCGAAGTGGGCGCTGTCCGCCAAGCGGCGGTCTGCCGAGACGTACTGCTGTTTCAACCTCACGAACTCCTTCGCACCCGGCTCCTTGACGTCGATGAAGCCGTTGTCGTCCTCGCGCACCGTCTCGTTCGGCAGCCCGATCACGCGCTTCACGAACGTCCCGCCTTCGCCGCACTTGAGCGCCGCCTCGGTCGGCGTGTTGAAGACGACGATGTCGCCGCGCGACGGCGGGCCGAAGTCGAGGCAGATCCGGCATGCGAGCACGCGGTCGCTCGAGCTACCGAGGCAGCCCGGCTCCGCCGGCCCGCGCGCGCAGTTCAGCGTCGGTTCCATCGACGACGACGGGATGCGGTACGGATTGACGACCCACTCCTTCAGCGCGAGCACGATCAGGATGGCGCCCGCGATGGTGAGGATCCAGTCGAGCGTGACCCGGACACTACGCGGGAGCCCCGGGAAGAGCCGAGCGAGCGGATCGCGGCTGCGCCGCTCGTGGTACCGAGCCCCATGGGCGTCGTCGAGGAACGGATCCCGCGGGACCTGGGTCTCGCCGTAGCCGCCGTAGTCGCTCCGCTGCCAAGGCGGGTCGGGGTCAGGCCGGTCGGAGCCCGGCTGCTCGTAGCTCGGGCGGTCGTACGTGGGCCAGCTGGTCTCCGACTCCCTTGCGGGGGCCTTCTCCTCCTGCTCTTGCTCCTGCTTCTCGTCCTCGTCGTCGGGCCTGGGACGGTTCCAGTCGTAGTAGTCGCTCATCGCACATGCTCCCGCCGCCAGGCATCGACACGCGCGTGGTCGCCCGATAGCAGCACATCGGGGACCGACCAGCCGCGAAACTCGGCGGGCCGCGTGTAGTGCGGGTACTCGAGCCCGCCGCCGAGCTCCTCGGAGAAGCTCTCGAGCTCGCCGGATCCCTCGGCAAGTGCCCCGGGCAGGCGCCGCGCGACGGCGTCGAGGAGGATCATCGCCGGCAGGTCCCCGTTCGAGAGGACGTAGGGCCCGACCGAGATCGCATCCGTCGCAAGGTTCGCCACGATTCGCTCGTCGAATCCCTCGAAGCGGGCGGACAGAAGAGTAAGCGCCGGCCCGGCGGCGAGCTCCTCGACGACCGCCTGGGTCAACTGCCGCCCTTTCGGCGAGAGCGCGACCACCAGTCCCGGCTGCTCGCCTCCGTAGACGGCCTCGAGCGCCGCCGCGACGACGTCCACGCGCAACACCATTCCCGCGCCGCCGCCGTACGGCTCGTCGTCGACCTGGCCCGCGCGCAGCGGCGTCGAGTCGCGGTAGTTGAAGAGCCGCAGCTCGAGCTCCGTGCCGAGCACGCTCGCGACCGGCCGCTGCTCTGTCAGCCAGGCGTAGGCGTGGGGAACGAGTGTGAAAACGTCGATGCGCACGGCTGGGCTATTCCGGGTCTGCGAACCCCACGGCGACGACGATTCGCCCGCCGGCCAGATCCACCTGCCGGACGCACGCCTCGACGAGAGGCAACGACGCGCCGGAGTCGAGCTCGAGCACGTCGTTCGCAGGGTACTCGAGTACCTCGCGCACCCGTCCGAGCAGTCGTCCGCTCTCTTCTTCCACGCTTAGCCCCACGAGCTGGAAGACGTAGAACTCGTCGTCGTCGCCAAGCTGAGGCAGTGTCTCGCGCGCGACGGCGAGCTCGGTGCCTCGCTCCACGTGGCGGTCGAGCCGGATCACTGGTCGACCGCCGGAGCCGCGACGCGACGCGACGACCGTGGCCGGCTCACCGTCGGCGTAGAGCGTGGCACCGTCGGCGAACACTGCCTTCCGGCCGCTCGGACCCTCGACGAAGAACGCGCCGTCGAGCCCGTGCGGCTTGCCCACACGGCCGACGGGAACGAGATCAGAGCCCACGCTCGGTGAACTCTGAGACGGCTTCCTCGCGCGTTGCCTTCAGCTCGGCGCCTTCGTACGGCGTGCGCCGGTGATCGAGGCCGAGCAGCCAGTACGCGCCCGGCTCCTCCTCGTACGCCATGCCGACGCTTCCGGCGTTGACCACGCGCACCCCGGCGACGGTGCGGTCGAACTGGGTGTGCGTGTGCCCACAGACGACCGTGGTCGCGTCGAGCGCGTCGAAGAGGAAAGCGATCCGCTCCTCGGGCGTCCGCTCGGTGAAGATGTCCATGTCGTTGCGGGGCGAGGCGTGGCAGTAGAGGACATCGCCGATCTGCTGCGTCTCGGGCAGCTCGTGGAGGAAGGCGATCTCCTCCTCGCTCAGCCGGCCGCGCGTTTCCTCGACGAGAGGCTCCGGGACGAGCCCGCCCTCGCCGGGATAGAGCTCGCGATCCGCATTGCCGCGAACCCAGCGAACGCGGTCGCCGAGCCCACGCAGGCGCGAGAGCGTCTCGGACGGCTGCTCGCCGCCCGCGCAGATGTCGCCGCCGACGACGATCGTCGCGTCGCCCGGCACTTCCGCGAGCACCGCCTCGAGTGCGGGCAGGTTCCCGTGGATGTCGTAGAGGGCGGCGACGGCCACGGCGTGTCAGTCGACGATCTCGAGCTGGAGGCGGCGCCCCGCCTCGACGCCTCCGGCGCGGACGACCGCGCGCAGCGCGCGCGCGAGCCGACCCTGGCGGCCGATCACCTTGCCGACGTCTCCCTCGGCCACGTGGAGCCGGAGGAGGAGCGTCCCGTCATACTCCTCGACCTCCTCGACGCGCACGGCGTCGGGCTCGTCGACGAGCCGGCGCGCGAGCTCCGCGATGAGGTCGCCCATCGCCGTTACGAGATGCCTTGGGCCTTGAGGAGCTTCGCCACCGACTCGGTGGGCGTAGCGCCCTTCTCGAGCCAGCCGCGCACCTTCTCCTCGTCGAGATCGATGAGAGAGGGATTGGACTGCGGGTTGTAGCGCCCGACGATCTCGATGAACTTGCCGTCTCGCGGCGAGCGCGAATCCGCGGCGACGACGCGGTAGATCGGGTTCTTCTTCGAGCCGACCCGCGTCAGCCTGAGCTTCACTGCCATTGACTACCTTCTCGCTTTCTTCTTCCGTTTGGACTTCGACTTGCGTGTCGCGCTCGGGCGCGGAGGCCCTTGCCCCAACTGCTGGCCTGCGAGGCCGTTGCCGGTCATGCCGACACCTGGGATCTGCGGCATCTTGCCCGATCCGGCCATCTTCATCATCTTCGCCATCTGCTTACGGGCCTCGATCAGCTGGTTGACCTGCTCCAGCGTCGTGCCCGAGCCGGCTGCGATGCGCGTGCGGCGGGAGGCGTCGATGACGTGCGGGACGCGCCGCTCGTGCGGGGTCATCGAGAGGATCATCGCCTCGACCCGCGCGAGCTGCCGCTCGTCAACCTGGTCGAGGCCCTCGAGCTGGTTGCCGAGGCCGGGAATCATCTTGAGGATCCCCTGCAGCGGGCCCATGCGGCGCAGCATCTTGTAGCTCGAGAGGAAATCGTCGAAGCTGAACTCGCCCTTGAGCATCCGCTGCTCGAGCTGCTCCTTCTCCTCGTCCTCGATCGCGGCCTCGGCGCGCTCGATCAGCGTCAGGACGTCGCCCATGCCGAGGATCCGCGACGCCATCCGGTCGGGGTGGAACCAGTCGAGCGCGTCGAGCTTCTCGCCGAGCGAGGCGAGCTTGATCGGGCGGCCAGTCACCGCGCGGACGGAGAGCGCCGCGCCGCCGCGCGCGTCGCCGTCGAGCTTGGTGAGGACAACGCCGTCGAAGTCGATCCGCTCTTGGAACGCTTGCGCGACGTTGACGGCCTCCTGGCCGGTCATCGCATCGAGGACGAGCAGGACGTTCGTCGGCTTCGCCTCGCGCCGCACCGCGGCGAGCTCCTCCATCAGCGCCTCGTCGACGTGGAGCCGGCCGGCGGTGTCGAGGATCACGACGTCGCGGCCGTCTGCCTTCGCGTGCTCGATCCCGTCGTGCACGGCCTTGACCGGATCGTTGCGCTCGCCGGCGTAGACCGGCACGCCCACCTGCTCGCCGAGCTGGACGAGCTGGTCGATCGCGGCGGGGCGCTGGAGGTCGGCCGCCACGAGCGCCGGCTTCTTGTCCTCCTTGCTCAGCAGGAGCGCAAGCTTGCCCGCCGCCGTCGTCTTACCCGAACCCTGCAGGCCGGCGAGGAGAATGGTCGTCGGCGGCCGGTGCGAGAAGGCGAGGCGGGAGTCGGAGGAACCGAGGAGCTCGGTCAGCTCCTCGTGCACGATCTTCACGACCTGCTGCCCCGGTGTGAGGCTCTTCCGCACGTCCTCGCCGAGCGCGCGCTCGCGCACGTGCGCGACGAACTCCTTGACGACGCCGAAGTTGACGTCTGCCTCGAGCAAGGCGAGGCGCACCTCGCGCATTGCGCGGGAGATCGCCTCCTCGTCGAGGACGCCGCGTCCGCGGAGGTCACCGAGGGCGGCCTGGAGCTTCTCGCTGAGCGTGTCGAACATCGCGGATCGCAGGGTAGCCGGGCTGGAAACCGCGCAGTCCGGGAGTCAGACTGCGCGCATGGTTTCCGCAGCCGCAGCGCGGAGGACCGTCAGCGTCCTCTTCTGCGACCTGGCCGACTCGACTGCGCTCGGCGAGCGGGTCGATCCAGAGCCGCTGCGCGAGCTGATGGGCCGCTGGTACGAGGAAATGCGCATCGCCGTCGAGCGCCACGGCGGAACGGTCGAGAAATTCGTCGGCGACGCAGTGATGGCGGTCTTCGGGCTGCCGCGCGCGCACGAGGACGACGCGTTGCGGGCGGTGCGCGCGGCGCTCGAGATGCAGACCGCGGTCGAGTGCCTCAACGCGTCACTCGCCCGCCGCGATGCAGCGGAGCTGCGCATCCGGATCGGGATCAACACCGGCGAGGTCGTGACGGGCGACGAGGCTGCGACGCTCGCCACGGGCGATGCAGTCAACACCGCCAAGCGGCTCGAGCAGGGAGCGGCGGGAGGCGAGATCCTGATCGGTGGCTTGACCGAGCGGCTGGTGCGCCATGCCGCCCGTCTCGAGCCGGTCGCGCCGCTCGACGCCAAGGGAAAGAGCGCTCCGGTCGAGGCGTGGCGGGTGCTCGGCGCAGTGGCCGGCGCCGATTCCTTCGCGCGTCGCTGGGACACCCCGCTCGTCGGAAGGACGAGCGAGCTCGCCGTCCTGCGTGCGGAGCTGACGGCGAGCTCGGACGAGCGCCGGTGCCGGCTGGTCACGCTTATCGGCGCGGCCGGGGTCGGTAAGACACGCCTCGTCTCGGAACTGGTCGCCGAGGTTCGCGACCACGCCACCGTCGCCGCTGGTCGCTGCCTCCCCTACGGCGACGGGATCACGTTCTGGCCGCTGACGGAGCTGATCCGGCACCTCGGGGGCGAGCGAGCCGTATCGGACGCGATGGGCAACGAACCCGACGCCGCACTCGTCGTCGAGCGCTTGCGCGTGCTCGGCGGCGAGGGCACCGCGCCGCCCGAGGAGCTGTTCTGGGCAGTGCGGCGCCTCTTCGAATGCCTCGCCGCTTCCCGCCCGCTGCTGGTCGTGCTCGAGGACGTCCACTGGGCGGAGCCGACCATGCTCGACCTCGTCGAGCACGTGAGCCGCTGGAGCCGCGACGCGCCGATCCTCATCCTCTGCGTCGCCCGCGAGGAGCTGCTCGAAGTGCGACCCGAGTGGGAGGGCGTGCGCGTGCGACTCGAGCCACTCTCGAGTGGGGAGGCGACCGAGCTTCTCGAGGCGCTCGATGGCGACGGCATCCTGTCGCCGGAGCTGCGCACACGCGTGGCCGAGGTCGCCCAGGGCAATCCGCTCTACGCCGAGCAGCTCGTGGCGATGCTCGCCGAGGAGGCGCGTGCAGCTCTGGAGTTCGTGACCCTGCCGCCGACGATCCAGGCTCTCCTCGCAGCGCGCCTCGACCGTCTCGACCATCAGGAGCGGCACGTGCTCGAGCGGGCGGCCGTCGTCGGCAAGGAGTTCTGGCCGGGGGCGGTGGCAGCCCTCGACGGCGGGGACGCGGCCCTCGGGACGACGCTGCTCGAGCTCGTTCGCCGGGACCTCGTCGAGCCTGCCGTGTCGAGCATCCCGGGAGAGGACGGCTTCCGCTTCCGGCACGCGTTGATCCGAGACGTCACCTACGCCGGCATCCCGAAGCGAACGCGCGCCGAGCTCCACGAGCGCTTCGCCGGATGGGTGGAGGCCCGCGACGCTCGCGAAGAGCTCGTCGGCTACCACCTCGAGCAGGCGTATCGCTACCGAGACGAGCTCGGCGCGATCGACGACGAGGCACGCGCTCTGGGCGAGCGGGCGGGTGAGCTGCTCACGAGCGCCGGCCGGCGCTCGCTGACGGGGGACGACATGCCCGCGGCGGTCAACCTGCTCGAGCGGGGAGTCGCGCTGTTGCCGCGGACGAGCGGGTCGCGAGGCTTCGTCCTCCTCGATGTCGCCATCGCTCTCATGAGGTCGGGCGCCTTCGCATCTGCCGAGGGCGCGCTCGAGGAGGCTCTCGATCTCGCGCGCGCCGAGGGCGATCGGAGGCTCGAGCTACGCACGCTCGTCGAGCGCGAGTTCTTCCGGATCTTCACGAACGCGGACGCTTCGACGGAGGAGATCACGCGCATCGCCGAAGAGGCGATTCCGGCTCTCGAGGCGCTCGGGGACGACGCCGGGGTGGCGAAGGCATGGCACTTGCTGAGCGAGCCGCCGGTCAATGCGTGCCGCTGGGGCGAGCGGGCGGACGCTCTCGAACACGCGCTCGAGCACGCCCGCCGGGCCGGAGACGCTCGCGAAGCAGCCCGGATCGCGGCATCGCTGATGCAGGCGATCCAGTTCGGGCCTACTCCGGTCGACGCAGCGATCGACAGAGCCCGTTTCTTCCTTCGGGAGAGCGAGGGCGACCGGCTGTTCACCGCCTCGATCCTCAGCTCGCTGGCAGTGCTGCTCGCCATGCGGGGCGAGTTCGGCGAGGCGCGCGCGCAGTGGGGAGCGGCGCAGGCGCTCTGGAACGAGCTCGGGACGCTGCACCGCCGCGCGATCCGGGCGATCGACGCCTCGACGATCGAGCTGTTGGCCGGAGATGCGGAGGCGGCGGAGCGTGAGCTCCGGGCTGGGTACCGGATGCTCGAGGAGATCGCCGAAGTACACGTCCGTCCCACCGTCGCCGCATATCTCGCAGCGGTGCTCGCGCAGGAAGGCCGCAGCGCCGACGCGGAGGAGTTCGCGCACTTCGCGGCGTCACACGCGTGGGAGGACGACATCGTCACCCAGGTGATGTGGCGCGTCGCGCGGGCTCAGGTCCTTGCACCCGCGGGAGAGGCGGAGGCGGAGCTGCTGGCCCGCGAGGCGGTCGACCTGGCCGCGCCGACGGACTTCCTCGACTTGCAGGCAACGGCACAACTCGCTCTCGCGCGCGTCCTCCGAGAGGCGGGTTCGCCGGCCGCCGCAGACGCAGCCGCACGGGCGCAAGCGGTCTACGAGCTGAAGGGCAACGTCGTCGGCGTGGGCTGGGCGGCACAGCTCATGGAAACCGCGCCAGGGTCGGAGTAGTGTCTCCGCGTCGAAGGGAGGTAACAGATGGACGAGGGATCAGAGCGTTCCTGGGAGCCCGGCAAGGGCGGCAGCGTGGAGGTGGCGGCCGAGCGAGCCTGGGAGAACGCCAAGGAGGCCGGAGCGGAACCGGGCATCTACGAGCTGACGCTATTCATCGAGGCCGAGAACCCGATCAGGACGTACATCGGCGTGATCAGTCAGGGCGGCGTCTAGCCGACGGTCTCAGCCGGCGACGAGCGCGCGGGCGTAGTCGCGCGGGTCGAACGGCTGGAGATCCTCCAGCGCCTCGCCGACGCCGACGAGCTTGACCGGCAGGCCGAGCTCGTAGGCGATCGGGATCGCCACGCCGCCCTTCGCGGACCCGTCGAGCTTCGTGAGCACCACGCCGGTGACGCCGACCGCGTCGCCGAAGAGGCGTGCCTGCTGCACGCCGTTCTGTCCCGTCGTGGCGTCGACGACGAGGAGCGTCTCGTGCGGCGCCTCTTCGAGCCGGCCGGCGACGACGCGCCGCACCTTTGCCAGCTCCTCCATGAGGTTCGTCTGCGTGTGGAGACGGCCGGCCGTGTCGATCACGACGACATCGCGGCCGCGCGCGACGGCGGCCTCCACCGCGTCGTACGCGACCGCCGCGGGATCCGCGCCGCGGGCGGAGCCGACGAAGTCCGCCCCAGCCCGCCGAGCCCAGATCTCGAGCTGCTCCTCGGCAGCCGCGCGGTAGGTGTCGGCAGCCGCGACCACCACCGAGCGGCCGTGCTCGGCCAGCCTCGCAGAGAGCTTCCCGATCGTCGTCGTCTTCCCGGTGCCGTTGACGCCGACGACGAGGATCACGGCCGGCTCGTGTCGGACGTCGAGCACCGGCGGCTGACCGAAGAGCTCGGTCACCGCTTCCGCGAGCGCCGCGTTCAGGTCCGTGAGCTCGCCGCGCGCCTCGAGACGACGGACGAGCTCGGCAGTCGCACGGACGCCGACGTCGCCGGCGATCAGCGCCTCCTCGAGCCGCTCCCAGTTCGCATCGTCGCCCGGATCGAAGGAGGCGGCGGCGGCGATCTCGCCCGTCAGCGCGCGCCGCGACTTGGAGAGCGAGTCGCGTAGCCGTGAGAAGAGTCGGCCGCCGCCCTCCTCGGTCGCGGGCAGCGCATCCGGCTCGCCCAGCAGCTCACCCCAACTCCTCGCCATCCCCGGAGGGTAGTGCCGTCGCGCGCTAGCGCTAGGCGGCGAGCTGCCATTCCTCGTTGCGGATGAGCGGAACCGCGGTGCCGTCCGCCAGGACGGCGTCCACCTCGAGCTCCGGCGCTCCGACCATGAAATCGACGTGGATGTTGCAGACGTTGGTCGCCGGGTCGGGCTCGCCGTCGAACGCATACGGGAGGCCCATCCCGTAGGCGATGTGACACGTCGCGTTCTCGTCGAAGAGCGTGTCGAAGAAAAGCGTCCCGGACTGGCCGACACGCGACTCGTTCGTGACCAGCGCGAGCTCACCGAGCCGATCGGCGTTCTCGTTCGTCGCAAGCTGGCTGCGGACGAGGTCCGCCCCCTCCTCCGCGTCGATCCGGACGATCCGGCCGTCCTCGAAGGTGAACTCGAGCCCACGGAGGATCTGGCCGTCGAGGGAGAGCGGCTTGCTCGAGCGGATCGTCCCTTCGGCACGCCGAGGGTCCGGAGTGGTGAAGATCTCCTCGGTCGGCAGGTTCGCTACGTAGTCGATACCGCCGGCGGTGCGGAAGAGAGCGCTCCCCCAGCGCGCTGTGGGAAGCAGCCCGACCGTGAGATCCGTGCCGGGCCCGCGGTACCGAAGCGCGTCCGCGCGGAGCGACGTCAGTGTTCCGGCGCGGGCATCGAGCCGCGCCATCTGCTCGCGCCATGCCGCGACCGGGTCCGCCTCGTCGAGACGCATGCAGAAGGCGACCTTGTCCCAGAGGCGCTCGACGTCGGGTTCCCCGAAGACCTGCGTCGCCCAGCCCTCGTTCGGCGCTCCGACGCCGCACCAGTTGACGTTGTTCTCCCGGTGCTGGGACTGGACGATCTCCCTGATCTCCACCTGCACCGCGCGGCCGATGCGCTCGCCGTCGAGGTCACCGAGCAAATGCGGCTCGGACCGGCCCATCGTCCCGAGGTAGGCGTTCCCGGCCCTCGCCTTCATGAGCTCCTTCTGCCACTTGGGAGAGTAGGTCAGCGCCGAGTCCGGCCCGAGCCCGATCATCGCGTGCCGTACGTGGTCGTCGCGGTAGTGGACGTGGACGTACGAAGCGCCCGCCTTGTACGCCTGGCGGACGAGCGCACGCCCCAGGTCCGCGTGCTCCACCATCGGGAGGACGAAGACCTCCTGCCCCGGCTGCACGTTCGCTCCGACGCGGACGGCGAGCTCCGCGTACCGCTCGAGGCGTTCGTCCATCGCAAAGATCCTATGCATATCGCTCGCTAAGCTCGGGCCCCGTGCGTGAGCTTCGGCCCGGTCTCTGGCACTGGCGTGCACCGCATCCCGACTGGGAGGCGGACAGGGCGTGGTCGCAGGAGGTCTCCTCGTACGCGGTCGAGCTCGGCGATGAGTTCCTGCTGTTCGACCCGCTGGCCGTCCCTGATGAGCTGCGCGAGCGTGCGACGGCTGTCGTTCTGACCGCGCCGTACCACGAGCGCGGGGCTCGCGGGCTCGGGCTCCCTGTGTACACGCCGCCCGCCGACACGTGGCAGGACTGGGTCGAGAAGTTCGGTGTCGATCCCGATCAGGTGCGCGGCATGGAGAGCGAGGACCTCGCCTGGCTGCGCGCGGGCAAAGCCGAAGGCCATTTCCACGGCCCCGGGGAGTGGCCGTTCGGCATCCAGGCGTACGCCGGGCGCGAGGACAACGACCTCATCCTCTGGCTGCCGTCGCTGGACGCGATCGTCAGCGGCGACTCCCTTTCCGACTTCGGCGACGGGCTGGGCATTCAGTTGGGCGGCCGCAAACACGTGACCCGCGAGGACGTCGCCCAGCGGCTGCGTCCGCTGCTCGAGCTCCCGATCGAGCTCGTCCTACCGGCCCACGGCGAGCCTACGGATCGCGCTGCTCTCGAGCGCGCGCTCGGCTAGCGGATCTCGAGCACCGGATAGCGCGCGTCGCCGTCGAGGCACGCGGCGGCGAAGAGCGCGGTGCCAACGCCGCCTGTGAAGAGCGAGTAGCGGCCCGGCATGCGCTCTGCCTGGGCGAGCGCGTGCATCGCGAAGCGGCGGGCACGCTCGAGCCAGAGCTCGTCCTGCGTTCGCTCGAACGCGCCGAGCAGCGCGAAGCCGTTCCCGGAGGTGCCGTGACAGATGCCGTGCCCCTTTTCCTCACCGGGAGGCCCGGCGCGCCAGACGAGCTCCGCTCCGGCCAGCAAGAGCTCCTCGTCGAGATAGTCGCGGGCGGCGGAGACGATTCCCGGCGCTCCCGCGCACCACTGAAGCTTCCTGTCGCCGTGCCAGTTCGCGAGTCCGTCCTCGCGCGTCGCCAGGCGCGCAAGCACCGCGGCGGACTCGGTGCGAAGCGACTCGTTGCGCGGGTCGCCGACCTGCAGGAGCGCCCGCACGTTGCCGGCGAGCCCGTGGACGGTGCCGACGCCCTGGAAGCTCGTGCCCCAGATCCGCTGTGTCCAGAGGCCGTCAGCGTCGCGCCGCGACGCGAGCGCGTCGGCCGACTCGCGGGCCAGGTCGTCCCAGCCCATCGCGACAGCGGCGACGAGCGTTCCCGGCGTCCCGAACATGAGGTCGTCGGCCTCGCTGGCGAGGTTGGTCGCGATGCGCGCACGCAAGTCGTCTTCGAGGTGGTGACCGAGCCTGCACGCGACGAGGAGGATTCCTGTCTCGCCGACGAGCAGGGCGCATTTGGGCGGGTCGGCAGGGTCCTCCACGACGTCCGGTTCTGCCCGCCAGCGCTCGAGAGCGCTCGCAGCGATCGCGGGAAGGTCGAGCGCTGTCTCGGCTAGGCCGGGGCGACGCAGGTCATCGAGGGCGAAGACGACGCCTGCCGCACCGACGTAGAGGTTCTTGAGCGGCAGCGCCGCTTCCCAGCCGTCCCACTCGTGGACCGGCCAGCATGCGTGCGGGTCAAAGGCCGCGTCGGCGTCCGCCACGATCGCTGCGATGACGTCGCGCACGCGCGCCTCGTCCCACGGTTCGTCGGTCAGCGCCTCGAAAGCGGCCGGGTCGTACAGCACAGCTGGACGTTAGCGAGCTAGGCCGCGCCGGCGAGCTTGGCTTCCTCGCGCGGCAGACGGCGCGAGACGACCTGCGAGACGCCGTCGCCGCCCATCGTCACGCCGTAGAGGATGTCGGCGGCCTCCATCGTCCGCTTCTGGTGTGTGATCACAACGAACTGCGCCCGATCGGAGTAGCCGCGCAGGAGCTCGACGAAGCGGCCGATGTTCGTGTCGTCGAGGGCCGCCTCGACCTCGTCGAGGAGGTAGAACGGGCAGGGCCGAGCGAGGAAGAGTGCGAAGAGGAAGGCGATCGCGCCGAGCGCCTTCTCGCCGCCGGAGAGGAGCGAGAGCCGCTGCACGCGCTTGCCGGCGGGACGCAGCTCGACCTCGACGCCCGGTTCGTCGTTGCCGTCGTCCTCGTCTTCGGCCTCGGTCAGCCGCAGGTGGCCCTCGCCTCCGGGGAAGACGGTCGCGGTGACGTCCTCGAAGTGGCCGCGGACCGCGTCGAACGTCTCCGCGAAGCGCCGCTCCACGGTTTCGGTCAGCTCGTTGCGCAGCTTCTCGAGCTCGTCGAGGCTCGCCTCGAGGTCGGCCCGCTGCGCGACGAGCTCCTCGAGCCGCTCCTTCTCCGCCGCGTACTCCTCGTGCGCGAGCGGGTTGACCTGGCCCAGCGCCTCGCGCCTCCGCTCGAGCCGCTCGACGGTCGCAGAGAGCTGTTCGGGGTCGTCGCCTTCCGCAGGCTCGCCGGGCGGCGCCAAAAGCGCCGCGGTCTTACCGCTGGGCGTCGGCGGCTCCGCCGCCGATGCCCCCAGCTCTGCGTTCGCCGCCTCGAGCCGCCGACGCGCCTCGTCGGCCTCCGCTTCGAGACGCGCTGCCTCTACCTCGATCGTCGATACGGCCTCGGACGCTGCTGCGAGCTCCTGCCGCAGTTCGACCTCCGCCGCGCCGAGCCGGCGGAGCTCGGCGCCGAGCTCACCGTTGCGCGCAGCACCGGCGTCGACGTCCTCGCGCAGCGGAGCTTCGAGGTGCGCGACCGATACTTCGAGCGCGCCGAGGAGCCGCTCGGCGAGCTCGAGGCTGCGTTGGGAGAGCGGATCCCGCTCGAGGGAATACGCAGTGTCGGGGATCGGAACCTCGAGCCGCGCGCGGAGCTCGTCGAGCTCGGACGCGAGCGACCGCCGGCGCGCCTGGAGCTCGAGCAGGAGCGCCTCGGCGGTCTCGCCCGCGAACCACAGCTCGCCGCGCTCCGGGTCGTAGCCGAAGCCTTCCGGCGTCACGGCGGGAACCTGCGACGACAGCAGCTCGTCCTTCGCGACGACGGGCATCTGAGCAACGAGCTGAGCGGGGTCGCGACCGACGAGGACGACGAGACTGCCGAGGCCGGCGTCCCGCGCTCGCTCCAGGAGCTCGAGCGCTCCGGCCGTGTCGTCACGGACGACCGCGGAAGCCGAGCGTCCGAGCGCAGCCGCGACGGCGCGCTCGCGACCAGGCTCGACTTCGAGCAGCGAAAGAGCGATCCGCTCGCCGTCCTCGGCGAGGGCGCGTGCCGCCGGCGGCAGCCCCTCGCGCTCGGCGAGAGCCCGGTCGAGCGTCCGCAGGCGTTCCTCGAGCAAGCGAGCCTCGTCGGCGAGCGCGGTCCGCTTCGCGCGAACGCGCTCATCGAGAACCCGGCGGGGACGATTGAGCTCGTCGCGGAGCCGCAGGACCCGCGCTTCGGCGGACTCGCGGCGCAGCTCGAGCCTCTCGGCCGCGCTGCGAAGCCGGTAGAGGGCCTGCAGCGCCTGCTCGCGCGCGCCCGCCGCGTCGGCAAGCTCCTCTTCGGCATGCCCGCGCTCGGCGAGGAGCGCCTCGAGCCTCTCCTCCACGCCGCGCCGCCCGGCGGCCGCCGAACCGCGCCGCGTTCCGAGCGCCACGAGCCGCTCCTCCAGGCCAGCGAGGTCGATCTGCGCGATACGAGCCCGGAGGCGCGCGAGCTCGAGCCCGAGCTTCTGCGCCCGCTCGGCCGCGGTCGCCTGCAGCGCGAGCGGCCGGAGGCGCTTGCGAACCTCCGCCTCGACATCGCGTGCACGCTCGACCTCGATCGCGACGCGAGCAAGCTTGAGCTCGGCCCGGTGGCGACGCGCCTTGAAGCGACCGAGCCCTGCGGCTTCCTCGATCAGCGCGCGCCGTTCGGCAGGCCGCGACGCGAGGATCGCCTCGACCTTCCCCTGGCTGATGATCGAGTGCATGCCCTGCCCGAGCCCGAGGTCGGCGAGCAGCTCCACGAGGTCGAGACGGCGCACGGCGGACCGGTTGACGAGGTACTGCCCCTCGCCGCCGCGGTGCAGCCTGCGCGCGATCGAGAGCTCCGCGTAGTCGACGGGCAGCGCGCCGTCCGCGTTGTCGAAGAGAAGCTCGACCTCGCAGAAGTCGGCAGCGCCACGCGAGCCGCCGCCGGCGAAGAGAACGTCGTCCGGTTTCTCGGCGCGCAGCTCGGTCGGGCTGAGGGAGCCTGCCGCCCAGCGGATCGCGTCGGAGACGTTGGATTTGCCGGAGCCGTTCGGTCCGACGATCACCCCGACGCCCGGCTCGAGACGGACCTCGACCGGGTCGGGAAACGACTTGAAGCCACGCAGCTTGATCGCACGGAGGTGCACGCGCCGGTGACCCTAACGAGGAGCGCGGACGCTACTCGTCGTCGTCTTCGTCGCGCGCGAGGGCCGCGTCCTGGTCGGCGGGCTCGGCTTCGGCGAAGATCTCGAGGATCCCCCGAGGCGCAGAATCGTGCTCCTCCGCCATGAGCCGCCGCAGGCGCAGCTCCGAGTTGCTAGGCCGTCGCTCCGCCATGAGGCGAACCAGGATGCCAGAAACTCGCGCTCAGGCCGCAGCGTCGAGCTTCGCGAGCGCTTCGCGGGCGGCTTCCTGCTCGGCGGCCTTCTTCGTCTGGCCCTCGCCGCGACCGAATTCCTCGCCGTCGATGACGGCGGCGCAGGTGAAGCTCCGCGCGTGCGGCGGCCCTTCGACCGAGACCTCGACGTACGTCACGTGCCGGCCGCTGCGAGCGAGCAGCTCCTGCAGGTCGGTCTTCTGGTCGACGCGTGTCGTCAGCGCATGCTCGATCTGCTCCGAGAAGGCGGCGACGACCGCGTCTTCGATCGCCGCGAAGCCGTGCTGGAGGAAGAGCGCGCCGAGCGCCGCCTCGATGACCGCCGCGAGGACGTTGCGGTTCCCCGCGAGCCGCTCGAACTCCTCTTCCGACTGGGCCTGAGCCCGTTCGACGAGACGCCTCCCGAGGTCGAGCTCGCGTGCCACCAGCGCACATGTTGCGCGGGAGACGACGTGCGAGCGCACCTTCGCGAGCCGCCCCTCCGTGAAGTCGGGGTGCCGCGTGTAGAGCGCATGCGCAACCGCGAGCTCGAGGACGCTGTCGCCGAGGAACTCGAGCCGCTCGTACGAGGCGCTCCGCTCGCTCGCCCACGACGTGTGCGTGAAGACGAGCTCCGCCAGCTCCGGCGGGAGCGCATCGATCAGCTGCGCGAGGTCGCTAGCCGGGCTACTGGTGCGAAGAGACGTAGTCGACGGCCTGGCCGACGGTCTGGATCTTCTGCGCGTCCTCGTCCGAGATCTTGATCCCGAACTGGTCCTCGAGCTCCATGATCAGCTCGACGAGGTCGAGGGAGTCGGCATCGAGGTCTTCCTGGAAGGAAGCCTCCTCCGTGATGTCCGCCTCTTCGATGCCGAGCTGCTCGGTGAGGACCTCCTTGACCCGCTCGTAGACTTCCTCGCGCGACGCTGCCATGTCACCTCGTTGTGTTGTCGGGGCTGGAAAGCGCGCCGATCATACAAGCTCCGCGCGTTGCGGCTCAGCGAGACGGCCGGCGAGGCGGCCGACGACGTCGTGGTCGACACCGCGGGCGGCAAGACGGATCGCGTTCGCGATCGCCGTCGCGGACGAGTTCCCGTGCGCGATCACGACGAGCCCGCGCAGGCCGAGAAGATAGGCGCCTCCGTACGTGTCCGGGTCGAGGCGCCTGCGCAGCCGACGTGCTGCCGGCTTGATGAGGAACCCGCCGAGCGTGCCCGACGTGCTCGCCGTGATCTCCTCGCGGAGCAACTGGAGCAACGTCCGGATCGATCCCTCCACCGACTTGAGGGCCACGTTGCCCGTGAAGCCGTCGGTGACGAGGACGTCGGCGGCTCCTTCGAGGATGTCGCGGCCTTCGGCATTGCCGCGGAAATCGAGATCCGAAGCGGCGAGCAGGTCATGCGCCTCGAGCGTGAGCTGGTTCCCCTTCTCCGGCTCCTCGCCGATGGAGAGAAGGCGTACGCGCGGCCTTGCGATGCCGAGGATCTCCTCGGCGAAAACCGCTCCCATCGTCGCGAACTGGAGCAGGTGCTCGGCGCGACAGTCGGCGTTCGCGCCGGCGTCGATCAAGATCGAGGGACCCCGGCGGGAAGGGATGGGCACGGCGATCGCCGGACGGCGAACGCCCGCCACCCGCCGCAACAGGACGAGGCCTGCCGCGAGCATCGCCCCGGTGTTGCCGGGCGACACGACCGCGTCGGCCTCACCGTCGGCGACGGCCTTGACTGCCCGGACGAGCGAGCTGTCCTCCTTCGTGCGCAAGGCGTCGGCAGGCTTCTCGTCCATCCCGACGACCTGGGTCGTCGGGATGTGCGCGAGCCCGCCGGTGTCGAGCTCCTCCGAGCCGAAGATCACCGGCTGCACGCCGTCCGCCGCGGCTTGCTGCGCACCCTCGATCACGGCGCGCGCGCCGCGGTCGCTGCCCATCGCATCGACGGCAACCCGGATCATGGCCGGAGCTTAGGGTCTTACGGAGCCTGCACGCGGAACGGCTCGACCTCGCGGCCCTTGTACGTGCCGCAGGTCGGGCAGACGCGGTGTGGGCGCTTCGGCTGGCCGCACGTCGGGCAGACGTTGACCTTCGGCGCGCTGATCGCGTGCGTGGCACGCCGCTTGTCGCGGCGCGACTTCGAGGTTTTCCGCTTCGGGACAGCCATGGCCGCGCGCCACTATAGCCTGCGCCTGTGGAGACGACGGAGATCCTCGAGCACTTCGACGAGCAGATGCGGCGCAGGGCGGCGCCCGACTCCATGTTCGTCGGAAAGGGCTGGAGCGCCGTGCTCTGGCGGCCCGACGACGGCGAGGTCGAGCCGCTCGTCGCGCGGATGCGCGAACTGCCCGGGCACGTCGAGTGGAAGTACTACTCCCACGACGGAGCGGAGCTCCGCGAGCGCCTCGCCGCGGCTGGGCTCGAGCCCGACGACGAGGAGACGGTTGTCGTGGCCGAGGCGGCCTCGATCCCGCCTCCGCCCGACGACGTCGAGCTTCGGATCGTGGACGAGGAGTTCGTCGACCTCGCTGCGTCGGTGTTCGGGGACCGGTTCGACCTGCCGGAAAAGGCCGTCGCGGTCGTCGCGGTGGTCGATGGGCAGCCGGTCTCGGGAGGGCGGGTCGACTTCGAGGAGGGCGTCGAGTTCGCCGGCCTGTTCGGCGGCATCACCCTGCCGGAATACCGCGGGCGCGGGCTCTACCGTGCGACCGTCGCCAAGCGCGCGGAGCTCGCACGCGAGCGTGGGTACCGCTGGCTCTACTCCGACGCGCTGCCCACGAGCCGCCCGATTCTCGAGCGGCTCGGCTTCGTCGCGATCACGACGACGACGCCGTTCACGATTCCCGCTGCAGCTCGCTGAGCTTCGCCCAGCGCGGATCGGGCCTCTCGTCAGCGTGCTCGTGCGGCTCGGCGTTGAGGTCCTTGCCGCAGACCGGGCAGAGACCGGCGCAGTCAGGGCGGCAGAGGATCTTGTCCGGCAGCTCGAGTGCGATCGAATCGTGCGCCCAGGCGGAGAGGTCGAGCCGTTCGTCGGCAAGGTACTCCGTGCGCTCCTCGTCGCTCTCGGGCTTCGTCGCCTCGTACTCGCGGAGGCGGAGCGAGACGGGCAGCTCGGCGTCGGTGAGGCAGCGGAAGCACGGGCCTTCGAGCGAGACGTCGAACGCGAGCTCGAGCACGGTGCCGCTCGACGCGCGCGTGACCGTGAGCTCCGCGGGCGCGGGATTCGGCCGCGGCTCGTAGGCCTGGCCGCCGAGGAGGAGCGGCTCGAGCTCGATCTCGAAGCGCTCGCGCGCCTGGTCTCCGCTGCGAATGCGGAGCCTGCGGAGGTCGAAGGTGGTCACCACGCCACCGTAGCGCCGGTCTCAGCTCGTGAAGCGCAGCGTGTCCAGCATCCGGCGGACAGCGGCGAGGCCCGACGCGACGTCGGGTCCGCAGAGGACCGCGCCGACCTCGATCTGCTTCACGTTCGAGCTTGGTCCGTGGATCAGTGCGGTCAGGAATTGCTGCGTCGCTCCGCTGCTGCAGTTCACATACGACTTCTGGGTGCGGCGCGTCGATTGCCGCCGAACGGTGATGCGTGCAGGCTGTCCGCCGAGGGTTGCGTTCGGCCGGGCGAGTAGGGCGCCTGCCTGGTCCGAAGCGAACCACCAAGCCGAGACGTCGTTGGGGCCGAGGCGCTGCGGCGGTGGCAGCGGTGTGCCGCTGCCGAACGCCACGTTTGGCCGGCAGGGCAGAGCGTTCTGCGCCGTGGTCAAGAGCAGGAGAGGGAAGACAGAGGTTCCGAGCCAGCACCAGTCCTCGCGCGCCCACGTCGACGGATAGCGAAATTCGAACCCGTAGCCCGGAAAGCTCGCCTTCGTCAGGCCACTATCGCCGCCGCCGGCCCGGTCAAAGCAACGGTCGCGCCGGCCGCGGCTCCGCCGAGCACGACCACGAGTGCCGCGCCGGCGACGAGCAGCCCCCGCCTTGACCGCGGGATCGGGAATCGCCCGCGCACCGCGCCAATCATGGCGAGCGCGCGGGCCGAGCGTCAAATCGCGCTAGGGAGCGATGCGTCGGAGGTCGACAAGTTCCGGTGCCGACGGCGGGAGCGGGCGCTCCTGCGCCTCCTTGTCCCTGAGATACGACTCGACCGTCTCCGGCAGCGGCTCGACGTCGTCGCGCGGCGCATGCCGGGCGAGGACGAGCATGCCGACAGAGGCGAGGATCACGGCGCCCGCCGCAAGCTCGCGGCCTCCGACCGCCTCGCCGGCGACCAGCCAGCCGAGCAGCACGGCGACCCCGGGATTCACGTAGGCATACGTCGAGACGACGACGCTCGACGCCCCGCTCTGCAGGAGCCAGCCGTACGCCGTGAAAGCCACGAGCGAGCCGAAGACGACGAGGAAGCCGAACGCCGCCAGCGAGCCGGTCGAGATCGCCGCGGCATGCACACGCCCGACCTCGCCCATCGCGGCGCCCGCGACGGCGAGCAGCACCGCTCCGCACAGCATCTGCATCGCGGCGGAGAGGAACGGCGCCTTCGGCAGCGGCGCGACGCGCGCGTACGCGGATCCGATCGCCCAGGCAAGCCCGGCGCCGAGAATGACCGCAGCGCCGACCGGGTCGACGTGCGCGCTCTGCCCCACGAGCAGAGCGACCCCGAACAGGCCGGTCGCGATCCCGGCGAGCGCGCCCGGCGAGAGCCGGACTCCGAAGACAGTGCGGTCGAGGACGGCCGTGAACAGCGGTACGGTCGCGATCAGGAGAGCGGTGAAGCCCGAGGCGACGCGCTGCTCGGCCCAGGCAACCCCGCCCGTGTCGACGAACAGAAGCAGCCCGCCGACGATCGCGGCGGAAGTCCACTCGCGCCGTCCCGGCCGCGCGGCAGCGACCTCGCCGCGCCACGCGGACCAGCCGTAGAGGAGCCCGCCGGCAAGCGCGAAGCGCGCGGCCAGCATGAGCAGCGGCGGCAGCGTCCGGTCGGCCACGGCGATCGCGAAATACGTCGATCCCCAGACGACGTAGACGATCCCGAGCGCGCTGGCGATCTTCGTCCTCATGGCTCCCATGGTGCCGAGAGGTATCGATCAGGACAAGTTGAGTTATCGTTCGTTTCGATCATGAGCGCTAATGATTGGCTCGGGGTTGAAATGCGCCATTTCGCGGCTCTGGAAGCCGTCTCACGCAGCGGCTCGTTCGGCCGCGCCGCACGCGAGTTGGGCTACACGCAGTCGGCCGTCAGCCAGCAGATCGCGCAGCTCGAGCGGATCGTCGGGCAACGGCTCTTCCACCGCCCGGGAGGCCCTCGGCCCGTAGAGGCCACGGAAGCCGGCCTCCTCTTGCTGCGACACGCCGACGCGATCGTCGCCCAACTCGACGCGGCTCGGGCGGACATGGCCGCGCTGGCCGAAGGAGAAGCCGGAACGCTTCGGGTCGGCATCTATCAGAGCGTCGGCGCACGCCTCCTCCCCGCCCTCGTCCGGCGCTTCCGCGCGCAGTGGCCGCGCGTTGGTGTCCGCGTTCGCGAGGAGAGCGCGGCCCCCGACCTGCTGCGCCTGCTCGAGCACGGAGAGCTCGACCTCACATTTGCCGAGCTGCCGCTACGAGAGGGGCCGTTCGAGTGGGCCGAGCTGCTGCAGGATCCGTATGTCCTGCTCGTCTCGGCCCGCTCCGAGCTCGCCGATCTCGAGACTGCGCCGTCGTTCCGCGATGTGGCGAAACTGCCCCTGATCGGTCGGCGCAGCACCGACGAGCCCGACCGGTTCCTCGCCGGGCGAGTTCCCCCAGGCGCCGGAGGCGCCGGTCGTATCGGCCGGGAGTCGTCGGCTTCGCCGGCGACTCTTCCAGCCAATGAGCTCAACGTCATCTTCCGCACGGACGACAACGGAACACTCGCCGCCCTCGTGGCGGAGAACCTCGGCGTCTCGATCGAGCCCCGCCTCGTCGTCGATCCACGCGACCGCGACGTGAAGATGCTGCCGTTCGGCTCGCGGATCCCGCCGCGCACGCTCGTGCTCGCGTGGCACCGCGACCGCTACCGCTCGCAGGCAGCGCAGGCGTTCGTCGAGCTCGCGCGCGAGGTGGCGGCGCCTACGACTTAGAAGCGCTCGTCGTCGGCGACGTCGCCGTTCGCGCCGAGACCCGCAACGACCGTCTCCTGCGAACGCTCGTGCAGCCGGTCGCGACCACGCCGGACAGCGGTGAGGAACCGCTCGAGATTGACCTCGAGGGAGGCGAGCTGGTTGTCGGCCCAGTCCTCCATCTCGAGCTTCATCTCGCGCGCGCCGCGCCGGGCGTCGTCGACGATCTCGTCGGCCTGCCGCTCCGCGATCTTGACGATCTCGGTCTGCGATGCCTCGCGCACGGCCTGTTCCCGCGCCTCTGCGAGCAACCGATCGACCTCGCGCTTTGCCTCGGCCAGCATCTCCTGCCGCTCCTTGACGATCCAGCGAGCCTGCTTGATCTCCTCCGGAATCGTCGCGCGCATCTGGTCGAGGATGTCGTAGATCTCCTCGCGGTCGATCCGCACCTGGTCGGTGAGGGGCACGGCCTTCGCGTTGTGCACGAGGTCGTCGAGCTTGTCGATTAGAACAAGGACGTCCATTGGTTGCGCAGTGTAGCCCCCGGGGCGGAGGGAACCTAGCTCAGAACCTCGCTGCGAGCCATTCGTAGATCTCGCCGAGGCGTCCGACGGAGATCGAGAGATGGCCGTCCTCCTCGCTGATATGGGCCTCGACACCCGGAATCCGCTCCGCGAGCCAGCGAGCGTGGGCGACCGGAACCATCTTGTCCTGCACGCCCTGCCAGAGCAGCGTCGGCGCCTGAATCTCGTCGAGCTCGAAGCCCCACGGCTTGGTGAAGGCGATGTCGTCGTCGCGCCAGCCTGCGATGCCGTGCGCTATGGCGCGGTCGAGGTTCCGCTTCGTATGCTCGGCGCGGTCGCCTGTCAGCACGGCGGCGTCGACCGGCGGCAGCACCGACGCCAACACCTCTTTGATCTGCTCGGGCGTGGCCGCGCGCAAATCCTCGGCCTCATGCTCGAGATAGGGCTCGAGCTTCTCGGGCCCTTCGAGCGCCGCACCGAATTCCTCGATGTTTTGCTCGCCCATCCCCGCCACCCAGTCGAGACCCTCGGCCGGATACGGCGTCGGCGCCGCGATCGCGGCGGCGGCGAGACAACGCGCCGAGCGGGCGCCGCACGCGAATGAGTGCGGGCAGCCGCCGGAGCCGCCGAGCGAGACGTAGCGCTCGATCTTGAGTGAGTCGAGCACGTCCTCGATGTCGGCGACGACGTCCACGACCGAGCGCCCGGGCTTGGGCGTCGAGCCGCCGTAACCGGCGCGGTCGTAGCAGACGAGACGCAAACCACGCTCGCGAGCTCGCTCGATGTCCGGCGGATAGGTGAGACCGCTCCCCGGCGTGCCGTGATGCTGAACCACGACCTTGCCGTCCGGGTCGCCGTCGTCGTAGACGTGCAGGGTCCGTCCATCGCGAAGGGTCACGTCGAGCTCGGTCATTCGTCGGGCCTTTCCGGCGTCCCGGGACGCCCGCTGGGGAAGAGCTCCGCGAGCCGGCGCGCGACGGGGCCCGGCACGAGCTCCGAGACGTCCCCGCCGAACGCCGCGATCTCCTTCACGCCGCTCGAGGAGACGAAGCTCACCTGCGCGCTCGCCATCACGTATACCGTCTCGACCTCCGGCGCCAGCGTGCGGTTGAGCTGGTTCATCTGGTACTCCCACTCGAAGTCCGAGATCACGCGGAGCCCCTTGACGATGGCTTTCGCGTCCCATCTGCGTGCGAAGTCGACCACGAGCTCCCGGAAGACGTCGATCTCGACGTTGCCGAGGCTCGAGAGTGCTCCGCGAAGGAACTCGACGCGCTCCTCGACCGCGAAGGTCGGCTCCTTGTGGTGCGGCATCCCGACCACGCCCACGACGACGCGGTCGAAGATCCCGGCCGCGCGCGTGATCACGTCGACGTGGCCGTTCGTGACGGGGTCGTATGAGCCGGGCGCGATCGCCGTGATCATGGCTGTGCCTCGAACAGGGTGACGCGCGTCTGGCCGTACTTGCGCCTCGTCCGGATGGGCAGCCGGAGCTCGGGCTCGGTCCGTACATCCGTCTCGACGACGAGGAGGCCGTCCGCTGCGAGCAGCGGCGGCAGGTGGCGCGCGAGGCGGGGCTGGATCTCGTTGAGCATGCCGTAGGGAGGGTCGACCAGCACGAGATCGTACTTCGCGCCCGCAGTCACCTCCTGCGCGATCGTGCGGAGGACGTCCCCGTGGACGACGCGCGCGCCGGTCAGCCGCAGCCGGTCGAGGTTCCGCTCGATCGTGCGCACGGCGTCGGGATCGCGCTCGACGAAGACTGCGCTCGCTGCGCCGCGGGAGAGCGCCTCGATCCCGAGCGCGCCCGAGCCGGCGAAGAGGTCGAGCACGCGCGCGCCGTCGACCGGGCCGACGAGGTTGAAGACGTTCTCACGGACGCGGTCGGACGTCGGCCGCGTATCGAGGCCGCGCGGTGCGGCGAGCTTGTGTCCCTTCCGGCTGCCAGCGATGACGCGCACAAAAGGAGCCTAGATTGGCCCTGGCTCGAAAGGCCCCGTCCGGAACCTGGTACCGGACGTGTCCGGTTGAGGCAGGTCAGGCCGCGCGCCGCAGACCTTCCATGTGGCGATGGGTCTCGCGGTAGATGCGTTGTAGCCGCTCGGAGTCGATCGTCGAGGGCGCGCGTCTCGACCGGCCCCGCCGCAGGAGTGCGAGCAGCCTCGTCACGCGAGCGCCTCTGAGTCGACCTCGGCGAAGATCGCCGCGGCCGCGTCCTGCAGCGGCCCGGAGCCGACCGCGGACACGACGGAGCGCGCCCGCTCGAGCAAGTCGCGGTCCTTGCGGAGATGGGCGAAGCGAAGATCGGAAAGGCCCGACTGCCGCGTGCCGAGCAGCGCACCGCCGCCGCGCAGCTCGAGGTCGACCTCCGCGAGCTCGAAGCCGTCGCTCGTCTCGCAAAGCGCCTGGAGACGGGCGTGCGCCGACTCGGTCAGCTCCTCTTTCGCGCGCGACACGAGCACACAGTACGACTGCTCGGCGCCGCGCCCGACCCGCCCGCGCAACTGGTGTAGCTGCGCGAGCCCGAAGCGGTCCGCCTCCTGGACGATCATCACCGTCGCGTTCGGCACGTCGACGCCGACCTCGATCACCGTCGTCGCCACAAGCACGTCGAGCTCGCGCGCCTTGAAGCGGGCCATCAGGTCGCGCCGCTCGGCGGCCTTGAGCCGGCCGTGCAGGCAGCCGACCCGGAAGTCGTGCAGCTCGGCGCGCCGCAATCGCTCGGCCTCTTCCTCGGCGGCGCGCGCAAGCGAGGTCTCCGACGCCTCGATGAGCGGGCAGACGACGTAGGCCTGCCGTCCCTCTCGCAGCAGCCGCGTCAACCGCGTGTACGCCTCGGACGCCCGATCCTCGGTGATCCAGCTCGTGATCACGGGCTTGCGCGACGCCGGAGGCTTGGCGATCTCCGACACCGCGAGGTCGCCGTAGACGGTGAGCGCGAGTGTGCGCGGGATCGGGGTGGCGGTCATGTGCAGGACATGCGGCGCTCGCCCGGCCACGAGCGCCGAGCGCTGCTCGACGCCGAAACGATGCTGCTCGTCGACGACTGCAACGGCGAGGTCGCGGAGCTCGAAGCCTTCCTGGATGAGCGCGTGTGTGCCCACCACGACGTCGGCGCCGAAAACAGCCTCGCGCTCGCGCTTGCCCGAGGAGCTCGTGAGGAGCGCGCAGCTCACTCCGAGCTCGAGGCAAAGGTCCGCAATGGTCAAAAAATGCTGCTCAGCGAGGGTTTCGGTCGGAGCCATGAGCGCGCCCTGGCGGCCGCCCTCGACCGCGCGCAGGAGCGCATAGAGCGCGACCACCGTCTTGCCCGAGCCGACGTCGCCCTGCAGGAGCCGCTGCATCGGGGTGGTGCGCACGAGGTCGCCGTCGATCTCCCGCATCGCCTGCTCCTGGTACGGCGTGAGCGCGAACGGCAGCGCCTCGCGGTAGCGGTGGATGAGCTCGCCCGGCTCGCCGAGTGCCGGAGCGAGCGTGCGCTCGCGCTCGGCGACACGGCGCGCGATCCCGATCTGGAGGACGAGCAGCTCCTCGAACGCGAGCCGTTGGCGTCCCGCCTCAGCCTCGTCGAGGTCGCGCGGCCGGTGTACGACGGCGAGCGCGTCGCGCTTCAAAGCCAGCCCCTCGCGTTCGCGCAAGTCGGCGGGAAGCGGATCGGCGACGTGCACCGCGAGCGGAAGTGCGGTGTCGACGACGCGCCGCACCGTCGCGGCGGCGATCTCCTCGGCAGCCGGATACACAGGAGCGAAGTCAGCCGTCGCGCGGACTTCGTCGCCGATGTCGTAGGAGCGGGGCTCGAAGCCCCAGCGGCCGACCTTGCCGCGCAGCCGGACCGCCGTGCCGGGCTTGAGACGATCGGCGAGCCACGGCTGGTTGAACCAGGTGACGCTGACCGTCGCGGTACCGTCGTCGACTCGCGCGACGATCCGCGTACGCCGCCGTCCGCGCATCGGGCGCTTCTCGACGTTGAGGACGCGTCCCGTGATGACGACCTCCTCGCCCTGGCGGAGCGCTGCGATCGGCACCTCGTCCGCGGCCGTCTCGTAGCGGCGCGGCCGGTGCTCGAGCACGTCGCGCACGGTCGCGAGCCCGAGCTTGCCGAGCTTCCGCTGCGTCACCGCAGCAACGCCCGGCAGAGAGTCGAGCCCGAGCTCGAGGCGGTCCGGCCGAAGCGCGCGCGGGGTCGGCGGCCAGGCCCCGGGTTGGTCCAGGCCCCCAAAGACCGTCTGTCGACGGGTGCGTGTCATCGTCCGCGGCACCGAGCGCATCGGAGTATTTCGCGTGGACCGGACGTCAGGCCGAGCGTCGTCGGAGTACGCCTCGCAGGGCGACGCCCACAGCCGAGCCGGCCGTCACGAAGACGAGGGCAGGCGCGAAGGCGACGAACGAGAAGCCGAGGGCGGCGGACGAGCTCACATCTGACGGCGCGGTAGCCACCAGATACGGCATCACACCGATCCAGAATCCCACCACCCCGGCGAGAAAGCCCGCGAAGAAGCGGGAACCGGCCCGGACGAACAAGACGGTCGCGATGCTCCCGATCGACAGCCCTAGGGAGGCGCCGAAAATCCAGGCGAAGGCATCCCCCAGCGCCGCCGCGGTCGGTCCGACGTCATTCGCGCGAGGGTAGGAGTGAAGGAACACGGCTGCGACAGCGACGCCGAGCCCCGCGGTCAGAGCAGTCGCGACGACGAGTCGCGGGCCGTCGAACGGTTGCCGCTTCTCGGCGTGCGCGCCGCTCACCGCGCCCAGGGTGACGCCGAGCTCGAGCTCGGCGTGGGGCCGCCTCTCGTGGATGAGAGCTTCGAGCTCCGCGCCGTGTTCTCGACGGTGAGTCTCACCCGACGGTTGCGGCGGCCTGGAGGATCGCGCCGACGATCTCGTCGAGCTCCTGGTCCTTGTTCAGGCAGACGACCGCTCCGGCCTCTACGAGCGCGTCCCGCTCGGCGTCGTCCGCGGAAGCGGTCAAGGCGACGACCGCGATGCCTGGAACCGCCTCGACCACCTGCGCTGTCGCCTGGATGCCGTCGAGGGTCGGCAGGCGGTAGTCCATGAGCACGACGTCCGGCCGATGCTCGATCGCCGCGGAGACAGCAGCACCGCCATCGCCCACGGACGCGACGACCTGCACGTCGTCCCGCATCCCGAGCAGGAGCTCGAGCGCCTCGCGAAACACCTCGTTGTCCTCCACGAGCAGGATCCGGACTGGCGGCACGCGGTCAGCCTATTCCGCGCCGAGCAACAGCGGGTAGTGGGGCTGTCCGCCTTCGTGCACCTCGATCTCGAGCTCCGGATGAGCGGACGCAAGGCGTTCGAGCAGCCCCTCGAGTGGCGGCGGCTCGTCACCCGTGAGGAGAGTCAGGGCCACGCGAGGCTCTGCAAGAAGGCGTGCGACTACGCCGGACGCGACGGCGGCGAAGTCTTCTCCGCCGGCCGCCGGCTCGCCGTCGGCCAGCCCGAGCCACCCGCCGCGCCGAATCGCGAAGCCGTTCAGGCTGATGTCGCGCGAGACGCGGGTGATCTCGCCGGCCACCACGGCAGCCGCCGCGGCCGCCATGGCAGCGGCGTTCTCCGCGGCCGTGCGCGTGCCGTCGTAGGCGACGAGTGCGGCGCGGCCGGCGGGGATCGATTCCGTGGGCACGATCTCCGTGGGTCGACCTGCCTGCTCGGCCGCGTGCTCCGCCGCAAGCCGCACATCGCCGTTGGTCGGCAGAACGATCGCCTCGTCCGCCCGCAGCTCCTCCAGCGCCGCGACCAGCTCCGCGGTGGACGGATTGGCCGTCTGTCCGCCCGTCACGACCCGGATCGTTCCCACGGGCTCGGCGAGGGTCTCGAAGAGGAGCCGGTTTCCATCGCCGGCGACGACGGCAACCACTCCGCACCGCGCGAGCGGGGATGGGACGAGGGAAAGACGCCGTTCCCGCTGCTCCTGCTGCTCGTGCGTGTTCGCTATCTCGACACCTTCGACCGTTCCGGCCGCGGTGCCGAGGGAAAGCGCGGCACCCGGGTCGTCGGTGTGGACGTGCACCTTGATCGCGGTCTCGTCGCCCACGACGACGAGCGAGTCGCCGAGCGGCTCGAGCCGCGCCTCGAGCTTGTCTCGATGGAGCGCCTCCCCCTCGACCACGAAGACCATGCAGTAGCGAAAGCGCGACGGCGCGAGGTGCATCGCCTCCGCGCCGGCCGGCGCGGACGTCTCGACTGCGGCCGCGGGCAGCGCCTCGCCCGTGACCGCCCCGGCCACTCCGCGCAGGAGCTCGACGAGCCCCGCGCCGCCCGCGTCGACGACGCCGGCCTCTCGCAGGATGTCGAGCTGCTCGGGCGTTCGGGCGACGGCCCTCTCCCCCCGTCGCACGAGCTCGACGAGCAGATCGCCGAGCGGTTCGGGGTCGCCCGCGCGGCGTTCGGCCTCCTCGGCGAGCTCCCGGATCACGGTCAGCATTGTCCCCTCGACCGGCCGTCGCACGGCGCGGTACGCGGCGTCGGAGGCGCCGCGCAGGGCACGCGCCGTGAGCTGCGGGTCGACTCCATTCGTCGCCTCGGCGAGGACGTCGGCGACTCCGCGCACGATCTGCGACAGGATGACGCCGGAGTTGCCCCGTGCGCCCATCAGCGCCGCGCGCGCGACGGCACGGGCGAGCGCCGGCCGGTCGGCCTCCTCTCCAGCGGCGACGGCGTCGGCGACGGCCCGCACCGTCAGCATGAGGTTGGTGCCGGTGTCGCCGTCGGGAACGGGATAGACGTCGAGGCCGTCGATGCGGCTGCGGCTCGTCTCGAGCGACGCAAGGGCCCCGCCGACCAGGCCGCGGACTCGTTCAAGATCTGCCTCCGCAGTCATTTTCCGCTCGTTCGCACGTCGTCGACGTGCACCTCGACCGCGCGCACCGGCAACCCGGTGAGCCGCTCGACCTCGTACGCGACGCGGTTGCTGACGCTCGAGGCGACCTCGGCGAGGTTGAGGCCGTACTCGACGACGACGTGCAGGTCGACTGTCACCCCGCCGCCGTTCTGGCGGATCTCGATGCCGCGAGGACGGCCGCGGGCGCGTGCGAGCTGCCCGCGCAGGGAACCCTTCATCCCGACAACGCCGTAGCACTCGAACGCCGTCTCCGCGACGATCTGCGCAATCGCGTCGCTCGAGATCGTGATCCGCCCCAGCCGTGTGGAAAGGGCGTGCCCCACTTCCATCGTCGGGTTGGACCGCGCGACGCACGCGAGGGTTGCGCTGCGTATTCTCGAGACCGTGGGCGAGGAGTACGGCGACAACGTCTTCGGCGAGCTTCCGGAGCTCGGGGACGGGGTGCGCGGACAGCGTCTGGTGCGCGAAGCAGGGAAACCGCTGGCTGCCGCTGTTTGGGAGCTCCCACCTGGCTCCGACGGCATGCCGTACCACTTCCATCACGGCACGGAGGAGTACCTGATCGTGCTCAGCGGCACCGCGACGCTGAGAACACCGGACGGCGAGCTCGAGCTCGCTGCCGGGGCCGTGGCCCATTTCTCTCCCGGGCCGGAGGGGGCGCACACGGTCATGAACCGCGGAGATGAGGCCGTGCGCTACGTCATGGTCGGCGCGCACGCCTCGCCGGACATCGTCGAGTACCTCGACGAGGGGGCTTTTGCCGCGATGGCGAAGACGTCGTCGCAGCGCGGCGAGCCGTTCTTCGTCCGGCTGCCGATGCCGCCGGAAGCGGTAGGGTCTTAGAGCGCCTTCTGGACCTTGCCGGCCTTGAGGCAGCGCGTGCAGACGTACGCGCGCGTCGCCTTCCCGGCGATGAGCACGCGGACGCGCTGGAGGTTCGGCTCGAAGCGCCGCTTGGTCGCCACCATCGAGTGGCTCCGGTGGTGGCCGAAGCCAGGCTTCTTACCGCAGATCGCGCAGACCTTGGACATCGGCGGCCCAGGATAGCCGAGGACTTCCACCCGCCCGGGCGCAGGCTGTCCTCGCACGGCCACGTCCTGTGAGAACGCGGCCTTTTCGGGCCGCGCGCCTGCGCGGGGACTACCCGGCCTTGGCCTGTTCGCGGACCTGGGCGAAGAGGTCGGCCATTTCGAGCGCGGCCCGTGCCGCGTCGGCACCCTTGCCGAGCCGGGCCTCCGCCTGCACCGCGGTGTCCACGGTGAGGACGCCGAATGCGACCGGCACGCCTGTTTCCAGCCCGGCGAGCTGCAAGCCCGACGCCGCTTCGCCCGCGACGTACTCGAAGTGCGCGGTCTCGCCGCGCACCACGCAACCCAGAGCGACGATGCAGGAGTAGCGCCGCGTCTTCGCCAGCGCCATCGCACCGAACGGAAGCTCGAACGCGCCGGGCACCGGCATCACGGTGATCCGCTCCTCGGAGACGCCGGCCGCTGCAAGAGTGTCGAGCGCCGACTCGAGAAGCTTGTTCGAAATCTCGCCGTTGAACCGCGAGACAACCACGCCGACCGTGCGATCCACCCCGGACGGGGAACCCTCGAGCACCGCGACGCCATCGGGGATGTCGAGCTCGCCGGGGACGTGTTGCGCGGGGGCGACGTCCGGTTCCTCGGCCTCCTCGTCGTCGGTCTTCGGCTCGGCCTCCGCAATCTCGGCGACCGCGGTCTCTCCCAGCACGGACGCGGCCTCGCTCTCCGACTCCGCTTCCTCCTCACGCGGCTGCGGCCAGCCCTCGCCGTTCTGCGCTTCCGCCTCCTCGGCGGCCGGTGCCTCGCCCGGCCAGAAACCCCCAGTCGCGCTCATTCGCCCTCCGTCTCGAACTTCAGATCCTGGTGATGCAGCTTGTGTCCGAGCTTATCCCGCTTTGCGGCCAGATAGCGAACGTTCTCGGGATGGGGCGGCATCTCGATCGGGACCTGCTCGGTCACCTTCAGCCCGTACGCCTCGACGCCCGAAACCTTCTTCGGGTTGTTCGTGAGAAGCCGCATCGTCGTGATCCCCAGCTCGGCGAGGATCTGGTTGCCGATCCCCCACTCGCGTTCGTCGGCGGCGAAGCCAAGGGCGAGGTTCGCGTCGACCGTGTCGAGCCCCTGCTCCTGCAGCTCGTACGCCTTGAGCTTGTTGAGGAGACCGATCCCGCGCCCCTCCTGCGCCATATAGAGGAGGACGCCGCGGCCCTCGGCGGCGATCGCGGCAACAGCGGCTTCGAGCTGCTCGCCGCAGTCGCAGCGGAGCGAATGGAAGACGTCGCCGGTGAGGCATTCGGAGTGGACGCGCACGAGCACCTCCCCGCCGAGCTCGCCCATGACGAGCGCGAGATGGTCGCGGCCGGTGAGCGTTTCGCGAAAGGCGATCGCGGTGAAGGCGCCGTATTCCGTGGGGAGCTGCACCGTGACGACGCGCTCGACGAGCTTCTCCGTGCGCCTGCGATACTCGATCAGGTCGGCGACGGTGATCATCCGCAGTCCGTGCCGCTCGCAATAGGGAACGAGATCGGGCACGCGGGCCATCGTCCCGTCCTCGTTCATGATCTCGCACACCACGCCCGCCGGAACCAGCCCGGCGAGCCGCGCGAGGTCGACGGACGCTTCCGTCTGGCCGGCGCGGACGAGAACGCCGCCGTCGCGGGCGCGCAGCGGAAAGATGTGGCCGGGTTGGACGAGGTCGTGCGGCGTCGACGCCGGGTCGATCGCGACGTGGATGGTGTGCGCCCGGTCGGCCGCGGAGATCCCGGTCGTCACGCCCTCGCGCGCTTCCACCGAGACCGTGAACGCCGTGCCGAGACGCGCCTCGTTGCGCTGCGTCATCGGCGGCAGCCCGAGCTCCTCGCACCGGTCGCCGGTGAGGCAGAGGCAGATCAGCCCACGGGCGTGCGTGGCCATGAAGTTGACGGCGTCCGGCGTCGCGAATTGGGCGGCGACGACGAGGTCGCCCTCGTTCTCGCGCTCGGGATCGTCGACGACAACCACCATCTTCCCGTTCCGGATGTCCTCGACGGCCTCCTCGATGGAGGCGAACGGCGTGACGGCGGAGCTCACGGCAGCCTCGCCGCCAGGAGCCGCTCGACGACCTTCGCCAGGACGTCGACCTCGAGATTGACCTCGTCACCCGGCTCGAGGCCGCCGAGCGTGGTCACCGAGAGCGTGTGCGGGATCAGCGCCACCTCGAAGCCGTCGTCGTCGAGCGCCGCGACCGTGAGCGAGACGCCGTCGACCGCGATCGACCCCTTCTCGACGCAGTAGCGCACGATCGTCTCGGGCGCGTCGAGCCACACGCGGCGGCTGTCTCCTTCCGGCGCGACCGACCGAATGCGGCCCACGGCGTCGACATGGCCCTGCACGACGTGGCCGCCGAGCGGATCGCCGACGCGCAGCGCCGACTCGAGGTTCACGCGGTCATCCGTCGCGAGCCCCCCGAGAGCGGTTCGGGACAGCGTCTCCGGTACGACGTCGAATGCGAGGCGGCCCTCCCCTGCCTCCACGACGGTGAGGCACACGCCGGCAACGGAGACGGAGTCACCCACTGCCACACTCCCGGCCGTCTCCGGTGCGCCGACGACAAGCCGCGAGCCGTCGAAGGCTGCGACCATTCCGACCTCGCGCACGATGCCCGTGAACACGCGGCAAAGGTTACGGCTCGTGCAGGTACGCCTCCAACAGCACGTCCTCGCCGGACGGCTCGAGGTGCAGGTGGAGGAGGTCGAGCGACGCTGGGAGGTCGCCGAGGAAAGGCGGGCCGTCCCCGCTCAGGACGGGCGCGACGAAGAGGAGCAGCTTGTCGACCAGGCCTGCGGAGAGGAACGCCGTCGCCAGCGTCGGGCCGCCCTCGAGCAGTAACGACTGGACGCCCTCGGCGGCGAGCGCACGCAGCTCCTCTTCGAGCGGGCCGCTACGCAACTCGAGCTCTGACCCCTCCGGCAGCGGCCCGCGCCCGAAGGCGAGCCGTCGGGGTTGGCGAACCGCCTCGACATCACGCGCATCGAGCCGCGGCGAGTCCGCCCGCACTGCCCCCATTCCGACCGCGACCGCGTCCGACGCGGCGCGCAGCTCGTGCACCCGGCGCCTCGATTCCGCGCCCGACACCCAACGGCGCCCGGGAACGGTGACCCGGCCGTCGAGCGTCAGCGCCGCCTTGTAGATGACGAAGGGCCGGTCGAGGCTCTTCCACACTCGCCAGGCCTCGTTCTGCCGGCGCGCGGCGAAGTCGTCGAGAAGCTCGACCTCGATGCCGGCCGCCGCGAGGCGCTGGAGCCCGCGACCGTCGACGAGCGGGTTCGGGTCGCGGGCGCCGACGACAACACGAGCGACTCCGGCGGCCACGACCGCATCGGCGCAGGGGGTCGTCCGGCCGTGATGGGAGCACGGCTCGAGCGTCACGTAGAGGGTCGCGCCACGCGCGGCGTCGCCCGCCTGCTCGAGCGCGATCGCCTCCGCGTGGCGGACTCCCTCGTACTCGTACCAGCCCTCCCCCACCACCTCGCCGTCGCGAACGACGACGGCGCCGACGAGCGGGTGGTCGCCGGTCTTGCCGTAGCCGCGCTCGGCGAGCTCGAGCGCCCGTTCGTACGGGGTCACGGAATGTCCTGCAAGAGACCGCGATAGGCGCGCGTGATGTCCTCGCGACCGAAGATGGCCGCGCCGGCCACGAGTAGTCTCGCGCCCGCCGCGTACGCATGGCCGACCGTCTCGTGGTCGATCCCGCCGTCGACCTGGATGTAGACGTGCTCCGGCAAGGCCGCTCGCAGCCGCTCGATCCGATCGACGGCTTCCAGCATGAAGGTCTGGCCGCTGTACCCGGGGTGGATGCTCATGCAGAGGACGAGGTCGGCGTCTCCCGCGACCGCGGCAACGTCTTCCGGCTCGCTCTCGGGGTTGAAGGCGACGCCGACCTGGAGGCCGTGCTCGCGGGCGGCGACGATCGTGCCTGGCACGTCGTCGACGACCTCGTAATGGAAGGTCGCGCTGTCACCGCCGGCGCGGGCGATCTGCGGGAAGTGGCGCAGTGGGTTGTCGACCATCAGATGGCAGTCGAGGACACCGCCTGCCTCGTGCACCAGCGGAGCGATCGACTCGAGCACGACAGGTCCGATCGTGATCGGCTCGACGAAGTGCCCGTCACCGACGTCGAAGTGGAAGATCCGGCACTCCGCGCGGAGGAGGACGTCGATCTGCTCGCCGAGGCGCGCGAAGTCGGCCGCGTAGAGCGACGGCTCGACCTCGACCGTGCGGATCCACGTGCGCCAGCTCATCCCGGCGATCGTAGGCGGGCGACGAAGAACCCGCTCGTGCCATGGACGTGCGGCAGCGTGAGGAGGAACTCCGGCCGGGACGGGTGCACGAACGCGGGCCACTCCCCGTCAAGAGGCAGGACGGGGAGCCCGCTCGCGTCGACGACGGCCTCGCACTCGTCGGGGTCGAGCGTGCAGACGGAGTAGACGATCGTGCCGCCGGGCCGCACTCGTTCGGCCGCGGAGCGGAGGAGCGCGAGCTGGAGCTCGGGAAGAGGCGTCGCGCGCCAGCGGAGGTCGGGCCGCTGGGCGAGGACGCCGAGGCCCGAGCACGGGGCGTCGACGAGAGCGCGGTCGAAGCCGACGAGCTGCCGCGGAAGGGCGGTTCCGTCCGCCTCTACGACCGTGACGTCGGAGCGGCCCATCGTCGCGAGGTTCTCGCGCAGCTCGCGGGCGCGAGCCGGATCGATCTCGACCGCAGTCACCTCGCCGCGGAGCTGCCCGGTCTTCCCGCCCGGTGCGGCGCAGAAGTCGAGCACGCGCTCGCCGTCGCGCGAGCCGACACAGAGCCCGGCGAGCTGCGAGCCGCGGCTCTGCGGCCAGATCCTTCCGGCGCTGACGAGGCTCTCGTCCACGCGCTCGACGCGAAAGGCGCCCGGCACGTCGGTCGCTTCGGCTCCCGGCGGAGGGTCGCCGACGACGAGCCGCACCACCGTCTCGAGCGGCTCGTTCATCGCACGCATCAGAGCGAGCGCACCATCCTGCTCGAGAACGCGCACGAAAACGTCGTGGATCCAGTCCGGATAGGACTCCTTCAGGGGACCCTCGGCCAGCGCGTCGAGGAGCGGCCGGATCCCGTCGGCGAGTCGTCGCATGACGGCGTTCGCGAACGGAACGGCCCGCTCGAGGCGAGAGCCGCGCACCAGCTCGACCGACTCGTTGACGGCCGCGTGCGGTGCGGTGTCGGTGTATCCGAGCTGGTACGCGCCGAGCCGGAGAGCGGCCCGCACCGGTGGATCGAGCTTCCGGACGGGTCGCCGGCCGAGCATCTCGACTGCGTGGTCGAGCGTGCGAACGCGCTGCACGGAGCCATACGCGAGCCGCTGCGCAACGCGCGCTCCCGCTCGTCGAGCCCCTCGGCCGCGCTGCGGAAGGCCCGGTCGGCGTAGGCGTCCTGCTCGAACACGCGGAGCAACACCTCGTAGGCCGCGCGACGAGCGGGCATGATCACGTTCGGCAGACGAAGATCGCCCAGCCCGTCACAGCTCGTTCCCAACGCAGGTAGCGATCGCGGTCGGCGGCGCCGCGCGCACGAAACTCCTCCGCCTGCGGATCGTCCGGATTCGCCGCGAGCCAGCGGTCGAGCGTCTGCCACTGGAGGGACTCGTAGCGGTCCCAGTCGTCCTCGGAGGAGGCGATGAGCGAGACGACGCGCACGCCCGCCGACTCCGCACGCTCGATGGTCTCCGGCAGAGGCAGCCACTCCTCTTCGGCCGTGCGGAGCGACGACTGGTCCAGCTCGGGCGCGGGAGGCAGCGGCCACGTCCGCCAGTACGGCTCGCCGACCGCGACGAGCGGCGCCGCCGCGCGGAGGCGCTCGAGCGTGGGCACGAGCCCGCCGTAGACGAAGGTCGCGCCGAGACAGAGCGCGGCGTCGTAGTGGCCGAGCTCGAACGTCGCGGCGTCGGCCTCGACGAGCTCGATCCGATCCTCGAGCTGCGCCTCTTTGCTGCGCTCCCGGGCGGCGGCGAGGAACTCCGGCGCGCGCTCGACGCAGGTGAGTCGGCACCCGAACTCCCGCGCGAGCACGAGCGCCGGCCCGCCGCGCCCCGAGGCGATGTCGAGCACACGCGAGTCCGGCCCAAGGCGGAGCCGGTCGCCGAGCAGACGGATCTTCTCCTCGCTCGTCGGGTTCTGGATCTCGTGCTCGGCCGCGACGACGGCGTGCCACCAGGTCATCGGCGTCCCCGCAGGTACGCGCCGTACGCCATCCGGCGGCCGCCCGAGGGCTGCACCTCGACCGGCTCGAACGAGCCGTCGTCTCCCACACGTGCGCGCCACACCATCAGGTCGCCGAGCCGTGCGCCGATGTGCGGCGAGAGCGCCCGGACACGATTCACGAGTTGCGCCGGAGGAGCCGCGGGATCGAGCTCGCGATCTTCGGGGCGGATCTTCTCCGCGTACGTCACCCCTTCCGCGGACTGTGGCTCGAAACGCGGCTCGTCCTCCCCGAGCACGTCGCGCAGGAGCTCGGCGGCGACCTCGGCGGCTCGCGCGTAGACTGCGCCGGCGTCGTCCCCGGGCGCCACGGGAAACGCGCGCCGCGCTGCGATCGGCCCCGCGTCGAGCGCCTCGACCGTCCGGTGGATCGTGACGCCTGTCTCCTCGTCGCCGGCCATGAGCGCCCGCTCGACCGGAGCCGCGCCGCGCCAGCGCGGCAGCAGCGACGGATGGACGTTGAGCCACAGCGCACGCTCGAGCAGCTCGTTCGGGATCAGGAGCCCGTACGCACAGACGACGACGGTCTCGGCGCCGAGCTCCACCGACCCGTCGAGCCGCTCCGGTTGCAAGGCCGGGATCCCGAGCCGCTCCGCGACGTCCCTGGCCGGCGGCGACGCGACCCGGCGCCCCCGCCCGCGCGGTTTGTCCGGTCGCGTCAGCAGCTGAACGACGTCGTGCTCGGCCGCAAGTCGCTCCAGCACGTCGGCCCCGAAACGACCGGTCGCGGCGACGGCGATCTGCCGCGGATCCATGCGGCGCTACCCGATGACGATGCGGGGGCGCAGGCTCGCGAGCGCCTCGCGGCGCGCCTCGGGCGTCGTCCGGTCGAGGATCAGGACGCCGTCGAGGTGGTCGGCCTCGTGCTGGGCGACGCGCGAGTACGGCTCCTCGAGCTCGTAGCGCACGTCAGCGCCGTGCTCGTCCTGCCCGGCGATCGTGACCATCGTCGATCGCTCGACCGGCAGATGCACGCCCTGGATCGAGAGGCAGCCCTCGTCGTCGACGGTCGTCACCTCGCTCCGCTCCACGATCTCAGGGTTCGCCAGGGCGACGGTCTCGTCCTCGGCGACCTGGAAGACGAACAAGCGCTGCAGGACACCGACCTGCGTCGCCGCAAGCCCGATTCCGCTCGCGTCGACCATGAGTTGCTTCATCCGGTCGACGAGCCGCCGAAGGTCGTCGTCGAACTCTTCCACGGGGCGGGCGGCCATCTTCAGTGCCGCGTCCGGGTACTGGCGGATCTGCGCGAGCGCGAGCCGGCGCCGCGCCGCCTGCTCGGGGTCGAGCTGTTCCTCCTTGACCTGTCCCTCGATCTCCGCCATGCGGCGTGACTGTACCCTCGCGGCGGTGGATCCCCGGACGCTGCAGGAGTTGATGGGCCAGGGCGCGACGCGGCCGGAGACGCCGCGGGAGCGGCACGAGCGGGAGGCGCTCGAGGCGGATCTCGAGTCGAGCCCGGTACGCGGCAGGCCACTCCGGCAGCGGCTGCGCAACTTCCGGCCCGACGCCGAGTCGGGGGTGCGGGCGCTCGGGGGGCCGACTGCCTGGATGCGCCGGCTGCGTGCGATCGAGGACGCCGTCGACCAGCACGAGCGTCAGCTCGCGGAGGCGTGGCGGACGCTGGCCGAACAGCGTGAGGACCCCGTGGAGTTCGCAGCCGCCTGGCGGGAGCTCGCGGGAGGCTGGAGCTTCGTCAAGGTGAACGGGCTGATCGAGCGCCACAACCGCAACTTCCCGGCCGAGGCACGGCTGCCGATGGACCCGCGCACGCGCGACTTCGTCCGCGTCAACGGACGCTCGTACGTGCGCGAGCCGTTCGACGCGCAATGGATCCTCCACCGTTTCCCGGCCGACCGCGAGGCGGCCCTGCATTGATCCGGCCCGTGCGGCCGGAGGATTGCGACGAGCTCGCCGCGCTCTACGCCGCGAACCGCGACTTCCTCGCGCCGTTCGAGCCCATCCGGCCGCCGGAGTTCTTCACCGGCGCCGGCCAGCGCGACCGGCTCGCCCGGCAGCTCGCAGACGAAACGCACCCGTTCGCGATCCTCGACGGCGAGACGATCGCCGGGACGATCAACGTCTTCCACATCGTCCGCGAATCGCTCCAGGGCTGCACGATCGGCTACTGGGTCGACCGGAGCCGAAACGGCCGCGGTCTCGCGACCGGCGCGGTCGGCGAGGCCGTGACCTACGCGTTCGGCGAGCTCGAGCTGCACCGCGTCGAGGCCGCCACGCTCGTGGAGAACATCGCGTCGCAGCGCGTGCTCGAGAAGAACGGCTTCGACCGGATCGGGCTCGCGCGCGGGTTCCTCCGGATCGCCGGCGACTGGCGCGACTTCTTTCTCTTCCAGCGAATCGCCGACGGCCGAGGCTAGTGCCGGTTCTCCTGGTGCTGCGAGGCGCCCGCGAGCTCGTGCATCCACGGCTCGCGGCGCTTGATCCAGATCTCCGCCTCCGGCCGTAGCTCGAACGGCGCGTCGTCGAGTGAGCCGAGCTGAAGCTCGACGCCCTCCGCATCGATGCTGAACAGCCGCGAGCCGCAGCGGGGGCAGAAGCTGTCGCCGTCGTAGGTGGCGTACTCGCCGGTCGACTCGAACGCGGCCAGCGGCCACTGCCCGTAGATCGTGTAGGCGCTGCCCGATCTCTTCCGGCAGTCGCCGCAGTGACAGCGGCCGACGTGGAACGGCTCGCCGCGGACCGTGTAGCGCACGGCGCCGCACACACAGCCCCCGTTGCGGATTCTTTCTTCCATCGGCCGGGACCTTAGAGGCTCTGCGGATCGACGTCGACGACGGCCGCCAACCCGGCCCGGCGCATCGCCGGCGCGGCCGCCGAGAGCAGGGCGGCCGCGCGTGAGGCGAACGCACGCGGTCGGTCGGTCTTGCCCACGAGCTGAGCGCGGTGCCGGCCGCGCAGCCGCAGCAGCGGCGCGGGACCGAGGAGCTCGAACTCCGACATCCCCGCCTTCAGCTCCTCGAGCGCGCGGGTTGCGTCGGCGAGCTCAGGCCCGGAGACGAGAACGCGAACGAGGTGCCGGAACGGCGGGTAGCCGAGGGCGCGGCGCCGCTCGAGCTCGCCGGAGAGGAACCCGGCGACATCGTGGCGTGCCGCGTGCTCGACGGCGCGCGACTCCGGCTGGAATGTCTGGATCAGCACGCGTCCCGGTGCGTCGCGGCCGCTACGGCCGGCGAGCTGGGTGAGGAGCTGGAACGTCCGCTCCTCGGCGCGGAAGTCGGGCAGGCCGAGCCCGGTGTCGGCGTCGACGACCGCAGCGAGCTCGACGCCGGCGAAGTGGTGGCCCTTCGCGACCATCTGCGTCCCGACGAGGACTGCGCGGTCGGCGCGCGCGAAGCGCTCGAGCGCAGCACGCAGCTCCTCGGGCTTCGCGACGGCGTCGGCGTCGAGCCGGATCCGCTCGAGCTCTGGCACGTGGCGCTCGAGCTCGCGCTCGAGCCGCTGCGTCCCCGCTCCGATCCGCGCGAGCTCGGGCGAGCCGCACGCCGGGCATGTCTCCGCCGCCGGCTCGCGGGCGCCGCAGTGGTGGCAGCGGAGCGTCCCGTCCCGGGGGCCCCCGAAGGCAGCGCGGTCTTCCAGCCGCGCACCGGCGGCTCTGCCGCCCGTGCTTGCAGCACCGTGCAACGTGAACGCGACGTCACAGTTCGGGCAGCGGCGGGTGACGCCGCACGCGCGGCAGTGGAGCGCGGGCGCGACGCCGCGCCGGTTGAGGAGCAGGATCGCCTTCCCGCCCCTCTCCGCGAGCTTTCCCAGCTCGGCGAGGAGCGGCGCGGACAGCGGGTAGCCGGACTCATGGCGCAGGTCAACGACCCGGACGGCCGGCATCGGCGCGGCGATCCGGCCGCCGAGCTCGAGCCGCTCGAGCGCCTGCCAGGACTCCGGGCGCGGGGTGGCCGAGCCGAAGATCGCGACCGCTCCCTCGAGGGCGGCCCGCTTGGCTGCCACGGTCCGCGCGTCGTAGCGGGGATCCGACTCCTGCTTGTACGAAGCGTCGTGCTCCTCGTCCACGCAGATGACCCCGAGCGAGGGGATGGGCGCGAACACGGCCGAGCGCGCGCCGACGACGACCGGCGCCTCGCGGTTGACGATCCGCTCGCGCTCGTCACGCCGCTCTGCCTCGGTCAGGCCGGAATGGAGCAGCGCGACACGGTCGCCGAAGCGAGCCTGAAAGCGGCCGAGTGTCTGCGGCGTCAGCGCGATCTCGGGGACGAGGACGATCGCGCCGCGGCCGGCCGCGAGCGCGGCCTCGCACGCCCGGATGTACACCTCGGTCTTGCCGCTGCCGGTCGCACCGGCAAGGAGGACGTTGCCGCCGCCGTTCGCGAGCAAGACTTCGATCCGCGCGAGCGCCTGCTGCTGCGGCTCCGAGAGATGGGTCGGGGGAGGCTCGGCGGGCAGACCCGCCGTCGCCGTCACGTCGCGACGTTCGCCGCGGCGCGCAGGCTGCTGCGGTGCGATCAGCGCGAGCGCGCGGGCGGGCGTCGAGCCGTAGTAGTCGGCGAGCCAGAGGGCGAGATCGACGAGCGCCGGCGGGAGGGTCTCGAGCACCCGCTCGGCAGCGACGGGCTCGACGTCGGGCGGCGCCTCGGCGTCGGCGTCGACAACCACGCCTCGACGCCGCGCGTTGCCGAAGCGAATCGCCAGGACGGCCCCCTTCTCGACCTCGTCCTCGATCTTGTACGTAAACGGCCGAGCGAGCGAACGCGCACTGACGATCGGGTACACGGAAGCGAGGCGAGACACGGGCAGCGAGCGTAGCCGCGACCCTGGTCGGCATCAGTTACCGGATTGCAACTCCACGCTGCGATCACCGCGTGCTCGATGGCTTCGGGGTTCCCGCGCTCGAGGTCGGCGACGATCATCATGTGCTTGGCGAAGCGCGCCGGCACGGAGAACGTCTCGGGGAACGACTGGAGCAAGAGGTCGCGGAACTCGACGACGCGCGGATGACGACGCGGCCGTCGTCGAGCTGCCGCGCGACGAGGCGCCCGCGATACCGCCAGTCGAGGAGCCCGGCGCGACGACGCTCAGAGACGCCGTCGAGCTGCGCGACCAGCCGGCTGAGTTCGGCGAGCTTCATATGATCCCGTCAATCGTCAAAGGAGGCTGGTGTGGCAGTTGCTTACGTACAGGAGTTCCCGATCGGGGATCGCACGACGACGAACTATGACTTCGTAGCGGACAAGATCGGCGACGGTCCGTTCGATGGCCTGATCGCGCACACGGCGGGGTTCGACGACGAGGCCGGCGTGTTCCGCATCCTCGACGTGTGGGAGACCCGCGAGCACGCCGACCGGTTCCTCGCCGAGCACGTCCAGCCGCTGGTCGAGCAGGGACCCAGCGCATTTCCGAATCCCGACAACTTCACGGAGCCGACGCGGGACGGGTTCTACGAGCTCCACCACGTCGTGAGCTAGATGCCAGATGCTGGCATTTAGCAGCGCCTTTTACAGGTAGAAGTCGCTCGCGTACGACGGCGGATTGGCTGCGAGGTTGTACAGCCCCGGATTGATTTGCCCGAGGTCACCGCCGTGCATCTGCGAACCTCGTTCCGGAGCTCGCGCAGTAGGCAGTCAGGTGGCCCGCCCGCGTAAGCGCGGGCGGCCCGCCTACATACGATCGGCGTAGCCGGGCCACCGTTTCGGCTCCGCGGCGAGTGCAGCATCGTCCGTCCGCCAGAGCTCGAGGCGGTAGTGGTCGGCGGGGTCGCCGGGATCGGCGTAGTTCCAGGCTGCCGCAGCATCGAAGTCGAACCCGCTGAGTCGCGCGCGGTAGTGGGCCGGAGGCACGTCGACCTCGGTCAGACCGGAGCCACCGGAACCTTCGAGCGCGACGCGACCCGAACAGTCGAGATCGAACTCGACGACGTGGTCGGCCGTCTCGATCACCGACGGAGGCGACTGCACGACGCTCAGCTCCAGCGCAGCCGCGAAGTTCTCCTGGCGCGGCATCAGGACGTCGACCAGGCCGGACGCGACGCCGACCGTCAGACCCGCGGCAGTTGCGGCATCGAGTGCGTCGAGGTACTCGTTCGCATCGCGCGAGAACTCGCGTGCGGCGTCGTAGATGTAGAGCTGGCCGTAGTCGTACGCCACCTTCAGAAGCACGGACGAAGTCTGATGGATCCCTCGTCCGAGGGAGCACGGCCGCCGCCTTCGCGCCGAAGTTGGGAGCGGGGTCCAGGGTTGCGGCTTCCGGCGTTCGCGTCGGCGCCTGGGCTCGTCGCAGCAACGAGGACGGGATCGGCAACCCAAAGGAGGACGATCGTGAGAGTTCCCTATCTGGCTTCGGCCGCAGTGGTGATCGCCGCGGTGGTGTTCGGAGTCTCGTCGGCGCTGGCCGGTGGCGGGAACGGCGCCCCGAGCGGCCCGCACTTCAACCTCAACCTGATCGGCTTCTCGAACGGCCAGAACGTCAAGAGCACGACCGGCTCGGGAGGCAACGTGATCTTCGTGCCGCTGTACGGCAACTGCCAGATCGACCTGACCGAGGGCAGCTTCGCCGTGCTCGACAACAACTGCACCGACAAGACGAGCGCGCTGTTCCAGCTGCCGAATCCCGATCCGACCAACTCGGGAACGAGCTCCTACTCGGTCTATGCCGCCGCACGCGGGAAGCCGCTCGGATCGGCCACCGCGAACACCTGCTTCACGGACACCACGACGGCGACGCAGTACTGCTCGCTCCTCACACTGACGCTGTCCCGGAATTTCGGGCAGAACAAGTACGACAACGTGACGAAGTACCTGCTCTACGCGTACGCCTGCGTGAACGGCAACGTGAAGCGGGTGCCGCTGTTCAGCGACTCGACGTCCGACTGGTATTGGCAGTACGACAACACCGGCCTCCGGAACGCCTCACTGCGCTTCTATCCGAACGTGCAGACGACCGTTCCCTCGGACGGCCAGACCTGTTGAGCCGAAACAGCTAGTCACCTGTGGGGAGCGGCACGTCGTCGCTCCCCACATCGTCGACGTAGATGCGGACTTCTCCGATCTTCGTGAAGCCGAGCTTGGACAGGATCGGCATGGACATCCTCCCCGCCTGGACGGTCAGAGCCGGCGTGCCTCGCTCGACTGCCTCTTCCCATCTGGCCAGCGTGAGGGCGCGATACACGCCGCGCCCATGGGCGCTCGGAAGAACACCGCCGCCGAACAGATTGATGCCCGTGGCGCCGAAGGTTGCGGTGGCCGTGCCGACGATCTCGCCCCCGATCCGAGCGACGTACTGCCGCCCCGGATTCTCCGGGTCTCGGTACTCCTCCCACCGCTGCGGGAGCTCCGCAGCTACCTCCACGCGCATCGCTTCCGGAAATTCGAAGGCGTCCATGACCACCGACGCCGAAGCGGCGTAATCCTCGTAGTTCTCGACGGCGCTGACCGCGATCTCGGCGCCACTCTCGCCGACTGGGGGCTGGACGAGCACCATCGCGTTCTCGATCGCTTCGAAGCCCGGCGTGTCCTCGTTTACGAGCCCTTCCCGCTCCAGGGCGGGCCCGAGATCGGCGTCCTCGGGAGCGATCCACCAGACCTGCAGCTGCTTGCCCCGTTCCCGCGCAGCTCGGCGGGCCGTCACGACCGCCGCGCGCATGTCGGCCACCGCCAAGCCGAGCGGCTCGACGGGCTGCGCGTTCGGATACGGATTGAAGAAGCACAGCACGCCAGAATGCTCGACCCTTTCGAAGCCGGGCGGAGTGGGAAGCTCGCGGTAAGGGTGTAGAGCGAGTGTGACCACCGCGGCGTCCAGCGTCATCCGCCGAACTTACTGCAGCAAGCGCTCGGGAATGACTCCGGAGTCATGGTGCCGCAGGCAGCCGCCGATCCGTAACGCCGGGGTCACGCGCCACGGGAATGTCGAAGTCCTCTCGCTCCGAAACGAGAGGGCAGCCGTCCGCGCGGCGCTCCGCGAACTCGACTAGCGGACTGTGACGAGGCGGACGGCAGGTAGCGGGCTGGCGTACCCTGGTGCGCACCAGTTCGGCACGATCAGCTGCCAGCGCCCACGGCGCGGAAAACTCACCGTCGCGCGCCAGCTCGTGGGGCTCGTCCTCCGCGTGTGGGCGAGGAATCCAAGGCGCCGCGTGGCCCGAAGAGGGTGGAACGTTGACCCGAATGGTCCCCCGACGCTGTAACCGCCGAGGATGAAGGCATCGAGCGCGTGGTAGCGGTTGACCCCCGGTGATACCGCGAGCAGACGCATCCGGCAGGCTTCCGTGCCGACGGGCCCCGTGCGGATCAGAACCGAGACTGGCTGACCGATGTGAGGCTGCGACTGCGAGACGGACAGCCGAAGCCCGAATTTGGCGGCTGCGCCCAGCGCGAGCCACAACGACAAGCCCACCAGCATCGTCAACAAGATGGCGAAGCGCACACCGCTCCCGCGTGAGACGAGCAACAACAGCTCCTTCGCGCGCGTCTGAACTCAAACGAAGTGTAGGCCCCGCGAGCCCCTCGCCCGAGATCTGCATCACTTGGTCACGCGACGATGGCGATTGCGGTTGGCCCTCACTTGGCCTAGGGTGGGCGGCCGCTTACAGGTCGCAACCATTCGGGAGGGTGTTGGTGCAGGACACCACGTGCCACATGTCGATTTCGCTTGACGGCTTCGTTGCCGGGCCAGATCAGAGTCGCGAGGACCCGCTGGGCAAGCGCGGGAGGGAGCTGCACGCCTGGCACCTGGGCGACGAGCGCGCCAACGAGGCCGACGAGACGGCGGCCGGCTGGCTCATGCGTCCGCGGGGCGCCTACCTGATGGGTCGCAACATGTTTGGACCCATCCGCGGTGAGTGGGAGGAGGACTGGCGCGGGTGGTGGGGACCTGAGCACCCTTACCACGCTCCGGTGTTTGTGCTCACCCATCACGCTCGCGAGCCGATCGAGATGGAAGGCGGGACGACCTTCCATTTCGTCACCGGCGGGTTCGACGCCGCCTACGCGCAGGCGCGCGTAACCGCCGGCGATGACGGCGTGGACATCGCGGGGGGCGCTTGGACCGTGCGGCAGGCGCTTGTCGCGGGGGTCGTCGACGAGCTCACGCTCGACGTCGTTCCGGTTTTGCTCGGGTCGGGCGAGCGGATCTTCGACGGCGTCGCTTCCCTCGGTATGGAGCCGGTAGAGGTGCTGCATTCGCCGCTGGCCACGCACGTCCGGTATCGCCGGGCGGGCTAGCGCCGGCTGTCCTTCACCCGGCTCCGCCATCGCACAACGGATGGCCAGCGTTTCGGAATGACCGTGAGGGTTATCTGGGTCCGGTAGGGCTCTCCCTCAGTGCCGAGCGGAGAGTTGATCCCGGCCACCTGGGCAAGTCCCCGCGAAGCTCTTCAAGAGGTGAAGCGGTTCCACGAGATGCGGTCAAGGCATAGCCCTGACCGCGAGGTGCGAGCGCTGATCGAGCAACAGGTAAGGGGGTCGAAATGCAGCGGTTCAAGTGGTGGGTGGCGGACATCCGCGACGCGATCGGGCGCTCCTCGGACGCGAAGCTCGTCGGCGCGCTCGCGCTCGCCGCGCTAGTCGCCGGCGGCGGCTACATCGCGGCAAGCGAGGTCTCCAAGGCGGGTGCGGGCACGAATACAGGCGCCTCGCCGCATCTCGCTCGGCTGGTTACGACAGTGCGCGAGCCGGTGACGGTTCGCATCCACGGCCACACGGTCGTCCACTGGCGTGTGCGGCGGAAGGTCGTCGAAGCGCAGCCGCGGACGGTGATGCAGCGGGAGACGGTGCAGACCCCCGCGGGCACGAAGGTGATCACTCGCCCGGTCGTTCACTCCCGGGTCGTCTACCGCAAGGTCGTGAAGAACGGGAAGACGAGCACTGTCGTCGTGGCGCATACGGTCACCGACTCGCGTACAAGCACGGTTTCGCGAACCGAGACGGCCGTTCAGACCGTGACACAGCCGGTGACGGTCGTGCGCACCGAAACGGTCGTCACGACGGTCACGCTGCCGGGCACAACCGTGACGCTGCCGGGAACGACCGTAACCGTCTCGCTGCCGTGAACGGTCGCCGGCTACAGGAAGGCGACGCTGGCCTGGGGGAGCGTCCCCGCCGGACCAGCCGACGAAGCGCTAAACGCCCGCGGCGCTGACCACGAAGTCGGTCGCGAAGCCGAGTAGGAGGCCGGCGACGACGAGCCACGTGACAAGAGCGGTGCGGCCGTAGCTGCGGTTGACGGCCATCAGCTCCTGGACGACGTAGAGGATCGAGCCGGCGGCGACGGCGAAGAAGACGACCGACATCGCCTCGCTCGACCACGCCTGTCCGAGTACCGTTCCGAGGAACGTCGGGAGGCCGCCGATCAGGCCCATCAGGCCGAGGAAGCCCCAGCTCGGCGCCGTGCCCTCACCGGCCAGCGGACCGCAGATGCCGAATCCCTCGGTCGCGTTGTGGAGGCCGAAGCCGACGATCAGCGTCACGGCCAGGCTGATCGAGCCGGCGGCAGCCGCCTGGCCGATCGCGAGGCCCTCGCCGAAGTTGTGGACGCCGATCCCGATCGCGATCAGGAGCGCGAGCTGCTTCCCCGGCGTGAGCTCGTCGATCCAGCGGCGATGCGTGAATTCATCGACCGCCGCCGCGCCGGGCCCGACCATCGTCGTCACGCGCCGGCTCGCGCGGCGGCGCATCCAGACTGCGTAGTGGACGAGCCCCATCAGGCCGAGAGCGAACCCGGCGGCGCCGACCCCGGAGAGCCACGCGAACCTCCCCCAGTGCCGCGCCTGGAGCGCCGAGTCGATCGGATCGACCGCGCCGGTGAGCACGTCCCAGAACAGGAAGAGCAGGATCCCGGTCGCGAGCGCGGAGAGGCACGCGCGCACGATCGGCCCGAACGTGTTCACCCGCCCGACCGGAAGGCCGAGGAAGATCGTGGCGCCCGCGATCGCGCCCAGCAAGAGAATGTGTCCGGTCGACATGCCTTTGCGGCCTGCCCGTGTAAGGGTGCCCTTACACGGAGGCTCGTGGGCAATATAGCGGCGTGCCAGCCGCCGGCCACTCGGTAGACGAGTACCTCGAGACGATCTACTTCCTCGCGTTCCCGATCGGCGAGTACACGCCGCACGGCGCCGGCTCCCCTCCCCTCGCCTCGCGCGTCGCCGAGATGCTTCACGTCTCGCGCGCCTCGGCCGGCGAGATGTTGAAGCGGCTCGAGGCCGAGGGCCTGATCGAACGCGGGAAGAAGAAGGAGGCGCTCCTCACCGATTCGGGCCGCGTGCGCGCCGAGCGCGTCGTGCGCAAGCACCGGATCATCGAGCGGCTCCTGACCGACTTCATGGGCTACACCGGCTACGAGTCGCACGAGCGCGCCGACGAGATGGGAGACACGTTCTCGGACGAGATGATCGAGCGGATCGACGACAAGCTCGGCCATCCGCAGCGCTGCCCGCACGGCTGGCCCGTCGACCCCGCGGTCGAGCAGGCGGAGAACGCCGAGCTCGCGCCGCTCGCGACCCTGCCGGCGGGGGCGCGGGCGACGATCGTCCGGCTCGCCGAGCACGACGGTGATCTCCTGCACTGGTTCTACGACCAGGGCCTCGTGCCCGGCACGAGCATCCTCGTCCGCGCGGCCGAGCCGGCTGCGGATCAGTTCACGGTCGCGATCGAGAAGGTCGGCGAGCGGGCGATCTCGGAAAAGGCCGCCGCCGGGCTGTTCGTCAGGCCCGCGTAGCCGCGGCCATACCGAGACCGGCAGCCGTGCGCAACGCGTTGGCCTTGTCGGTCCTCTCCCATGTGAACTCGCCGTCGTCGCGGCCGAAGTGCCCGTACGCGGCCGTCTTCGCGTAGATCGGCCGGCGCAGGTCGAGGTCGCGGAGAATCGCGGCCGGGCGCAGGTCGAAGTGGTCACGGACGAGCTCCTCGATCGTCGCCACAGGAACGTTCTCGGTGCCGAATGTCTCGACGAGAATCGACATCGGGTGCGCGACCCCGATCGCGTAGGCGACCTGGAGCTGGCAGCGATCGGCGAGGCCCGCGGCGACGACGTTCTTCGCCACATAGCGCGCGGCGTATGCGGCCGAGCGGTCGACCTTCGTCGGATCCTTGCCGGAGAACGCGCCGCCGCCGTGCGGGGCAGCGCCTCCGTAGGTGTCGACGATGATCTTGCGACCGGTCAGGCCGGCATCGCCCATCGGGCCGCCGACGACGAACTTGCCCGTCGGATTGCAGTAGAAGAAGCCCTTCTCCTCGAGCCGCTTCGGGTCGTAGAGATCCTTCGGAAGGATCGGCTCGAGCACCGCCTCCGCAATGTCCGGCTTCATCAGCGACTCGATGTCGATTCCCTCGCGATGCTGCGTCGAGACGACGACGCGTTCGATCTCGACCGGCCGCCGGCGTCCGTCGGTCTCCTCGTAGCGGATGGTCACCTGCGTCTTCCCGTCGGGCCGCAGGTACGGGAGGACGTCGGACTTGCGGACAGCTGCGAGCCGCTTGGCGAGCCTGTGCGCGAGCATGATCGGCAGCGGCATCAGCTCCTCGGTCTCGTTCGTCGCGTAGCCGAACATCATCCCCTGGTCGCCGGCCCCGACGCGGTCGAGCGGATCGTCATCACCGTGCTGCTGCTCGTACGAGCTGTCAACTCCCTGCGCGATGTCGGGCGACTGGTTGTCGATTGCGACCGTGACGCCGCAGGTGTCGGCGTCGAATCCGTACTTGCCGCGCGTGTAGCCGATCTCGCGGATCTGCTCGCGCACGAGGCCGGGGATGTCGACATAGGTCGACGTCGTGATCTCGCCGCCGACGACGACGAGCCCCGTGGTGATGAAGGTCTCGCACGCAACGCGACCGTTGGGGTCGTCGGTGAGGACGGCGTCGAGGACGGAGTCCGAGATCTGATCCGCGATCTTGTCGGGATGTCCCTCGGTGACCGACTCGGAAGTGAAGGAGAAGCTGCGGCTGGACATGGCGGGCAGGCTAGCGAAGGCTCGTCACTCTTCCGTCGGCTTGCGGCCCATCAGGCCGGCGGCAAGATCCGTGATGCTCTGACCCGAGAGGACCGCGCAGACGCCCTCGGTGATCGGGAGCTCGACGCCGAGCCGGTGCGAGAGGTCGCGCAGGATCGGCGCCGTCGTCAGTCCTTCCACCGTCTGGCCGATCTCGGTGGCGGCTCGTTCGGGCGTGAGGCCCTGCGCGATCAGCTCGCCGGCATGGCGGTTGCGGCCGTAGCGGCTCCAGCACGTCACGATGAGGTCGCCGATCCCGGCGAGGCCCGCGAACGTCTCCGCCCGCGCGCCCGCCGCCTCCCCGAGCCGCGCCATCTCGGCGAGCCCGCGCGCGATGAGCGACGCCTTCGCGTTGTCGCCGAGCTTCAGCCCGTCGACACCGCCGGCCGCGAGCGCGATGACGTTCTTCGCGGCTCCGCACAGCTCGACGCCGACGAGATCGGGATTGACATAGACGCGGAACAGGCTCGAGTTCAGCGCATGCTGGAGCTCGCCGGCGAAAGCCGCATCCTCGCTAGCGACCACCGCCGCGGTCGGCAGGCCCTCCGCGATCTCCTCCGCCATGTTCGGGCCCGAGAGGACGGCGACCGGACGATCGCTGACGCGCGCGGACAGGCGCTCGCCCGTTTCCGGGTCGAGCCCCTTCGCGAGGCTGAGCACCGGCGCGGCTCCCGGGAGCGTGCCGACCACGCCGGCGAAGGCCTTGCTCGGCACGGCGGCGACGGCGACCTCGGCGTCGCCGGGAGCGTCCGCGAGCGCGACTGGTTCGACCGAGCTGAGATCGACGCCCTGCAGGTAGTGGGGATTCCGGCCGGTCTGGGCGATCGCCTCCGCCTGTTCGCGCGAGCGGCAGGCGAGGACCACGTCGTGGCCGCGGTCGAGCAGGATGCGTGTGAACGCGGTCCCCCACGAGCCGGCTCCCACAACCAGGAAGCGCATGCTGTCCCCGCTCCCGGCGCCGGCTAAGCCGGCGCCTCCGCTCCTGGGGGTGCTCCGTCGAGCCTACGCACCCTAGGATCGTTTCACGAAGTCGATCGAGACCGGCACGCCGTCGAGGCCGAAGCGCTCGCGCAGCCGGTTCTCCACCCAGTAGCCGTAGTCGCGCGTGACGAGGCCGGGATCGTTGACCGAGAAGCGGAAGCGCGGCGGGCGAACGCGGACCTGCGCGCCGTAGAGCAGGTTGAGCCTGCGGCCGCGTGGCCCGCTCGGCGGCTGCCGGGCTGCCCGCAGCTCGGCGAGCGCGCGGTTCAGCTCGGGAGTCGGAATCCGCGCGGTGTGGCGGTCGAAGAGCTCCGCGACACCGTCGAGGAGCCGTTCGAGGCCTCGGCCGGTCTGCGACGAGACGGCGACGAACGGCGGCCGCTGGCGCAGACGCCGGCGCAGCTGGCCGCGCACATCCTCGACGCGGATCGTGGTCGCGTCCCACTTCGAGAAGACGACGAGCGTCGAGCAGTCGGCGTGCCGCGCGACGTCGGCCACCGCGATGTCCTGCTCCACGATCCCTTCGGAGGAGTCGATCAGGACGAGCGCGACATCGGCGCGCTCTGCCGCTTCGAGGGCCCGCAGCTCGGAGTAGAACTCGATTCCCTTGCGATGCCTCCGTTTCCGACGCAGGCCCGCGGTGTCGATCAGGACGAAGGTGCGCTCGCCACGCTCGAGCACGGTGTCGACCGCGTCGCGAGTCGTACCCGGAATCTCGCTCACGATCAGGCGTTCCCGGCCCAGGAGGGCGTTGGCGAGGCTCGACTTCCCCACGTTTGGGCGGCCGAGGATCGCTACGCGGATCGCGTCGTCGGGCAGCGAGGGTCGCCCGGTGGGAGCGATGCGCTCGAGCTCGGCGACGATGTGGTCGAGCAGGTCGCCGCTGCCGGTGCCGTGCAGGCCGGAGATCGGAATCGGGTCGCCGAGCCCGAGCCGGTGCAGCTCGAGCGCGAGCGGCTCCTGGCCCGGATCGTCGATCTTGTTCGCGAGCACGAGCACCGGCTTGTGCGACTCGCGCAGGATCTGCGCGACCTCCTCGTCGCCCGGCGTCACGCCGACGCGCGCGTCGACGAGGAAGAGGACGAGATCGGCCTCGGCCACGGCTTCCTGCGCCTGCTGCGCGATCGCGCGCGTGATCGGCGCTGGGTCCGCGACGTCGACGCCGCCGGTGTCGACGAGCACGAAGCGCTTCCCCGTCCACTCGCAGACGAGCTCCTTCCGGTCGCGCGTCACGCCCGGCATTTCGTGGACGACCGCGTCACGCGTTTCGGTCAACCGGTTGACGAGCGTCGACTTGCCGACGTTCGGGAAGCCGACGATCGCCACCGCGCCGAGGAGCGGAGGGGGCGGCGGCGCGGGCAGCTCTCCCGCGTCTGTCTCTTCGGGGTCGGTCACGACGGGAGCGTGACCGCTGCGGCGTCCGCCCGCCCCGGCGGAACCGCATCGCGCGGGCGTCCCGCCTCGTGCAGGTCGCGGAGCCAGCTCCAGAGACGGTAGAGCTCCTCTTCGATCTGCTGAGACGCTTCGCGGTAACCCTTCCCGCCGCGCGGCAGCCCCTCGAAGCGCATCGGCTCGCCGAACGCGATCGAGACCGGCGCGAAGTTGCCGAGCCGCCAGGTCTGGGACCCGTGGATCGCGGCGCAGATCACAGGCACGTCTTCCTGCAGAGCGACCATCGCGGCACCCGGCTGTACGTGCCCGGGAACACCGCTCCGCTGTCGCGTCCCTTCGACGAAGACGCCGAGGGCTTCGCCGTCGCGCACGACCTCCCGCATCTGGCGCACCGCCTCGCGGTCGGACTCGCCTCGGCGCACCGACAGCGTGCCGAAGGTGCGGATCAACTGTCCCAGGCCCGGGACCACGTGCGCCTCGACCTTGGCGAGGAAGTACAGGTGGCGCCGGCAGGTCCACCCGACGCAGGGGATGTCGATCCAGTGGAAGTGGTTGATCGCCATCACGAGCCCGCCGCTGCGCGGAATGCGGTCGGAGCCGTAGGAGCGGAGCCGTGTCACGATGGCGCCGGACCCGCCGATTGGCGCACGGCCCAGCACCCAGGCGACGTCGTGCGCTTTCACGCGGCGGTGCGTTCGCGCACGAGCGCCTCGATCCGGTCGACCACGTCGTCGACCTCCAGGCTCGTCGTGTCGATCTCGGTCGCGTCGGCCGCAGGCTGCATGCGCGCCGCGTCGCTCTCGTCGCGCAGGCGCAGATCGGTTGCGAGCGCGTCGGCGCCGATGCCGGGCCGCTCGGCGACGCGCCGCTTCGCGCGCTCCGCCCGGTCGGCGACGAGGAACACCTTCACCTCGGCGTCCGGAGCGACGACGGTGCCGATGTCGCGCCCTTCGATCACGACGTCGCCGTCGCGCCCAAGCTCCCGCTGCCGGTCGCGCATCACCTCGCGCACGTCGTGGTGCCGCGCCACGACCGGCACCATCCGGTCGACGCGGGTTTCGCGGATCGACGAGGTGACGTCGGTGCCGGCGATCCAGACGCGGCCGTCCTCGCTGAAGAGGACCGCGTTCTCGCGCGCGAGCTGCGCGAGCGCCGCCGCGTCGCCGAGGTCGAGCCCACGCTTCATCGCGAGCCACGTGAGCGCCCGGTACATCGCACCAGTGTCGAGGTAGCGGAAGCCGAGCCGCTCCGCGAGCGCGCGCGCCACCGTGCTCTTCCCCGCGCCTGCGGGGCCGTCGATCGCTATCACCATCGTCCCTATCGCCTCGTCACCGACTCGAGGAGCTCGTAGAAGCCGGGGAAGCTTATAGCCGCCGTGTCGGCGCCCTCGATCGCGACTCCCTCTCGAGACGCGAGACCCGCGACGGCGCCGAGCATCGCGATCCGGTGATCGCCGCGGGCATCGACGCGGCCGCCGCGCAGCCGGGCGGGAACGCCCGTCACGGTCCAGCCGTCGTCCTGCGAATGGATGCGGGCGCCGAGCGGTCGCAGCCCGTCCGTGACCGCCTCGATCCGGTCCGTCTCCTTGACCCGCAGCTCACGCGCGCCGGTGACACGCGTCTCGCCGCGCGCGTGGGAGGCCAGGAGCGCGACGAGAGGAAGCTCGTCGACGAGAGCCGGGACTTCCGCCGCTTCGATCTCGGTCGCAACGAGCTCTCCCGGCTGCACCTGGACGGACGCGACCGGCTCGCCGCCCACGCGGCGCCGGTCGAAGACCGAGACGCGGGCTCCCATCCGCTCGAGCACGGCGAGCAGCCCGGTGCGGCGCGGATTGACGCCGAGATCGTGGAACGTGAGGTCGCTGCCGGGCACGAGCGCCCCGGCGACGAGCAGCGGCGCGGCGGACGAGAAGTCACCCGGCACGACGACCTCGTCGAGTCGCAGCGCGCCCGCCGGCTCCACCGTGACCGAGCTCGAGCTGCGCCGGACCCGTGCGCCCGCCGCTTCGAGCATGAGCTCGGTGTGGTCGCGGGTGGGGATGCGCTCGACCACCGTCGTCGGCCTCTCGGCGTTCAGCCCTGCGAGGAGGATCGCGGACTTCACCTGCGCGCTCGCGACCTCCGGCTCGACCTCGATCCCGCGCAGAGTGGCCGAGCCTCGGATCACGAGGGGCGCGTGGCCGTCGGTCGTCTCGACGGTCGCGCCCATCTGCCGCAGCGGTGCGGCGATCCGCTCCATCGGCCGCGTGCTCAGGGACTCGTCTCCGGTGAGTGCGAACTCGCCTTCCTGCCCCGCGACGACGCCGGCCAGGAGACGCATGAGCGTCCCGGAGTTGCCGCAGTCGACGGTGCCCGCGCGAAGCCCGCGTAGACCGACGCCGTGGATGACGAGCTCGTCGTCGGCGATGTCCTCGACCTCGACGCCGAGCGCGCGTACGCCGTCCACCGTCGTCTGCGTGTCCCCCGCTCGGCCGAACCCGTGGACGCGTGTCTCGCCTTCGCCGAGCGCTCCGATCAGGACTGCGCGGTGCGAGATCGACTTGTCCCCAGGGACGACGACGTGGCCCACGAGCGCCGCCGCCGGCTCGACGCGCACTAGTGCCCCACCCGGCCATAGTCGCTGGGCAGCATGACCGGGCGAAGCACTAGCCGATCGTGCGGCCCATGAGGGACGCGAGCGCGCGGATCTCGTCGGCGAAGTCGCCGAACTCGGAGGTCGGGATCTGCTGGGCCGCGTCGCACAGCGCCTCCTCCGGGCGCGGATGCACCTCGACGATGATCCCGTCCGCTCCCGCCGCGACCGCAGCACGCGCCAGCGGCAGGACGAGGTCGCGCCGCCCCGCCGGATGCGACGGGTCGACGATCACCGGGAGGTGCGTCTCCTGCTTGAGCACCGGGATGGCGCCGATGTCGAGCGTGAAGCGCGTCGCCGTCTCGAACGTCTTGATGCCACGCTCGCAGAGGATCACCTCGGAGTTCCCCTCCTTGACGATGTACTCCGCGGCCATCAGCAGGTCTTCGACCGTCGAAGAGAGCCCGCGCTTGAGGAGGACGGGCTTCGGCGCGCGACCGACCTCCGAGAGGAGCGAGAAGTTCGACATGTTCCTCGCGCCGATCTGGATCACGTCCGCCGCCTCGACGACCGCCTCGACGTGGCGCGGATCCATCAGCTCGGTGACGAGCGGCAGCCCGGTCTCGTAGCGAGCCTCCTTGAGGATCTCGAGCGCCTCGTCGCCGAGCCCCTGGAATGCGTACGGCGAGGTGCGGGGCTTGAAGGCGCCGCCGCGCAGCATCGTCACGCCCTCGGCGGCGACGGCGCGCGCAGTCTCGAGCGTCTGCTCACGCGTCTCGACCGTGCAGGGGCCGGCGATGAAGCCGAAGTAGCCGTCTCCGATCCGGCGGCCGCGCACCTCGATCACGGTCGGATCCGGTGAAAGCTCGCGTGACACGAGCTTGTACGGCTTGAGAATCGGCAGCACCTGCTCCACCCCGGCGAAGCCCTCGAGCGGCAGGGTCGCGAGCAGCTCGCGCTCGCCGATCGCGCCGATCACGGTCGCCTCCCGGCCCGGCGTGACGAACGCCGAGCAGCCCGCCTCGTCGAGGCGCGCGACGACCTCGTCCACCTGCTCCTGGGTGGCGCTCGCGCCCATCACGATCAGCAGCTCGGGTGCGCCTGTGACAGCCATCGAAGAAGCTTAGGCAGAATCACCCACCATGGCCGACCAGCCCCGCGTCTTCTCCGGCATCCGAGCCTCCGGCGACAAGACGCTCGGGAACTACTCGGGCGGCTACCGGCAGTACGTCGCGACGCAAGGCGAGGGCGAGGCGTTCTTCTGCATCGTCGACCTGCACTCGATCACGACCGACTTCCAGCCCGAGGAGCTGCGGGAGTACACGCTCGCCGGTGCCGCGATGCTGTTCGCGACGGGGCTCGACCCCGACCGGTCGACCGTGTTCGCGCAGAGCCACGTCGTCGCGCACGCCGAGGCTGCCTGGCTGCTCAGCGCCGTGACAAGCTTCGGCGAGCTCCGGCGGATGACGCAGTTCAAAGAGAAGTCGGAGAGCCAGGACTTCGTCTCGGCCGGCCTCTTCACCTACCCGGTGCTGATGGCGGGCGACATCCTCCTCTACCAGACCGACATCGTCCCGATCGGCGACGACCAGCGGCAGCATCTCGAGCTCACGCGCGACGTCGCGGAGCGCTTCAACCAGCGCTTCGGCGAGACATTCACGGTGCCGCGAGGCGTCTATCCCGAGGAGGGCGCGCGGATCAAGAACCTCCAGGAGCCCGAGAGGCTGATGTCGACGACGCGCGGCGCGCCGCAGGGCGTCGTCCGTATGGTCGACGAGCCGGACGTGATCCGGAAGAAGTTCAAGACGGCGGTCACGGACTCGGAGAAGGAGATCCGGCACGCCCCGGAGACGAAGGCTGGCATCTCGAACCTCCTCGAGATCATGTCGGTCGCCACGGGCGAGTCGGTCGTGGAGCTCGAGCGCCGCTACGACGGCTTCGGCTACGGCCAGTTCAAGGAGGACGTCGGCGAGGCGGTCGTCGCGCTCCTCACGCCGATCCAGGAGCGCTATCGCGAGCTGCGCGCCGACGAGCGGGAGCTGCAGCGCATGCTGGCGGTCGGGGCGGAGAAGGCGCGGCGGGCCAGCGAACCGACGCTCGAGGCGATGTACGACCGGATGGGCTTCGTCAAGGCCGAGGCAGGGCGCCTCTTCGGTGCGGCCCGGCCGCATGGTTTGTAGTCCCTCGCGCGAGATAGGGCCCCGTCCCCGACGGCTGCGCGCCGGGCTCGAGCGCTTCCGGTTGTTCGTGCGGCGAAGCTTTTGGTTTTGTAAGTCTTCGCCAGGCGGATTTACAGGTTCGTTTCGAGCACGTCACCACGGCGACGCCCACGCCGCGGCGCGCGGAAGCGAGTCTCGTCCCGCCATGTAACGGACCAGGTCAAGACCGCAAGCGAAGGGGGAACGGATGAAGAAGTCGACAGCCGTGGCCGTGCTCGCAGCCGCCGGAATCGCCGCACTCGCAGGCGTCCAGATCGGCGCGGGAGGTTCCGCCAAAGCTGATGCGCCGAGCTGCCAGTTGGGCAACGGCGTGCAGCACGCGATCAACATCGTCTTCGACAACGTGCATTTCTTCCGGGACAACCCGAATGTCCCGTCAGATCTCGAGCAGATGCCGAACCTGCTCAACTTCCTCCAGTCGAACGGCACCGTGTTCTCGAACACGCACACGCCGATGATCGCCCACACGGCCGACGACAGCCTCTCGATCTACACAGGCCTCTACGGCGACCGGCACGGGCAGCCGCTGACAAATAGCTACAACACGTACAACCCGAACGGAAGCACCGACACGGCGACCTCCTTTACGTACTGGACCTCGCCGATCATCGACACGCATCCGCTGGTGCCGGCTCCCAACCCGGTCGACACCGCGCCGTCGATGACCTATTCCGACACGGTGCCAGCAAGCGGGCCTCCGAACCGCGTGACGCCCGCGCCGTGGGTTCCGTTCACCCGCGCCGGCTGCACGGTGGGCAATTTCTCGACGGCGAACATGGTGCTCGAGAATGCGGCCGTCGACGTCCCGACGGTGTTCGGCTCGGATTCGCCCGAAGCCATAGAGACCGCGAACAACCCCGACAGGTTCAAGGACGTGCAGGTCGCCGAGTACGTCGGCGAGGCGATTCACTGTGCACAGGGCGCCGCGATCTGCGCGAACTCGCCGAGGGCCGTCTCCGACTCATTGCCGGACGAGCCGGGTGGCTACGACGGCTACCAGGGGCTGTTCGGCGCCAAGTACATCGCGCCGGCGATCGGCGGAGGCGCAAACGTGACCCATGATGGCTTCCCGGTCACCGATGCGAACGGGAACCTCACCGATCTGAACGGGAACACGATGCAGGAGCCGTTCACGCACACGCCGGGCTTCCCCGGCTTCAACCCGACCGCCTCGCAGAGCCTCGCGGCAATCGCGGACATGCAAGAGGCCGGGATCCCGGTGACGTACGCCTACATCTCCGACCTGCACGACAAGAAGACGGGCGCAAGCGGCTGCACCTCGCCGGGCAACGCCCTCGGCCCGGGTGACGCCTGCTACGTCGCGGCGCTGCACGCCTACGACACGGCGTTCGGGCAGTGGTTCCAGCGCCTTGCCGACGACGGCATCACGCCGGCCAACACGGAGTTCGTCATCGGCGCCGAGGAGAACGATCAGTTCGCCGGCGCGAACGTCGGCCGGGCGACCCAGCCCGCACCGGCCGGCTGCGACGGCGTGACCGTCGCCTGCCACTACACCAGTTCGCAGGACGGCGAGCTCAACGTCAACATCAAGGGTCAGCTGTCGACGACCGCAAGTGCCGGGACGCAGTTCGACGTCCAGGCGCAGGGCGCTTCGCTCTACGTGCACGGGCAGCCGGGCCCGAACGACCCGACGGTTCGGCAGCTCGAACGTGACACCGGAGCGATGACCTCGAACCTCACGTACAGCGGCGTGGCGAACGAGAAGATCGCCAAGTACCAGGCAGACCAGGTGGAGCAACGGATCCTGCACATGCAGACGAACGATCCGCTCCGCACGCCTACGTACTCGATCTTCCCGATGCCGGACTACTTCTTCGGGGCCAGCTCCGGGCCGAACGTGGCCTTCAACAACGGCTTCGCCTACGACCACGGCTACTACTCGCCCAACATCAATATCACCTGGGTGGGCATGGTCGGTCCAGGCGTCGTCAACAACCAGGTCGACGGCCCGGGTCCGACGGGCGGGAACGAGGCCCAGGATCCGAACTCGGCCAACACCGTGCCGGAGGCGAGCACGAACGGGACCTGGGTCGAGGAGACCGACATCCGGCCGACCTTGCTCTACCTGGTCGGTCTGCACGACGACTACCAGTCCGACGGCCACGTGATCACGCAGGCACTCTCCGATCCGATGGCCACGCTGCAGGCGACCGAGGATCTGGCCAAGGGCTACGACCAGATCAACTCGAGCGTCGGGCAACTCGCAACCGACACGCTGATCGCCGACTCGAACGCGCTCGCCACAGGCTCGAGCTCGGACGACAGCGCCTATGAGGACGTGCAAGCAGCGCTTCAGCAGTTGGCGGACGACCGCGACACGGCGGCCGCGCCGATCAAGAAGGTGCTGACCAACGCGGCGAACGGCATCATGCCGAGCCACGGCCAGCTGACGAGCGGTCTCGCGCGCGAGCGAGAGCTATTGCGCAGGGCTGCGCACCTAGCCGACTCGTAACAGTTCCACCTCGGAGGGCTCGAGCTCCCGGCACTCGCCGGGCTCGAGCCCTTCCAGGGTCAATCCCGCATAGCCGCTCCTGTGGAGCCGCGTCGCGGGGTGGCCGACGGAGGCGAGCATCCGCTTGACCTGGTGCTTTCGTCCCTCGTGGAGGACGAGCTCGATCCGGCCTCGGCCGAGACGGCGCGCTCGCGCCGGCGCGGTGCGGCCGTCGTCGAGATCCACCCCGTCGCGCAGCCGCTGGAGCGCTTCCTCGTCTGGGTCGCCCTCGACCTCGGCGACGTACGTCTTCTCGACGCCGTACCGTGGGTGGGCGAGCCGGTGTGCGAGCTGGCCGTCGTTCGTGAGCAGGAGCGCTCCGGTCGTGTCCACGTCGAGCCGGCCCACAGGGACGACGCGCGGCTCCTCGAGCACGAGCTCGACCACCGTCGGCCGTCCCTGCGGGTCGCTGGCCGTCGTGACGACGCCCGCCGGCTTGTGGAGGAGGACGTACCTCAGCCCCTGCCGCGTTACCTCCTCCCCGTCGACCTCGACCCGATCGTGCGTGCCGACCACGGTGTTGAGCTGCCCCGGCCCGCCGTTGACCGTGACGCGGCCGGCTTTGATCAACTCGTCGGCACCTCTGCGCGAGGCGACTCCGGCGCGGGCGAGGAACGCGTTCAGGCGCATCTTGAGAAGATACGGGCGTGCCGCACTACATCTCGCTCATGCGCTGGACGTCGCAAGGGCGCATGGGCCTTCCTGCGTGGCGCGACCGGATCGAGGACGGCGAGCGCGAGATCGAGGAGGCCGGTGGGAAGCTCGTCGGCGTCTGGGTGACCTTCGGCCGCTACGACGTCGTCGAGGTGTTCGAGGCACCCGACGACGAGACGGCGCTCGAGATCATCACCCGGCTCGCGCACCACGGCGCCGAGCAGACCGAGACCCTGCGCGCGTTCACGCGCGAGGAGGCGGAGGAGATCATCAAGAAGCTGTGACGGCCACGGCCGCGTCTCTTCTGGACACGTCCGGTGCCAGGCACCGGACGTGGCAGCATAGGACACAGCCCCGAAGGCAATCGGCCTGCTCAGGAGCCGAAAGCCGATCGCGCTAGATGGCCCTCATAGACACGTCCGGTGCCAGGCACCGGACGTGTCCGCATCGGACAGCTAGGCCGAGCGCCGTTCGGCGACCGCTTGCAGGCGGTCGCGGATCTCGGCCGCGTCCACGCCGACGTCGTCGACGCGCGGTAGCTCCGAGAGGCTCTCGAGCCCGAAGACGCGCTCGAAGAGCGGCGTCGTGCGGTAGCGGATCGCTCCACCGGCCGCCGTGTCGCGACCCGCTTCTGCGATCAGGCCCCGCTCGAGGAGGTTCGCGACCGCGGAATCGGCGGCGACCCCGCGGATCCGCGCGACGTCCGGCCGCGAGCAGGGGCCGAGGTACGCGACGATCGCCAGCGTCTCGAGCGCGGCCTGGGAGAGGTTCCGCTGCGCCGGCCGCTCGAACAGGCGCGCGCAGGCGGCCGCCTCCTCGCGGCCGGCACGGAAGGCCCAACCTCCCGCAACGTGCTCGAGCACGATTCCGCTCCGCTCCTCCGCGAACCGGTCGGCGACGAGGCGCAACGCGTCTTCCACGCGCTCCGGATCGTCGTCCGCCGCCGCGGCGAGCTCCTCGACGGAAAGCGGCGTCGACGCGACCACGAGCAGTGCTTCGATCGTGCGCGCGAGGCGGTCGAGCGGGTCAGCGGGAATCAGGCGGAGCGGGCTGTCCATGCAGCGGTCCTTTCCTCTTGAACGGGCATTTCCTCCAGCGGCGCAACAGGCGCCGCTGCCTTCTGGCCGGCCGTCGCCGGCGTTGCCGGCGATCCTTCGAGCTCGAGCCGGCTGACACGGATCGGCGCGAACGGCGCCGCCTGGTCGATCGCGAGCTCGCCTGCACGGCGGAGCTCGAGCAGCGCGAGGAACGCCGACGCCTGCTCGAGGCGCGTCAGCTCGGCCACCTCGGTCTCGAAGTCGAACTTCATGCGCCTACGGAGGAGCGCGCGAAATCGCTCGAGGAACTGCGAGACGGGCGGGAAGCGCAGCGCCATGTGCGAGAGAGAGACCTCCGGCGGCTCCTTCGCGAGGAGCTGAAGCACGCGCGCCAGCGCCTCGGGATCCTGCGGCGCGAGCTGCGTCTCGACCTTCGGCGCGAGCGCCGCCGGCCCGACCCGGAAGAAGCGGTCGCCCTCAGAGGCGAGTCGCTCGCGTAGCCAGGCCGCAGCCTCCTTCGCGCGCCGGTACTCCGCGAGGCGCCGCGCGAGCTCCTCGGCCGCCTCTTCGGGCTCGAGCTCTGCGAGCTCTGCGTTCTCGTCGGGGAAGAGCCCGCGCGCCTTCAGCTCGAGCAGCGAAGCGATGAGGACGAGGAACTCGCCGCACGCCTCGAGATCGAGCTCCTCCCTCTCCGCGAGCCGCTCGAGGAACGCCGTGACGATGCCCGCGAGGTCGAGGTCGCGCAGGTCGAGCTCCTCCTTGAGGACGAGCGCGAGCAGCAGGTCGAACGGCCCCTCGAACGCATCGAGGTCGAGCTCGAGCTCCCGGGTCGAGATGCCCGCCTCGGCACCGGCAAAGCCGGCACCTCCGCTCAGTGGCGGCTCCGTCGAGCCTACGCCGCTCATGTCTCGGACCCTAGTTCGGTTACCGGACGCGGCCCTTGGGGACGGTCATCTGCGGCCCCTTCGGAATCGGCCGCGTCTTCGGTGCAGGCTTCTCCTTCTCGTCCCGTTCCCGGTCGCGGAAGAACTGCCACCAGACGAAGAACGCCACCGACGCCACCCAGACGACGAGCGAGACCCAGAAGTTGACCCGCTCGCCCAGGAAGCGATGGGACGGATCGATCCGCAAGACCTCCTCGTACGTGCGGAAGCTCGTGTACCAGGCGACGTAGAGGGCGAAGAGCGCGGGCCGGCGCAGCTTGAAGCGCCGGTCGATCCACAGGAGCACGCCGACGCCGATCACATCCCACGTGAACTCGTAGAGGAAGGTCGGGTGGAACGTCGCGTCGTTCTCGTAGCCGGCGACGCGGTGGCTCGGGTCGATCTTCAAGGCCCACGGAAGCTTGCTCGGCTTGCCGTACAGCTCCTGGTTCCAGTAGTTACCCCAGCGGCCGATGCCCTGCGCGAGTAGCAGCCCGGGCGCGACCGCGTCCATCATCAGGCGGATGCTGTTGCCCGAGCGCCGCACGACGATCGCGCCGGCCATGACGCCTGCCGGAATCGCGCCCCAGATCCCGAGCCCGCCGTCCCACACGGCCGCGAAGCCCCACCAGTGCTGGTGAATCGCGGGATCCTGGCTCCAGCTCGTGATGTCGTGGTAGGCACGCGCGCCGACCACGCCGAAGATGACGCCCCAGAGCGCGACGCGGAAGACGAGATCCCAGTCGCCTCCCCAGCTCACCCAGCGGCGGCCGGTGAGCCAGATGCAGGCCGCGATGCCGAGGAGGAGCATGACGCCGTACATGTGCAGCGTCAGCGGCCCGAGACTGAAGGTACCGCTCGAAGGTGACGGGATGGAAGCGAGGACGACGCCGGTCACGGGCGCACATTGTGCCCGTGCGCGAGGATGGGCGCTGCTGGATCTAGCTCAGGATCCGGATGGCGAGCGGGGGCGGGCAGCCGCGCTGCACGAGCGAGATCGCGTCGTGGAGATCGACGTCGAACCGGGCTGCGAGCGCGACGGCATCGTCTCCGGGGAAACCGACGCGCAACAGCTCGCTGGTTCGCCAGCGCTCGACGCGCTCGGCTTCGGTCTCGACGATGTCAGTGTCGTGTGCCGCAGGCATATCCGCAATCTCCGTAACTCATGTTCGGGATCTGACGCGAATTGGATCTCCCCCTCCGGGGGGATTTGTTCAGTACTACTGGACGGACGCCACGCCGAGCAGATGGCGCACCGAGGCGAAGAAGTCCGGCTGCGGGTCGACGCGGTACTCCGGGCCGAGTTCCAGCAGCTTCCACCCCAGCGAGGTCACGAGATCGACATAGACAGGCGCCTCGCCGGGGAAATCCCGGACGACGCCGGCGAGCTCGCGGATCACCCCGGCCGGGGCGCTCCGCGCGTCAACCTTCAGACGCACCTCGCGCCGCTCCGGCACGGCCTCGAAGCGCGACACCTCGAGTGCGACGAGCTTGGTCTCCCCCTGCTGCTTGTGGTCGACGCGTCCTTTCACGACGAGCACGGCGTCCTCGACGAGCAGCTCGCGCGCGGCGGCATACGTCGAGTTGAAGACGACGACCTCGACGGAGCCGGTCAAGTCCTCGAGCTGGACGAACGCCATCGGCTCGCCCTTCTTCGTCACGGTCGACCGCAACGACGCGACCATCCCGCCCGCGAGAACCGTCTCGCCGTCGCGGCGCCGCTCGAGCTCGACGAGCGTGCAGTCGGTGCGCTTCCGCAGCTGGTCGCGGATCGCGCCGAGCGGGTGCTCGGAGACGTAGAGGCCGAGGCTCTCCTTCTCCAGCCGCAGCAGGTCGGCCTTCTCGAACTCGCCGTCCGGGACGGTGGCATGGTGGCGCGACGTCGTCGCCGGCGAGTCGCCGAGGTCGAAGATCGACGCCTGGCCGAGCAGCCTGTCCTGTTGCTGCTTCTGGCCGTACGAGAGCGCGTCCTCGAGGACGTGGAGCATCCCCTTACGCGATGCGCTGCTCGAGTCGAGAGCGCCGCAGCTGACGAGCGACTCGAGCGAGCGCTTGTTCGCGACCGAGGGGTCGACGCGCTCGGTGAAGTCCCAGATCGACGCGAACGGGCCGCCTTCCTCCCGCGCCGCGACGATCGCGCGGCACGTCGCCTCGCCGACGTTCTTCACCGCGTTGAGACCGAAGCGGATCTTCCCCTCGACGACCGCGAAGTCGACCTGCGACTCGTTCACGTCCGGCGGCAGCACCTCGATCCCGAGCTCGTCGCAGGCGGCGACGTAGAACGGCACCTTGTCCTTCGTGTTCATCACGGAGGAGATGAGCGCGGCCATGTACTCGCGCGGATGGTTCGCGCGCAGCCAGGCGGTGCGGTAGGAGATGAGCGCGTAGCAGGCGGCGTGGGACTTGTTGAAGGAGTAGTCCCGGGCCTGCTCCATGTCGGCCCAGAGCTGCTGCGCGACGCCGGCCGCCGTCCCACTCGCGGCGCAACCCTCGAGGAACTTCGTCTTGAGAGACGCCATGAGCGAGTGGATCTTCTTGCCGATCGCCTTGCGCAGGTCGTCGGCCTCGACGGGCGTGAAGCCGGCGATGTGCTTCGCGATCTCCATGTACTGCTCCTGATAGATGCAGATGCCGTACGTGGAGGCGGTGATGGGCTTCAACCGCGCGTCCGGGTAGGTGACGGGCTCCCGGCCGTTCTTGCGGCGCGCATAGACGGGGATGTACGCCATCGGGCCGGGCCGGTAGAGAGCGCCGATCGCGATCAGGTCGTCGAAGACGGTCGGCCGGATCGAGCGCAGCGCCTCTCGCATCCCCGACCCCTCGAACTGGAAGACGCCGATGGCCTCGCCGCGCGCGAGCATCTCGTACGTCTTGCGGTCGTCGAGCGGGATCGTCGCGATGTCGAGGCCCGGAACGAGCGCGACGGCCTTGTCGATCACGTCGAGGTTGCGCAGGCCGAGGAAGTCCATCTTCAGCAGCCCGAGCGACTCGATCACCGTGCCGGAGAACTGGGTCACGACCTCCTGGTCCGTGCCCTTCTGCTGCAGCGGGACGACGTTCGTCAGAGGCTCGGCGCCGATGACGACGGCGGCAGCATGGATCCCGTCCTGCCGGGTCAGCCCCTCGAGTGGCCGGGCGAGGTCGACGATCTCCTTCGCGGCCGGGTCCGAGTCGTACGCCTGTTTCAGCTCGCCGCCCGGCTTGAGGCATTCCGCGAGCGTCTGGCCCGGCCCTTCGGGGATGAGCTTCGCGATCCGGTCGACGACGCCGTACGGGTGCTCGAGCACACGGCCGGCGTCGCGCACGGCGGCGCGGGCGGCCATCGTCCCGAAGGTGATGATCTGCGCGACGCGATCGCGGCCGTACTTCTCGCGCACGTAGTTGATGACGCGATCGCGGCCTGCGACTGCGAAGTCGATGTCCATGTCCGGCATCGACTTGCGCCCAGGGTTGAGGAACCGCTCGAAGAGGAGGTCGTAACGGATCGGGTCGAGGTCGGTGATCTCGAGCGAGTACGCGACGATGCTGCCGGCGGCCGAGCCGCGGCCCGGGCCGACGCTGATCCCGCTCCGCTTCGCGAAGCCGACGAAGTCGGCGACGATCAGGAAGTAGTCGGAGAAGCCCATCTCCTTGATCGTCTTGAGCTCGAACTTGAGACGTTCGCGTAGCTCGGGCGTGACGGTGCCGTAGCGCTTCGCGGCACCGGCCTCGACGAGCTCGACGAGGTACTCGAAGGCGTCCCGTCCTTCGGGCGTGTCGAATTTCGGAAGCAGGATCCGGTCGAGCTCGATCTCGACGTTGCAGCGCTCCGCGACCTCGAGCGTGCGCCGCAGCGCGTCGTCACGGCCGGGGAAATCGGCCGCCATCTCCTCGGGCGTCTTGAAATAGAAGTGGTCGGTCTCGAAGCGCCAGTGGTCGGGATTCTTGAGCGAGTCGCCCGACTGGATGCAGAGGAGCGCCTCGTGGGCGCGCGCGTCCTCGTGGCGGAGGTAGTGGACGTCGCCGGTCGCGACCGTCGGCAGGCCGCGCTTCTCGGCCAGCTCGACGAGCTGCGGGTTGATCCGCTGCTGGACGTCGAGGTGCGCGTTCTGGAGCTCGACGTAGACGCGGTCGCGGCCGAAGATTTGCTCGAGCCGGTCGAGCTCGGCCTCGGCGTCGTTCGGCCGGCTCTCCTCGAGCGCCTTGCAGACGCGGCCGGAGAGGCAACCCGAGAGCGCGATCAGCCCGGCGCCGTGCTGCTCGAGGAGCTGCCAATCGATGCGCGGCTTGTAGTAGTAGCCCTCGAGATACCCGAGCGAGGAGAGCCGGATCAGGTTCGAGTAGCCCTCGCTCGTCTCCGCGAGGAGCGTGAGGTGCGCCTGGCCCTTCTGCTGCACGTGCCTGTCGTCGGTGACGTAGACCTCGCACCCGAGAACCGGCTTGACCCCTTCGTTCCGGGCCGCCTTGTAGAGGTCGACCGCACCTGCGAGGGAGCCGTGATCGGTGAGTGAGACCGCAGGCATCTCGAGCTCGGCAGCGCGCTTCGCGAGATCCGGAATCCGGCAGGCGCCGTCGAGGATCGAGTACTCGGAGTGGACGTGAAGGTGAACGAAGGGAGCTTCGGGCACGGGGAGTCGAGAATAACGCCGGCCCGAGACGGCGCTCTTCAGGACGCCGTAGTCTCAGGCAGGGGGACGGAGATTGGGGTGAGTCCCTCGGTTTCCGTCACCGCCATCGGGGTACCCGAGTCAGATGCCACAAAGCAACGGCAACGGCCACCGCAGCGAGGCGGATCGTTACGAACAGGCCGCGACGGAGACCCTAGAGATGCTCGACTGGTGTATCGGATATTTCGTCGGCATCCACAAAGACCAGATCGCGTCCCAGCTCGCGTCGAACCGCCGCTACATCAAAGAACATCTGATGCACGAGCCAGAGGAACCGCTTCCCACCAGCAAGAAGTGACGGTTTCCGTTCCTGACGACCGGGAATTCGAGCCACATGGCGGACAAGGGGAACAACCGCCCGACAAATGACGGAAACGGCGGCTCGGGACAGTCCGAGCGCTACAAGCAGGCGGCAACCGAGGCTCTGGAAATGCTTGATTGGTCGATCGGATTCCTGGTCGGCATTCGCAAAGAGGCGATCGCGTCCCAGCTCGCGCGAAACCGCAAGCACATTCGTGAGGACTTGATGCGTGAGCCTGCTGAACCAGTTCCGACGAGCGAGGAATAGCTCCAGCCTTCGCGCGTCCCGGCGCACTGGCCGAGGCGAGCTTTCCGCCTCCACAAACCGCCTGAGCGGCTGGCTTTGAGCTTGATGAGCCCCGCGAAAACCGATTCTCGGCCGTCTGCGTATTTCTTTGTTCACCGCAATTCCGGGCCGTGCCTTGAGGGCCGACGAAAGGAGATGCGGAGATGCCCAGGACTCGAATGACCGAAAGCCCGTCTCGCAATACGACGTGGCCTGCTTCCAGGTCAGCCGGCACTGACGTGGAGGTGGCTCATGGCGACCTATAACACTGAGCAGCGCCGCACCGGGATCAGATCCTGGAGCCGCGGACGCTGGGCCCTGATCGCGATCATTGTCATAGCGATCATCGTCGTCGCGATCGTCCTGATGACCTACGCGGGCGGCGGTTCCGGCGGCGGAGGCGGAGGCGGTTACTAGCTAAGCCCTCGAAAGCGTTGCCCGCGTGCACGCCCGGCGCGGGCGGCGCTTGCTCGCCGTCGGGCGGAATCACGTGGCCTTGCGGAAGACCCCTCCGGTCCGCGGGTCGAGGTACAGCCGTCCGTCCATGCCGTATACGGCCACGAGTGACGCCACGCCCATCCCGGCCAGGAGTCCTGCGAGCAGCGCGGTAAGCGCCGGCTGGAACAGGAGCGCGATCGCAGCGAGGACCGAGACACCGACCGTGCTCGGGAGAGCGGCGTGGACGACGTGCAGCCAGGCGGGTGCGACGTTCGAACCCGCGGGGAGCTCTGCCACCTTGTCCGGGGCCTTCCGGAAGCGGGCGAAGGGGTCGTTCGTGACGAGGAAGGCGCTCGCGAACGCGCCTGCGGCCAGCGCGATCAGCGTCGCGCCCGAGGGGGCGCCGTCCGCGCGTGCTGCGACGAGCCACACGGCGCTCAGCGTCAGCCGAAGCGGCGCGATGAGCGCCAACCGCAGCCGGACCGACTCGACCAACATTGTCCAAGCGTAGAACGTCACTACTGAGAGACTCCAGACGTGATCCGGCGCCGCCTCATTCCGCTTGCTCTCGTGGTCACCGTCCTCCTCGCGGTCGTCGCGATCGTGGCCCGGGGCAGGCCGCTCGGGTCGGGCAAGGGGTCGGGCCGCGGGTTACCCGTCTCGTTCTGGGACTTCGCTTTCACGACGCTCGCGATCGTCGAGGTCGTCCTGTTCATCATCGGCGTCGCCGCGATCATCGTCTTCCGCCGGGAGCGCACCGAGACCAAGCGCTCCCAGCGCAGCACGATTCGCACGCTCGCCATCCTGATCGGCGGTGCTGCGCTGTTGACGCTGATCGTGCGCCACCTCAACCTCCACCACCTGCTCCATTCGGGGTCGGCCACGCACAACACGACTACGACCCCGGGCGTGCCCGGGAGCAACGGGACACCCGGCTCGAAGACCGAGCACGTGCATTTCCGCTGGGAGGAGCTCGTGGTCGTCCTAGGTCTGCTGCTCGGGATCGGTGTGCTCGCCGCCGCGACTCGTTCCCGTCTGAGCCCCGGAGGCGGGCAGCGTCGCGCTGCGCCCGAGGTGCTCGCGGCGGCCCTCGACCAGTCGCTCGACGATCTGCGCTCCGACCCGGACCTGCGCCGCGCGATCATCGCCGCCTATGCCCGGATGGAGACCGCTCTCGGCGCGGCCGGCCTCCCACGTGAACCGGCCGAGGCGCCGTTCGAGTACGTCGAGCGCGCGCTGCTCACGCTCGACACGAGCGCCGCAGCCGTCCGCAAGCTGACCGACCTCTTCGTATGGGCTAGGTTCAGCCAGCATGAGCCGGAGCCGTCGATGAGGGACGAGGCCGTCGACGCGCTCGTCGCCGTGCGTGACGAGCTACGAGCCTCGGAGCTGGTTCCGGCGTGAGGCTCGCCCGCCGACTCGTGGCGCCGGCGGTCGTCGCGATCGTGGCGCTCGTCGTCCTGCTCGCCGTGCGGCCGCTGGCGACGTCTCGTGCGCTCGGGATCTGGGTCGTGACCGTGGCGGCGCTCGCGCTCCTTCTTCTCGTCCGGCACTCCCGCGGTGGGGAGCGGCACGTCCGTCGTTTCGAAGCGGCGTTTCGCGGCCGGACGCCGGCGCCATCGGAACCGGTGGAGCTCCTGCGGATGGAGCGCGAGCTCGAGCTCGGCATCGCGAGTGCAGGCAGCGCCTACCACCGGCTCCTTCCGCTCCTGCGGGCGGCGGCGGAAGCGCGGCTCGCCTCGCGGCACGGCGTCGAGCTCGACCGCCGGCCCGACGCGGCACGAGCGCTGCTCGGCGAGGAGGCGTGGGAGTGGCTGCGTCCCGACCGGCCCGAGCCGGTCGACCGCTTCGGCCGCGGCGTGCCACGCGAGCGCGTGGCCGCGTTGATCGAGCGCGTGGAGTCCTTGTGACCGCCCTCGCCGAGCTGCGGGCGCGCGCCGAGCAGATCCTCACCGAGGTCGAGAAGGCGATCGTGGGCAAGCGCAAGCCACTCGAGCTGATCCTGCTCGCCCTGTTGAGCGACGGCCATGTGCTGCTCGAGGACTACCCCGGGCTCGCGAAGACGCTGATCGCGCGCTCGTTCGCGCAGGCGACGTCGCTCCGCTTCGCGCGCATCCAGTTCACGCCCGACCTCATGCCCGGCGACGTCACCGGGTCGCAGATCTTCGACCAGCGGACGACCGACTTCGTCTTCCGCCCAGGGCCGGTCTTCGCCAACCTTCTCCTCGCCGACGAGATCAACCGCGCTCCGCCGAAGACGCAGGCCGCGCTGCTCGAGGCCATGCAGGAGCGCCAGGTGACGATCGAGAACTCGACGCACCTGCTCGAGCCGCCGTTCCTCGTACTGGCGACGCAGAACCCGATCGAGTACGAGGGGACGTATCCGCTGCCCGAGGCGCAGCTCGACCGATTCCTCGTGCGCGTGTCGATCGGGTACCCGGATCGCGAGGACGAGATCGAGATGCTCGAGCGCCGGCTCGCGCGCGGTGTCGACGAGGTGGAGCTCGAGCCGGTGGTCGACGCGGCGACGCTCGTACGGCTGCAACGGGCGCTCGAGCAGGTCCACGTCTCGGACGCGATCGAGGGCTACGTCGTCGATCTCGTGACGGCGACGCGTGAATCGCGGCGACTGGCGGTAGGCGCCAGCCCGCGCGGCAGCATCGCGCTCCTCAAGCTCTCGCGTGCCAAGGCGGCGCTCGCGGGCCGCGACTTCGTCACTCCCGAGGACGTGAAGGCGATCGCGGTACCGGCGCTCGCGCACCGGCTGATGGTGCGACCGGAGCTCTGGGTGCAACGGCTGCGCGGCGAGGACGTCGTGGAGGAGGCGCTCGAGACTGTGCCGACGCCGCCCGCGGAGGACGCCCTGCGCTCCGCCGAGGCGTGACCGGCTTCACCTCGCCGCGCCTGTCGGCCTACGCGGCCGTTGCCGCGTCCGGGCTCGTCGCCGGTCTCGCCCTCGGCCGCGTGGAGCCGGTTGCGCTGGCCGCTCCATTCCTGCTCGCGCTCGTCGCAGCCGTGGCGGGACACAAGCCGCAGGTCTCAGTCCAGCTGTCGCTCGACCGCGAGCGCGTGCTCGAAGGGGACGAGGTCACGGCGAAAGTCGAACTGGCCTCGGCCAACGGCGTCGACCGCTTCGAGCTGCTCCTCCTCCTGCCGCCGGAGGTGCGAGTGGAGGGAGCGCCTGCGCGGGCGCTCCACCTTCGCGCCGGCGACGAGCAGGCGATCGAGCTGAAGCTGCGCTGCGACCGCTGGGGCGCGCTTTCCATCGGGCCGCTGGTCGTCCGCGCCCGCGACATCCTCGGCATCCGCACGTGGGAGGGCCAAGCTGGCGAGGTTCAGCGGTTGCGCGTCTATCCGGCCGAGGAGACGCTCCACTCGCTCGTGGCGCCGCTCGAGACGCAGGTGTTCGTGGGCAACCAGGTCTCGCGGGCTCGCGGCGAAGGGATCGAGTTCGCGGACCTGCGCGAGTGGCAGCCCGGCGACCGCGTGCGGCGCGTGAACTGGCGCGCCACGGCGCTCCGCGGATCGCTCTGGGTGAACGAGCAGTACCCCGAGCGGAACACCGACGTCGTCCTCTTCCTCGACACCTTCGCCGAGGTGCGAGTCGAGGGACGCAGCACGAACGACCGCGCGGTGCGTGCTGCGGCGACCCTCGCGCGCGGCTATCTGCAGCGGAAGGACCGGGTGGGCCTCGTCGGGTTCGGCGGAGTCCTCTCCTGGCTGGTGCCCGAATCGGGGACGCGCCAGCTCTACGCGATCGTCGACACGCTGCTCACGAGCGACATCGTGCACAGCTACGCGATGCGCGGCGTCGACGTGCTGCCGCCGCGGACGCTGCCCCCGAAGGCGCTCGTGCTCGCGATCACCCCACTCCTGGACGACCGCACGGCCGCCGCGCTGCTCGACTTGCGCGCGCGGGGCTACGACCTGATCGTGGTCGAGGTGTCTCCGCTCGAGCTGCTCGAGCCGGATCCGGAGTCGTCGTCGCAGCTCGCCCACCGTCTCTGGCGCCTCTCGCGCGAAGCGCTCCGCTGGCGATACGAGCAACTTGGAGTCCCGGTCGTCACGTGGCGCGAGGGCGAGCCGCTCGCGGCCCCACTCGAGGAGGTGAACGCATTCAGGCACCTCGCCCGGCCCGCGTAGCAACCGCCGCCGGAGCGGTGGCCGCGTACGGCGGCGTCCTCGCAGACTCGCTCGCGCGCGCGGGGTCGACGGCGGGCTATCTCGCTCCCGGAGCGGCCCTCGGGGCGCTGCTACTCGCCGTCGCGCTCGTCTACGGCCGCGGCCTCGCTGCCGCTCTCTTTGTGGGAGGTGCGACCTATCTCGCGTTCGTCGTGAGCGAGGAGCACCACAGGGTGGACCCGACGGCGCCGCTTGTGGCGGTGCTCCTCCTCCTGTGCGGCGAGCTGGCGGCGTGGTCGCTCGACGAGCGGTGGCGGATCGAGGGCGACGCCGCTCTCCTCTGGCGCCGCGGCGCCGCAACAGCCGCGCTCGCGCTCGCAGGCCTCACCGTCGCGGCGCTGGTTGTGGCTCTGAGCGCAGTGCCGTCCGGCCGCGGCCTGGCGTTGACGGTCGCCGGCGCAGCCGCCGCGGTCTGCGCCGCAGGCGTCGGCGTGGCCGTTGCTCGCCGCTAGCGCCGTGTCGGGCGTAAGGACGCTGGCCCAGGCGAATGTTGCGCGAAGCGCAGACGCCTTCACTCCACCGAGCCCCACCCCACTACGGGCAGCACTAGTCCGGCGCGAGGGGAGCGCATAGGGCTCCGCCGGGTGTTCGTCGCACGCGGTTAGACGCTAGGAGCGAAATTGGAACGACTGAATCACGCGCTCGGCCTCACGGCGCTCTTGATCGTGATCGGGAAAAGCTTCGGGGACGACGGCGTCCATGTTCTTGATGACGAGCGTGCCGTGACCCACGCCCAGCAATATGACGTCGTTCTCACCCGTGCCAAGGTTGTCCCCTGGGTGCAACTCGACTAGATGATTTGAACTGAGGCTGTATCTGCGACCTGGATGGCCGCCGATACGAATCGAGGAAACGTGGTGGACGCGTATGCCCGGGAGGCTCTCCAGCCTGCGAGCCGATTGAGCGAGCGGGGAATCAAGAGTTTCGACCTCAATCCCTCCGCTGTCCAGGCCGACTTCGAGCCCTCCCGTGCCGAGCCACTTTCCGAGCCGCAGGAGGCCCGGGGCTTGCTCGCCGTACCAGTGGTGAAAGACCTCGAACGACGCCGGCATCCCCAGGGCGTCCGTCGACACGCGGCCCGGTAGCAGTCTCCCCGGTCCGCCCCTCTCGAGCCGCGCCTGGTTTTCAAGCTGCTTGCTGGATGACGCTGAAGCGGCCGAGACAGAGCCAGGCGGCGCTCCTTTTGGCTGTTGATAAAGGGTCGCCACTACCGCGGCAGCCGTAGCAACGCCGGCCACGAGCATTAGACGCCTCCGCCGTGCGCGACGCTTTGCCTCCGGGATCAGCGGATCAACCGAGAACGGCCAACGCGGAACGCCCACCGCCATAGCACTAGTCTTACTAGTATCACCGCTCCCTGTCAAATAGCGGGCTCAGGGGTCATTCCGGAACACTGGCCCATTCGAGTCCTTATCGTCACGGCGAGCGATGATGGACGGAGCGGCGCCAGAGCCAAGTACGTCAGAACTCGCCGAGTGGTGCGTGCGCTGGCTTGACGCCGCGCCGGCTCGATTGTTGTGGAGCCGCCACCACCTCTCTCATGTGTTTGGCATCGAGCTCGTTGACGCGCGTGAGGTTGTGGTGAAGGTCAGAGCTGACACCCCACGGATCACGGCCACAATTGAGGTTCAGCGATCACTTGCCGACGCTGGTTTTCCTGCGCCGAGACCGCTCGCTGGGCCCCGTCCCATCTCTGACGCGATCGCGACGGCCGAGACACTCGTCGCGGGAGGCGTCCAGTTGCAGTGGGATGTGGACGCGCCCAACCGCTTTGCCTCGGCACTCGCGGATCTCCTTCGGCTTGCTCCTGCCGTTCCGCCCGAAGTGCTGGCGCCGCCGCCCGCGTGGGTCTGGTGGGATCACGAGTTCTCGGGATTGTGGCCGCCCGCCGACGACCGCCCCTTCGATCTCAACATCATGCCGCCAACACGAGTCGATGAGGCCGCCCGTCACGCGCGGACGCGACTGAGCGATTACAGCGCGCCGTCCGTGGTCGGTCACTGTGACTGGGAATCGCAGAATATGCGCTGGACCAACGGCAGACTTCACGTCGTACACGACTGGGACAGCGTCGTTGCGCGTCCCGAGGCGACAATCGCCGGTGCAGCAGGCGCCGTTTATCCGTCGACCGGCGAGCCGTTCGCGGCGACGGTCGATCAGAGCGCGGCCTTCCTTGCGGCCTACGAGACCGCACAGGGGCTTTCATGGACGCGCGATGATCACGAGGCATACTGGGCCGCCGGTTTATGGGTCAGGGCGTTCAACGCGAAGAAGGAGAGCGGAGACGATCCACCCCCGCCGTCGCTAGCGCAGTTTCACGCCGAGGTGGACGAGCGCATCCGACTCGCTGGCGGTTAAGTCCACCAGGACATTCCTGAACACTGGCCCACGTCAGCGTTAGGACAATGCAGAACGGCAGTTCGGGCGCGCGCGCCGTTGCTAGGACGATGCGGAGCGATACGGTGCGGTTCTCGCGCCGCAGAACTCCAGTCCCCCTCGCGCGGCCGCCGGACTACGACGAGAGTTCAGCCCGGCGCGACCACCAGGCCTCGGCGGCGGTCATCGCGCTCTCGGCCTCGCGGATGCCGTCGCCCACGAGCCCTGCGGTGGCAGCCCAGTGCAGGGGTACAAGGGCTAGAGCCCCGGGGAGCCATCGGTACTCGTCGCGAGTCAACGGTTCCGGAGCCGTGCTTTCGTAGGCGTCGAGCAGTCGTCGCGGCTCGAGCGATTCAACGGGATGGCCCACGCCATCGGGGCCGCTCTGTGCGACGTGGTTCAGGCTGGCCGCGATGTCGTACAGCCGCTCCCTGACCCTCGCGAAATCCAGGTCGAAGATGACCCATGAGCCGTCTGACAGTTCTCCCGCGTTGCCCAATTTGTAGTCCCCATGAATCGGAGCGCATGGCAGTTCGACCTCCTTCCGGAGCTTGGAGAGCACGCGGGTCAGTTGGCGCATCCGATGCACGACCGGCTCGCTGCGGGGTCCGAGCCTGCGGCGTGTGAAGCCGCTCGAGTAACGCAGTTGGTCGAAGGTTCTGTGGTCGTCGAGGGGTTCGGGCGGACCGGGCTCCCAGACTGCTTTGAGCGCAGCGTGAAAGCGTCCGAGCTCCTCGAATAGGCGGACGTAGGAGTCCTCGTCCGCCCGTGGCTGCACGTGATCGATGAACTCCTCGAGCTCAACCCAACGATCAGCGACCCTCAGGAGGTCGCAGCCGGAAATCGGAATCGGCCGAGCGACGCGGACTTGCGTCCGCTGGAGCCGTTCCCGCAGGCGCCGCAGTCCCGCAACCCGGCCGCGGCGGACCCAGGGCCTGTGAACCCGGAGGACAACCGGCGGCTCAGCGTCTATCCGCAGGTTGAGGTTGAACCCACCGCCGATATCCGCCCATCCGGCCCCGCGCGCGACGCGGTCGATCAGGGCCGAGACGGGCGGATCATCTGGGCTGGCTCTAGGTCCAAACCAGCGCGGCAAGGCAGGGGGAGAGGTCGAAGCTTCGATTCCGGTCATGGCAATGGCCCACACCAGTGCACCCGACGAAGGGCCCGCCGGCGAACCCATCTTCCTCGACGCAGGTCGCTCGTGCCAGGCATGTGCCGATCTGGGACGCGCCATAACGCGCAGTCAACCCATCGATCGAAACTCTGACCGAGAGCAAAGCCGTCGAGATACCGATGCTGATTGATCACGAGAGCCCTGCGCGCGCATCGCGGCCTTGACATCGGCGTCGCCGCGCTGTGTCACTGCGATGGGCGCCGGTCAGAGGATCCCCGCCCCGCCATCCTCGGCGCATCAGGTCGCCTCTGACGCGGCCTGCAGCGGCGGGGATTTCGTCGGCAAGAGAGGGTCGGGTATCCGGTTTCCGAGTCGAAGGAAGCCGGCTCCGGTCAGTGCCAGCGCGAAGGCGCCGCCCCACCAGATGGTGTCGGGTGACGTTCCGAGCAGCACGCCGCCGACCGCGGGGCCGAGAGCCACGCCGACCAGGAAGCTGAGCTGGTAGAGCGACATGTAGCGGCCGAGCAGATGCGGCGGCGCGATCTCCGCGACTAGCGGGCCGAGCACTATGAACTGGCCACACTCGGCGACTGCGATCACGATCGCCACGCCGGCCAAGACGGTGGTAGCGCCGAGCGTCGAGCGCGTGAGCGTTGCGGGCAGGACTGCGAGCAGGCCGACTGCGAATATGGCGCTGGTGGCGAACAAAGCGTGAGTGCGGCGCATCCGCGCCACCACCCGCGTCGCCGGTACCTGCGCTACGACGATGAAGAAGGTGTTGATGAAGACGACGACACCGATCCCAAGGGGCCCGACAGGTGTATGCGCGGCCGCAAACGGCGGGAGGATGTAGGAGAAGAACGCGCCGCCGATCATCACAAGCACGAGGTTGCCCGCGATCAGGGCGAGCAAGAGCCGATCCCGAGCAACAGCTCGGAAGCCCCGTGCGCCCTCGCTCGCCGACGGAGCATCCGCGAGGCCAGGATCCGGGATCCACACGAGCACAACCAGCACGAAGACGACGAACGTGACTGCGTCGAAGAGGTAGAGGCTCTGGAACGCCTGGAGGTGATGATGGGTGGCCGCGACGATGAAGCCCGCAACCGTCGCGCCTAGGCCGAGACCGAAGTTGCCTGCGACTCGTCGAAGCGCGGTCGATGCGGCGCGCTGCTCCGCCGGGACCAGGGTCAAGGTCAGGACTTGGCCGGCGGTTCCCACGAATCCGAAGCCGGCACCGCCGACGGCCGAGCAGACGAAGCCTTGCCAAGGACGGTCGACAAACGCCAAGCCCCCGTAGCCGAGTGCGTTCAAAACATTGCCCACGATCAGAATCCGTTTCGCACTGAAACGATCGAGGAGCGCACCCGAAGGGAGCGTTACCACTGCGGCCGTGCCCATGACCGTCGCCAGCACCAGCCCCGCGGTCGCCGTCGAGAAGCCGCGGACCGCGTGGAGGTAGATGATCTCGAAGGGAAGGATCAGTCCGGTGCCGAAGTAGTTGAGCGCGTTCCCGCCCTGAAGAACGAGGACAGGCCTCGGTAGGCC
>JBJMKF010000005.1:0-23881 GCA_045805965.1 Gaiellaceae bacterium
CGCGCTGATCCTCGACGACCATTCCCGCTCCGACACCTACCCGTACATCAAGATCGACGCCGACAACGTCGACATCGGACACGAGGCGACCGTCTCCAAGATCGGCGAGGAGCAGCTCTTCTACCTCATGTCGCGCGGGCTGACCGAGGCCGAGGCGAGCGCGATGATCGTGAGCGGCTTCGTCGAGCCGATCACCAAGGAGCTGCCGCTCGAGTACGCCGTCGAGATGAACCGGCTGATCCAACTCCAAATGGAAGGATCAGTCGGCTAGTGGGCATCGAACGAACGGAGACGATCGACCTCGACCCGCTGCAGCTTTTCCTCGCGGACATCTCCAAGGTCAGCCTGTTGAAGGCGCCGCAGGAGGTGGAACTGGCCAAGCGGATCGAGCGCGGCGATCGGCGTGCGAAGCAGGAGATGGTCGAGGCGAACCTGCGTCTCGTGGTGTCGATCGCGAAGAGGTATCGCAACCAGGGCTTGCCGTTCTTGGACCTGATCCAAGAGGGGACGATCGGGCTGGTGCGGGCAGTCGAGAAGTTCGACCACCGCCGCGGGTTCAAATTCTCTACCTATGCCACCTGGTGGATCCGGCAGGCGGTAGCTCGAGCGTTGGCGGACAAGGCGAGAACGATCCGCATGCCGGTACATAAGGTCGAGAGGCTGCACAAGATCCGCCACGCAGAGCGGACCTTGCGTGCGGAGTTGTACCGCGATCCGACACCTGCGGAGATCGCGACGGAGGTGGGCCTATCGATGGAGGAAGTGGAAGCGATCCTGCGTACCGCACAGACGCCGGTGTCATTGCAGGCGCCGGTGGGCGACGAGGACAATTGCGAATTCGGGCACCTACTGGCCGACGAGGACACGCCGCTCCCCGAGGATGCAGCGGAGAGCTTTTCCCGGACGGCTGCCTTGGGGGGCTGCCTCGACGTCCTTGACGGCCGGCAACGTACGGTGCTGGAGCTTCGTTACGGCCTCGGCGGTGGGAGCCCACGCACGCTCGACGAAATCGGACTCGTCTTCAACGTGACACGTGAGCGCATCCGCCAGATCGAGAACCAGTCGCTGCGCAAGCTTGCAGCGCTGGCCGAAGCTCAACAGCTACGTGAGCCCGAACGAAACGCGCCTTCGCCATTGCCGCGAGCGGTCTGATCAGCCGGTACCACGACCGGAGCGGGGGAGCCTCTCTAATTTCAGCGCGGGTACACGTTTACGCTGACGTAGCCGGTGCCCTGACCCTTCAGCGCGGCAGCGACCGAGACGTGGCACACATCCTGTCTGCCCGCGATGTGCCAGAGCATGTTCCGAGTCCCGTCCGTATGGAAGCTGCGGCTGAGCTTCGAAACAGTCGCGCCCTTACGACATCGGGTCGTCGTTGTGACCTTGGCCTGCCCGATGTACAGGATGATCTTGTTCGGCTGGGGGATCCGGACGCTAAAAGCAGCGCTCGGATTCCGAGCATTGAGGTGAACCGACTTGGCAAGGTACGGCCCAGAAGCCGAAGCCGTGGCACACACGGCGGCAGCGACGAAGGCCGCGACGGGGTACAGGATTCTCTTCATGCCTCTGAGGGTATAGCGGGAGATCCGAAAATCGGCGGATTCCCCTAACGGCTCACCAACGAAACAGATCGTGAAGGTTTGCTGTATTCCGACGCGTGACGAGCTACCGCTCGATCGGTCGCGTTCGGCGCACTTGTAAGCCAGCCGCGTTCGGCGGATCCGCTTCTCCTTCTGCCCTTGTGGGAGCGGCTTTCGCCGCTCCCACAAGGCGGCCGGTCACTTCTTCTTCGTCGTGAAGATGCCGGCGCCGCTGATTTGGGTGGCGATTGCGGTGTGGTCGCAGGTTGAGCTGTTGCTCGTGGTTGCGTCGCAGCCGCTCGTGTTTGGAGCGTTCGGGTGGTACTGGTCGTCGCTGTAGATGATCGAGGCGAGCCCGGTGGTTGGGCTGGCAGCGACGCCGAAGTCGTCGTACAGGTCGCGGTTACCAGTGCAGGCGACGCCTGATTCGCAGACGCCTCCGAAGTGGTTCGTGGGGGATGCCGTCTGCCGCGACCAGGCCGAGCCGGGCGTGAGGGCGTTCAGGTTCTGAGCGAATCCGACAGTCCAGGCTGCCGCGTTCGGGTAGCTGTCGGGTGTGTTGACGCCGTCGTAGTAGGGCGTCTGGTAATAGACGACGTCGAGCTTGCCGGGATCGCCTGCCGTCGACCAGGGGAAGATCTGCGTCCCGCTCGTGGTCGTGATCAGGTACGGCCCGCTCCACGTCTGGCCGTGATTCTTGGAGAACGAGTAGTAGACGTGGTGGTCGTCGGTGTAGACCGAGTAGACGTTTCCGGCGCTGTCGACGGAGACGTTGACGAACTGGTGGCCGTAGCCGACGGTCGGGTCAGGGTTGATGTAGACCGGATAGTCGGTGAACGTCTGTCCGCCGTCGGTCGAGACGGCCATGTAGACGCCGTGGTAGTCGCAGGTGCCCGCAATGACGCCCAGTTGGGGTGCGCACGCCGTCTCCGCTGCGGTCGTGATCGCCGAGTACGTCTGGTAGATGATGTGCGACCTTGGATCGATCGCGAGGTTGCCGATCGAGTTCTCCGCGATCTGGAACGCGTGGGTCGGGTCGATCGCCGACGTGAACTGGCTGAAGAGGAGGCCGGCGTCGGTGCTGCAACCGACGGTGATCCCTTGCGGGGCGTCGTGGTAGCTGATGCACACCTTGTTGTTGGTGTCGGCGGCGATCCATTCGCGATCGTCGGCCGTCTCCGGCGTGGACACCGGCTGGAGCGACCAGGTCGCGCCGCCGTCGGTCGAGGTGGACACGTCGATGTTCGCGAGCGAGAGGCTGGCGGCATACACGTTGTAGAAGCCGGCCGGGTTCTTGTCCGGCGCGACCGCGAGGTCGGTGTCCCCGCCGCCGGGAGCGAAGCCGGTGTCGTTCGCCTGAGAGACGCTGTCCGGTGAGATGAGCGTCGAGTAGTGGAGTCCGTTGTCGGTGGAGCGGAAAGCGACCGTGCCTTGACCGAGGCTGTTCTCGGAGGTGCCGAAGAAGCGGCCCGCGCCGTCAGCACGGATCGCAGGCTCGGCCGCGATATTCGAGCACGCCGAATCGCCCGGACAGGTCGTCCCGGTCGTCTCAGCGAGCGAGTAGTTCGTGAAGGTGCCGCTACCGCCCTTCGCCGGCGCTGAAGCCGAAGCAGCAAGCGAAACCGCGAGCGCCGCTGTCGCAACGATCGCCAGCAAGAACAATCGTCTCATTTGGTCGTCCTCTCGAGAAGGATTCGCACAACCCGGATTAGGTCGGTGCCCAGAACGGCCGGGTTATATCCCTAAAGAAGATCCTGCAAACACGGGCTTTTTCGACTGACCAGTCAGTCAGGTAGGCGAGGATGATCCCTGAGCCCTACCCCTCCCTCTCGACGAGGCCCTAGACGAGCGCCGGCGGCTCGAGCTCCGCGTCGCGGCTGACGAGCGCGGCGTAGCGCCCGCCGGCAGCGATCAGCTCCTCGTGGCGGCCTCGTTCTACGACTTGGCCGCGATCGAGGACGACGATCTGGTCGGCGTCCCGGACGGTCGAGAGCCTGTGCGCGATCGCAATCGTCGTCCGCCCCTCCGAAAGCTGGTCGAGCGCCTCCTGCACGAGGCGCTCGGTCTCCGTGTCGAGCGAGGATGTGGCCTCGTCGAGGACAAGGATCGGCGGGTTGCGGAGGATCGTGCGCGCGATCGCGATCCGCTGCTTCTCGCCGCCCGAGAAGCGGTAGCCGCGCTCGCCGACCATCGTGTCGTAGCCGTCCGGGAGTGCCGCGATCACGTGGTGGATTCGCGCCGCCTCGGCAGCTGCGTAGAGCTCCTCGTCGCTGGCGTCGGGCTTGGAGAAGCGCAGGTTGTCGCGCACCGAGGCATGGAAGAGGTACGTCTCCTGCGAGACGACGCCGACGAGGCTGGCCAGCGCGGCGAAGCTGAAGTCGCGGACGTCGACGTCGCCGATCGAAACGGAGCCGCGGTCGACGTCGTAGAGCCGCGCCGCGAGGTAGCCGACGGTCGTCTTGCCGGCGCCGGTCTCGCCGACGAGCGCGGTCGTCGTCCCGGCGGGGACGGCGAAGCTCACGTCCTGCAGCGTCCAGGCATCGGCGCCGTAGCGGAACCAGACGCGGTCGAAGACGACGTCGCCCGCTTGCGGCACCTCGACCGGGTTCTCGCGCTCGGCGATGTCGACGGGCGTATCGAGGTACTCGAAGATCCGATCGAAGAGCGCGAGCGAGGTCTGGATGTCGAGGCCGACGCCGAGCAGCGAGCCGACGGGGAAGAACAGTCGCGTCTGGAGTGTGGTGAACGCGACGATGGTGGCGATCGAGATCGAGTGGCTGAAGACGGTGCCGCCGAGCCAGTAGACCGCTGCCGGCATCACGGAGAAGCTCGTCTGGATCGATGCCATCACCCAGCGGCCCGCCATCCGCTGCCGCACCTCGAGGTCGGAGAGGCGAAGCGACTCTCCCTCGAAGCGGTCGGCGAGCTCGTCGCCGCGGCCCATCGTCTTGCCGAGCAGGATCCCGCTCACCGAAAGCGACTCCTGGACGATGCTCGAGATGTCGGCGAGCGATTCCTGCGTCGACTTCGCGATCCGCCGGCGCTCGTTTCCGACCCGGCGCGTGAGCACCGCGAACAACGGGATCAAGGCGAACGCGAAGACCGCGAGCTGCCAGCTCAGAAGCAGCATCCCGACCATCGTCGCGACGACCGTCGTCAGGCTCGACGTGATGCTGGTGGCGGTGTTCGTCACGACGTTCTGGACGCCCCCGATATCGTTGTTGATGCGTGACTGCACCTCGCCGGTCCGGGTCCGGGTGAAGAAGGCGAGCGAGAGCCGCTGCAGGTGGCGGAACACAGCGGCGCGAAGGTCGTGCATGACGCGCTGGCCGACCTGGTTCGAAAGCAGCGTCTGGACCACGCCGAGGGCTCCGGCGATGATCGCGATAACGATCATCCCGCCCGCGTTCACGGATACCGCGCGTGTGTCGTGCGCTTGGATCGCGACGAGGACGCGGCGCAGCAGAAACGCCGGCAGGACGCCGAGGCCGGCGCTCGCGACGATCAGCCCGAGCAGGAACGACAGCCGCCGCCGGTACGGCTTGAACAACGGACCGATCCGGCGCAGGTTCGCGCGCCGCACCTCGGGATCGTCAGGCCGCTCGGGAGGCGCCTCTCCCCGGTCGTGGAAGAACATCCCCATCGGGCCCTAACTAACGCACCGAGAAACGAACTGCTCGGCCCGTACTGGTTATTTCTTCGCCTTTTTGGCCTGCCGCTTCTCCTTCAGTGTCTTCTGAGCCGGTTTCTTCTCCATGCTCTTCTTCGTGTTCTTGTCCTTGGTCGCCATGCGCCGACCTCCCTTGGTGGATGCGGTGAGACTCTCAGCTGTCAGGCTATCGGCCGCGATGCCCTGACGCCCGGCGCTGCTACCCTCCATCACACGGACGGCAGAAGGTCGTCCCGTGAGATTCAGGTTCTCGTTCCTCCCGGATTCGAGCTCTTGCTTCTCGAATCCGAAAAGGAGTCGAACACCGTATGTCCCAGAGTTTTGCCTCGCTCGGCGTGAGCGCGGAGGTCGAGCACGCGCTCGCCGCCCGCGGCATCGTCGAGCCCTTCCGCATCCAGACGCTCGTCGTTCCGGACGCGCTCGCCGGCCGCGACATCCTCGGCCAGGCGCCGACGGGCTCCGGCAAGACGCTCGCCTTCGGGCTCGCGCTCGTCGAGTTGCTCTCGGCGGGCGAGCACGCTTCGGCGGCGCTAGTGCTCGTCCCGACCCGCGAGCTCGCTCTGCAGGTGACGGAGGAACTGTCGCTGCTCGGCGCGCCTCGCGGGATCCGGGCCGCCGCCGCCTACGGCGGTGCTCCCGTGGGCTCGCAGGCGAAGCGGTTGCGCGGTGCCCACGTCATCGTCGCCACGCCGGGCCGGTTGAACGATCTCGTCGGGCGGCGTCTGGTCTCGCTCGACGCGATCCGGATCCTCGTGCTCGACGAGGCCGACCGGATGCTCGACATGGGCTTCCGGCCGCAGGTGGAGCGGATTGTCCGTGTGCTGCCGCAGAGGCGCCAGACGATGCTCTTCTCGGCGACGCTCGACGGCGACGTCGGCGAGCTTGCTCGCGCCTACACGACGAACCCGTCGCGCTTCGAGGCCGAGCTGCGGTCCCGGCACAGTGACGGCGAGGTCGAGCACCGCTTCGTCGCGGTGACGGCCGCCGACAAGGTCGAACGCCTCGTTGCGTTGCTCGAGGCCGAGCGTGGGCTCGCACTCGTCTTCGTGCGGACGAAGCGCGGCGCCGACCGCCTCGCGCACAAGCTGCGCGGACACGGCGTCGAAGCTGCCCCGATGCACGGCGACATGACGCAGAGCGCACGCGAACGAGCGCTTCAGCGCTTCCGCTCAGGGAGTGTCACGACACTCGTGGCGACCGACGTGGCTGCACGCGGGCTCGACCTCGAGGCCATTAGTCACGTGATCAACTACGACCCGCCCGAGGACAGCAAGGGCTACGTGCATCGAGTCGGCCGCACCGGCCGCGCCGGCCGCGCCGGCCAGGGGATCACGCTCGTGCTACCGGACCAGCAGGCCGACGTCAGCCGCGTCGCGAACCAGCTCGGCCACCGCGACCAGTTCGAGAGCGGGGGAATGACGACCGCCCGCCCGCGCCTCGTCTACACGAGCCGTCGCGGCCGCCGTTCGCGCTGGTAGTGCTACCGTGCTTGGACGGTCGCCGATCGGCGGCCGGGAGATTCGGTTTCTCGTTCCTCCTGTGTTCCAGGCGTTCGAGGCTCTTGTATCTCGACGCTCTTCAACAAGGAAGGAACGTATGTCTCAGCCCTTTGCGGCGCTCGGAGTGAGCCCGCCGCTCGTGGAGGTTCTCGACCGCCTCGGCATCACCTCGCCGTTCGCGATCCAGGACCTCGTCCTGCGCGACGCTCTCGCCGGCCTGGACATCCTGGCCGCAGCTCCGACAGGGTCCGGGAAGACGCTCGCCTTCGGCCTCCCGCTGATCATGCGGACGGCCGGTGCCGGCGGGCATCCGAGCGCGCTCGTGCTCGTCCCGACGCGCGAGCTCGCCTCCCAGATCGTCGCCGACCTGGAGCCGCTTGCCGCAGCCTGCGACCTGCGCGTCGCCGCCGTCTACGGTGGAACCTCCGTCGGTGGTCAGGCGAAGAACGCTCGGGGCGCCGAGATCCTCGTCGCAACTCCGGGGAGGCTCCATGACCTCCTCGAGCGGCGTCTCGTCTCGCTCGGATCGGTTCGTGTCCTCGTCCTCGACGAGGCCGACCGAATGTTGGACATGGGCTTCCGGCCCCAGGTCGACCGCATCCTCGAGCGAATTCCACAGAATCGACAGACCATGCTGTTCTCGGCGACGCTCGACGGCCCGGTCGCCGATCTCGCCCGGTCGTACACGGACAACGCGTCCCGCTTCAGCACGGGAGCGCAGGTCGCAGACCGAGCCGGGGACGTCGGCCACGAGTTCGTGTCGGTGACCGCCGGGGACAAGCTCGAGCGCCTGGTCGAGCAGCTCGGGCGGGAGCGCGGGCTCGCGCTCGTCTTCGTGCGCACCAAGCACGGCGCCGACAGGCTCGCCCGGAAGCTCGCGCGCGACCACGACATTCGCGCTGCGGTCATGCACGGCAACATGTCCCAGAACGCGCGCGAGCGCTCGCTCTCCAGGTTCGAGTCGGGCCGGGTCTCGACGCTGATCGCGACGGACGTCGCGGCGCGCGGCCTCGACCTCGACGAGATCACTCACGTGATCAACTTCGATCCGCCCCGTACCTCCGACGACTATGTCCATCGCATCGGCAGGACGGGCCGCGCCGGCCGTGCGGGTACCGGCATCACACTCGTCTTGCCGGAGCAGGAGCTCGAGGTGCGCAAGATCGCCGGGAGGCTCGGACATACCGAACAGCTCGCTGCGTCCGGTGTCTCCGCTCGCGGCCCGGCTCGCCGCACACGCGCCCGGCGGCAGCGCTCCCGCAACCAGACGGGCACTCGCTGATGGCCAAGCGGCGCAATCCCCAGACACAAGCCAAGCGCGCGCGGGAGCAGGCGATGAGAGAGAAGCGGGAGCGGAAGCAGGCCAAGAAACAGGCCCGTCTCGAGGGAACGGCACCGCCGCCGTCGCCGGATCTGCCGGATTCGCCGGATTCACCGGATCCGCAGGCGGATCCCGATCCGCAGTAGCAGCGTGTCCGAATCCGGTCTGATCTCCCGCGACGAGCTCCGCAACGTCGCGATCGTCGCGCACGTCGACCACGGGAAGACGACGCTCGTCGACGCGATGCTGTGGCAGTCAGGTTCGTTCCGCGAGAACCAGGATGTGGCCGAGCGCGTGCTCGATTCGATGGACCTCGAGCGCGAGAAGGGCATCACGATCCTCGCCAAGAACACGGCGGTGCGGTTCGGGAAGACGAAGATCAACATCGTCGACACGCCCGGCCACGCCGACTTCGGCGGCGAGGTCGAACGCGGGCTGACGATGGTCGACGGCGTGCTCCTCCTCGTCGACGCCTCCGAAGGGCCGCTTCCCCAGACGAGGTTCGTGCTGCGCAAGGCTCTCGAGCGGGGGCTCCCGATCGTGCTCGTCGTCAACAAGGTCGACCGACCGGACGCACGGCCGTCGGAGGTCGTCGACGAGGTCTACGAGCTCTTCCTCGACCTCGACGCGGACGAGTCGCAGATCGAGTTTCCGATCGTCTACGCCGACGCGCGCGCCGGTCGCGCCGGTCTCGCCGCGGACGAACTGGCGCCGGACCTGCTGCCGCTGTTCGACACCCTGCTCGAGGCGATCCCGCCGCCGAGCCACGATCCCGGGCACCCGCTGCAGGCCCTCGTCACGAACCTCGACGCGAGCCCGTACATGGGCCGGCTCGCGCTGCTCCGGATCCGCCACGGAACGCTTCGCAAGGGAGCGCCGATCGCCTGGTGCCGCGCCGACGGCACGATTGTGAGCGCGCGGGCGACGGAGCTCTATGTGACCGAGGCGCTCGAGCGCATCCCGACCGACGAGGCCGGGCCCGGCGAGATCGTCGCGCTGGCCGGGCTCGCGGAGGTGACGATCGGCGAGACGATCGCCGACCCCGACGATCCCAGGCCGCTCCCGGTCACCACCGTCGACGAGCCGAGCCTGTCGGTCACGATCGGGATCAACACGAGCCCGCTTGCCGGCACCGAGGGGACCCGCCTGACCGCGAGCCAGATCTCCGACCGGCTCGATGCCGAGCTCGGCGGGAACGTCTCACTGCGCGTCCGCCCGACCTCGCGACCTGATGCATGGGAGGTGCAGGGCCGCGGCGAGCTCCAGCTCGCGATCCTCGTCGAGCTGATGCGCCGCGAAGGCTTCGAGCTGACCGTCGGAAAGCCGGAAGTCCTGACAAAGGAGCTCGACGGACGGCGCGTCGAGCCGGTCGAGCGGGTCGCGATCGACGCCCCCGAGGAGTACGTCGGCGTGGTCACGCAGCTCCTCGCGCTGCGCAAAGGCCGCCTCCAGCAGATGGTCAACCATGGCAGCGGCTGGGCGCGCATGGAATACCTCGTCCCCGCCCGCGGGCTCGTCGGCTTCCGCACCGAGTTCCTGACCGAAACGCGCGGCACCGGCATCCTCCACCACGTCTTCGAGGGGTGGGAGCCGTGGCACGGCGAACTGCGCTCGCGACCGACCGGCAGCCTCGTCGCCGACAGGAGGGGGGAGGCGACCGGGTACGCGATCCTCAACCTGCAGGAGCGCGGTTCGCTCTTCGTCTCGCCGGGCGACGAGCTCTACGAGGGCATGGTCGTCGGCGAGAACGCCCGCAACGACGACCTCGACGTGAACGCCGCGAAGCCGAAGAAGCTGACGAACGTTCGCGCCGCGTCGGCAGACGAGGCCGTGCGGCTGATCCCGCCTCGTGTGCTGTCGCTCGAGCAGGCACTCGAGTTCATCGCCGACGACGAGGCCGTCGAGGTGACGCCGAGGTCGATCCGCCTGCGGAAGACGGAGCTCTCGGCTACGAAACGGCAGACGCTCGCCTCGCGCGCCAAGCGCGAGCGAGCGAGCTCGACCGTGGGCTAGACGTGTTCGGGAGGTCGCGGGTACGCCTCCTCGTGCAAGCGCGAGCCGCGGTGCTCCTCGCCGCTGCGAATGCACGCGCCCAGGAGCTCGGAATCTCGTGGAACCGCTCGCCGCTACGACTAGCTTGTCTTAGTGGAGGCTGACGATCGCCCACCGATCTGTGCGACCTGCGGCGTGACCATGGTGCCGGCCGCTCTCAGCGCCAGTGAGGACCACGAGGGCGAGTGGGTCTGCCTCGAATGCGAGGAACTCGACGGGTTTTCCACTGTCCAACAGTCGGCTCCAGGGTCCTGAACGAGGACTCACCTTTGCCGCCGCAACGCGGCGATCCACGCCTGTGCCGACTCCGTCGTGACCGGTTCCGTGTCCAGTGCCGGTTGCTCCACAGGGTCGGGTGCTGCCTCTCGCCGAAGCACCTTCTGTAGCCGCGCCTGAAGACCCGACACAACCGGCTCCTCGTCTTCGATGGTCGCGTCGGTCACGGCAACCTCTTCCTCGCGCGGCTGCATGCGCGCGTGCCAGAGCTCGATGTGCAACCGATCGATCTCCTCGACAAGCATCAGAATCGCGCGACCGACAGCGGCATACTCCTCACCGCTTGCTTGCCGCAGCCGCTCGCCCCAGCTCCGGAGCGCCTCGAGCTTTTCTTCGTCCAGCCGCACGCGCTCCATCGTGACACGCGGCGAACACGGATGCACGTTGGCTCACCCGGAACAACTCGGGTCGGACGCTGCCCGGGTGGAGCAGATCGCCAATCCCTCGATCGAGGGAGAGGCGCGCGGCGCGTCCGTCCGAACATCGCAGAGTGATGGACGCAACCGCGTTGAGGGTCCGCCGCAGCCTGCCCTTTATCGGGCTCGGGGTCACGGCCGTCTTGTTCATCCTCGTTGCGACGCAGCTCGAGGGCGGTTACGGCAGCGCGTCGCTCTCGCACCTCTTCACCTACTGGCTCTATGACGGAGTCGGCGAGGTCGCCGCGCTCACCTGCCTCATCCGCGGGCTGCGGCACAAGGAGGATCGCCTCGCCTGGATCCTGATCGGGATCGGCATCGCGGCCTGGACGGCGGGCGACCTCTACTACACCTGGGTACTCCAAAACATCCCGAGCGCCCAGCAGCCGTACCCCTCCTACGCCGACGCCGGCTACCTCGGCTTCTACCCGCCCGTCTTCGTTGGGCTCGCGCTGCTCGTGCGCTCCCGGGTCGTTCGCTTCAACGGGAGCGTCTGGCTCGACGGGATCATCGCGGCGCTCACCGTCTGCTCGGTTGCCACGGGGATCGTCCTCGGCGTCGTTTGGCACGCGTCGACCGGCGGACTCGCCGCGGTCGCGACGAACATGGCCTACCCCGCGGCGGACGCCATCCTCCTTGCGCTCGTCGTCGGAGCTCTGGCCTTCTCGGGCTGGAGACTCGACCGCTCCTGGCTCCTCGTCGCCGGCGGGCTCGGCCTGTTCGCCGTCGGTGACAGCACGTACCTGTTCGAGATCTCCAAGGGCACCTACGCCTACGGCACCTGGCTCGACCTCAGCTGGCAGGCGGCGTTCGTGCTCATCGCCGCGGCGTCGGCCGCGCCGAGCGCGCGCCGCAAAGCCGGCCGGCTGGAGGGGTGGGGACTGCTCACGGTGCCGGTCGGGCTGGGAGTCGTGTGCCTCACGGTCGAGCTCTGGGATCATTTCGAGCGCCAGAACACCGTCGCCGTGGTCACCGCCACGCTCGGCCTGGCTGCAGTGCTCGGGCGTCTCGCCGTCACGTTCGGCGAGTACCTCGGCTTGCTCGACCGGACGCGTCACGAGTCGCTCACCGACGCGCTCACCGGCCTCCTCAACCGGCGCGCGCTCGTCGCGAAGCTCGAGGACCTCAGTGCCGACGAGGATCACGGGCAGCACATCCTGCTCCTGCTCGACCTCGACGGCTTCAAGTCCTACAACGACAGCTTCGGACACAGCGCAGGCGACGCCCTCCTGCGCCGGCTCGCGCAACGCCTGCGCGCGGCCGTCCGCGGACGCGGGCTCGCGTACAGGCTCGGCGGGGACGAGTTCTGCGTCCTCGTCACCGGAGGCTCGGTCGACCTCGAATGGGTGCGTGCCGCCGCGGCCGCGAGCCTCCGCGAGTACGGCGAGGGCTTCGCGATCACCTCCTCCGGCGGCCACGTCCTCATCCCGCACGAGGCCGACACTGCGAATCACGCGCTCCAGCTCGCCGACCGGCGCATGTACGCGGAGAAGGGGAGTAGATCCGTGGGACACGACAGCCGCGACGTGCTGGTGCAGGCGCTGCTCGAGCGCGACTCACAGCTCGGCCACCACACGACCACGGTCGCCGACCTCGCGTCGGCGCTCGCGGCCGAAGCCGGGCTCGTCGGCGCCGCAGCCAAGCTGGTGCGGGTGGCCGCTGAGCTCCACGACGTCGGCAAGCTCGCCCTCCCCGAGGCGCTGCTCCTCAAGCCCGAACCGCTGGACGACGCCGAGTGGAGGCTCGTAAAGGAGCACACGCTGATCGGCGAGCGGATCGTCTCTCGCGCGGGAGGGTTCGAGGACGTCGCCCGCACCGTCCGTTCGACCCACGAGCGCTGGGACGGTGGCGGCTATCCCGACGGGCTCGTGGGCGAAGAGATCCCGGTCGCTGCACGCATCATCGCGATCTCCGACGCGTACGACGCGATGACGAGCAACCGGCCGTACGGGAGCGCAATGTCGCCGGTGGCGGCGGTCGCGGAACTGCGCCGCACGGCGGGTAGCCAGTTCGATCCGACGCTCGTCACGATCTTCGTCGAGCGGGTGCTTCGAGGCGGACGGGCCCGCCTCGAAGCCGTCTCCTAGCTGCTTGACCTACGTCGCGGGGACTCCCGGCGCGGCGACTGCCGGCGCCGGCTCCTCGTCCGGCATCGTCGGCGTCACCTCCCGCCAGTGCGGCCGCTCGCCGTCCTGGACGATGCGCCGGAACAGGAAGAGGAGCAGCGATACCGCGAGGACTGAGAAGCCGATGATCTTGTTCTTCGTCCCGCCGTACACGGCGCCGCCGCCAGCCTCCTGGAACCAGCCGATGCCGACGACGCTGAAGAGCGCGAACGCCGCGGCTAAGAACCCTGCGATCGGCACCCAGAAGTTCGGGAGCCTGATCGGTCGCGGCCAGTTCGGACGGTCCTTGCGCAGGAGCACGAACGCAGAGATCGCGAACATGTTCGCGAGCACGTAGCCGATGTTGCTCGCGACGAGGATCCCGAACAGGTTGCCGACGAAGAGGACGAACAGGATGTTGATGCCCATGTCGAGCGTCATCGCGTTGCCCGGGACGTTGAAGCGGTTCAGCCGCCCGAGCTCCTTGATCGTCAGGCCGTCCCGCGAGATGCCGAAGAGCGCGCGGCTGCCGTCGGCTGTCGCGGTGTTCATCGACATGAGGAAGCTCATGGCCATGACCACGACGAAGAAGTTCGTTGCGCCCGAGCCCACGAGGTGCTTGAGGGCGCCGACGTAGTCGTACAGGCCGACGGTCTTCGCGCCCACGCCTCCGGTCAGGGAGATCGGCACCACCGTGTTGATGAGCAGGATGAACGCGGCCGACGAGATGAGGGCCTTTCGCGTGTCTGGCACCGTGTCCTTGTATTCAGGGGCGAAGGTGGCGGCAGCCTCCGGCGCCGTCGACCAGATGATGATCCAGATCCAGACGAGCACAATCTGGGCGCCACCCCAGGCGTGACCGGGCGCGCTCACCGTGTACTGGAGATTCGAGGAGTGGAAGTCGCCGTTCAGGAACGGCAGGGCCGTGAAACAAAAGAGCGGGAACATCAGCAGGCCGCCCGCGATGTAGTTGTACGCGACGGCGATCCGCGTGCCGAAGACGTTGAAGGCCCACACGGCGATGATGAGGCCGATCGCGATGAGGTGCTGAAGGCCGATGTGGACGGAGCCCGTGCTGAAGTAGCCGTTATCGAGCTTCGCGCCGCCGAAGGCGTACGTCCCATATGGCTCGTGGGGGAACCACGCAGCCTGGATGATGTAGCCGGTAAAGAGGCCGAGGAACGAGAGCACCACCGACCAGCCGATCCAGTAGCCGAACGTTGCGACAGGCCCGATGAGCGTCGTGTACTTGCGCCAGGCCTCGTTCGCGTAGACCGAAACTCCTCCCGACTTGTGCGGGAACATGCCTGCGAGCTCGGAGTAGATGACGGTCACCGGGAACACGATCGCGGCCGTGATCCCCCAGACCATCGCCGAGCCCCAGCCTCCGAGATCGACGACCGAGAAGCCGAGCGAGCCCAGCAAGAAGCCGGGGTTCGCGAGGCAGATGACGAACCCGTCGTACCACCGAAGCGTCTTCAGGAGCTGACGTTCCTCGACGACTGCCTCAGCCACAGTCCCACCTCCTCGTCGGAAAGACCCTAGTTCGCGATCGGAGCGGCGAACGTAACACCTACTGCTAGAGGATTCAATGCGCGGGTCGTACAATCGGCGCAGTGGCGAAGCCGCCGATCACGATCAGCTGCGAGTGCGGCGAGAAACGAGACGTCGCGTACGGCGAGCGCTGGCAGTGCGAGAAGTGCGGACGCTCGTGGAATACAGCGCAGATCCCGGCCGAAGAGTACGAGCAACTGCTCCGGAGCGTGAGGCGCCACAAGCTCGAAGCGCTCGTGGTGGCCGCCGTCTCGGCTGCTGTCCTGGCGCCGCTGATCATCTTCGTCAGCGCCTCGTTCATCGGTCTCGTGCCGCTGGCGATGGTCGGTTGGCTCGTTGGGTTCCTTCCTCGGTGGCGGCGGCGGTATCGGCGCACCGCACGGTCGGCGCCGCACTGGCAGCTGTACCCGGAGTAGCGGTGCAAACGCTCCGGCGCAGGATCTCGCATTCGGACTCTGCCGCCGTCGGTTCCGCCGGCCGCCCCATCCTCCTTGCGACGCTCGATGTCCCGTACGCGGAGGAGGCGATCGCGTTCGCGGTCGATTTGGCGGTCGAGAACGGGCAGCCGCTCATCCTCGTCAACGTCGCCGAGGTTCTGCCGACGGCGTACTCGCTCCTCGGCTACGGCTACGTCGAGAGGGACGACCTGCAGGAAGCGCTGCGCAGGCCGGTCGAGCTCGCTCGTTCGCTAGCGGTGGAGGTCGAGCGGCTTCGCGTCTGCAGCCCGCACCCGGTCGACGCGCTCCTCGAGGTCGTTGCCGAGCGGGAGCCGGGCCTGCTCGTGTTCGGGCCTGACCGCAGGCATCTGTCGGGTCGCCGCTATCGGCGAGCGGAGCGGGCAGTACGCGAGCGGTCGTCCTGTCTCGTCTGGTCGCCTTAGGCGAGCCCGGCGCTGCGCCGGCCGTCGCGCGTCCAGACGATGGGGAAGAACGATTCGTCGAGCGAAAGGTCGCCGACGCGCCGGTAGCGCGAGTAATTCGGATCCGTGTGGGTGGGGTGGAAGGTCGTCTCGGCGCGGATGAAGTGCGAGACGACGGCGCGGCGATGCACGTCCGCCGTGTTCGGGCCGGAGCCGTGGAACGTGAGGTGATGGTGGAACGCCGCGCCGCCGGCCTTTACCTCGACCGGGACGAGCCGGAACTCCTCGCCGTCGGGCGCGGCGCGCTGCGCCGGCGCGAGCCAGTCGGCCGGCGCGTGGAACTCTCCGCGGTTCTCCGCCGAGCGGGGCCAGCGGTGCGAACCGGCCGCGTAGGTGAGGGTTCCCGCCTCCGCCGACGTGTCGTCGAGCGGGATCCAGCAGGTGAGCATCTCGGGCGGCACGAGGTAGTCGAGGTAGCTCCCGTCCTGGTGCATGCCGAGCGACTTCGCGCCCGGAGGCTTCCAGAGGCAGTTGTCCTGGCCGAGGCGGACACCGTCCCAGCCGGCGATCTCGCCGGCGAGCCGGCCGCTGCGCTCGGATAGCACTTGGGCCGCGATCGCCGGGTCCGCCTTCCAGCCGTTGCAGATCTGGCGTGTCCGGTCCTCAGGGTCGCGTCCCGCGAGCCAGTTGACCTCGTCGGGCTTGATCCCCGTTGCCCATTCGCCGCGGAAGAGCGGCTCGAAGCGCTCGCGCAGTCGGTCGACGGTCTCTGCGTCGATGAGCTCGTCGGCGACGACGAAGCCGTCGCGCTCGAACTGCTGCCGCTGCTCGTCGGTCCAGGCTTCGATCATTCCCAGCCCAGCCCGAGCGAGATCTCGCGTACGGCGGAGAGGAGCGGATCGACCGCGGTCCGCATCGCGCTACGGCCGAAGCGGGACGCCGGCCCCTGGAGCCCGACGATCCCCGCCAGGTCTCCGTCTGCGTCGAAGACCGGAGCGGCGATCGCGTTGAGGTCTTCCTCGCGCTCGCCGGCCGCCTCGGCGTAGCCCTGCCGCGCGATACGCGCCAGCTCGGTGTCGAGACGCGCGCGGTCGGTGATCGTCCGGTGGGTGTACGCCTTCAGCTCGCCGGGCGGAGGCTCCGCGTTTGAGAAGGCGAGGAGCACCTTGCCGGCGGCCGTTGCGTGGCCGATGCTCGGACGGCCTACACGCGCCACGCTCTGCACCGTCGCGTCGCTCTGCACGAAGTCGACCGTAACCGCGTCGTGGTCGCCGGGTGCAGAGAGCGTCGCAGTCATCCCGGTCGTGCGGACGAGGTCCTGCAGGTGCGGACGCGCGACGTCGCGGAGGTCGAGACGACCGAGCACGAGGCTTCCGAGCTGCAGGAGGCGCGGGCCGAGGCGGTAGCGCCCACTCGCCGGCACGTGCTCGACGAGGCGGGCGTGCGCGAGCGTCGCGAGGAGCCGCGAGACGGTGCTCGCGTTGATTCCCGTACGGCGGGCGATCTCGTTCGTCCCGAGCTCCGGGCTGCCATCGGAGAGCGCGTCGAGCACCGCGATCGCCCGTTCGACGGCGCCGACGTGGCGTACGGCTGGTTGTCCTGTCCGAGGCATGCGTGGTATTGTCGCTCGCAGATTTGGAAATGGCATTGCCGCGAAGGCAATACAAGGAGATGATATGCCGGATCTGCCGAGCAAGTCAAAGTACGTCGTAATCGGTGGGGGAGTCCACGGCCTTTCGACCGCCTACCACCTCGCCGTCGAGCTCGGCTCCGGTGAGGACGTCGTCGTCCTCGAGAAGAACCACATCGGCGCCGGCGCGTCGGGAATCGCCTGCGGCGTCGTCCGCAACTTCTACTTCTCGCCGCCCATGGCCGAGGTGATCCGCGTCTCGGTCGAGCTGTTCGAAACCGACCCGACCGGCTTCGGCTACCACCCGGTCGGCTACATCGCCGCCGTTCCCGAGGTGCAGGCCGAGGACTGCGTCGCGATCCAGAAGCGCCAGGCCGAGATCGGCTACCGCTCCGACGTCGTGCTCGGCGAGCAGGCGTGCACCGAGCACATGCGCGAGATCTTCCCCGACTGGAACGGTGAGGGGATCGAGGCCGTCCTCCACGAGCGGCAGGGCGGCTGGGCCGAGACGATGAAGACCGTCGAGAACCTCGCCCGGCTTGCGCGCTCGCAGGGCGTCCGCATCTTCGAAGGTGTCGAGGTGACCGGCATCGACCTCCACGACGGCCTCGTCCACTCGGTCGAGACGTCCGCGGGCTCGATCGAGACTGAGCTCCTCATCGCGGGCGCCGGCCCGTGGAGCGGTCACGTGTGGCGCATGCTCGGCCTGCCGCCGGAGGTCAAGGTCGCCCGCAAGGACAAGCCGACCTCCCCCGTGGGCGACTCGCCGCGCATCGAGGCGGACGGGAACGGCGCGGCCTACGAGACGAAGCCGATCGTCACGTACTGGAAGCTGCAGGAGGGCGACTACTGGCTCGACGACGTCGAGCTGACCACCGCCGACGGCGAGGCGCCGGTGGTGCATCTCGACCACGTCGTCCCGCTCCGCTCCGACCGCGACGGGCACGTGATCGAGGACGGGGCGTGGGGGATCTACTACAAGATCGGCAAGCGCGGCTACGGGGTGCAGGGCGGCGGCGTGCCGATCAAGCTCGGGCCGGAGTTCGAGCTCGAGCCGTACGGGCACGCCAACCCCGACCACGTCGTCGGCGACGAGTTCACCGACTACTTCACGGCCGGCCTCGCCTGGGCGCACGAGCGCTTCCGCGGCAAGTCCGGCGAGTGGCACACCGACCCGCACGGCGGCATCGGCGCGTTCACGCCGGACAACTACCCCGTCGTCGACTACGCGCTGCCGAACGCGTACATGGTCATGGACTCGAACCACGGCTTCAAGATGATCGGGCTCGGCAAGCTCGTCGCCCGCGACATCCTCGGCGGCGGCGAGAGCCGGCTCGACGCGTTCAGGCTGTCGAGGTACGAGCAGGGCGTGACGCACGCGACGTCCAACTCGCCGTACCCCTGGAACTAAGGATGAAGGCGGGATTTCGAGCAGCTTCTTCAGGAGCGCGTGAGCGTCTGCCTGAGGGCGGGGTCAATGACCTTTGTCCGCGCCGTTGCGCACAGCTTCCGAGCCTGGTCGCTTTGAGCCAAGTCGAGTAGGCCGAGCCCGGCGGCAAGAAGAAGCTTGCGTCCTTTCCTGGTCCTGGCCAGGATGAAAAGGCCTTTGACGAGCCACGGCATCACGAGCGCGATACCCGCCAACCGCCAACCAAACCGTCCCACCCAGGGTTAAGAGGCCTGGGCGTGGGCTCCACGGACGGGCCACAGCCGGCGCCGGCGCGGCGGGCTCAGCCGAGGCGACGACCCGCCCTCCGCGTCACGCAGCTGGTTCCACAGCTCCTGGTTTCGCAGCGCCACCGAGACACGCTCGGCGTAATCGATCGCTCAGCTGTGGTACGTGGGGATGGAGACGCGCGTCATCGCCGTAAGCGTACGCGGTGGCCGTCCTACGGAGTTCTGTCCGGGTGCCAGATGATCTCCCAGAGGTGGTCGTCGAGATCGCGGAAGTAGCCGGAGTAGATCCCCAGGGCCGGTCGTGGGCGGGTGTGACCGCGGCCCCGGCCGACGCCGCTTTCTCCAGGAACTCGTCGACCTCGGCGCGGCTACGGACGAGTTGCGCGAGGCTGAAGTCGCCGCTCTGCGGCCGAGCAACTGGAATCGCCGCGTCCTTGGCGAGATCGGCCCGCGAATACAGATTCAGGAGCATGCCTCCGTTCAGTTCGAACATCGCGACGGCGCCGTTCGCGCCGGTCGCCTCATCCGTCCACTCGGTCCCGACGATGCCTCTCGACTCGAGGCCGAGCTCGCGGTAGAACGCAAGCGCGCGCTCGAGGTCGGCCACGGCCAGCGTGATCACGTCGAGACGCGGCTCCAATTCGCTAGGCGAGCTTCCCGAGCCGGAGACCGACGAGGAAGTCGCCCGTCCCGCGAACGTGGGCCTGCATGACCCCGCGCGCCCGTGTTGCCGAGCGATCCCGGATCGCCGCCAGAAGCTCCCGGTGCTGTTCGTTGGAGACGTGCAACATCTCGGCCGATTCCGGGATCAGGCGGAGCAGCTTGGCGAGGTCGATCTGGATCGCGGTCTCGGCGGCGACGAGGCGTGGCGACCGCGCCGCGGATGCCACCGTGATGTGGAAGCGGTGGTCGAGCCGGCGATACGGCGCGAACGCATCGAGCTCAGCCATCTGCTCGACGAGCCCTTCGAGCGCGACGAGGTCGGCGTCCGAGCGGCGCTCGGCGGCGAGGGCGACGGCCGCGCCGGACATGGCCACGCGGTAGTCCATCAGATCCGCGAGCTCCTCCACGGTCAGGCGGGCGAGATGCCGGCGTGCCTCCCGGGTGGGCTGCTTGGGGAGCGAGAGCCGCACGAACGTGCCGCCGCCGCGCCCGCGGCGCGTCTCGAGATAACCGGCCTCGCGGAGGATCCGCAGCGCTTCGCGCAGCGTCATCGGCGCGATCGCGAGCTTCGTCGCCAGCTCGGCTTCGGGCGGCAGCCGCTCTCCGACCTCGATCAGGCCGAGTCCGATCGCCTCGCCCAGACGCCGCACGGTCTGCTCCACGACGGCGCCGTCGGCGACGGGGGAGAAGACGACGTCGCGGGCGAGCGCCAGGCCGTCGCCTCTGCCTTCTGCCCCGATTTCCACCTCGGTCGCCATTCCTCTAGGATCAGAGGTTAGTCAGTCCCCCGAAAGGAGTCACGCGGATGGCAATCGCCGAGGGCACGGCGGTCACCGACATCGAGCATTTCGTCGGGCAGGACGGCCGGGACGAGCAGGTTGCACGCGTGAAGGAGCTGATCGCGCTCGAGAAGGTCGAGTACGTCTACTACCAGTTCCCTTCGGTCACCGGCCGGATCATGGGCAAGGGAGTCCCGGCGAATCACTGGGAGTCGATGGCGGAGAAGGGCTTCCAGCTCGTCTACGGCTCGACGGCGAACCTCTTCGTCGACCGGCACGGCAACTACATCGGCTACGGCCCCGAAGCGGCCGAGCTTGTCGGCATCCCCGAGCCGGACACGTTCGCCGTGCTGCCGTGGGACCGGCGGGTGGCGCGCGTCTGGTGCACCTGCTTCCGGAACCGCGAGGAGCGCGAGGACCCCGGCGGATTCCTCACCTCCGACTGCCGCGGGAACCTGAACCGGATCCAGGCAGCCTTGGAGGCAGAGACGGGGCTGCACCTACGCGCCGGCACCGAGCCGGAGATGATGTGGCTGAAGCTCAAGGAGGACGGCACGCCCGACGTGCAGGGCGTCACGAAGCCATTCTGCTACCACATCGACCAGTTCGCGGAGCTCCAGCCGGTCATCCACAAGGTGGTCGAGTACGGGCAGGCCCTCGGTCTCGACATGATCCAGGGCGACCACGAGGACGCGCCTGGGCAGATCGAGCTGAACTTCGGCTTCGACCGCGCCGAGAAGACGGCCGACAACCTCTCGACGTTCCGCCAGGTCTGCAAGCAGGTCGGCCGCGAGCTCGGCCTGTTCCCCTGCTTCATGCCGAAGCCGTTCATGGGCGTCTCGGGGAACGGCTGCCACCACAACATCTCGCTCTGGAAGGAAGGCGACAACTCGTTCCTGCCCGATTCCGACGACGCGCAGCGTCCGAGCCAGCTCGGGCTCTGGGCAATCGGCGGGATCATCGAGCATCTCCGCGCGCTGACGGCGATCACGACCTCGACCGTGAACTCGTACCGGCGTCTCTGGGATACCGGCTTCTGGGCGCCGGTCTTCGCCGACTGGGGCTACCAGAACCGGACCACGGCGCTGCGCGTGTCGGCCCCCGGTCGCTTCGAGTACCGGAGCGCGGACTCGGCGGTGAACCCGTACCTCTCGCTCGCGGCCCTGATCGTCGCGATGAAGGACGGAATCGACCGCAAGCTCGATCCCGGCGAGCCGGAGGAGCGGAACATCTACGAGGCGATGGAGGCCGGCAAGCAGGTGAACCGGATCCCGATGACGTTCGGCGACGCGCTCGACGCGCTCGAGGCCGACGAGGTCGTGAAGGCGGCGCTGCCCGGCGACATGTACCGCGTCTTCATGCACTACAAGCGCGACGAGTGGGAGCGTTACTGCGCGACCGTGTCCGACTGGGACGTCGAGGAGTACCTCGACGTGCTCCCGTAGGCCGCGTCATGTGTGGGATCGCGGGGATCATCTACGCGGACGCCAACGGCGGGCGCGAGGTCGGGAGCGACATGACGCTGATGCTGCAGTCGATGAAGCACCGCGGCCCAGACTCGACGGGGTACGCGCTCTTCGGCCCGCGCTCGAGCGCCTACGTGATGCGGTTCACGCTCGCCGACGCGAACGACCCGCGCGACTTCGAGTTCGGCGACCGGATCCAGCGCAACCGCTTCCTCGTCGAGCAGCGGCTGCGGCGGTACGGAGCGGAGGTCCACGAGATCGAGGAGGAGACCGAGTACGCCTACCGCGCGACCTTCGACTACGTCGGCAACCTGAAGCAGCTCGCCGACCTCGTCGAGGACGTGCCGGGCGCCGAGGTTCTCTCGCTCGGGCACGCGCTCGAGATCATCAAGGACCTCGGCGACGCCGAAAGCGTGTGCACGCAGTACGACCTCGGCGGCTTCCGCGGCACGCACGCGATCGGCCACGTCCGGATGGCAACGGAGTCGGACGTCGACATCTCCGGCGCGCATCCGTACTGGGCCTATCCGTTCAACGACGTCGCTGTCGTGCACAACGGCCAACTGACGAACTACTTCCAGTGGAAGCGCCGCCTCGAGCGCTCGGGGCATCGCTTCAACTCGGAGTGCGACTCCGAGATCATCGCGGTCTATCTCGCCGAGAAGATGAGCGACGGCGCCTCCCTCGAGGACGCGATGCGCGACAGCCTCCACGAGCTCGACGGCGTCTTCACCTACATGGCCGTCACCGAGGACGCGCTCGGGGTCGCCAAGGACGAGATGGCCGCGAAGCCGCTCGTCCTCTACGAAGGCGACGACATGGTCGCGCTCGCTTCCGAGGAGATCGCGATCCGCGCCGTCCTCGACCGCGAAATCGACACGTACGACCCCTTCGAGGGGGAGGTGCTGGTGTGGCAGCGGTAGGCGAGGGCCGGATCACATACGACGCGCGCGGGCTCGCCGAGCCGCAGGCCGAGGCGCCGCGCATCGCCGAGATCGACGGCGACCGTGCGACCTTCGACGCGCGTGACCTCTCGACGCGGCTGATCAACCTCGAGCTCCGGCGCCTCCTTTATGAGGAAGGCGTCACCGACGTCACCGTCGAGAACCCCGGCGCGAAGCACTCCATTGGCGTCGGCATCCTCACGCGCTGCCGGATCACCTTCGCGGGAAGCCTCGGCTACTTCGGCTGCGGGCTGATCGACGGGCCCGAGATCCGCATCACCGGCCGCGTCGGCTGGTCGTCGTGCGAGAACATGATGTCCGGCGTCGTCACGGTTGCCGGGAACGCCGGCTCGCTCACCGCAGCGGCGCTACGGGGCGGCGACGTCGTCGTCCACGGCCGCGTCGGCGCCCGCTCGGGAATCGACCAGAAGGGCGGAACGATCATTGTCGGCGGAGACGCCGGGATGATGACCGGCTTCATGATGCAGCGCGGCCGCATGATCCTCTGCGGCAACGTCGGTCACGGGCTCGGCGACTCGATGTACGACGGGACGATCTACGTCGGAGGCACGGTGGCCTCGCTCGGCGTCGACTGCGTCCCCGGCGAGTGGACGGAGGCGGACACGGAGTTCGTCGAGCGCAAGTTCCGGATCCACGGCCTCGGCTCGCCGCCCGAGATGGAGAAGTTCGTCTGCGGCAAGAAGCTCTACAACTACGACAACCTCGAGCCCTCCGAGAGGAAGTTGGTCCTGTGAGCACTGAGCGTAGGCTCGACGGAGCTCAGCAAGGAGCGGAGGCGTCGGCTCGGCCGACGCCGGGAGCGGGGACGGCCGAGCACGTCCTCGGCCACAGCCGGATCTTCACGCCCGAGGTCGTCAACGACATCCACGTCAAGGCCGAGCTCGGGCGCTACCGCATGCGCGGGTTCTCGATGTTCAAGCCGATCCCCCACTGGGACGAGCTGATGTTCCTGCCTGGCACGCTGACGCGCTTCGTGATCGAGGGCTACCGCGAGAAGTGCGAGACGAAGACGGTTCTCGGCGCTCGGTTCGCGAAGCACCCCCTCGAGCTCGACATCCCGATCTACATCACCGGGATGAGCTTCGGCGCGCTTTCGATCGAGGCGAAGATGGCACTCGCGAGGGGCGCCTCGATGGCGGGGACGGCGACCTGCTCGGGCGAGGGCGGGATGATCCCGCCCGAGCGCGACCTCTCGACGAAGTGGTACTACCAGTGCATCCAGAGCCGGTACGGGTTCAACCCGCACCACCTGATGCTCGCGGACGGCTGCGAGTTCTTCATCGGCCAGGGCTGCAAGGTCGGGCTCGGCGGCCACCTGATGGGGCAGAAGGTGACCGAGCAGGTCGCGGAGATGCGCTCGCTGCCGCCG
>JBJMKF010000006.1:0-136958 GCA_045805965.1 Gaiellaceae bacterium
GAGCTCGATGAGCGTGAAGCCGCTCTCGTCCCGTGCGTTGATGCGCTGCCTGAGGGAATGCATGCAGTTCTCCTTTGATGGACGGGTACCCAGACCCGCCCTCTATCGGCAGCACACCCGGCGGTGTATCCCCCCGACCGGGTGATTCGCCTTAGCGGCGCTCACCCGGCGCGGGGAATGCCTGCCACGCGGACCCCCGGTCATGGCAAAGAGAGAGGGCGCGGTTTCCCGCGCCCTCTCGTACGCCCGACGAGCTAGGACTTACGGGCAGTGGGCACCATCGGCAGCGACGGTGCCGCCGGGGCCGGTGACCGAGGCCCAGTGGCTGCCGACCTTCGCCTCGATGCAGTAGCCGCCACCGGCAACTGCGGGGTTGCCCCCGACGACCGCCTCGACCTTACCGCCGGCACCCGGGGAGAGAGCCTGGCTGAGGCCGGAGTCGTAGCCCTGCAGGGCTGCGAAGTTCATCCCGGCGTACGTGTTGTTCGGCACCTGATCCGAGAAGTACGCCTCGGCCGACGGGATCGCCTCGCGAACGTCAGCAGAGGCCGCCGTCTTCTGCGCCTTGTCCCGGAAACCGAGATACGACGGAACGGCAATCGCAAGCAGGATGCCGATGATGATCAGGACGACGAGGAGCTCGATGAGCGTGAAGCCGCTCTCGTCCCGTGCGTTGATGCGCTGCCTGAGGGAATGCATGCAGTTCTCCTTTGATGGACGGGTACCCAGACCCGCCCTCTATCGGCAGCACACCCGGCGGTGTATCCCCCCGACCGGGTGATTCGCCTTGCTGAGCTCACCCGGCGCGGGCGATGCCTGCCCCGCGGGCCCCTCGCCTTACCTCGATCGAGTGATTCCGGGCGACCTCCCTAAAGCGGCCGACACCACCCGCCGATAGGTCGGTTCGCATGACGCCGCAGCCCTTCTCCATCGACACGCTCCTCGAGCGCGCCGCCGCCGAGGATGCCTCCGACCTCCACATCACGTCGGGCTCGCCGCCGTTGCTGCGCATGCGCGGCCGGCTGGCGCCGATGGAGGACTTCGAGCCGTTCTCGCCGGAGGAGACGCGCGACCTTCTCTATCGCGTGCTCTCGACCGAGCAGCAGAAGCGGCTCGAGATCGACCGGCAGATCGACTTCTCCTATTCCGTCCCCGGCATCGCCCGCTTCCGCGTCAACGTCTACTTCCAGCGCGACAGCCTCGCGGCCGCTTTCCGCCTCGTGCCGCAGGTGATCAAGTCGGCCGAGGCGCTCGGCCTGCCCGAGGTGCTCCTCCAACTCGCGCGCGAGCCGCGTGGCCTGGTCCTCGTGACCGGCCCGACCGGCTCCGGTAAGTCGACGACCCTCGCGACCATGATCGACTCGATCAACGAGAGCCAGCCGCTCCACATCGTCACGATCGAGGATCCGATCGAGTTCCTGCACCAGCACAAGACCTCGGTCGTGAACCAACGCGAGGTCGGCGCCGATGCGAAGGGATTCGCCGAGGCGCTGCGCGGCGCTCTCCGCCAGGACCCCGACGTGATCCTCGTCGGCGAGATGCGCGACCTCGAGACGATCTCGACCGCGCTGACAGCCGCGGAGACCGGCCACTTGGTACTCGCGACCCTGCACACGCAGAGCGCGCCGAGCACCATCGACCGCATCATCGACGTCTTCCCCGCGGCTCAGCAGGGACAGGTCCGGATGCAGCTCGCCGCCTCGCTCCAAGGGATCGTCACGCAGACGCTGCTTCCGACCGCCGACGGCCGGACGCGCGTACCCGCTCTCGAGGTGCTCCTGCCCGACGACGCCGTCCGGAACCTTGTCCGCCAGGGAAAGACCGAGCAGATCTACTCCGTCATGCAGACGAACACGACGCGCGGGATGCAGACGATGGAGCAGTGCCTCGCCGACCTCGTCGTCCGCCGCGTGATCAGCCGTGACACCGCGGCCGGCGTGACGAGCCGGCGCGACGAGTTCGAAGCCCTGCTCGCCCGCAGCGGCGTCGCACAACCTACAGACGAACACCTTCCCGAGGCCCTCCGTGGCCTCCGAATCGCAGGAGCCACACAGTGAGCGGGATCAGCGACTTTCTGAAGAAGGACATCTCAATGAAGCGCAAGCCGTCGGAAACGGCCGAGGCCGCGACCACCACGGCCGAGGAGCCGAAGACCGAGGCGCCGAAGCGGAACGTGTCGCTTCCCAAGCGCGCCCCGAAGGAGCGTAAGACCTCCGCGGCCAGCTCGGGGGGCCGGCACAAGCAGCTCGTCGGGCTGAGCATCGGCGCATCGGAGCTCGCGGCAGCCGTCGTCGTGAACAACGGGCGGCCGAAGCTCGTCAAGGCTGCGCGGCACACCCTTCCCGCCGACGTCGTCGCGAGCGGCGAGGTGCGCGATCCAGAGGCCCTCGCCAACGAGATCTCTGCCTTCTTCCAGGAGGCCGACCTCCCGCGCAAGAACGTGCGGCTCGGCATCGGCAGCAGCCGCACCGGCGTTCGCGTCTTCGAGCGGCCCGCAGTCGACGACCCGCGGCAGCTCGCCAACGCGATCCGCTTCCGCGCGTACGAGACCCTGCCGATTCCGATCGAGGAAGCGATGCTCGACTACCACGTCGTCGAGAACTCGACGGCACCCGACCGGGTGCTGCTGGCGGTCGCCTATCGTGACCTCGTCGACCGCTTCGCAGCGACGTGTGCCGCGGCGAAGATCGAGCTCGTCGGAATCGACATCGAAGCGTTTGCACTCCTGCGCGCGGTCGGGGGCGAGCCTCTTGCCTCCGGTGAGCGCGCCGAGGCCGCCCGCGTCGCCGTCTCGATCGGACACGACCGCACGACGGTCGCAGTCTCCGACGGACGCCTCTGCGAGTTCACGAGAGTGCTCGACTGGGGCGGCGTCCGCGTCACCTCGGCGATCGAGCGGGCGCTCGAGGTCGACGCCCCCGAGGCCGACCGTGTCAAGCGGTCGATCGACATCTCGAGCCAGGCTCCCGTCGATCCGGCCGACGAGCGCACCGGCAAGGCCGTCGAGGCAGCTCGCCGCGAGGTGCACGGTCTGGCCCGCGAGCTCGCCTCCTCTCTCCACTTCTACCAGGATCAGCCCGACTCCCTGGGCTTCGCCGAGATCACCATCACCGGCGGCGGCGCCCACCTGCAGGGACTGGCCGAGCAGCTCGAAGAGCTGATCGGCATCAGCGTCAGTGTCGCCGACCCGTTCGCACGCGTCGGCTCGGGACACGGCATCAGCTCCGGTGGCCAGGACGGCTCACTCGCCGTCGCAATCGGACTGGGAATCGAGGACTGATGCGCGCCGTCAACCTACTCCCCCGCCAGCAGGTCACGCGGACGCGGGAACGGACGAACACGGTCGCGCTCGGAGCCGGAATCGGCGCCGCCGTGGTCGTGCTCGTGCTCGCCGCAGGGTTCCTGCTCGCGAACCGAAGCGAAAACCGGCAGCGTGACGCCCTCTCCACCGCCCGGGCCGTGCTGGCCGCTACGCCGTCGCATCACGTGTCGGCGCAGACGAACGCCTTCCGCTCCTCGATTCTCAACCAGAGGGAGCAGCGGTCGCTCGCCCTCGCAGCGGCGATCGGCAAGCGGGTCTCCTGGGATCGCATCCTGCGCCGGACGGCGCTCGTCCTGCCAGACGACGTCTGGCTCACGAACGTCACCGGCACCATGCCGCTCGAGCCTACGGCCGCGACGGTGACGCCGTCCACGACCTCGAGCGCCTTGCCGGCCGCGGCGACCGCGTTCACGCTGCAGGGGAGCACCTACAGCCAGGCGAGTGTCGCGCGGCTCCTCGCGCGCCTCCAGGTCGTCCCCGACCTCGAGAACGTGCAGCTCCAGAGCAGCACCGCATCCGTGATCGGGACCCAGCGGGTCATCAACTTCACGATCGTCTCGGACATCCGCAAGGGAAGGGGAGCCTCGTGACCGCCCGTCTTGCAAGCCTCTCGCCGAGAGCTCAGGGCGCGGTCGTCGCCGGTGTGCTTTTCGTCGTCGTCCTGCTCGGTTACTTCGTCGTGATCTCGCCGAAGCGCTCTACCGCGGCGGACCTGAAGAAGCAGACGGCGGCAGTTCAGAAGCAGATCGACCAGAACAGGTCGACGGCATTCACGAAGGCGCTGCCTGCAGTGCGCGCGGCCAGCGTCTTCAAGTTGACGCAGGCGATGCCGAGCCAGCTCGACACGCCTGACGTGATCCTGCAGCTGAACCAGCTCGCCGAAGACTCGGGCCTGTCGTTCGATCAGATCCAGCCGGGCGGCGCGGCTTCGAGCGTGAGCACCGTCACCACGGACCCGTTCGCGGCCGAGCCGATCCAGGTTCAGTTCACGGGCAGCTTCTACAACCTCCTGTCCTTCCTCCAGCGGCTGCGCAACCTCGTCCGGGTGGAGAACGGAAACCTCTTCACCGCCGGCCGCCTCTTCGACGTGAGCGACGTCGCGTTCGCTGCCGGATCGAAGGGATTCCCCCAGATCCAGGCGACATTGACCATCAACGCTTTCGTGCCCCAGGCGCCGGCCTCGACGACGGCGATTCCGGGCTCCACCGACACGACGTCGACGACCACGACCGGCACGACCACGACCTCGAACTCGACGTCGGCGGCGCCGAGCACGAGCGGAGGGACCTCATGAGCCGCAAGAGCAGAATGAAGGACGTCCGCGAAGCGAAGGACCGTCGCGCGAAGCGGCTGGTCATCGGCGGCGCGGTCCTGCTCGTCGCAGTCCTCGCCTTCGAGATGCCCAAGGTCCTCAAGGGCCACGGAGGCAGCAGCAGCTCGACGCCTCCCGCTGCAACGACGACCACCACCCCGAGCTACGGCGCTTCGACGACGCCCACGAGCACGCCTGTCGCGTCCACGGCCGTCTTGCCTGCCACGAGCGCGAAGCTGACGACCTCGGACCTCTCGCCGAGGCGTTCGAAGTCGGAGCTCTACTCGTTCAGTCATTTCGCCGGCAAGGACCCGTTCGTCCAGCAGGTGTCCGCCTCCGACATCACGAGCTCGCCGTCAGGGAACTCGGGCGCGAGCGGTGTCATCACCGCCGGCCCTGCGCCGTCGGCGCAGACGACGTCCGCGCGCATGCTCGCCCGGACCGGTGCCGTGACGCTCCAGGTCAACGGCAAGACTCAGACGGTCCGGATCGGCGGGAGCTTCCCGAGCTCGAACCCACTCTTCAAGCTCGTCTCGGTCTCGCACGGACTGGTGAGGATCGGCATCGCAAGCGGCTCGTACCAGAGCGGGGCGCAGACCGTCACGCTCGTCTCGGGCCGCACGATGACCCTCGTCGACACGGCTGACGGCGTTCGCTACCGGATCAGGTTGCTTTCCGCGTCGTGACCGCCGCTCTGGTCATCGATCTCCGGAGGGGCCGCCCGAGCAGGCTCGCCGGAAGGATGCGCAACGAAGACGGGATCGGGCTGATCGAGCTCCTGATCGCGCTTCTCGTCTTGAACGTCGGCATCTTCGCCACGCTCGGCGCCTTTACCTCGGCGGCGTCGACCCTGAAGCGCTCGAGTCGAATCTCCACAGCAGCGGCCATCGCCGATCAGGAGATCGAAGCGCTGCACAACCTGAGGTACAGCCAGATCGTCAACGTCGCCTCGGCTACGTGGCCGAACGCGCCCGACGGCGGGAGCTACACCTATCAGGTCGTGGTCACCCCAGGACAGGTGACCGGCGGTAGCGCGAACCTCGAGCAGGCCGCAGTGACCGTGACCAGCAGCGCCGACGCCAGGGCCAAAGTGACGAGCATCACGACCTTCTCCCGGTGTACGCAGTCGGGCCTTCAAGGAGACTCAGGGCAGACGCCCTGCCAGAGCTGATGGCCGGCTTCGCTTACAGCGCAATCAGCATCGACGGGCTCGAGACCATCGGCGAGGTCCACGCACCCGACCTCGAGTCAGCACGCGAGCAGCTGCGTATCCGCGGTCTGCTCGCGCACACGCTCCGCGAGCTTCCCGCCAGCGGCGAGGAGGGCCTGCGGACGGCTTTCAAGAAGATCAAGCCTCGCTCGATGCAGATCTTCTCGCGCCAGTTCGCGACCATGATCGAGGCCGGCCTCAACATCGTCGCGGCGCTCGTGATCCTCGAGGACCAGACCGACGACGTGTACCTGGCCGAGATCATCTCGGAGCTCCGCGCCGACGTCGAGGGAGGCCTTCTCCTCTCGCAGGCGATGGCGCGGCACCCGAAGGTGTTCAGCGAGCTCTACGTCTCGATGGTGCAGGCCGGCGAGGCCTCGGGCATGCTCGACAACGTCCTCGACCGCGTCGCGGACCAGATCGAGAAGGAGACGAAACTCAAGCGCCGCGTCAAGGGCGCCATGATCTACCCGACGGTGGTCTTCACCTTCGCCACGCTCGTCCTCGTGGCCATGCTCATGTTCATCGTCCCGATCTTCGCGAAGATCTTCACCGAGCTGCACGGCCAGCTCCCGTTCCTGACGCGGGTGGTCGTCAGCGCCTCCGATCTCCTCCGCCAGCGGTGGTACATCATCTTCCCACTGGTCGGGTTCATGGTGTGGGGCACGCTTCGCTACAAGAAGTCCGAGTCCGGCCGCCAGAAGTGGGATCGGATCAAGCTCCGGATCCCGCTCAAGATCGGCGAGGTCGTGCTCAAGATCACGATGGCGCGGCTGCTGCGCACGCTTGCCACGCTCGTCGCCGCCGGCGTCGACATCATCAAGGCGCTCGAGATCGCAGGCTCGACGGCGGGCAACTGGGTCGTCGAGCAGGCGTTGACGGAGGCCCGCATCAAGGTGCAGGAGGGCGTTCCGATCGCCGAGCCGCTGACGAACGACCCGCTCTTCCCGCCCATGGTCAGTCAGATGGTCAAGATCGGCGAGGAGACGGGCGAGCTCGAGAAGATGCTCAGCAAGATCGCCGACTTCTACGAGGACGAGGTCGACAGCGCGATCCAGTCCCTCACGTCCATCATCGAGCCGATCATGATGATCGGTGTCGGGATGATGGTCGGCGTCATCATCATCGCGATGTATCTGCCGATGTTCAAGATGATGCAGCTGATCGGTAACTCGGGCTGAGCTTCTAACGGAATGTCCACGCGTCGACTGGGCGCGCTGGGCGCGTGCGATGCAAGGACGCAGGGAGCGCGAATATCAGCGCTATTCGCGCGACCGAGGACGCCGCAGCGTGCCGCCCAGCGCGGCCAGGCGGCCCGTGCTTCATTGCGTTAGGAGCTCTGGATGACCGCGGCGCGCGAGAGCGCATAGATCGCACGGATCGCGGCACGCTCGATGCCTCGGGCCGCGGCCGGTTCCGGCAGGTCTCCCTGCAGCAGCTTTTCGAGCGCCCGGAAGGTGACCGGGAGTCTGGCCAGCGTGTACGTCGTGCGCGGGAACCGCTCGAAGGCGCGCTTCGCTCCCCAGCCGGCCCGCGTGAGCGGCGTGATGCGCCGCTCGACCGCAGCCTGGTACGCGCCGAGGTCGTCGGCTTGGCCGGCCAGCACCTCGAGCGCAGCGTCCGCAACGAGTTGGGCGGAGAGGAACGCCTCGTACATCCCGTCGCCGGAAAAGGGATCGACGAGCCCGGCCGCGTCGCCGATCACCGCGGTCCGGCCGCGAGCGAGCAGCGTCCCGGGGAGCCGTAGCGGCAACCGGTAACCGCGGGTCTCTTGCGCAGTGTCGGGATCGATGCCGTACGCCTCGCACATCCGGCGCAGCTCACGCCGCAGCTTCGGCGCCTCCTCCCCATTGCCGCCGACGCCGACGTTGACGTGGTCGCCTTTCGGGAAGATCCAGCCGTAGCCGCCGCGGATGACCGCGATCTCGAGCACCATCGCCCGCGCATAACGCGCGTCGTACGGGTAGTTCGCCTCGAGCGCGACGCCGTGCACCACGCCGTCCGCCAGCTCGAGCTGTTTCGCCGACGCGCCGTTGCAGCCGTCGGCGCCGATCACGATCCGCGCGTCGAGCTCCCGGGCGTCGGCTGTCTCCCCCTCTCGCACCTCGGCGCCCGCCTCGGCCGCCTTCCGCAGGAGGAAGTGGTCGAGGCGCTTCCTCTGTGTCATGTATGCGAGCGGCGCGCGCGCCTTGCGCGTGAAGCGGTGCCGGTACCGGAGGCCGCACTCCAGCCGATCGACTACGTCCTCGACCACGGGCTCGATCGAGAAGGACAGCAGGCGCGCGGCACGGCCGGTGACGCCGCCGCCGCAGGGCTTGTCGCGCGGGAACGTGGCCTTGTCGAGGAGCAGGACACTCGCGCCCGCGGCCGCCAGCCGGTAGGCGGCCGTCGAGCCCGCAGGCCCGGCGCCGAGGATTGCGACGTCGTAGCTCGCCACGACGCAAAGCTACAATGGCGCCCCTCGTCGGGGGTGTGCCCGAGCGGCCAAAGGGAACGGGCTGTAAACCCGTCGGCTCAGCCTACGGAGGTTCGAATCCTCCCGCCCCCACTCACTCCTTCACCCTCCTCTCGGCGAAATCGTGCTGATCCGCACGATTCGATGGTCTGAGGCCGACCAGTCCTTTCAGCCAGTACCTGAGCGGTTCCCATACGCCTAAATCAGGTAGCGGTACTTTGGTGCGGCTTCGAAGGGGAGCTTCTGCGGCTAATTGATCTATCCGAGCTTGACCCGAACGCCGGGCGCTGCCCGGCCTCGGCGCGTCGGGTGAGGCTCGGGGCGGTCTTACGACGAGAGAGGCGAGTGTTATGAGGGATAAGGCGCGGCACGGCACAGAGAAGGTTCAGCGAACACTCCGGAACCGGTCCCTGCGGATCGGGATCGGGCTGGCAGTTCTGTTTGCGTTCGGGCTGATGGCCTCGGGCGCGTTCGGCGAGTCGCTTTCAGTCCTCACGACCAGCACCGACACCACTCCAGCCAGTAGCGCCTCCACATCCGACACCACCTCTGCGCCCTCTTCCGACACCACCTCCTCTTCCGACACCTCGACAGACACCTCCTCGAGCTCGACCTCAACAGACACCTCCGCGCCGTCCGCCGGATCCGTCCCCTACATCGCCACCTTCAAGAGCGGCGTCTCAGACGCGCAGCAGCAGGACGACATCGCAGCTGCGAACGGCACCACCGGCGATGCCATCTCCGTCCTGCACATGTACTCCCTGAGCTTCCCTGCGGGCGAGGACTCGTCGGACGCGCAGACGCTCGCAGCGAATCCCGACGTCGCCTCGGTGACGGCGGATCTCTCGCGCGACACCGCGACTGCGCCGAACGACCTGCGGTACGCGGACCAGTGGTCGCTGCCGCAGATCGGCTGGGACAACGTCTTCGGCACGATCAACCCCGGCTCGAGCGCGACGGTCGCCGTCCTCGACACGGGCGTCGACGCGTCGCAGCCGGACCTGCAGAGCGTCGTGGTCCCGGGTACCGACATCGTCAACGGCTCGGGCGACGGCACGGCTGACCCGAACGGACACGGCACCGAGATGGCCGGAATCGTCGCGGCCGCGACCGACAACAACGCCGGCATCGCGGGCGTCGGCTACAGCGGCGTGAACGTTATGCCGGTCACGGTGCTCGGCGCCGACGGCACGGGCCTCGACTCGGACGTGATCAACGGCGTCGTTTGGGCAACCCAGCACGGCGCGGACGTGATCCTGATGTCGTTCTCCAACCCCGGCTACTCGTCGGCACTGCAGACGGCCGTCAACTATGCGTGGAGCCATGGCGTCGTCCTCGTTGCGGCCGCCGGCAACGACGGCTCGAGCACGATCAACTTCCCCGCCGGCGACAAGGGCGTGATGGGCGTCGGCAGCACCGGCATCGGCGACCTGCCGAGCATGTTCTCGAACACCGGCCCGGACGTCTTCCTGGCGGCGCCGGGCGAGGGGATCCTCTCGACCGACACCAGCGGTGGCTATAGCTCGATCAGCGGTACGTCGGCCTCGGCGGCCGAGGTCGCGGGAGCGGCAGCGCTGCTGAAGGCGAACTCGCCGATGGCGAGCAACGGCGTCATCGTGAACCGCCTCGCGGAGTCGGCGGACGCCGCCGGCACCTCAGACCAGACCGGCAACGGCCGCCTGAACCTCGACCGCGCGATCAACGACACGTCAGCGGCGTCGATCGAGCCCGCGGGCGCACCGCCCGTCGGCGTCGGCGGCCCCTTCGTCGGGCCCTACGCCATCGCCGCCGCGAGTAGCGGCGCCGGGACGATGACCGTGTCCCCGACGAGTGCGAACAACAACTCCGCGGGCAACACCCTCACCTTCACCTTTACCTCGCCCGGCGGAAACGCTGGGGATTTCGCTTCCGGGTCGCAGCTGAGCCTTGACATCCCCACCGGTTGGACCGCCCCGCAGAACTCGAACTCCGGGAACCCCGGCTTCGTGTCCGTTACTGCTGGAACGTGCGCAGCGAGTCTCGCATCGATCACCGGCAGCACGATCCTCGTCAACCAGACGTGCCAACGCACTAACTCGTTCACGATCTCCTACGCGAACGCCCAGGCGTCGAGAGCTCAGGGCAGCAACGTCTTCCTCACCAAGACGAAGGCCGGGAGCGGCGGCACGCTGACGGCGATCCAGAACAGCCCGAGCGTGGCCGTCAACTGCGGCTCGAACAAGATCTGCATCGACGGAAACCTGGCGGACTGGAACGCCCTGACGAGCGTCCCCTCCTACCTGGACTTCACCGGCGACAACAGCGGCAACTCCACCGACATCAAGGCGATCCGCCTCACTGCCGGTGACGGGAACATCTACATCCGCTGGGACGTCACGCTGCAGCAGAACAAGAACAAGATCGCGTCGGACGGCTACTCGCTCACCCTCGATGCCAACCACGACGGAACATCCGACGCACAGGCGTGGGTCACGTTCGATTCGTCTGGTAACCCGACGGCGCAGGTGACGCTGGGCGGTGGCACGCCATTCAACGTCGGGAGCGCTCAGCAAACCTGCAACGTCAGCACATGCACGCAGGGCGGCCCCGCCTCGATCGAAGCGGCGTTCCCGGTCGCAGCGTTCAATCCGACCGGCTCCCTCGTCGGCGTGCAGGCGGGATCGACCGCCAGCGCGAGTGTCCCCTCCTCGACGAAGGATTGCGTGCCCGGTAACGGCTCACCCGCTGCTTGCAACGGCTTCTTCAACCTCGACACCGACACCGGGACGGTGACGGTGGGAGCCGGCCACGTCACAAACACTGGGCTCGCGTGTACCCCGACCCTCCTGAATCTCGGTCAGACGACGTCCTGCACCGTGACGGTCACCGATACCGGCCAGGACGACACTGGCGCGACTGTGACCAAGGCGAACCCGACCGGCACGGTGCTCTTCTCCGGCAGTGGCGGCGGCGGGACGTTCAGCGCGGCCTCGTGCACGCTCACGGCGCAGTCGACCGACAAGGGCACGTGCACCTTCACGTACACGCCGACGTCCCTCGACAGCGGCCTCACCGGCACGCATACGCTCACCGCGAACTACCTGGGCGACACGTTCCCGACGCAGTTCAAGACCAGCAGCAACACGAGCGCGCTGACGATCGACCATGCTGCGCCGTCCTCGTCCGTGACGTTCCCGGCGAACAGCGCAACCCTCACCTCTGCGCAGTACCTCGCAGGTTGCAGTACGCCGGCTTCCAATGACATCTGCGGCACCGCACTCGATACCGGCGCCGCCAACCTGCTGAAGGTGGAAGTCGCGATCCAGCGGTCGATCGACAGCAAGTGGTGGAACGGCACGACGTTCGTGACGAGCCTGATCCCGATCTGGAACGCGGGGGCGGGGACGACGGGCTGGTCGTACCCGTTCACGCCTGCGGAGGGCACCTACACGGTGCAGTCGCGAGCGACGGACAACGTCGGCAACGTCGAGACGCCCGGTGCGGGCAACACGTTCACGATCGCGAACGCGCAGGCGACGAGCATCACGTTGGTCTCGGGCACCGGAACGTACGGTGGAACCGCGACACTGACCGCGACGCTGACCTCGGGCGGAAATCCCGTGCCCAGTAAGACCATCAGCTTCAGCCTCAACGGAACCGCCGTCTGCGGCGGCGCAACCGTGGTCACCTGCCCCACCACGAACGGCAGCGGCTTTGCGACTCTGACGGGGGTCAGCCTGAGCGGTATCAACGCGGGCACCTACGCAAGCGCGGTAGGAGCAAGCTTCGCCGGCGACAGCTCGTACTTGTCCTCCGGCGGCACCGGTTCACTCACGATCACCGCCAAGGCGATCGAGGTCACCGCTGACAGTGGCCAGACCAAGGTGTACGGGGCCAACGACCCGGCCTCCTTCACCTACCACATCAGCGTCGGCAGCCTGGTCGGGACTGACCACTTCACCGGTGTCCTGAGCCGCGTCTCCGGCGAGGACGTCGGCAGCTACGCGATCACCAAGAACACGCTCGCGATCGCGGACGGCAACAGCGGCAACAACTACACGCTCAGCTACGTGAGCAAGGACTTCTCGATCACCAAGAAGACCGTCGGCGTCATTGCTGAGAACAACAACGTGCAGTACAGCGATCCAACGCCGGCACTTGGATGGCACTTCAACACGAGCGACTTCGTCTCGCCGGACACTGCGGCCAGCGTCGTCAACGTGACGACTCCCGTTACCTGTTCGGCGTCGGGGCGGGATCGGCTCGATTCCCCGGCCGGGACGTACACCATCGGCTGCGACGTAAGTGGGCTCAGTGCCACGAACTACAGCTTCACCGTTACGCCGGGGACGCTCACGGTCACGAACGAGAACGCCTTCATCGAGTACAGCGGCGACAGTTTCGTGAATACGGCGTCGGCGACTACGAATACGGCGACGATCAACGCCACGGCTGTTATCCGCGAGGCTGGAGCCGCCGGTGCTCCCGCGGTCAGTCCTACGGATACCAGTCTCGGCAATAAGCTGAGCACGACCCAACTCAAGTTCAGCGTCTACACGTTTAGCGGTACGACACCGCTATATACGTGCCAGAAGCCCGTCGCCGCCGGCAGCACCGCAGGTACGGGCAACACCGTCGCAACCCCCTGCGCGTTCTCGCTCAGTGCTGGGGATCCATACATGATCAAGATCGAGCTCCTGGTGAACGGCTACTACGTCGCGGCTGAAGAGGCCGCTGCCGTGACCGTTTCGCTGCCGGGAACCGGGTTCACGACGGGCGGTGGCTGGATCAACGAGCCGAATCTCGGCACGCGCAGCAACTTCGGCTTCAACGCGAAGCGTCAGAAGAACGGCTCGGTTCAAGGCAACAGCCTCTACATCTACCGCAAGACGGTCGCCGCCAATACCGTGCCCCTCTCAACCGGCGGGTACTTGCCGGCCGGCGACTACAACTGGCAGATCAAGAGCAACTCGTGGTCGGGTGGCGGGATGTCACTGAACGCGGGCTGCAACACGTCGACCAACCCGTTCACCAACTGCACGGGCACCTTCTCCGGCAAGGCGAACATCCAGGCGATGAGCCGTACCACCGGAGCCGCCTACTCGCTCGGCGGCAACTACAACTACCGCGTCGATGTGACCGATAACGGTGAGCCGGGATCGAAGGCGGCGGCCGTTGCCGATACGTACGGGATCAAGGTGTGGTCTGACACGAACGGTACTTACTACCAGCTCTACACCGGGACTCCACCGACGTCATCGCAATTCCCGCAGCTCAACCTGAACGGCGGGAACATCCAGGTAAGGCCCTGAGGATCCCGCGGTAGCTGACGAGCGTGACACCTCCTCCCCGGCCGCAGCGCGGGGAGGAGGTGTTCTTCACCCGCCGCCAGGCGGGTGCTCATCGGCGCAGGCAACCAGACGGCGTAGTGGCACGACCTTCGTGCTGTCCTCCTGATCGAAGCGCACAACGGCGGCGCCTGTTCCGTACAGGTATCGGAGCACGCCGACGCGGCCGCCGAGGCGGACACGCTCGCCCACCCGGAGTTCCGGCTCACGGCGATTCATCAGTGGTTCGTTCATCTCGTATGTCCCCCCATATCTGAGTAGAGGCATACGGCGGGCCGATCCTTTCGGTCGGTTCTACGGAATCGGCACGGTGACTGTCACGATCGGCGTCGTCACCGTCACGGTCGTGACCGTGGGAGTGGTCACAGTCACCGGCGTGATCGGTGTGTCGACGGTGACAGTTGCCGCGACCGTCGCGGACAACGCGGGGATCGGCAACGTCGGCAGGGAAACGGTCGGCGCCGGGAGCGTCGAGGGCCACGGCGGCGACGGCGCCGCATCTCCAGTAGAACCTTGCGTCGACGCGGGAGCCGCGCTCTCCCCCGAGCCGTCGATCGTCTTGACGCGACGCCGAGCCGAATCGAGCGCAAGCGCGACGCTCGCCGTCCGCTTTGCTCCCGTCTTCGGGCTTCGGTGGGCCACTGACACGATGGGCATGTCGGTCCTGCCCGGAGCGACGGCCCGAACGGTGTGTCCGACCGCGACGATCCCGCCGGTCGTGAGACCGGCGGCGGCGACGACTGCAGCTGCGCCCTTCACGGCCGCTACTTGCGGCGTTCCTCCCTGCCTCAGCCACCGCCACGACCCGACACCGCCTACCGCAACCGCGAGCGTCTGACGAAGCCGCCGCCGGCCGCGGTGCAGGAGCATCGTCACCGCGCTCACCGACGTGCCCATCTGTTCCGCCGTTTCGCCGTAGGAGAAGCCCAGCACATCCCGGTACAGCACGGCTGCCCGCTGCTTCCCCGGCAGCTTCGCGAGCGCTTCCCGAATCTCGGACATCCCCGACGCCTCCTGTACCGCGTAATCCTCGAGCGGCTCCGCGTTCAGACGTCGGCGCCGGAGACGGTGCGCGGCGTTGAGGGCGATCGCGGCGAGCCACGCGCGTGGGTCGCGCGGAATCGTGCCGTGCTCGAGGGCGCGCTGCGCATCGAGGAACGCCGTCTGCACCACGTCCTCGGCATCGTCATGGTCGCGCAGCTCGCGCTCGACGAGTCGGACTAGCCTGCCGCGGTGCTCCCGATACAGCCGCTCGATCTCGCTGGGCACGCCTGATATGTGCCCAGCGACCGGGGTGAGCGAAACGACGAAGCTCGAGCCCGCCGTGGATTTTCCGTGGTCAGCCGAGGATGTTGACTGCGCGAGCCACGACCATCACAGCAAGGGCGAGGCTGATCGCCGACTGGACGAGCATCAACATCTTCGCCCACCGGCTCAGCGGCATCGCGTCGGTCGGGCTGAACGCCGTGGCGTTCGTGAACGAGACGTAGAGGTAGTCGAGGAACTGCGGCTGCCAGCCCGACTCGGCGAACGCCGGCTCCGTCTGCTGCGGGAAGAGAAAGTCGCGCCGCGTCTGCACGCACGCGGGCCGGTCGAGCGGCCCGCCGCCGTCGAGCTGCCAGTACCAGAGCCCGAAGAGCAGGACGTTCACGACCCACATGTGAAGTGCCGCGCGCAGCAGCGTCGACGCCGTCGATGCTTCCGTGTAGGCGCCGTTCACGAGCAGGTGGATGAGGAGGATGATCGACGCCGAGTTCGCGGCGCTGACGATCGCGATCGTCCCGAGCGCGAGGCGGCGGCGCGTGAGGCGCAGGACGCCAGGGCGCCGCTCGAGGACACGCGCGAACGGCCCGGCCGGACGGATGACGCCGAGCGCGACGAGAACGAGGACGGTGAGCGCCGGCACGACCCAGCGGACGACGCCGAAGGCTCCCCCACCCGCACCGGCGATGAACTGCGACGGGAGGTCGGCATACAGCCCGGCTGCCGCGACGAGCGCCGCCGCGGGCCAGAGCGGCGACTCACCGAGCTCGTCGGTCGGCGCGAGCGCACGGCGCACGTCGTCCACGGTGCGTGAGGCTACGCAGGGCATCGGCGGGAACCGCCCGAAACCGGGGCTACAATCCGGCCTCCAGCCCTCTTAGCTCAGTTGGTAGAGCACCTCCATGGTAAGGAGGGGGTCGACGGTTCGAGTCCGTCAGAGGGCTCTTAAAAGGCCAGCAAATGGCCTGTTTTGTTGCCTCAGCGGTGTACGCGCACCGCTCGAGCGTACCTCAACCTGTCGCCAAAATCTGTCGCCAACATCTCGGGAGCCCGGGAGTTTTGGCTTGAGCAAAGGTGTCTGACTTCGTCGAGCACCTCCGTGGTAGGGAGGGCCTCGGCTGTCGTTCCAGCGACGCCTGCGAGCAGGGTGGGCGCGCGCGTCGCGAGTTTCTGGGTAAGTGGCGAGGAGCGGTCGCATCGGCGGAGTGCGACCGCTCCGGGAGGCAGCCCTGTGACGCGGGTTACGCGGCTGCGCAGTACGCCTTCTCGAGCAGTCGGATGGACTTCAAGAGCGTAGCCTTGGGAACGCTGGTCGGGTCCGTGTTGACCTCGAGCACGGCCTGTCGCTGACCGTTGGTGCTGGTGAAGTTGTAGGCGTAGTAGCCGGGGTACGCGCCGTTGTGGCCCCATGCGGTGCCACAAGCGGTCGAGTAGCGCGCCAGGCCGAGGCCGTAACGCTGCCCAGGGATGTCGAAGTGCTTCTGGGCATGCGTGGTCTGCATCGCGCGGAGCATCCTGGCTGAGAGCAGCCGGCCCGAGAGGAGCGCCCGGTAGAAGGTCGCGGTGTCGGCGGCGTTCGAGACGATCGCCCCCGCGGCCCAGGGGAAGGGGTAGAGGCCCGTGACGTCGGTCGCCGGCGGCTTCTTGATGACGAGGTAGCCGTGCGCGTGTGGGCTCGGCATGCGCGCGGTCATCGGGAAGCTGGTGGCGCGGAGGTGCAGCGGCTGGAAGATGCGTCGGTTCAGTTCGCTGCCGAGTGTGTGGCCGGTGCGAGCTTCGACGATCAAGCCAGCGAGCAGGTAGTTGGTGCTGGAGTACGACTCGTCGGTGCCGGGTGCGAACAGCGGCGGATGCGAGACTGCGATCTGGACCAGCTTCCGCGGTGCCCAGGGATGGCTGAGGTCGCCGGCGAGGTAGGGGGCGAGGACGGTGGGGTCGTATTCGAAGTCGGCGAGGCCACTGGTGTGGTTGAGCAGTTGGCGGATGCTGATCCCCTCGCCGTGCGGGACGAGTCCTGGCAGCCAGCGCTCAACGGTGTCGCCCAGGTGGAGCTTGCCCTCACCCACGAGCTGAAGGACGACGGTTGCCGTGTAGCTCTTGGCGATGCTGGCGACACGGAAACGATCCGCTGCCCGCATTGGCGTCTTCGTGCTGATCTCACCGACGCCGCTTGTGATGCTCATGGTGTGGTTGCCGGACCGGGTGAGCAGGACGACACCCGGAACTCCGGCGGCGACGAGGGCGTTGGCGTCCAGTTGCAGGGCTGTCCGGGAATGGGTGCGATCCGGGGTCGCCGCGGCGGTGGTGGCGACGAGGACGGCGGCGGCCAGCCCGGTCAAGATCGCTCCTGAGAGCTTGATCCGTCTAGGGCGCCGTGATCTGCGTAGGTTCGCCTTCGGGTGCGAGGTCATGATGGTCATGGTGTTCCTCCTTTGGCGCTGGTTCGGTCGGCATCGCGCCGAGCCGTTTGGGCGGGTTTGGGTATCTGATCGCGCAGCCCCGGGGCATCGACCTCGAGGCTGCGCGGGTTAGAAGGACGATTGGCTAGGCGTCTGCCGGCTGGGGAATCGAGGGCGGCCGCGTGACGGGTGTTTCGGTTACGGCGGACTCCTGCGACTCGCCGTGGCCGAGATGCGGGAGCCATCCGAGCCACTTGGGCATGTACCAGTTCCACTCGCCGAGGAGCTTCATCGTGGCCGGCAGCAGCACTGCGCGGACGATGGTTGCGTCGACGAGGACGGCGATCGCAAGGCCCACGCCGAACTGCTTGAGGAACATGAATTGGAGCGTGGCGAAGATCGCGAAGACGCCGAACATGACGAGCGCAGCGCTGGTCACGACTCCAGCGGTCGTCTTGATTCCGTGTGCGACTGCTTCGTCGGTCGTCATGCCGCGGTCGTAGGCTTCGCGGACGCGGCTCAGGATGAACACGTGATAGTCCATCGAGAGCCCGAACAGGATCACGAAGAGGAAGATCGGTAGGAAGCCGACGATTCCTCCGGTGACCTTGAAGCCAAGCAGGCTCTTGCCCCAGCCGTCCTGGAAGACGAGCACCAGGGCTCCGTACGCGGCGGCGACCGAGAGCAGGTTGAGAACGACGGCCTTGATCGCGATCACGACCGAGCGGAACGTGAGCAGCATCAGCAGGAAGGCGAGGATCAGCACGAACGCGAACACGAACGGTGCGGCGTGCTTCATCTGGCCGTCCGAGTCCTTCTCATTCGCGGTGTTTCCGGTCACGCCCACGTCCGCGCCGTCGAGGTGCCCGACGGTCGCGGGGATCACCTTCCGGCGCAGAGTGTCGAGTGCCGTCAGCGCCTTTGCGTCGACTCCTTCGCCCTGCATAGCGATCTCAACGAGCGCGATGGTGCCGTCCGCGTTGTAGTCGACGTTCGTCGGCGTCGAGAACCGCCCCGTCGCGATCGCCTTGTGCTGCAGCTCTGCGATCGAACGGGTGACGGCTGCGCTACGAGCGTTGTCGGTCTTGATCATCACGCTCGCGGAGTTGACGTCGCCGGGGAACGCCTTCTGCAGCTTGTTGTAGGTCTTCACGGCCGACAGGTTCTGCGGCAGCGTGTCGAAGCCGGGCGAGGCGACGTGCAGGTGCAGCGCCGGGGCGGCGAGTGCGAGCAGCAGTCCACAGGCGAGTACGGCCGAGACGAGCGGGCGGCGGAGGACGCGATCGAGGATCGCGCTCCACATCCGGCCGCCCCCATCGGGGCGACGCAACTTGTGCACGAACGGCACTTGCAGCTTGTCGACCTTGTCGCCGAGTGCGGCAAGAGTCGCCGGTAGGACGGTCAAGGAGCCGAGCACGGCGACCGCGACGACGATCATCGTTGCGATTCCGAAGCCCATGAACGTCTTGTCGCCGGTGAACAGCATCCCGGCCATTGCGACCATCACGGTCAACCCGGAGACGAGCACCGACCGGCCCGACGTTGCCGCCGCTGCTTCCGGCGCCGCGGCCTTGCTGCGGCCAGCGGCACGTTCCTCGCGGTCGCGCTTCAAGTAGAAGAGCGAGTAGTCGACACCGACCGCGAGGCCGATCAGCAGCACGACGACGCTGATGTCGGAGTCGAGTGGCATCAGCTGGCTGGGAAGGGCAAGCAGGCCCATCGTTCCGAAGACGGCGGTGAGCGCGAGCAGCAGCGGGAGTCCCGCTGCGACGAGCGCGCCGAAGGCCACGACCAGGACGATCAATGTGACCGGCAGCGAGAACAGGCCGGCCTTCTTGAAGTCGCTCACTATCGCTCCGTCGAGTTGCTTCTCGGCGTTGACTCCGAACTCCTCGATTGCGATCCCGGGGTGCCGCGCGGCGGCGGCGATGATCGCCTTCTCCACCGGCGCGTCGAGGGTCTTGGCCTTGACGAGGTCCGTGGTGCGAAGCTCGAGCGTGACGAGGGCCGTGTGCCGATCCTTTGAGACCTGATCGGCGTTACCGGCGGCGAAGGGCGAGTCGATCTTCTTCACTTGCTCGAGCCCGCCGACCGTCCGGGCGACATCGGTGATCGCAGCTCGGAATGCCGGAGCGTCGACCGCCGTGTTGGTGCTCTGGATCAGGACTGTGTCGCCCTGCTGTTGCTTGAAGTGGTCGGCGAGCACCGCCTCGACATGACCGGACTCGCCGGTACCCGACTTCTTCGGGTCGAGCTTCTTCGTTCCGATCGCGTTGCCGATCATGAACGCGACGGCGATGAACGCGAGCCAGCCGAAGATCGCGGTCTTCTTATGGCTCGCGCTCCAACGGCCCATCCGGGCCGCGAGATTCGAATGTCTCGGCGCGCCGGGGGTCGTGTGAACCGTCTCTGCGTCGCCGGCCGGCTGCTCCGGCTCGTTCTGGATGATGCGGGTCTTCATCACGGCTCCTTTGAGTGACTGCGGGGACTCGCTCAACCTCGCAGCGATGCGAGCGCGGCGGAAGACGGCTCGCTGGCCGGTTCGGGGGGCGGTTTTCTGGTGTCTGGGAGGACGCTTGCGCGTCAGGAGCGCAGGAACATGAGCACCGCAAGCACGCGCCGCGATTCGTTCCCGGTCGACGGGAGGCCGAGCTTGCCGAAGATGCTGGAGACGTACTTCTCGACGGCACGAAGCGTGATGACGAGCTTGTCGGCGATCCCTTGGTTCGAGCTACCGCCCGCCATCAACTCCAGCACCTCGCGCTCGCGCGCAGTTAGCTGGGCGAGCGGATCGTCCGGGCGCTGACGTGAGAGCAGCGTCGAGACGATGATCGGGTCGAGCGCCGAACCGCCGTCCGCGACTCGGCGGACAGCGGCGACGAACTCATCGACGTCGCTGATCCGGTCCTTCAAGAGATATCCGACACCCTCGGCGGAGTCGGCGAGCAGCTTCAGCGCCAGACCGAGCTCGACGTACTGAGAGAGAACAAGCACTCCGACGGATGGATGTCGCGCGCGAATCTCAAGCGCTGCCCGTAAGCCCTCGTCGCTGTGCGTCGGTGGCAAGCGGATGTCGACGATCGCCACGTCCGGTGTGTAGCTGCGCACCTTGAGCAGCAGGTCCTCGGCGGTGCCGCACTGCGCGACCACCTCGCAGCCAGCCTCGCTCAGCAGCCGCGTCAGCCCCTCCCGGAGGAGCACACTGTCTTCGGCGATCGCTACGCGCATGGCATTTCCGCGCGCAACCGCGTGCCACCGTCGGCCGGGCTCCAGACGCGCAGCTTGCCCCCGAGCGCCTCGACGCGGTCGGCGAGGCCGCGCAGACCTGACCCATGTTCGCTGTCAGCGCCTCCGACGCCGTCGTCGACGACCTCGACCACGACGACATCGCCGTTTCGCGTGACCTCGATGCTGGCTCTGCTCGCGTGGGCATGCTTGCCGATGTTCGCAAGGCTCTCCGAGACGACATAAAACGCGGCCACTTCGACCTGCTCGGGCAGGCGACCATTGAGTCCGATAGTGAGGCGTAGGGGGACCGGTGCACCGGCGGTGATCGATTGCAGAGCGACCTCCAGACCATGCCCGCTCAGCACGGCGGGATGGAGGCCGCGCGCGACGGCGCGAAGCTCGTCGAGCGAGACAGCGATCTCCTGTCTCGCCTGATCGAGACGCGCGCGCGTGTCCTCATCGCCAGCGACCTGCTTCTCGAGCAGGCTGAGCTCGAGCGAGAGCGCGATCAGCCGCTGCTGAGCACCGTCGTGCAGGTTGCGCTCCAATCGCTGCCGCTCTCGCTGTCCCGCCTCGATCACGCGAGCGCGCGATCCCTTCAACTCCTCCAGATGCGCCTTCTGTTCGGCCTGCAGGCGTGCGTTCTCGAGCGCAATGCCAGCTGCCGCCGTTACCGCGCTCAGCAGCTCGGGCTCGTCGTCGAGGGTCGGATCGTGGATGAGTGCGGCGACGTGCTCTCCGTTCCGGTCGATCAAGGTCGTCGCGTAGGAAGACGACTCGTCCGGCAACGCGACCGCCTGACCTTCGAGATCCGCGTAGGTTCTGAACTCGGGAAGCCAGTAGACGAGCGACAAAGAAGGATCGCGCAGCACGCGCGCGAGAGCGTTCCGCAGATCGGCGGGCGGCGGATCCGCCCGTAGCTCGATGATCAGATCGCCGACGCCCGAGCGCGCGAGACGAGCGTCGAGGATTGCGATCAGAAAGACGACTGGTGCGATCCCGAGCGTCGCGAACTCTGCCCAGCGCACCTCGACGAGTGCTGGGCTGTTCAACGCACTCAGCACGCAAAAGGCCGCCACCATCACAAGGCCCAACGCAAAGACGTCGATCAGGAGGCCGCTGGGACGTCTCGATGGCAAGCCCGTCCTCCACCGGCGGGCAAGGAGCATGACGACGCCGACGAGACAGCAGACGGCCAGAGCGATGAGTTGGAAGCGCCGAACGGTGACGAAGAGATCCGGGTGTCTGGCAAAGCCAAGGAGGTTATTGGGGCCGTAGTCGCCGACAACCATTCGGACGAGCTCGAGACCGAGTGCGATCACGAACGCGGCTATGACGAGGCTCCGCTCGTATCGGCCGGTCAAGCGGCCGGTCGGGAACGCGAGGAACACGAGTAGGAAGGCGACCCATGGAAGCTTGTCGAACGCTTGGCCGGCCGTATACGGAATGTCGCTTGTCGTCCAGGACAACGTGACGAGGTAGCAGACGAAGCCGCTGACGATCATCAGTGGCCCGATACGGCTCGCCGGGCGACGCCACCAGGCGAACATCCCGCACAGGATGTAGGCGACCGTCGTCCATGCCCAGAGCGCGGCGATCACCAGTGGTGCGCCGAGCTCCTCGCCAATCGTGTCGTTCGCGACCGCGAACGCGACCGAGGATACGCCCGCCGCGACGCCCAACAGCGCCAACGTCCACAGCACGACTGCCCTCGGTCCGGCAGGTACCTGCGGATCGACTGGTGGCGCCAGTGCGTACGTCGACATCCGTCGCTCCCTCGTTAGACCCGTCCCTTTAAGGACGACCGCTCCGCGGCTCGCGCGAAACACGATGAAAGGAACGCCCATCAGGACCATACGCCACCTTCAATCGAGTCCCAAATCCCGTTCCCGAAGCCTTCTTCCAACTGTCACAGGCCTCCGTCCACCTAGGCAGCGTCGATAACAGGCAGTCTCGCCTTGGCACCGGTGCGTCGTCCGCGCGAGCGGAGGAAAAGCGCCGTCACTGCGCCCGCAGAGAGCACCGTCCCGGCGGCGAGAAGTCCGATCCCGAACCAGAGTAGAAGTGGCACCTTGGCGCCGATGCTGACCTCGGCTCGAACGCCGGCTGCTGCGTCCGCATTCATGACGACCACCGACCAGCTGCCGCTCCGCACCGGCCATGCCAGCGTCTGCTTACCGGCCCCGCTCGTCCTGTCTGACCAGAATTGCTGCTTGGCAGGCGCGAGAGGAGTTGCGGTTCCGGGATGACGCGCATAGCTGACCGAGAATGGGGCGATCTCGAAGTCGGTGACTTCGTCGTGGGCGACCGACCTCAGGTACTTCTCGACGCGGGCGGTGCGGCCGATGCCGACGAAGATCTCGTGCTGGTCCTTGCTCGCTGCCGTGATGCGGATCGTGCCGAGCCGGCCGTGGCGGAAGGAGCGCATTGGGGCTGCGTTTCCAAACTCGAGTTCGTCGGAGACGAGCGCGCGGCTGTTTGTCGTTAGCATCTTCGCGCTGGTCGCGAAGTAGCCGTCGGCGCCTTGCTTCGCGTTCTGGGCCCAGAGAAGTACGCCGCCAGCTGCGATCAGGATGATCCCAAGCAGCGCCGCCAGCGATCCGACCACGATCAGCACGATCTGGCGGGCGCGGCCGGCTCTTGGTGCTGATGTAGCTGCGAACATAGGGAAGAGTCCTCTCTGGATTCGTGTTTTTAGGCGGCGTACGCGAACGGGTGGTAGAAGGCGTGGAGCCCGTGGCAGCGGTCGACCGGAATCGCAAAGCGCTGTCCGGCGCGCGAGTCCTCGACCTCGACGGTCAGCGCGTCATTGCGGGCGTGCCATAGCAACGACACCTGCATTCCGTCGCTCTCGCGGAAGGCGAGCTCTCTGCTACCAACGTTTCCTCTCGTGATGGATTTCAGGTGCGCTCATGGGTTCCTTTTCACTTAGATCTGGGCGAACTGACTTAATTCAGCTTCGCATCGACGATCGTTCGCCGTAAGACGGTAGGCCTGTCGTTTTGAGGGCGGGTTTCTGGTGTCTTGCACGCCGCAATTTCAATGCGCTTGAGTCCTCAGACGACGTGCGCGAAGTCGTCGAACGGGCGGCGCGGCGAGAGATGCGCTCGTTATTCGCGGTGCGCTGCTGCGGTGACTGGGTTTGCGCGCAGCGACCAGCGCGTCGGAAGCACCGTCGCGGCGAGTCCGACTGCCGCGTAGAACGCGAGCAGCGCGAGATAGGACCGCATGGGCACGGACGGAACGAGTGAGCCGGTCAGGCTGCGGTTGAGGAGTGCGAGCCCGGGGGCGGCTATCAGCGAGCCTGTGGTGAGCCCGTACGCGATCATGACCAGCGTTTCGGTGCGGATCATTGCCCTGACCTGACGTTTGGTGGCTCCGATTAGGCGGAGCTGTGCGAATTCGTGAATCCGTTCGCCGATCGCCATCGACAACGCGTTGACGAGCGAGAGCCCGCAGAACGCAACGATCAAGGCGAGCAAGATGTAGACCACGACGGCGTCCTTTTTGTCGACCGAGTCGACTGTGGCCTCATACGCAGAACGGCTGACAACCTGGACGTTCCGATCGTCGAGCCGGAGCGTTTGCAAGGTCCGCTCGAGGTCTGCCGGACGAACACCGGATTTCCCGCTGACGAAGACGGCGTCGTCGAGCAACTGAGTGACGTGCTGGGCGACGAGGCTGCGCGGCAGGACGACCTCGCCGAAACCGAGTGGACGCGAGTACTCCGCGACAACGCGCAGCGTCTCCGGCGTGCCGTCACCCAGCCACAGATGCACACGTTCACCCAGGCGCCAGCCCCAATCGGCCGCGCTCGCGACACTGACGGCGAGACTGTCTCCGCGGAGCTGCGCAAGTGAGCCGGAGACAACACCGAGCTTGATAACGCCGGCGAGCGAATCGCGATCGACACCCCGGGCCGGGACAGTCCGGAGATCGGCCCCTTTGGGGCCGACCACGATTGAGGTTGCAATGCTGCCGGACGCATCAGCGACGCCCGGGAGTCTCCGCGCCGCGGCCGCGACCTCAGTCGGAAGACCTCTGCCCTCGCGAGCCTGAAGGACAAAGGCGGCGCTGGTTCGCTCGACCGTCTGCGCGTGCGTCTCCTTGTGCACGATCGACTTGGAGACGTAGACCGTGCTGACGATTGAGATGGCGAGCATCAACGGCGTCGCCACCGAGGCAGCGCGGCGAAGATTGGTGCGGGTGTTCGCCCAGGCCAGCACCCCGGGACCGCTTCCGAACATCGCCAGCGGCTTTCCCGCCAACCAGGCAAACGGACGGGCGAGCATCGGACCCAGCAGTGCGGCCGCAACCATCAGCACCATTGCCGCGACGGGCGCGTCGCTCTGACGTACGTGGCGCGCGTCGAGCACAACGACGACGATGCCGCCTGCGAGCGCGACAACCCCTGCAGCCGCGCGAACCCGAGAGAGTGGGCGTCCCTGGACGGTCGCCTCGCGCAGTGCGTCAGTCGGGCGGATCTTCGAGGCCCGGCGGGCGCTCACAAACGCAGCGAGTTGGGTGGTGATGATCGCGGCGCCGAGACCACCAACCAACGGCGGCCAGCCGACGACGATGTGAAGTCCGGCGGGGATCATTCCCGCGCGAACAAAGAGACCCTTCTCGGCATAGGCGGCAAGAACGCACAGCGGCAGCGAGAGGAGAAGCGCGACAAGCGAGATCACGAGCGCCTCGCCGGCGACGAGCCTGCGGACCTGCCCGGGTGTGCTGCCAATCGCACGGAGGAGCGCGAGTTCGCGATGACGCTGCTGCACCGAAAGCGAGAAGGTGCTCGCGGCAACAAAGATCGCCACGAACGTGGCCAACAGGGCGAACACCGTCAAGCCCGCGACGACGTCCGCGTTGCTCAACGCTTCATCGAGTGACTCCGCCTCGCCCCGCTTCGAACCCGTGAGCACCCGAAACCCGGAGCCATGAAGCTGCTCACGTACCGCCTTGGCAACTCGGTTCGGATCGGCGCCGCGACGGGTGATGATTCCAAGTAGGTCGACACGACTCCCGCTGGCGGCGAGGCGCGCAGCCACATCGGAGCGAAAGAAGATGGCAGCTTGCTCGGGCAGAAACTGACGACGTGGTGTTCCAACGATCCCGGCGACGGTGAACGCCGCGGTTCCCGCCGTGGTCAGGATCCGCAACCGCTCACCGACGCGGACGTCCGCTCGTGAAGCGAGGCGGCGATCAATCACAACATCGAATTGGCGTATTGGTGAGTGACCTCCCGTGAGCACGTACGGCGTCAGAGGCGCACTCTCCCAACCGTGGCCGACCGGCAACGGGCCGTTTCGACTCTTGACAAGGCGACCGTGGGTGTCAATCGCGACCGCGTACACGGAGCGATCAGCGATCACGATCTCGACGCCGGGAATCTTGCGGATCCGACCGGCAGCTGAACCTGGCAGACGGCCCCGTTCAGTCAGCGAGACCTCGTTGATGTTTCCCTGACCTTGCGAGCCGGTAACCGTTGTCGGGCCTTCCACCACGACTGACGTAGCGTGCAGCCGCTCAACAGCGATCGGCCTCTGCAGGCTGGACTGGAGCAGGATGCCGCACGAGACGATCAGGATCACGGCCAGCCCAACCGCAGCGAGGGCGCCAAACGTGCCGCTCTTGCGGGCAGCGAGAGTGCTCAACGCGAGCCGCAGCATCCCTCAGTCCTCCAGGCGGGTCATACGCTCAGCGACCCGCGCAGCCGACGGCCCGGTCATCGTGTCGACGACTTGGCCGTCGGCGAGGAAGACAACGGCATCAGCGTAGGAAGCGGCGATCGGATCGTGCGTCACCATCGCGACCGTCTGCTCGAGACCGTCGACGGCCTCCCGCAACAGCGCGAGAATCTCTCGGCTCGCCCGCGTATCGAGGGCGCCAGTCGGTTCGTCTGCAAAGATCACCCGGGGGCGGGTCACGAGAGCGCGCGCAATCGCGACCCGTTGCTGCTGGCCTCCGGAAAGCTCGCCAGGCTTGTGCTTGGCGCGCTTGGTCAGGCCGACCCGCTCGATCACCTCGCCGAGCCATGCCTTTTCGGCCTTCCGCTTGGCGAGCCGCAGCGGGAGCGTGATGTTCTGAGCCGCCGTCAACGACGGAACAAGGTTGAACGACTGAAACACGAAACCAACCGTCTCGCGACGCAGCCTGCTCAGCGCGTTTTCAGAGAGACTTGCGAGATCGGTCTCGCCTAGGAAGACCGACCCGGCTGTCGGACGGTCGAGGCCCGCGGCGCACTGCAAGAACGTGCTCTTGCCCGACCCAGAGGGACCCATCATCGCCGTGAAGGAGCCGCTCGCCAACGCGAGCGAGACCTCGTTCAGCGCCGTCACCGCAGCGCCGCCACGTCCATAGACCTTCGAGACCGACTCCAACCGAACACTGTCCGCGGCTGCCGGCGACGATCCCAGCCGCTCGGCCAAACTGGTCATCGCACTCACGGCTTACCTCCCTCTCGGCTGAATGAACTGACCGACCCAACTTCGCAGCCGCGGCATCGAACCGAAAGCCGGGATACCCGTCGCCGGTAGGGCGGGTTTCTGGTGTCTATTACCGCGGCTTAGCCCCGAAGCGGCGATGTGGCTGCGGTTGATCGGCAGCGCACTGGTCGCCGCCGGGGCCGCGGTCGCACGCCTGATCGGCGTCCGTGTAGTGAGGGGTACCGCAACGCTTATGACACTGGCGAGTACCGATTTGCAGAGCGATCGCATGCCGTCGGGGCCGCGGTGGATCGCGCGCACTGCGTCGGCGAAGGGTCGCCTTTACCACTTCGCCACGTCCAATCGACCAGGCGCCAACTTGACCGCCCCCGCCCTTCGACCGTTACGCGCTCCCGCTCGAGGAGTTCACGCGGAAGCGCAATAACGCGGAACTTCAACTGCGAAAAACCGGGCAGCACCGGAACCGATCAGCCGCGCGGTTCCGCCGGGAAGAACGAACAGGGTGACGTTGCGCTCGCGACCGATCCCGAATTCGCCGACTGGATCATCCGCCTGAGCGCAGATCTCACGCCGCAGCAACTTGCAGAAGCCGTCCGGCCACGTCGGCCGCGGTTCTCGCCAGCTGCGCGCCACCTCTTTGGGGGACGGGTCCTGCGAAAGAATCGATCGTCACACTCAACGAACCGGAGGTTGACAATGGCTGTTGGCATGTTGCTTGCCGGCGAGGCGGGTACCCAGGACACCTACAGACAAGTGACCGAAAAGATGTTCGGGAGCTATCCAATGCGTGAAGACCAGTCGCCGGACGGCCTGATCCTGCATACCGCGGGCCGAGGCGAGCAGGGCTGGTACGTCTACGACGTCTGGGAGTCGCAGGACCACTTCCAGCGCTTCGTCGAGAGCAAGCTCGGCCCGGCCCTACGAGAAGTAGGTGCGGGCGGCGGAAGCCGACCCGAGCCGCAATTCTTCCCCATCGAGACGCTTGTCAAAGGGCCGGCGCTCTAACCGCTGCCGCCCGGTCGGGCGCTCCCCCGAGCGCCCGACCCACGGCACGCGGTGCGCGAGATTTCCCCGTGAACGACCCGTCTCGTTCCCGTGATCGTTTGAGCGGATAGCTCTATGCGCCGGCGCCAAAGCCGTCGACGCGCTCGGGATGGATCCGGATGATCACTCGTCTCTCGCCTGGCCCGAGGTATGGATACTTGTCTTCGCCCAAGTACTTCTTGGCGAGCTTGTCGATGTGCTCGAGCGCGCCTTCCTCGACGATCTTCGCCGGGCCGCTGACCATCACATAGCCGGACTGCTGATCCTCTGCCGGGAGGACGGTGACGGTCGCTCGTGGATCGCGCTCAATGTTGATGACCTTCGTCCTTCCTCGAGCGCTGTTGACGAGCACGTTCTCGCCGTCGTAGTCGATCCAGACTGGGGTGGCTTGGGGTGATCCGTCCTCGCGGATGGTCGCGATCACACCCCAGTTGCGGCCGGTGAAGAGCTTCGCCTGCTTCTCGTTCAGTGTGGCCATCGCAGCCCTCCTCATCTCGCATCGTGTGTGAGCGGGAGCTTTCGCTTCCGATGAGCTGGAACGCGCTCCGGCGTGGCAATAGTCCCCAGTCGATTGCGCGCGTCCGTCGCCACGCACCGAGCCCTTCTCGCCCGTGGGGCCAGCCGCTCACCCCTTCGTCCTCGCACAACTACGGCAGCGCTTCGCAGAGCAACGCTGACACGCCGCAGCACAAGGTCACGCGGCGCACGCCGCTGGTCGTCAGATCCAGCTGACCGCGTCGCGATAGGCTCGACCACGTGAAGCCCACGACGCGCATACTGCTCGCAGCCGCCGGGCTTGTCTACGCGCTCTTCGCGGCGGGATGCTTCCGGCTTGCGGCAAAGCACGGCTACGAACGGGGCGTCTCGATCGGCGAGGGATCGTTCGTGCTAATCGGAGCGGCTGCGTTTTTCTTCTCCGCGTCTCGATCGAAACGGCAAGCCTCTGCTGTGGCCCTCGGCACGTTGCCCCTTGTCGCCTGGTTCCTGGCGACCCCTTGGAACTCGGGTCCACCGTTTCTGTTCGCCTCGCTAATCGCGCCCTGTATCGCGGCCGGAGCGTTGATACGCAGCAGCGTCATGCGCACCAGGCGCGCGTAGCGCCCCGCGCCCCGATCATCGGCGACGCCGGTGTTCGAGGTCGCACCAAGGTCGCACGGCAATGCAAAACGCGACGACATGCGCCTACGGCCGAGGGTCAGGAAGCGCCACCGCTACGCGAAACCCGCATTAGTCGATCCCTCTTCACGTTCATGGCGAGGAGGGGTCGACGGTTCGAGTCCGCCAGAGCGCTCTGCAAAAATCCCGCAAAATGCGATTTTTGCTTTCGAATCTACTTGCACGTTTTAGATGAGGGTATGGAGCACTTTATGGAGGTCCCAGACTCCAGACGCCGCTCGAACCGGCCCCACATCCGGTCCGCACCGGAGCATTGCGCCGTCCGCGAGCGCGAGCGACACCGGCGCTGACACGGCGGAACCCGCCGCCTCGAGGCGGTCTCCACGCCGCCGTAGGCTTCACGGTTGAGCGGCTCATGCCCTCGCCGGGACCTTGCGTCGGGCCGGGGCCGCGGCTTCCAAGGTTCGCAACGCCGGCAGCCCTGCGAGGGCCGGGATCATTGGCAGCCAGAGGTTGATCAGCCGGTACGCGAAGACGGCAAGTAGCGCGGGAAGGAGAGCGATCCCGAGCCACCCCAGTGCGAAGGGCAGGAGTGCTTCGACGACACCCGCGCCGCCGAGCGGCAGCGCGCGCCGCGTGAGCGCGTAGCCGGTCGCGTATCCGACCACGAGCTGGGCGACCGGCGGTGGTTGTGCGGAGAAGGCGTGCAGCGTTGCCCACAGGCAGAAGATGTCGCCGGCCCAGTAAGCCAGCGTGCCGACGAAGGCAAGTGCGTGTCGCAGCGGCGAGCGGACGCAGAGGAGCACGAGCTCGAGTGCTTGCAGGGTGTGGAGGAGCGGGCGGCCGATGAGCGGCCAGTGGCCGATCCGAGCTTGGAAGCGCAGCGCCACCGCCGCGAGGACAGCCCCGACGGGAGGGCCGATGATCCAGGGCAGGGTGAGACTGGCGCTGATCGTGGGATGCCAGATGACGACGACGATCGCGGCCGCGAGTGTGCCCGGCGCGAGAACCGCGTATTCAAGTGTCCCCAGGCCCAGGACGCGCCGCCGCGCGTCCTTTTCGGAGAGGCCCGCGCGGCGGAGCGCCATACGGTCGAGCGCAAAGCCGCCGCCGTGCACGAAGACGCCGAAGCCTGCCGCCACGAGCGCAGCCGCCTTGGGCACCTTCAGCTCCGCCCCGTCCTCGACGCGTGCGACCTCGCGGTAGGCGGCGGTGTAGCCCGCATACGCAACCAACTCGCCGCCCACGGCGATCACGAGCCAGGGCCAGCTCGGGTGAACCAGCCGCGTCAGCGCCTTTTGGATCCCGACCGTCGAGGCGAGACCGAACAGCGCACCCGCCGCAAGCAAGCCCGCAATACCAGCGAGGATCGCCAGCCGGTGGACCGGCCAGGGGCTCCAGCTGCGATCGCGCGCCATTGCGCTCAGCCATTCCCCGCATCGCGGTTGCCATGCCGGTTGAGTCCGAACCGCTTGGCGCGTCGGCAGGCAAGATTCGCCTTGCGTTCAAGCGGATCGAACCGGATCCCCTGTAAGCGAGCCGGGGACAGTGACGTGACCGGTCCGAGGACTGCGCGGCCGGTTCTCGCAGTCACCGCGATCAGGTAATCGGCGGCGGGTCGCCTTCCATGCTGGCCGCGAGCGGGGCGTTCCAGCCGCAGACCCGGCACCCGTGTGCGACTGCGGAGCGGGCGAAGGTCAGCGCGGCGCCGTGTGGGTCCGGGTCGGCGCGGACGTCGTCCCAGTCGAGGATGTATTCGCCGAGCGTCGTGTCCCAGCGTGCGCTTCCGGGTGAGAGCGTGCCGTCGGCAAAGCCTTCCTGCGGCGGATATGCGTACGCGAAGAACGCGGCCCGCGGGTAGCGGTGATCGCCGGGCCACCAGCCCACCTCGATCTGCTGTGCGTCCCCTGAGTTGCGCACGATGAAGTCCTGCGACGGGGGGTCGGCCGGCTGGCCGGAGAAGAGGCTGACCGCGAGGTCGAACGATCCCCACCAGGCATTGACCGGTGTCGAGCGGCCGCGATAGGGGGCCCGCAGGGCCGCGAGCACGAGCGCAGCCTGTGTGGCCGAGGCGAAGTAATCGGCGACCCGGTCAGGGTGGTAGCTCGCGTGCTCGGTGTCCTGGTCGAGTGGGGTCGTCCACGGCGTTTCCTGCGGGGTGGTGTTGAACTCGACGGGACCGACGAGGGCTCGGACCGCCGCGAGCACCTCGCGCGTGACCTCGCCGACCGGCCGGTCCGGCGCGAGCGCGACGCGTCGGGCGCGTCCGTCGCTGTGCTCGGCGACCGCCTCGTGGCTGCTCAGGTCGAGTGCGACCACGAGCGCGCCCGAGCCGTCGGGCGCCGGCAGCGGCAGCGTCTCCCAGCCTCGCGCGCTCAACCGCAGAGCCGCATGCTGAAGCTGCGGCTCGGGCGGAGCGAGCGCAACCGCAAGCTTGCCCAGCACCTGCGTGTGCGCGTGGAGCGTGTCACACGTCGCGCGCCAGGCGTCAAAGGGAAGCGCGGGCCAACTCATCGCACAACTGCGACAGCCATCGGCTCACCGTACCCGTCTCGGGCGCGGTGACAGCAGGACTGGGCCGATCGACTACGCTCCGGCCGAGATGGACGATCCGCAGATCCACGGGACGATCGAGCAGCTCGTCGCGGAAGAGCACGAACTGTGGCAACGGGAGTCGGCCGGAAGCACGAGCGAGGCCGACCGGCAACGTCTGGAGCAGATCAAGATTTCCCTCGACCAGTGCTGGGACCTGCTCCGCCAGCGACGCGCCCTGCGCGAGGTCGGCCGCGACCCGGACTCCGCCGAGGCAAGGCGACCAGAGGTCGTCGAGCGCTACGAGCAGTAGCGAGCGACCAAGTGTCCAACGTCAATCGCTGATTCGAGGCGTAGTTGGTGGCGCCAGGGTCCGTTGCTTTAGACCTGGCACAGCTCGATGACCGGCGATGCGGTCGACCATGGCGTCGGCGGCCGCGAGACCCGCCGCGACCCTGTCGTCACCGGGCTGGCCCAACACGACCCCAGTGATCGCCGTCCGCTTGCCGTCGATCCAGCGAATTGCCCGGAAGGCGAAGCAGCCGCCGGCCGCGTCGTCCGAGCCCGTCTTGACACCGACGAACCCGTTCTGCCCGAGCAATGTGTTGGTGTTGTGCACGGTGCCGGCGACCGGCAGCGTCGCGCTCGGTGTGGCGACGATGCTCGCGAACAGCGGCAGGCGCATCGCCCGATCGACGATGCGCACCTGGTCGGCCGCGGTCGACACGGTTGCGTCGTCGAAGCCGCTCGGGTCGGTGTAGCGGGTGTGGGTCATGCCCAGCGAGTGTGCGGCGGCGTTCATCCGCGCAGCGAAACGGTCCTCCGAGCCGGCGTCCCATCGCGCCAAAACCGCAGCGATGTTGTTCGCCGACGGCAACAGCAGCGCCTGCAGCGCCTGCAGCTCCGTCAACTGCTCTCCGGCCGCGATGGACACAACGGACTCGTCCCGTCCGGCCCGGCGGTCGGTGTCGGCAACATCGGCGTCGGTGAGCGTGATGGCCGGACCGCGCTGTCCGACTTCGAGCGGGTGATCATGGAGCACGAGATAGGCGGTCATCACCTTCGCGAGGCTGGCGATTGGCGCCGCGTGCCCGTTCGGGCCGAGCTGAATCTGCGACTGTCCTATTTGAACGGCGGCCTGGCCATATGCCGGCCACACGGTGTCGGGCAGCGCCCCAGCACGCGGACTACCGCGCTCACTGGGAAGGGCATCGGTGGCTGACGCGGCCGGCGAGGACGAGGACGCGAGCGCGTGAAAACCGCGGACTGCGGCGATCGCCGCGATGCCGACGAGCAGGGCGGCGATAAGGATCCTGGGAAGACGACGGGGCGCCGTTCGTGCTGGTTCGCTGTAGCTCATGCCTCCATTCAAGGAAGCGCGGCGTTGCCAGCACGTATCCGGTTTTCGATATGCCGGCGATATGCGCCGGCTCTAGCATCCGAGCATGCGCGTGTTGATCGTCGAGGACGAGTCCCTGATGGCGGACGCGATCCGCGATGGCCTGCGCCTCGAAGCGATCGCGGCAGATATCGCAGCTGACGGCGACACCGCTCTGGAGCTGCTGAGCATCAACATCTACGACATCGCCGTCCTCGACCGAGACATCCCCGGCCCCTCCGGCGACGAGATCGCCCACCGCATCGTCGCCTCCGGCAGCGGAACACCGATCCTCATGCTCACCGCCGCCGACCGTCTCGACGACAAGGCCACCGGGTTCGAGCTCGGCGCCGACGACTACCTCACGAAGCCGTTCGAGCTCCGAGAACTCGTGCTCCGCCTCAGAGCGCTCGACCGCAGGCGCGCCCACACCAGGCCACCAGTGCGAGAGATCGCAGGTCTCCGGCTGGATCCGTTCCGCCGTGAGGTCTACCGAGACGATCGCTACGTCGCGCTGACCCGGAAGCAGTTCGCCGTACTCGAAGTCCTCGTCGCCGCCGAAGGCGGTGTCGTCAGCGCTGAAGAGCTCCTAGCGCGAGCATGGGACGAGAACGCAGACCCGTTCACAAACGCCGTCCGGATCACCGTCTCGGGACTGCGCAAACGCCTCGGAGAACCCTGGATCATCGCCACCATTCCTGGCGTCGGCTACCGCATCAACACAGCATCCCGCACCGAGCCTGAGGGCGAATAGCATGGATAGAGCCCCCGGGTTGAGCGTCCGCCTCAAACTCACCCTCAGCTATGCCGGCTTCCTCATGCTCGCAGGCGCCTTGCTGCTCGCCGCCGGGTACTTCTCCCTCTCGCGTGGCGTGCACCCTGGAGTGATCTTCATGGTGCGCAGCCACGCCGACCTCCTGCGCGATTTCGCTCCGACCGCGGCGATCGTGCTGGCGTTCCTACTGGTGTTCGGTCTCCTGGGAGGGTGGCTTCTCGCCGGCCGCATGCTCGCCCCACTGACGCGGATCACAGACGCCACACGCATGGCCGCGACCGGTTCTCTCTCCCACCGCATCCAGCTACAGGGCCGCGGAGACGAGTTCCGCGAGCTCGCCGACAGCCTCGACACCATGCTCGCACGGCTCGAAGCACACCTAGCCGAACAGCAGAGATTCGCAGCCAACGCTTCCCACGAACTGCGCACCCCGCTGGCGATCACAAAGACACTTCTCGACGTGGCCCGCAACGATCGGAACGGCAATACCGGCGAACTCCTCGACCGCCTCCACGCGGTCAACACCCGAGCGATCGACCTCACCGAAGCTTTGCTCCTGCTCAGCCGCGCCGACCAACGATCCTTCGCCCGGGAACAGGTCGACCTTTCCCTCATAGCGGAGGAAGCTGCCGAAATGCTCCTCCCCCTTGCAGAAAACCGCGGCATCACGATCGAGACCGCCGGCGACATCGCCCCCGCCATCGGCTCGCATGCGCTCCTGCTGCAGATGACCACCAACCTCGTGCAGAACGCGATCGTCCACAACCTGCCCGAACAGGGCAGCGTGTGGGTCACCACCGGCGTTCACCCCAAGACCGCGGTGCTCACCGTCGAAAACACCGGCGAAAGGCTCAGCCCACAGCTAGCTGCCACGCTCGCCGAACCGTTTCAACGCGGCACCAGACGCATGCGCACCGACCACGTAGGAGTCGGTGTCGGCCTCGGCCTCGCAATCGTCAAAAGCATCTCCCAAGCACACGACGGAACCCTCACCCTCACCCCCCGGAGCGCCGGCGGGCTCCGCGTCACGGTGCGAGTACCCGCCGCGCCACGAACCGGCATCGCTGCCTGAGGTCGCACCAGGGGCGCACCGACGTCTAATTCTGTGTCTTGGCAATGCGATGAGTTCCGTCGGTCCGGCCGGTCTCAGCGGCAAGCGAACAAGGGAGACGAGAGATGCGCAAGGTAATCGTGAACGAGTTCCTCACGCTCGACGGAATCGCTCAGGCTCCCGGTGGGCCGGACGAAGACACCTCGAGCGGCTTCGAGCACGGAGGCTGGCACATCGCATACGGCGCGGAGGACGGCGTGGAGAAGCTGATCGCCGAGGCGGGAGGCTTCCTGCTCGGCCGCTGGACCTACCAGCTCTTCGCCGACTACTGGCCGAACGCTCCCGAGGAGACCCGCGCCTTCGCCGAGCCGATGAACACGAAGCCGAAGCACGTCGTGTCGAGGACGCTCACCGACCCGCTCGAGTGGCAGAACTCGAGCGTGCTGCCGGAGCCTCTCCCCGAGTCGATTGCCGCACTCAAGGAGGAGGACGGTGGCGACCTGCTCGTGATCGGCAGCACCGTGCTCGTACATTCGCTGCTCCAGCACGGCCTCGTCGACGAGCTCCGCCTCATGATCGATCCAGTCTTGGCCGGCGGAGGCAAGCGGCTCTTCCCCGACGACGGAGCGCTTCGGCCGCTACGGCTCGTCGCTCACGAGGTGACCACAACAGGGACGATCATCGCTACCTATAGACCTGCCTGAAGCGCCCGCGACGGGCGAGCGCCACAGGACACGGCGCACGTTCAGGGGTGCGGGCAAGTCCGCAGCCGAACCCAGCGTTGCCTTCAAGGAAATCGCCTCGGCTGCCGATGTGGAGCGCGATGAGTTCCGTTTCGGAGCGCCTGCGGCCTGCTCCCTCGGCACCGATTGCCATCGCGGCACGAGCGTTCGGAGATCGTTACCCGGTGTTTGTGCGGCAGCGTCCCCTTCGGGCCGCTGCGATCGTGCTCGCGGTCGCGAGCGTCTGGTACGTGCCGTGGATGCTGAGCTCGCTGAACCATGGCGCGCTCTGGATCGGCTGGCCGTTCGCGGTTGCCAATCTGTTCACGATCGCGACGGGCCTGCTGAGCGTGGCGAACTCATGGTGGCGTGTGGTGCCCCCGCCCAGGCCGCTCGACGCATCAGCGGAGTCTCCGCTCGTCGGCGTCCTCATCCCGACCTGCGGCGAGCCGGTGCCGATGATCTTGCGCACGATCGAGTCGGTGCTCGACCAGGACTGGCCCCGCGAGCGGTTGGTCGTGGTCGTCAGCGACGATGCCGCCGATCCGGTGCTGCGGGACGCGCTCGAGGACTGGCCTGTCCTCTACCACCTGCCACCGCCGCGCTGGGCTCCGGGTCGCGACGGCGCCGCGAAAGCTGGCAATCTCAACTCCGCACTTCAGTTCCTGCGCGAGCAGCATCCGGGCGTTGCGTATATCGAGACCAGGGATGCCGACGATGAGGCCGGCTCGACGTCGTTCCTGCGTCAGTGCACGGGTCAACTCGAGCACGACCCGCGCCTCGCATTCGTGCAGACGATCAAGGAGGCGCAGGTCGCCGCCGGGGGTCCCTTCAATAACCGCGAAGCGGTCTTCTACCGCGGCCAGATGCTGGCGCGGAACGCAGCCAATGCCGTCTTCCCGTGCGGGTCAGGCGTGGTCTGGCGGGATGCGGCCTTGGCAGAGATCGGCGACTTCCCAACCTGGAATCTCGTCGAGGACCTGCAATCGGGCGTCGAGGCACTTCGGCGCGGCTGGCGTGGCCTTTATCTGCCGATCGTGGGCGCTGTGCCGCAGCACTCGCCGCACGACGTACCCAACTTCTACAAGCAACGCGGCACCTGGGCGCTCGACACGACCCGCCTCGTCGTTTGGGGCAACCTCGACGGCCTCAACCTTCGACAGCGGTTTCAGTTCCTCGAGCTTCTCTTCTTCTATCTCTCGAGCTTCACCGTGCCGATCTACCTGATCGCCCTTCTCGGCGCGTTGCTGGGTTTCGCGCCTCTCGCCGCGGGCGGCCGCGACTTCGCCTTGCACATGATCCCGCTGGTCGTCGCGACCGAGCTCTGGCTGTTCGTACTGAACAGCCCCTTCAACGATCGCCGGACACGCCAGCGTCGCCCCTACCGGGAACTCTGGAAAGTCCGCACTATGTGGGCCGGCCTCGCGCCCGTCTTCATGAAAGCCGTCGTGCAGGGGCTCGTCGGCGGTCCCAACAGGAAGCCGGTGTACCGAGTGACGCTCAAGAGCGACGACACCCGCTGGCACTGGCGCCACACTCTTCCGCAAACGCTTGTGGTGATGACCGTCGCCGTCGTCGCGATCACGGCAGTCCGCTTCCACACCTATCCGAGCGTCTCCCTGCTCGTGGGCAGCGTCTACTGGGGCGCTCTCAACATCGTCCTGCTCGCCAACTTCATCAGCCGCAGCTGGCACGGCATGCTTTTCGCGCGCACCGTTCTCGGGCGTCGTCGCGTCGAGGTCTCTCCGGCAGCCTAAGAACGCGCTGACCGGCTGACGAGCGCGCCGAGCATGGCGCCGAAGATGGCGTGGCCGAGGACCCCCTGTGCAGCCGCTCCCTGGGCTTGAAACAAGGGGCGGCCACGTGCCGTCGCGGCGGTCGGATGGACTCTGTCGGCGATCGCCATCGTCAGCCCCAGCAGCGTAGTGACGATCCGGCCGAGCAACCGGACGTCGGAGTACGGAGTGCCGGCGAGCCTGCGTAACAACGGATCGCTCGTAGCCCACGCCGGCGCCGCGGCAGCGCCGGCGCCGCCCCTCATCTATTCGTCCTCACACGGCACGTTGACGTAGCCGGAGCGGAACGGAGTCGCCTCGCCGGACGTCGGGTCGAACGCGTGGCGCCAGACGCAGCCCGTGTCGTTCGTCAACAGGTGGATCGAGACCGAAGTCTCGGCGGATGTCGTGCGCACCCGGTGAATGTCGTCGCGCGGCGGGATCAAGACGTAGAAGTCGCCGGGCACAAGCGCGCGTCGCTCGACGAGCTCGAGCCGGCCCTTTCGTCGCGCGTAGATCTCCTCGTCCTGCTCGCCACGGTAGAGACCGACCAATCCCCAGGCGAGGTGGTCGTGAATCGGTGTCTCGGAGCCCGGTGGAACGACGAGCGAGAAGAGCGACAACGACTGATCCACGGCGCGGTAGAGGAGCCACTGGCCAATGCCGCCGCCCATTCCGCTCTCCGGCGCGGCTGACCGGTACTCGGCCGGGAGCCAGTCCGGGTCGGCGAGGAGCTCTGCGAACCGTGGCCGGAGCCCCTCGCAGGCGTGCTCCGGCGAGGAGGCCGCGGCAATCGTCGCCCGGACGTCCTCGACGAACGCCCGCACGACCGCCGTGCCGAGGACGAACTCGTCATCCATCGCCACCAATTCTGCTCGAGATGGCCTGATGCCCTCCTCCTCGAGCGACTGCTCGACGATCTTGAGGCCCTTTACCGCTGCTGGTCGGTGGATGAGGTTCTGGCCCTCGCCGCGAGGGCGAAACGTGACCGGGAGTGTTTGCGCGCGAACGCAGCGGCAATAGCGGCGCATTGCGGCCGCGCCGCAAAGGGGCCGGTGGGCGAAGAAAGGCTTACGTCGGGTTGCACGAAAAAGGGGGACCTACAGTGCGCATCGTCTTCGCGTCGGTCGCGGCGCTCGTCGCTTCGGTCGTGCTACTTCACGGTTCAACGGGCAGCCGGGGAGCCGTACGCTCCGGCCAGCCGAGCGTGAACGTCGCGGTCGTTCCGGGCTTCGTCTCGCCGACCTACTCCGGGTACTACGGCATACCGAAGCTGCCAGTAACGGATCCGCAGCTCTCGAGCTTCCACTTCTCGGCGGTTCCGGCTGCGCAAGTCACCACTACCAAGCTGCAGCAGTTCGACACAGTCCTGCTGTATGGCATCCGCTGGGCCGACCTCTCGACAGCGGCGCAACAGGCGATAAACAGCTTCGCGGCGACGGGAAAAGTCGTGATCTGGGACGCCGACGACACAGGCCCGCAGAACTTCGCGACGTTCGTTCATCCCTTCTCGGATGATGCAAGTGGCGAGAACGGGAAGGCGAACAACTCCGTGGTTTCGTTCCCGGGCGGCGACAACTTCCTCGCCAGCTCGAATCCGAGCAGCCCCTACTACCTCGACCCGAACCAACTTGTCACCGATCGCAACATGATCAATGACATGAATGCGATGAAGACCGGTACGTCCAGGTGGACGCCTGCGCTCATCGCCGCGAACAAGAGCATCCCGCAGGGCGGATGGGTTGTCGCATGGTCGTATGGGGACGAGGGGAATCACACCGGCCTCGCCATCTACTCGGGAATCGACGCGGACGCCTTCGCCGACAAGTTGAACCCCAACTACGCCATCACGGAGGTCAAGCTCGAGCTCTCGGCTCCGTTCCTGCGTACGCCGGACACCTCGTGCGCCCCGAGCTGCACGCAGGAACCCACATCCGCGGGCACGCCATTCGCCGCGTGTTCGTTCGCCAAGCGGGTGCCTCACGGATGGGTGCACGGCCGCGTGCCTATCCTGTTGAAGACGAGCATTGCAGCGGGCATCACCGGGAAGGTTCTGACGAAGTCCGGCAAGGCTCTCACCTCCGCCGCCGAGAACACATCGGGCCTGATCCGGTTCCTGGTGCAGACGAAGGGCTTCCGCTCGAATCGATCTACAGCGTTGCGCGCCGCCGTGTACGTCAATGGGAAACAGGCCTGCAGCAAGGGATTCCGCCTGAAGGTCGACAACGTTCGACCGCGGCTGCTTCTGCTCAGGACCTCGCGCGTCGGAGGCAGCGACCTGGTGGGGCTGCGGGTCAGCGAGCGGTCAACGGTCACGATGGCCGCCCCTGGACTCAAGTGGCACCGGAAGACCCTCGCGGCTCAGCGCCTGGTCGTGCTTCGGCTTCCGGCCCGCGTCGGCGCGGCGACCCTGATCGTCAGCGACCGGGCAGGAAACCGGCTCGTACGGCACATGCACTGGTAGACGAGATCAGCCTGCGAGTGAGCGGGACCGTGGCCTTGCGCGGTCTCGCTCACGCGCAGCATTGAGCGCCGGCGCCGAGAGCGACCCGCCGTCTCGCAGGTAGACCGTCATCAGACGCGCGTAGACGATGTACCGCTGCGTCGCGAAGAAGCGCGGGTTGCACGCCTGGAGCTCGAGCAACTCGTGTCGCGGGGATCTCAGCACTGCGAGGTCGTTTGCGGGCACGATGCGATGCCGAACCGCTCGGTACCGGAACGTGGCATAGGGCATCTCGAGTGTGATCGGGTCCCCCGGTTGGAGCTCGTCGATGTGTGAGAAGGGCGCGAGGTACGTGGTGCGGTGCCCTGCGACGTAGACGAGGCGGTTCTGCCCGGGCATGTAGGAGCGGAGATCACGACCAGGTCCACGCCGCAAGGACCCCTCGTCCGTCCCGTTCACGAGGATCATGTTCAGGCCGAGTCGGGGGATCACGATGCGGCCGATCGCCTCCGCAACGCTGGCCCTGTGCCGGAACCGACCGGCAACGAGCTCGAGAGTGTGCACCGCCTTGCTCGTGTCGAGGACGGCACGCTCCGGGGCATTCGGCTTCGCCGCAAACTCCTCGAACTCCCGATTGAGCTGCCCCTCGAGCCGGTGCTGTTGCCATGTCGTGTAGAGAGCGGTGAAGGGATCCTCCCACCGCCAGACGACCAAGGCCCAGACGAGCGTCAGCACGCCGGCTCCTGCCATTACCAGCCCGGCGATCCGAACGAGGCGACGCATCGGGACAGATGTTGCTGCTCCGCGCCGATCGGAAACTCCAGGCGGCGCGTCACCGGGTACTGCGAGGTCAGCTCCGATACCCCCAGCGCTCGAGAGTCGAGGCGAGCAGCGAGTCGAGCAGCGCAACGTCCTCCGGCCGAAGCTCATCTCGATACGCGTCTGCCCGCTCTGCGGAGACCCGAAGCCGTGACAGCTCTCGATCGAGTCCCTCCCATGAGTCGAGGCCGACGAACCGCAGGACGTCGGTCGTCACTTCCCGCGGTCGCGCCACCAGGTCTTCGTAGCGCACGTCGAGCCAGCGTTCGGGGCCGATCTCCGCGCGCGCCGCCTCGAAGGCGGCCATGAATCGCTTCCATTCCAGGCCCGCCAGATACGACCATGAGTATTTCGTCGCCTCCCACTGCCTGCGATCCTCCTCCGACAGTTCCCCGAAGGTCCAACCCGGAGGGCCCCGGTAGCCCTGCCACCAGCGCACCTGGAGGTAGGAGTTGGCCACGCTGCGGCCGTCCCGCACGACATGGACGAATCGCGCCTCTGGAAAGACCACCGCAAGCATGCGCGCCCGTGGCCAGCCGGTGAACTTGTACATGAACACTGGCCGTCCCTCGTCCTGGGCGCGGCCCGCGAAGAAACGCCGGAGCCTTCGCTCCAGCCACGGCGCCGCATCTTCGGCCGTCAGGTCCCTGAACGGGTCGACGAGCATGGGCGAAACGTGCTCCTGAAGCAGGTCATACGTCTCCGACCGGCGCCGAAAACGGAGGGCACGCCCGGCACGCCCGAGGCTGCGTGGGAGATCCGAAATCCAGCCGATGTCCGGATGGGCCGCGAGGATTCGCTCGAGGAGGGTCGAGCCGCAGCGGCCGGTCCCGAGGACGAACAGGAGTCGTGCGGGAGCCACCTGCTCGGGTTCTGTCACGGCGCAGCCCTTCGGAGCACGAGGCCCGTCGTGGGCGGAACCGTCACCGTGGAAATGGTGCCTCCGTCCGGCGACAGGTAGCCACGCCCTAGCTCGAGGCGCTGAGCTCGCGAGGGGTCGGGATTGACGATGGCCACGCCACCGCTGTACCTGCGGAGCCAAGCCGTGCCGATCCGCCGTTTGGGAGCCTCGGGCCGGCCGATGTCGCTCGTCCACGCGCCGTTCCAGGGATCGTGCTTCGCCCCGGGCTGGTAGACGAATGCTCCGCCTCCCCCGTTCCACTCGAGCAGGAACGACGCCTTCCCGTAGCTCATGCGCCGCGCGTCGCCCGCCGGGCCGTACATGAAACCGAAGAAGTCCTTGCCCAGTGACTGGGCCGTCGCCACCAGTCGCTCCCATCCACTCCATGACTGGTACCAGGCCGAGCCGGAGGTCCGGAGCGTGTCTTGCCCGTCCGAGGTTTCCTGGAAGTATTCGGCCGAGAGCCCACTCACGTGCGGAGCGAGTCGGCGCCACCACGACACAGTGCTCGAGCCATCGTTGCTGGACTGTGAGCCGCGAACGAAAGCAGACGCGTTGACGAGGACGTAATAGCCCTCGCTGCGCAGCCCGTCGCCGACGGCGCGGGTGAAGGACAGCACCGCATCGGCCCACTCCTCGGCGGTCGGGTACTTCGCCGCTTCGGTTCCGGCGAGCGGAGCGAGATCCATGATCACGTCGTCGATGAAGACGCCGTCGTCTCCGTTCCGGCGGAGGAGTCTGGTGACGTTCTCGAGCCATGCTTGCTGGTACGAGAGGCTCCCAACGTCCCCGACGTAGTTCGTGGGATAGCCGCGGTTGACGAGCAGGTTGCCGGCCCGGTCTTTCAGCAGCCAGCCCCGGCGCCGCGCCTCGGCGTAGGGAACGCCGGTGTTCCACTGGGTGTTAACGTCGGTTCCGGAGAAGTAGACGAGCGACCGGCCAGGCTCGCGTGCCGCATCCCGGGCGAGCGCGAGACCGACGATCAGATCCGAGTAGGAGCGGTATCCCGATGCCGCTCGCCAGCTGTCGGAGGTTTGCCTGATCACGGCGATTCCTGGCATCGGTTGCGGCGAGCGCGGCAGGAAGGGCTGCGACCTCGACTGTAGGCCGGAGGGGCCTCGACCGAGGACGGCGTAGATCGCGGCGGCACCGATCGCGACGAGGGCCGCAGCGACGACCGCGCTTGCTTTGACGCGGTCGAGACCGGGCCTCACGCGCGGCGGGTCGCTTGGAGCATTCTCCGTCCGGCGGCAAACGGGAGCTGCCATCGGTGCTCGAGGCTCCAGCGGGCGCAGAGATGCCCGGGCAGTCTCGCAGCCGTGCGGACGAGTGACTCGTCGGCGGTTACGGCCACCAGCTCGGCCAGCGCATGCGGCAGACCGCCCCAGCGGGCGAGACGACCCGAAGAGAGCTGGAAGCCGAGTCGGTCACGGCGCGTCGGCGACCTGGGGGCGAGCCACGCGTGCGCAGCTGCCACGCGTTCCGGAACAGAGATCGGCAGTTCGAGTAGACAACCAAGCGCGCTGAGGAGCCGGAGTTGCTGCCTGTGCGTCACCGCGAGATCGAGGAGGCGATCCCAATCGAGTTCGGCCGCACCGAGGATCATCAGCGCGTCCGTCAGCCATTGCGTAGGCGGCAAAGGCCCGTACCGAGCTCCCGCGACGCAAGCGGCCAGAAACGCGTCGGTCGGCGTCGGCACGAGCACATCGGCCTCGCCAACAGGGTGGCTCTCGGCTGCACGCCACAGCGACTCTTCGGCCGGCGCGTCGTCAGGGCCGACGTAGTCGAAGGCAAGCGAGGAGCGAAGCACACAGATGTTGCCGCCCGTGTCGAAGAGGAGGTGCCACCCTGGATACGCACCGCTGCCCGGTCGCTCGGTCCAGTCTCCGCGCTCGAGCCTGGCCGATGCGTTGGAGGCATCCGCTGCAGGGACAAGCACGTGGACCGAGGAGGTCGGACGCAACGCGAGATCGCCGTAGAAGCGGGCTGAGTGCAGCGGCCCTTCGAGGAAGAGTGCCGGTATTCCGCCATTCCGCAGGGCCCCTGCAATCTCGCTCGTTCGGCCGAGCAGGAGGTTGTTCTTCACCCACGAGCGCCGGGAGATGCCCTTCAGCCGGGGAAGCTCGGGCGCGTCCGGCCTCGCTTGGGCGAGGTTCCGATACACAAGTGGCATCAGCTCGAAGGATCCAGGCTCGAGATCGTCGAGCGAGAAGGTGCGGGGCAGAGACTTCCACGCCTCCGCGGCGCTGTCCGGGTCGCCGAGCGCAACAACGAACAACTGCTCCTGGAGCGTTGTGGGCCGGAAGCCGTGCCAGCCGCCCGTGCGGGCACCCGGGCTGGGTGTACCGGTACGCGCCCTCGTCAAGCGTCGCTCGAGGAAAGCGGGTAGCGGCCGCGCGAGCCGGGGAAACCGCGACCCCAGCACGTCGCGGACGTCCGCGACGTAGCCAGGAGCTGCCACGACGAGGAATGCGGCATAGAGGAGGCAGGCCGTCCCCACCACCAACACGAGGCGGAGCGCGGGCGGCGTCCCGACGTCCGCGAGCGCGACCCGCGTACCCCAGGCACCCGCGGCGGCGAGAACCGCATGGGGAAGGATGCTGCCGCCCGCCAGGAGCGCCTCACGGAAGCTGAAGTCGACGGCTCGCGTCGTCACGTAAGTGTCGATGAGGACGAGCGGCAACTTGATGGAGGCATACGCGGCAGCGACGCCGACGGCACCCCAGCGGACTCCGACGGCGAACGCGGCGACGGTGAGAGCGGTGACGAGAAGACCGAGCCGGAAAGCCACTTTCATGCGGCCGGTTCCTTGCAGTACGGTCCAGTTCAACGTCACGAGCGAGTGCGCGACGCCGGCTACCGCGAGGAGCTCGATCACCGGTATCGCGGCGTGCCACTTCTCGCCGAAGAGGACCCGGACCGCATCGGGTGCGGTGACGAGCGCGATCAGGAATGCCGGTGCGAGCAGCGAGGACGAGAGCCGCTTGCTGCGAAGCCACGCCCTCCGCATCCGCGGCACGTCGTCTTGCATCCGCGCGAGCGCCGGATATACGACGCTCGAAATCGGATTCGCGATCCGGATCATCGGCGTGAACATGACGTTGTAGGCGAGCGAGTAGACGCCGAGCGCAGACGCCCCCGCGAACCGGCCGACAAGCGTGTTGTCCGCGTTGAGGTTGGCGTAGTTCATGAGCCGGAGGCCGAAGAGCCGCAGCCCGAAGCCGCTCAGGTCGCGAAGCCGCGAGGACGAGAAGACGAGCCGAGGCCTCCAGGACGAGAACCGCCAGACCAGCAAGGTGGACACCCCCGAAGCTACGAGCGAGTTGGCGACGATCGCCCAGGGCCCGAAGCCGGCGGCGGCGAACGCCAGAGCGGCGACGGCGCCGCAGAGGATGCCGAGCATCTGGCGTATCTCCAGGCTGCGGTACGCGAGCCGGCGCGTCAGCAAGGCGACCTGCGTCGTGGTCAGCGCGGAGAGCGGAACCGAGGCAGAGAGCACGATGACGAGCTTCTCCACCTCGTGACGTCCGAAGAAGTCTGCGACGAACGGCGAGAGAGCGACGCAGACGCCCGCAATGACGAAGCTGAATGCAAGTGCCGCCCAGAAGACCGTGGAGCGGTCCTCCTCGGTGATGTGCCGGCGTTGCACCAGTGCGCCTCCGAGCGCGAGATCCGAGAAGATGGTCGCGAGCCCGGAGAAGATGAATGCCATCCCGGCAACCCCGTAATCCGCAGGGGTGAGGAGCCGGGCGAGCACGACGGCGACTGCGATGCGCGTCACGTCCGAGACGAGGACGGTGGCCACCTTCCAGCCCAGACCGGTGAGCACCGCAGATCCCATGCTCATGGAGGGTGCGGCCGTCTCCTCGCCTTGGGGCATGGAGGCGGTGGTCTCGCCGGCGGCTACCGCCACTGAATTCGACTCCTCGGAGCTCATGGAGCGGCGCTGATCGTCGTTCTCGCGTCCCACGCGTCCCGCGTATAATTCCGTTCCGGATGGCCGGCCATCAGGGGATGGGTTTCGTCCACTCGTCCTTCGTGCGGGCCCACCACTTCGGGATCAGGCTCCAACATCGCCTCAAACCGCTCGAGCCACTCGACGGTGCGCGGCCGGGTCTCGTGATCACCGGCGCCGGAGGGACGATCGGACGTGTCCTCCGCGCGGAGCTGGCCGGCAACCACACGCTGCGTACGATCGACCAGCGGCCGGCGAGCGGCATCGATCTCGTCGCCGACGTGCGAAAGTCCGGGCGTCTTGCAGCCGCGTTCGCCGGCGCCGGCGCGGTGGTCGAGCTGGCGGCCAGCTCGAGCGTGGGCTCGAATTGGGCGCGGGTCTTGGAGAACAACGTCGTCGCGACAGTCGGGACGCTCGAGGCAGCCCATCGTGCCGGGGTCGCCCGTGTCGTGATCGCCAGCTCGAACCACGTGACCGGCATGTACGAGCGGGACGAGCCGTATGCCTCGGTGCTCGCGGGGCGCTACGACGGCCTCGATCCGGATACCTTGCCGCGGATCCGTGCGGACTCGCCGATCAGAGCCGACAGCTCCTATGCCGTCGGCAAGGCTGCGGTAGAGGCGGCGGGCCGCTACTACGCCGAGGAGTACGGGTTGTCGGTCATTTGTCTCCGCATCGGCTCCGTCAACCGCGAGGATCGCCCCCGGAGTCCACGAGAGTTCGCGACTCTCCTCACGTACCGTGACCTGGTGCAGCTCGTGCAGCGATGCATCGACGCCCCGCTCGACCTCCGGTTCGGGGTGTTCTACGGCGTCTCGCGCAATACATGGCGCATCTGGGACATCGACGACGCAGCATCGGCGATCGGCTACGAACCGGTCGACGACGCCGAGCACTTCCGGTAGAAGCTCGACCCTGGCCCACGGGACGGCGCGGTAGCGCACTCGCCTCACGGCTGCACGTCGCCTCGGCCGACTGGAGCAGTACCCGGCGAGTCGGGCGATGCCTGCGCCCGCCGTCGGTCGAGCGCTGCCTTGAGGATATGCAGGTATTGCTGCCGCGAGTCGCGCTCCCGCAGACCGTTGTTCGTGAGATGAAGTCGCCGCTCGAGCACGACCTCCGGGAGCATGGCGCTCCGCAGTCCTGCCTCGGTCGCGCGGGCGTACCAGTCGACGGTCACTCCCACCTTCACCTCCTCCGAGAAGGGCCCGACGCGGGTGAACGACTCGCTCCTGATCAACATCAGGTTGGGAGCCGGCCACGGCTGCGACTGCGGGGCGGGAGGTCGCACGGTTGCCCGTTCGGCATCCGTCAGTTCCGGGCTGACGAACTCGCGGACGTGCCCGAAGACCATGTCGATCGCCGGATCGGCTTCGAGGATCTCGAACTGGCGCTCCAGCTTCCCCGGCACGAAGCGGTCGTCGGCGTCGAGAAACGCGTAGAGCTGGCCTGAGGCAAGGCGGACGGCATGGTTGCGCGCGGAGCCGTTGCCCGCGTTCTCCTGCCGCGCGTAGGTGAGCGCGTCGCCGAAGCTTCGGGCGACCTCGCCCGATCCATCGTCGGACCCATCGTCCACGACGATCAGCTCCAATGGCCGGTAGCTCTGCGCGAACACGCTCTCGATCGCCTCGGCCAGGTAGCGCTCTGCGTTGTACACGCCGACCATGACGCTGATCAGGGGCCGCGTCGTCATCGTGCCTCCTCGCGAGCCGCGCGCTCGCGTTCCAACTTCTGGTGGAGCGAGCGCAGAAGTGGGCTTGTCGAAGGCGCGGACGCGGTCAGATTGGTGCCGTGAAAGCGCCGGAACACGACCACGTCCGGGAGGATCGCGATCGGGATTCCACGCTCGCGCAGGCGGAACATGAGGTCCATGTCCTCGCTGTGGGTAAAGGACTCGTCGAAGCCTTCGACCGCGTCGAACGCGGAGCGCCTGAGCATCGCGGAGACGAGTGGGATTCCGTCGAGGTCGCCGTAGACGGCGTCCCGGGTCAACCACGGCGGTGGGTCGATCCACTCCTGGCGCCCGAGGACGCAGCCGACCTCGGGGTGCGCGGCGAGGTAGTCGGTCTCGATCGCCAAGCGGGTCGGCGGCCAGAGGTCGTCCGCGTCGAAGATCGCGAGCAGTTCACCGGAGGACTCGGCGACAGCCGCATTCCTCGCCGCCGCCGGACCGGAATTCGGCTGGCGGATCGTGTGGAGTTCGGGATGTGCGGCGAGGATCTCAGGCGTGCGGTCCGTCGAGCCGTCATCACAGACGACGACCTCGAACGGCGCGTAGTCCTGCGCGAGAATGCTCGCGATCGCGTCCTCGAGGAACGCCTCGGCCTGGAAGGCGGCCACGATGACGCTGACCAGCGGACGCTCGGCCATCTCTCAGTGCCCGCGGCCGAGCGTCGCCACGAGATCACCGATGGCACGTGGAATCGACGCCATGTCCGACCCGAGCTCGAGGACGTAGCTCGGGACTCTCTCCAGGAGTCGCCGGGCCCGCACGAGCGAATCCTGGCCCCGGGTGTGCATCTGAAAGACGGTGCTCGGTGCGAGCGCTCTGAAGGCGTCGGCGGGCGAGGCGTCGGTGATTCTCGCCTCGGCGAGACCCGGCGTAACGCGTGGGACGAGGACCGCGCGCAGCGGGAATCCCGCCGACATCCTCTCGGGCCAGCGCTCGTTCACGTACACGACAGCCTTCTCGACTGCGAGCTTGTCGGCGTTCGCGAGGGCGTCGAGCAGGAACGGCAGCCGCTCGACGTGGTTCTGCATGAGCTTGCCGGAGCTGTAGAAGGAGTGCACCTCCGGCTGCGGGCCGAGCGAGACGCCGACATAGTCGTCGCCCGCGTAGACGAGGTCCGAGTCGAGGCTGGAGAGAGCCGTCGTGGACTTGCCGGAACCACTTTTCCCGACGAGGACGACCCCGCCGGCGGCTGTCCCGACGGCGCCCGCGTGGAGCATGTACATGTCACGCTCGCGTAGCCACCAGTCGAGGAGGTAGACGAGCGGTGTCGCCTGCTCCCAGTACGGAATCCGGCCCGCGTCGGCAACCCAGTACCAGGCTCTTCTCGCGTCCTGCTCGAGCACGTTCAGTGCCGGTGTGGGAGCCTCCGGATAGACGGCCAGGACGCGAGCATCGCCGCTCGTGCCGAGCTGGAAGCCCGCGCGAAGCGTCTCGTTGCTGAAGTAGAAGAACGCGCCGGGGGCCTCCTCGTCACGGGTGTGCGGTAGCGGAGGAGGCGGGCCGCCCGAGGCCGAGTCCCAGAGGTTCACGACGAGGTTCGGGGTCGGAGCCGGAGCTGGGAGCTCGAGGTGGGCGAAGGCACGGCTGAGTCGCCGCAACATCTCGCGGTGCGGCGATCGCAGGCGGACCACCGCCCCGGCGAGCAGGAAATCCCTCTCCGCGACCGCGGACGCTGCCTCGACCGCAGCGTCGAAGCTGTCGACGAGCGGCCCGAGCCGGCCGAAGCCCACCTCGGCCGAGGTGACGGCCGATGTCGCGCTCACGCGGCGGGAACGTCGGGCTTCGGATGCGGCCAGCCGGCGCCGTCCACCTCGTGAACCGGATCGAGAAGGACCAGATCCTGCATGTCGGTGTACTTCTCGAGCGAGGGCGGCGCAAACGGCTTCACGCCGTTGCCCGGCTCGCTCAGGGGCGCGATCGATGCGACCGTACCGTTCTCGCCCACTGCGACGAGCTCTTCCTGCTCCAGCTCCTCCAGAAAAGCGGCGATGTCGCGTTCGACGTCCTCGCTCGCACGACCGAATCGTGCGGCGACCGCCGCCGCGATGGTGCTTCTATCCGCGCCGGGCGACGCCTGGATCACGTCCCATACGTCCGCGCCGGCGCCCTTCACGCTGTAGTAGTTGCCCGAGGCGAGGTTGATGACGATCACCTCGCCGTCGATCGTCTCGTGGATCACGTGCGGGCTGTTGACCCGCAGTCCCCCTTCTGCCATCTAGGTTCCTCCAGCCACAATCGCGATCAGGTCGGCCGTACACTTGCCCGTTTCTGCGACGTATTACTCAGGACGTGGTTCCTTCGACCCCTCTTTGGTCCGCGATCGGGACACTGATCGACCGCGCGCCGATCGACGGCGTGCTGGCGCACAAGCTCGCTCCGCTCGCCGCCGGACGCCGCCGCGCGGCAGGCGACCCGGTCCCGGCGGCCTACGCCGCCGAGGAGCGCGCGGCGTCGTTTGCGGCCCTGAGCGCGGCGGCGCTTCTCCGGCGCATTCGCGAGGTGGGCGAGGGACCGATCGTGCTCCTCAAGGGACCCGAGGTAGCCGCCCTCTATCCGCAGAACGGCAGACGTTTCGGGGACATCGATGTGCTGACACCGGACGCCCTCGGGCTGCACCGGTCTCTCCGCGAACACGGGTTTCTCGAAGTGGAGACGCCCTTCGACCATCGCGAGCATCACCACCTGCCGCCGTTGCGTTGGCCGGTCATCCCGCTCTATGTCGAGGTACACGCAGCGCCGAACTGGCCACAGGGGATCGACGCGCCCGCCATCGCCGAGATCCTGGAGGCAGCCGTTCCGTCGGTGGTCGACGTCGAAGGACTCTCTGCCCCGAGCAGGCTCCACCATGCGCTTTTGCTCGCGGCGCACTCGTGGGCGCACGAGCCCCTGATGACGCTTCGGGATCTTCTCGATGTCGCAGCATTCGCAGGAGAGGAGAGCTCTGCCGACCTCGACCGCTTGGCGACCGCATGGGGACTCGGGCGCATCTGGCGGACGACGCGGCGAGCGATCGATGCGCTGTTCTTCGACGGACCGCCCAGCACTGCGCTCGTCCTCTGGGCGCGCCACCTCTCCGCCGTACGCGAGCGCACGGTCTTCGAGACTCATCTGCAGGCCATGCTGCACCCGTTCTGGGGACATCCGCCCGGGCGGGCGCTGGTGGAATCGCTTGCCGCCCTCCGGGCCGACCTTCTTCCGGCCGAGGGAGAGAGCGTGGGGACGAAGCTGGGACGCGTGCCGCGGGCGATCCGCGACGCGCGCCTTCCGCACAGCCGGCGCCCCGAGCAGCACGCCTCGGCGTCTCGGCGGCGCTGACTTTACAAAGGATGACCCGTCAGGGGGACGGCTCCGTCCGGCGGGCGTGGTTGATTTCGTGCGCGTGGCGAGGGTGCTTGCAGCTCTCGCGGTGGGCATGGCAGCGGCGCTCGCAGTCGTTGGGGCTGTCACCGCAGGTGGTCGTGGCCAGACGGTCGCCGGCACCGGACTCCTCCGGACAGGCTCTGCCCTGTCGAGCGGATCCGGGCAGGGCCGTGCGGCGCTACTGATCGTCTCGACGGCCCAGGCCTCGGCAGCTGCGCGGGAGCCCGGCCGCTCACTCGTCTACTTCTCAGGCACGGACGTCAATACGCGCTGGAACACGGGGGTGCCGTATCCCCAGGCGAAGCGAAACGGTTGGCTGCTCGCCGGTGCGTCGGGAAACCTCCTGGTCAACCGGTCCTACTCGGACAACTACGTGGCCGACGTCGGCAATCCGGCGTACCAGCGCGCATGGGTTCGGAACGTGAGCCGCTTTCTTCGGGCTCATGGTGACGACGGGGTCATGATCGACGACGTGATCGCCGATCTGGTACCGCTCGCGGGGCAGGAGGCCGCCGCGTACCCGACCCAGCGTGCGTGGGCCGCCGCGCAACTCTCCTTCATCCGCGGCGTCGGCCCGGCCCTCCGCGCGCGCGGCTACTACGTGCTGGTCAGCGCCTCCGGCTACATCCCGGGAGACCCCGGAGACAACACGGGCGCAACCACCGCCTCGTGGTGGCGCAAGCTCAACCCCTATGTGAGCGGCCTGATGAACGAGTACTACGGCGAGATACCGGACGGGAGCAACAGGCTCCGGTCCTCCGGGGAGTCGTGGACGCAGAACTGGGCCGGCTGGGAACGGCTGGTGCAGATCGCGCAGTTACACGGTCGAGACTTCGTCGGCCTTACATACGGGCAGCCAGGCGACACCCGCACGATGACCTACGGCAAGGCGTCCTTCCTCGTCGATTGGGACGGGCGCGGGGGGGCTTTCGTGTACGAGCCGACCAACCACGGGGATCCCTGGAACGGCGCCTGGACCCAGAACCTCGGCCGACCTCTTGGACGCAGGCGTGCCGTCGGTGTGGGCTGGCTCCGCCGCTACCGCGGCGGGATCGTGTTGCTCAACCCATCGCCTTTGCGTCCTCAGCGCTTCTCGCTGCGGAGGCGTTACGTAACGGCCGATGGCCGTGTGGTCACAGAAGCGGCGCTACCGCCGACGACCGGCCTCATCCTGCGGGCCGCAGCGCGCTGACTGCCAGGCGCGCGGCGGCAGCTCAGGGGCCGCGGCGTGGGAGGCCCCGGCGTAGGAGGATGCCGAGCACGAGAAGAGCGGCCCCGACGAGCACGACCTTCAGGAGGGAGAGGCCGGTGAACGGCAGCGTCGGGCCCTGACCGGCGATATGCGTCGGACTCGGCGCGCTTGCCTGCGTGCCGGGCGGTGTCATCGGCCCGTGACCCTGCGTGGGCGTCACGGTCGCCGGAGGCGTGTACTGATCCTGTGCTGCCGAGCCGCCGGCCCGAGCCTGACCCGCTAGTAAGCCGAGCGCGGCAATCGTGGCGACCAGGACCCAGACAGCGAGACGACGCACATGCTGCCTCGGCCTTCGCTGATCGCGGTGACCGGGCGATGATTGAAAGTCGAATGGGCCGGGCACAATCGCCGCCGTACCCGCCGCCTCAGAAAATAACCACGATCGGGCTCAGTTCCTCGGCGAGCCCCCTCCCGCCTCCCCTGCCGTCCCCGGAGCCGCGCAGCCGCGTGGCCTGAGAGATTATTTCCGGATTCTCCGGCGGCGGAAGTGGTACCTCGTGGGCACCGCGATCCTCGTCGCTGCGCTTGCCGTCGTTTTCTCGCTTCGCGAGCCCAAGCTCTACCAGGCGCAGTCGCAGGTGCTGCTCAGCCGGCAGGACATCGCGGGTGCGATCACGGGTACTCAAAACCCCTCGTTCACCGAAGACCCGGCCCGCTACGCCGCCACACAGGCATCAGTAGCGCGCAGCGGCGCCGTGGCGGTGCTTGCGATCAGGAACTCGAGCATTAGCGGTCGCACAGCGTCCGGGTTGCTGCAAGAGTCGAGCGTGACGCCGGACGCGACCGCCGACGTCCTCGACTTCAGCGTGCAGGACCGCGACCCGGCCGCGGCGGCGCGGCTCGTGAACGCCTACGCGGCCGCGTTCGCCGCGTATCAGCTGCGGCTCGATACGAACGCGCTCTTCCGGGCCCGGCAGCAGCTTCAGGAGCAGCTCTCGCGGCTGGCGAAGCTGGGCTTCAACAACACCCCGGGCTACCACCGGCTGGCGAACAGCGAGCAGCAACTCCACACCATGCAGCTTCTGCAATCGCAGGACTCCGTGCTCAGCCACCCCCAAACAGGCGTGCAGGTGAAGCCACGGCCCGCCCGGGACGGGCTGCTCGGGCTCGGTTTCGGGATTCTCATCGGCCTTGGGCTCGCGTTCGCTGCCGAGGCGCTCGACCGGCGGGTGCGAACGGTCGAGGAAGTCGAGGAGGAGCTCGGGCTTCCGCTGCTCGCGAGGATTCCGACGCCGCCGCGAGGGATGCGCGGCGGCTGGGCGATGTTCGACGATCCCGCCAGCCCATACGCGGAAGCACTGCGACGGCTCGCGACGAGCATTGTGTTCTCCAACCCGGACCGCTCGCCGAGAGTGCTGATGTTCACGAGCGCGCTGCAGCAGGAGGGGAAGTCGACGACGCTCGCCAACCTCGGGGTGGCCCTTGCGGCCGTCGGAAACCGCGTCGTGCTCGTCGACCTCGACTTGCGCCGGCCTTCGCTCGCCTCGCTCTTCGGCGCCAATAGGCTGACCGGGCTCACCGATGTCACCGTCGGCCGGAAGCGCCTGAAAGACGCGCTCTACCACGTTGGGCTCCCGGCCACGGACGAGACCGGGGACATCCGCGAATCGTCTTCACTGCCTGTGCGCGGCTCCCTCCACCTCTTGCCGACAGGCCCGCTGCCGTTCGGTCCGGGGGAGTTCGTCGCGTCCGATGCGCTCGCGGAACGTGTGCTCGAACCGCTTCGGGAGCAGTTCGACTACATCCTTGTCGACTCGCCGCCGGCCTGTGTCGTGGGCGACGCGATCCGGCTGGCAGCGCGGGTGGATGCGATCGTGGCTGTCACACGCGTGGGATTCGCCAGCCGGGCGGCGTTGAACGACCTGCGGCGCCACCTGCTCGCCGCGCCGGCGCCGGCGCTCGGGGTGGTGGTCGCCGGCGTCCGTGTTCCCGCCGTCGGCAATTACGCACGGTATAGCCGGTACGCCCACAGCGGGGAATACGGGGGAGCTGCACAGAACGGAAAGAGCGACAGGTTGCCGCGTCGCATAGGCGTCTAGCGACTGCGGTGCGCCCTCGGACTTGGACGGCCGGGGACGGCCTCGTCCCCGCTGCCGTCGCAGCCGGGACCGTCGTACTCGTGGTCAGAGACCAGGGTGGTTACTTCGCTCCGTCGTGGGGGTGGAGCGCGCTCGCACTGTCAGGCGTCGTCGTCACCTGGTTGATCGCAAGCGCGCGAACAGATGCACGGCGCTCCGATGCCGCCTTCCTGCTCGCGTTGCTTGCCCTGACCCTCTGGGTCGGCCTCTCGATCGCGTGGTCCGTGGACCGCGCGCAATCGGTGCTCGAGCTCGAGCGGGGACTCGTGCTGCTCTCCGGCTGCGCGGCATTCCTCGCGCTGGCGCGGAAGCGGGGGTTCGAGGCGCTTGTACCAGCCCTTCTTCTGGGCATCGCAGGGATCTGCGCTTACTCCCTCTCGACCCGGGTCGCTCCGACGGCCGGCTCCTTCCATCCCGATGACCCTGTGACCCGATACCGGCTCTTCGAGCCGGTCGGGTACTGGAACGGGCTCGGGTTGTTCGCCGTCCTGGGAATCCTGCTCGCTCTCGGGCTCGTCACAGAGCCGATTGCCCGAATCGAGCTGCGGATCCTCGCTTCGACCTCGCTCACGGTTCTGCCGGTAGCGCTCTTCTTCACCTTCAGCCGCGGAGCCTGGCTGGCGCTCGTCGTGGGTCTGATCGTCGCCCTGGCGTCGTCACCGCACCGCGTGCGGCTGATCGCGGAGGCCGCTGTGTTTGCGGCGCTGCCCGTCGTCTCGGTCGTTCTCGCGTGGCGGGCAGGCGCGTTGACTCACGAGGGCGCCACTCTTGCCGCCGCGACGCGGGCCGGTCACCGCCTGGCGATCGAGCTCCTCGTGCTGGCGATCGCGTCCGCCTCAGTCGTCTTTCTCGTACGTCGGCTGGAGAGGAAGATCCGCGTCGGAGCAACGACCCAACGGGTCGTAGCGGTTTCGGTGGCCGCCATCGCGCTCGGGGGGCTCGCGGTCGGCATCGCACACGGCGGGGGTCCGGTCTCGATCGTGAGCCGCGCATACCACTCGTTCGCCGATCCGGTGCCGCCGCGCGAGCAAGGCGATCTGACGACACGATTGTCAAGCCTGAACGGGAACGGCCGCGCGCGGATGTGGGCGGTGGCGATCGATTCGCTCCACGGCCAGAGATGGGCGATCGGCAGCGGGTCAGGCAGCTTCGAACGCAACTGGGACCGGAGCAGGAGAGCCGACGAAGTCGTTCGTGACGCTCATGGGCTCTACGTCGAGACGCTGTCCGAGCTCGGCGCGATCGGCCTGCTGCTGCTCGTAGCAGTGTTGGTGTTTCCGCTGGCGGTCGGGCTGCGTCGGCGGCGCACGAACGCATTCGTGCCGGCGCTTGCAGGCGCATACGCGGCCTTCCTGACCCATCTCGCCGTCGACTGGGACTGGGAGCTTTCCGGCGTGGCGCTCACCGGTCTTTTCGTCGGATGCCTACTGCTCGTCGCACACCGTGATGGCGGCGAGCGGCTCCTCGGCCTGCCCCTTCGGACTGCCGGCGCGGCTGTCGGCGTCGCCGCCGCTGCCTTCGCCTTCGTGGGACTCGCCGGCAACACCGCCCTGGCACGAGCACAGACCGCGAATCGCGACCATCGCTCCGCCGCCGCCGCCACCGCCGCGACCACGGCGCACCGCTGGATGCCGTGGTCTCCCGCGCCGCTCCTGGCCCTGGGGACAGCCCGGGTCGAGCAAGGCGACACCAGTGGAGCGCTGGCGAGCTTCCGCGCGGCGATCGCTCTCGACCCGAACAACTGGCAGTCGTGGCTCGACCTCGCGGCGACCCTGCACGGCAGCGGGCGCCGCAACGCGGTCGCTCACGCGCGGAAGCTCTACCCCCGGAGCCCGGAGATCGTCGAGTTCGAGAAGCATTCGCAGTCCGCACGTACCCGACGCTGACGGCGCTGCCTGGACGCGGCGTCCGGAGCGTTTGTAAGGGCATCGTGAGCCATGGTTCAGGGCGGCGGAAACGGGCAATCAGTCGGCGCAGTAGGGAAAGGGGGAAGGGGGCTCTGACGGAAATCGGCAGTTCAGCGGACGCTGCTCGCGTGGTGCCCGCCCCTCCTGCGGTACTCGTCGCGGGACGCGTCGATCCAACCCCCGCAGCGGGCGATCGCCGAGTGCGCGTAGAGCGCGCCCTCGTGGCCGCGGACGTCGTCGCGCTGCTCTTGACGTACTCGGTTGCAGCGCTCTTCGACCCAGGCCTGAGGATTCACACGAGCCTGATCCTGTTCACGTTCGCGCTCCCCCTCTGGGTCGTCGTCACCCGCTCTTGCGGCCTCTACGAGTGCGACGACCGCCGGCCCGGTCACTCCACCCTCGACGAGTTCGTCCCGCTCGCGCAGCTGCTGACGGCCGGCGCCTGGTGTGGCCTGGTCGTGACCTGGCTGCTCGCAAGGCACAACGTGATCGAAGGCGGGGCGATCTTGTGGGCGATTGCGATCGTGCTTCTTCCCGCGGCGAGAGCCTCCGCTCGCGCCACGGTACGTCGGTGGAACGGGCATCCCCAGCGCACGGTGATCGTCGGTGCCGGAGTCGTGGGGCAACTCGTCGCCCGCAAGCTGGTGCAGCATCCGGAGTGCGGGTTGCAGCTGGTCGGCTTTGCCGATGCCCGACCGCGGTCGATGCGCCAGGAGCTCGGGCACGTCCCGGTGCTCGGAGCGCCGGATGATCTCGCTCGCATCATCTCGGAAAGCCGCGCTGATCGTGTGCTGGTGGCCTTCTCGAACGACGATCCCGAGGAGCTCGCGGAGCTGCTTCGCTCGGCTCAGTCCCTGGGCGTCCACGTCGACGTCGTGCCCCGGCTCTTCGACGCCGTCGGGCCGGTCGGCGACGTCAACCACATCGAAGGCTTCCCGCTCGTGAGCGTCTACCGGAGCAAGCAGAGTCCCTCCGCCCGTTGGACGAAGCGCGCCCTCGACATCACGATCGCGGGGGCCGTGCTTCTCTTGACGCTGCCTCTCCTTGCATGGATCGCTTGGCGCGTCAGGCGCGACTCTCCGGGCCCGGTGTTCTTCCGCCAGGTCAGGCTGGGCGCGGGCCAGCGGAGCTTCACGCTTTTGAAGTTCCGCACGATGGCGGCGGACACCGACGATGCCCCGCACCGTGAGTACGTCCGACAGATCATGCAACCCGGCGCATCGCCCACGAGTAACGGCCTCTACAAACTCGATCGTGGCGCCCAGGTGACGAAGTTCGGCGCCTGGCTGCGGCGCACCAGCCTCGACGAGCTACCGCAGCTCTACAACGTCCTTCGCGGTGACATGTCGCTCGTCGGCCCGAGACCCTGCCTCGCGTACGAGACGGAGCTGTTCGAGCCACACCACTTCGACCGCTTCCTCGTACCGGCCGGCATGACCGGCCTCTGGCAGGTGACCGCCCGCGCGCGCGCCACTCTGTCAGAAGCCCTCGACCTCGACGCCGCCTACGCGCGAAGCTGGTCGCTCAGGCTCGACCTGTCGCTGCTCGCTCGGACGCCGCTGGCCCTCCTGCGCGGAGGAACGACCACATGAGTCGCGACGGTGTCGCCCGCATCGGCGTCGTCGGCCTCGGCTACTGGGGACCGAACATCGCACGCAACGTGGCGGAGAACCCGCGGGCGGAGCTGGCTTGGCTCTGCGACCGCTCGCCGGAAACGCTCGCGACAACGGCCGCACGTCATCCCCAGGCCCGCACCACTGCTTCGTACGACGAGCTGCTCGAAGATCCTGAGCTCGACGCAGTGGCCATCGTGACGCCCGTCTCGACGCATTACGAACTCGCGGCCGCCGCGCTCGAGGCAGGCAAGCACGTCCTCGTGGAAAAGCCGCTCGCCGCGTCGTCCGCGCAGGCGGCCGATCTGATCGAGCTCGCGTCGGACCGCTCACTCGTCCTCTTGCCCGGCCACACGTTCCTCTACAGCCCGCCGGTAATCAAGGTCAAGGAGCTCCTCGACGAGGGAGCGCTCGGGGAGATCTACTTCATCTCCCTCAGCCGGGTCAATCTCGGTTTGCACCAGCCGGACGTCAGCGTCGTCTGGGACCTGGCGCCGCACGATCTGTCGATCCTGAGCTTCTGGCTCGGAGGAATGCCCAGGGAGGTGTCTGCCCTCACCCGCAGCTGCGTCCTGCCGCAGTCGCCGGACGTCGCCTTCGTGAATCTGCAGTTCGGCAACGGCACGATCGCCCACCTCGAACTGTCCTGGCTCTCGCCCGTCAAGCTACGGCGCACGTCGGTGGTCGGCTCCGAAAAGATGGTCGTCTACGACGACACGAGCAACGAGCCGATCCGGATCTTCGACGCGGGGGCCGAGCTCCCGGCGCCCGAGACGTTCGGGGAATACCGTCTCACCTACCGGACGGGCGACATCGTGTCGCCGAAAATCGATGCGATGGAGCCGCTCGCGCTCGAGGTCGACGACTTTTGCGCGGCGATCCTCGATCACACCGAGACGCGCTCATCGCCCAGGCTCGGCTACGAGGTCGTCCGCGCCGTCGAGGCGATCGAGCGCTCTGTTCAGAGCGGTGGTCTGCCGTACAGCACGGCTGACGACTACGACGTCGAATCTTCCTCGGTCGACGCCGTCCTCTCCGCTCGGGCTCGTTCGCAAGGCAACTAGAAGGACGGTCGTCACACCGCGTCGTACGTCCGGAGGACGCGGGCCGGGCTTCCCGCCACGACCGCTCCGTCGGGGACGTCGTGTGTCACGACAGACCCTGCGCCGACGATCGCGTTCTCGCCGACGGTGAGGCCGCAGAGGACGATCGCGCCGGAGCCGATCGACGCCCCGGTGCGGACGATGGTTCGTTCCAGCACCCAGTCGCGGTCCGCCTGGAGGAGACCGTCGGAGGTCACCGCCCTCGGATACCGGTCGTTTGTGAACACGACTCCGTGCCCGACGAAGACCTCGTCGCAAAGCTCGACCCCTTCGCACACGAAGGAGTGGCTCGAGATCTTGCAGCGAGCCCCCACGACCGCTCCCTTCTGGATCTCCACGAACGGCCCGATGCGCGACCCGTCCCCGATGCGGCAGCCGTAGAGGTTCGCAAACGCCTGCACGACGACGTCCTCGCCGAATTCCACCCCGTCGAGCAGCCGGTACGGCGCTTCGTTGGCAGGCGTTTTAGCCATTGGCGAAGAAATCGGCGACGCCCTCGACCACGGCGTGCATCTGCTCCTCGGTGATGCCTGGGAAGAGCGGCAGAGAAAGCGTTTCGCGTGCGATCGCCTCGGCCACAGGGAAGGTTCCGGCCGGATGGCCCAGGTGGGCGAACGCCGCCGAGAGATGCGGCGCCTCCGGGTAGTGCCGCTTGGTGGCGACGCCGCGGCCGCCGAGATATGCGCCGAGCGCCTCCGGGTCGCGCGTCCTGATCGGATACACGTGCCAGACGTGCTTCGACCCGGGCGCAGTCCGCGGCAGCCGGATGTCGCCGACTCCTGCGAGAGCGTCGTTGTAGAAGGCAGCTACCTGCGCCCGCTCTGCGTTCCAGCGTTGCAGCAGCGGAAGCTTGTGGAGGAGCACGAGCGCTTGGAGCGTGTCGAGGCGCGAGGTCATGCCGATCTGGTCGGAGCGGTACGGCTCCGACTGGCCGTGCTCGCGGAGTGCCCGCGCCTTGTCGGCCGCAGCCTCGTCGTCGAGGACGAGGGCCCCCGCATCCCCCATCGCGCCGAGGTTCTTCGACGGGTAAAAGCTGAACGCCGCGCCGGCCCCGACGGTGCCGACGGCGAAACCGTCGCGTTCAGCGCCGTGCGCCTGGCACGCGTCCTCCAGGATCTCGAGGCCGGCGTCCGCCGCGAGGCGCTCGAAGGCGCGCATGTCCGCCATCTGGCCATACAGGTGGACGGGAAGCAGGAACCGGGTGCGGGTCCCGATGGCCTCCGCCGCGGCGCTCGGATCCATGCAGGCGTCATCGTCGCGTACGTCCACGACCACCACTCGCCCCCCTGCGTGGACGACCGCCTCGAACGTGGCGACGAACGTCATCGCAGGCACGACCACTTCGTCGCCCTCCTCGAGACCGAGAGCACGGAGCCCGATCGTCAGCGCGTCGAGCCCACTCGCTGTCCCGATGACATTGCGGCATCGGCAAGTCGCGGCGAACTCGCGCTCGAACGCCTCGACGGCCGGTCCGTTGACGAAGGCGCCTGCGTCGAACAGTTCCGCGACGTCACTGAGAAGAGCAGATCGAACAGCGTCGGTTGACGGGGCGAGGTCGACGAACGGAACTGCGAGCCCGCCCCGCGGGCGGACCGGCGCGCTGGTGGTTAGCCGCTCGCTAGCGGCCGGAGTGGAAAGCTGTCGAGTCGACCCCACGGCTTGACTCTGCGATACCCGCCGACACGCGTCCTTACGCCACTCCTCAACAACGGCTTTTGCTTATGCCTGTGCCCATGGTTGGTCGGCGTTGTCGTCGTGGTGGGGGTCGTCGTCGTGGTGGGGGTCGTGGTCGTCGTGGCCGTCGTGGTCGTGGTAGTCGTCGCCGTCGTAGTGGACGGCGTGGTCGTGGTCGTGCCCGCGCTGGTCGTCGTGGTGGCGGTCGGCGCTGTCCCCGTGAGGATCATCCCGGTTCCCGGCTGCAGGGTCACCGAGGTGACAGTGGCGCCAGAGGGTGTGACGTAGCTACCGCCGAGTGAAAATGTTTGCGCGCTCGCCGGGCTCGGGTTGACCAGGGAAACACCGGCAGAGTAGTGACGCATCCACCCCACGCCGACCGCCTGCTTGGGAGCTGCTGGCTGGCCGATGCTCGTCGTCCAGGCACTGTTGGTGGGATCGGACCCGCCGAGCGCGCCGTAGGCAAAGGCCCCTCCGCCTCCGTTCCACTCGAGAAGGAACGACGCCTTCCCGTACTGCATCGCAGCCGTGTTGCCGGCGGCGCCGTAGGTCAGGCCGAAGAAGTCGTCGCCCATCGACTGCGCCGTCCCGATCAGCCGCTGCCACGCCTCCCATTGCTGTGACCACGTGGCACCGCTCGTGCGCAGCTGGTACGTGCCGTTGGAGGTCTCGTCGTAGTACTCGTTCATCAGCCCGCTCACGTATGGGCCGAGCTCCTTCCACCAGACGACGGTGTTCGTCCCGTCGTTGCTGTTCGCGTCACCTGGCACATAGCCAGATGCGTTGAGAGCGAGGTAATAGCCGTTGGCGCGCAGCGCATTTCCGACCGCGACTACGAAGGAGAGCATCGCCGTCGCCCATTGCTGCTGGCTTGGATACTTGGCCGCCTCGCTTCCTGCAAGCGGCTTGAGATCGTAGAGCACGTCGTCGATGAAGACCCCGTCGATACCCGGGTGCGCACCGAGGTACGCGAGCACGTTCGTGATCCAGGCCCGCTGGTACCCGGTGGAGCCGACGTCGCCCACGTAGTTGCCGGCGTAGCCCGTGTTGGTGAGGAGCGAGCCGGTCGAGCCGGCCAGAAGCCAGCCGTTGGCGAGCGCCTGGGTGTACGGGACGCCCGTGCTCCAGCTCACGTTCACATCGGTACCGGAGAAGTAGGCGAGCGAGCGACCCGGCAGCGCGGCGAGTGTCGAAGCCTCCGATGCGCTCGCGATCGCGGTGGAGTACAACCCCGGCTCGGCAATTCCAGACAGATGGCCGCCGAGCGCGACCACGCCCACCCCGGGAACGGTGCTCGGCGATGCCCCTGCGGGCCGCGACGGCGTCAATGCGACCGCGCTCAGCCCTCCCACTGCACAGATCACAGCAAGCGCCAGCAGGCGCGCAGACCCTTCGAGCTTCGACATCGCGGCGTGCCCTCCCTAGGTCCCGAGGCGCCCAGCGCCTCGTCAACGTGACCCTGTGTAGGTCGGCCGCCGAGGCCGTCCCTCTGATCCCTAGTCCGAGGCATCGCGACCGCTTGGCGGCGCCGTCTCGAAGGTCAGCGGTTGGCTGCTACGAAGCGCTCGGATAGGCGGTCGAGCAACCGGACGTAGCGGGCAGCATTCTCGTCCCAGGCGTACGCACGGGCTCGTCGCCGGGCGGCTTCGGTACGTGCCTGCGCCGAAGCCGGGTCACCTGCGATCGCAAGGAGCGCCTCGGCCAGCGCGCTCGCGTCCCCTGGTGTGAAGAAGAGGACCTCGCCGTCGTCGAAGTACTCCCGCAGCGTCGGGAGCCCTGCGACTGCTACCGGGACGCCGAGCTCGACGTACTCGAGGAGTTTGGACGACAGGGCATAGCGGTTCAGCCGCGAGGGACGGTTCGGAATCACTCCCACCGAGGCGGAACTGACGCGGGAAAGCACCTCGGCGTGCGGCAGCCACCGGTCGTGGAACCGCACTCGCCCGTTGAGCCCGAGCTGCTCCGCCTGCTCACGGAGGGCCGGCACTGCGTCCCCTTCACCGTAGATATCGACGACCAGTTCCGGAACGTCCGTGACGACGCCTGCGGCCGCCTCGAGGAGGAGGTCCACGCCGTACCAGGAGGTAACGGTCCCGTGGTAGACGACTCGAAATCGCGGCGCATCACGTCTCTTTCCTTCGGCCCGGGGCAGCACCTGGGGATCGACGCTGTTCATGACGACCGATACCTCGCGTGCACCGCGCGCCCGGAGCTCGCGCGCATACGGCTCGTGCACGGTGACCACGGCGTCCGCCAGAAACAACGAGAGGCGCTCCATGGCAGGGAGGACGCGGCGTGCCACGCCCGCGACGAACCCGGAGCCGAATCGCTCCGCGAACATGTCCGGAGCGAGGTCGTGCACGTCGAAGACCAGGCGGGCGCCGAACGCCAGCTTCGCGGGGAGTGCGGCGAGAAGCAGGAAGTCGGGCGGGTTGTGGACGTGAACCACCTGATACCGGCGGCGCCGAGCGAGGCCGGTCAGCGTCCAGGCGGCCAGAGCGGTGAAGCCGACGTATTCCCTCACGATCGCCCGGAAGTCGAGGCCACGCTCGTGTTCGAGCGGCAGCCGGTGGATCCGGATCCCCTCGAAGCATTCGTGTCGAGGCTCTCCGGACCGCCGCATACAGATGACGTCGACCTCGTATCCGGCGGCGATCGCCGCACGAGCCTGCCGCGCGACCCGCGGCTCCCCCACCGGAAACGGGCCGTGCACCAGCATGCAGATCGTGCCCCTCATCTCGCCAGCACGTCCTCGTACACGGCGGCCACGCGTTCGGCGGTCCGACGCCGTGAGGTCGCGAGAGCGCGCTCCCTGAGCGCGCTCGATCGCGGTGCGGCGAGCGCTCGCCGCACCGCCGCGGCGAGTGCAGCAGCGTCACGCGGCGCGATTTCGCAGCCGGGGAGGCCGTCGAGCGTCTCCTCCAGGTCGCCGACCGGAACGGAGACGACCGGGGTTTCGCAGGCGAGCGATTCTCGCACCGTGACCGGCGACCCCTCCCAATCCGACGTCACCAGGGTCACGTCCGCGGCGGCGATCGTCTTCGCGGCTTGTACGCGGGACAGATTCTCCAGGTAGACGGGCTCGACCGGTTCGTCGGTCGCCCGCAATGCGTCGATGACAGCGCCGAACAGGTCAGCGCGTTTGACGCGATTCAGCCGGCTGCCGGGAAAGAGGACGTAGCGGCAGGCCTCGTTCCAGCCGAGGCTCTCGCGCAGTGCCGGCCGGTCCGCGGGCGTAAAGAGGGCAGTGTCGACGCCGGCAGGGATGACGTGACCGTTGCGACACCAGAGAAGTCGCGACCCCGCACGGTTCACGAAGATCGGCACCGTCCGGTGGGCGACCGCGGCCGAGACGATCCGCTGCCAGACGATGCCGCCTGTGTCGCTGCCGTGGAAGGTCGTCACCACGGGAAGCGACCGCTGAGCCAGCGCGACCGCGCCGCTGAGGCCGTAGTGCGCATGAACGACGTCGAACCGCCCGGTTCGCGCAAGCTGCCGTGCGCGACGAGCGGCGCGCCCGTACTCGCGGGAACGATGCCGTCCGTCGAAGGCCAGCACCTCGACGTCCAGTCCGAGCGTCCGCAAATCTTCGACCTGGTCGCGAACGAACGAGCCGAACCAGGGCTCTTCCGCCGTCGGATACATGTTCGTCACGACGAGGATGTTCACCGCGCCAGCACCTCGCGGCCCTTCGCGAGCACGGCTCTGGTCGCTGCAGCACGCGTGTCGTACTCGCGCCACCTCGTCGCAACGGTCTCGAACTTCGCGGCTCCGGTGAGCATGTGCAGCGCCTCCAACTGGGCGACGTGGATGCGGTGGTAGAACGGCTTTGCGAGATCGCGCCCGCCCGCCCACAGGCTGTAGCGGCTCCACCAGCCGGTGTCGTACTCGTCGAGCGTCGTCAGTAGCGCCTCGACGCTCTCCTCGAAGAGTGCTGCCGCCTCCGAGGATCCGAGACCGACGGCAACGTCCCGAACGCCCCACAGTGCGTAGATCCACCCGTTGAGGACACGGCTGGAGGGCTTCGTCGGCGCCTCTTCGAGCGCTGGGCCCGCCTTCGTATCGACGACGAACGGCTGGGCCCGGGCGAGCAGCGGGCGCAACGCCTGCAAGGCTGCAGTCGCGGCACCGTCGTGCCGCGGGACGGCGCGGACGAAGACCGACGCGATCTGCCCCTGTGCCATGGCCGAGAACCACGGGGGCTGCAGCCGGTATTTCGGAACGGCCATGTCGTAGGGCCAGAGGAGCGCGTCGTCCTGCGGGACGCTTCTGCGGAGGAGGAGCTCGCACGCGGTGTCGAACTCCTCGAGCGCTCGAGCCTCCCCGTTGAGGCTGCGCTCCCACCAGCCGAGCGCCAGCTGGGCAAGGCCGGCCGGCACGAGCCGCTCCGGTGCGGCGGCCGTCGGGGACGTCGTCTTCGCGCTCAGGTCGAGGTAGTAGCCGCGGACGTCTCCGGGGCCGAAGCATCTCCCGATGGGCTGCGGCTCGTATCCGGGCCCCAGCGAAAGCGCCGCTGCCACCAGTTTCGTGGCTCGTATCTCGCTCAGCGGGGCCACGAAAGTGGGCCCTTCCCGCCTTGCGTGGCTCCGCATCGTCGCGCGGGGACGGCGTTCCTGTCGGCGAGACCGGCGAGGACCTCGCCGTACCGCTCCGCCATTGCCTTCAGGGTGTAGCGCTCCCGGTAGGCCGCGCTTGCGGCCTCGCCCATCGCACGGCGCGAAGCGGGTTCTCTTGCCAGCGCAACCAGAGCTTCCGCGAAGGCATCCGTATCGCCCGGGGGAATCAGCTTCCCCGTTCGTCCTTCCTCAACGGCGTCCGGTATGCCCCCGACCCGCATCGCCACGACCGGCCGCGAGAGCGCCATCGCCTCCAGCACGGTCATCGGGAGCCCTTCGAAGGAACTCGTGAGGCAGACAACGTCCGCGGCTTCGATCAGGTCAGGCACGTCGCTGCGCTCGCCCAGCGCACGAACGACGTCCGGCGCTTCGGCGGCGAGTGCCTGCACGTGGACGAGCTGCGGCCCGCCGCCGACGATTACGCCGCGCAGCCGCGGCTCCTGCGCGTGCCCGCGACGCACAGCCTCGACGAAGACCTCGGCTCGCTTCTCGGGGCGCAGCGTCGCCACGAGCAGGGCGAGCACGCCGTCTTCGGCCAGGCCGAGCTCCTCGCGGACCGCCTCCCTCGGCCTCGCCGGAGCAGGAGCGGGGATCCCGTTCGGTATCACCGTGATGCGCTCGGCCCGGAAGCCGAGCCTGTGGAGCTCGTCGAGCTGGGTTGCGCTGATCGCCACCACACGATCGATCTTGGGAGCGACCGCCCGGACGAGCAGCCGGCGGTGCAAGGCTCTGGGCAGGCCTGCCCCGCCGTGCTCGACCGTGAGGTGGGCAGCTCCGGCGCGCGCCGCGATGAGGTGGCCGATCACCTGCGCGTCGACGCTCGAGGTGAAGACGACATCGGGCTCGAGGCGCCAAAGGCGGTACGCCCGCACGATCCCGGCAAGGTCCACACGGGAACGCATCGCGACGAAGCGGGTCGCCACTCCCTGACGCTCGAGAGCCTCGAAATGCGGTCCTTGGTGGCGGAGCGTGGCGACGAACGGATCGAAGCCCAGTGTCCTGAGCTCAGGCAGCAGCAGAGCGAGCTGGCGCTCGCGGCCGCCGACCCCGAGCGTCGAGCACAGGAAGAGGATCCGCGTCAGCGGACGGCCTCCTCGTAGACGGTGCGGACCCGTGCGGCGACGGCGGCCGGGCGGAACCCATCGGCGCGTGCGCGCGCGGCAGCCGCGAACGAGTTGCGCATCTGCCCGTCGTCGAGGAGCTCAGCGACTCGCTGCGCGAGAGCTTCGATGTCACCTACCTCCACGAGAAACCCGGTGCGACCCTCCTCCACGAGGTGCGGGACACCACCAACCCGGGTGGCCACGACCGGCACACCGGCCGCCATTGCCTCCGCGATCACCATCGGGCTCGTCTCCTGCGCCGAGGGAAGCACCAGTAGGGCCGCCCGGCTGTACTCGCCCAGCATGCGGCTCGCGTCGAGCTGGCCCAGCAGCGAGACACGGCCCTCGAGGCCGGCTTCTCGAATGCGCTCCGAAACAGTCGCGGCGTAGGCGGGATCGGGCATTCCTCCCGCCAATCGAAGCGACGTCTCCGGGACGCGCGCAATCGCCTCGACGAGATCGAGCACGCGCTTGCCAGGCGTAATGCCTCCGGCGTAGAGGACACGGCCCTGCTCGGGAGTGGGCTCAAGCTCGAAGAGGGTGTCCGCAACGGCATTGCCCACGTCGACGACCGTCCCTCCGATCTCACGACCGAAGTACTCCTCGGGATACCGCGTCGGCTGCAGTAGGTACTCGGCGTGCCGGACGCAGTAGCGCTCGACGGCGACCCCTGCGAGTGCGACCTGGAGCCGGTCACGCGGGCGAGTCAGCAGTCCCTGCGTCTCGCGGACGATCCCGTGAACCGACACGACGACCGGAGCGCGACGGACCGTCTTCAGGCAGACGTAGCCATGGCCCAGCGCGTCTTGGGCGTGCACAACCTCCGGCCGCAGCTCCTCGACAGCTCGCGCGAGTGCCCGCCGGGAGCCGCGGTAGAACGTCACATTGTTGAATCGCTTCGGCGCGGCGAGCCGATGAACGCGGACGCCGTTCCCGCCGTCGCCGTGCTCCGACATGGCAGCCGGCGCGAATGTCAGCACGTCTAGCTCGAGGTCCTCGAACGAGGCCAGACCGGTGAGCAGGTTCTGGAAGGACGCCTCGACGCCACCGGTAGCGCGGCCGGAAGTGGAATAGGGACCGACGAGTGCGACGCGCACGCGATCCAGCCGTCAGGCGGGGGCAGGCTCGGCGAGCCGGCGCCGAAGGAGCGCGAGCGAGAGCCACCCCAGCATCGGGACGAACGAGAAGAAGCGATAGTCGAGCGTGGCCGCGTTGACGGCGAGGAGCACGATGCTCCCGAGCATCGCGGCGACGAACCATCGATCGGGAGCAGGCTTCCGCACACGTCCTAGGCCCCGTACGAAGATCGCGATCCAGGGCAGAACGAAGAAAGCGAAGCCGACCGCGCCGTACTCGACGAGGATCGTCAGGTAGGTGTCGTGGCTCGTCGACTGGAGCGCCTGAGAGAGCGGCAGCTGGGGGGACGGGACACTGACGTCGTACTTGACTCGATCGAACGAGTCGTAACCCCACCCCAGCGCCGGCTTCTTCGCGATGAGCTTCAGAGAGACGTCCTGCAGCACGAGGCGAGCTTCGATGTTCTGCTTTTGCGTGAAGCGTGTCTGGTAGACCGACGACGTCCGGATCTGCGGCCAGAACATCACCAGGAGCAGGGCGACCAGCGCGGTCGCGCCGACGCCGACGAGGCGCGAACGGGCGCTGAAGAGGACGATCAGCAGCGCAGCGACGAGGGTGGCGACGATCGGTCCGCGCGTCTTCGTCGCGTACAGACCGGGAAAGCCGAAAAGAAGCATCACGATCGCCAAACGGCGAAGCTGAACCGGCCCGCGCCAGCAGAGAACCGCGAGTGCCACCACGATGCCGAGTCCGATCACGGCTCCCGTCACGGCGGGATTTCCGAGAGTCGCAATCGAACGGATGTCGCCCCCGCGCTGCCAGCTCGTGTCGTGCCACAGATTCCAGTGCGTCGGCCACTCGACGATCGCCATCGCCGCCTGCAGCGCAGCAGCGGCGAGGAGGACCTTCGCGGTGGCGACGATCGACGGACCACCCCCTCGCCAGAACGCGATGACGTAGTAGACGATGATGCCGATCGCGACATCCTCGTAAAGCGTCCGCAATGTGCTCACCGTGCCGGCGGTGCGAAGCTCCGCGCCTCCGGTGGCCGCGAGCGAGACGACGAGGTAGGTGACGTAGAGAGCCGGCAAGACGTCGAACCACTCCACCCGTAAGCGATTCCCCTGGGCTGCGAGGTGCTTGACGAGCAGTACGACGGGCGGCGCCGTGTAGAGCGCGAGGGCGAGCGCGTGGCCGACGTGAGTATTTGACGCGGATTCCTGAAAGATCGGGGCGAGAAACAGCCAGGCAAGGAAGAGCTGGACGGTGTCCACCGAGAGGAAAACCGCGCCTCCCGCGAGCGCGAGCAAGCCGAGAAGCGGCTTCGGGACACGCGTTCCCATCCCGGCGATCGACTCGGCCGCGGCGATGCTGGCCGCCGCGACCGCGGCGATCGGGACCACCCGGTCGCGGACCGCATCGGAGCGGACGAGGTTTCCTACGCTCACTCCACCACCCTCGACACAGTCGAGAGGGTTATTTCCCGGCCGACCCATCCCGGCAAACGCACCCACCCGCCCCGCGCGGTCGTCTTACCGCAGCCGGATCGGCCGACCAGGGCGGAAAACTCTGCGCCGAGTCAGCGGGACGCGACGTCGTCGACCGCGCTGAGCTCGTCGAGCGAGCGGCGGATCTCACGGGTCAGGATCGCGTACATCGTCGGCTCGATGATCTCGAGCGCTTGACGGAATGCTGAACCCGCTTCCTCGGTTCGACCCTGCGCGGCGAGGACGAGGCCGCGCGCGTGGAGCAGCGACGCCCGCGTCCAGACGTCGTCGCGACCCACCCGACGCTCGGCGTCGGTGACCAGCCGATCCGCCTCGTCGACCTTGTCGAGCTCGACGAGGACCTCGGCCAGACCACGCTCGGCCTCGACGAGGAATCCTTGCTCATGCGTCCTCCGCAGCCGGCGCACCGCCTCCCGGAACGTCTTCTCCGCCAGGGCAAGCTCACCCCGCTGGTGGTAGACCGAGGCGAGATTGGACAATGTCCAGCCGTGTCGCCCGGCGGCCCCGATCTCGTCGAAGATCTCGAGCGCCTGCCGCAGGTAGCGCTCGGCCTCGTCGCACTCGCTCTCTCCGAAACGGCGACCGTGGACGGCGAGCGCGTAGCCCATCGCCTCTCGGTTTCCGCTCGACTCGGCCAGCGACTCCGCCTCCTCGAGCAGCGCGACCGCACCAGCGGTGTCACCGCGGACGCCTAAGATCGCGGACAGCTGCGTTCGGGCGAGGCTCTCTAGCTCGGGCCGCCCAGCCCTGTGTGCCAGGTCGAGCATGGCCTCGGCGTGGCGCGTCGCGCCCTCGCCGTTCCCGAGCCACCAGAAGATCAGCGTGATCAGCGCGTGCGCGTCGTACAGACCCGCCGGCTCGTCCTCGGGGAGGATCGCGAGCGCCTGGTCGGCGAGGTCGTGTGCACGCTCGACGTCGGCCTCCGAGTGCAGGGCGAGGTCGGCGAGCAGGACGAGTGCTCGCCCTTCGACGCCGCGCAGGCCTGCGGCTCGTGCTTCGGCGAGCGCCTCCTCGGCTTCGTCGCCGACGCTTGGAACGTCGGCGAGGCGCCACGCGGCGTGGGCGGCGAGGTAGCGCCGCTCCGGGCTCGGCTCGAGCTCCACCGCCCGCAGCAGAGTCCGGCGTGCGACGCCCAGAGCTCCGCGGCGCAGCGCACGGCGACCCGCTTCTTCGAGCGCCTGCGCAGCGGACCGAGCGAGATCCTCCGGAACGGCACCGTCCAGCTCGGTCAGCAGATCGGTCGCCTGCTCGAGGTGGTGAGCCCGGATCTCGGCCAGCTCATCGCGCGCGCGCGCGCCGACCCACGCGGCGAACGCCTGGTGCTCCTGCGCGCGCCGCGCCTTGCTCATGCCGCTGTAGGCGACGTCTCGGATCAGGCCGTGCTTGAAGCGGAAGGCGACATCGCCCGAGATCGTGGAGCGCTCCTCGCGGAGGAGGAAGTCCCGCCCGCAGACCGCATCGAGAAGCTCTGCGACGTCGAGATCCGGCGCGAGCGACTCGAGCGCGCCTTGCCAGAAGACTCGACCGACGAGTGCCGCGCTCTGCAGAAGGCGCTTTTCGTCGGCCGCCAGCCGGTCGATCCGCGCCGCGATCAGCGCCTGCAAGGTCTCCGGGATGCCGTCGAGGCCGCAGCCCTCGCGAAGCGTCTGCACGATCTCCTCGAGGAAGAGCGGATTTCCCTCGGCCCGTGCGAGCAGCGGCCCGCGCTCGGCCGCCGACACGTTGCCGCGGCTGAGCAGAGCATCCGCGAGCTCCTCGCTCTCCGTTCCGCCGAGCGGCGCGAGATCGACCGCGCTCGCCGTGCGAATCCCCCCGCCCCACGCCGGCCGGGCGTCGAGCAGCTCCGGGCGCGCGAGCGCCACGATCAACACGGGAACCTCGCGGAGCGAGCGGGCGAGATGCTCGATCACGTCGAGCAGCGGCTCCTCGGCCCAGTGCACGTCCTCGAACACCAGCACGAGCGGCTGCGCGTCGGCGAGCTGCTCGGCCCAGCGCAGCGCGGCCCAGCTCAGCTGCCCCGGCTGGTGCTCTCCACCCTCGGCCGCGCCGAGCACACCCAGCGCAGCGCCGAGGAGATCGGCGACCGCCTCGCTCTCGCACGAAGCCCGCAGCTTCTCGAACGCCTCGCTCGCCGGGTCGTCGTCGCGGATCCCGGCGCTCGCCTTGATCATCGACGCCAGCGGCCAGTACGTGACGCCCTCGCCATAGGGGAGCGTGCGCCCCCACAGCGTTGTCACGCGTTCGAGCCCCTCCGTGAACTCGGTGACCAGGCGGGTCTTGCCGAGACCGGGCTCGCCGAAGACCGTCAGGAGCTGGCCGCGTCGATCGCGGACGGCGCGGGCGAGCGAGTTCTCGAGCAGCGCCAGTTCCGGCTCGCGGCCGACGAACGGCGCGGCGACGAGGCGGCTCGCGTCGTGGGCCCGGATCGCCCGCCATGTCCACAGCGGCTCGGCGCGACCTTTGATCTCGAGCGCTCCGGCATCGTCGACCTCGACCGCGCTCGCCGCCAGCCTGCGCGCAGCGGAGCCCAGGAGGATCTCGCCCGGCTGCGCCGCCTGCTGCAGACGCGCCGCAAGATTGACCGCCTCGCCCGTTGCGAAGGTCGAATCGCTCTCGTCGATGACGATCTCACCCGACTCGACGCCGATGCGCACCGAGAGCTGCAGCTCCTCGACTTTCGGCACGATCTCGAGCGCGGCGCGAACGGCACGCTCGGCGTCGTCCTCGTGCGCGATCGGCACGCCGAAGGCCGCCATCACCGCGTCGCCCGCGAACTTCTCGACCGTGCCTCCGTACGCCTCGATGCGTCCCGCGACGACCTCGAAGTAGCGGTTGACCCGCTGGCGGACGACTTCGGGATCCGCGCTCGCGACGAGGCCCGTCGAGTCGACGAGATCGGCGAAGAGGACGGTTGCGACCTTGCGTTCCACCATGGCCCAATCGTACGGGCCGAGGCTACTGCCAGCGATCCGGCGAGAGGATGAGCCAGTAGCCGTCGGGATCGACGAACGCGATTGCTCCTTCACGTGCCCAGTACGGATTCGGCGGGAGCTGCGGCTCGTGTCCGGCGGCTTCGATCGCGGCTGCTCGATCGGCCACCGCAGTGGTCGATCCGAGATAGAGGACGAGCTGATCCTCGGTCGTCGGCGACGGCTCGACCTCGGCGTGGCGGACGAGTTCGAGCTGCTGCGTCGCCTCCGGGATGCCGAGGATGACCCCGCTGTAGCCCTCGTGATCGGCGAACGAGGAAAGGACAGGGAGGCCGACAGCGTCGCGGTAGAAGGCGCAGACGCGCTCGAGGTCGCGGGTGGGACGCGCAACGCGAATCTGCATGAGCGCCATCATTGCCGCCATGATCGCAGGGGACTAGACTCGCGGTACCGATCCGCACACTTGGTCGTGGCGGTTGGGGCGCTCCTCATGAGTTCGAATCCACGTTTCAAGCCGGGATTGATGGCACCGCCGATCCCGCAAGTGCCGAGACCAGGGCTGATGGCGATATCGGCCACGCCCGGCCGCGGTTTCATGGCGCCTGATCCGGACGCGCCGGCGTTCGAGTGGTCGCGGGACGGAGTCGCCTTCCTCTGGCTGGTGGCGCTGATCCTCGGCTTCGTCGTGACGGTCGGCCTGCTCGGGCACGGCCAGGCCTAGCCGCCTACGGCTCTTCGCGGCGCCCGGGCCACGCACCGGTGAGCCAGGCGAAGCCGGTCGCACCGGCACGATCGATCAAGGCTTTGACGCCGCCGAAGACCGCCCCTTCGGCCGCAGCCGCGAGCAGGACCTCACCCCAGCTCCTGCTCGCATCCGTCGGTTTCGGAGCTTCCTCCTCGTGGCCGGCAGCGCTCCACACACGCTTGAAGAGAGCGCGCGCCGCAAGACCGCCGAGGACGCCCACGACGAGACCGAAGGGCTTGTAGATCAGGCGCGCCATGTGAGCGCGGTTCCCCGATCGTCCGTGAGCGACACGTCTACCCGCGGCGAGGATCGCCCTCGACCACGCCGTGCGGCTCGCCGTAGTCGGCGAGAAGCTCGAGGAACGGATCGGCCGGGAACGACTCGGGACCGAGGACGCCTGTCCCTTGCCAGGTGCCGGCCGCGAGAAGCTCGAGAGCGGCGACCGGGTTGATCGCCGTCTGGAGGACGACCGCCTGGTGTCCATACTCGCGCATCGTCCGCTCGTTGTCGGCGACGTGGTAGAGGTAGACCGCGCCCTCTCCTCCGTCCTTCCGCTTTCCGGTGACGAGCGTGCCGGCGCAGGTCTTGCCTCGCATCCGGTCGCCGAGCGTGGCCGGATCGGGGAGCGCGGCCGCGACGAGATCCCGCGGGGAGACCTCGACGCCGCGCACCTTCACCGGCTCGGTCGAGTCGAGCCCGAGCTTGTGCAGCGTGCGGAGGACGTCGATGAACTCAGCGCCCAACCCGTACTTGAAGGTCACCCGGCGGCAGTCGATCTCCCGCGGCACGAGAACCACTTCCTCGTGCTCGACGTTGACGCACTCGGTCTCGCCGATCCCCTCGGGAAACTCGAACAGCTCCGGCTCGGAGAACGGCTCGGTCGTGTAGAAGCCACGCTCCTTCTCCCAGATCAGCGGCGGATTCAGGCACTCCTCGATCGTCGTCCAGATCGAGAAGGTCGGCGCGAAGTCGTATCCCTCTACGACGAGGTCGGCGCCGTCGCGCACGGCCACTTCGTCGATCTCGTCGAAGAGATGGTCGGCCGCATAGCGGGCGAACACGTCGGCCAGTCCGGGCTCGACGCCGATCCCCGCGAGCGCAAGCAGGCCGCGCTCACGCCAGCGCTCGTGCTGGTCGAACTCCTCCTCACCGAGCAGTACGTCCGGGCCGGACAGCGTCATCGCCATGTCCAGATAGGTGCAGCCGTACTCGAACGCGGCGTCGAGAATCGGCGGGTTGAAGCGCGGATCGGCTGCATTGAGAACGGCATCGGCTTCGGTGTCGCGAAGGAGGGAGACCAGCGCCTCGCGATCGCCTGCGTCGACCTGCGCCGCAGCAAAGCGGTCGTCGCCATCGCGCTCCACCACTGCGGCCGGACGGGCCGGGTCGAGATCGGCGAAGGTCATGCGCTCGAAGAAGTCCCGCCGCCGCGCGACGGCCGCTACCGCGCCTCCCACGGCCCCCGACCCGACCACGAGCACCTTCATCAGCGGTGGCGGATCAGGGTCACGCCTTCACGGAACGGGAGGAGAACCGCCTCCACGCGTTCGTCGTGCAGGACGTGCTCGTTGAAGCGGGAGATCCCGCGCGCGTTCTCGCCGTCGGAGTCGAGGCCGAAGAGCGTGTTGTCGGCGGCGATCACGCCGTTTGGTGCGAGCTTCGGCAGGATCGCCTCGTAGTAGTCGACGTAGCCGCCCTTGTCGGCATCGATGAAGGCAAGATCGAACGGCCCGTCCAGCGTGGCAAGAGTGTCCACCGCCGGACCGATCCGGTAGACGATCTTGTCCGCGACACCCGCTTCTTCCGCGTACCGTCGTGCCACGGCGGTCGTCTCCTCGTCGATGTCGCAGGTGATCACGGTTCCATCCGGCGGCAGGGCGCGGGCCATCTCGATGGACGACCAGCCCGTGAAGGTGCCGACCTCCACAATCCGGGTCGCCTGCATCATCGACACGAGGAAGGAGAGAAAGGCGCCCTCGACGGCGCCGACCATCATCTGCGGGGCTTCTTGCGTCGAGCGGGTTTCGTCGCCGAGGCGGTCGAAACCGCTCCAGCGGGCGCTCGTATAGCGCTCGGCGTACGCCTCGACCTCGTCCGGGATGTAGCGCGGCATCGGCCCCGGAGCCTAGGGCAAACCGCCGTGCCCGGCGCTGCGTATCCGCTGGTGATGGCCCAGTACATCGACCTCTCGGCCAGGAGGAGCGCTACTCGGAAGAGGGCGGACGGCGTGGTCGCCGCACAGGGGGCCGCGGCGCTTCTCATCGCCGCCACAGGTGCGATCCATCTCTACCTGTGGTTCGACTACTTCCACCGCGTGCATGTGGTCGGCGCCCTCTTCCTCCTCAACGCCGCAGTCGGGCTGGCGCTCGGAGCAGCGCTTCTCGCCACGCGCAACGTCCTCGTCCTGCTCCTTGCCGGCGGGTACGCGGTAGGGACGCTGGTCGCGTTCGCGATCAGCACCCGCTGGGGGCTCTACGGCTACCGGGAGACGTTCTGGGGCAGCTGGCAGGAGGCGGCCGGCGGCCTCGAGCTCGCGGCAGCGTTGCTCGTCGCGCTGCTACTCGCGAGCTTCCGCTAGCTGGTCACTCCCGCCGAGGGGCGAGAGGATCTGCACTGCGAGGGCCGGCGCGCAGCCGCGGTCCACCAGCTCGATCAGCTCGCGCAGGTCGTAGCATTCATCCTCGGCGACACGCCCGGCGAGCGACGGCGGGAAGCCGCAGTGCAGCAGCTCGGACCGCCTCCACTCCACGACTGCCTTCGTGTGCGTGCTCATCTTCGCGCGGCTCGGAGGGGGCGCCGCCGACGCCAGGGGATGCGCCGGGACGCCCCGCTCCGCGCGGATGGGGCTAGCCCCAACCTCCGCCACCCGTAGTGGTGGTGCCACCGCCGCCTGACGACTTGTGCTTGATCAGCACGCCCTTGGGCGAGATGACGTACCACTTGCCACCGTTCAGGTTCTGGTTCTCGCCGTTGGCCTGGCCCGCGCCGGAGTCACCCGAGTACGTGTAGAGCGGCCACTTGTTGTACGTGACCACGCGGCCACCGGACGGATTCTTGTCCGTGCCCAGCAGCGCGGTCTTCGCCGTGCCACCGGCCTTCGGCTTGCTCGCGCTCTTCCATTTCAGCGGCGGCCAGAAGCTCGCGCACTGCCCGGTGCAGGTGACGCGGCGGCGCGCATCCTTCATGAAGACGTAGAGCGTTCGGCCCTTCGGGTTCACGAGCACGACTCCGAGCCCGCTGACCTTGCGCGTCATGACGGCGGCCGTACTCGCCGTGTGCTGCTCGCCGGCGACGCCGCCCGTCGGCGCCGGGGAGGCGGACGAGCCGCCACCGCAGCCGGCAGCGACGAGCCCGAGCACCGCGACCGATGCGACCGCAAGCAGGCGGAGGTGGTATCGGTCGGACATGCTCCACTTCACGTTTCTCACGTTCATCTCCTCCTTCAGGTGGTCGTACCTAGTGCTAAACGCAAGGTTTGCGTAGATGGATTGCGAAATCCACCCAGACGGCTGCACAGGTAGAGGTAGACGTGGAGGCTGAGCCCGCGAACCGCCACCCTTCCGCAGGATTCTCGCCTCTGCTCTTCGGCGGCTTCGCGATTGCATCGATCGGTGGGCCGCTCGCGTTGCCGAACTTCTTGCCGGGTACGGCTGGCGACGAGGGGATCGAGTCCGCGGGCCTCGTCGTCCTGCTGGCGCTCGCCGTCTTCGCGGCACCGCTCGTCCTCTGGCTCGTCTACTCGCGGCGCGTCGTCTCGCCCGGTGGATTGACGGCGTTCGTCGAAGCTGCCGCCGGGCGGCGAGCGGCGCTCGTCCACGGATGGATCTGGGCGTTCGCGTACTTCCTCTATCTGCCGTACACGATCACGTTCGTCGTCTACGACGTCCTCACGCCGATCTTTCCCGGTCTGCACCCCTACCGCTGGGTGCTCGAGCTCGTTCTCCCTGTCGCGATCGTCGCGCTCGTGCTCGCGCCCGTGCGTCTCGCCCTCGCGGCGCTGGCGCTGGTCGGGGTCGCGCAGCTCGTGCTCATGCTTGTGCTCGGGGGTGTCACGCTCGACCACGTGCCGGTGCGCTTCGCGCACGAGCCGAGCCTCGACCCGATCGGCCGCGGCGTCGGCGGGACCGCGCTGCTGTTCATCTGCGCGAGCCTGCCGCTCTATCTAGGCGCCGAAGTGCGTGGCGGGAGTCGGCCCGTGCGGCGCGGACTGGCAGCCGCCGTCGCCGTCGTCGGCATCTGTTTCTTCGTCGCGGCTCTGCCGCTTGCCACCGTCCCGGGAGCGCTGCGGGACTTCCCGGTTCCGGCCGCCACGATCGCGAAGTACTACAGCGGCCGCCCGCTGGAAATCGCCGTCGCGCTCGGGATCGCAGCCGGCACGCTCGCGCTCATCGTGGCCGAGTACCTCGCGCTGGGCCGCCTGCTCCACTGGCTCCACGGCCTGCCGTTGCGACGCACCCTCGCCTGGATCGCCGGCCCGTTCGTCATCGCCGACGCGATCTCGCTCGTCGATCCGGAGCAGTTCTACGACAAGCTGCTCAAGCCGTCGCTCGGCGCGCTGTTCGTCTCGCAGCTGATCGTCTTCGTCGTCTTCCCGCTCTTCCGGCGCGGCGTCCGCTGGTTGCCGCTCGTCGCGGTCGCTTCAGGGCTCGCCGTCTGGGGCTTTTACACCCTCGTCTCGGGCAGCGCCTCGACCTAGCCGGCGACCGCGGTGCCGACGATCATCGGCCGGACGAACTTCGGTGCCTTCGGCAGCTCGCCGTGCTCGATCCGGGAGACCGTGAACCCCGTCGCCTCGATGGTGTCGAGGGTCGCCCGGTTGCACTCACAACCGAACAAGAAGCGGTTCACGGGGCTGATCCGATCTTGCAGCCGCGCGACTTTTGGGTCTGCCGAGCGCACGTGCTCGATGAACAGGAGGCGCCCACCGGGACGGAGGACGCGGCGGATCTCGCGAAGCGACCGGGATTGGTCGTCGACGCCGCAGAGCACGAGCGTCGAGACGACGGTGTCGAAGCTGGCGTCCGCGAACGGAAGGTCCTCGGCGGGAGCGGGCAAGATCTTGACGAGAGTTGCCTGCTCGCGCGCCTTCTTTTCCAGTCGCCGGAGCATCGCCTGATCGGGCTCGGTCGCCACGAGCGACTCGATCCCATCGAAGTGCGCGAGGTTCGCGCCCGTGCCCGCGCCGATCTCGAGCACGTCCCCTCCGGCCTCGGCGAGCAAACTGTGCCGCATCTCCCGCAATCCCGCGTCCTCACTACCGCGGGACATCGGGTCGTACATCGCCGCGAAGAAGCTCTTTCGCAGGCCCATGCGGCGAGCATACGCCCACGCGGATGCACGCGTAGGTGTATAGTGAACCTAATGGTTCAGTATTCGAGGACAACCGACCGCGCCTTCGCAGCCCTCGCCGACCCCACACGCCGCGCCGTTCTCGATCGGCTCGGCTCGGGCAGCGCGACGATCAGCGAGCTCGCCGAGCCCTTCGGCATGTCGCTGACCGGGATGAAGAAGCACGTCCGGCTGCTCGAGGAGGCGGAGCTCGTCACGACGGAAAAGATCGGCCGCGTCCGCAGATGCATGCTCGCGCCCTACGCCTTCGAAGGGATCAGCACGTGGCTGCAGCGGCTCGACCGTTTCGCCCAGGTAGTCGAACGCACGAAAGGAGCAGCATGAGCCCGACCAAGCAGACGGAGAGCTTCACGGCCGAGGAGAAGGCCGCGATGCGCGCCCGCGAGAAGGAGCTGAAGGCGACAGAGGACGGCGAGACCGCCATCGCGCAAGCGCTGAAGAAGATGTCGCCGGACGACCGTGCCCTCGGCGAGCGGGTCCACACTCTCGTCAGAGAGACCGCGCCCGACCTCGTGCCGAAGACGTGGTACGGCATGCCGGCGTATGCGAACAAGGACGGCAAGGTCATCTGTTACTTCAAGAACGCCGGGAAGTTCAAGATGCGGTATTCGGAGCTCGGCTTCAACGACGCCGCGAAGCTCGACGAGGGGGCCATGTGGCCGATCGTCTACGCGCTGACGAAGCTGAGCAAGGCAGACGAAGCCAAGATCGTGAAGCTCGTCAAGCAGGCGGTGAGCTGAGCGTGAACGAGACCACGGTAACCACGCCTAACGAGCTCGAAATCCGCGTCGAGCGGGTCTTCGACGCGCCGCGCGAGCACGTGTTCTCCGTCTGGACGGATCCGAAGCTGATCCCCGAGTGGTGGGGCGACAACACCACCGTCGAGGAGATGGACGTCCGCCCCGGCGGGCGCTGGCGCTTCAACACCGGCTACGGCGTCGTCGAGGGCGAGTTCCGCGAGGTCGACCCACCTGAGCGGCTTGTCCAGACATTCCAGAATCACCTGCAAACGCTGGAGTTCGAGGACCTCGGCGACCGCACGAAGCTGACGCAGACGATGCGATTCGCCTCGGCCGAGGAACGCGACACGACGATGCAGTACGGGGTCGAGGAAGGCTCGAAGAGCGGCTTCGCACGTGTCGACGCGTTGTTGCAGACGCTCGCGTCGAGAAGCTAGAGCAGCAGGCGTTGCCGGACGACCGGTGGCAGCCACCGTCACAAAAGCGTGACGGTTCTCGGACGATGCCGCTTGGTCAAGCCGAAGCCGGCGTTACAAAGACGTGCAGTGGCTGCCACCGGCCTTCGAGCTCGCTCGAGGCGCGGAGGCAGCGAGCCGCTCGGAGACCTCGCTCGCGGCGCGCAGCCCGCTGCGCAATGCTCCCTCCATCAGCGCGTGCCAGGGCCCAGCTGTGTGCTCGCCCGCGAAGGCGACCGCGCCGACCGGACGGGCGAGCGCCTCGTCGTCGAGCGGAGAGGAGAGGGTGCGGGCCGAGTACGCGCCGCGGGCCCACGGGTCGTCGTGCCAGGTCGAGAGGAGCGGAGGCGCGCCTGCGTAGTCGAGGTCGGCACGCAGTCGACGCGCTGCGTCGGCCCACTTCTCCATCCCTTGGTCGACCTCGAGCAGCTCGAGTGCCGACGGCGAACCGGCAAAGCACGAGGCGGCCTGAACGCCGTGTTGCGTCCACGTCCAGAAGCGAAGCGGCACCGAGAGCGTCTGGCTCGGCGGCGCCGGCGCCGCGAGAGGCAGGAAGAGCTTCGCCGCTTGGCCGTAGCGGACAGCGGCGAGCGCCTCGTGCTTCCAAACGGGGAGAGGCGGATCCCACTCGAGCTCGAGCGCGTGCGGCGCCGGCGTCGCGATCACGCACGCGTCGGCGGCTACGTCGTCGCTGCCGGCCCGGACCGCGACGCCGTCCGAAGACCAGGCAACGCGGGTGACCACGGTCGAGGTTCGCACCACGCCCGCCAGGCGCTCGGCAAGCCCCAGTGCGATCCGGTCGTTGCCGCCTACGACTCCGTGGCTGGGAAAGTCGCCGAAGCCCGCCGCGCCTTCCGCGAGCGCCGACGCGTCCTGATCCTCGAGCTCGTATCCGGAGGAGACAGCCAGCCGGGCAGCGACCACGGCCCGGGCACCCCGCGACGGCACGAAGCGCTCGAGTGCATTCGCGATCGAGCCGGTGCCGGCGTCGCGCAGCGCGGCGTACGCGGCAACCAGCTCGTCGCGGGTGACCGGCGGCCCGCCGCGAGGCTCGCGGTCGCCGTAGAGCGTGCCCTTCTCGAAGAGCTCGAGGCCGAGCCGCGCGGCGGTCTCCCTCAGCACCTCGTAGCCGGGGAGCACGAACTCGGCGCCGAGCTCCACGACCGCGCCGTTGTCGAGCCTCGTGGAATGGACGCGTCCGCCGACGTGGTCGCGTGCTTCGAAGACGATCACCTCGGAGCCGAGGCTCGCGAGCGCTTCCGCCGCCGCGAGCCCGGCGAAACCGGCTCCGACGACGACGACCCTACTCAGAGCCGATCACGTGCGGCGAGGTAGCGCTGATTGAACAGGAAGGGGAGCTCGTCCTTCTCCGCGTAGACCCCGTGGGTGAAGGCGCGCGAGCGGACGCCCTGTTGTACGCGCTCGCAGACGACGTAGTCCTGATGTGCGACGAGCTCGGAGAACTCGACCGTCTCGGTCGGGTCGAAGCCGGGATCGGCGATCGTCTCTGGCCGGAACAGATAATCGGTGGTGATCGTCGTATGCTCGGGCCCGCGCGGCTGCATTCGCGTCGCGATCACGACGGTCCCGGTCAGGTCGATGAGCATATTCGGGAAGATGCTCGCTCCGTGCATGGCGTTTGCCTGCTGCTCGGTCAAGCCGGGCATGACGGGGATCGTCGTCGTGCCGGTTGCGGTGTAGCCGGCGCCCTCCATCGAAACGCCCCAGTCGTCGCGACCCTCTTCGAAGACGAGACCCTTGCGGAAGGTCGGGGCGACGGCAACGAGCTCCGGATGAACGGTCGGACAGTGGAGGCACTCGTTGTAGTTCTCGACGAGGATCTTCCAGTTCGCCTTCAGCTCGGTCACCGTCTGCTGCGCCGTTCGCAGCTCGTCCATGCGCCAGGGCTCGTACATGAGGGGCTTGTCGCTTTGGCGCTCGAACGACGTGCGCACGTCCGCTTCCGGCTCGCCGAGATGGACGAAGACGAACCCCTGCCAGACGTCGACGTGAACGGGCCAGAGCGATAGCGACGAACGGTCTACTTCGTCTGGACCGACGAGGGGCGTTCCGATCAGCTTCCCGTCGTACGAGTACGTCCAGGCGTGGTACGGGCACTTGATCGCACCCTTCGCGTGGCCCCGTGTCTCGGGGTCGCAGATGCGGCTGCCTCGATGCCGGCAGACGTTGTAGAAGCCGCGCAGTTTCGTGTCCTTGCCGCGCACGACGAGGACGCTCTCGCCGACGACGTCCACGGTGAGGAAATCGCCCGGCTCGGGCGCGTGATCGGCCCGTCCTGCGTAGAACCACTCGCGGAAAAAGATCTTCTCGCGCTCGAGCTCGAACACCTCGGGCGCGTGGTAATCGCGCCCCGGAAGTGTCGGCCGACCCGCGCTCGCCATGCGCGACATGTAACCACAGGCAGCCTTCTATCGGCCCCCGAAGCTTGACACATCGTGCGTAGTCAGTTTGCATTGTGCGAACATCGCGACCCTGGAGGGTTCCATGCATCCGCGTGAACGCTCGACCACGAGGCGCCAGTTCCTGATCCGCGCAGGGGTGACGATCGGAACCCTGTCGGGCGCCGACGCATTCCTCAGCGCATGTGGCGGAAGCTCGAAGGGCGCGTTCGTCCCGCCGACGACCGGGACGCTGGTCGGGCCGGGCGGCATTCCGCTCGCCCGGGCGTCACACCCCGTCACCCTGAAGCGCTGGGAGGACCCGATCGCGTCGGGAATGAAGCCCGAGACCGGCGGCACGTTCACGATCTTCAACTACCCGGCCTACATCGACCCGGCAGTAATCAAGGACTTCGGCAAGAAGTACGGCGTGACCGTGAAGGTCACGCCCTTCGACAACATCGCCACCGGCGTCACGAAGCTGGCCTCTGGGACGGTCTCGCCCGACGTCACCGAGATGACGCCCGACCAGCTCCCCCGCGTCGTCGCGGGGAAGCTCGTGAAGCCGCTCAATCTCGACTACATCCCGAACCTGAAGAACGTCTGGTCCGGTTTCCAGAGCCCGTACTACGACGTCGGATCCCGCTACGGCGTGCCGTACACCGTCTACTCCACCGGCATCGCGTACCGCACCGACCGCGTCAAGGAGGACATTCCGAACCTGAAGCCCAACCCCTGGGACATCTTCTGGCACGCCCAGAAGTACACCGGCAAGACGGCCCTCCTCTCGGAGGAGCGCGAGACGATCGCAATGGCGCTCCTGCACCGCGGGATCACGGACATCAACACCGAGGACCCGAAGCTCGTCGACCGAGCCGTGAAGGATCTGCAGGAGCTCTACAAGATCTGCAGCATCAAGGTCGGCGATCTGCAGTACGAGAATGTGCCGGAAGACAAAGCCTGGCTGAACCAGGCTTGGTCAGGCGACATGTTGGCCGGCTATCTGTATTACCTGCCCGACAAGCAGACGGGGAAGCTGCTGCGCTTCTGGAACCCGGGGTACGGCAACGGCCCGATCGGCAACGACATGTGGTGCATCTGCTCGACCACCAAGAAGCCGGTGCTCGCCCATCTGTTCTTGAACTACATGCTCGACAACGGCGTCGGCTACAAAAACTTCGTCGACTTCAACGGCTATCAGCCCCCGTTCAACGAGATCCAGCCGGAAAGCCTCATCAAGAAGGGTGTTATCCCGGAGACCCTGGCAAGCTCTGTGCTGACCGAGCAAGACTTCGGGCCCAAGGCGCTGGTCGAGGCGGGCCTAACGAACGCCGGCGAGTCGCTCTGGCAGAACGGCTACGCGACCTTCACGTCCGGGGCGTAGATCTACGGGTTGTACGGGGCGTAGATGTACCCACGCTGGCTCTGGCCCCTGTCGGCCCTTCCCGGCGTGGTCTGGCTCCTGCTGCTGTTCCTGCTGCCGCTCTACGTCGTCGTCGGCGTTGCCTTCGGCAGCGTCGACCCAGTTCTACTCCAGCCCATCCCAGCCTGGAACCCGCTCGACTGGAACACCGGCTGGATCACCCACGTTCTGGACCAGCTTCTCCCCGGCAACGTGTTCTGGGACGTCGCTGTGCGGACGTGCGAGTACGTCGGCCTCTCGCTCGCCGGTTGCATCCTGATCGGCTATCCCGTCGCCTACTTCGTCGCCCGGCACGCGTCCCGTACGAAGAGCCTGCTGTTGATCCTGCTCGTGCTGCCGTTCTGGATCAGCTACCTGATGCGGATGCTGGCGTGGATCAACCTGCTCTCACCAGGCGGATACGGGCTGCGGTTCCTGTCGGCGACCGGCATCAGCAAAGTGCTGTTCCACCTCGGCGTGATCTCCGACTCGTCGAACTACCTCGGCGGGCAGAGCTTCACCGTGATCCTCGGGCTGATCTATGGCTACATCCCATACTTCATCCTCCCGCTCTACGCCTCACTCGACCGCATCGACCGATCGCACCTGGAAGCAGCCCGTGACCTCGGCGCGAGCCCGTTTCGGGCCTTCTGGCACGTCACGGTGCCACTGTCGAAGACGGGCCTGCTCGGCGGCGCAGTGCTGATCACGCTGCCGATGTTCGGCGACTACTACACCCCGAACATCGTCTCGGGCGCGCCGACCACGTCGATGATCGGCAACCAGATCGACCTGTACTTCCACGGCGGGCCGCAACCCACGATCGGGGCCGCGATCACCATTCTGCTGTCGGCCTTCCTCATGGTTCTGATGCTCTACTACATGCGGACAATTCACCGCGCATCGAGGGAGATCCCGGCGTGAGCCAGGCCCTCGCCCGCCGACCCGCACGCGAGTCCGAGTTCGGGTACATCCGGCGGCTACGCGGCTGGTTCGGCAATCAGTGGGGCAAGCCGCGCTTCCTCGTGCTCGTCACCTGGGGCTACATCGTGTGGTCGATCGTCCCGGTGCTGATCGCCATCCAGTTCTCGTTCAACAACAGCCGATCGTTGAGCGTCTGGCACGGCTTCACGCTGAAGTGGTACACGAGCACGGACCCGAATATCGACTCGGTGTTCCACAGCGCCGAACTGCGGGGTGCTCTCGAACAGAGCATGAAGCTCGCCGGGCTGGACGTGCTGATCGCGATACCGATCGGCGTCTTGCTGGCGCTCGGCCTCGCGCGCTGGCGCGGTCGCGGATCAGGTGCGTCGAACCTCCTGATGCTGTTCCCGCTCGTCACACCCGAGATCGTGGCCGGCGTGTCGCTGCTCCTCCTCTTCAGCCAGCTCCTCACATTCGTGCCATTCGGGACAGTCGCGCAGTTGCTCGGCCACGTCACCTTTTCGATCAGCTACGTCGTCGTGATCGTGCGCGGTCGGTTGTTCTCGATCGGCCCGTCTTACGAGGAAGCTGCAGCCGACCTGGGCGCTGCGCCCGCCACGAGGCTCACTCGCGTGCTCTTGCCGCTCCTGCTGCCGGCGATCGTTGCCAGCGCCGCAATTGTTTTCGCCATCTCAATCGACGACTTCGTGATCAGCCAGTGGCTCTCGAACGGCGCAAACTCGACAACAGTCCCGATGGAGATCTACGACGCCACGCGCGCCACCCCACAGCCGTCGACAGACGGCATCGCGACAGTGATCATGGTGATCACGCTGCTCTCGGTCGTCGCGGGCGTTCTGGTCTACCGCTTCTTCACTCGCGGCGAATCCGGGCGCGGATCGGCCGTCGACGACGTCGCCGGATTCGGGATTTGAGGCAGCCGGTGCAATTCCAACCCGAGAGGACGTGACGCGTGACAGGTGGTGAGGTAGAGGTCGTCGACCTCGTCAAGGAGTTCAACGAGGTGATCGCAGTCGACGGCATCAACCTGCAGATGCCGGCTGGGGAGTTCTTCTCCATGCTGGGCCCGTCCGGCTGTGGCAAGACGACGACGCTGCGAATGATCGCCGGATTCGAGCAACCCACCGGCGGACAGATCCTGCTCGACGGCCACAACATGGCCTTCACACCGCCGCACAAGCGCAACGTGAACATGGTGTTCCAGAACTACGCCCTGTTCCCCCACCTCAACGTGTTCGACAATATCGCCTTCGGCCTGCGGCGCGATAAGCGGCCGAAGGCGGAGATTCGCCGGCGCGTGGCCGAGGCCCTCGAGCTGGTGCAGCTGACCGGCTTCGAGAAGCGTAAGCCGGGGCAGATGTCGGGCGGCCAGCAGCAGCGCGTCGCGCTGGCGCGTGCACTCGTGCTGCAGCCCGCGGTGCTACTGCTCGACGAGCCGCTCGGCGCCCTTGACGCGAAGTTGCGAAAGGCGCTCCAGATCGAGTTGAAGGAGCTGCAGCAGCAGGTCGGCATCACGTTCATCTACGTAACGCACGACCAAGAGGAAGCGCTCACCATGAGCGACCGCATCGCCGTGATGAGTGCAGGGCGGGTCGAGCAGGTCGGGCCACCTCAGGACTTGTACGAGGAACCGACGACGACCTTCGTCGCCGACTTCCTCGGCGTGTCGAACCTGATGACTGTCACCGCGCAGGGCGCGTCGAGCGGCCGGTGCAAAGTCGCGCTCGGCGACTTCGAGCTGTACGCAGCAAACGGGGACGTATCGACAATCGGGGAGACGCGCATCGTGATCCGCCCGGAGCGCGTGCGCCTGGAGGCGCACCAGTCGACGGGTGAAAACCGGATCCCCGGCATGGTCGAGCGCGTCGTTTATCTCGGCAACGGGAACCAGATCATCGTCGGCCTTGCCAACGGCGAGAGGATCCAAGCGCTCGTCCAGAACACCGGCGATGAGCTCGCCTACCGCCAAGGCGACCCGGTCAAGGCGTACATGCCTGCGGAGGCGCTACGCGTGCTCACCGACACAGGCACCGCGCCGCTCGAGAACGACCCGCGGGCACACGCGCACGTACATCCGCTTGAGCCGGTCGCGGAAGAGGCGTCCTCACCCAACGTGAACGTCTGAGGTCGGCGGATGCCGGTCGTCTCTGGGCTCGACGCCGAGGCTGCTGAGTGGCAGGCGCGGGCGCGGCGCTTCGTCGAGGAGGAGCTCTACCCCGTCGAGCGGCGGATCGCCGAGCGTGGCGCGATCGATGCGGAGGAGGTGCGCGAGCTGCGTGCCCGGGCGCGTGAGGCGGGCTTCTCCCACTACAACCTGCCCAGCGAGCTCGGCTGCGCCGACCTGCCGCTGCTCGCGCAGGTCGCGGTCGAGGAGCAGGCCGGACGAGCGACGAACGGCCTCGGCTTCGTCGTCGCCGACCGCGGCCCGCGCGAGCTCGTCGAGCTCGCGACGGACGATCAGCTCGAGCGCTGGCTCGGTCCGGTGCTGCGCCGCGAGACCGCCGAAGCGTGGGCGGTGACGGAGCCCGGCGCGGGCTCGGATGTCGCCGGAATCGCGGCCACCGCGACGGCCGACGGCGACGACTGGGTGCTCGACGGCGAGAAGTGGTTCGTCACCGGCGGCGACCATGCAGGCTTCTTCGTCGTCCTCGCGCAGGCGGGAGAGGAGCAGGCGCTCTTCCTCGTCGCGTGCGACGCGCCGGGCCTCGAGATCGTCCGGCGGCCGCACTTCATGCACGACCCGTACATCGACGGCCACGTCGAGCTTCGCCTGGATGGCTGTCGCGTCCCCGACCGCGACCGCTTGCCGAGCGGCGACGGCGGCGCGCGCCGCTGGTTCACGATCGAGCGGCTGATGATCGCCGCGCGCTGCTGCGGCGCGGCGGCACGGCTCCTCGAGCTGGCCTCGGAGTGGGCGGGTGAGCGCGAGGCATTCGGCCGCCCGATCGCCGAGTACCAGGGAGTGTCGTTCCCACTCGCCGACTCGCTGACGGAGCTGCTCGCCGCTCGGCTCCTCACCTACCACGCGGCGCACGAGCTGGACGCGAACTCGTCGCCGAGCGTCGCGCACGAGAAGGTCGCGATGGCGAAGCTGTATGCGTCGGAAGCCGCGAACCGGATCGCCGACCGCACGCTGCAGGTCTTCGGCGGCCGCGGCTACATGACGGAGAACCCCGTCGAGCGGCACTTCCGCGAGCTCCGCGTCGACCGGATCTGGGAGGGCACGAGCGAGATCCAGCGCGTGATCATCGCCCGCGGCCTCTTCAAGCGCGGTGTCGCGCCGTATCTCGACTGAGCGGCCTCAGCGAGCGTCGCGTTGGTCACGGGCACGCAACTTCGCCGCGACCGCCTCGACCTTCACCCGAATGCCCGCCGGCACCCTGTTGCTGATTCCGACGAGACCGGTGTTGCCGGAAGCAAGATCGAGCTGGAGGTCTCGCCCTCCCGGAAGCTGCCCGGCTGCAACGAGCGTGACGGCGAGCTCGATGGCACGGTCGGCCCGTTTGACGACCGACGCGAGGATCTGGGAGCCAAGGTACGAGAGGTCTGTGTCGACTCCGAGTCCCCAGACGCCTCTGATGCCCGCAGCGTCCATCGCGCCCAGCCCGCATTCGCCCGCCACATCGAAGATGACGTCCGAGCCACGGTCGATTTGCCGGTTCGCGACTTTCTCGCACGATGCCTGGCCGACGAACGTGCCCGAGTAGCCGACGAGCACTCGGATGCCCGGCCGCGCGCGCCGGGCTCCGCGCGAGAAACCCGCGATGAGGTCGCGCACGGACTGGCTCGACGGGAGGCCTCCGACGGCGGATACCGACTTGTGCTCCCGGGCCATCAGCCCGGCGAGGTAGCCGCCGAGGTACGAGTTCTCGCCGTCGTGGAAGTTGATGCCCGTCACGTTCATCTGCCCCTTGAAGGACGCAGCCTTGTCGAATACCGAGTCGGGAACGAGGAAGCGGGTCTCGGGAAATTGAGGCGTCACCCTGGACAGCGCCTCCAGGTGAGGCGTGGCGCCGATGATCACGAGATCCGACGTCCGCGCAGCACGCTTGATGGTCCGCAGGAAGCGTCTCGTGGAGATGCTGCCGTAGAGGATCTCCGCCTGGACACCGAGCTCGTGGGCTGCACTGCGGAGCCCGTTGATCGGATCGGTGGTCACCGTGGACAGATCAGTGAGACTCCGCCGCTCGTTGAGGACGAGGGCGACGCGTAACGAAGCGGCGGCGGGTCGCCGGGCGCTGTGGCCCGTCGTCGCGATCAGGATTCCTCCGGCGACCGCGGCGACGAGGAATGCCGTGATGCCGGCCAACACAAGTCGGCGAGAGCGCGGCGGCGGCCCATCCGCCGGCTCCTTCATCGGCAGCGCCGCACTCGGCCGCTCGAGCTCGGGATCCTGCTGGAGAATGCGTGCCTCGAGTCGCCTCAGACTCTCGCTCGGTTCGAGGCCGAGCTCATCGACCAGATGCCGTCGTCCACGCTGGTAGATCTCGAGCGCGTCGGCTTGGCGGCCGGAGCGATAGAGCGCGAGCATCAATTGTGCGCGGAATCGTTCTCGCAGCGGATTGGTCTCGACGAGTTGGCCGAGATCGGCGATGAACTCCGGGTCGCGGCCTGCGGCGAGCTGCGCATCGAACAGATCCTCGAGCGTCGCAAGGCGGAGCTCCTCGAGCCGTGCGATCTCCGCCGTAGCGAACTCCTCGTATGCGAAGTCCTGGAGCGGGGCGCCGCGCCAGAGCGAGATCGCATCGCCGAGCGCGTCGGCCGCTTCGACCGCTTTCCCGGCGGCAAGCAGACGGCGGCCTTCCGCCCGGAGCGCTTCGAAGCGGTCGACGTCCACTTCGTCGGGACCGGTCCGGAGGAGGTAGCCGTTGCCTCGCGTGAGAATGACTTGGGGTGGCCCGTCCGAGCCTGCGGGTTCGAGCGCCTTGCGGAGGTTCGAGACATAGACGCGAACTACCTGTTCGGCAGTCTTCGGCGGCGGCTCAGCCCATAGCTCGTCGACGATCCGGTCGAGCGGGACGACGCCGTTCCGGTGCACGAGCAGGAGCGCCAACAATGCCCGAGCTCGAGACCCGCCGAGCGGAACGGGAAGGTCGTTCTCGGCGACATCCAGCGGGCCAAGCAGCCGGAAATCCATGGCTGCTTCTACCACGATGCTTCAGCGAAGGACAGGCATTTAGCCGCCATTTATCTCGGGTTGACGTGCCGCGACCACTGTCAATCTCCCGTCCGGCACGATCCGGAACGCAAAAGGAGGAGCTCGATATGAAGCGGCGTCTCACACTTGGCCTGGCTCTCCTGGCTGGCGCGCTCGTCGCGGCGCTCGTATCGCCGCTTTCTCGGGCCGAATTGCCTGGCAAGAACGGCCGGATCGCGTACATGGTGAAGGACCAAGCGGGCCACTGGCAGGTCTGGGTCGCGAACTCGGACCTCTCGGGCGCGAAGGAGCTCACCCGCGGTCACTACGACAGTGGATGGGCCGTGTGGTCGCCGGACGGCAAGCGGGTCGCGTTCGACAGCAACCGGACCGACCGCACCCCGAACAACTCCCGGCACGTCAACGACATCTTCGTGATGAGGTCCGACGGGTCCGGCGTCAAGAAGCTGACCGACTCGAAAGGCGCGAGCGGAGACGCTGCCTGGTCACCGAGCGGATCGCTGATCGCCTTCGACGCAGATCGCGGAAACCGCATGGGGTTCGGCGCGATCTATATGAAGCGCTCGGATGGGCGAAAACTCAGAAGGGTCACCGATCCGCGGCCTCCGCTGACCGACTACTCACCACGCTTCTCGCCCGACGGGACCCACCTCGTCTTCCTGCGCGCGAAGGGAACCGGCGACAACGCACCGGGAGCCATATTCACGGTTCGTCTCGACGGAAGCGGCCTCCACCGGCTGACCGCGTACTCGCTGCGCGCGGGCGATTCGGACTGGTCGCCCGACGGCAAGCAGATCGTCTTCGAGGCCTACCCGAATCCGAAGGCGTACGGAGACATCTACGTCGTCGACGCGGCCGGAGGAAGCGCGATCGACCTCACGAAGAATCCCGTCGCTCAAGCGGGATCGGCTGACCCTGTCTGGTCGCCCGACGGACGGAAGATCCTCTTCCTCGACAACCGGCGCGTGAATGGAGTCGGCAGGACCGGCTTGGCGACAATGAACCCCGACGGGTCCGCCCGGCAGTTCGTCTCGAGCAAGAACGTCGAGGCACACCAGGCCGATTGGGAGTCCATCGCCGCCGGTGCCCAGCAGGCGCCGAAGCACGAGCTCAATCGCACAACGGCAGCGAAGAGGAAAGCGCGGAACGGGCCGCTCACGCTCCTCATTGGTCCCGTGAACGGCGTCGCGCACATCGTCTCCGTCCACGGCCACAAGGAGGCGCCTATCTGGCACTGTCCGCACAAGGTGTTCTGCGGCGAGGCGGTCAGCTTTGCCTGGGGTCCCGATGGGCGCCGAGTGGCCTTCACTCTCGACGAGATCGGCGGAACCAGCCCGTACGTCGGCTTCCACGTTCTGAACGTTGTCTCCGGGCGGGACACGCGCCTCCCCGGTGGTGCACCCCAGACCGCAAGCACGACCGACGACCCTGCCGCGTGGAGCGCGTATTTCAGGAGAATGGGGGATCGGGTCGGATGCTGGCCGGCGGCCAATCTCGCCTGGTCACCCGACGCCGCCAGGATCGCCTATAACTGTGGGCCGCGCATCAACGTGCTCGAGCTGCACGGTTCGGGCTACGACACCGTGCCGACCAGTTCCATGGCTTATTGGCCTACGTGGTCGCCGAGCGGGACGCGGATCGCCTATTCGACGAGACTGACCCCGAGCAAGAAGAGTGCGATCTACACGGTGGCGCTTGACGGCTCGCACCGCCGGCTCGTGGCAACCGGCGGGGCCGCCCCTGCGTGGTCTCCCGACGGACGGACGATCGCCTATCAGACGCGGTGCGGGATACGCCTCATCACTCCGTCGGGCAGAAATACGACGCCCCGTGCAGGAAATGCGACAGGAGACTGGTGCGGTGTGATCGGTTACTCCGGCCCACCCGTCTGGTCCCCGGACGGAACGAAGCTCGGAGTCGAGGCTGATGACGGCGTTTACGTGATGAATAGAAATGGCAGAGCGCTCCATCTCGTGAGCGACCGCGCCGCCAACACCTGGTACGGCGGGCTTCCCGGACGACCGTCTTGGCGGCCGATTCGCTAGCCGGCGACGATTTCGTCGATCTGCCGGTCGACGTTGAAGCCACGCATCTCGGCCAGATCCGAGGCACAGTCGCGCGGCAGCTCCACGGCTGATCCGGCGGCACGTGCTTCCTCGCGTGTCGCGCCGCGGCCGAGTGCGGCGACGACGGCCGCGTGCAGGGAGCGCAGATACGCCCGATCCGCCTCGGCGATGCGAAGAGCATCTTCGGGCGCGAGCGGCGGGCCGTGTCCCGGAATCACCGTTTCGGGCGGGTCTGCGCGGAGGGTCTCGATCAGTCCGGCCAGCGTGAATCGGTAGGCGGCCGGGGACTTGGCGAAGGGAAACTCCACCGGCGAGAGGTGATCGCCGACGAGCAGCAGGCCGTGCTCGCGGATGCGGAAGCCGGTGCCATCGTCGGTATGCCCCAGCAGAGGGAAGGTCTCGACGACGAACGGACCGAGCGCGATCGCCGCGCCTCGCGCGAACGCTTGGTCGGCTCGCGGCGAGCCTGGTACGTCGACCCGGTAGTGCTCGGCAGCTCGTCTGACGGCGTCGGCGGCAGTGGTCACCACCCTTTCCGCCGTCTCCTCCCCCATGGCGGCTGTCGCATCCGGAAAAGCGCCGATACCGCAGACGTGGTCCCAGTCGCCGTGGGTGATCAGGACGTGCCGGACCGGAGCGTCCAGCTCCAGTGCGCGCCGACTGATCCCGGCCACTTCGTCGGCAGAGATCGCAGGGTCGACGACGAGCGACTCGCCTTCGGCGAAGACCAGCAGCGAGGTCGTGCTCCAGAGCGCGGCCTCGAAGCGTTCCCAGCTCCGACCAGGCACGGCCCGGATTCAAGCACCCGAGACGAGCGCGGCCGCATGGGCTCCCGTCTCGAGGCCCGACTCGATGGCGCCGTCGATGAAGCCGGACCAGCCGTTCGCGAGATCCGAGCCGGCGAGGAGGATGCGCCGTTCCGGACGACGCATCTCCGCGTGGTGGAGCGAGTACCAGCCGGGCGGGTGGATCGCCCAGGTGCCGCGTGCGTATTCGTCGGCGAGCCAGTCGTGCCACGTTGCGTCGAGGAGCTCGTAGCCCGGCAGGATCTCCTCGAGGTCGCGCTGGAGGGCGGCGGTGTCGTTCGGATCGCAGCGCTCTGCGTCGATACCGAAGCCGATCTGGAGCTGGGTGCCCTCGTCGAGCAGCGTCTCCGTGTCGAGGTATCCGAACGGGTGGCGGGGCCGGATCGCGTTCTCGAGCACGTCGCCGCCACGGGTACGGAGGAAGATCTTGATCCCGCGCGACACTTGGCCGGCGGCGATCGCTTCCCGCTTGCGCTCTGACAGTGCGGGCGCGAACTCGATCGAGCCGAGCACGTTGAGTGGGACGGCTACGACCGCAGCCGCCGCCTCGTGCAGCTCGCCTGCCCGTGTCTCGACCTCTACACGATCTCCGCAGGCACGGACGGCAGCGACCGGCGTGTCGAGCTGCGTCTCGCACGGCGCGGCCGAGGCGATCGCGTTGAGGAGCGATCCGGTGCCGTCCGCGAGCGTCACCCGGCCGCCCGTGTACTGGGTGAGCGCGAGGCTGTAGCCCGAGAGGGCGTGCCAGCGGAGCACCGAGACGGCGCCGGCTTCCTCGAGCGGTGCGCTCGCCAGCGACTCGAGCTCGGCCTCGAGCACGGCACGCTCCTCCTCGTCGAGCTCGAGCTCGTCCAGCCGCTCGGCGATCGTCGTCCGGTCGAAGCGGGCGAGGCCGTCGGGCGCGAGCAGCGGGTCGTACGGATTCGGGAGCACGTCGCGGACGCCGTCGACGAAGCGGTTCCAGCCTCGCTCGGCGATGGCGTCGCGCTCGGCGATCGTGCCTACGCGCCGTTCGTTGCCGACCCACCAGTGCGCTCGTTCCGCGTCGTCGCTCAGTTCCACGCGCAGGCCGGCACGCGTGATCTCCGACCACGTGTGCGGTTGGTGCCAGTGCACCCACCCGCCGCCGTACTCGACCGGGATCCCGTCCCAGTCGGCGCTCCAGGTGCGTCCGCCGAGCCGGTCGCGCGCCTCGAGCAGCAGCACCGAGCGGCCGCGAAGCGCGACCTCGCGGGCGGCCGTGACTCCCGCGAAGCCGCCGCCGACGACGATCACGTCGTGGCTCATTGCGGCCCGAGGACGATGCGCGCGTCGAGGCCGACGGCGCCCTCCCGCCGGACGAGCAGCGGGTTGACCTCGACCTCCGCGATTTCCGGATGGGCGGCGGCGAAGCGGGAGAACCCTGCGACGGCCCGCGCCGCTGCGACGATGTCGAGGGGCGGGCGGCCGCGGGCGCCGGCCAGGAGCGGCGCCGAGGCGAGCGAGCGCACGAGCTCCTCGGCTCCTGCCTCGTCGACGGGCGCGAGCGCGACGGCGACGTCGCGCAGCGTCTCCGCGTGGAGCCCACCCGCGGCAACGGCGACAAGCGGGCCGAATCGCGGGTCGCGGCGGGCGCCGACGAGCAGCTCGAATCCCGCCGACACGTCCTCGGCCGCCTCGACCGAGAACGACTCAGGCGCAAACCGGGCGGCGAGGTCGTCGAACGCGGCCGCGAGCTCCCGCTCGCTGCTCAGCCCGACGACGACACCTCCCGCGTCAGACTTGTGCAGGAGGCCGAGCGCCTTGAGGACGAGCGGGTAGCCAAGCTCCGCGGCAGCGGCGAGCACCTCCTCCCTGCTACTCGCTGTTCGAGCCGCGCCGAACGGAACGCCGGCCTCCGCGAGCGCTGCCCGTGCCGCCGGATAGCTCGCGTCCGTCAGCGGCGCGCCGGAGACCGGAAGCTCCGGCAGCGGCGGCGGAACCGGCACCGCATCGGCGACGAGCGCCGCCACCGCGTCGACCGCCGACTCGATCACGCGATACACGGGCACACCGGCCGCGCGCAGCGCGTGCGCTGCCGGCGAGCCCGCGTACATCGTGTGGACGACGAGCGGCTTTCGGGTCGCCGAGACCGCCTCCGCGAGCAGCTCGGCGACGGCCACCTCGCGGTCGCGCATCTCGTCCGAGAGCGTGCTGTAGCCGCCGAAGTACGCCGTGAAAAGGACAGCATCCGCGTCGTCCGCCTCCAGCAGCGCGTGCGTCGTTCGCGCGAAGCTGAAGACGTCCTGCTCGCCCGCTCCCGCGAGGTCGACGGGATTCGCCATCGGCGCGGTCGGCGGCAGGAGCCCGCGCAGTGTCGCCTGCGTCGGGTCGGAGAGCACCGGCAGCTCGAGCCCGAGCCCACCGAGGAGGTCGCTCGCGATCGCGCCGTAGCCGCCGCCGTCGCCGATCACGGCGATCCGCCGGCCACGCGGCCGGTACGGCGCAAGGAGCGCCTGCGCCGCGTCGACGAGCTGGCGTGGCGTGTCGACGAGGTGGATTCCGCCGGCGCGGCACGCAACCTCGACGGCCTCGCGGCCGCTCGTGAGCGCGCCCGTGTGCGAGCGAGCGGCACGGGCACCCGCGACAGTGCGGCCGACGGTGAGGAGGACGACCGGCTTCCCTGCGGTCCGTGCCGCCTCGACGAACGCACGGCCATCGCGGAAGTCCTCGCAGTAGACGCCGATCACCCGCGTTCCCTCGTGCTCGGCGAGCGCCGCGACGAGCTCGGTCGCGCCGACGTCCGCCTGGTTCCCGATCGAGACCGCGCGCGAGAAGCCGAGGCCGAAATCCTCGAGCAGGAGGCCCGTCTCGAGCAGGACGTTGCCGCTCTGCGAGACGAAGCCGACCGGCCCGGCCGGCAGCGGCACCGATGCGAGCTGAAGCTCAGAGGCCCCGTCGAAGAGCCCGAGGCAGTTCGGCCCCACCAACGCGGCGCCGGCGGCGCGGACGCGCTCGACGAGGGCTCGCTCCCGCGCCGCGCCCTCCTCCCCCAGCTCGGCGAACCCCGCCGCGATCGCCACGAGCGCGCGCGCACCTGCCGCGAGCGCGTCGTTCACCGCCTGCTCGAGCCCGTCGGCCGGAACGCTGAGGACGACGAGCTCCGGCGCCTCCGGCAGCTCGGCGAGCGAGCGATGGACGGTCATTCCGTGCAGCTCGCCGCCGTTGCGGCCGACGAGATAGACACGCCGGCGGTGCTTGCCGAGCGCCGCGTCGCGCGCGAACCAGTAACCCCACTTCGCGGGATCGACCGAGACGCCCACGATCGCAAGCGTCTGCGGCTCGAAGAGCGGCGTGAGGTCGCGGCTCACTTGACGCCGATGGAGCGGCCTGCGCGCTCGGGGCGCGGCAGCTCTCCGTGGCGCCGGGCCAGCTCGGCAACGCGCTCCCGCACGGGCTCGCGCGCCGGCGCCGCGCGTCCGCTTTCGGTGTCCACGTGGAGCAGCATCTGCTCCGCCGTCGCGAGCGGGTCGATCTCGCCTTCGCGGAACAGGACGTGGAAGACGTGGAGGCGCTTCTCGTCGGAGTCGAGCACCTGCGTCGTCACGTGCACGCTGTCTCCCGCCTCCAGCTGGCGCAGGTGAGAGAGGTGCGTCTCGACCGTGAAGTAGCTGCCGCCGCCGGCGAGGTAGCCCGCGTCGACCCCGAGGTCGCCGAGCAGAGTGTCCGTCGCGTCGGCAAAGAGCTGGAGATAGCGGCTCTCGTGGACATGTCCGTTGTAGTCGACCCACTCCGGCGGGATGCGTCGGGCCGATGGCGGCGCGGCGCCGCCGAGCAGCGCACGCTCCCAGACGGCGAGCGTCCCACCGGCTCCCGTTTCCTCGATACGGAGCGCCTGGAGGAGCCGCACCAGCACCCGGTCGCGCAGCTGCTCGAGCTCGCGCGGCGACTGACCGCCCGCCTGCGCGTCGGATTGCTCGGCGATCTTCTCCACGAGCTCGTCCGTCAGCTCGGGGACGTCGGTCAAATGCGTCCACGGCCACTCGAGCGTAGGCCCGAACTGGTGGAGGAAATGGCGCATTCCCTCCTCACCGCCCGCGATGCGATACGTGAGGTAGGTCCCCATGAACGCCCAGCGCAAGCCGGCGCCGTAGCGGATCGCGTCGTCCACCTCCTCGACCGTGGCGATGCCGTCGTTGACGAGCCAGAGCGCCTCGCGCCACAGTGCCTCGAGCAACCGGTCGGCGACGAAGCCGTCGATCTCGCTGCGGACGACGAGTGGCTGCATCCCGACCGAGCGGAACACATCGGCCGCCCGCTCGACCGTCTCCGGCGCAGTCCTCTCACCCGCACAGAGCTCGACGAGCGGGAGGAGGTAGACCGGGTTGAACGGGTGCGCGACGCAGAACCGCTCGGGGCGCTCCATCCCTGCCTGCAGCTCGCTCGGCCGCAGCCCCGAGGTGGAAGAGCAGACGAGCGCATCCGGCGGAGCCGCGCGATCGGCCTCCCCGAGCAGCGCGCGCTTCAGCTCGACGCGCTCGGGGGCCGACTCCTGGACGAGCTCGGCCCCAGCGACCGCTTCCTCCAGCGAGCCCACGACGAGCAGCTCTCCCTCCGGCGGCAACGGCGCGAGCGTCAGCCCACGGTACGCCGCCCGCGCGTCGTCGAGCACCTGCGCGGCGCGCGCCGCGGTCCCCCGCGCCGGGTCGTAGAGCCGGACGTCGGAGCCGTTGAGCGCGAAGCGGGCGGCCCAGCCGGCGCCGATCACGCCGCCGCCGAGCAGGGCAATCCGCGCCGGCTTGGAGCTAGTGGACACCGACCCGCAGCGCGAGCTTCTCCCGCACCTCCTCCGGCCCGAGCACGTGCACGTTCATTCGCTCGAGGATCTCGACCGCCCGAGCCACGAGCTCACCGTTCGTCGCGAGCTGTCCGCGGGAGAGGTAGAGGTTGTCCTCGAGCCCGACACGCACGTTCGCGCCGATCTGCGGCGCGAGGGCGACGAACGGCAGCTCCATCCGCCCGATCGAGAACGCGGAGTAGACGGCGTTCTCGGGCAGTCGGTTGACCATCGCGAGCACCGTGCCGAGGTCGTCGGGCGCGCCGTACGGGATGCCGGTGCAGATCTGGATCAGGGGTGGATCCTCGATCAGGCCGTCGCGGATCAGCTCGTGGACGAAGACGAGGTGGCCGGTGTCGAAGACCTCGAGCTCCGGCCGCACGCCGAGCTCGCGGATCCGCGTGGCCATCGCACGCAGCATCCCCGGCGTGTTGACCATCACGTACTCGCCGCCGGCGGCGAAGTTCATCGTCCCGCAGTCGAGCGTGCAGATCTCGGGTCGCAGCTCCTCGACGTGCGCGAGCCGTTCGGCCGCTCCGGCCATGTCCGTTCCGGCAGGATCCGGCGGGAGTGGCGCGTCTTCGCCCCCGAGCACGAGGTCACCGCCCATCCCCGCCGTGAGGTTGAGGACGACGTCGACGTCGGAAGCACGGATCTGCTCGACGACCGCGCGGTAGAGCGCGGGATCGCGGGCGCCGCGGCCGGTGTCCGGATCACGGACGTGGATGTGAGCGACGGCCGCTCCTGCGCGCGCCGCCTCGATCGCGCCGGCGGCGATCTGCTCCGGCGTTACCGGGACGAGCTCGCTGCGCCCCGTCGTATCACCCGCTCCGGTGACCGCACAGGTGACGAAAACTTCCCAATTCACGGCGTCCTCCGTTCGAAATGCGAACTGCCGTTGCACATCCTGCGACGGACATACCATAATCGGACGGGATCCGATGGTGCAAAGCGCCCCCACGCAGACGCTCGACCTCGATGCCCTCCGCGCCACCGCGCAGGGGTTCGCGCGGGACGAGATGCGGCCGGTCGCCCTCTCCTACGACGAGACGGAGGAGTACCCGGTCGACGTCCTGCGCCGCGCCGCCGAGCTCGGGCTCACGAGCTACGACCTGCCGGCGGAGTACGGCGGAGGTGGCGTCGAGAGCCTGCGCGACCGCTGCGAGGTGATCGAAGAGCTCGCGTGGGGCGACTCGCCCATCTTCTGGGTGATCGCCCAGGGCGGCTTCTTCGCGGGGCCGCTGCTTGCCCTCGGCTCGGAGGATCAGAAGCGACGCTGGCTGCCTCCGCTGTGCAGCGCCGAGCCGCCCGCCTGTGCCGTCGCAATCACCGAGCCGGAGCACGGCTCGGACGCCGCCGCGATCGAGACGACGGCCGTCCGCCGCGACGGCGGCTACGTCCTCAACGGGCGCAAGAAGTTCATCGGCAACGGGCACATCGCCGACCTCTGCATCGTCTTCGTCACCGTCGAGCCGGGCAGCCGCTCACGCGGGGTCACCGCCTTCCTCGTCGCGTCGGGGGACGAGGGCTTCGTCCGCGGCTCGCGCCAACCGAAGATGGGCAGCCGCTGCTTCCCAGCCGCCGAGATCTCGTTCGAGGCGTGCTTCGTGACGGAGGAGCGGCGCCTCGGCGGAGAGGGCGAAGGGTTTCGCGGGCTGATGTCTGTGTTCGATGTCGCTCGCGTCCAGCTTGCGGCGGGCGCGGTGGGGCTCGGGCGTGCAGCGCTCGAGCTCGCGGTCGACCACGCGAAGGCGCGCGAGGCGTTCGGCCGGCCGATCCACGAGTTCCAGGCCGTCTCGTTCCGGCTCGCCGACGCCAAGCTGAAGCTCGACCAGGCTCGCCTCATGACGCACCGCGCGGCAGAGCTCGCCGATGCAGGACAGCCCTTCTCGACCGAGGCCGCAATGGCGAAGCTCGCCGCATCCGAGGCCTCCGTCTTCGCGACGTCAGCAGCGGTGATGACGCTCGGCGGCGCGGGCTACATCCGCGACTCGCTCGCGCAGAAGTGGTACCGCGACGCGAAGCTCGACGAGATCTGGGACGGGACGAGCGACATCATGCGGCTCCTGATCGCGCGGAGCCTCTTCGCCTGATGGCCCGCGACCCGCGCTACGACGTCCTGTTCGAGCCGGTGCAGCTGGGCCCGGTGACCGCGCGCAACCGCTTCTTCCAGGTGCCGCACTGCAACGGGATGGGCCACCGCGACCCGACGGCCCACGCGGTCATGCGCGGCGTCAAGGCAGAGGGCGGCTGGGCGGTCGTCTGCACCGAGGAGGTCGAGATCCATCCGACCTCGGACGTCGGCGGCTTCATCGAGGGTCGCCTCTGGGACGACGCGGACATCCCGGCGCACGAGCGGCTCGTCGAGCAGGTGCACGCGCACGGTTCGCTCGCCGGGCTCGAGCTCGTGCACAACGGCATGGCCGAAGGGAACTTCTATGCGCGAATCCCGCCGCTCGGCCCGTCGAACCTGCCGGTCACGACCCACGAGCCGATGCAGGCACGGGCGATGAACCGCGAGGACATCGCCGACCTTCGCCGCCGCCACCGGCAGGCGGTGCAGCGAGGGCTCCGTGCCGGCTACGACCTGGTCTACGTCTACGCGGCGCACGGGCTGACGACGCTCCAGCATTTCCTCTCCCGGCGGTACAACCTGCGCGACGACGAGTACGGCGGGACGCTCGAGAACCGCGCCCGGCTCCTGCGCGAGGTGCTCGAGGACACGCTCGAGGAGTGCGATGGGCGCGCCGCCGTCGCGTGCCGGCTCGTCGTCGACGAGCTGCTCGGCGAGGAGGGGCTCGAGCGCGCCGAGATCGAGCAGCTGTTCGCGCTCGTCGGAGAGCTGCCCGACCTCTGGGACGTGATGGTCGGTTTCTGGCCCGACGATTCGCGCACGTCGCGATTCACGCACGAGGCATGGACGGAGGAGCACTTCCGCGGGATCAAGAAGCTCACGTCGAAGCCGGTCGTCGGCATCGGCTGGCTGACCTCCCCCGACACGATGGTGCGGCTCATCCGCGACGGCTTGATCGATTTCGTCGGCGCCGCGCGGCCCTCGATCGCCGACCCGTTCCTGCCGGTGAAGGTCGAGGAGGGCCGCCTCGAGGACATCCGCGAGTGCATCGGCTGCAACATCTGCGTCACGGGCGACTGGACGATGACGCCGATCCGCTGCACCCAGAACCCGTCGATGGGCGAGGAGTGGCGGCGCGGCTGGCATCCCGAGCGCTTCCGTCCCGCAGGATCCGACTCGAAGGTGCTTGTCGTCGGCGGCGGTCCGGCGGGGCTCGAGGCCGCGATGGCGCTCGGCAAGCGCGGCTACGAGGTCGTGCTCGCAGAGGCGAGCCGAGAGCTCGGCGGGCGTGTCGTCCGCGAGGCGCGGCTCCCCGGGCTCGCTGCCTGGATTCGCGTCGTCGACTACCGCCGCGGCCAGCTCGCGAAGCTCCCGAACGTCGAGGTCGCGCTCGAGAGCGAGGTCACCGGCGAGGAGGTGCACGGCTACGGCTTCGACCACGTCGCCGTGGCAACCGGTGCGCGCTGGCGCGCGGACGGCGTCGGCCGCTGGCACACGCGGCCGCCGGCGTTCGACCCGGCGGTGGAGACACTCACTCCCGACGACCTCATGGCGGGCGCTCGCCCGGCCGGCGAGCGGATTCTTCTCTTCGACGACGACCACTACTACCTCGGCGGCGTGCTCGCCGAGCTCCTCGCAGCCGAGGGAAAGCAGGTCACGCTCGTGACCGCCGCGCCGCTCGTCTCGGAGTTCAGCGTGAACACGATGGAGCACGCTCGCATCCATCAGCGGCTCGTCGAGGCGGGAGTCGAGCTCGCGACCGCGCAGGCGCTCGTCGCGGTCGAGGGCGGCACGGCGCGCGTGGCCGACATCTACACGGCCCGCGAACACGAGATCCCGCTCGACGGTCTCGTGCTCGTGACGGCGCGGCTCCCCAGCGACGCGCTCGCCCTCGAGCTCGGGGCGACCGCGATCGGCGACGCGTACGCCCCCGGGACTATCGCGACCGCCGTCTGGGACGGGCGCCGCTACGCCGAGGAGCTTGACGGCGAGCCGCACGGAGACGCCGTCCCGTTCCGCCGCGAGGTGGTCGAATTGGCGCCGCTCGGGGAGGAGGTCTCGGTCTGATGGCGACGACCGAGTCACGCGCGAAGACGATCCAGTCCGTCGACCGCGCCGCGGCGCTGATCAAGGCGATCGCCGACAGCCGGCATCCACCGACCGTCAACGAGCTCGCCACTGCCTGCGGGCTCAACCGGAGCACGACGTGGCGGCTGCTGGCGACGCTCGACAGCCACGGCCTGATCGAGCGCGACCCGATCAGCCAGCGCTACAGCCTCGGCTACGCCTTCCTCCGCATCGCGGCAGGCGCAGACGTCGACCCGCTCGTCCGCCGCGGACGGCCCGTCCTCGAGCTGCTCGCCGAGCAGACCGGTGAGGCGACGAACCTCGCGGTCGCCCGCCGCTTCAGCCTCGTCTACGTCGACCAGGTCGACCCGCCGCACGTGATGGCGCCGAACTGGTTCGGTCGGACGGTGCCGCTGCACGCCACGTCGACCGGCAAGGCCTACCTCGCCTACCTACCCGAGGAGGAGCAAGAGGCCGTCCTGCCGCGCCGTCTCGAGCGCTATACGCCGACGACGGTGACAGACCGGCGCAGCCTCGCCGACGAGCTCAGGGCCGTGCGCCGCGACGGCTACGCGATCTGCGTCGGCGAGCTGGAGGAATCGCTCTTCGGCGCGTCGGCGCCGGTTCTCTCCGAGCAGGGACGCCCCGTGGCGATCGTGAGCGTCTGGGGAACGGGGGACCGCCTGCCGCGCGAGCGGTTGCCTGCAGTGGGCCGCCGCGCCGTCGAGGCCGCCGAGGAGCTGAAAGAGTTGCTCCGATGACCATCGTCGAGGTCGCGCGGGACGGCGAGGTTGCCGTGATCCGGCTGAACCGGCCCGAGAAGCTGAACGCGATCTCGACCGAGGTCGAGCGCGCGCTGCAGAAGGCGCTCGTGTCCGACGACGTCCGCGCGAGCGGCGCCGTCATCGTCGCCGGCGAAGGCCGGGCCTTCTCGGCCGGCGCCGACATCTCCGAGTTCGACGGGCGGTCGCCGGAGGACGTGCTTCGCTACTACCGCGACACCGGCGGGGTGTACGAGGAGCTCGCGTCGCTGCCGCAACCGACGATCGCGGCGATCCACGGCTACTGCCTCGGCGGAGCGCTCGAGCTCGCGCTGGCTCTCGACTTCCGGATCGCCGACGACTCCGCCGTCTTCGGCTTCCCCGAGGTGTCCCTCGGAATCCTCGCGAGCTCCGGCGGCCTGCACCGCGTCACCCGGCTGCTCGGGCCGGCGCGCGCGAAGGAGCTGTTCCTCCTCTCCGAGCGGTTCGGCGCCGACGAGGCGCGACGCGCCGGCGTCGTCACCGAGGTCGTCGAGGAGGGAAAGGCCCTCGATCGCGCGCTCGAGATCGCGGCGCGCCTCGCGGCGTTGCCGCGCGACGCCGTTGCGGTGACGAAGCAGGCCATCGACGCGGCGGCCGCTTCGCCGCGCGAAGCCGCGCTCCTGATCGAGCGGCTCGCATACGCTGCGCTCGCGCAGACGCAGGCGGCGCGGGACGCTGCGGCCGGCTTCGGGAGCTGACGTGACGCACGAGAAGGCGATCGAGATCCGCTGGCGCGACCTCGATGCCTTCAACCACGTCAACCACGTCGTCTTCCTCACGTACCTCGAGGAGGTGCGCGACGAGTGGCTAGGGCGCGTCCTCGAGGATGCGGCGCTCGTGTGGGGCTACGTGATCGCGCGGATCGAGATCGACTACCGCCGCGAGCTGACGCTCGAGGACGACGTCGTCGTCGCCCGCTGCTCGCTCGAGCGGCTCGGGACGAAGAGCGTGACCACACGCGAGTGGATCCTGACTGGCGACGGAGAGGTGTCGGCCGAGGCGAAGGCGGTACTCGTCGCACGCGACGAGAAGACGGGCGCGTCGCGCGTCATCTCCGACGCCGAGCGCGACGCTTTCGAACGCGCCGCGGTCAAGACGTAGCGCCCCACCGCTCCAGGCGGTCACGAATCGCCTGAACCGCGGCTTCCCAGACCCTGTTCTCGTCTTCCGCCGACCGCTGATACAGGCCGCCGAACGATCCGTCGCCGAGGGCTTCCCTCCACGTCTCCGGGTTCCCGTTCTCCGGCCACTCGACGGGCTGCTTCCGCTCCGCGGGGATCGCGACTCCCGGCAACCGTGTCCATGGGAAGTTCTCCGACCACGACGCATGGTCGTAGTGGGGATCGATCGCAGCCGCGATCTCGTCCGGCCGGCCGTCCCAAAGCTCGTGCCACACGACCTCCGGCGTCCGCGACTGCGCCAGCTCTTCCCCGGCCCCGGTGTTCCCGCTGTGACCGTTGACGACGAGGATGCGTGCGAACCCCTGCCCCGACAGCGAGTCGACGATGTCCGAGAGAACCGCGAGCAGCGTGGTCTCGCGCAACGTGGGGCTCCCCGGGTACGCGGTGAATCCCGTGACGCCGTACGCGAGGACGGGCAGAACGGGCACTCCGAGCGGCTCGGCGGCTTCGACCGAGGCCCGCTCGGCGAGGAGGTTGTCGGTCTCGAGCGAGAGGTACGCGTGCTGCTCCGTCGAGCCGACCGGGAGCACGATCCGGTCATCGCGCTCCAGGTACTCCCCGAGCTGCAGCCAATTGAGTTCGCGAATCCTCACGGCTCTTGGCCGGCTGCGAAGAGCTCGAGACACCAGTCATTGCACCGCATCGTGCTGCCCTTCGGATACTCGAAGTCGCACGGCCCGGCGAGCGCAAAGCCGAGCTTGCGACAAATGGCATTAGACGGACCGTTGTCGACCGACGGGTAGGCGTGCAAGAAACGGTGCCGCTTCTCCGATCTCGCACGCGCGGTCGCCTGGAGAGTTGCCGATCCCGCGATTCCCCGCCCCTGGAACTCCGGCACCACGGACCAGCCGATCTCGTAGACCTGCTCACCCTGCCATTCGCGGTCCCAGTAGCCGACCCAGCCGACTCCTTCGCCGCTGGCCTCGTCGACGATCTTGAACTGTTTCGAGCCGGGTTGCTCGTATCGAGTCTGGCGCTCGGCGATCTTCTCCGCACTCTCCGGCCCCCCGAGATGCTCCATCATCGCCGGGTCGCCAAGACACTTCCGGAGCAGCGGGAGGTCGCCTTCCCCCCAAGGCTCGAGACGGACGCTCACGGCGCGGCCCGTCGACGGAGCGCCTGCTGGAGGTCGTGTGCCGCCGGGCCGAGCGAGAACGTCGTGCCGTCGACCGAGGCGACGGGCATCACCTCGCGGATCGAGGAGCAGATGAAGACCTCGTCCGCCTCGAGCAGCCGCCCGAGCGGGAACACGCCCTCGACGGTCTCCGGCTCGGAAACCTCGAGCAGGAGGCCACGCGTCACGCCGGCGAGGATCGGCAGGTCGAGTGAAGGCGTGAGGAGCTGATCGCCCTCACGCCACCACACGTTCGCCGTGGGCGCTTCGAGCACGATCCCGTCGTCACCGACGAGCAGCGCGTCGTCGGCGCCGGCCTCGACCGCAACGGCCGAGGCGGCCATGTTCTCGGCGTAGCTCATCGACTTCGCGCTTGCGAGGACGCCGGTCGACCAGGAGGCGACGACGAGCCTCAGCCCGCGAGCACGCAGCGTCTCGAGCTCGGGGTCGATCGGGGCCGCGGTCGCGACAAGCGTCCTTCCGGTCCAGTAGAGGCGGAGCGCGAGGTTCTTCTCTTCGCAGGCGCCGATCACGAGCTCGGCGAGCTGCTCGCACTCGCCGGCATCCGGCGACGGGAGCCGCAGGTGCTCCGCCGAGATCGCGAACCGCGCGAGGTGCCGGTCGAGCAGGAACGGCCGGCCGTCGTAGACCCGCGCCGTCTCGAAGACGGAGCGGCCGCGCAGCAGCGCCTCGTCGTCTGCCGAGAAGACCGGCTCGTGCGGATCGACGAGGCCGCGTCCTGCGACCGCGACGGCGCAAAGGCCAATCACGCCATGTACGCGCCGGACACGTCCGGAACCAGGTTCCGGACGTGGCTCGACGAGACGTGTCGCGCGAGTGCGAACAGCAGCCGGACGGCTGCAACGGCAAGGAAAGTGTCCATCACGCCATGTACGCCCCGGCCACGTCCGGAACCTGGTTCCGGACGTGGCTCGATGAGACGTGTCGCGCGAGCGCGAGCAACGGCCGCGCCTTGACCCACGATTCCTCGATCTCGGCGTCGGCCTCCGAATCCCAGACGATGCCGCCGCCGGCCCAGAGGTGGATCTCTCCGTCAACGACCGCGAAGGTGCGAATCGTGAGGGCGAGATCGAGGTCGCCGTTCGCGTAGATCCGGCCGAGCGCTCCCATCGACGCGCCGCGCCCGACGGGCTCGAGCTCCGCGATCAGTTCGAGCGCGGTGCTCTTCGGGCATCCCGTGACGGAGCCGCCAGGAAGCAGAGCGTCGAGCAGCTCGGTCAGCCCCACGTCGGGTCGCAGTTCGCCCTCGACCGTCGCCACGAGATGCGTCACGCCCGCCAACTGCCGCTCTGCGAGGAGCTCTGGCCAGCGGACGGTGCCGGGGACGCAGACCCGCGAGAGGTCGTTGCGCTCGAGGTCGACGATCATCACGTGCTCGGCCGCGTCCTTCGCCGAGGAGATCGGCACACCAGCCGGACGCGTTCCCTTGATCGGCATGGTGCGAACGACGCGTCCGCGCTTCTGCAGCAGCAGCTCGGGCGAGGCGGAGACGATCGTCCAGCCGTCGCCCTGCAGCGGTGCGGGCTCGAGCGGCCGCAGCGGAGCGAGGGCCGAGGCGAGCGTGAGCGGGTCGCCGGCGAAGTCCGCCCAGAGATGCTGCACGAGGTTCACCTGGTACACGTCTCCCTCGCGGATCGCCTCCCGCACCGTCTCGATCGCCGCGGCGTACGCGGCGGGCGTCCACGTCTCGTGCCATTCGCCGGTCCGGAACGAACCGTTCGGCGCGGCCGGCCGCTCGAGCGAGTACGCGACCTTCGGCAGCCGACACGGCTCGGGCGCCGACGGCGCGTAGGCGCCGTAGCCGACATAGACGCGCGCGACGTCGAACTCCTCGTCCGCGAGCGCCGGCTCGAGCTCCGCGAGGGAGCCGAGCTCGACCGTCACGCGGGCCTGCGGCTCTGCACGTAGCGGTAGCCGAAGCGGCCCTTGATGCAGAGATTCCCGCGGGTGACGTCGTGGTCGTCGGGCGAGGTGACGTTGACGATCGCGTCGTCCTGCACGTGGAGCGTGAGGTTGCAGCCGACACCGCAGTACGGGCATACCGTGTCGACCTCGGTCTGCTCCTCCTCGCGCCACTCCCCCGCCTCGCGCAGGTCGAACTCGCTCTTCGCCATCAGCGCGCCGGTGGGGCAGACGGCGACGCAGTTCCCGCAGTAGACGCACGCGGACTCGGGAAGCGGCACGTCGAGCTCGGTGGAGATGTGGGCGCCGAAGCCGCGTCCCGCGACCGTGATCGCGAACGTGTTCTGATGGTCGACCCCGCAGGCCTCGACGCACTTGTAACAGAGGATGCATTTCGAATAGTCGCGCACGTAGAGCTCGTTGTCGACCTTCACCGCCTGCGCGACCGTGAGCGAGTCGGGGCCGAACCGATCCGGCTGCGCCTCGTAGCGCTCGATGTACTCGAGCGCCTCGGGCGCGGTCGAGAGGTCGACGGCCGAGCCGAGCAGCTCCATCACCAGTCGCCGGCTCGTGCGCACGCGTTCGGAATCGGTCAGCACCACCATCCCGTCCTCGACCTTGCGCGAGCACGCGGGCACGAGAGCGCGCGCGTTCTCGACCTCGACGACGCAGACGCGGCACACGTTGACCGGCGTCAGCGTGTCGCCGTAGCAGAGTGTCGGCGTGTCGATACCCATCTGCCGCGCGGCGTCGAGGATGGTCGAGCCCTCCTGAACGTCCGTCGTCACGCCATCGATCGTGAGCTTCACGCAAGCACTCCGAGGTTGTGGATCGCCGAATCGACGGCGTTTGCAGCAGTCTGGCCGAGACCGCAGATGGACGCGTCGCGCATCACCTGGGTCAGGTCCGCGAGTACCGCGATCTCGTCCCCCTGCGTCTTGCCGGAGGCGAGCCGGTGCAGCGCCTCCTCCTGGCGCACGGTGCCGATCCGGCACGGGGCGCACTGGCCGCACGACTCGTCGCGGAAGAACTCGGCGATGCGGAGCACGGCGTCCACGAGATCTGCCTCTTCGCCGTAGACGATCACGACGCCGGAGCCGAGCGTCGTGCCGGCCCCGCGAGCGCCTTCGAAGGAGAGCGGCAGATCGAGTTGGTCGGGCCTGAGGAACGAGCCGGCAGCGCCGCCCATCAGAACCGCCTTCGGCGGCTCGGCGCCGGCCAGCTCGAGCAGCTCGGAAAGCGGCGTACCGAGTTCGACCTCGTACAGTCCCGGCCGCGCGACGTTGCCCGAGAGGCAGAAAAGTCGCGTGTCGCGCGTGTCGTCCTCGAGCAGGATGTGCGGCACGTTGAGCAGCGTCTCGACGTTGTTCACGACCGTCGGCTTGCCGTACAGGCCGACCTCCACCGGGTACGGCGGCTTGTTGCGCGGCTCGCCGCGGTAGCCCTCGATCGACTGGAAGAGCGCCGTCTCCTCGCCGCACACGTATGCCCCGGCGCCGATGCGCAGCTCGATCTCGACGCCGACGTCGGAGCTGTCGATCGCGTTCTGCAGCCGCTCGTGCGCCAGCGGGTACTCCGCGCGGACGTAGATGAACGCGCGCTCGCAGCCGGTCGCATAAGCGGCGATCGCCATCGCCTCGATCAGCCCGAACGGGTCCTGCTCCATGAGCACGCGATCCTTGAACGTGCCCGGCTCCGACTCGTCGGCATTGCAGACGAGGTAGTGCGGCTTCGCGGGCTGGCCCGCGACCGCCTCCCACTTGACCCCGGTCGGAAAGGCCGCGCCGCCGCGACCGAGCAGCGGGGACGCCTTCACGAGCTCGATCACGCGCTCCGGACCGAGCTCGCGGGCACGCTCGAGAGCGGCAAACTCCGGCGGAGGCGAGTCCGGATCGATCCCCTCGGCGATGCGGCGCAGCAGCTTCAAGCCCGAGCTCTGAGGGAGCGGCGGCGAGGTCGGCGGGATCTGCTCCTCGCGCGGCGCGGGGCCCGCAATCGTCCGCATAGACGCAGGCGCACGCTCGCAGAGCCCAAGACAGGGCGACGGGTGTGCGCCGGGTGGGACCTCAGCCCCCGCGAGCGCGCAGGACAGATCGGTGCAGACGTGCAGCACCTCGGCCGGCCGCTCCTCGAGTGAGATCAGCGCATAGAACGTCGCTACGCCGTAGGCATCCGCCGGCGGCACGTCGAGCCGGCGCGACGCGTACCCGAGCGCGCCCGGCGTCACCCAGCCGACGCGTCGCTGTGCCGCGCGCAACGTCGGAAGGAGGAGATTGCGCCGCGTGCGGTCGCGGCGTAAGACGCGGTCGCTGGTCGAGGGCTCCGCCCCCACCACCGCGTCGATCGCCTCGCGCTCGGCGTCGGTCGGCTCGGCCTCGAGCAGCTTGAGGTCAGGCAACGGGCTCCAAGCGAATCGCGGTCGCCTTGAACTCCGCCGTGCCCGATTTCGGATCGGTCGCGTCGATCGTGAGCACGTTCGTCGCCACCTCGTCGGGGAAGTGGAGGTTCATGAACGCGAGCCCCGCGCGGAGGTTCGGGTCGTAACGCGCGGACGTCTCGACCGAACCCCGCCGCGACACGATGCGCACGCGCGAGCCGTCGGCGACGCCGAACCGCTCGCCGTCTTCGGGGGAGAGAAGGATGTCCATGCCGCCGACGTGAAGCGGCGACTCGTAACCGGCTGTCTGCACACCGGTGTTGTACGACTCGAGCCGCCGGCCCGTCGTCAAGCGCAGCGGGAAGTCGTCGTCGAGCTTGTCGACCGGCGGGTCATGCTCGACCGCCATGAACGGCGCCGGATCCTCGACGACGTCGTCCCACAGGCGGCCGTGGAGGAAGAGCGCTCCCGGATCCTCCTCGTCGGAGCACGGCCACTGGATGCCGCCGAGCGCCTCGAGCCGCGTGTAGCTCATGCCCGCGTGCATCGGCGACAGCGAGCGGCACTCGTTCCAGACGTCCTCCGCGCGCGGCGAACCGAGATCGTGGCCCAGCCGCCGCGCCAGCTCGTAGACGATCTCGATGTCGTCGCGGGCCTCGCCCGGCGGGTCGTACGCCTTGCGCACGCGTTGGACTCGGCGCTCGCTCGACGTGACTGTGCCCTCTACCTCGCCGAGCGTCGCGGCCGCCGGCAGGACGACGTCCGCGAGCTGCGCGGTGCGCGTGAGGAACAGGTCCTGGACGACGAGATGGTCGAGGCCGGTGAGCAGCCGCTCGGCGCGCTGCTGGTCCGCCTCTCCCTGCGCCGGGTTCTCGCCGACGACGTAGACGGCGCTGAGCTCGCCGTGCTCCATCGCCTCGAACATCCCGGAGAGGTGCAACCCGTACTCCGCCGGGACGGAGGAGCCCCAGGCTGACTCGAACTTCGCCCGAATGCCGTTGTCGAGGATGTCCTGGAAGCCGGGGAAGCGATTCGGGATCGCGCCCATGTCTCCCCCGCCCTGGACGTTGTTCTGCCCGCGCAGCGGCTGCAGGCCCGAGCCCCACTTGCCGACCTTGCCGGTCAGCAGCGCGAGGTTGATCAGCGCGAAGACGTTGTCGACGGCGTTGTGGTGCTCGGTGATGCCGAGCGTCCAGCAGAGCTGCGCGTTCTTCGCGTTCCCGTATGCGTGGGCGAGCTCGTGGATCGCGTCGGCGGGGACGCCGGTGACGCGCTCGGCCTCCTCCAACGTCCAGGGCTCGACCGATTCGCGATACGCGTCGAAGCCGGTCGTGGCGCGCTCGGCGAACTCCATGTCCGCGAGGCCCGCCGCGATGATCTCCCGCCCGACCGCGTTCGCGAGCGGGATGTCGGTGCCGACGTCGAGCCCGAGCCACAGGTCGGCCCACTGCGCCGACGGCGTGCGCCGCGGGTCGACGACCATCAGCGATGCGCCGTCGTTGACCGCCTTGAGGACGTGGTGGAAGAAGATGGGGTGCGCCTCGCGCGCGTTCGAGCCCCACAGCACGATCAGGTCCGCGGCGCGGGTCTCCTCGTAGGAGCTCGTCCCGCCGCCCGCACCGAACACCGTCGCCAGACCGACGACGCTAGGCGCGTGTCAGGTTCGGTTGCAGCTGTCGACGTTGTTCGTCCCGAGCACGATGCGAGCGAACTTCTGTGTGGCGAAGTTCAGCTCGTTCGTCGCCTTGGAGCAGCTGAAGACGCCGGTCAGCGCGCCTTCGTCGAGCGCGCTGCGGAAGCCGGCCGCGGCGCGGTCCAGCGCCTCGTCCCAGCTTGCAGCACGCAGCTCTCCACCGTCTCGGACGAGCGGCGCCGTCAGCCTGTCGTACTTCGTGGCCATAGCTGGAATCTAGAGGAAGAGACGACGCATGACGTCGACGTCGATCCGATCGAGCAGCTCGTCGGCGCCGGCGAGCCGATGCGCATCGAGCGTCGTGCGCAGCGCGAGTACCCGTCCGACCCCGGCCGCGCGGGCCGACGCGACGCCGGCCTCGGTGTCCTCGAACACGACCGCCTGGGCCGGGCCCACTCCGAGGAGGGCAAGCGCCTTGACGTAGCCCTCCGGGTCGGGCTTGCCGTGGACGACGTCGTCGGAGCTCACGATCGCGCGGAAGCATCCGGCGATCCCCGCGGCTTCGACGACGGGCTCGATCTCGTCCCGCGCGGCGCCGGAGCAGATCGCCAGCGGCGCCCGCTCGGCGGCGAAGCGAACGGCTTCCCGGACGTGCTCGTGCACGGTCGACCCGTCGGCGGCGGCCTCCCGGTACCGGCGCACTCGCTCGCCGATGACCGCCTCGACGTCGGGATGGTCCTCGCCGAGCCACGTCGTCACGATCTCCGGATCGGAGAGGCCGGCGAGCTGGTCGAAATACTCCTGCGCCGACATCGGCCGCCCGTGCTCGGCGAAGAGGTGCATGAAGAGCTCGCATAGCAGGGGCTCGTCGTCCGAGAGCGTCCCGTTGAAGTCGAAGACCAGCGCGCCGACGGGCACGGCTAGTCCTCCCGCTGGACGTCCGCAAGCAGCTGCTCGAACTGCGGGCCGTCGAGCTCCTCCACCGCCCGCTCGTACTTCTCCATCGCCCAGCCCCAGAAGTCGAAGTCGAGATCCGAGATCCCGACCTGGATCGAGCCCCAGAGCGTCCAGCCATATTTCGACATGAGACCCCACAGTCGAGCGCGCGCGACCTTGTTGCGCAGCGACCGGCCCCAGTACGCCGCGACGAGCTCCTCGAGCTGCTCGAACGAGAGATTGGACTCGCTCCAGACGTTGCCGAGCTCGAACGAGGCCTCGTTGTTCCCCGAGTACTCGTAGTCGATCAGCCGCATCTCCCCGTCCACACGGATGAAGTTCTCGGCGAGGAGGTCGTTGTTGCACGGCACGGTCGGCTCGGGACGCACGCGCATCGCGCGCTCGAGCTCCCGGATCTTCGGCTCGAACTCCTCGTAGCGGGCAGGAAGGCGGAGTCCGCGCTCGCGCACGATCTCGAGGTAGCCGGGCTGAAGCTCGAACATGTCGAAGTCCTTCAGGAAGCGCCGGCCGGCGTGAAGGCGGCGACAGGCCTCGGCGATCTCCCCGATGTGAGCGCCGGAGCGCAGCTTCTCGGAGTCCATCACCTCGCCCTCGAGGAAGCCGAGGACGAGGGCGTCCTGCTCCGGGAGAGCCGCGACGAACGGCGCGCCGACGCCGGTCTCGGCGGCGGCGATGGTGTTGTGCAGCTCGTTCTCGCGGTCGATGGCGAGGAGGCTCGTGTCCTTGCCCGAGATCCGGACGACGTAGCACCCCCCCGGGCACGTGACCTTGTAGTTCGTGTTGGTGAGGCCACCGGTGAACGGCTCGACGGACTGCGCGTCGTGCAGCTCTGGGACGGCGGCGAGCACTTCCTCCAGCGGCATGCGGCGATCCTATTAGGGTCGCACCATGCCTCCCGAACGTGCCCGCGCCGTCGTCATCGGCGGCGGCGTCATCGGCTGCTCGTGCCTCTACCACCTCGCGAAGCAGGGCTGGACCGATTCCGTCCTCGTCGACCAGTTCCAACTCACGCACGGCTCGACGTGGCACTCGGCCGGGCTGGTGGGACAGCTGCGCTCGTCGATCTCGCTGACGCGGATGATGCAGTACTCCGTCGGCCTCTACGCCGAGCTGAAGGAGCTCACCGGCAACGACCCCGGCTGGCACCAGCTCGGCGGCCTGAGGCTGGCGTCCTCGCAGCCTCGGCTCGAGGAGATCCAACGCCAGGCGTCGTGGGCGAAGACGTTCGGTCTGCCGATGGAGATCGTCTCCGCCGAGGAGGCGCAGGCGATGTTCCCGCCGATGTCGACAAACGACGTCCTCGGGGCCGCCTTCATCCCCGACGACGGTTACCTCGACCCGTCGCAGCTGACCTTCGCGCTCGCCGACGGAGCACGGCGCCTCGGCACGCAGATCGAGGTCCGCACGCGCGTAACCGGAATCGAGACGACAGACGGCCGCGTCTCGGCGGTCGAGACGGACAAAGGCCGAATCGAATGCGAGGTCGTCGTCGACGCGGCCGGCATGTATGCGCGCCAGGTGGCGGCGCTCGTCGGCGTCGACGTGCCGATGATCCCGTTCGGCCACCAGTACCTCATCACCGAGCCATTCGACCCTCCGCTGGAGGCCCTGCCGACGCTGCGCGATCCCGACAACCTCGTCTACTTCCGCACCGAGGTCGGCGGGCTCGTGATGGGCGGCTACGAGCGCAAGCCGGCGTCGTGGGCGATCGACGGAATTCCGGACGCGTTCGAGGCGAAGCTCCTCCCCGAGGAGTGGGAGCGGATGGAGGAGCTGTTCACGAACGCGATCGCGCGCGTGCCCGCGATGGAGGACGCGGAGGTGAAGGCGTTCTTCAACGGGCCGGAGGCGTTCACTCCCGACGCCGACTTCCTGCTCGGCGAGACCGACGTCCCCGGCTTCTGGATCGCCGCCGGCGGATGTGCGCACGGTCTCGCCGGTGCGGGCGGCGTCGGCAAGGTCATGAGCGAGTGGATCGTCGACGGCCGGCCCGAGTGGGACGTCTGGCCGCTCGACTGGCGCCGCTTCGGCCGGCAGTACCGCAGCCGTGAGTACACGCTCGCGCGCACGTACGAGGCGCTGTCCACGTACTACGACATCAAGTACCCGGGCGAGGAGAAGACGTCCGGACGCCCGCTGCGTGTATCGCCGATATATCAGAGGCATATCGCGTTGGACGCGTCCTTCGGGGAGAAGGGCGGCTGGGAGCGCGTCAACTGGTACGAGTCGAATGCAGAGCGTGGGGACGAGTCGCTGCGGCCGCGCGGCTGGGCCGGCGAGAACTGGTCGCCGGCGATCGAGACGGAGGCGCGCGCGGCGCGCGATGCCGTTGCGCTCTTCGACCAGTCGTCGTTCTCGAAGCTCGAGGTGCTCGGCCCCGGCGCGCTCGCGTTCCTCGAGCGGCTGTGCGGGAACCGGATCGAGCGGCCTGTCGGCACGGTCGTGTACACGCAGCTTCTCAACCACCGCGGCGGAATCGAGGCGGACCTGTCGGTCATGCGGCGCGAGGAAGACCGATTCCTTCTTGTCACGGGCACCGCCTTCGGGACGCACGATCGCGCCTGGCTCGAGCGGAACATGCCGCGAGACGGCTCGGTGTACGTCAACGACGTCACGGGGGCGTATGCCTGTCTCTGCCTCTGGGGCCCGAAGGCGCGCGAGGTCGTCAGCTTCGACCACCCGTACATGACCGCCCGCGAGGTGTCCGTCGGCAACGTGCCGTGCATCGCGTCCCGGGTCACCTACGTCGGCGAGCTCGGTTGGGAGCTCTACTGCCCGGCCGAGTACGGCGCGACGCTGTGGGACGCGCTCTGCGCCGAAGGTGTGACGCCCGGCGGCTACCGCGCGATCGAGTCGCTCCGGCTCGAGAAGGGCTACCGCGCGTGGGCGAGCGACCTCACCGCCGAAACGACGCCGTTCGAGGCGGGGCTCGGCTTCGCCGTGAAGATGGACAAGGGCGACTTCATCGGCCGCGAGGCGCTCGAGCGCGCCGAGCCGCGACAGGAGCTCGTCTGCATCGTCCTCGACGATCCGCGGGCGGTTGCGCTCGGCTCCGAGCCCGTGCGGCACAACGACGAGGTCGTCGGCCGCGTTACGAGCGGTGGTTACGGCTACGCCGTCGAAGCGAGCATCGCGTTCGCGTACGTGCCGGTCGGGCTCTCTGAGCCCGGAACGAAGGTCGCGATCGACATCTTCGGCGACTGGATCGGCGGCGAGGTGCGAGCCGATCCGCTGTACGACCCGAAGGGCGAGCGCATTCGGGCGTGAGCCGCGTGGTAGTGATCGGCGGCGGGATCGCGGGCGTCAGCTGCGCGTACCACCTCGCCAAGGCAGGCGAGCGCGACGTCGTCCTCGTCGAGAAGGGCGGGCTGACGAGCGGCTCGACGCATCATGCGGCGGGCCTCGTCACGCAGTTCAACCCGTCGCCGACGATGATGCGGTTCCGCCGCTACAGCGTCCAGCTGTACGAGGAGCTGGGCGTGTTCGAGCGGGTCGGGTCGCTGCGAATCGCGTCGAGCCACGACAGCCTGCTCGAGCTGCGACGCGGTGTCTCCCGCGCGCACGCGATCGGGCTCGACGCCGAGCTCGTGGGCCCGGAGGAGGCACGCGCGCACCTGCCGGCGATCACCGACCGCGAGCTGTACGGCGCGGTGTGGATGCCGGGCGACGGTGCTGTCGACCCGCACATCGCGACGTATGCCGTCGCCTCGGCCGCGCGCGAGCTCGGGGTCGAGATCCGCACCAACACTCTCGTGACCGGCATCGACGCACGCGACGGCGCCGTGCGAGCGGTCGAGACCGAGGCGGGCCAGATCGAGTGCGAGATCGTGGTCAACGCCACCGGCATGTGGGCGCCGCGAGTCGCCGCCATGGTGGGCACGTTCACGTGCTCGATCCCGGTCGACCACCAGCACATCGCCCTCCACGCGGTCGAGGGGCACGAGCTGCCGCACGAGACGCCCTGCTTCCGCGACACGGACAACCTCGTCTACGGCAAGGCGGAGAGCGGCGGCGTGCTCTTCGGCGGCTACGAGCCGAACCCGGTCTCGCGCTGGGAGGACGGCGTGCCGTGGGATCACGGCGCCCGTGCGCTGCCACCCGATCACGAGCGCTTCGCGCAGCTGATGGCAGGCGCGGTGCGGCGCTTCCCGTTCCTCGACGAGGCAGGCGTGACGGGGCTCGTCTGCCATCCCGACGCGATGACGCCCGACGGGAACCCGCTGCTCGGCCCGATGCCCGGCGTGCGCGGCTTCTGGCTCGCGGCCGGGCTGTCGCTGAACGGCTTCGGCGGCGCTGGAGGGCTCGGGAAGTCGCTGGCCGAGCTCGTCACCTCCGGCGAGGCCGAGGTGGACGTCGAGCCATACCGGCCGTGGCGCTTCGGCGGGCCATACCGAGACGTCTCCTTCGCGGCCGCGGGCGGGCGCGAGGTCTACAAGTACTACTACCGGCTGAGGTACCCGCTGGACGTGTCCGAGGCGGGCAGGCCGAAGCGGCTCTCCCCTCTGCACTCGCGGAACGAAGCGCTCGGCGCCGTCTTCGGGACGAAGAACGGCTGGGAGCGCGCCGACTGGTACGAGCCGGGGCATGCGGCACGGCGCGCGGGTGATGAGCAACGCGCGGCCGGGGGCTGGGTGCGGCCGCCGTGGCACGAGCGGCTCGCGGTCGAGCACGCCGCGGTGCGCGAACGGGCGGGCATCCTCGACATGACGTCCTTCGGGAAGCTCGAGCTGTCGGAGCTCGACGTGCTCGAGCGCGTGTGCGGCGCACGCATCGACCGGCCGGTCGGGTCGATCGCGTACACGCAGCTCCTCGACGAGCGCGGCCGAATCGTCGGCGACGTGACGGTGACGCGCCTCGCCGAGGACCGCTTCCGAGTCGTCACCGGCGCGGGCGCGGTCGACTCGGACCGCGGCTTCCTCGAGCTGCACGGAGCGCGCGTGACCGACGTGAGCGACGACTGGGCCGTGATCGGGCTCTGGGGGCCGGCCGTGCGCGGCGCGCTCGAGGACTTCCCGTTCCGGGCCGCGAAGGAGATCGACGTCGGCGGCGTGCGCGTGCTCGCGCAGCGGATGACCTACGTCGGCGAGTACGGCTACGAGCTCTACGTTCGTCCCGACGACGCGCCGCGCGTCTGGGACTTCCTGCTGGAGACGCTCCAACCGGAGCCGGTGGGCTACCAGGCGCTCGACTCGCTCCGCATCGAGAAGGGATACCGCTACTTCGGGACCGACCTCACTGCGTCGGACACCCCGTTCGACTCAGGGCTCGCGTTCGCGGTGGCGAAGGACAAGTGGCTATCGCTCGACCGCGACCCGCCGACGATGTTGCGGACGCTTCTCGTCGGCGGCGAGGCGTACCTCACGCTGTACGGCGGCGAGGCCGTCCACCGCGACGGCGAGGTCGTCGGCCGCGTCCGCAGCGCCGCCTACGGGTTCACGGCGAAGCGGAACGTCGCGCTCGCGAAGGTCCCGTCAGAGCTCGGCGAAGGCAGTGAAGTCGAAGTGGACGTGATGGGTGAGTTGGTCCCCGCCGTGGTCGCACCCACGGATCTCCTGAAATGAGAGGGGCGGCTTGCGCCGCCCCTCGAACAGCGCCCGCTATTCCACGGGTATCTCCCCGTAGACCATGCTCATGTCCAACCCCTGTCGCTTGCGCACGATGCGCGAGCCGACGTAGATCGCGAGCGCGACCCCGTACAGGCAGCCCATGTAGATGAGCGAGCCGTGGTTGTTCGACCCGTACACGCCGTCCTGTAGCCACTTGTAGATGCAGAAGCCGAGGAAGGCGAGGAACAAGACCGCGGCCGCCGTGATGAGCGGGATTCCCGCCACCTTGTACTTCGCGATCGGCGACGCGTTGTAGATCTCCGGCTTGCGATACGGCAGGATCCCGGCCGCCACGGTCGAGCCGACGAACGTCACCGCGATCACGAGTGTTGCATCCAGCGTCCAACTCGTGAAGTTCGAGTTGTACGCGTAGAAGTACGCGATTATCAGTGACGGCCCGAGCATGATCAGGATCGCGAAGTACGGCGTGCCGCGCTTGTCGACCCGGGCCGCCCACTCGGGGAGGATCCGGTCGAACGCCGTCGCGAAGATCACGCGGCTCGCCGTCAGGAACACCGTCCCGACCCAGCCGAAGAACCACAGCGACATCAACAAGATGACGATGAACTGGAGCCAGGGACTGACGAAGAACGTCGCGAGCGTCACCGGGTACGGCCACACGCCGCCCAGCTGATCCGTGCCTCCCCACCACGCATTGTTCGCCGAGTTGTAGAAGTTCCAGCCCATCGTGTGGGCGATGAGCAGGAGCAGGATCACAGCGAGGATCGTCGTGAAGATGAGCGCGCCCGCCATCGCGGCGATGTTCTTCTTGAAGTCGGAGGCGCCGCGAACTTCGCCGTACAGGGTCGCGCCCCAGTTCGACCATAGGTTGAAGAACGCGATCATCGGGATGAGGAGCAGCGTCGACCCGAACGCGAGACCGCCCAGCGAGCTCGCTCCGTGGTACGTGCCGCTCTTCACTGTCGCGTTGTACGCGTTCGTGCTCGTCGAGTGGTACGTCTTGACCGCGTAGTGGTTGAACGCCGTCTGGAACTCGGTCTTCGAGTGGAAGATCAGCAGCCCGAAGATGATCAGCAGGCCCGTGATGCCGGCGTAGAAGCAGAGCTTCTGCAGCCTCGCGTAGCCGCGCATCCCGAGTGAGATGAAGAACGCCGCAAGGATCGCGGTGATCACCGATGAGACGAAGATCCCTCGCGGCTCTCCCCAGAAGCTGACGAAGCCGTTCCAGCCGAGGATCGCTCCGAGCGGCTGGAAGAACTCCTTCGTGAGGATGTTCGCGTAGATCGGCACCCAGTGCCAGTTGATGAACCACCAGCCGCAAACCGCGAGTGTGAAGCCGAGGCCACCGCCTATGACGCGGCTGACCCAGACGTAATCGCCGCCGGCGCGCGGCATCACCGCGATTAGCGCGGAGTACACGACGGTCTGGAAACAGAGGTATGCGCCCGAGAGGATGATCGCCAAGAGCAGGCTCCCCTTCGGGATGAACGGACCGCTCGCGAAGATGTAGAGCCCGAGCGTGATCAGGTTGATCGAGAACGTCGCGTAGATGAACGCGTCGTGCAACGACCAGCCGCGCACGAGGCCGGTCGCCTTCCGAACGAATACGGAGCGCTCCTCATACGGAGGCTCACCGGCGATGGTCGCCATGCAGTCGCCCTCCTATCCGCTTGTGAGCAGGAACCGCTTGACCTTCTTCTTGCCGTCCAAGTCCACGACCGCCCCGAGCAGGTCGCCCTGCTCGTACGAGCTGCCGGGATTAATGCAGAGCGTTCGGCCGATGCGGCAATTGCCGCGGGACTCGTGGATGTGCCCATGCAGCGACAAGGCCGGCTCGTGAGCCTCGATCGCCTCGCGCACCGCGGTCGAACCGACCGGTTTCACCGCACGGCCGGCGTCCTTCAACATCATGTCCTCGGTCAGCTCGGGCGCGTCGTCCAGCCCCGAGCGATACGGTGGACAGTGGAAGTTGTAGACCACGCGCTCCGGCGACACCGTCACCTGGGAGATGGCCGCCTCGATCCGGGCGCGCAAGTCGGGCTCGTCCTCCTCGCGATACGTGTGCCACGGCGTGCGGTTCGACCAACCCGTCGACACGACCTGAAAGCCGGCGAGATCGACCACTCGACCCTCCCCGAGCTCGACGGTCTTCGCGTTCTCGATGATCTCGTCGACCTCGAACTGGTCGTCGTTGCCGGGCGAGCACATGACGCGCACTCCGGTGCCGCCCAGCCGCTCGTCGGCCATCCGCATCCACTTGTCGACCGTCTCGAGCATCTTCTCCTGGAAGAGGCCGTGCCAGTGGCTCTCGTCCTCCGACAGCTTCTGAAGGTTCGCCGGGTCGGTGCGGAACGGGTAGTAGCCGCGCCGGATGACCTTGTCCTCGAACGCGGCGACCTCTTCCTCGGTCGTCATTTCGGTGCGGACTTCGAGCAGCGTCGCGTGCCATTTGCCGTCGCCGTCGTCGATGATCGGGACGAGTGCCTTGCCGGTCATGTCGCCGCCGAGCACGAGCACGTCCGCCTTGTAGTGCTCCGCGGCGTTGAGGAACTTGCGCCAGCAGGTCTCCGAGCCGTGCACGTCCGTGGCGAAGTAGAGCCGCATAGGTGCTATCTAAACCTCTTCCGGCAGCTCATACCAGCGTTTTCGCTCTCCGATCTTCGCGCGCATCCTCCACCCGCGCGATTTCGGAGCCGCCTCGATCCGCTCCAGGATCGCCGAGACGCGGTTCGACACGGCTTCGCGGTCGACGTCGTATGCGTCGAGGCGGTCGCGAAGCGTGGCGAGGTTGTGCGAGATCGTGCGGCACAGGCCCCAGTCGTCTGCACACAGCGCGGCGACGTGCGGGGCATTCACGCCCGCGTCGTCGTCGGTCACGTCGTGCTCGAGCAGGAGCGCGACGGTGTCGCGAACATCTTTCTCGTTCAGCTCGATGATCTGGAGCTTCGTGAGGAGCAACTCGGCCAGCGGCACCGTGTCGTCGTCGATGGGGAGCCGCTTCTCGAGCGGGATCTCGTGGCACATCCGGAACGAGCTGACGAAGACGTCCACCTGTCGGCCGTTCGGGTTGTCGTAGAACAGGAGCCGCTCCTTGCCGTTCATCGCGTTGAAGCCGACATGCGGCTCGTAGCCCATGTCGCGGAGGAGCTTCTGCAAGTCACCGGACGACTTCTTCGCAGTCGCGAAGTCGAGATCCTTGTACTCGCGAGTGAGCGCTGGCGGCAACCCCCGAGAGCGCACGTGCACGGCGACACCCCCGAGCAGGCGGACCGTCAGGCCCGCACCGCGCGCTGCGTCGAGGACACGGCGGCCCTCGGCGACGATGTCGGCGTGGGGTTCAGAACTCACCGGGGCCTCACCACGCGCCGGCTGGGCGCGATGGGCGAGTGCGATTCAAGGACGCAGGGAGCGTTCGTAGCCGGAGGCTACGGGCGCGACCGAGGACGCAGAAGCGCGCCGCGCAGCGCGTCCAGACGGCCCGTGCTTGGGGGTCCGGTGAGTTCCTAAAAGAGGCCGACGGTCCTCCCCTCTTCGTCGATGTCGACGGAATGGGCGGCCGGGGTTCGGCCGTAGCCCGGCATCGTCTGCATGTCGCCGCAGAGCGCGACGAGCCAGCCCGCGCCGGTGTAGGCGCGGATGTCGCGCACGGTGACGGTGAACCCGGTCGGCGCGTTCGCAAGCGTCGGGTCGTGCGAGAGCGAGAGGTGCGTCTTCGCCATGCAGATCGGAAGCTTGTCGAACCCGACGCGCTCGAACTCCTCGATCTTCTTGCGCGCCGCGGGCTGCAGGAGGATCCCGTCGCCTCCGTAGACACGCGTCACGATCGCCTCGATCTTGCGCTCGATTGAGTCGTCGAGCGGATAGACCGGGGAGAAGCTCGAAGGCTGCTCGGTCGCCCTGACGACGGCCTCGGCAAGCGCTGCCGCGCCCTCGCCGCCCTTGACGACCGCCTCGTTTGCCTCGGCCGCGACGGCGCCGTTGGCAAGCGCAATCTCGCGGATCTGCTCGATCTCCTCGTCCGAGTCCGCGGGGAAACGGTTGACGGCGACGACGGCGTTGAGGCCGAACTCGCGGATGGTCGCGAGGTGGCGGATCATGTTGGCCGAGCCGGCCGCGATCGCCTCCGCGCCGCCCTCCGGGTTGCCGCCGTGGTGCTTCAGGGCCTTCACCGTCGCGACAAGGACGACCGCGCTCGGCGTGAGGTGGCCGACGCGGCAGACGATGTCCATGAACTTCTCCATCCCCATGTCCGCGCCGAATCCGGACTCCGTCACGACGACGTCGCCGAGCTTCAGCGCGATGCGGTCGGCGACGAGCGAGTTGTTGCCGTGGGCGATGTTCGCGAAAGGCCCGCAGTGGACGAACGCCGGCTGCCCCTCGAGCGTCTGCACGAGGTTCGGCTTGATCGTCTCCTTGAGTAGGACGGTCATCGCGCCGGCGGCTTTCAGCTGCTCGGCGGTCACGGGCTCGCCCTCGTAGGTCGAGCCGACCGTGATCGCACCGAGCCGTGCGCGGAGGTCGTGGAGGTCGCGAGCGACCGCGACGATCGCCATCACTTCGGAGGCCGCGGTGATGTCAAAGCCGGTCTGCCGCGGATACCCGTTGGCGCGCCCGCCGAGTCCGATCACGGTGTCGCGTAGCGCCCGGTCGTTGATGTCGACGCAGCGCCGCCACGAGACCGTGAGCGGATCGATGCCGAGCTCGTTGCCGTGCAGTAGGTGTGCATCGAGCAGGGCCGCGAGCAGGTTGTTCGCGGCGCCGATCGCGTGGATGTCGCCCGTGAAGTGGAGGTTCATGTCCTCCATCGGCACGACCTGGGCATAGCCGGCGCCGGCGGCTCCGCCCTTGATCCCGAACACGGGCCCGAGCGACGCCTCGCGGAGGCAGAGCACGGGCTTGCGGCCGATCGCGCCCAGGCCCTGCGTGAGCGAGACGGAGGTCGTCGTCTTCCCCTCGCCGAACTTCGTCGGCGTGATCGCCGTGACGCAGACGAGCTTCGCGTCGGGCTTGTCGGCCAGTCGGTCGAGCACCGACAGCGAGACCTTTGCCTTGTACGTGCCGTAGAGGTCGAGCTCGTCGGGCTCGAGCCCGCCCGCCGCGGCGATCTCCGTGATCGGGCGGAGCTTGGCCTCCTGCGCGATCTCGAGAGAAGAAGGTGTCGTCGTCGCCACGCCCGATGTCCTTTCTACAACGCCGTCTGAGATATGTCTAATATATCTGTTGTGGATCTGGCAGCGGATCGCGCATATCTGGCCATCCGCGGGCTCATCGTCTCACTTGGGCTCCGCCCGGGTGCGGTGATCGACGAGCGGGAGCTGATGCAGCAGCTCGGCCTCGGACGGACGCCCGTGCGGGAGGCGTTGCGGCAGCTGGCGCAGGAACAGCTCGTGGAGGTCTTCCCTCGCCGCGGCATGTTCGTGACCGGCGTCGACGTCCGCGACCTCGCCCGCATCTCCGAGGTGCGCGCCGCGCTCGAGCCGGAGGCTGCGCGCCTTGCGGCCGAGCGTGCGACCGACGAGGAGCGCAACGAGCTCGCGGACCTGGGCGGTCAGATCAAGCGCGGTGCCGATCTCATGGCGCTCGACGAGCGCATCCATCGCTCGATCTACGCCGCGGCGCACAATCACCTGCTGGAGAAGACGCTCGGCGAGTACTACGTCCTTGCCATGCGCATCTGGATGATCGCGATCGACCGCGCCGAGGCACTCGAGGACGCCGTCGAGGCGCATCGTGACCTCATCCAGGCGATCGTCGTCGGAAACGCCGACCGCGCGGCCGGCCTCATGCAGGACCACGTCGAGAACTTCGAGACCTCGATGCGAAAGGTTCTGGTGAGCGTCTGAAAATCGTCGTGATCGGCGGCGGGATCGTGGGCAACTCGCTCGCAGGCTGGCTCATCGAGCTCGGCTGGACCGACCTCGTCCAGATCGACAAGGGACCGTTCCCGAACCCCGGCGGGTCGACCGGCCACGCGTCGAACTTCATCTTCCCGGTCGACCACTCGAAGGAGATGACGCAGCTCACGCTCGAGTCGATGCGCCAGTACCGCGAGACCGGCACGCTCCACGAGTGCGGCGGCATCGAGGTCGCACGCACCGAGGAGCGGATGGAGGAGCTGCGGCGCCGGATGGCATCCGCGAAGTCGTGGGGGGTCGAGGATTGCCGCCTCGTCACGCCGGCCGAGATCAAGGAGCTCGTCCCGTTCGTCGACGAGTCGATCCTGCTCGGCGGCTTCTATACGCCGTCGGTCGCGGTGGTCGACTCGCTCCGCTTCGGCACGGTCATGCGCGAGCAGGCGCAGGCGAAGGGCGCACAGATCCTCGCCAACACAGAGGTCGAGGGAATCGACGTCGAGGACGGCCGCGTGCGCCGCGTCCGCACGACCCGGGGCGACTTCGACGCGGACATCGTCGTGATCGCGTGCGGCGTGTGGTCGCCGCGGATCGCCCGCATGGCCGGCGCCTCGATCCCTCTGACGCCTGCTGTGCACCAGATGATCGACGTCGGCCCCGTGCCGCGCTTCCTCGACTCCAAGACGGCGGTCGACTACCCGATCGTCCGCGACATGGACACGAACATGTACGAGCGCCAGGACGGCCAGGGCCTCGAGGTGGGCTCGTACGCCCACCGCCCGATCCTCTTCGAGCCGGACGAGATCCCGTCGATCGAGGAGTCGGCGCTCACGCCCACGGAGTTGCCGTTCACGCAGGAGGACTTCGAGCTCCAGCTCGAGCACGCGCTCGAGCTCGTTCCGGAGGTCCTCGGCGACGAGTCGGTGGGGATCAAGTACGCGATCAACGGGCTCCTCTCGCTGACGCCCGACGGGCTGCCGCTCCTCGGCGAGACGCCCGAGGTCAAGGGGCTCTGGTCGGCGGCGGCCGTCTGGGTGAAGGAGGGCCCGGGAGTCGGCAAGTCGGTCGCCGAGTGGATGGTGCACGGTGAGCCGGAGATCGACCTCCAGTCCTCCGACATCGCGCGTTTCTACCCGGAGCAGCGCACGCCGCAGCACGTGAAGGGCCGCGCGGCCGAGGGCTTCAACAAGACGTACGGGATCGTCCATCCCGGCGAGCAGTGGGAGTCGAACCGCGGCGTCCGCGTCTCCCCGTTCTACGAGCGCGAGAAGGAGCTCGGCGCCGTCTTCTACGAAGCGGCCGCGTGGGAGCGCCCGCACTGGTACTCCTCGAACGCGCCGCTCGTCGAGGAGTTCGGCATCAAGGCGCGCGAGAGCGAGTGGGACGCGCGCTGGTGGTCGCCCATCATCAACGCCGAGCATCTCGCGATGCGCGAGCGCGCCGCGATGTTCGACCTGACCGCGTTCTGCGTCTTCGACGTCGTCGGCCCGGGCGCGCTCGACTGCGTGCAGACCGTCGCGGCTCGCCAGATGAACGTCCCGGACGGGCGCGTCATCTACACGCCGGTTCTCGCGCCGAGCGGCGGCTTCAAGTCCGACCTCACGATCATGAAGATGGCCGACGACCGCTTCCGGGTCGTCACGGGCGGCGCGCATGGGATGGCCGACATGAAGTGGTTCGGCGACCACTGCGGGCCCGAGGCGCGCATCGAGGATCACACCTCGGCGCACTGCACGGTCGGGCTCTGGGGGCCACGCGCGCGCGACATCCTCTCCTCGATCACGAGCGACGACGTGTCGAACGAGGGCTTCCCCTTCGCGACCTGGAAGATGGTCGGGGTCGACGGCATGGACGTGGTCGCCTCGCGGATCTCGTACGTGGGCGACCTCGGCTGGGAGCTGTATGTGCCGTTCGATCAGGGCGCGAAGCTGTGGGACGCAGTCTGGGAAGCCGGCCAGCCGTACGGCGTCGTCCCGGCGGGCATCGGCGTCTACGGCACGACCGGCCGGCTCGAGAAGGCGTACCGCGCCTTCGGCTTCGAGCTCGACCAGGACTACGACGTGGTCGAGGCCGACATGGCCTGGTGGAAGGTGAAGGCCGAGGACTTCGTCGGCAAGGAGGCGCACCTCGCCGCACGCGAGCGCGAGCCGGCCGCCGTCTGCTCCACGCTCACGCTGACCGGCAATACGCGCTTCCCGCTCGGCCGCGAGCCGATCGTGCGCGAGGACGGCTCCCCGCTCGTCGACGCAAAGGGCCGCCGCTCCTACGTCACGTCCGCGGGCATGGGGCCGTCGCTCGGCAAGTACGTCCTCATGACGTACCTCCCGCCGGGCGACCACGGCCAGCTCTTCGTCCAGTACATGGAGGAGCTCTACCCCGTCACGGTCGAGGTGGTCGGCTCGCGGCCGCCGTTCGATCCCGACAACGAGAGAATCCGCTCGTGAGAATCCTGGTCGCCGTCAAACGTGTCCCGATCACCGGCGGGAAGATGGTCCTCACCGAGGACGCGCAGGCGCTCGAGACGAAGCACCTCGGCTTCACGATCTCGCCGCACGAGGAGTGCGCCGTCGAGGAGGCAGTGCGCATCGTCGAGGAGGCCGGCGGCGACGTGGTCGTGCTGACTCTCGGGCCGGCCGAGGCGGAGGAGCAGCTCCGCGACTGCATGGCGATCGGCGCCGACCGCGGGATCCTCCTCGAGACGCAGGGCGAAGAGTGGGACGCGCAGGCGACCGCGGCCGCGATCGTCGAGGCGATCCGCGTCGAGGAGCCGTTCGATCTCCTCCTCTTCGGGAGCGAATCGGCAGATGCGGGCGGCTACCAGGTCGGGATCCGCGTGGCGCACGCGCTCGAGCTTCCGGTCGTGACCGGACTGAAGAAGATCGAGCTTCGCGACGGCGGCGTCCGCTGCGAACGCGACGTCGGCGGCGCCAGGGACGTCTACGAGGCTCCGCTGCCGGCGCTGTTGACGGTGCTCGAGGGGCTCAACCTGCCGCGCTATCCGTCCGTGCCCGGCCGCCTCCGCGCAAAGCAGAAGCCGCTTGTCCGGACGGCGGTCTCTCCTCCCGCCTCGAGGCTGGAGAAGCTGCGTTTCATCGTGCCCGAGGGCCAGGGCAAGCAGGCAGAGATTCTCGGCGAAGGAGCAGCGGCGGCCGCACGCGTCGTCGAGGTCATGCAGTCTCTGGGGGTGGCATGAGTGGTGATCTCGTCCGCGCCTCCGACGACGACCGCGAACGAGCGATCAGGTCGCTGCGCGAGCATCTCGCCGCGGGCAGGCTTACTCTCGAGGAGTTCACCGAGCGCATCAGCGCGGCCCTCGCGGCGACGACGACCGCCGACCTCGACGCGCCGCTACACGAGCTGCCGCCCGTTCGGCGTGCCGGCCGTCGTCCGACGCGGTTCGTGCTCGCGCTCTTCGGCTCGACCGAGCGCGCCGGCAGGCTCCGGCTGCGCCGCCGCGCGCTGTGCATCTCGCTCTTCGGCAACGTCGACTTCGACCTGCGCCAGGCGACGCTCGAGGGAGACGTGATCACGATCTTCGCGGTCGCCGCATTCGCCGCGCTCGACGTGTACGTGCCGGAGGGAGTCGAGGTCGACCTGCACGGGTTGACAGCCTTCGGGCACAAGAATGCGCAGGGCTCAGACGTCGAGCCGCTTCCGGGAACGCCGTTGGTGCGGGTCTACGCGTTCGGAGTCTTCGCGGGCATGGACGTCTGGCGCGTCCCGCTCACCTGGGCGAAGCGCACGTTGGGCCAGGTGATCGAGGGGATCGCACGTGGCGAGCATCGGGAGCTCGAGCCGTGAACGTCCTCTGCTTCGTCGAGCCCGGCGACGAGCTCTCCGCGCAGGCGATCGGCTTGGCGCGCGCGTTGGGGGACGTTCGCGCGGTGACGTGCGACGGTGCGTACCAGCCCGCGGCGTGGGCCAGGGCGCTCGCCGCGCAGGACGCGGACGTGATCGTCGCCGCCGGCTCGGACCGCGGCAACGAGCTGCTCGCACACGTCGGCGCGATCCTCGACGTGCCCTTCGCGGCCAACGTGACCGCGGTGGACGGCGACGTCATGACGAGGCAGCGTTGGGGCGGCAGCCTGCTCGAGGAGGCACGGCTGCACGGCTCGCCGCACCTCCTGACCGTGGCGCCGCACACGCAGCCCGCGGCCGAGATCGGTGAGATCGAGACGCTGACCGCGGCGGACGACGGCTCGCCGAAGGTGCTCGAGCGCATGGAGGAATCCTCCGGCGGCGTCTCGCTGCGCGACGCGAGGGTCGTGGTCAGCGGTGGTCGCGGAGTCGGCTCAGCGGAAGCCTTCTCGATCATCGAGGAGCTCGCGAGCCTGCTCGGCGCGGCGGTCGGCTGCTCGCGCGTGGCGACGAGCGCGGGCTGGCGGCCGCACGCCGACCAGGTGGGGCAAACGGGAACGAAGATCTCGGCGGATCTGTACGTCGCATGCGGCATCAGCGGCGCGACGCAGCACGTCGCCGGCGCCAAGGGCGCGAAGCGGATCCTCGCGATCAACACCGACCCCGAGGCGCCGATCCTCGCCGTCGCCGACTATGCCGTGATCGGCGACCTGCATGACGTCGTGCCTGCGATCAGCGCCGAGCTCAGGCGGGTTCGCGCATAGGCGCGCTCGCCCTCGTCGCGCTCGTGACGTGGGCCGGCCTCGGCGCGTCCCGTCGAGGCGCCTTCCTCTACGGCCTCGTCGCACGCGCCGTCCCGAACGACCGCCGGCAGGATCCACCGCGCCAGGCCCGCGCCGAGCTCGAGATCGTGCTCGGGCAGCGGAAGCTGCTGCAGCGGCTCGTCCCCGGTCTGATGCACGCCTTCATCTTCTGGGGGTTCCTCGTCCTGCTGCCCACGATCCTCATGGCGATGATCTCCGCGGTCGACGCGCACACGGAGCTGCCCTGGCTCGGTCGGCAGGAGTGGTTCGGCTGGCTCGCGGACGTCTTCTGCGTGCTCGTGCTCGTAGGAGTCGGGACGGCCGTCGTGATCCGGAAGATCGTCCGGCCCGAGCGGTTCCGCGGCTCGCACCTCGGCGAAGCCGACGTCATCCTCCTGATGATCGCCGGTGTCGTGACGACGCTGCTCTTCTGGCACGCGTCGGCGCACGCGGTCGGCCTCTATCCCGCTGCCGGCCCACTGTCGCGGGCGATGGCGCACGCGTTCACGCCGGATACCAACGCAGACCGCGTCTTCCTCTGGTCGCACCTCGCCTTCATCTTCACCTTCCTCTGGTACATCCCGCGCTCGAAGCACCTCCACATCGCGACCGCGGCGGTCAACGTCTGGCTCGCGCGAACGCGCGCGGGTGGACGGCTCGAGCCGCTGCGCTTCGACCTGCCGGACGACGAGCTGCGCTTCGGGGTCGCCACGATCGCCGACCTGACCCGCAAGGAGGTCGTCGACGCGTTCTCGTGCACCGAGTGCGGACGCTGCCAGGACGCGTGCCCCGCGTACGCGACGGGAAAGATCCTCTCCCCGAAGCTCGTGATCATGGGCGTTCGCGACCAGCTGTTCGCGGAGAGCGCCGAGCCGATCGTCGGCAACGGCGTGCCCGAGGACATGATCTGGGACTGCGTGACCTGCGGCGCATGCGTCGAGGCGTGCCCGGTCTCGATCGAGCACATCGACCACATCGTCGACTTGCGCCGCAGCCGCGTGATGGTCGACGCGGAGTTTCCCGCCGAAGCCGAGCCGATGCTGCGCGACGTCGAGCGCGCCGCGAACCCGTGGGGGAAACCGCAGAGCGAGCGTGCGGCCTGGGCGGCGGAGCTGGACGTGCGCGTGCTCGAGCCCGGCGAGCCGGCGCCGGAGTACCTCTACTGGGTCGGCTGCGCGGCGTCCTTCGACGAACGAGCGCGGGCGTCGGCCGAGGCGACGGCGAAGCTGCTGCAGAGGGCGGGAGTCGACTTCGCGATCCTCGGCCCCCGCGAGGCGTGCACCGGCGACTCGGCCCGGCGGATGGGCAACGAGTACGTCTTCCAGACATATGCCGAACAGAACGTGACGACGCTGAACGAGCAGGGCGTGACGAAGATCGTCGCGAGCTGCCCGCACTGCTTCAACACGCTCGCCAACGAGTACCCGGACTTCGGCGGCTCTTACGAGGTCGTCCACCACAGCGAGCTCCTCGCCCAGCTCGTGCGCAAAGGGCGGCTGACGCCGAAGGCCGACGCGAAGCCGATCACCTACCACGACTCCTGCTACCTCGCTCGCCACAACGACGTACGCATGGAACCGCGCGAGCTCGTGGCGGCCGTCGGGCAGCCGGTCGAGATGAAGCGGAGCGGCAAGCAGACCTTCTGCTGCGGCGCCGGCGGGGCGCACATGTGGATGGAGGAGCGCGGCCGGCCGATCAACGCCGAGCGGGTGCGCGAAGCGGCGGAGACGGGAGCCGAGACGCTCGCCGTCGCCTGCCCCTTCTGCACGGTCATGCTCGACGACGGCGTCCGCGAAGCAGGCGCCGGGCTACGCGTCGCCGACGTGTCGACGTTGCTCGCCGAGTCGCTCAGCGCAACAGACGCTGCAGCGTCTCCGTGACCTCCGCCTGCGGGAGCCCGACGCCACGGCGTAGCTCACGGTAGGCCTCGAAGCTCGTCAGGAGGAGGAGCTGCGCCTCTTGCTCCTTGCTCGTCGCGATGCGGCGGATCTCCTTCGTCCGGTCACGGCGTTGCCGCTCGACGAAATCCCCCGCCGCCGGATCGATGGCGGCTGCGCCGTACAGCTGCGCGAAGATGTGCTCGTCCTCGGCCCAGAACTCGACCGAGAGCTCTATGAGGCGAGCGGCGTCGGTGGTTGTGCGGATCTCCTGCAGGGCCGGTGCGGCGTTGAGGCGTTCGCAAATCGAATCCACCAGGCCGGTGCGGGAGCCGAAGTGCGTGTAGATGGTCGCGCGCGAGACGCCGGCACGCTCGGCCACCTTCTCGACGGTGGACTCGTGGAACGCGCCCTCGGAGAGCAGCGCGCGAACGGTGTCGATCACCTTGTCGCGGGTGCGAGCGGAGGCGCGATTCGCCATGCCGCAATTCTAGACATGATGTCCAGAAAGTGCTACGGTCTGCCGACCTGGACACGGTGTCCAGATTCCAGGAGAGAAGAAGACATGCCCAAACTGTCGAAGGACACGGCTCCGAACGCCGCGGATCTCGGCCCCATGTCGACCCGGTCGGGAGAGCTCGCCGGCTACACGGTCGAGTTCACGTCCTTTCACGAGGACGCCGACGGCACGCCCGTGTTCCGCGGGTTGCCGGACGACCGCTGCCAGAGCCCGCACTGGGGCTACGTGCTGAGCGGAGCGCTCACCTTCCGCTACGCCGATCGAGACGAGACCTACGAGGCGGGCGATGCCTACTACGCCGAGCCCGGGCACGTGCCGGTGGTGACGGCAGGCACGGAGATCGTCGAGTTCAGCCCGACCGAGGAGTACCGCCGGACGCTGGAAGTCGTGGGCGCGAACATGGCCGCGCTCGCCGAAGCCTGAGCCTCAAAGCTCGTCCGCGAAATCCCACATGCGTATGCGGCCGGGCTCGAGCCGAATGAGAACCGAGTCGCCCGAGCCCGCCGCATACCCTGTCAGAGGTCGCGACCGAAGATCACGTGCTCGCCGATCTGCTCGAAGCCCAGCTTGCGGTTGATCTCGCGCATCGCTGCGTTCTCCTCGGCGTTCGAGGTCGTGACACGCGTCACCCCGCGCTCCGCGGCCTTTCGCAGCGCGCGTCGCTTCACCGCCGTGGCGAGCCCGCGGCCGCGGTGCTCGCGAACCGTTCCGGTGAAGCCGTGTGACGCCCGGTCGCCGGCCGTGAAGAGGAATGAGAACGCCACGACGCGGCCGTCCTCATCGAGCACGGCCGAGCTCGACTCGTGGTCCGAGTTCGGCTCGTCCCAGTCGCGGAGGAAGTCGTCGAGATCGAAGGCGTCGTGCGGTGTCGGCGTCGGCTCGTCGAGCGCCGCCTCCCTGACCGCCTGGAATGCGTTTTCCGGCGCCACTTCGGTCATCGGCACCAGCCGGTACCCGGCCGGAAGCGACGGCTCGGGTACGAGCCGCGGATCAAGGGCAATGAGGGGCCCGCCGAGCAGCTTCGACCAACCCTGAGCGATCGCCCAGCGTTCGCCCTCCTCCGTCCAGCGGAAGAAGCACTGCGCCTTCGTCCCTCCGTGGTCGCGGAGGTGGTCGAGGACCCGACGCCCGATCTCCTCCCCGATGCCTCGGCGCCGGTGTGCGGCATCGACTGTGACAAACGCCCAGGATGCGCCCTCGCTGGTTGTCCAGATGTTGCGGCCGCTGATTCCCAGTCCCACGACGGCGCCGTCGGCCTCAGCGACCAGCTCGAGCGTGTGGGCGCGCTCCGGTCTCGTCCGGCGCATGTGCAGGATCGCCTCGGCAGAGATCACACGAGCGTCGTCGGCGGCCAGCGAAAGCCGCGCGAGTGCGTTCGCGTCGTCGTCTGTGGCCTCGCGAATCACGTAGCGACCGTATCGCGTACATCTCGTTTGACAAGCGTGGAACGCGTGTTCCACAATATGGGAGACGATGGCGGCCGAAACCGGCACCCAGGCAATCGAGCGGGCGGCCCAGTTGCTCGTGCGCGTCGTCGAAGCGCCCCAACCGCCGTCGATCGGCGAGCTGTCGACGCGCGCGGGCTTGCCGAAGAGCACGACCTCGCGTCTCGTCGGCGCGCTCGAGCGCCAGGGCCTCGTGGAACGGCTTGGTGTGCGCGGACGGCTCCGGCCGGGACCAGTTCTTCTTCGCTACGCGAGCCGTGACGCGTCACAGGCACTCGTCGCGCTTGCGCAGCCGAGCCTGCGACGACTCGCAGACGAGAGCGGCGAGACGATCAACCTCGCCGTTCCCGGGCCAGAGGGCGTCGAGCATCTCGCCCAGGAGGACACTGCGCATCTCGTCGGCGTGACCGACTGGGTCGGGCGCCGCGTCCCGTTCGAGCTCGCCGCTAACGGCAAATGCTTCCTCGCTTTCGGCGGCGGAGAAGTCGAGGATGCCGCCTCGATTCGTTCCCGCGGCTACGCGACGTCGATCGACGAGCTCGAGGTCGGCCTCTCGGCTCTCTCCGCTCCCGTGCTCAACGCGGACGGCGCCGCGATCGCCGCCCTTTCCATCTCCGGCCCCACGTCCCGCCTCACCGCGGAGCGCATCGAGGAGCATGCGCCGCTGTTGAAGGACGAGGCCGCGTCCCTCACCCGACGACTGCGAGGTGCCGCATGACCCACGAAGAGATCCTGCAGGGCCTGTACGACAACACGCTCATCGGCAACGCGCCCGAGGTGAAAGATCTCGTCAACCAGGGCCTCGAGGACGAGCTGGAGCCCGAGAAGATGCTCTACGACGCGCTGATCCCGTCGCTCGAGGAGGTAGGCGCTCGGTTCGAGCGCGGCGACTTCTTCGTCCCGGAGATGCTGATCGCGGCGCGAGCCATGCAGGGAGCGCTCGACATCCTCCGCCCCCTGCTCGCCGAGACCGGCGCTCAGCAGGTCGGCACGTATGTCATGGGCACGGTCAAGGGCGACGTGCACGACATCGGCAAGAACCTCGTCAACATCATGCTCGAGGGCGCCGGCTTCACGGTCTACGACCTCGGCGTCAATGTCGCGCCGGAGACGTTCGTCGAGCAGGTGCGCGAGCACAAGCCGGAGATCGTCGGCTTCTCGGCCTTCCTCACCACGACGATGCCGATGTTCAAGGCGAACATCAACGCGCTCGAGAAGGCGGGGATCCGCGACGACGTGATCGTGATGGTCGGCGGCGCGCCCGTCACGCAGGAGTACGCGGACAAGGTCGGCGCCGACGGCTATGCGTCCGATGCGTCGGCCGCCGTCCGGCTCGCGAAGGACCTGATCCAGCGGAAGCGGAGCCTGGTGTCTGCGTGAGCTTGCTCGCGCGGACACCGGGGAGGGGGGCTCGGGGGAACCGAGAGGTTCCCCCTTGCACCGCGTCGCACCTTCGGTGCGGCGCGGTGGGAAAGACAGTTCCGGCGTGATGAAACCGGTCGCCCTGATCGAGGCGGCGGTGAAGAAGCCGATCTTCGGCTGTCACATGTGCGGCCAGTGCGTCCTCCACTCGACCGGGCTCACGTGCCCGATGGAGTGCCCGAAGACGCTGCGCAACGGGCCGTGCGGAGGAGTGCGGCCGGACGGGCATTGCGAGGTGAAGCCGGAGATGCGCTGTGTCTGGCTCAAGGCGGTCGAGCGCTCGCGCCGGCTGCCGTGGGCGGACGAGATCCACGACGTGCGGCCGCCGGTCGACAACCGGCTCGAGGGCACGTCCTCTTGGGTCAACCTCGCGACCGGGCGGGACAAGCAGACGCCGAAGGGCTGGCATGTCCCGGCTTGAGGAGGCGCTCACGGCGGGACGCTTCGTCGTCACGTCCGAGCTCCTGACCGTCAACTCGGGGGGCCTCGACGCCGTGCACGAGCGGTTCGCGCCGTTCGAGGACTACGTCGACGCGACGAACGCGACCGACAACACGTCGGCACACGCGCATGCCTCTCCCCTCGCGGTCGCGATCGCGCTCACCCAACTGGGGATGGAGCCGATCATGCAGCTGACGTGCCGCGACCGGAACCGCCTCGCGCTCGAGGCGGAGATCGCCGGCGCGGCGCTGCACGGGATCGAGAACGTCCTCTGCCTGACCGGCGACGACGTGACCGCCGGCGACGAGCCCGAGGCACGGCGCGTTTTCGACCTCGACTCGATCCAGTTGCTCGCGCTCGGCGGCACCATGGCGCGCGGCACGTATCTCTCCGGGCGCAAGATCGATCCCGCGCCGAAGCTCTTCCTCGGCGCGGTCGAGAATCCGGGCGCGCCGCCGTACGATTACCGGGTCGACCGCGCGCTGACGAAGGTGCGCGCCGGCGCACGCTTCCTGCAGCTGCAGGTCTCGTTCCAGCCGGAGCGGCTCGAGGCGTTCTTCGCCGAGGCTGGCGCAAAGGGGCTTGGCGAGCGGTGCGCGTTGCTCCCGTCCATCTGCCTCACCCGTTCCCCGGACGCGCTGCGCTACATCGACGAGCACGTGCCGGGGATCGAGGTGCCGGCCGAGCTGATCGAGCGGTGCGAGCGCGCAGCCGACCCCGAGGCGGAGTGCTTCGAGGTCTCCTTCGAGCTCGCCCAGCACGCGCGCTCTCTGCCCGGAGTCGCCGGGCTGCACCTCATCAGCTTCCGCCGCGAGGCCGGCATCGCCCGGCTCTGCGAGCGGCTCGGCATACCCCCACGAGCGGAAAGGGAGACGAGTGGACACAGTCGTCCAGTCGCCGTCTAGGACGGTTGTCATCGGTCCGGAGCAGCCGTTCTGCGTGATCGGCGAGCGGATCAACCCGACCGGGCGCAAGGCGTTTCAGGCTCAACTCCAGGCCGGAGACCTGTCGCAGCTCGAAGTGGACGTCGAGCAGCAGGTCGCGGGCGGCGCGGACATGCTCGACGTAAACGTCGGCGACCCGCTGGCGGAGGAGGTCGAGCTGATGGGCCAGGCGATTCCGCTCGTGCAGGGGCTCTGTGACCTGCCGCTCTGCATCGACTCCTCGGTGATCGAGGCGCTCGAGGCCGGGCTCTCGGCCTACGAGGGCAAGGCGCTCGTCAACTCCGTCACCGGCGAGGACGAGCGGCTCGAGGCGATCCTGCCGCTCGTCGCGAAGCACAGCGCTGCGGTGATCGGGCTCGCGAACGACGACGAGATCCCGATGGAGCCCGAGCGCCGCGTCGAGATAGCGAAGAAGATCGTCTCCGCCGCCGGCGACCACGGCATCCCGCCGGAGGACGTGATCATCGACGCGCTGGCGATGCCCGTCGGCGCCGAGCCGCGCGCGGTCACGCTGTTCGTCGAGACGCTACGACTTCTGCGCGACGAGCTCGGCGTGAACACGACCTGCGGCGCCGGCAACACCTCTTTCGGCCTGCCCGGGCGCCACACGCTCGGAGCCGCGTTCCTCGCCGTCGCGCAGAGCCACGGCCTCACGAGCGCGATCATGGATTCGCGCCGGCCGGAGATGGTCGAGGCCGTGCGCGCGACCGACTTCCTCCTCGGCCGCGACGAGTGGGGTGCGGTCTGGATCCGCATGTACCGCGAGAAGCGGCCCGCGGCGACGACATGAGCGCGGTCGTGGATCTTCCGGAGGAGCAGCACCCCGACCGCGTCCGGCTGCGCTTCCTTCAGTCGGGCGAAGACCGCGCGGTAAAGGAGGCGCGCGTACTCGCAGGCACGACCATCTTCGACGGCGCGAGCTGGAACGGCGTCGCCATCGACTCGACGTGCGGCGGCCACGGCACGTGCAAGAAGTGCAAGGTCAAGGTCGTCTCGGGTAGCGCGCCGATCAGTGCGGTCGATCCGCGTGCGTTCAGCGTCGAAGAGCTGAAGAACGGCTGGCGCCTCGCATGCCGCGCGAACACGCGGGAGGACCTGACGATCGAGGTGCCGCCGCTGCAGACGAGGCCGAAGGCGGCGCTCGCCGGCGCCGGGCGCCACATCATCCTCCGGCCGGCGGTCCAGAAGCGATTCGTCGAGCTCGACGAATCGACTCTCGAGGATCAGCAGTCGGATCTCGAGCGCCTCCTCGCCGCGATGGACGACGTCGAGCCGCGCGTCCCGCTCGGCATCGTGCGCGAGCTCGGCGGCACGCTGCGCCGGGCGAACTGGAAGGTGACCGCCGTCCTCGCCGACGACCTGCTCATCGACGTCGAGCCGGGCGACACGTCAGGCCATCGGCACGCGATCGCCTTCGACCTCGGCACCACGACGGTTGTCGCGACACTGCTCGACCTCGAGACGGGACTGCCCAAGGCGGTGCGCTCGATCCTCAACGCGCAGCAGCCCTTCGGCGCGGATGTGATCTCCCGGATCTCGGCGATCATGATGGACGACGACGCCCTCGAGCGGCTGCAGCAGCACGCGCACGAGACGCTCCAGCAGCTCACCGACGAGGTATGCGCGGAGGCGGACGTCGATCCGGCAGAGGTCTACGAGATCGTGGTCGCGGGCAACCAGACGATGATCCAAATCGCGCTCGGCATCGACCCGGAGCCGCTGTCGATGGCGCCCTTCACCGTGGCCGCGCGGCGCATGCCGGAGGCGGCAGCGACCGACTTCGGCGTTGCCGTCCACCGCCGCGCACCCGCCGTCACGTTCCCCGCCCTCGGCGCCTACGTCGGCCCCGACATCGTCGCCGGCATCCTTGCGACGGGCATCACGCTCGACCGCCGCGTGCGCCTCTTCATCGACGTCGGCACGAACTCGGAAATCGTGCTCGGCTCGTCGGCGAGAACGCTCGCGACCGCCGCTCCGGCCGGGCCTGCGTTCGAGGCGGCACAGATCCGCTGCGGCATGCGCGCCGCCGACGGCGCCATCGAGGGCGTGAAGATCGTCGACGGCGAGGTCGAGCTGACGGTCATCGGCGACGTCGCGCCCCTCGGCCTCTGCGGCTCGGGACTCGTCGATGCGGTCGCCGAGCTCGTCGGCGCGGGCATGCTCGACCGGTCCGGCCGCTTCATCCTCGACACGTCAGAGCGCTTCGGCACCATCGGCGAGGAGAACGTCTTCTACCTCAGCGACGACGTCTACCTCTCGCAGCGCGACGTGCGAGAGCTGCAATTCGCGAAGGCGTCGATTGCCACCGGCTGGAACCTCCTCTGTCGCGACCTCGACATCGAACCGGGGGAGATCGCGCAGGTGCTCCTCGGTGGCTCGTTCGGCTCGTACCTCAGCGCGGCGAGCGCGGTGAAGATCGGCCTCGTGCCGAAGCTTCCGCTCACGCGCATCGTCTCGGCCGGGAACGTCGCCGGCGAGGGCGCGAAGATCGCTGCTCTCTCGGTGACCGAGCGCGCCGCCGCGAGGGCGGTGCTCGACGAGGTGGAGTACGTCGAGCTCTCCGGCCGCGCCGACTTCAATGACCTGTTCGTCGACCAGCTCGCCTTCCCAGCGTGAAGCCACGTCCAGAACAGACACGGCCGGAACCAGGTTCCGGACGGGGCCTAAAAAGACCCGTCGCGACTCTGGAAACAGCTCGATCAAGCCCTACCGGTCCCGTTGCGCCCGGTCTCGAGCCGCCACGTCCGGAACCAGGTTCCCGACGTGGCCGGCCCGGCCATGGCCCGCAGGTCGTGGTGGCGTGCGGGGCGCTCGCGCTGCACGTGAAGCAGATCGCCGATCGGCGCGGCTGGGACGTCGAGGTTCGGCCCGTCCCGCCTGAGCTGCACAACCGGCCGGAGCGGATCCGCGCTGCCGTGGAAGCAGCGGCAGCCGGCGACGATGCGGTCGTCGCGTACGCGCACTGCGGCGCCGATCTCCACGGATATCCGCGGCTCCGAGGGGCTCACTGCTACGAGGTCTTCGGCGCCGCGCACGAGCCGGGAACGTTCTTCCTCACCGACTTCCTCGCCCGCAGTTTCGACCGCGTCGTCTGGCGCAGGCTCGGCCTCGACCGGCACCCCGAGCTGCGCGACGACTACTTCCGCAACTACGAGAAGGTCGTCTGGCTGGCGCAGGAGCCGACCGCCGAGTTGCGCGCCGCAGCCGAGCACGCAGCGCGCCGCCTGAACCTTCCACTCGAAGTGCGAGAGACAGGAATGGAAGGATTGGAGCGAGAGCTGGAGAGGCTGCTGTGCTGATCAACGACCTACCGCGCTACGAGATCCTCGACGAGGCAGCCCTCGCCGAGCTCGAGCGCGGCTGGCGGCGCATCGTCAGCGAGCTCGGAATCGAGTTCCTGCACCCCGATGCGCTCGAGTACCTGCGCGAAGCCGGGCAGGATGTGGACGGCGAGCTCGTCCGCTTCGATCCCGACTGGATCCTCGAGCAGGTCGCGAAGGCGCCGGCGGAGTTCGACCTCCAGGCGCGCAACCCCGAGCGCACCGTCCACATCGGCGGCAACCACATGGTCTTCTCCGCCGTCTACGGCTGCCCCTTCGTGCGCGAGGGAATGGAGCGGCGCGACGCGACCTACGACGACTTCCAGAATCTCGTCAAGCTCGCGCAGTCGTTCCCGCAGCTCGACTCCCCGGGCGGGACGATCTGCGAGCCGAACGACCGGCCGCTCGACTCGCGGCACCTCGACATGGTCTTCGCGCTCCTGACCCTTTCCGACAAGCCGTTCATGGGCTCGGTCACGTCCGGCCCGAACGCC
>JBJMKF010000007.1:0-389836 GCA_045805965.1 Gaiellaceae bacterium
CGGTCTCGGCCTTCTTGACGTCGTAGTCGGCGGCCTGGATCAGCTTGAGCAGGATGTTCTCGACGTCCTCGCCCACGTAGCCGGCCTCGGTCAGCGCCGTCGCGTCGGCGATCGCGAACGGGACGTTGAGGATCCGCGCGAGCGTCTGCGCGAGGAGCGTCTTGCCGCAGCCGGTCGGGCCCAGGAGAAGGATGTTCGACTTCTGAAGCTCGACCTCGTCCTCCTCCTGCCCCATCTGCACGCGCTTGTAGTGGTTGTAGACGGCGACAGCGAGCGTGCGCTTCGCCTCTTCCTGCGAGACGACGTAGTCGTTGAGGACGTCGTAGATGTCGCGGGGGCGCGGCAGGTTGTCGAGGTCGAGCTGGGTCGGGCTCGTCAGCTCCTCGTCGATGATCTCGTTGCAGAGATCGATGCACTCGTCGCAGATGTAGACCCCGGGGCCGGCGATGAGCTTCTTCACCTGCCGCTGGCTCTTGCCGCAGAAGCTGCAGAGAAGCTGCTCGTTGCCGTCGGTTGCGCGCGCCATGTGTCTCTTCTACCTCGAAATCGCCGTCTCGTCTACGCCCTAACGGTGGGCGATCACCTGGTCGACGATTCCGTAGCTGGCGCCTTCTTCCGCAGTCATGTAGTAGTCGCGCTCCATGTCCTTCGAGACCTTGTCGTAGGGCTGGTTCGTGTGCAGGGCGATGATCTCCTCCAGGCGCCGCTTGAGATTGATCGTCTCGCGCGCCTGGATCTCGATATCCGTGCCCTGGCCCTGGAAGCCGCCCGAGACCTGGTGGATCAGGATCTTGGCATTCGGCAGGGCGGTGCGCTTTCCCTCCGTGCCGGCCGCGAGAAGCAGCGCGCCCATCGACATCGCGATCCCGACGCACGTCTTCGCGACGTCGGGCTTTATGAACTGCATCGTGTCGTAGATCGCCAGCCCCGCATAGACGGAGCCGCCCGGCGAGTTGACGTAGATGTTGATGTCCTTGTCCGGATCCTCGGACTCGAGGTGGATCATCTGCGCAACCACGAGGTTCGCGACCTGGTCGTCGATCGGGGTGCCGAGGAAGATGATCCGCTCGTTGAGCAGCCGCGAGTAGATGTCGAAGAAGCGCTCCCCGCGGGAGGTCTGCTCGATGACGGACGGGATGACGAGATTCGAGGGGTTCATGATCGGGCTCCTTCAGTCCTCTGCGGCTGGTCGGGGGTCCAGAGTTTCGTCTCGGTGGGGGGTTTCTCCTTGTCCGGCGTCCAGATCGCGTCGCGGGCCTCGGCCTGCGCGAGCGGAATGCGTTTCACCTCGGCGGCGACGCGGTCGAGCGCCTTGCGCAGTCTGAGGTCGTCGCGAAGCGACTCGAAGCGGCCGCTTTCGCGCAAAGCAACGAGCATCTCGTCGGCGTCGTCGCCGACCGCCTCTGCCTGCTCGCGCACGAGCTCCTCGACCTCGGCGTCCGGCACTTCGAGCCCGAGCTGCTCGGCCGTCGCTTCGAGCACGAGCTCGCGCGCGACCGAACGCTCGGCCTCCTCCTGCAGCCGCGCCACGAGCTCCTCCGGCTGCTGGCCCGTCATGGCGAGGAACGTCTCGAGCTGGACGCCGCGCGCTTCGACCTGGCGGGCGACGCCGCGCAGGAGCTCACGGGTACGCGACTCGACGAGCGGCCCTGCGGCGTCCACCTTCGACGCAGCGACGAGGGCGTCGGCCGCGTCGGCGCGGAAGCGCGTCTCGACCTCGTCCTCGATCTGCTCGCGCAGCCGCGACGAGATGTCCTCCTGCAGCTCAGCGAACGTCTCGAACTCGCTTGCGGCGCGCGCGAGGTCGTCGTCGAGCGGCGGCAGCACCTTCTCCTTGATCTCTTTGACCGTGACGGCGAGCGATTGGGTCGATCCGTCGGCGAGCTCGAACGACAGCTCCTTCGTCTCACCTGCGCTCATGCCGACGAGACCCTGCTCGATCTCCTCGACGACGGAATTGCGGCCGAGCTCGACGACATAGTCGCGGCGTGTCTCCTCGACGGAGACGAGATCGAGGATGACCGTGTCGTCGGGAGCCACGGGCCGTCCCTCGACGGGAACGAGTTCGGCGATCGTCGAACGCAGAGCGTCGAGCTCGGCCTGGACGAGCTCCTCGGGCACCTCGACCTCCGAGACTCCGACCTCGAGCTCTTTCCAGTCGGGCAGCTCGGGCTTTGCCTGCACCGAGACCGTCGCGGTGAACTCCCAGTCCCGGTCGTCGGAAGCGGGTAGCTCGAAGTCGTACTCAGGCTGCTCGATTGGCCGGAGCCGGGTGCGCGCGGCCGCGTTCCAGAACCAGCCGCCGATGTGACTCTCGACCGCCTCGGTCATGAGGCGGTCGCGGCCGACGCGCTGCAGCAGCACCTGGCGAGGCACCTTCCCCTTGCGGAAGCCCGGCACCTTGACACTCTGCGCGAGATCTTCGGCGGCATGCTCGACGGCGTGATGGACGTCATGCGACGGCACCTGCACCGTTAGCCGGACGCGGTTCTCCGCGATCTCCTCGAGCTGTGTTTCCACGGAGCCATTCAAGCAGGGAGCAGCCGTGCGAGGTCGAACGTTCTCGGCGCGTGAGCGTGTGGATCCTGAGCATGCTGTCCCTCGCCGGCGCGATCTGGATCGCGATGCTGTCGGCGATGGTGTACGCCGTTCGCGTCCGCGCCTGAGGCCGCGCGACGCTAGGTGCCCGGCCGGATCTTCTTCACACGCCTGAGCTGGTGCTCGGCCTGGCGGCGAAGCGCCTCGGCATCGTCGCGTAGCCGTCGGGCGCGTTCGACCTGGCTCAGTTGGTGGCCCTCGGCGAGGACTGCGCGGCCGGAGTCGTACAGGGCAACGTAGGCGTCGAGCGTCAGCTTGAGGCGTTCCTGGCAGTCGTCGCGGCCGCACTCGCAGAAGAATTCCCACTCCTGCTCGTAGCTGATCGATTCCCGGGCCGCATCGAGGATGCCGATTTACGTCGGTCATCGCAGAAGTCTTGAAGGCGCGCTCTTGGCTCATATCCTTCGCCCCCTCGCAGTCCTGGAAGGGTATCCATGATGCGGGCGAGAGGACTCGAACCTCCAAGGGCCTCGCGGCCCAACGGGACCTAAACCCGCCGCGTCTGCCAGTTCCGCCACGCCCGCGCGAATGGCGCGAACAGTCTAGAGTCGCGCTGCGGTGGGGGGAATGCGGCCCGAGGACGTCTACGCGCTCGCGAGCGTCGGCGATCTGCGCCTCTCTCCCGACGGCCTGCGCGTCGCCTATGTCGTCAACTGGATCGACCGCGAGGAGAACGGCTACCGCTCTGCGATCTGGGTCGCACCCATCGACGGCCCGGAGGAGCCGACACAGCTCACCGCCGGCACGCGGAGCGACAGCTCGCCCCGCTGGTCTCCGGACGGACGCTGGCTCGCCTTCGTCTCCAACCGTGACGGCGAGACCGAGACGGCGCACGGAGAGCTCTATGTGCTGCCCGCTAACAGCGGCGAGCCGCGGCGACTGACCGACGGCAAGGAGGGGGTCGAGTCGATCGCCTGGTCGCCCGACTCGCGCCGGATCGCCTTCGCGCGCCGCGTCCGCGACGAGGCGTACGAGGAGGAGGACGAGCGACGGCGCCCGCCGCGGAGGTTCACGCGCGTCTTTTACAAGCTCGACAGCGTCGGCTGGACCGGCGACCGCCGCAAGCACATTTTCGTCTCCGATCTCGAGGGCAGCGAACGGCAGCTCACCGATGGCGACTGCGAGAACGACGAGCCTGCGTGGTCTCCCCACGGAGGCCGCCTCGTCTTCACCTCGTCGCGTGGCGACCGGTGGGACGTCGAGCTCATCGAGGCGCTGTACGAGCTCGAGGTCGACGCCGAGGGCTCCGAGCCGAGACGGTTAACGCAGCCGGACGAGTCGGGCAGCCTCGCGTCGTTCTCGCCGGACGGCACGCTCATCGCCTACGTGCACACGCCCGAGGACGGCACGTTTCCGCACCACAGCCAGATCGCGGCGATGCGGCCCGACGGGAGCGACCGCCGCGTCCTGACCGCGTCCCTCGACCGCCAGTGCAGCCCGTATCCGGTCGTGCGCGAGCCCGTGTGGGACGGCGACCGAGTCACGTTCCGGGTCGAGGACGGTGGCAACGTCCACCTCTACGCCGTCGCCGCCGACGGCTCGGGCGCACCGGAGCTCCTAGTCGGCGGCGAGCAGACGATCGGGCTCTACGACCTTCACGAAGGCAAGCTCCTGTACACCGCGACCACGCACATGCGTCCGAGCGAGCTGTTCGACAAAGACGGCACGCAACTGACATCGGTCTGCGACGCCTTCGTCGCCGGACGCGAGCTGGCGGAAGTGGAGCGGTTCACCGCCACCTCGTCCGACGGGACGGAGGTCGACGCGTGGCTGGTGCGACCGCCGGCCTTCGACGAGGGCAAGCGATATCCGGTGCTCCTCACGATCCACGGCGGCCCGTTCACGCAGTACGGCACAGGCTTCTTCGACGAGGCCCAGGTCTATGCGGGAGGCGGTTATTGCGTCCTCTTCTCGAACCCGCGCGGCGGATCGGGCTACTCCGAGGCGTGGGGCCGCGCGATCCGCGGCTCGGGCGACGACGCGGGTCCCGGCTGGGGCACGATCGACTACGAGGACCTGTTGGGCGTCGTCGACACCGCGCTCGAGCGATTCCCGTTCCTCGACGCCGAGCGGCTCGGCGTGCTCGGCGGCTCGTACGGCGGTTATATGACTTCATGGATCGTCGGTCACACGAAGCGCTTCAAGGCGGCGCTGTCGGAACGAGCGGTCAACCATCTCGTCAGTGCCTTCGGCTCGAGCGACGTGTTCTGGGTCTTCGAGCGTCAATTCGGCGGGCCGATGTGGGAGAACGTCGACGAGTGGCTCCGGATGTCGCCGGCGACATATGCGGGCGAGATCGAGACCCCCGTCCTCATCGTCCACTCCGAGAACGACCTCCGCTGCAACGTCGAGCAGGGCGAGCACCTGTTCACGCTGCTTCGCCTGCAAGGCAAGGAGGTCGAGCTGCTCCGCTTCCCGAGCGAAAGCCACGAGCTCTCGCGGTCGGGCTCGCCGGTGCACCGCGTGCTGCGCTTCGAGGCGGTACTCGAGTGGTTCGGCCGCTACCTCGATCCCGACCGGACCTGATGCGCGCGCTGGCGGCTGGCGCGGGCATGTTCGTGCTCGTGCTCGCGGTGCTTCTCGCCGCCGTCGGCCAACTCGGCAAGATCGACGGGCAGACCCTCGTCGTTGTGCTCGCGGGCGCCCTGGTCGCCGCCGCCGTGGCCGCGTGGCGCACCGGCGGCCGCCAGCCCTGACGCGTTTCCGGCCTCGTAAACAGGGCGTAAATCGACGAGCGCCGGCCTTGCCTTTCGTGCGGCGAGTCCCAACATTCACTGGGTAGGGCGAGTGTCCCGTCAGTTGCCTACTCCCTCACGAGGTGAGCATCGATGCGCAAGTTGATTTTCCTTCTGGTCGGCACAGCGATTCTGTGCGTACCGGCCCTCTCCCTGGCCGCTACGCCTACGCCGGCGCACCTGGCGACGCAGACGTGCCGCCAGATCCGTGCCCAGGACGGCCGGGCGACGTTCAGGCAGGCGTACCATTCCTTCGCCGGCTGCCTCAAGCAGCAGAAGCCGAATTCGGCGCAGGACATCAGCAACGCGGCGAAGACCTGCAAGGCCGAGAGGTCGAGTGACCCGGCTGCGTTCAAGACCAAGTACGGCACGAACGCCGGCAACGCAAGCGGCGCGGGCGCGAACGCGTTCGGCAAGTGTGTCTCGACGCTCGCGAAGCAGAAGGCGAAGAGCGACGCCTCAGACGCGGTCGCTGCGGCCAAGACCTGCAAGGCTCTCAAGGCAGACCTGGCGACGTTCCAGGCAGCGTACGGCACTGCCAAGAACGCCTTCGGTAAGTGCGTCGCGAAGCAGTCGAACAGCTAGCCAAGACGCAGCGGCACGTTCGCCGCGAACTGAATGCAGCAGCCCCGCCGAAGGGCGCGGCTGCTGCTTTCTTAGCCGGCTGTGATCGCTGCGGTCGCCTGGGTCCGCGTCGTTCCTGAGGTAGCGGTCGTCGCGGGAGCGGTGGTCGTTGCGGGAGCGGTGGTCGAGGTGGTTGCCGCGGTTGTGGTCGGCGTCGTGGTCGAGCCGGTCGTCGTGTTCTGAGTCGTCGTCCCCTGGGCGGTCGTCGGTGCAGTGGTCGTGGCGGCCGTGGTCGCGGCGGTCGTCGTGCGCCGGGTGGTCGATCCGCCGGTGGTTCCCGTACCCGTTCGCGTCTGGTGCGTGCGCGTTGCGCTCGTCGTGGGCAGCGAGAGCTGGGTGGAGCCGGCTTGCCTCTTCTGAGTTCCTTCGACGGAGCCGGTAGGAGCCTCCCCGGGCGCTGTCGATGGCGGCCGAGCGACAGCCCAAGCAACCAGGCCGCCCGCCGCGGCAAGAAAGACAAGGGTGAGGACGACACCCGTCGTGAGCCGAGCCGGCCGCCCGGCAGGCTTCTCGAGCTGAGCGATGACGCGAGTCTGTTCCGTCTCCGGACCGAGCTCGGCCGAGCTCGGTGCCAAGCCGAGAGTGGCCAATAGGGCGGCGCCGTCCGCCGGCCGCGCCGCCGGATCCTTTTGCAACGTGGCCGCCGTGAGCGCCGCCAGCGACGACGGCGCCTCCGGATTCAGCTGCTCGACGGCAGGTGGACGCTGGCGACGGTGCAGCTCGATGAGCCGGAGCGCGTCATCCGCGACGAACGGCAGGGAGCCGGTGAGCATCCGGAAGAGGATCACGCCGAACGAATAGACGTCGCTCGCCGGCCCGGCCGGCTCTCCCGAGGCCTGTTCCGGCGAAATGTAGGCGGCGGTACCGAGCAGCGTTCCTGCCTCGGTCAGCGTGCCCGATCCGAAAGCGCGGCGGGCGAGGCCGAAGTCTCCGAGCTTTGGCCGGTCCTCTTCGTCGAAGAGGACGTTCGCAGGCTTGAGGTCGCGGTGGACGATGCCTCGCGAGTGAAGGTGTGCAAGCCCGGCAGCAAGTCCGCTCGTGATTCGCGCAGCCTCGGCGGGCGGGAGCGCCCCGACGGCGAGCCGGTCTTCGAGAGTTCCGCCTGGCAGCCATTCGAGTGCCATGAACGGCCCCGCAGCGTCCTCGCCGTAGTCGAAGACGCGCATCACGTTCTCGTGCGCGAGTCCTGCCAGCGAACGCCCTTCGCGCCGGAAACGCTCGAGATCCGCCGCCGGCGACAGAATCTTCAGGGCGACTGTGCGACCCAACGTCTCGTCGTGTGCACGCCAGACCTCCGACATCGGTCCATGACCCTGGAGCTCTTCAAGCCGGTAGCGGCCGGCGACCTCATCTCCGGGCTCCACGATTCCTCTATCTCCCGGTAGCCGTTAGCTATTCGCCGCATATGGCCCAGGCTCACTCGTTCGAGGGACGGCGCGATCTGGTCAGCTACAGGTCGCGACGAGGATGGTCCGCTTGGCCGATGCGCTGGAGTTCGCGCTACTCCAGTTGGTGCCCGTCACGGCGGAGGCCTCGAACCAGTAGCTGCCCGTGGCGAGACTGCCGCTCGTCCAGGCGCTACCGGTGACGCCCGTGGCGGCGACCGCATAGCCGCTGGTCGCCGAGCTCGTCGATTTCCAGATCGTGTAGCTGGTGGCCTTCGCGACCGGGTTCCAACTCACGACGACCGTCGTCGCGAGCGCGCTCGTACACGCGGAGGCAACGCCGGTGGGGGCGGCAGGCGCCGATGCAGCCGAAGCCTGGGCGGAGCTCGCCGCCGACAACCCGATCCCCCAACCGGCCCGCGCAGCGCCCGCGCCGCAGAGCAGCAGCGCGAGCGCGAGCACGAGAAGCCGCGTTACGACGTCCAGCTGTCGGTTGCCGGGCTGGTGGTCGCGGTTCCGCCTGCAGAGGCGGTCACGCCCGTGAACGAGGGCATCGAGAAGTACGTGTCCTCGCAAGCCGCGGGCGACGACAGGGCCATGCTCGCGTCGCTTGTCAGGGTCACCGCCAGCGGGTTGTCCGACTGACCGCTGGCAGCGACCGTCAACGGCGTGGTCAGCGTGTGAGAACTGCCACTCGAGCCGGTGGCGTAGCTCCAAGTCACCCCGGTCGGGGTTGCGGCGAGACAGCCTGTTTGCGTCGTCGTCAGACCGCTCGTTGTGTACCCGGTGGCGTACGTCGTGTTGCTGGGCAGCTGGACCGCCGTGATCGTGACCGGGAACGGGTTCGGGTTCGAGATCGAGACGACGACATCACCGCTGCCACCTGGGTAGAGCAAGTTCCCCGCCGCCGGGCTCGCCACCGCGGTGATCGAGATGTTCGAGACGGACCCCGAGTGCGCCTCGCCGTTGGAGCCGCCCGTGATGCCTACGATCCAGTTCGTCGTCCCGTACGCGACGCCGGAAACGAGCGCCGCTCCGATCAGAGCAGCCACAAGCCGGCGCTTGCGCGACGACCGCGTCTCAGTTTCGTTCTGCCGCATGTCGACCCCTCCAAAGATCAGATGAAATACAGCTCGACGCGATTTATCGGCGTCACCACTTTTCGTCTTTAGAGCGGCGGTAACCTCAACGCACGATGCTGGAGCGCCGTGCGCTCGTCAACGAGGCGTTGCTGTCGGCGTGTGCCGCCGGCACCGTCGCAGCGCTCCTGGCGTGGCTCGGACCTCCCGGCACCGACCTTGCCGCGCATGCGTATCAGCGCACGCTGTATCTCCAGCACGGCTTCACGCTCTGGAACAACTTCTGGTACGCGGGGCGCTACAGCTTCATCACGTACAGCCTCATCTATTACCCGCTGGCCGCGCTCATCGGGATCAAGCTGCTCGCCGTCGCGACCATCGCGCTCGGCGCCCTCGCCTTTGCCGCCGTCGTCTGGCATGAGTGGGGACCGCCGACACGCTGGTCGAGCCGGACGTTCGCCGTGGTGTGGGCGGGGATCGTGCTCATCGCGGCATTCCCGTTCGCACTCGGTTTCGCCTTCGCGCTGCTCGCGCTGTGGGCGCTACAGAGGCACGCGTGTTGGCGATTCGCGGGACTTGCCCTACTCTCGCTCGCTGCGAGCCCGCTCGCGTTCTTGCTGCTTGCGATCGCGCTCGCGGCAATCGCCCTCGGGCGCCGCGCCTCGGTCCAGAGCTCCTGGCTGCCGCTTGCAGTGGTAGCCGTCGCAGGTCTCGGCGAGCTGTTGTTGTGGCGGCTGTTCCCCGACAACGGCCGCTACCCCTTCCACACCGGCGACATCCTCGCGGGCTCTGTCTTCTGCGTGCTGGGGCTTGCGCTCACCTGGCGTGTCGAGCGTGCCCGCGTGCTGCGCTTCTTCTTCGCCCTCTACCTCGTGGCGATGATCGGCGCATACATCGTGCCGTCGCAGCTCGGCGGCAACATCGATCGCCTGCGTTTCATGGCCATTCCTCTTGCCGCGCTCGTGCTTGCGTTGCGCAGCTGGCGTCCGCTGCCGATCGCAGTCGGCGCGATGCTGCTTGCGGTGTCGTGGAACGTGTCGCCTCTCGCGGCCAACTACGTGCAAGACCGGGCGGACGTAACCGCGAATGCATCGACGTGGCCCGCTGCGATCTCGTACCTCGACGAGCATGCGGCACCGCAGTATCGCGTCGAGGCGGTCGACACCGTCGGACACTGGCCCGCCTTCTACCTCGCCAACGCAGACATCCCGCTCGCGCGAGGCTGGTTCCGGCAGGACGATTTCCCGCTGAACTCCGTCCTGTACAGCAAGTTCGGACCAGGCGCCTATCTCCGCTGGCTTCACTCACTCGGCGTCGGCTACGTCGTCCTCTCCAGGGCGGCGCCGCCGGATTACAGCTCCGCGGCAGAGGCGAGGCTCGTGCGCAGCGGTCGCACCGGGCTCGTGCCTGTCTTTCACACCTCGAAGCTGACGATCTACAAGGTGCCTCACGCGCGACCGATCGTGACTGGCCCGGGCACACCGGCCGTCATGAGCATGACCGACGCCAAGATGACCGTCTTCTTTACGCGCGGCGGTAGCTACCGGATCGCGGTGCGCTGGTCGCCGTACTGGCGCGCGTCGCACGCCTGCCTCTGGCAAGGGAGGGACGGCATGCTGCGGCTGGCGACGCCGCGCTCGCGGCTCGTCAGGCTGACCTTCATCGTCAGCGCGGACAGCGCGCTCGACGCCCTCGCCGGCGCACGACAGAGCTGCGCGAAGCCGGACGACTGAGGTGGCCCCGGGAGGAATCGAACCTCCGCGCGCAGCTTCGAAGGCTGCCGCTCTATCCGCTGAGCTACGGGGCCCTGAACCCGGAAGCGTATCCCGCTACGCTTTCCCGGCTCGGTGGCGGTAGCTCAGTTGGTAGAGCTCCGGGTTGTGGTCCCGGTGGCCGCGGGTTCGAGTCCCGTCCGCCACCCTCCGTGGAGTGACAACGGGGCCGCGTGGCGGCCCCGTTGCGTTCCTGCTCAGGCCGGCACTCGCTCCCCGGAGAAGATCCGCAGCATCTCGCGGTTGAAGGCCGGAATGTCGTCCGGCTTCCGGCTTGTCACGAGGTTGCCGTCGACGACGACCTCCTCGTCTGTCCATTCGCCACCCGCGTTGCGGATGTCGGTCTCGAGCGTCGGCCACGAGGTGAGCCGCTTCCCGCGGACGACACCGGACTCGACGAGCACCCACGGGCCGTGACAGATGACCGCCATCGGCTTGCCCGCATCGTGGAACCCGCGGACGAACGAGACGGCGCTCTCGTCTCCTCGCAGCTGATCGGGATTGCCGACGCCGCCGGGAACGAGGAGTGCGTCGTAGTCGTCGGGTGACGCCTCCTCGACGGTGCGGTCGACCTTCACCGTGTTCGCGGGATCGAAATGATCGAAACCCTGGATCTCACCGTCGTGAATCGAGACGATCTCGACGTCGGCGCCCGCGTCTTCAAGCGCCTTCCGCGGCTCCTCGAGCTCGACCCGCTCGAACATGTCTGCAGCGAGGATCGCGACCTTCTTGTTTTTCAGGACGTCTGCCATGCAGACCCTCCTTCCCTTTAGCTCGCCAGGCGCCTACCCGGCGCGGCGGGACCTATGCGTAGGTGCTGCGGAGGTAGGCGAGGTACGGCTGTGCGGAAAGTGACGAACCGGTTGCCCGGCGCAACGTCTCCTGAGGCGAGAACTTGCGGCCGAGCGCGTGGACGTGCTCACCGAGCCAGTCGCGCAAGGGCGTGAAATCGCCCCGGCCCACCTGATCCTCGAGCTCGCGGAGATCACGGCCCGCCGCCTCCCAGATCTGCACGGACGCGACGGTGCCGATCAGGTACGTCGAGAAGTAGCCGATCGACCCGCCCGACCAGTGGACGTCCTGCAGGACGCCGTGTCCGTCGTCGGGCACCTCGACGCCGAGGTACTCCCACATCTTCTCGTTCCAGCGTTGCGGCAGGTCGCGCAGCGCGACGCGCCCTTCGACGATGTCCTGCTCGAGCTCGAAGCGGAGCATGACGTGCATCCCGTACGTCACCTCGTCGGCCTGGATCCGGATCAGGCCGGGCTTGACGGCGTGGATGCCGGCGTGGAAGCGATCGAGATCGACGTCGGCGAACTGCTCGGGATACGTCTCTTGCAGGCGGGGATAGAAAAACCGCCAGAACGGCAGGCTGCGGCCGACGAGGTTCTCCCAGAGCCTGCTCTGCGACTCGTGGATGCCGAGCGAGCACGCCTGGCCGGTCGGCAGCCGCTCGAGATGCTGCGGCTGCTGGTGGCTGTAGAGGCCGTGGCCGTACTCGTGCATCGTCGAGAAGAGCGACTCGAGCGAGTCCGGGTGGTAGTTCGTCGTGATCCGGACGTCGTCACGCCCCGGGCCCGAGGCGAACGGATGCTCGGTCGGATCGATGCGCCAGCTGTCGGGCCGGTGCCCGAAGAGGTCGATCACCTCGTGCGCGAGCACGCGTTGGCGATCGGCCGGAAAGTCTCCGTGGAGGAACGAGTCGTCCACATCCCGCTCCCGCAGCTCGGCGATCAACTCGACGAGCGGCGGCTTCAGTTCCCCGAACAGCGCCCGCACCTCGGCGGTCGTCGTCTGCGGCTCGTAGTCGTCGAGCAGCACGTCGTACCGCTCGGCCGCCCCATCCGCGACGCAGTCGACGTACTCGAGCTTCAGCTCGACGATCCGCTCGAGCGCGGGCAGAAACGACCGAAAGTCAGACTCCGTTTTCGCCTTCACCCACACGGGCCGCGCCTCGGCTGCTGCGCGCGTCATCTCCGCGCGCAGGGAAGCCGGCACGTTGACGGCCTTCTCGTAGTCGCGGCGAGTGACGGCGATCAGCGCCGCATCGTCGGAATCCGGGTCAAGCGACTCCTCGAGCGGCTGCAGCTCCTCGAGCAGCCTGCCGACCGCCGGGTCGGTGAAGAGCTCGTGCGCGAGCCGCTGCAGGGTCGCCATGTGGTCCGCCCGATGCGCGGTGCCGGCAAGCGGCATCATCGTCTGCTGGTCCCAGGAGAGGAGACGCGTGACCTTGCCGAGATCGTTGACCTTGCCCAGGCGCTCCCTCAGCTCCTCCAGCGCGTCCGCCATCCGCGGCACCCTACCCGCGCCCCCGAGCGCTCTACTCTTGTGACCGCGCGCCCGTAGCTCAGTGGACAGAGCGGCGGACTTCTAATCCGCGGGTCGGAGGTTCGAATCCTCCCGGGCGCATCCATGTCCGAGAGGAAGAAGGAGTGGGCTCGGCGCGGCCCGCTCGGGGTTCTGCTCGCCCACCACCGCGAGCACGAGGCGCATCACGTCGTGATGCTGATGCTCATCGCGGCCGCGCTGTCGCTGATCGCGACGATCCTCGTGGCCGGCGCGGCGGGCTACGTGGCCGTTGCCTCCCGCATCCGCCACGCTCACACCTACTGGTTCCCATTCGCGATCGTGGGCGCCGTCGCCGCCCACGTCGGCTACACGTTCGCGTACCGCGAGGTCGCACACGTCGGCCGCGGTGTTCGGCTGGGAGCGTTACGGGCGGGCGCGATCGTCGCCGCGGGCTTCGGGATGTTCATCCCGCGCGGCGGGTTCGCGGTCGACATCGAGGCGCTCCAGGACCTCGGCGTGCCGGCGCAGGAAGCACGTGTGCGCGTGCTCGGCCTCGGCTCGCTGGAGTACGCGGTTCTTTCGGTCGGCGCGTGTGCGTGCGCGATCCTTCTCCTGGTCGAGCACACGGACGCCCAGCGCGCGGTCGTCCTCTCGTGGACGATCGGCGTCCCGGGGGGGACGGTGCTCGCACTCCTTGCCGTTCGTTACCGCAAGTGGATCTGCCGGAGCCGCCTGCTCGAGCGAGTCCTCGGGCCGCCGCTCGAAGCAATCGCGGTCATCGGACAGATCGTCGCCTCGCCGCGGCGCCACGGCGCCGCAGCCTTCACCGGGATGGCGGTCTACTGGGCCGGCGAGGTGTTCGTCCTCTGGGTCTGCCTCGCGGCCTTCGAGCGGCACACGCCGTCGGTAGAGGCCGTCGTCGTCGGCTACGCGACGGGATACGCGCTGACTCGGCGGACGCTTCCGCTCGCCGGCGCCGGGGCAGTCGAGGCGCTTCTGCCGTTCGCGCTCACCTGGGTCGGGTACGGCCTGCCGGCAGCCGTCCTCGCCGTCTTCGCCTACCGCGTTTTCAACCTCTGGCTGCCGCTCGGCCCCGCCGCCGCCGGTCTCTATGCGCTGCAGCGCCGGCCGCCCGACGGCGCAGGCGAGCTACTTCGCGCCGAAGTCGGTCGTGATGATCGTGACGCGCCGCCCGCCGTAGACGCCGGCCGCGTTCGCGATGGTGACAGCTGAGACGCCGAGCTCGCGCCACCTCGCCGTCTTCAGGTTCTCGAGATGCGGCGGGCTCGCGATCCACAGCTGCATCGCCTTGCCGGCGCTGACGGTGGGAGACGCCCAAAGAAGGTTTTCGCCCACGTTCGACGAGCGGTAGTACCGCTGAATCCGCTTCCAGAAGACCTGGCCGTTGGCCGAGTTGTGGCCGAAGTAGCCGCGCTGGCCCATCTCGAGCGAGTGCGCAAACGCCGCCCTGTCCAGCGCTCTGGAGTCGCGCAACGCGACGAGCCCTTGGGACGTGCGGAACCTGTTGATGGCAGCCAAAACCTGGCGGTTCAGCGTTGCCAGGCTCTTCGCGGAGGAACGGCTGGTGGCCAGCGCAGAGGAGGCGAGAAGCCCCACCGCTACGAGGCCGGCCAACGCGACGACAAGCCCGAGTGCTCTGACGCGGCTCATACGAACCCTTTCGGCGACCCGGGCGCGCTGCACCATGGGCCGTCCGGCGCATATTCCGCCGCCGCGGGTCCTAGTGTCGTGTGGGTTTCGAGCGGGCTCAGTCCGGCAGAATGCGACGCGTGTCCCTTCGCGGAAAATCGATCGACCGGCAGGTTACGCTGCCGGACGGACGCGTCGTCTCAGTACGCGTCGGGATCGCCGAGGACTCCTACATCGCGCGGCGCGCGCTCGACACGGTCGTGCTCGAGCTCTGGGACGAGCGCCGCGGCGAGCACCTCGCCGGGGTGACGACCGTCCTCTCGGCCGACGACGTCGATGCCGCCCACGCGCTCGTCCGACAGGTCGTCGCGGGCCTCGAGGACGGATCGCTCGAACCTACGGCGGGTGCGCTCGAGCCGATCGCAGATAGCGTTCCGCCGCAGTGAGCGCAGCGACCCTTCACACGAACCATGGCCCCATCGAGGTCGAGCTACATGACGGCGATGCGCCGAAGACCGTGGAGAACTTCCGCAAGCTCGCCGGGGACGGCTTCTACAACGGTGTCGTCTTCCACCGCGTCATACCCGACTTCATGATCCAGGGCGGTGACCCGACGGGAACCGGCACGGGCGGACCCGGCTACACGTTCGAGGACGAGTTCAACGACCACCCGGTGGCGCGCGGCGCGCTCGCGATGGCGAACGCCGGCCCGAACACGAACGGCAGCCAGTTCTTCATCGTGACCGCCGATGCGTGCCCTTGGCTCGACGGCAAGCACACCGTCTTCGGGCGCGTCACGAGTGGCATGGACGTGGTGGACACGATCTCGAACGTGGAGACGAGCGCCGGCGACCGCCCGAGCGAGGACGTCGTCATCGAGCGCGTCGATCTCTGATCGCTGCGAAGAGCGGTAGCCCGTACCAGAGCAGCGCGACGACCGCGAACAGCGAAGCGGCGGCCGCGATGGCGGCTTCCAGCGAGAGCACGTAGTCCATCACGAGCAGGACGACGGCTTCGAGCGAGACGGCCGAGGCTGCGATGCCTGCGATCGAGAACCGGTTGCCCACCCGGACCATGTGCTCCTTGTTCCCATGACGGAAGCGCAGGCGGTGGTATGAGCTCGGCGCCGTGAGGAAAGCAACAGAAACAGCCGTCGCCAGGAACGCGACCACGAACACGTCGCGCTGGAACTCCGTGACGCGCGACCAGCCCTTGGCGAACGGGACCGCCAGGAGGAAGGCGAGCAGAACTGTGACGCCGGGGAGGACGACCCGGAGCTCGTTCAGCAGCTCGATCAGCTCGCGGTTGGCCCGCTCCTTCGGCGTCTCTTCCGGCTGCGTTCCGTTTTCTGGCACTTTGGGGACGGTACTTCGTGCTCTCACAGGTGGTTGAAGGCCTGCCGATGAATCCCGCGAACGACGCTTACACGGTGCTTGCAGATCGCTTAGACCCCGCTCATCGATGCTTGCTCTGATGCTCCCGTGCCCGGCCTGACGCGACGCCTCACGCTCGCCGTCCTGGTGGCGACGCTCGTGCCGGCCGTAGCCGCCTCTCCGGCCGGCGCGGCCGGGCACACAACACGGGCGGCCCGCACGGCGAGCCCGAACGTGGGCATCGTCGACATCTACACGACTCTCGGCTACGAGGACGGCGCAGCCGCCGCGGGCACGGGGATGCTCATCTCGCGCACGGGCGAGGTCCTCACGAACAACCACGTGATTCGCGGCGCGACGAAGTTCAAGGTCGTGGACGTCACGACTCACCGCTCGTACAACGCCACCGTCGTCGGCTACTCGGTCTCGCACGACGTCGCCGTCCTGCAACTGGCGAACGCCTCGCACCTGCAGACGATCAGGCTCGGTGGCTACCTCCGGCTACACGTCGGGCAGCAGGTCGTCGCCCGCGGAAATGCACAGGGGCGGGGTGGCACGCCGAAGGCGGCACCCGGCCGGGTGATCGCCCTCCATCGCAAGGTCGTCGCGCGGGACATCACGGGCGACTCCGAGACGCTCCGCAACGTGATCGCGACGAACACGGCGGTCGAGCCCGGCGACTCGGGCGGCCCGCTCGAGGACGCGCACAATCGTGCGATCGGGATGGTGACGGCCGGAACGACCGTAGGTACTGCTCGCGGCTTCGCGATCCCGATCAGACAGGCGCTGCTCTACGCGCGGACGATCATGAAGGGCAAGTCGAGCGCGGCGATCCACGTCGGGCCCACGGCCTTTCTCGGCGTCGTCCTCAAGGACGTCTCCGGCGGCACGCAGATCCAGCAGATCCTGCCGAACCTGGCAGCCGACAACGCGGGGCTCGTCGCCGGCGACGTCATCACCTCCCTGAACGACGGGCCGATCTCGTCGATGGTCGACATGCGCCAGGCCCTCCTCACGATCACTCCCGGAACGGCCGTCTCGATCGGCTGGACCGACACGAACGGCGTGGCTCAGACCGGCACCATCACGCCGACGAGCGGCCCGCCTCAGTAGCCAACCGGACGCTTCTTTCCCTCGAACGAAGGATTGACGGTCAGGCGGGCTGCGCTCTACGGTCCGCTCACAACCGATCTGCGGCGTCCAAGGTCGACCAAAGGGGTGGACGCATGTTTGGAGCACGAATCGCGGTCGCGATCTGCGCGGCCGTCGCCGCAGTCATGTTGTCGTCCGGAACGGCGTTCGGGGCGACCGTTACGAAGACGCTCAACTTCCCGCTCAGCGGGAACTCGACGACGAACATCTTCAACGAGCCGTTCTCGTGCTGTCACATCGTCGTCGGCGATCCGCTCGACATCGACACCGACATCCACGGCGGTATCGCTCTCGACATGAAGACGACCGGCAACGCCGGAACGCACAACGACCTGACCTTTACAGACACGAACCTCCGCCAGGGGAGCACCCTCGACCTGACGAATACCTTCACGCGTGACTCGCAGTCGCTCGGGGTCGACTACACCCTGAGCGGCGAGCTCGACGTGTTCGGCTTCGACCTCACGTACAACCACACCGAGGGCGACGTGCTCGCGAACTGCGGGCTGCCCCTGGTCACCGACACGTGCTCCGACGCGAAGAACATCACCCTCTTCTCCTTCACGCCGATCGACATCGGCGTCGCCTACCTTCAGGTGAGCTTCGACGCGAACATCACGACGTTGGCGAGCCTCAGCGGTGACGGTGTCACTTCCCACCGTACGCTGGCCGCGGGCGGTGGCGACGTCCTGCCGCCGACCGACCTCACCTTCACGTCGACGCCGCAGGCAAGGGATGAGACCGCGCCGCTCTCGTGCGCCGTTCCCGCCGGCACGCCGGTGAACTACGCGATGGGAGACGAGTCGAGCCATGTCAACGGCTCCGTTTCCGAGGGCTTCGGCGTCAGCGTCCAGGGGGATGCGTACGTCCGAGACATCCCACCGTTGCCCGACATCCACCTCTTCACCGTCGGGCCTTTCTCCTTGCCGAACCTGTTCAGCCTGCCGCCGGTCACCTTCAACACGATCACGCTCAGCGCACCTGCCCAGAACGTCGACCTGGGCACCCTGTTGCCGAACCTCACTCCGCCCACGGTCGCGATGGACACGATCCCGACGGGAACCGAGGGCAACCCGGTTCAGCTGAGCGTCACGGGAACCGGGCCGGGCGGCAGCCTGAGCCCGTGCGGTACGAGCGGGCTCACGTTCGACTGGTCGTTCGATGACGGCGGCTCCGCCACCGGGCAGAGCCCGCAGCACACGTTCGCCGAGGAAGGCACGCACACGGGAACGGTCGTCGTCACCGATCCGACCGGGCTCTCCACCTCGCTGCCGTTCTCGGTGCCCGTCGTCGATGCGCCGCTGACTCTCACCTGTGCCACGCCTGCCGTCTCGCTGCAGGCGTTCAACGGGACGGTCGCCGACCTCCACGACGGCAATCCCTCCGCCCCGCTCAGTGACTTCACGGCGACGATCGACTGGGGAGACAGCTCCACGTCGAGTGGGGCGGTAAGCGGGAGCGGCGGCGACTACACCGTCGCCGGATCCCACACCTATGCCTCGACCGGTTACTTCGACGTGACCGTCCACGTCGACGACGTCGGAGGGAGCAGCGCCGACACGACGAAGGCTTGCACGGTGCTCGTCTTCGCATTCGCTCCCGGAAGCGGGGCGTTCGTCGTCGGCGACGGCTCGAGCGGCGTCGGCAAAACGGCGACGTTCTGGGGAGCCCAGTGGGCAAGCCTGAACGTCGTCACCGGCGGCGCCGCGCCCGCCGCGTTCAAGGGCTATGCAAAGAGCCCTGCCACGCCGACGTGCAGAGACACCTGGACGACCGATCCGGGTAACAGTGCACCGCCGCCTGCGGGACCGCTGCCCGCGTACATGGGCGTGATCTCGACCGACTCGGTCGGGAAGAGCGGCGCACAGATCAGCGGCACCACGCCGCACATCGTCGTCGTCCAGACGAACCCCGGCTACGCGCCCAATCCGGGCCACGCCGGAACAGGGATCGTTGTTGCCCAGGCCTGCTGAGCACTCGATCCACGCGGCGGGGAGCGACTGTGCTCCCCGCCGCGAGGCTGCCGTCATCCTTCGTATGAGGCGACTCGTTCCGGCCCTCCTGGTTCTGACGTTGGCGGCGGCAGCGCCGGCGGCTGCTCGGATCGACAGTGTGTTCCCGCGGGAGCGGCTCGGTGTGAGCCTCACGGTCACGTCGGGCGGAGGCGTGGTCGCCGGGCACCCGTACCTCACGCGGTCGGCGGCCATCGTCTGGAGCCGCAGGTGGAACACGCTGACCCTCTATCTCATCCGGCGCAGGAACGTGACCTGCCGGACCGTGCTGCATGCAGTCCAGGTCCCGGGCCACCTGATCCAGATCCACGTCGCCAGCGGGCCGCGCGTCCACATCACCCGCCCGATGGCGCAGCCCCAGGTCGCCTTTCTCACCGTCTACCGGGATCGAAGCAAGCCCACGCACGTCGCCGGCCTGAAGCACGGGGCAAAGCTCATCTTCGAAAGCGTGAACTCGTATCCGCGAGGCGTCTGGCGGGGCCGGTTCACGCTCCCCACGCGGGTCTACGGCGACGGCAAGATCTACGGCTACCGCGGGACGTTCGCGGCTCGGTTCTGCCAGGTCAAGAGATAGCCCAAAGGAGCGGGTGGCGGGGATCGAACCCGCGTAACTAGCTTGGAAGGCTAGGGCTCTACCATTGAGCTACACCCGCGAAGCGCTGGGTACGGTAGCGGGATGCATCCCTCGGCGGAGGCGATCGGACTTGCGCCGGCACTGGCAGTCGGGCTAGCGGTCTCAATGCGTAGCGGCGCCGTCTCGCGGCCGCGCCTCGTCGCCGGAGCGCTCGGCGTCGGACTCGTCTTTGCCGCGTTCGTCACCACACTCGAGCCGCTCGCGAACCACACGTTCCTCTGGGCGCACCTGCTGCAGAACGTCGTCCTCGCCGAGTGGGCTCCGGCGCTGCTCCTGCTCGCGATCCCGCCGCGCTGGGCCAAGCGCGCCTCCGGCTTCCCACTCTTCCGGCCGTTCGTCGCGCTGCCGCTCTGGCTCGCCCTCTACTACGCGTGGCACTTGCCGTGGATCTACGACACGGCGCTGCGCCATCCGCACTCTGTTCTCCACATCGAGCACTTCACGTATCTCGCCGCCGGAATCTGCGTCTGGTGGCCGGTCGTGCACGGAAAAGGATCGGCCGGCGCGAAGGCCGCCTATCTCTTCGCCGCGTTCGTGCTCGCGTCTCCGCTCGGCCTGCTGCTCGCCCTGATCCCGCGCGCGATCTATCCCTTCTACGTCCACGCGCCGAGAACCTGGGGGCCGGGCCCGCTGGCCGACCAGCAGATCGCCGGCGTGACGATGGCGGCCGAGGAGGCTCTCGTCTTCTTCGGAGCGTTCGCCGCCTACCTGTTGCGCTTCCTCGCCGACGAGCAGGCGGGCGGAGCGTTCAGCGCGAGCTCGAACGTGTCGGCACCAGCAGCTCGCGCTCGGCAGGCTGCCCTTGGCGCAGCTCCCGGCTCCGTTCGGCCTCGGCGTTGATCTCGGCCCCGAGCAGCAGCGCGATCGCGGCGAGCCACAGCCACGTGAGCATGATGATCACCGCGGCGAGCGACCCCCACGTCTTGTTGTAGGAGCCGAACATCGCGGTGTAGACCGCGAAGGCACCCGAGGCCGCCAGCCAGACGATGGCGGCGAAGATCGAGCCCGGGGTGATGAAACGCCAGCTCGGGTGCGCGACATCCGGCCCGAGGTAGAGGAGCGTGGCGAACGCGGCCAGGAGCCCCGTGACGAGGATCGGCCACTCCGCGATCCACCAGATCCACCCGACCGCGCCCGAGACAGGGCCGGCCTGCGCGGCGACGAAGCGCTCGACCGCCGGTCCGAAGATGAGGAGGACCGCCACGAGCAGGAACGCGAAGCCGATCACCGCGACCAGCTCGACAGCGATCAGGCGCTTGACGACGAACGAGCGTCTGTCCTTGCGCTCGTACGCGAGGTTGAGGGCGGTCATGTAGGACGTCATCGCGCCGGTCGTCGCCCAGACCGCGAGAACTGCGCCCACGATGGTCATCGCGAGCCCGGTCGACGGGTGCTGGTCGAGGCGGTGCAGGCTCCCCCCGAGCAGGTTCGTCGCCTGGGCCGGCATGACATGGGAGAAGTGCCCCATCAGCGCAGTGATCGTCGCCGGCCCGGCGATGAGCGTGAAGACACCGACCACGACGAGCAGCACCGACGGGATCGCGAAGAACGTCGAATACGCGAGGGCCGCCGCGAGCATCGTCCCGTTGTCCTCGAGGAACTCCTTGACGGCGCGGACGAGGATCGCCCGCCAGTCCCGGAAGGAAAGGTCGCGAAGCCCGGGATCGACGAGCCTTGGCTCGGCTCGTTCCGGCTGCGGCATGGGCTCGCGGCCGGCGGCCCGCTCCTCGAGGGGCGCCTCGTCGGGCATGGGCCGCTGCTCGGTTGTCCGCATGCCCTCTGAACGAGGGCGGCGACACTCCGGTTGCGGCGAAAATCGGGACGGAAGGATTCGAACCTTCGGCCTCTGCCTCCCAAAGGCAGCGCTCTAACCAGGCTGAGCTACGTCCCGCAGCCTCGCAGTGTAGGGCGGGTTCGGCGCTATTCGGATTCGATCAGCGTGCGCAGCTCGGCGAGCTTCTCGCCGCGGAGCTCGTCTCTCTCGCCCCGGTCGATCCGATCGAGCAGGTCGCGCACGAGCGGAGCGAGCTCGAGCGGGTTGAAGGGCTTCGTCACGTAGTCGATGCCGCCGATGTCGAGCCCTCGCGCGCGGTCGCGGAACTCCGCCCGCGCAGTGAGGAAGATGATCGGGATCCCGCGCGTTCCCTCGTGCTCGAGCAACTCCTCCGCGACGCGCCAGCCGTCGAGACCGGGCATCATCACGTCGAGGAGCACGACGTCCGGGTGCTCCTCCCGCGCGAGATTGAGCCCGCTCTTCCCGTCCGCTGCCTCGAGCACCTCGATCCCTTCGGCCTCGAGGTTCACGCGGCAAAGCAGCCGGATCGGCGCCTCGTCGTCGATCACGAGGACCCTCGTCACACCCCCATCTGGCATCGGCCGGCTATTCCCGTCCACTTCTTCTCTCATTCTCGTCCTTCAGCCCCTCCGGCTTGAGCCGCAACCGCCACCGGCAGCTCGAAAGAGAAGCGGGAACCCTCTCCCTCCTCGGACGAGACCCAGATCCGGCCGCCCATCGCGGTCACGAGACCTCGCGCGATGAAGAGGCCGAGGCCGGTCCCGCCGGCGCCCGCCCTCAGCTCAGCGTCGGCACCGCGGTAGAACTTGCGGAAGATCTGCTCCTGGTCTGCCTGAGGGATGCCGATGCCTTCGTCCTCGACGCTGACCTCGACGGTGTCCTGGCGCCGGGCGGCGCCGACCGTCACCGTCCCCCCGTCGGGCGAGTAGCGGAGAGCGTTGTCGACGAGGATCGAGCAGACCTGGCGCAGCTTCTCCGGATCGGCCTTCGCGGCGAGGGGCTCGTCCGGAAGCTCGACAACGAACTGGTGCCCGTTGACGTCGGTCGCGGAGACCGTCTCCAGCACCTGGCCCACAACGTCGCGCACGTCGGTCTCGGAGAGGTTGACCTGCAGGTCGCCGGTGTCGAGCCGGGCGACGCTCAAGAGCGTGTCGACGATCGACGTCAGCCGCTGCGACTCGGAGGCGATGTAGCGGAGGAACGTCTGCCGCTCCTCCTCCCCGAACATGACGTCCTGGCGGAGGAGGGTTTCGGCGAAGCCGTAGATCGAGGTGAGCGGCGTGCGGAGCTCGTGCGAGACGGTGCTCACGAAGTCAGACTTGACCTGCTCGACGAGCCTGTCGCCCGAGATGTCGCGGAAGGCGAAGATGCGACCGGCGACGGCGCCCAGCGGGTCGCGCATCACCGCCTCGGTCACGGACAGCCACACCTCCTCGCGGCCGCGCGTGATCGGGACGAGCCTGTCCCCGCGCACGCCGCCGTCAGGCGCTTCGAGGCTCCGCTGCAGCACGTCGACGGGTGCGCGGCCGAGCGCGACCGAGGCGGGAATGCCGGTGATCCCCTCCGCCGCGCTGTTCCAGAGGACGACCTTGCCGTCGCGATCGACGGCGACGATCCCGTCGGCGATGTTCGCGAGGATCGCCACCGATCGCTCACGCTCGAGCGCGACGCGCTGGTAGAGCTCGGCGTTCGCGAGCGCGGCTGAGGTGCTGGCGGCGACCGCTAGCAGCGCCTCGATCTCCTCCTCGCGCCACTCGCGAGCGACGGACGCGTAAACAGCAAGCACGCCCAGCGTCGTCCCCTCCGCCCCGCCCACCGGGACGCCGAGGAACGCTGCATGCCCGGACTGGAGCATCGGATCGAGACCGCGCAGACGCTCGTCTTCGCCGGCCTGCGCAAGCGCGACCGGCGCGCCCGACTGCACTACGTCGCCGGACAGCCAGCCGCCTGCCGGGCTGCGAGACCCGAGCGCGGTTTCCGCCCCCGAGCCGGCCGCGGCCGTCACGACCAGCTCCTCGCCGTCGAGCAGCCGGAAGGCCCCGGCGTCGGCGTTGACGAGCGCGGGCGCCTGCTGAACGACCTCTTCGAGCACCGCCGCAGGGTCGAGCTCGCTCGTGAGAAGCCGGCCGGTGCGGGTGAGCTGCTGCGCGAGGGCACGCGCGCCACGCTCGGCCTCGAACAGCTCGCTCCGCTCGAGCGCGCCGCGGGTCGCGTCGGCGAGGTGCCGGGCGAGCTCCAGGTCGTCGTCGCTGAACGAACGCTCCTCTGCGAAGAAGATGAGCACGAGCCCGCGACCTGTCTCGCGGGGAGAGTCCACCGGCACGGAGATCAGCGACGGGTAGCCGTGCGCAGCGGAGGCTGCGCGCAGGTCGGGCAGCAACCGCTCGTCGTCCGAGATGGCCGACGACGCGAGGATGCGCCCGTCGGCTGCCGCGCGGAAGAGCGGGCCCTGCTGCTCGGCCGCGCGCCCCTCGAAGATGTGTCCGAGATCCTCCGGGAGCTCGTACGTCCCGACCGCCTCGAGCCTTCCGCTCGACGGCACCAGCACCGCCGCCGAGCTGCCGCCGAGCGCCTCCGCCGCGGCCTGCGCGATCGCCTCGACCGTCGCCGCGCGTGAGAGGGATTGCCCGAGGACCGACGCGATCCGGTAGAAGCCGCGCTGGATCCGGGCCTGACGCGCGCGCTGCGTGAACATCTCGGCATTGCGCAGCGCCAGCGCCGCGAGACCGGCGAATGCCTCGAGAATGTTCGCGTCGCGCTCCTCGAACCGGCGCCCCTCGCGCCGGCCGACACCGAGGACACCGAGCACCTCGTCGCTCCAGAACATCGGAGCCGTGATCACGTCCGTGAAACCGTCGTACGCAGGGTGCGGAACCGGCGCCGCGATCTCGCCGTAGGCGCTGTCGATCAGGGCCCCGCCCTCGCGCGCGGCTGCTCCCGCCAGGCCATGACCGGCCGGAAACTCGAAGCCCACCAGAGAGCGCGCGAACCCGTGCACGGCGACGCAGCGGAAATGGCCACGCTCGCGGTCAAGCAGGTAGCAATCCGCGGCGTCCGCGTCGAGCAGCTCCGCGAGCTGGTCGGCGAGCCGCTGCAGGACGACCGCCAGGTCGAGCTCGCTGCTCAGGACGTGCGCGGCGCGCAGGAGAGCGGTCTGCTGTGCGAGCTGCTCCTCGTTCCGCCTCAACGCCTCTTCGAGCGCGACGCCGGCCCGCAGTCGCTGGAGCGCAGAGGCCGCCTCCGTGGCGAGCGTCTGCATCACCGCCAAGTCCTCGCTCGTGAAGACCCGCGGCTCGTCGAGTGTGGCCACGGAAATCACGGCGATGACTCGCTCCTGGACGAGCAGCGGGACGAACGCTGCGCTCTTCGCTCCGACAGCGGTGGCGAGACGGGAGCTGAGCACGCCGGAGCCCTCCGCGTCGTAGACGGCGAAGGCCGACGCCTCGAAGACGGCGCTCGCGATCCCCGAGGGCTCGCGTTCGAGGTCGATCCGCACGTCGCGCCACCAGTCGACGTCCTCGCCGGCCGAGCGCGCGAGGTAGCCGGCTGCTTCGTGCCCGTCGTCCGAAACGAACGTGAGTGCGACAAAGCCGACCCCGAAGAGCTGCGCGAGCTCGTCCAGCAGCGTCCGCGCGACGCCCTCGACGTCTACGCTCCGCGCCATCTCGTCGGCGAGGCGGCTGACGCTCTGGAGCTCCTGTGTCGCGGAGGCGCGCTGGTCGTCACGCGCGCTCCCGCGACGGAGAATTGCACGCAGAAGCAGCGCTGCGGCCGCGGCGCGGCGGAGCACGCGGACGGCGGGGAGCTTGTCCGGGGTCCTCACTGGGGCGCTCCAGATTGTACGAAGCCGGGCCGCCTCCGGCACGCGAAATCCGACTCCAGACATGGAAAAGCCCGCCGCTCGGGGGGTCGGTGCGGCGGGCTCTCCCCATTGCTCCCCGCGAGTCGTCCGAAGACGCCGCGGTTCGCATCGCCCAGTGGAAGGGAGGCTAGAACGCGTTTGCGAGGCGGACAATGGGCCGTCCGGCCCATCTTTGCAAGCGGGAAAGATCGCCTCGCGCGGTTCCTCCAACGCCGTCCTGATGCTTCCCGGCTATGGTGGCCCGGCAGTGGTGAAACGCCTTCTCCTCGCCTCTCCGCGAGGCTATTGCGCGGGAGTCGAACGGGCGGTCGAGACGGTCGAGCGCGCGCTCGCGCTCTACGGGAGACCGGTCTATGTCCGAAAGCAGATCGTGCACAACTCGCACGTCGTCGACGATCTCCGCGGGCGTGGCGCCGTCTTCGTCGATTCGCTGGCGGACGTGCCCGAAGGGGCGACCGTCGTGTTCTCCGCCCACGGCATCGCGCCGGCCGTGCGCCGCGAAGCGCAGGACCGCGCGCTGACGACGATCGACGCGACCTGCCCGCTCGTCACCAAGGTGCATGCGCAGGCGCGCCGTTACGCCGAGGCCGGCTACGCCGTCGTCCTCATCGGCCACGAGGGTCACGAGGAGGTCGAGGGGACGCTCGGCGAGGCGCCGGAGGCGATCGTCCTCGTCCAGTCCATGGAGGACGCGGAGCGCGTCTCGTTCCCGCAGGGCCGGCCGCTTGCATACGTCACACAGACGACGCTCTCGGTCGACGAGACGAACGTGATCGTCTCGGTGCTCCGACGCCGCTTTCCTCACATCGAGGGGCCGGCGCGCGAGGACATCTGTTATGCGACCTCGAACCGGCAGTGGGCGGTGAAGGAGCTCGTGAGCGAGGTCGACCTCCTGCTCGTCGTCGGCTCGCCGAACTCGTCGAACTCGCAGCGGCTCGTCGACGTCGCCCGCGCCGACGGCACTCCGGCCCATCTCGTCGACGACATCCACGACATCGACGAGCGCTGGCTCGACGGCTGCGAGACCGTCGGCCTCACCTCCGGTGCTTCTGCGCCGGAACGGCTCGTCGCGGAGGTCTGCGCCTGGTTCGTCGCCCGCGGCGCGGAGGTGTGTGAGCAGAAGCCCGTGCACGAGGACGTGAACTTCAAGCTGCCCGTCGAGCTGCGGCGGGCCGAGCGCGAAGCGGCCTAGCTCTTCTCGAGCTTCAGCTCGTCACCGACCGTCATCTCGACGGCCAGAACCTCGCGCTTGATCCAGTCGCCGTGCTTCTCCAGAAGCTCACGTCGCGCTTCCGGCACCGTGAGCACGATACGGTCCGTCAGCTTGAAGCCCCGCTCCTTGCGCAGCGAGTTGACGCGGTGGATGAGCTCGTACGCCTCGCCCTCGAGCACGAGCTCGTCGTCGAGACGGAGATCGAGTGCGACCGTCACGCCGTCGGCGGATGCGACGGCCCAGCCCTCTCGCCCGCCCCGCTCGACGAGAACCTCATCGGGCCCGAGCTCATGTCCGGCCGCGAGGAAGCGTCCGTCCGGGAGCTCCTCGAACTCGCCCGCGGAGAGCGCCTGCCGCACGGCGCCGAGCTCCTTGCCGATCTTCGGGCCGAGCACCGGCAAATTCGGCTTCACGCGCAGCTCGACCGCCTCGACGGGGCCGAGCTCGACGTCCTTCACCCGCAGCTCGTCCGCGATCTCATCGCGGTGCCCGTCGAGGGCCGCCCCTTCGACGACGAGCCGGCGCAGCGGCTGCCGCAGCTTGATCCCCGAGCTCGAGCGCGCCTGCCTGCCGAGCTCCACCACACGCCGCACCTCGGCGATCTCGTCGAGGAGGGTGCGGTCCGGCTCTGCCGCCTCGGGCCAGCCGGCGAGGTGCACCGACTCGGGCCCGTCCTGGACGAGCGTCCGCCAGAGATGGTCGGTGACGAAGGGCAGGATCGGCGCGAGCACACGCAGCGACTGCACGAGCGCGTACCAAAGCGTCCGCAGCGCACCCTCGTCGTCGGCCCAGAAACGGCGCCGCGAGCGGCGGATGTACCAGTTCGAGAGGTCGTCGAGGTAGGCCTCGAACTCGCCCATCACGGCGACGGTCTCGTACGCCTCGTAGTTGGATTCTGCGGCGAGGACGAAGGCGTTCGTCCGCTCGACGAGCCAGCGGTCGAGCGGCTCGGCCGCCTCCGGCTGGAGGCTCTGCCACGCCGGACGGAAGCCGGCGATGTTTCCGTAGTCGACGAGGAACTTGACGGAGTTCCAGAAGGTGAGGAAGCGCCGCTTGACCTCCTCCGCCATCCCGTAGCCGAAGCGAAGCTCCTGCGCCGGGTTCTGCGAGCAGTACAACCAGCGCATTGTGTCGGCGCCCATTCGCTCGAGCGCATCGTTGAGATCGATCGCGTTGCCCCATGACTTGTGCATCTCGCGGCCGGTCTCGTCGACCACGTTCTCGTACGTCAGCACCCGGCCGTACGGCTGACGGCCGGCGAGCGTAATCGCCATGAAGCACTGGGAGTAGAACCAGAGCCGGATCTGGGCTCGCCCTTCCGAGACCCATTCGGCGGGGAACCACTTCTCCCAGAAAGCGTTGTCGGGAAGGTCGGCGCCGGAGAGGCCTTTCGAGGCTCCCGTCGCGTAGCCGTGCGGGATCCATTCGGGGTTCTGCCAGCCGAGCGTCGAGAAGTGGACGATGCCGGCGTCGAGCCAGGCGTCGCCGACCTCCTCGATCCTCTCGACCTCGGCGGTGCAGCTCTCGCAGCGGATCCGGACCGCGTCGATCCAGGGGCGGTGCAGCTCCTCGAGCTGCTCGAGGCCTGAGACCGCGCGCTCCTCGAGCTCCGCCCGCGAGCCGACCACGTTCATGTGTCCGCACTCGCACTCGTAGAACGGAAGCGGCAAGCCGAAGTAGCGGCGGCGGGAGATGTTCCAGTCGCCCATGTTGCGCAGCCAGTCGTCCATCCGCTTCCTGTACTGGGGCGGAGTCCACTCGACCGTCGCGTTGCCGTCGAGCATCGGCTGCCGGATCTCCTCGGCGGAGATGAACCAGTCGTCGACGACGCGGAAGACGAGCGGCGTCCGGCAACGCCAGCAGACGGGATAGCGGTGGACGATCGACGTCGCCTCGACGAGAAGCCCCCGCTCCCGGAGCGACTCGATCACCGGATCGACGACCTCGTCCGTCCTCATCCCCTCTAGCTCGCCGTAGCCGCGGAGCATCACGCCGGACTCGTCGATCGGCGCCAACACCGCGAGGTCGTGGACGCGGGAGAGCTCGAAGTCCTCGGCGCCACAGCCCGGCGCGATGTGGACGATCCCGGTGCCCTCGGCGAGCGAGACCTCGTCCCACGGGATGACGCGGTGGACGACGTCCTTCTGCGCCGCGAAGTCGTCGAACGGCCCCTCGTACTCGAGCCCGACGAGCTCGGAGCCGCGAACGCGCTCCTCGAAGTGCTCCTCCGGATAGCGCTCGACCGCGACCCACTCGCCCACGTCGTTGCGCCCGTACTCGGCGTCGGGCTTCACGGCCGCCGCAACGTTGGCAGGCAGCGTCCATGGGGTGGTCGTCCAGATCACGAGCGACTCGCCGTCGCGCCCGCGCAACGGGAAGCGGACGAAGAGCGAGGGATGCTCGAGCTCCTCGTAGTTCTCCTCCCCGGCCTGCTCGTGCTTCGAGAGCGACGTGCCGCAACGGGGACACCACTGCGTCGAACGGTGGCTCTTGTACAGCCAGCCTCGCGCCTGCACCTCCTTGAGGAAGCGCCAGATGTACTCGATGTTCGTGTCCGAGAAGGTGAAGTAGTCGTTGCCCCAGTCCATCCACATCCCGAGCCGCTTCGACTGCGCGGTCTGGATGCCGGCGAACTTCGCAACGAAGTCGCGGCATTCGCGGGCGAAGCGGTCGAGCCCGTACTCCTCGATCTCCCGCTTCGAGTTGAAGCCGAGCGCCTTCTCGACCTGCACCTCGACGTGCAGGCCCTGCGAGTCGAAGCCGTTCTGGTAGCGGAGGTCGTGACCCCGAGCAGCCTTGTAGCGCTGGAAGACGTCTTTCAGGGTGCGCCCGAGCCCGTGGTGGACGCCAGCCGGTCCGTTCGCCGTGATCGGCCCGTCCATGAACGAGAAGGTCGGGCCGCCGCGGTTCAGCTCCCGGAGCTTGGCGAACGTGCCCTCCTCGTCCCAGCGCCCGAGCATCGCCCGCTCGAGCTCGGGATGATCGGGTTTGTCCGGCAGAGACTGGAAGATTGGTTCCCCCATCGGGAAGCCAAGTCTAGGCTCAGGCGTTCTGACTACCGGGAGCGTGGGTACAAGCGCTTCCTCTACTGCGACACCGAAAGGAAACGATGGCAACAGAGGTCACCGACACCACCTTCGAGAGCGAGGTCCTGCAGGCGGACGAGCCCGTGCTCGTCGACTTCTGGGCCGAATGGTGCGGACCGTGTCACGCGGTCGCGCCCGTGCTCGAGCGGATCGCGGACGAGCACAATGTCAAGCTCGTGAAGGTGAACATCGACGAGAACCAGGATCTGGCGATGCGCTACGGGATCCAGTCGATCCCGAACATGATGCTCTTCGAGGGCGGCGCGCCGAAGGCCTCGGCGGTGGGGGCGATGCCGAAGGGCATGCTCGAGCGCCAGCTCGGGTTCGAGAGCTAAGCGAGAGCCCGGCCCGGCCGCCGAAAGGCGGCCGATCTTCGCCGCTTGCAGCCAAGCGCCGCGCCCGCCGCGCCCTCGGATCTCTGCGAGCTACTCCGCCGGCTGGGGCGCTTCGCGCCCCTCGACGAACCGCAGAAAGTCCGCGTGCTTGGCGAGATACGCCTCGAGCTCTCCCAGACCGGCGCCTGCCCAGTCCTCGAGCCAGGTCTCGGCGATGTCGTCCTCGATGCGATGCATCCCGCGCTCACTCATTGCTGCGCATGATCGACGCGAATCCGGGCGATCGCCATGGGCCGTTCGGCTCAACTTGGCGGACGGTCGGACCTAACTCCTCAGGACGGCATCGCTGAGCGCCGGCCACGCCTCCCTGGCCCAATCCCCGAACGGCTGATCCGTGAGGACGCCGCAGGCGAGACCTGCATCCGGATCGACCCAGAGGAAGGTTCCGCTCGCGCCGAAGTGGCCGAAGGTTCGTTCCGAGTTGTATAGACCGGTCCAGTGCGGCGATTTCGCGTCGCGCAGCTCGAACGTCAGCCCCCAGTCGTTCGGCTCCATCCGACCGAGCCCCGGGAGCACCCCCGTGAGGCCGGGAAACTGGACCGTCACCGCTTCCGCGAGCGTCTCGGCCGCCACGAGCGTCGGTTCGAGGAGCTCCCGACCGAGTGCGAGGAGATCGTCGAGCGGCCCGCGGTAGCCGTGTGCAGGCGAGCCGGCGAGTCTGCCGACCAGGCCGAGCGGGCGGACCACCGCGCCGAGGAAGTAGTCGACGAACGGCATCTCGGCGCGCTCCTCGAGCAGCTTCGCCGCGAGCTCGATCCCCGTGTTCGAGTAGATCCTTCGCCGACCCGGTTCGGCGATCGGCTCGGAGCCGTCGACCGGCAGGCCGGATGCGTGGGCGAGCAGGTGGCGTAGCGTCGCGCCGGGCGGGCCCACCGGCTCGTCGAGGTCGACGGTTCCCTCCTCGAGCGCGACGAGAAGAGCGACGCCCGTGAAGAGCTTCGTGACGGACGCCCAGCGCAGCTCGACGTCGACCGCCCCGTGTTTCGCGACGACCCCATCCGCACGCGCGACTCCGGCTGCAGCTGTTCCCGCGTCCCAGCCGTCGATCAGACGCAATGCCTCCACGTCGCGGGATACTAGGAACGTGGCCCGTACCGCAGTCCCCGCAATCTCCGCCTTCGCCGAAACGGTCGGCTATTCGCGCGCCGTGCGCGAGGGGCGCCAGGTCTACGTGAGCGGGACCGCGCCCGTCGGCATCGATTCGGATGACCCGTACGAGCAGGCGAAGCGCTGCCTGGCGATCGTCGTCGCCGCGTTGCACGAGCTCGGCGCCGGGCCGGAGCACGTCGTACGTACCCGGACGTACATCCTCGACCCGGCGGACTGGGAGGCGGTAGGGCGCGCGCACGGCGAGGTATTCGGCTCGGTTCTGCCTGCGACGTCGATGCTCGTGATCAGCGGGCTGCTCGATCCCGCGTGGAAGGTCGAGATCGAGGCGGACGCGCTGCTCCCCGAATGAGACTGTCGGTCCTCGCAGGTCTTTATGTCGCCGTCGTGCTCTCCGCACAGATCGGCGCGAACAAGATCGTCCGCCTCCCCTTCACGCACCTCGAAGCGCCGGGCGGCGTCTATTCGATCGGCGTCGCGCTGGCCCTCGTCCAGCTCGCCCACCACACCGGAGTGACCCGCCGCGACGGCGCGCTCAACGCGCAGCTTCTGATCGGGCTCGGCTTCGCCGGCTCGGCGCTCTTCGCGGGTTACATCGCGCTCGTCGTCCACTCGCATCCTGCGTTTCCCGGGCAGGAGTTCGACAGCGCAGTCGGCTCGACCTGGCGCATCGTCGGCGCCAGCCTCGCGGCCTTCCTCGTCTCGGAGACCGTGGACAACCTCGTGGGAGCGCCCCTCCGGGGGCGCATCCACGACGGGGTGCGCGTCCTCGTCTCGGCGGGGGCGAGCGCGCCGATCGACAGCGTCGTCTTCCTCGTGCTCGCGTTCGGCTCGTCCGGGCTCGACTTCTTCAACGGGCAGCTCGTGGGCAAGATCGTGTCGTCGGTCGTGATCGGGATTCCGCTCGTCGTGCTCGGCCGACGCTTTCTTCCTGCAAACAACGGGGATATGGTCCCTGCATGAGCGACTCGCTGATCCCTCCGTCGATCACCGGCAAGGGCTCGCACTTCCCGCCAGGCGGCAGCGTGCTCGATCACGCCTTCGGCACGAGCGACCCGTACACGCTCGGGGTCGAGGAGGAGTACATGCTCCTCGACGCCGAGATGTTCGACCTCGTCCAGCACATCGACACCGTGCTCGCCGCGGTCGCGGGGCACGAGCTCGAGCCGCGGATCAACTCCGAGCTGATGCAGTCCGTGCTCGAGGTCGCGACGCCGGTGTGCCACACACCCGCGGGGGTGCAGCAGCAGCTGCTTCGCATCCGCCGCTACGTCACCGACGTGGCGCGCGAGAAGGGTCTGCGGGTCGGCTCGGCCGGCACCCACCCGTTCTCGCTCTTCGAGCGGCAGCGGATCACCGCCAAGGATCGCTATCGGGCGATGGTCGACCAGATGCAGTACATCGCTCGCCGCGAGCTGATCTTCGGGATGCACGTCCACGTCGCGGTCGACGACGCAGAGAAGGCGATCCGGGTCGTAAACGGGCTGATCGCGCACCTGGCCGAGCTCGTAGCGCTCTCGGCGAGCTCGCCGTTCTGGCGCGGCGAGCCGACCGGGCTCCGCTCCTCGCGCCACATGGTCTTCGCCGCCTTCCCGCGCTCCGGCCCCCCGCCGCGCTTCCGCGACTACTCCGACTACGCGCAGGTCGTGAACCAGCTCGAGAAGACCGGCTGCATCCAGGACTACACGCACATCTGGTGGGACATCCGGCTCCATCCCCGCCTCGGCACCATCGAGATCCGGATTTGCGACGCGGTCACGCGGCTCGACGACGTGATCGCGATCACCGCCTACTGCCAGGCACTCGTCAAGCACTATGCGGAGCTCGTCGAGCGCGGCGAGGAGATCCCCTCCTTCCACCGGATCCTCACGACCGAGAACAAGTGGCTCGCCGCGCGCTACGGCCTCTCCGCGCCGGTGATGGACCTCCACACGGGTCGCCGCAACCGGGTGCCGGTGGCGGCGCTGGTGCGCCGGACCATGCAGACGCTGCGTCCTCACGCGCGCGATCTCGGGTCGGAGGAAGAGCTGGAGGGCGTCCAGGAGATCCTGCGCCGCGGAAACGGCGCCGACCGGCAGCTGCACATCTTCAACGCGAACCGGGACATCGTCGAGGTCGTGCGGGAGATCGCGGACGCGACCGAGGTCGCGGCGGACCCGGAGCCCCAGCCCGCAGCCGCCGCGTAGCATCGAGGTCATGCTCGAGGCCGGAGAGAGAGCGCCGCTCGAGGCGATCGTCTGGACGACGCCACGCGAGCGCGCGAGCATCGGTGATCTCATCCACGATCGGCCGCTGCTGCTGCTCTTCTACCTCTTCGACTGGTCCTCCACCTGAACGTCCGAGCTCGAGCTCCTGCGTGACAGGAGAGCGGAGCTGCAGGAAGCGGGAGTCGAGCCGTTCGCGATCTCACGTGACTCGCCGTACACGCACGTCGCGTGGATGCAGGCGCTCGACCTCGACTTCCCGCTCCTCTCGGACTGGAACGCCGAGGCGACACAGGGGTTCGACGTCGCCTTCGAGCACAACGGGATGCGGGACGTCTCGCAGCGCAGCGCGTTTCTCATCGACACCGGCGGGGTCGTTCGCGGCGTGTGGGCGTACGAGACGGGCGAGCTCCCAGACCTCGACGAGCTCATCGCCGCCGCGCGTGAACTCACCTCTTGACATGTGACCATCTAGTCACATAATATCGGAGGCGTGGACGACGACCACGTCTTCAAGGCGCTTGCCGACCCAACCCGGCGCCATCTGCTCGACCGGCTCTTCGAGCGCGACGGCCGCACGCTCACTGAGCTCGAGTCCGAGCTCGAGATGACCCGCTTCGGCGTCATGAAGCACCTCCGCGTGCTCGAGGACGCCGGGCTCGTCGTCACCCGCCGACAGGGCCGGGAGAAGCTCCATTTCCTCAACCCGGTGCCGATCCGGCTGATCCACGACCGGTGGATCGACAAGTACACCGAGCACCGCGTCGCGGCGCTCGCCGATCTCAAGCACGGACTGGAGGACACGGCATGAGTACGACCACGACCGTTCAGACGACGCAGGTCTACCAGGTCTTCATCCTCGCGACCCCGGAGCAGATCTGGGAGGCCATCACCAAGCCGGAGTTCACCGAGCGCTACTTCCACGGCGTGCGGATCGAGCTACGCGACGGCCGGCGCTTATCCGCGCTCGGAGACATGACGTGGGACGAGGAGATTCTCGAAGCCGACGAGCCCCGCCGCCTCGTCCATCGTTGGATCGCAGGCTACGACCCCGAGATGGCGGCCGAGGAGCCGAGCCGCGTCACCTGGGAGATCCAGCCACAGGAAGACGGGACGACGCTCCTGACCGTTGTCCACGACCAACTCGAGGGAGCTCCGAAGACGGCCGCAAGCGTCTCAGGCACAGGCTGGATGTTCGTGCTGAGCAACCTGAAGACCTTCCTCGAGACCGGGAAGCCGCTCAGCGGCTGAGCCCTATCCACTGACAGCTGTGAGGAGGATCTCGGCTATCTCGCCCGGCTTCTGGTTGAGGGCGAAGTGACCGGCGTCGGCGATCGTGACCAACGTCACGGAGGGGCACTGCTCCAGAACGTCTCGTTCCTCGTCGGTGAGCCCGATGTCGTCGTCCGCGCCGAACACGACCCAAGCTCGGACACCCGAGTCGCAGAGCCGCCGGGCGAGGGAACCATGGCGATCGAGGTACTCGAGGTAGGCGCGGGTCTGCCGGCGGAGGAACCGCGGGTCGTTCTTCTGCAACTCGGCGATCAGCACATCCTGCCGGTGCGCCGGCAAGCTGCTTTTCATCGCCGGCCCGATGATCTTCAGCATCAACGCGTACGGCAGGTGCCCGAATGCGCTCGAGAGTCGATCCAGTGCTCGCGGGAACTTGGATTCGTCTACGCGCGAGAAGCTGGGTGCGAGCAGAATCACGGGCCCCGAGAACTCGCCGCTCCCCACCATCTCGACCGCCACATTGGCGCCCAAGCTGTGCCCGATCGCCGCCGAGCAGCCGAGCTCGGCTGCGATTTGCCCTGCGACCTTGGCGTAGTTCTCCATGCTGACGTCAGCGGGAGCGACGGTGTCGCCGAAGCCGGGCAGCGTCGTCGCCACGAAGCGAATGGAGACGCCCTCGAGCCGTCGGTCAGCGAGCAGGTCGTCATAGAAGACCGCCGTGGCGAGCGCGCCGGGCAAGAGGAGCACGGTGTGATCCGCGTGCTCAGGCCCGGATTCGTACAACGTCCAGCCGAACCGCTCCCGGCTCGCCGCGCTCACGCGCGGAGCTTCGCACACTGGGCGATGAGTTTCGAGCGGCCGTGCAGTCTCTACCCAAAAGTCGCGCAGATCGGCGACACTCTCGACCGTCCCACCGAACGCTAGGAGCGAATCGATGTCGAAGACCGTCTTGACCGTCGGAACGCGCAAGGGCGCGTTCATCCTCGAAAGCAACGACCGCCGCGAGTGGACGCTGCGCGGCCCGTACTGCGAAGGCTGGCCCGTCTACCACGCGATCTACGACGCGACCACAGGCTCGATCTACGCGGCCGCGGCGAGCGAGTGGCACGGCTCGAGCATCTGGCGCAGCGACGACCTCGGCGAGACGTGGGAGCAGTCCAGCGAAGGCCTCTCCTACGGAGACGGCGACGGGCGCAAGATCTCGAAGGTCTCGACGCTCGCGCGCGCCGGCGACCGGCTGCTCGTCGGCGTCGAGGCTCCGGGCATCTTCGAGAGCCGCGACAACGGCGAGACGTGGTCGCTTCTGTCGACCCTCTCCGGCCAGCACGGCAGCGAGAGCTGGGACGACCCGGCGAACCAACCACCCGGACACCTGGGCATCTCCGGCTTCGTCACCGACGCGAGCGACTCCGACAACTTCTTCGCCATCGTCCAGGGCATCGGCGCCTTCCAGACGGAGGACGGCGGCTCGTCGTGGACGCCCCGCAACAACGGGCTGCGGCGCGACTGGCCCGCCGATTACGAGGACGTCGGCTTCTGCGTCCACAAGCTCGTCCGCTCCTCCAACCCCGAGCGCATGTACCAGCAGAACCACGTGGGCATGCATCGCTCCGACGACGGCGGCAAGTCGTGGACCGAGATCACGGAAGGACTGCCCGGCGACTTCGGCTTCGCCGCGTCCGTGCATCCGCACGACACGGAGACGTTCTACGTGATCCCCGTTGACGGCGGCCACGGACGGACGATGCACGACGGCAAGGCGACGGTCTGGCGCACCCGCGACGCCGGCTCGAGCTGGCAGCCGATGCGCACCGGCCTGCCGCAGGACGATGCGCATCTCGGCGTCCTCCGCCAGGGGATGACGATCGACAGGCACGACGTTCCCGGCGTCTACTTCGGCACGAGCACCGGCCAGGTGTTCGCGAGTGCCGACGAGGGCGAGACATGGAGCGAGATCGCGAGCTACCTGCCGTCGATCTCCTCCGTGGACGTCGCGATCGTCGGGTAGCGCCGTGCCCGACGTACGCCTACCGGGGACGCTGACCCCACTCTTCCCGGGACTGCCTCGCCGCGTCGAGATCGACGCGGCGAGCGTCCTGGCCGCCATCGACGAGCTCGAGCAACGCTGGCCGGGGCTACGCGACCGGCTCGTCGCGGAAGGACCGTCGCTGCGCCACCACATCCACGTCTACGTCGACGGCGAGCGCGCCGCGCTCGACACGCCGGTCGCGGAGCGCTCGCGCCTCGACGTCATCGCTGCGATCAGCGGCGGCTGAGCAGACCCCGACTCGTTTCACCGCCCGTCGCTGCGGGGAAGGCAACGGCATCCGGATCTCCGGAGTTTCCAAGGCTCCGGAGCCACTTCCCTGCGGGAGGAACAGATGAGACGGAAAGACCTGCGCGTGTTGGCGATTGCCCTTGCGGTGCTCGCCTTCGCCGCCGTCGGTCCGATGACCGGTGCGAGCGCGAAGCCTGCACCGAAGACGACCGCGCCGGCGTACACGCTCGCGAACGTCGGGCCGTTCGGGGGCGAGCCCACGATCGCCAGCAACACCAAGGGCGAGCTCTACGACACGACCCCGAGCGGAGGCACGCTCCTCTACAAGTCCACGAACCATGGGTCGAGCTGGACACAGGCGACGACGGCCGACCCGTCGAGCGGCGACGACTGCGTGACCACCGATCAGTCGGGAGCCCTCTACGAATGCAACCTCGCCGGCAGCGTGGAGACCGCCCCACTGCAGGCGGACGTCTGGAAGTCGACCGACGACGGCAAGACATGGATGTACGGCAACAACAATGTCGACCTCGCGGCGGGCTCGAACGTCTGCGGGACGAGCTGCAACCCGTTCGGCGTCGACAGGCAGTGGACGGCGGCGTACATCCCGCCAGGCGGGACGACCGACAACGCGCTGGTCGCGCTCAGCTACCACGACTTCTACGGCCCGAGCCAGATCTGGGTGAACATCTCGACCGACGGTGGGAAGACGTTCGGGACGCCGATCGACGTCATGGCCAACTTCACCGTGAACGGCGCGGACCAGGCGGCGGTCGCGCTGGCCGACTCGGCCTGCAACACCGTTCCGACGGGCACCGCGATCTCCTGGGCGGGCGCGCATCCGGGGCGAATCTTCGTCTCGTGGATCGCGTCGGATCCCGAGAGCCCGCTCACGGGCTGCAACGTGACGATGCTCCAGTCCTTCCACAACCTGTTCGTCGCGTGGTCGGACGACGGCGGCAGGAGCTGGACGCCGCAGCTCGCCTACGACGCTGGCATCGGGCACGACACCTCGTCGCCGTTCGCAGGGTTCACGCTCGACCGGCTCGGCAACCCGTACGTGGCGTTTACGACGCCCGCGCCGGGCAGCAACCCGGCGACCTGCGCGGCGGAGTCGGCGGCAGGAACCGTGCAGTCCGATCCGACCTGCGCGAACCACATGTGGGTCGCCTGGTCGGCAGACGGCGGTACCACGTGGGACGGCGGCGGCGGAATCATCCCCGGGAGCGCGGCAACCGCGTACGAGGTCGACTCCGGCAACGTGCCGCAGACCGATCTCTTCCCGACGATCGCCGCGGGCAGCCCGGGCAAGGTGGACGTCTCGTGGCTCCGCACGAACGAGATCGAGCCGACCGACGCGCTCGGCAAGTTTCTGCCCGGCGGCTGTGCCGGCCCGGGTAACGGGAACCCGGACTTCTATCCGCCGACCTGCAACTGGAATCTGTACGCCGGGCAGTCGCTGAACCTCACGTCGCCGACAGGCGTCGCGAGCTGGACAACGAGCGCGCTGACGACGACGCCGATGCATGTCGGCGACATCTGCAACCTCGGCATCTTCTGCCTCGACCCGAACTCGAATCGCAACCTGCTCGACTTCAACAGCGAAGTGGTCGATCCGACAACGGGGTTCGCTCATATCGCGTACGCGGACGACAACACCGTCAACAAGCTGCGCGTGGCGAACCAGGTGTCCGGCTCGAAGATCCTCGGGCCGTAGCCGATCCTGTTTGCGGAACGCTGTCGGCGGCGGCCCCGCGTGGGGCCGCCGCCGAAGGCGGTCAGCGCGCCGACTGTGCCACGAAATGCGGGGACACCTTGACGGCCCCTCGCAGCGTCGCCGAAGCCGTGCGGACGACGATCACAGCGCCCGACCCCGCGATGCGCATGCCTTGATCCACGGTCAGATTCAGCGTGCCGTTCGCTGCTGTCGAGCAGCTCGCGCAGAGCGTGCGCGAAACCGCCGCGGTGCCCATCGTGGCACGGATCCGCAGCGAAGCGGACATCGGCCCGTGGAGCGCCGGCAAGCTCAGTTTCCAGGTCAACTGCGAGTGACCCGGCGGCGCCGGATCGGACGGCTCCGCCGGATCTGTCTCACCGAAGCGCACGAGAAGCGTCCCGGCGAACCGCCCGGCGTGCGCCGTTCAGGCGACCGGCGCGAGGCGAGCATGAAGGTTCGCCCAGTACACCGGTATCACCGCTGCAGCCGCGCTACCGGACGCGATTGCCGCAATCAGTAGCGCCACGACAAGCGCCCTTTTCTCCGCCTTTGGTCTCCTGATCACGAGTCACCTCCTGAGAGTCACCCTGACCTGGGGCGGTATCGGAGCTGCCGTGATCGTAAATCGAGATCGATGCACGACCGGACGGATTTACATGACCATTTCGTGGTCGACGATGCGCTCCTGCGGGTCGATCGGGCCGAGGTTCTCGACGATCTCGAAGCGGCCGTCCCGGGCAGACCAGAGCACGCGGCGCCGCCGGTGAACTTCGCAGCGCCGGGGTAGAGCGCGTCGTACGGGCGACCAGTTCTTTGCTGAACGTGTCGTCGACCTGTACCCGTCGTGATCACGGCGCGGTGACTGCGTACGTGCCGAAGACGTCCCATGCACCCGTGGCCGCTGCGCTCAGGTAGATCGACCATCCATCGGGTGCGATGCCAGACGGAGCACCTATCGGCGCCGGATTGAAGATGTTGGAGCTGGACGGAGTGTTCGCGTTGAAGATGTCCCCTTGGTACACGCATAGGTATCCAGCGGCAGCATGTCCGGGGCCGGGGCAATGGGTGGCCGCGGTGCCACTCACATAGATCGCATGCGCCGCGTCCAAACCGGCCGTCAACGGAACGCGAAATGTGACCACCGGTTGCGCGATGGAACCGCCGCCGCCTGTCCCGTCGTTCGTTCCAAAGCCCCAAACCCCCGTCTCCGTATCGCCGGACGGCAGGGTGCCTCCAAAGTGGAGGTACTCGCTTGCCGCGGTCCCGCCTAGGTTGGTGGCGTTCGTCGCAGTCGAGGCTGAGCCGGCACTCGCGCTGTGCAGCGCGTTAGTAGCGCTCGAGGCCGAGTCGGCACTCGCGCTGTGCAGCGCATTAGGAACGGTGAGGCCCTTGGTGTTGATCTTCGCGGCCGTGACGGCCCCCGTCTTGATCTTCGGCGACGTCACGGCGTTCTTCTTCAGCTGCTTGGTGCCGACGCTGTTCCTCGGCAGGCTCGTCGCCGCGTAGGTCGTTCCGCCAAGCGCGACGAATAGCGCGAGCAAGGCGATCACGGTCGCCGGATGTCGAAGCTGTTTGATCTTGTCCTCCTGACCTCGTGTCCTGTCAGCGTCTGCCCTTGCTGACGACTAGGTTGATCCCGGCGCCGTGCCTCAGCCGGCCCGCCTCCTCCCGTCTCGTCGCGACGCAGCTCCTCCTCCCGACCTACAGCAAGAAGGCACAGGCGGCGTCGACCGAACTGCTCGTCTCCTCGTCGACCAGGACGCCGTTGCGGAAGAAGTCGGCCGTCACGGCGAAGGTGTGTGTGGTGGCGGCGCCTCCCGCGAGCGTGCCCACCGCGGTGCGGCCCTTGATCGCCGACGTCATCTGATTGCTCGAGATGGACCCGACGACATGCACGGTGAACTGCACGGAATCGACCCTGGTGTGCGACCAGGTCGCGGTGGCGCTGAAGGTGCAGGCGCCGTCGATGCTCAGCGTGGGTAGCCCGTACGACGCCGGCGGCGGTGACGCGGTGGCTGGGCCGGCCGCAAGACCCAGCACCGCGCCGAAAGCGAATGCGAGCGTCACCACGTAAGTGATCTTTCTCATTGGTCCTCCTCTCCCCGCAGCGGGGTTGAATTGGTTGATTAGCGTCGTCGTCCCTTGCTGACGACCAGGTTGACCTTTGCCCCGTGCTTCAGGCGCCGGCCCGGCCTGGGCTTCTGCGAGATCACGTGACCGTTCTCGACCGAGCGCGAGGTGGCTCGCTCGATCTTGCCGACCGCGCAGGCGTGGGCCCGGATCGCGCGCTTCGCCTTCTTCAGCGTCTCGCCCTTGACCTTCGGCACCACGCAAGGCTTGGAGACGGCGCGGAGGGTGAACGTGGCCGTGACCGCCCTCTCGGCGCTGGTCGTGACGGAGCACGTGCCGGTGCCGCTGCAGGCTCCCGACCAGCCGACAAAGGTCGAGTCGGAAGCAGCCGTCGCGGTCAAGGTCACGGCCGTTCCGGAGGCGTAGGCGTGCGAGCAGGCCGTCCCGCAGCTGATCCCCGTCGGTGAGCTGCTCACGGCGCCCGAGCCGGCGCCCGACTTCGAGACCGTCAGCGTGTGGGTGACCGGGAGCGGGGACGAGGGCGCGGCGGCGGTGGTGAACGAACCGACGGCCCCGAAGCTCGTGCCGCCGGCGGTCGTCGCGACCAGGCGGAACTGATACGCCGCCGCCGGCGCGAGGCCCGAGAGCTGGGCCGAGACCGGGAGGTCGCTCGTGCCCGAGCCGGGAGAGGGCGAGCAGGGCGCGTTCGTGCCGGACGGGCTACCGCTGCCGTAGCTGAAGTGGCAATCGGTGACGCCGATTCCGTTCGGATTCACGGTGCCGGTCAGCGTCGCGCTCGCCTCGCCGATCGAGCCGGCCGCGCCGGTGGTCACCGACGGAGTGCTCAGGCCCTCGAGCACGTTGCCCTGGAAATCGACGCCGACGCACAACCCGACGGACGGGCACGACAGGGCGGAGATCTCGTTCCCGTCGTCGACGACTCTCGTGTTCCAGGCCGCGGTGCCGCCGGTCGGATCGGCCGAGGTCAGCACGTTCCCGGCGCTGTCGCTCACGACACAGAAGCCGGTCGAGGGACAGGAGATGGACTCGAGGAGGCTGCCGTCGACGTTCGTCAGCGTCCATGCGGACGCGTCGCCGGTGGGATTGGTCGAAGTCAGGACGTCCCCGGCGCTGTCGACAGCGACACAGAGCGAGGTGGACAGGCACGAGATCGCGGTCATGTCGAGGACGGTCGTGTCGACGTGCACGGGAGCAGCCCAGGTGCCCGAGGCCGGATCGGTAGAAGTCAGGACGTCGCCGCTGCCGTCGACGGCTGCGCAGAAGGACTCCGTGGGACACGAGACGGCCGTCAGCACCTTGCCGCTGTCCGCGGAGTCGAGATTCCAGGCCGATGGGTTCGTCGGGTCCGTCGAGCTCGCGACGTTTCCGTCCTGGTCGACCGCGACACAGAGTGCGACGGACGGGCATGAGACGCCAGACAGCTGGGTAGCACTGACCGAGATGGCAGAGCCCCAGGCGGACGCTCCTCCGGCCGGATCGATCGAGGTGAAGACGTTCCCATCGGTGTCGACGGCGACGCACAACGAAGCGGCGGGGCAGGAGACGTCCCAGAGACTGGTGTCGGCATCGACCTTTGCGATGCTCCAGGTCCCTGCACCGCCTGCGGGGTCGGACGACGTCAAGACGTTTCCCGACTCATCCACCACGGCGCACAGCGAGCTCGAGGGGCAGGACGCGCCGATCGGGCTGTTGCTGTCGCCGGCGTGCGCGTCTACCTCGGCGGCCGTCCAGGCCGAGGCGGAACCGCTGTTCGGGTCGGTGGCGGTGAGCGCGTTGCCGGCCGCGTCCACGGCAACGCACAACGACACGGACGGGCACGAGATCGCACCGGGCTCGCCTGCGGCATCGAGGGTGACCGAGCTCCAGGTCGGCGAGGCGTCGAAGGGATTGGTCGAGTTCCAGATCTCGCCGGCGCGACTCACGGCGACGCAGAACGAGGCGGTAGGGCACGAGATACCTGCGAGGGTGTTGGCCGAGACCGAGACTGGCGTGCTCCAGGCCGAGCCGCCGTCGATCGAGGTCACGGCGTTGCCGCTCTGATCCACGGCGACGCACGACTGGGTACCTCCTACGCACGAGACTCCCGTCAGGCCGTCGATGGCGTCGGCGACGACCGCGGGCCAGTGGGACGCATCGCCGGTCGGATCGGTCGACGCGAACGCGTCGCCATTCTGATCCACCGCTACGCACGACGTGTCGGACGCACAGGAAACCCCCGTTAGCGGCACGCCGCTCTCGACTGTGACAGGGTCGTTCCAGCTCGATCCGCCGTCCGACGACGTCACGAGGTCACCGCCCCCGTCCACTGCGACGCAGACCGATGTCGCGCACGACACCGCGTCGAGACCGTTGTCGCTCACGTTTGTCGGTGCGCTCCAACTGGAGGCGCCCTCTGCGGGACTGGCCGACTTCAGGACATTGCCGGCGGCGTCGACGGCCACGCAGAGCGAGGTCGACGGACAGGCGACGGCCAGCGGAAAGTCGTGGTTGCCCGGGTCGATGCTGCCGCCGGTCCAGGCGGAGGAGCCGCCGGTCGGATCGCTGGAGGTAACGACGTTGCCATGCTCGTCGACGGCGACGCACAACGTCGGGGCTGGACAGGACACGGCGCTCAGCGCCCCGTTCGCAATATCGAACGAGGCCGGCGCCGACCAGCTCAGCGACGGCGTCGTGCCCGTCTGGGCGCCGGCCGCGGGAACGGCGAGCAGTACCACGGCAGCTCCTGCCGCCAGCACCAGCCAAGCCGAACGCCTCATCTCGCCGCCTCCGATCCGAGGGGAAGGTGCGACAGCGCGGTCCCGGTGGCGCGTGCCGTCCCGGAGACAGCGGTGATCGTTTCCGGGATGACCTGCACCGAGAGATGACAGGTCTGGGTGGAGTTAGCCGTCGAGGCGGTTCCGTGCCAGGTCATGGCCCCAGTTGAGGGTGCTAGCTGGATGAGGTCGTCTTGGACGTCTGACTCGGAGCCGCCTGCGTTGGCCTCGACTTGCGTGACCAGAGTCGGCGTCGTGAAGGTGCCGGCGGGGAATTCCTCTTTGGAGACGTGCGAGACAGTTCCGCCGTTTGCGTTGTTCAGCTCGGTGAAATCGATGTTCCAGGAGCCGTCGCTCGTCTTGAGGTAAACATTCAGCTCTGCCTGCCCCGCGGCCGGGATCGAGCACGAGGCGCCGACAGTCACGCCGAGGAACGTTCCGAGCGTCGTCACGGTCGGCGAGGCGCTGGCGGTGGCGTCGTAGGTCACGATCCTTCCACCAGGACCCTGAGGCCCTGTGGGGCCGACTGGCCCTTGAGCCCCGCCGGGCCCGTCGGGCCGGCCGGGCCGCTCGGCCCGACAGGGCCGCGTGCTCCACGCTCGCCGTGCAGGGACCTGATCGCCTTCTTGGTGAGCTTCTTGGCGGGGATCGAGTGGTTCTTGATCTGCGAGCCCGGGATGAGCCCGCTCGCATAGGCGGCAGCGCCGCCGCCGAGCCCGACGAACAGCGCGAGGACCGAGATGACGAGCGCCGGGCTCGGTGGTCTCAACTTACGCACCATCGACGGCATTAGCCCTTTCCTTTCGACTCGGTGATCGCCTCGACCACGCGCTCGGATGGAAGCTGCGCCCGGCGGGCCGCCTCGCGCACGTCCTCGACCGATGAGGCCTGGTAGACGCAGAGGCAGGTCTCGTCCTCCGGGATGAAGACCGAGCGCACGAACCGCACTCGGTTTCCGACAGGCTGCGCATCACCCGCGTTCCGCGCTCGAAGGATCAGCTCGTCGAGGTGCTGCCAGCCCTCGGCGGGCCGAGCAAGTTCGAGTGCGAAGTAGCTGGTCCGGTCGATGCGGCCGACGCTAGGCGGCCGGCCGACTTAGATCAATTGTGGGTCTCCACACAGAATCAGCGCAGATGCCCCGCGAGTTCTGTGCGAGAGCGCACACCGACCTTTGCATAGAGCCGCGAGAGGGTCGCTTCGACCGTGCGAACGCTCACGAACAGACGGGCCGCGACCTCCTTGTTCGTGAGGCCCGCGGCGACGAGCTGGCCGATCTCGCGCTCCCTGGCCGTCAGCTCGTCGTTCGCCGGGCGACGACCGGGGAGCCGGGCCAAGTCCGCGGACGCCTTTTCCGCCCAGCGGGCAGCCCCGAGCTGGTCGAAGCGCTCAAGAGCGTCGGCGAACGCCGCGCGTGCGGCGCCCCAGCTACGCGCTGTCCGCTCGACGCGCCCGGCGAGATGAAGCGTTCGCGCATGCTCGAACGGCTCCGGCAGGTCTGCGTGCGCCTGGACCGCCACTCCGATCTCCCGACGTGCCTCGACGTAGTCGCCGCGCCCGGCCGCCGCGAGCGCCATGATCCGGCTCGCCATCGCCCGGCACCACGGCTTCTCGCCGACCGGACAGGCGCGCAGTGTCTCCGCGATCAGGACCGCCTCGTCCACCCGACCGACCGCCAGGAGCGCCTCGCCGAGTACATGGCCGACCGGAAAGATCGAAAGGTCGCCGAGCCGTCGCTCGGTCATCAGCTTCCAGGCGGGCTCGAGTGCCTCGACTGCCGCCTCTGGCTCATCCTCGGTGAGCGCGACCAGCCCGAGCACCGCGCGACCGCCGATCGTCCACCAGAAATCCGTCAACTCCTCCGCGGCCGACAGCCCGGAGGCGGCGAGCGAACGCGCCTCTGCGTGGTAGCCCAGAACAGCCTCGGCCATCGCCGCGATACAGGAGGCGGCGGCGACCACCTGGGGATCCGTGGCCTGCCTCGCGTGCTCGAGCGTGAGCCGGGCGTTCGCCAGCGCGTCGGCCCACCGGCCGGCGCGCAGCTGCACCTCGGACAGGTGGCCGCGGGCCACCACTTCGACCGGCTCGATGCCGAGCTCGTGCGCCGCGGCCAACCCCTGCTCGAACAATTCCGCTGCCTCGTCGAACCGCGTCGCGTGCATACAGCAGCAACCAAGCTCCATCCGAGGAGAGTCCCCGGCGCCGATCGTCCCGTCCCAGCGATCAAAAGCGCTCTGTGCGCTCTCCGGAACGCCCTCGCCGAGCATGCTCTCGGCAAACCCGAGAATCGAGAGCGCAGCGACAGCGGCGCCCGGTTCGTTGGCGTTGTCGGCCAGCTCAGCAGCGGTCCGAGCGTGCGAGACGGCCTCCTCGAGCCGGCACATGCCGCAGGCCACCCCACTCATTTCGATGTGTAGTTCCGCCTCGACCGCCTCGTCGCCGTGGGCATCGTCAAGCGCCGCCTCGAGTTCGGCCATCCCGTCCTCATACGACATCCCCGAGCCATTCATGACGAGCAGGTGCCGCGCGCGCGCCCGCAGCACCCCAGCCGGGAGCCGAGCCACAAGGCCACTGGCGAGAGAGGCCGCGGTCTCGATGTCGCCCGCGATGCCCAGCTCAGCGCTCGCTCGCAACTCCCACTCGTCTGCGCGGTCATCCTCCGGGGCGAGCTCGGCCGCCCGCCTGTAGAGCCCGGCTGCACTCGCGTGATCGGCCCGTCTGGCCGCTTCCGCAGCTGCCGCACCCACGATGCCCGCCGCCCGCGCGTCGGGTCCGATGGTGGCGCGGGAGACGTGGTGGCCACGCTCGACCGGATCCTCGCTCACCGCCGCCAACCGCGCGTGGACCTGACGCCGCTCATCCGGCAGAAGCAGTTCGTACGCAACCGAGCCGAACAGCGGGTGCGTGAAAGCGACCCGCTCGCCCGCCACCTCAAGGACACCCGATTCGATTGCCGCGCGCAGCTCAGCCCGGTTTGCGCCGGCAGCCAGCAGCAGACCCGGTGTCGGCCGAAGTGCTGCAGCGGCCGCGAAGACAGTCGCCTGAACGCTTGGTTCCAGCGCCCGGAGTCGCTGCGCGAGGACCCCGACCAACGTCGCACGCTCCTTCCGATCGCCCCCGCCCTGCCGCGCAAGCTCGAGCGCAAAGAACGGGTTCCCACCTGACGTGGCGTGCACGAGCTCGACGCGCGGTCGCGGCAACTGCAAGCCGAGAACATCCCGCAGCAGACCACCCAGCACGGTTACCGACAGCGGCCCGACCGCAACCTGGCGCACGTCCTCCCAGGCGGCCAGACCGAGGGGGAGTTCGGGCATTGGCGCGCCGTTCGCGCTCCGCACGGCGACTAGCACACGCAGGCCGACCGGCCCGACTCGTCGCAACGCGAAGGCGAGCGCAGACGCGGTCGGCCGATCGAGCCACTGCACGTCGTCGATCGCTAGGAGCAACGGCCCGGCGGTGGACCAGCCCCGCAACAGGTCCAAGAGGCCGCGGGCCAGCACATGCTCGTTCAGCGTCCCGCCCGCCCGGCCGAGCGCGACCTCCATCGCCTCCCGTTGAGGAGGTGCAAGTGCCGCTAGACCTTCGCCTCCTGCCCCCTCGATCAGATCGGCCAGCGCGGCAAAGGGCAGCTCCGCCTCACCGGCCGACAACCGGATCGCGAGCACCCGCAAACCGGACGACTGCACCCGCTCGAGCGCCGCGCGTACGATCGTCGTCTTGCCGATGCCCGCCTCGCCCTCGAGTACCAGCGCGGCGGGTCGACACCGATCCTCACGGAGAAAGGCCGCAAGCACCGACAGCTCTGCCTCGCGGCCAGTGACCTCAAGCGTAGGACGAGCCACAGATGCCGACATAGCTCCGCGCATTGTCATGCGCAGGTCTAACTCCTACAAGTAGGTCGCCTCCAGGGCAGGGCACGGCCGCTGCCAGCCTCGCCGCCTACATACCCATCGCGTGGTAGCCGCTGTCGACGTACAGCGTGGTGCCGGTCACGTTGCCGGCGCCGTCGCCGAGGAGGTAGGCGGCCGCAGAGCCGACGTCGTCGGCCGTGATGTGCCGGCGGAGAGGAGAGCGCTCCTCGACGATGTCCTCCATCCTCGTGAACCCTGCGATCGAGCGAGCCGCGAGCGTGCGGACCGGCCCCGCCGAGATCGCGTTGACGCGGATGTTCTTCGCGCCGAGATCCCACGCGAGGTAGCGCACGGAGGCGTCGAGCGTTGCCTTCGCGACGCCCATCACGTTGTAGTGCGGCACCGCGCGCTCGCCTCCGAGGTACGTCATCGTCACGATCGAGCCGCCGCCGGCTGTCTCCATGAGCGGCTCCGCGGCGCGGGCGCAGGCGACGAGCGAGTATGCGCTCACGTCGACCGCGAGCCAAAATCGGTCCCGCGGCGTGTCGGTGAAGCGGCCTTCGAGATCCTCGGCGGCTGCGAAGGCGACCGAATGGACGAGCAGGTCGAGCTCGCCGCCGAATGCCTCCCCCACCTCGGAGAAGACCCGAGCGACGTCCTCGTCGGAGCGGACGTCGCACTCCGTCACGAGCGGAGAGCCGACCGAAGCGGCAAGCTCGCGCACCGTCGGCTCGATCCTCTCTCCCTGGTACGTGAACGCGAGGCTCGTACCGCCCTCTGCGAGCTGCCGCGCGATCGCCCAGGCGATCGAACGCTTGTTGGCGACGCCGAGAACGAGTCCCCGCTTTCCCTCGAAGGCTCCAGCCATTCCCGCGATCCTAGAGCGATAGCCTGTTCGCCGTGAGCCGGGTCGCGGTCGTCACGGGGGCCTCCTCGGGCATCGGCGCCGAGATTTCCCGCTTGCTCGCGGCGCGCGGCGATCTCTGCGTGCTGCTCGCCCGCCGCGCAGAGCGGCTCGAGGCGCTCGCGGAGGAGATCGGCGGCGAGGCCGAGCCGTGCGACGTCTCAGACCGCGCGGCAGTCGAGGCCGTCGCCGCTCGCATCTTCGCGCGCCATCCGAAGATCGCAGTGCTGGTGAACAACGCCGGTGTCCCCGGACGCACACGGTTTCTCGACGGCGACCCGGAGGTGATCGAGCGGCTGGTCCGGATCAACTACCTCGGCGGCGTCTGGTGCCTTCAGGCCTTCCTCCCAGGCTTGCGAGCGGCGGCGCCGGCCGACGTGGTGAACATCGTGTCGGTCTCCGGTGTCGTGGCCGGACCGCCGAGCGGCCCGTACTCCGCCTCGAAGCACGCGCAGCTCGCGTTCTCGCGCACGATCGCGGCCGAGCTGCGCGGCGAGGGGATCCGGGTGCACACGGTGAAGCCCGGATTCACCGAGACGGAAGGCTTTCCGCAGTCCTGGCTGCCCCGCCACGTCCAGCGAGTCGTGATCGGGCCGGGCGACGTTGCGGCGCATGTTCTGCGCTCGCTCGAGGAGGGTCGCGGCGAGACGACGGTTCCCTGGTACTACGGGCCGATCGCCCCGATGCAGGACGCCTTGCCGAACGTGTTCACTCGCGTCCTTTCGCGCGTGCCGAAAGCTCCGTAGAATCGGCGCATGGTCGAACAGACGCAGCCCACGGTCAAGGACGTGATCGCTGTCGCCGAGTTCCGGTCGGCACTGCGGCATTTCCTGCGGCGGAGCGAGAAGGTCGCGCGCCAGTCAGGGCTCACTCCGCAGCGCTACACGCTGCTGATGATGATCAAGGGCGCCCCCGGCGGCGCCGAGCAGTCGACCGTGACCGAGCTGGCGGAGCGGCTGCAGCTTGCACAGAGCACCGTGACGGAGCTCGTCCGGCGCGCCGAGACAGCCGGGCTCATCGAGCGCGAGCAGTCACAACGCGACGCACGGGTCGCACACCTGCGGCTCACGACAGAGGGCGAGCGGCGACTCATGCTGTCCTTCACAGCTCTCGAGACCGAGCGCGCACAACTGCGCGAGGCGTTCGCCAATCTCGACGGCGGTGTCTCAGGCCCCTAATACCACGAGCGCACGAATAGCTACCAGCCGACGCTCGCGACCAGAAGGCTCGCGTTCGTGGCCGCGAGCGCCTCGGCCTGCGCTCGGCGGCCTCCCTCGCAGCCGGCGACGACCTCTCGCACGAGCGGCGCAAGGGCAATGGCCAGAGCACCGGCGCCGGTGCCGACATCGAGGGCACGCTCGCCGCCGGTCGGCCGGACGAAGTCGCGCACCTCTTCCGCGAGGCGCGCCGCTCGGAGGTCCTGCCGCGCCGCGACACGCGCCGCCGTGCGCGCGAAGCGGTCAGTCATTGACGATGCGGCGCGCGCGGGCGGAACCGGCGTTGATGCCGCACGCGATCTCGTAGCCGATCGTGCCGGCCACCTCCGCGTGACGCTCGATGAGCGCGCCGTCGCCGATGATCGTGACGGGCGTCCCGACCGGCAGCTCCCGATCGAGCTCGACCGCAAAGGCGTCCATCGAGACCGTGCCGACCGACTGCCGCCGTTCCCCGTCGACAAGCACCTCGGTGCCGGTCATGTCCCGCCGGAACCCGTCTTCGTAACCAACCGGAACGATCCCGATCCAGGTCGGCTGCTCGGCGACGAACGCCCGGCCGTAGCCCGTGCTTTCCCCCGGCTCGAGGAGCCGTACCTGCGCGAGGCGGCTGCGCCACGAGAGCGCCGGCCGCAGTCCGTCTTCGGCTGGATCCGTCTCGAAAGGCGAGATCCCGAGCAGCGCGATCCCGCAGCGGGCCGCGTCGAAGCGGGCGTCGGGTAGCCGGAGCGCGGCTGCACTGTTCGCGATGTGTCGGGTCAGGTGTGCGTACGGCTCCGTCGCCTCGCGGAATCGCTCGATCTGACTCCGCGCGAAGGCCGGGTCGGAGTCGGCCGTGGCGAGATGGCTCATCAAGCCGACGACGTTCGCCGGCGGCTCGGGCAGGTCGGCGAGCCCCCACCGCCCCATGCCGGTGTCGAGCTTCAGGTGCACCGGAATGTCCTCGGGGATCGCGCCGCCCGAGACGACGAGCTCGAGCCTCGCGTCGCGCGCCGCGGCGATTTCGCGCGGATCGTCGGTGGGACCCATGATGAGGATGCGGGCCTCCGGCTCACCTTGCCGAAGCTCGACCCCTTCCGCGACCGTCGCGACGCAGAGCGCGGTCGTGCCGGCGCCCAGCGCCGCCCGAGCGACGTCGCCCGCGCCATGCCCGTAGCCGTTCGCCTTGACGACAGCCCAGAGCTCCGCCCCGTCCAGCACGTCGAGGAGCCGCCGCGCGTTGTGGCGGATCGCGCCGAGGTCGATCGTAATCTCGCTCCGGTGCACGGTCCTAGTCTCGCGCGAGTGCCTGAGGCAGCGCCTCGATCACGTCGCTCGCCACGAGCCCGCGCGGCTTGGCGGCCAAGAACGCCGCTCGACCCTGGGCCGTCGCCGCCGCCACAGCCGCGAGCCGGGCGTCGACGCGCTTCGACAGGAATGCGGCCACGATCCCCGTCAAGACGTCCCCCGAGCCGGCTGTTGCGAGCCCGGCCGTATTGCTCTCGCGCACGAGGATGCCGTGTCCCGGCGCTCCGACGAGCGTGTCCGCTCCCTTCAAGAGAACGACGCAGCCGAAGCGGTCGACCGCACGAGCGAGGGCATCCAGCCGGTGCGCGTCGACCCATGACGATTCCTCGCCGATCAGCCGTCCGAGCTCGCCGGAGTGCGGCGTGAGCACCGTGGCGGCCTTGCGCTCGAACGGCTCGAGCTCGTGCAGCGCGTCGGCGTCGACGACCGCCGGGACGTCGGCCTCCTCGAGGAGACGGCGGACCAGCGCCTTCACGTCCTTTCCTCGCCCGAGGCCCGGGCCGATCGCGAGCGCCTTCGCCCGCTGCACAGCTTCGAAGACCTCCTCGAGCGGACGCTTGACCGCTTCGAGGACGAGCGTCTCGAGAACCTGCAGCGAGTCGGTCGGCGCAGCGATTGCGACGTACCCCGCGTCGGCGCGAAAGGCGGCCCGCGCAGCCAGCGCAGCGGCTCCGGTCATTCCCCGTGAGCCGCCGACGACGAGGACGGAGCCGGCCGTGTACTTGGTGTCTCGCGCCGCCTTGCGCGGCACGAGCTCGAGAATCTCCCTGGTCACCAGGCGATGCTCGGTCTCCGCAGGCTCGAGCCCGATGTCTGCGACGACGACCTCGCCGGCCTGGAAGCGGCCCGGCGCGACCGCGAGCCCCACCTTTGGGCCATGCATCGTCACTGTGACGTCCGCGCGAACCGCCGCACCCGCGACTTCCCCCGTCGATGCGTTGACCCCGGACGGGATGTCGACGGCGAGCACGGGCGCGCCGCTTCCGTTGATTTGCTCGATCAGTCGCGACGTGTCCTCGCGCGGCGCTCCCCTCAGACCGGTACCGAGGAGTGCGTCGATCACGACCTCGGGCGAGTCTTCGACGATCTCGCGCCCCTGTTCGCGCAGGATCTCGGCCGCAATGCGCCCGTCGCCCCCGTTTGCGCCGCCGCCCGCGTGGAGCGCGACGCGGCGGGCGTCGGGGAAGCGGCGCATGAGCTCTTCCGCCACAGCTGTGCCCGCGCGCTGCATCATCGCGTCGACGTCGTGGCCCGCCTCGGCAGCCCGCATCTCATCTGCGGAGTAGAGCGGCTCGAGCTCAGCCATCGACGGCGATCGCGACCGCCTGCGCGAGCTCGCGCGAGTGCGTCATCGAGAGGTCGACCGAGCCGATGCCGAGCGCGGCTGCACGTTCGGCGAGGCGACCGGAGAGATGCACCGACGGCTTCGGCCGCCCGACGATCTCGACCTCCTTCCACGCGAACGCCCGCGCGACGCCGAAGCCGAGCGCCTTGCCGACCGCTTCCTTGCCGGCGAAGCGGCCCGCGTAGCTCTGCGCCGGGTTCGGGCGCGAGTCGCAATAGGCCTGCTCGGCCTCTGTGAAGCAGCGCTCGCGAAAGCGGGCGTAGCGCGCGAGCGAGCGGCGGATCCGCTCGATCTCGATCAGGTCCGTGCCGACGCTGATCACGCCATGTGCTCCTCGAGCCACTCCGGCAGGTGTGCAATCGAGGAGACGATCCCGTCCGGCTTCACCCGCGACGTCTCGACGGCGTCGGGCCGGAACTTCCCGGTGCGAACGAGGACGGCGCGCATGCCGACGCCGCGCGCTCCCGCGACGTCGGTCTCGATGTCGTCGCCGACCATCCAGGTCATGGAAGGCTCAGCGTCCAGGGCACGGCAGGCGGCGTCGAAGTACGCGGGGCTCGGCTTGCCGAGCACGGTCGCCGCGGTCTGCGCCGCGTACTCGAGCCCCGCGACGTAGCAGCCGGAGTCGAGCAGCGGCCCGCGCTCGGTCTGCCACCAGCGGTTCCGATGGAGGCAGTAGAGGTCGGCGCCGAGCTCGATCTCCGCGAAGGCGCGCGCGAGGTTCATGTACGAGAAGACGAGGTTCGTCTCGGGGGACTCGTCCGCTCCGCCGATGAGGACGGCGTCGACGTTGTCGCCGACGAGCTCGATGCCCTCGAGGTCACCGACGAGGGCGTGCATGACGAGGGCGAGGACTCGCCGGCCGCGAAGCGCCTCGACGGCTGCGTCTGCGGTCGTCTGCACCTCGGCCACGTCGAGTTCAATGCCCATCGCCTGCAAGGTCGCGGCGAGCTCGGCCTTCGAGCGCGTCGTCGTGTTCGTAACGAAGCGCAGCCGGTGTCCGTCTCGGCGCAGGCGCCTCACAGCGTCGGCCGCACCCGGGAGCGGTTGACCGGACACGTGCAGGACGCCGTCCACGTCGAGCAGAATCGCGGCCATCGGCGTAGGCTAGACGGAGCCGACCAGTAGCGTAGGCGTCGGCTATGCCGGCGCCGGAGCGGGAAATACCAGCCGAGTCCATTCGTGTCACCCGCTCCGTCGTGCTGCGGCTCTCCGAGATCGACCTGCAGGTCTCGCGTTCGAGCGGTCCCGGCGGCCAGCACGCGCAGAAGTCGGAGACGCGGGTCGTGGCGGTCTTCGACGTCGAGGGTTCGGACGCGCTGACCCAGACGCAGAAGCGGCGCGTGATCGCGCGGGCCGGTCCCGTCCTGCGAGCGGTCGCGCAGGACGAGCGGAGCCAGTCCCGCAACCGGGAGCTCGCTGTCGACCGGCTGGTGGACGCGCTGCGAGACGCGCTCCGGGTGGAGCGAAAGCGCGTTCCGACGAAGCCAACTGCAGCCGCCCGCAAGCGTCGCCTCGAGCAGAAGAAGCGGCGCTCCCAGACGAAGCGCCTGCGCCGCGAGCTCGACTAGCGTGCCGTTCGCAGCTCGGCGTTGGCGCGTGCGAGCTGGTGCCGCGTCGGATGCGCACGGCCGAACCAGACGAAGAGAGACCGCTCGAGGTGTCCGGTACGTATGAACGTCTGGAAAACGCCGTAGCGGTTGGGTACGCCTTCGAAGCCGGCCCTCACATCACGCGCGCGAATGCGCGGCGGCCAGCTCCCGACCTGTGCGCGATCGGGCCGCTCCCGCACGTACGTGAGCTGGATGACGATGCCGCCGGGCGGTAGGTGCGCAAGCGTGCTGTGTGGCGGGATGCAGTTGGGGCAATCGTGGTAGCGAACCGTCGAAGCCCAACCCGCGGCCTGCATACAGCGGCTCGGGCTGACGTGGGCACAAGCGTGCGCCGGACCCGCGCTTCCGACGTGCCAGGCGGGCGTAGCCCGGAAGTGCGGGATCGGAACGACGAGGAGGATGGCGAGAAGTCCGAACATGTCTCCTCTACGCGGCGCGGAGGCGCTGCGGTCCCGTTAGATCGTCGCCGCTTCCGGCGTCTCCGGAGCTCGCTCGACCTCGACGTGCGGTAACCAGTCGAGCCAGCGCGGCAGGCACCAGCTGCGCCGGTCGAGGAGCCCGAGCATGCTCGGCAGGACGACCGAGCGGATGACCGTCGCATCGAGGAGCAGCGCGACTGCGACGCCGAAGCCCATCTGCTGGAACATCACCAGCTTCCCGGCGGCGAAGCCGGCGAAGACGACAACGATGATCAGCGCCGCACCGGTGATGATCCGTGCCGTCGATGCGACACCCCCGCTGACCGCGTCGTGCGTCGAGCCCGACACGTCGTACCGCTCCTTGATCCGGCTCATCAGGAAGACCTGGTAGTCCATCGAGAGGCCGAACAGCACGGAGAAGAGGAAGAGCGGCACCCACGCGTCGATCACGTGCGTGTGCTGGAAACCGAACAGGCTCGCGCCGTCTCCGTAGAGGAAGACGAGCGTCAGCAGCCCGTAGGCCGCACCGACCGAGAGCAGATTGAGCAGGACCGAGACGAGCGCCGCGACGATCGAGCGGAACGCAATCGTGAGCAGGATGAAGCTCAACCCGAGCACGAAGAGGAGCACGTACGGGGTCGGGGTCGTGACCGCGTCGAAGTAGTCCACGTTCTCAGCCGTGATGCCGCCGACATAGACCTTCGCAGCGCTGTCACCGAACATGGACGGGATGACGTTCTTGCGGAGGTCGCGCACCGCGCTGACGGCCGCTCCTCCGACGACGTCGCCACGGACGGGTGACGTGAGCAGCGCGACGCCGTCACGGGTGGACGTCTGGATCGTCCCCGCGCCGAAGCTGCCCTCGTCCACGAGCCGATGGTTGAGCTGCTCGAGGTCGCTGTGGACGGCTGAGGCGCTGCCTCCGACTGCGACGACGCGCACCGGCTCCGGGTTCTGGACCGGGAACGTGCGCTGAAGCAGGACGTGGCCCTGCTTCGAGGGCAGGTTCGACGGAAGCGTGCTGACACCGTTCGCGCCGATGTGCAGGCCGAAGATCGGAGACGCCGCGGCGAGCATCCCCGCGACCGCGACGGCGAGCCAGAGAGCCGGCCGCCGGAGCACGCCGTCGACGATCCGGCGCCAGAATCGGCCCTCCCCCGCGCCGGTGCGACCGAGGTTGCGGCCCAGGATCGGAACGCGCAGGGAATCGACACGATCGCCGACGACGCTCAGCAGCGCGGGCAGGAGGGTCAGCGCCGCGGCGACCGAGACGATGCCGACGAGAATCGCCCCGAGCGCGAGGCTGCGCATGATCGAGGTCGGGACGATGAACATGCCGATCAGCGCGACCACGAACGTGCTGCCGCTGAAGAGCACGGCGCGGCTGGCCGTGGCGCCCGCCAGCGCGATCGCATCGTCCTTCGCGAAGCCTCGTCGCCTTTCCTCGCGGTACCGCGACACGACGAACAGCGAGTAGTCGATCCCGAGCGCCAGCCCCATCCCCGTGAGCATGTTCACGATGAAGACCGAAAGCTCGAACCCGAGCGACAGCAGGGCGACGAGTCCGAGCGCCACGATGATCGAGAGGACCGCCATCAGCACCGGGACGATCCCGGCGACCACGGCGCCGAAGACGAGCACGAGAACGATGAGAGCGGCCGGCAGGCCGAAGGCGAGCTCGCCCGTCTCCAGGTCCTTCTGCGACTGCCGCCCGAAGTCGTGGTTCGCGCTGCGGTAGCCGGTGATGCCGACCTCGAACGCGCCGCCGTTCGCTCCTTGCACGGCCCTCTCGACGGACGCCGCGCCGGAGTCACTGTCGATGAGCAGCGAGACGAGCGCCGAGTGGCCGTCTGGCGATACGGCTGCCGGTGTTGGGCTGCTGACGTGGCCCGTCGCCTGAAGCTTGGAGGCGAGGCCTTTCGCGAAAGACTGGAACTGCGGCGAGTCGGCCTTGTAGCGGCGCGAGGTGACGACGACCACGTCCTGCTTCGCGTTCGCCGCAACCTCCGGGAAGGCACGCGCAATGACGTCCGCTGCCTTCGTCGATTCAGGCTTCCCGACGACGTGCGAGTTCGAGCTCAGCCCGTGCAGGGAGGTGGCGATGAGCGCAAGCGCCGCCAGCACCGCGATCCCCCACAGAGCGAACGTCCTGCGCGGTCTCGCGGCCGATGCCCGGGCCAGGCGCTCGGTCACTCGACCGTGACGGTCTTCGCCAGGTTGCGGGGCTGGTCGACGTTGAGGCCGCGCAGCCGCGCGATCCGGTACGCAAGGAGCTGCAGAGGGAGCACCGCGAGCGACGCCTGGAGGAAGTTCGGCGTCCGCGGCACGTAGATCACATCGTCGGCGTGGTGCTGGATGTCCTCGTTGCCGTCGGTCGCGATCGCGATCACGTGCGCACCGCGCGCCCTGGTCTCCTGGATGTTCGAGACGATCTTTTCGTAGACGTGGATGTTCGTCGCGACGACGACCACCGGCGTCCCCTCGGCGAGCAGCGCGATCGGCCCGTGCTTCATCTCGCCGGCCGAGTACGCCTCGGTGGGGATGTACGAGAGCTCCTTCAGCTTGAGCGCGCCCTCGAGCGCGACGGGCAGGCCGATGTGCCGGCCCAGGAAGAGGAAGAACGGCTTGTCGTGGAAGCGCTGTGCGATCGACTCGATCGGATGGTCTCCGTCGAGGAACTCCTGCATCGTCTGCGGAAGCTCGTGCAGGCGGTCGAGGATGAAGTCGATCTCGTCCTGCGGCAGGCTCCGCCGGATCTCGGCGAGCTTGAGCGCGAGCAGGCTGAGGAGCGCGACCTGCGCGGTGAACGTCTTCGACGCCGCGACGGCGATCTCCATGCCGCAGCGCGTGTAGAGGGTCGATTCGGCCTCGCGGGTGATCTGCGTCCCCATCAGGTTCGTGATCGCGAGCGTCCGCGCGCCGCTCTCGCGGGCGAGCTTGACGGCGTTGACCGTGTCGCGTGTCTCGCCCGACTGCGACATGCCGATTACGAGCGTGTCCTTCGACAGCACGGGATTGCGGTAGATCCATTCGCTCGCGATGTCGGGCTCCACCGGGATCCGCGCCCACTCCTCGAGGATGTAGCGGCCGACGACGCCGGCGTGGTAGGCGGTGCCGCAGGCGACGATCACGATGCGTCGTAGGTTGCGGACCTCGAGCTCGGTCATGCCGAGTGCCTCGAGCATGAGCTTGTGGCCGCGGACGCGGTCGCCGATCGTCTCGGCCACGGCGTCGGGCTGCTCGAAGATCTCCTTCAGCATGAAGGTCTCGTAGCCGCCCTTCTCGGCGCTCTCGTCGTCCCAGTCGATCTCCTGCGTCTCCGGCGCGTCGACCTCGGCGCCGTCGGCGAAGAAGCGAACGCCTTCCGGCGCCACCTCGACCACCTCGCCGTCGCGCGGGTGGATGACGGTGCGCGTCTCGCTGAGGAAGGCGGCGATCGACGAGGCGAGGAAGTTCTCGCCCTCGCCGAGCCCGATCACGAGCGGCGTCTGCTGGCGAACGCCGACGAGCAGGTCGGGCTGGTCGTGGTGGATGGCGACGATCGAGAAGTGGCCCTCGAGCTGCGGATAGACGCGAGACAGCGCCTGCGCGAGATCGCCCTCGTACTGCTCCTCGAGCAGGTGGACGACGACCTCGGCGTCGGTCTCGGACGTGAGCTTGTGGCCGCGGACGGCGAGATCCTGGCGCAGCTCGACGTAGTTCTCGATGATCCCGTTGAGGACGATCGCCAGGCGACCGGGCTCGCAACCGGTGAGCGGATGCGCGTTCTGCTCGGTGACACCGCCGTGGGTGGCCCAGCGCGTGTGGCCGAGCCCGTGGCGCGAGTGGGAGCCGTTCGGACCGGCCGCCTCGACGAGGTTGCTCAGGTTGCCGACGGCGCGGACATAGTCGAGCGTGTCGTCCTCGCGCAGCGCGATCCCCGCGGAGTCGTACCCGCGGTACTCGAGCCGGCGCAGGCCTTCGAGCAACAGCGGCTTGGCTTCACGCGATCCGACGTATCCGATGATTCCGCACACGTCCGCTCCTTTCCCCCAGCGGCCTGAAAAACGCTCACTGAAAACGCGAAAAGCCCGGCTGACGACCCGATCGCAGCATCGCGTGCGGGTCAGCCGAGCTCGTGTGTCACCAGGGCGGCGACTTTAGCACAGAGCTTCTCTGCGGCCCCCGCCGTTTCGGCCTCCGCAAGCACGCGGATGACCGGCTCTGTGCCGGAAGGACGGACGAGAACGCGGCCCGAGCCGTCGAGCTCGGCGTTCACGGTCTCGACCGCCTCGAGGAGCTCGTCGGGGAGCGGACCCCGGCCGCTACGCGGCAGATTCCGCATCACCTGCGGGAGGCGCGGCATCACCGCGACGGCTTCGGATAGAGAGCGGCCTCGGAGCGCCCTGCAGAGGAGGAGCCCGGCAACGAGCCCGTCCCCCGTGACGTGACCGTCGAGCCAGATCAGGTGCCCGGATTGCTCACCGCCGAGGAGCAGCCCCTCGCGCCGCAGCGCCTCGAGCACGTAGCGGTCGCCGACATCGGCGACGACGACGCGAATGCCGAGTTCCTCCATCAGCCGGTGGAAACCGAGGTTCGTCATGGTCGTCACTGCGACTCCCTCGACACCGAGGTCGCGCGCGAGGACGGCGAGGATCTGGTCACCGTCGACCGGCTCGCCCCGCTCGTCGACGGCGAGCATCCGGTCTCCGTCGCCGTCGAAGGCGATTCCGACGTCGAAGCGGCCGTTGCTGACGACGTCGGCCAGCGCGCGAAGGTCGGTCGCCCCGCAGCCGACGTTGATGTTCCCTCCGTCAGGTGCGTTCCCGATCGCGGTCACCTCGGCGCCGAGCTGCTCGAACGCTTGCGGCGCGAGGCCTGCGTACGCACCGTTCGCGCAATCGACCGCAATACGGAGACCGCTCAGATCGGTGCCGAAGCGATCGAGAACGTGATCGAGGTAGCTGTCCGCGGCAACCTCGACGCGGTCGACCTCACCACCGCCCTCGGCCGGAGCGTCGAGGAGCGCCTCGATCTCCTCCTCCGCCGCGTCCGTGAGCTTGCGGCCCTCGCGGTCGAAGAACTTGACGCCGTTGTACTCCGGCGGGTTGTGCGAGGCCGAGATCACGACGCCGAGATCGAGCCGGAGCAGCGCGACCGCCGGCGTCGGCAGGACACCGGCGAGGACGGCAGTCGCGCCCGCCGAGGCGACGCCGTCCGCGAACGCGTCTTCCAGCTCGGGGCCGCTGGCGCGCGTGTCGCGCCCAACGAAGATCCGTCCTCGGCCGCACCAGAGGGCGGCCGCTTTGCCGAGCTGTTCCACCAGCTCGGCGGTGAGCGTCTCGCCGACGACCCCGCGGACGCCGTCCGTTCCGAAGTACTGCCGCGCCACGACGCGCCACGCTAGCGATCGCATACAACTTGGGCGTGGCCGACCGCGAGCTTCCTCTGTTGCTCAAGGCGTATCGCCTCATCCAGTTCGTCGATCTCCCCGCCCTGTTTCTCGGCGGGGTGGGAGCCGCATTCGGCGCTCGTTGGGGAGCCCTTCTCTTGCTCGCGAACCTCTTCCTCCGCATAGGCGGGCACGTAACGCTCGGATCCTGGGGGTACCGGGACGCCATGGCGCGCCCCTGGCCCCAGGTTCTGCCGCTGGCGGACGATCCCTGGGACGACTAGTTCCCAAGCGCGTCGGACGTCGTGGTCTCCACGAGCCCGGAAACAGCCTTCGCGAGCTTGCGGTCGGAGGTCACGAAAACGTCCGCCTGCAACGCCGTCAGCGCCACAAACTCGGCCGCGTACGTCGTTCCCAACCGAGCTTCTCCGCCACCTTCCACGCCTGCTGCTGAAGGACCTTGTCCCCGAGGAAGCGGCCTTTGAGCGTGTTCATCCGGAGAGCTCGTTCGAGCCCTTCGGCACGGGTGATCTCGCCGCGAAGCGCAGCCTCGTAGAGCGAGGAAAGCGCCTGTGAGCGGACGAGCGTGGGCGCGACGAGCTGGTGGTCGGCAGCCACGTCGACCTCGCCGGCCACGATTCCGAGCGGCGTCCCGCAGTCGACGACGAACCGCGTCACCGCGATGGCGCTAGCGCTTGGAGAACTGCGGCGCTTTGCGCGCCTTGTGCAGGCCGGCCTTCTTGCGCTCGACCTGCCGCGCGTCGCGCGTGAGGAAGCCCTCGCGCTTGAGCGGGATGCGCAGCTCCGGGTTCGCCTCGACAAGTGCGCGGGCGATCCCGTGACGCACCGCTCCGGCCTGTCCGGTGAGCCCACCGCCCTGGACGCGGACGCGGAGGTCGTACTGACCCTCGAGTCCGGCCACCTTGAATGGCGACACGGCGATCGTCTGCCAAACGGAACGGGGGAAGTACTCCTCCAGCGTGCGGCCGTTGACCCACGTCGAGCCGTCGCCGGGCCGCAGGATGACGCGCGCGACCGAGGTCTTGCGCTTGCCGGTGCCGCGGTACTGGGCGAGCTCGCTCACGAATCCAACTCCAGGGACTTGGGGTTCTGCGCCTCGTGCGGGTGCTCGGGGCCGGCGTAGATCTTCAGCTTCGTGATCTGCTGGCGCGCGAGCCGGTTCTTGGGAAGCATTCCCTTCACGGCGACGCGGAGAACCTCCGTCGGGCGGCGATCGAGCTGCTCGCGGAGCGTCCGGCTGCGCAGGCCGCCGGGATAGCCCGAGTGGCGGTAGTACCGCTTCTGGTCGAGCTTGTTGCCGGTGACGGTGATCTTCTCGGCGTTGACGACGATGACGAAGTCGCCGGTGTCGACGTGCGGGGTGAACTGCGGCTTCCGCTTGCCGCGGAGCGTGTCGGCGATCTGGGTCGCGAGGCGCCCGAGCGTCTTCCCCTCGGCGTCGACGAGATACCACTCGCGCGTGATCTCTCCCGGCTTGGCGCTGTAGGTCTTCATAGAAAGCGGCGGACAGGTGCCCGCCGGCGGCCGATTGTAGCGAATGCCCGCCGCAATCCCGCCTCGAAAGCGGCCGCTCCGCCATGCGACGGGTGCCGGACATACGGGGCCTCGAGGACCTCGGCCGCCAACCGGCCGACGGCGATCCCGATGCGTCCTCGGGTCAGCTCGTGAAGGAACGGCGATGCGGCTTGGATCTCGGCTCGCGTCGGCCTGCGGTTCGACGTCTCGCTGCCGGGATGCGTCGGTACGACGTTCCAAAGCAGCACCTCGCCGGAGACGCCGAGCTTCGCGAGCACGCGGTGGACGATCGTCGCCGTCGCCTCGGCGGGACCGAAGCCGGTCAGTTGGCGTTCGGACGTGAACGGAATCCCGCTGACCCGCGCTCCGCGGTAGCCGGCCGCCTCCCCGACGAGGACGACCTCCGCGCCGGCGCGCGCCGCGAGATGGGCGTGGAGACGATCGCGCAGGAGCGGCGAATGCGCGTACTGGTTGTACGTCTCGCCGATCTCGGCTTCGGCCAGTCGCGCGACGAGGTCAGAGTAGGCGGCTACTCCCACTCGATGGTCGCGGGCGGCTTCGACGTCACGTCGAGCACGACGCGATTGACGCCTGGGATCTCGTTCACGATCCGCGCCGAGATCGTCTCCACGAGGTCGTACGGGAGTCGCGCCCAGTCTGCGGTCATCGCGTCGTCGCTCGTCACCGCGCGGATCACGATCGGGTAGCCGTACGTCCGCTCGTCACCCTGCACGCCGACCGAGCGCACCGCCGGGAGCACGGCGAACGACTGCCACAGCTCGCCGTAGAGGCCCGCGCGCCGCACTTCCTCCTGCAGCACGGCGTCGGCCTGGCGCAGGATCTCGAGTCGCTCCGCGGTGACCGCGCCGATGATCCTGATCGCGAGGCCCGGGCCGGGGAACGGCTGGCGCCAGACCATCCTCTCGGGCATCCCGAGCTCCTCGCCCACGCGCCGCACCTCGTCCTTGAACAGGAGCCGCAGCGGCTCGACGAGGCGCATCTTCATGTCGGCCGGCAGGCCGCCGACGTTGTGGTGCGACTTGATCGTCGCGGCCACGCCCTCGGTGCCGCCGGACTCGATCACGTCGGAGTAGAGCGTCCCCTGCACGAGCCAGCGGACATCGCCGAGCCCGCGGGCCTCCTCCTCGAACACGCGGATGAACTCGCGGCCGATGATCTTCCGCTTCTCCTCGGGCTCCTCGACGCCGTCGAGTAGTTCGAGGAAGCGCTCCTGCGCCTGCACGTGCACGAGCGGGACGTGGAAGTGCTCGCCGAACGTCTCGACGACCTGCTCGCCCTCGTCCTGCCGCAGCAGGCCGTGGTCGACGAAGACGCAGGTGAGCTGCTCGCCGACCGCCTTGTAGACGAGAAGCGCCGCGACCGCGGAGTCGACGCCGCCGGACAGCGCGCACAGCACGCGCTCGTGTCCGACCTGCGCACGAATCCGCGCGACCTGCTCCTCGATCACGGCCGCCGGAGTCCATGCGGGCGGCGCGTCGGCGGCCCGGTAGAGGAAGTTCTTCAGCACGTCCATCCCGTGCGGCGTGTGGACGACCTCGGGATGGAACTGCACGCCGTAGAGGCCGCGCTCCGGCGCCTCGAACGCTGCGACCGGCGTGGCCGGCGAGCTCGCCACGACGCGCGCTCCCTCGGGCGCCGCGACGACGGTATCGCGATGCGACATCCAGACCGTCTGCTCCGGCGGCGTGTCCGCGAGCAGCTGCGACTCGGAGACCTCCATCGACGTCCGCCCGAACTCGGAGACGCCGGTGCGGTCGACCCGGCCGCCCAGCTCGAGCGCCATCAGCTGCGCGCCATAACAGATGCCGAGCGTCGGCACGCCGAGATCGAACAGTGCGGGATCGATGCGCGGCGCGTCGTCGGAGTAGACCGACGACGGGCCGCCGCTGAGCACGAGCGCGTACGGGTTCCGGGCGCGCACCGCCTCGGGCGTGATCGTATGGCCGACGAGCTCGGAGTAGACCCGGCACTCGCGCACGCGGCGCGCGATCAGCTGCGAGTACTGGCCACCGAGGTCGAGGACGAGCACCGGCCGGTCCTCCCGCACGGGAAGCTCCACGACCCGTGCCTCCTCAGCGCCGATAGTTCGGCGCCTCCTTCGTGATCGTCACGTCGTGCGGGTGCGACTCGCGGAGGCCCGCCGCCGTGATCCGGACGAAGCGCGCCCGCTTCATCTCCTCGATCGTCGCCGCGCCGCAGTACCCCATCGCCTGACGCAGGCCACCCACGAGCTGGTGGACGACGTGCTGCAGCGGGCCCTTGTAGGCGACGCGCCCCTCGATCCCCTCGGGGATGAGCTTCTCCACGTCTTCGACGTCGCCCTGGAAGTAGCGGTCCTTCGAGAAGCCGCGCGCTTTCATCGCGCCGAGCGACCCCATGCCGCGGTACTCCTTGAAGCGCTCGCCCTGGGCGAGGATCACGTCGCCCGGCGTCTCGTCGGTACCGGCGAGCATCCCACCGAGCATCACGCAGTCGGCGCCTGCCCCGATCGCTTTCGCGATGTCGCCCGAGGAGGTGATGCCACCGTCTGCGATCACCGGCACGCCGTGCTCCGCAACGATGCTCGCCACATCGTGGATCGCGCTGATCTGCGGAACGCCGACGCCCGCGACGACGCGGGTCGTGCAGATCCCGGACGGCCCGATGCCGACCTTCAGCGCGTCGGCGCCCGCGTCGAGAAGCGCCCGCGCCGCTTCAGCCGTCGCGATGTTGCCGGCGATCACCTCGACCGTGACCGCGTCCTTGATCCGGCGAACCATGTCGAGCACGCCCTGCGAGTGGCCATGGGCCGTGTCCACAACGATCACGTCCGCTCCGGCGCCGACGAGTGCCTCGGCGCGCTCGAGCGCGTCGGGGCCGACGCCGACCGCCGCCGCCGCCCGCAGCCGTCCCTGGTCGTCCTTCGTCGCGTCGGGGAACTCGATCTTCTTCTGGATGTCCTTGACGGTGATCAGCCCGCGCAGCCGGCCATCCGCGTCGACGACAGGGAGCTTCTCGATCTTGTTCCGGTGCAGGATCTCCTCGGCCTCCGCCAGCGTCGTCCCGACCGGCGCGGTGACGAGGTTGCGCGCCGTCATCAGAGCCGAGATGGGCTGGGCGACGTCGTTCTCGAAGCGAAGATCCCTGTTGGTGAGGATGCCGACGAGGACACCCTCGTCGTCCGTGATCGGGACGCCCGAGACCTTGTAGCGCGCCATCAGCTCGAGCGCGGAGCGCACCGGCGCGTCGGGCGGCAGCGTGACCGGCTCGACGATCATCCCCGACTCCGACCGCTTCACCTTGTCGACCTCGGCGACCTGCGCCTCGATCGAGAGGTTCCGGTGGACGACGCCGATTCCACCCTCGCGCGCGAGCGCGATCGCGAGGCGCGCTTCGGTGACCGTGTCCATCGCGGCCGAGACGATCGGGATCGCGAGGTCGATCGAGCGCGTCAGGCTGGCACGGGTCGAGACGTCGTTCGGTAGGACGTGCGAGGAGGCCGGGACGAGGAGGACGTCGTCGAAGGTGAAGCCCTCGCGCCCGAACTTCCGGTCGAGCTCCAGCAGCCGCTGAACGTCGTCGGTGCTCAGCTCGGCTGCTACGTGCTCCGTCAAGAAAGCCAGGGTACCAAGCTGAACGGCTGAGTCCTGACAACGCCCTAACAGGGCGGAGCTACGGTGCCCGCGTGCGGGCCCTTTTTGCGACTGCGGGACTCCTCGTCCTAACCGGCTCGGCGGCCGCCGGGTCGCCGACGGCACACACCCTCCGCAAGAGCCCGACCGGCCCCATCGAGGCCGTGGCACAGGACGGCTACAGCGCCGCATGGTTCACGTTCGGAGGAACCAAAGGGTGCGACGAGATCCACGTGCTCTCGCCGGGCAAGCCGGATCGCATCCTTCCCCCGCCCACGCCGGACAGCACGACGTGCAGCTGGGATCTCACCGACGGGCAGTCCCAGCTCGCCTACGCAGCTCGCATGTCGACGGCGCTCTGGACCTTGCACGAGAGCGGACCCGCATCCTTCGACGACGTCCTCGCGGCGTCAGTCGGCGGACCGGAGCGATCGCTCGAGCGGCTAGCCCACGCGAGCGACGGCACGGGCGATTGGCTGGGCAGCGTGACGGGATCGGGAAAGACTCTCGCCTACTCCTGGAACGACGTCGAGTACGTCGACAAGCTCGCTTGCCTCTCGGGGACCAACTGCCGGCGGAAGATCGCGGACGGCGGGATCACGATCGTCACGCCGACGGGCAAATCGCCGCTGCCCAACGTCGGGCCTGCACTTCAGCTCGCCTCCTCGGCCGGTCGCATCGCCTACGTTCCCGCGACGAGGGTCCCGGCCAATCGGGCCGGTGCAAGCACCAACGGCTTCGTCAACGTCGTGGACGGAACCAGCGGGAACCAGATCAGCAGCGCGCCGGTGCACGGAATTCCGGCCGCAATTGCCCTCACCCCCCACATCCTCGCCGTGCTCACGCAACGCGGGCCGAAGGACCGGATCGTGTGGTTCTCGGCGACCTCGGGGGCAAAGCTCGGCAGCGTGCTTGTCTCTCACCGCGCGGCGCCGCAGCTCGCAGCGAGCGACCAGCTCATCGTCTACCAGCTGGATCGCACGCTCTACGGCGTCTCGACCGCCAACGGCAGCATCCGGGTGCTCGCGAAGACCGCACCGACTGCCCTCGGCCTCTCGCTCGCGAACGGCCGGCTCGTCTGGGTAGACAACCGCACCGACGGCGGCCGCCTCCGCGCGCTGGCGGTCGGCTAGGCCTCGACCGCCGCCAGCTCGACGATCTCGACGCCGGCCGCGAGGCGCGAAGCCTCACGCGGGTCGAAACGTCCTGCTCCGAGCTCGACGACCGAGGCGGCGGCGCAGCCGACGGCCGTCCGCAGCGCGTCGCCGACCGGGCGGCCGTTGAAGCGCTCGGACAGGTACCCGGCGACGAGAACGTCTCCGGCGCCGACCGGCGCGATGGGCTCGACGCGAGGGATCGACGCGCGGAGGCGCTGTACCTGCCGCTCCTCGCGGAGGAGCGCAAAGCACGACGTCTCCTGCGTGATGAGGACGTTTCGCGCCCCGAGGTCGGCGATCGTGTCGAGCGCCATCACGAAGTCCTCCTCGTCCATGAACTCCTGCCCGACGAGGCTCTCGGCCTCCTGCTGGTTCGGCGACACGAGGTAGGGCTCGGCCTCGACGCCCAGCCGCAGCGGCTCGCCCTCGCAGTCGAGGACGCAGCGGATTCCACGCCGGTTGAGATCGTGGATCGCCTGGGCGTAGAAATCGTTCTCGACGTCGCGAGGAAGCGACCCGCAGAAGACGACATAGCTCGCCACCCGCGAGAGGTAGTGGAGCTTGTCCGACAGCATCTGCAGCTCCTCGGGCCGCACCGCGGGGCCCCATTCGTAGACCTCGGTGAGCGCCCCAGCGGTCGGGTCGACGACCGCGATCGAGGTGCGGGACTCGTCGGAGATGCGGACGAAGTCGCTGAGAATCCCCTCGAGGCCGAGATCTTCGACGATGCGCTCGCCGGTGCGGCCGCCGGCCAGGCCGGTTGCGACGACCGGGGTCTCCAGTCGTTTCAGCGCCCGGGCGACGTTGATTCCCTTGCCTCCCGCGCTGGTGAGGCTGTTGCTCGCGCGGTGCCGGTGGCCGAACTGGAAGTTCGGCACGGTCAGAGTCCGGTCGACCGCGGCGTTGAGGGTTACCGTGACGATCACTGCCGCTGCACCACGCCGGGGCGGAAGGTTACTCGACGCGGATCTTCTCGCCGACGCGAAGCGTGGTCGGGTCGACGCCGGGGTTGAGGTGCTCGAGCCTCGCGACCGTCGTTCCTTCCTTCGCCGCGATCGACGCGAACGTGTCGCCGGACTGGACCGTGTACGTCCGGAGTTGCCGTCGCTTGTGGGAATGCTTCCGCGTCGTCTTCGTGGTCACGGTCGTGGTCGGCGTGTTGGCGTGATGCTTGCCGTGCTCGAACCCGGCGCGGACGACGACTGCGCCGATCGTGACGGCCGCGAGAAAGGCGACCGGGGCGGCGACGCGCGCGGCGTTCTTCCGGTTCACGGCTCAGCCCGGAACGGCGACGGAGCGCAGCTCGTCGGCGAGGCGCGCGGCCTCGGCCGCTGCGGCGTCCTGCCAGCGTGCACCTCGGTCTGCGTAGATGACGGAGCGGGACGCGGAGACGAGCGCGCTTGCAGGGCCGGCCGCAAAAGCGGCGCCGAGCTGCTCGGGGCGGCCGCCTTGCGCTCCCACGCCGGGCAGGAGCAGAACGGCACGCGGCATCAGGCTCCGCGCGGTCTCGAGCACGTCCGGATGCGTGGCACCGACCACCGCCCCGACCGAGGAGAGCCCGCTCGCGCCGACGTAGTCCGCTCCCCAGCGGTCGATGAGCCTCGCGACGTGCTGCCAGAACGGCCGCCCGTCGGCGAGCGGAAGATCCTGGAGGTCTTCGCTGCCTCGATTCGAGGTCTTCACGATTGGGAGCACGCCGAGCCCGCCGTGCGTGAAAAAGGGCTCGAGCGAGTCGTAGCCCAGGTACGGGTTCACGGTGACCGCGTCGGCGAGAGGGGCGAACGCGGCCGCGTAGGCGCGGGCCGTCGACGGAACGTCACCTCGCTTGGCGTCGGCGATCACGAGCAGCCCGGCCTCGCGGGCGTACCCGCAGACCTCGACGAGTGCCGCCCACCCGGTCGCGCCCTGCGCCTCGAAGAATGCGGCCTGCGGCTTGACCGCGACCGCGACTTCGGCCACCGCGTCGACGATCCCGCGGCAGAAGTCGACGACTCCGACACCGGCCGGCATGAGCGCGGGATCGGGGTCGATGCCGACGCACAGCGAAGCCCCCTTGCGCTCCACCGCGGCGGCGAGCCGATCCGCGAAATGACTCGGGCTCACGCCTCTCAGAATAGGCACCGCCGAAGACGAAGAGGCCGCCCGGAGGCGGCCTCTCGATCCTCGGAGGAGACTTGGGTTGTCGCTAGTAGGACGATCCCCCGCTCTTGACGGCCGACTTGAGACCGCTGCCGGCAGAAAACTTCGGGACGGTGGCTGCGGGGATGTGCACCTTCTCGGTCGGGTTCCGCGGATTGACCCCCGTCCGGGCCGCACGATCCGCAGTCGAGAACTTCCCGAATCCTGTGAACGTGACCTCGCCTCTGCCCTTCAGCGTGTCCGTGATGGCTTCGAGAAACGCGTCGACAGCCTTGCCCGCGTCGCGGTTCGACAGCTGCGCGCGGCGGGCCACCTCAGATACGAACTCCTGCTTCGTCACTCTCTCCTCCAGTCCTTAGATCGCTTTCTGGGCCTGAACGACCCTACCAACTCCGTGTTTGCGGCTCAACCATGCGGTTTTGCGGGGGTTTTCTCCCCCTGCAGCAAGTCTTTTACCCGGAAGAGCGGACGGAGCCGAACAGCGTGACGCGCGAGAGCGTCCGCCCCGCCCTCCTCGCGATCGACCACGCAGACGGCTGTGCGGACGACGAGACCGGCCCCGCGGACGGCCTCGATCGCCTCGAGAAGCGCCCCGCCCGAGGTCACGACGTCCTCGACGAGGCACACCGTCTCGCCCGGCTCGAAGGGGCCTTCGATGCGGTTCGCCGTGCCGTACTCCTTCGCCGCGTCGCGGATCATCAGGAACGGGAGGCCGGAAGCGAGCGACGCGGACGCCGCGAGGACGACGCCGCCGAGCACCGGCGCTGCGAGCCGCGCGGCCTCGGGCTCGTGCTCCCGCACGGCGGCGGCGATTCGCTCGCCGAGCGCCGAGAGGAGGTCGGGCCGCGTCTCGAAGCGGTACTTGTCAAGGTAGTAGCGCGACCGCTTCCCCGAGCGCAGGACGAAGTCGCCTTCGAGGTAGGCGGCCGAGACGAGCGCCTTGCCGAGCGCCGCGTCGCTCATTCCGACCGCACAGCGGCGACGACACGATGCCCGAGCGGAACGAGCTTCGCCGCCCCGGGCGATCGGCCCACGAACGTGACGAACGACCCGTCGTCGAAGTAGACGTCCACTCGGTCGCGTCCCGCGCCGAACCAGCGCCGGTAGGCGACCGTGCCCGCAAATGCTCCGCTGGCGAAGCCGGCGATACGCAGCAACCTACGTCCCACTGCCGTCCTCCCCTTCGACCGCGGCGAGGCATCGCTTCAGGTCGTAGAAGACGAGACCCGGCGCCGCTCGCTCGCTCGCCACAGCGACGACCGTCCGGCTACCTGAGCCGGTAACCGCGAACACCTCGCCGTCGCCGAGCGCGGCATGGATCTGGGTCACGCGGACCCCGTCACTGCGGAGCGCGGCGGCGCAGTCGAGCAGCTCCCGTGCAGCGCGCGCGAGCGCATCCGCGTGCCCTTCGGGGACGCCCACCGAGCCGGCGAGAGCGCCGTCTGCCGCCACGACGGCCGCCGCCTCGATCTGAGGTGAGATCTCGACGAGATCCGCGAGCGCTCGCCCCGCATCCACGACTCCGACGGTATCAAGGTGCAGACTTCGCGTCCGTGACCATTCGACGACGCCAGCTCGCGCACAAGTTCTTCGCCGACCGCGGCACGCACCTCGCAGCGATGGTCGCGTACTTCGCGCTTCTCTCGTTCGTGCCGCTCGTCTTTCTTGCGCTCTCGCTCCTCGGCCTCGCCCATCGCGCCGAGGCGTCGGACTTCTTCATCAAGGAGCTGAAGCACGCCTTTCCGGGGACGTCGCTCAACAGCATCATCAAGCTCGTGCGGCGCGTGCAGGACAACGCCGCGGCGCTCGGGATCATCGGAGGCATCGGGCTCATCTGGTCGTCGCTCTCGTTCTTCAGCGCGCTGGAGTCGGCACTCAACATCGTCTACGGCCTCCCGAACCGGCGCTTTCTGCACGGGAAGCTGCTGGCCGCCGCGCTCGCGACGAGCGTGCTCGTGACGCTGTTCGCCAGCCTGGTCGTCGGCGGGCTCGGCGTGAGCGTCCTGAAGCACAACCTCGGGGCGTTCGCCGACAGCCCCGTCCTCGCCTACATCGTCTCGATCGGCGCGTCGCTCGCCGGCGTCTTCGCATTCCTGCTCGCGATCTACCGCTGGCTGCCGAACACACGCGTCGAATGGCGGGAAGCGCTGCCGGGCGCGATCGCCGGTGCGGTCGTGCTCGAGGCGTCGTTCCAGGGGCTGCCGATCTTCGTCCGCCTCGCGGACGTCAACGTGACGCTGCGGACCCTCGGCGGCCCGGCGATCCTGCTGCTCTGGCTCTACGTGATGGCGAACGTGATCGTCTTCGGCGGCGAGATCAACTGGTGGTGGCGCGAGCGCCACCGAGAGCTCGCACGAGAGCGCGAGCAGCACGAGCCCGATGAGAGCGCTTTGCCTTCCAGTCGTTTCCCAGCTCCGCCACCGTCCGCTCCTCGCCAGCGGGAATGAAGACCGGGTCGTAACCGAAGCCCTCGTCGCCGCTCGGCTCGTCCGCGATCAGGCCTTCCAGCGTGCCGGTGCCACGCAGCTCGCGGCCGTCGGGCGAGAGGAGGACGAGCTCCGAGACGTAGCGCGCCCGGCGGTCCTCGCTCCCTTCGAGCTCGCCGAGGAGCTTCGCGACCGCCGGCGCACCCTCGCCGCGGCCGCCGAAGGCGGCCGGAACTTCAGGCCGCGCGCCGGCGGCTTGACCGCCGGCGCTCGCAGCCTCCGCGTAACGCGCCGAGAGCACCCCGGGCCTCCCGCCGAGCGCTTCCACCTCGAGCCCGGAGTCCTCCGCAAGCACCCAGCCGCCGGAGTGCTCGCGACCGAATCGCGCCTTCGACGCCGCGTTTTCGTAGTACGTCGCGCCGGTCTCCGGCGGGTAGTCGTCGCGATCCAGCGTCTCGATCGTCCAGCCGGGCAGCAACGCCTCGAGCTCCCGCGCCTTGTGAGGGTTGCGGGAGCAGAGGACGGCGTTCAGTCGGTCCACCGCACCTCGAGCACGCCGTCGATCTCGGCGACCTCCGCCACGACCGCAGGGGCCGAGCCGGCCGCGAGCTCGACATCGATGCCGACCGAACGCCGGTCTCCCTCCTGAGCGATGTCGAGCGAGACGACCTTGCCTCCTCGCCGCTCGATCGCCTCGATGATCGGCACGGGACTGCCTCCGGCAGGAATCTCCACGAGCAGCCTGTCGTGCTGGGGGCGGTAGCGGCTCAGGATCCGGAACGCAAAGACCCGCAGCGGCCCGAGGGTGAGCAGCGCGCCGAGGGTGGCGATGAGCGCGCCGTCCCAGTACCCGGCTCCCGACGCCATCCCGATCGCGGCGACGAGCCAGAGCGAGGCGGCTGTTGTGAGGCCGCGTACCGAGAGGCCCTGCCGGATGATCGCGCCCGCGCCGAGGAAGCCGATCCCGCTCACGATCTGCGCCGCGATCCGGGTCGGGTCGACCTTGCCGTCGAAGCTGTGGAACCCGTAGGCGGAGACGAGCGTGAACAGCGCCGAGCCGACCGAGACGACGAGGTGCGTGCGCAACCCGGCCTGGCGCTCGCGCAGCTCGCGCTCGAGACCGATCGCACCGCCGAGCGCCGCCGCGACGAAGATGCGCAGCAGCACCTCGGGCCAGCCGATCGTATGGACGGCCGCGAGCAGGCTAGGGGAGCTCACGCGCGACGGCCTCCGCCTGAAGCTTCGCGATCTCGCCGATGCCCGCGGCCGCCAGCTCGAGCAGCTCGTCGAGCGTCTCCCGCGCGAACGGGTCGCGCTCGGCAGTCGCCTGCACCTCGACGAGCCGCCCGTCGCCGGTCATCACAACGTTCATGTCGGTGTCCGCGCTCGAGTCCTCGGAGTAGTCGAGGTCGAGCAGCGGGACGCCGCCGACCACGCCGACAGAGACGGCGGCGACCGAGTCGCGGAACGCGCGCGAGAGCCCGAACCGCTCGAGAGCGCGCATCGCCGCGACGTACGCGCCACAGATCGCCGCGCAGCGCGTGCCGCCGTCGGCTTGGAGGACGTCGCAGTCGAGCCACAACGTCCGCTCGCCGAGCGCGTCGAAGTCCACCACCGCGCGAACCGCGCGCCCGATCAGCCGCTGGATCTCGACCGTCCGTCCCTGCTGCTTCCCGCGGGCGGCCTCGCGCTGAACGCGCTCGCCCGTCGACGCCGGCAGAAGCGAGTACTCGGCGGTGATCCAGCCCTTTCCCTGGCCCCGCAGCCAGCGCGGAATGTCCTCGTCGACCATCGCCGTGCAGAGCACTTTCGTCCGTCCCTGCGTGATGACGACGGAGCCGTGTGGGTTCTCGAGGTAGTCCGGCTCGAAGATGATCGAGCGCAGCTGGTCGGGCTTCCGGCCGTCTTCTCTGTTCACGCTGCCGCCTCCTCGAGCGTTGCCACAGTGACGTGCTCGACGTCGCGCACCGGCAGCTGGAGGAAGCGGCGCCCGAGCTCCCGGAAGGCAGCGGGGTCGCCCGTTGTCAGGAAGCGGTAGGCGCCCTCGCGACCGCGCTCGTTCTCAACGCCCTTGCGCGCGAGCGTCTCGGCGACCTCGCTGGCCGTTTCCTCCGCCGAGAAGACGAGCGTCACGTCGCGGCCGAACACGCGCTCGAAGATCTTGCGGATCAGCGGGTAGTGCGTGCAGCCGAGGATCACGGTGTCGACCCGTTCCGCCTGCAGGGGCGCCGCGTACTCGCGCACGGCGCGCTCCGTCTCGTCGCCATACGGATCGTCGCCCTCGATCAGTGGCACGAGCCGCGGGCAGGCGAGCGGATGGAACGAGATGCCGGCGTCGAGCGCGTGCACGAGCTCGTCGTAGCGACCCGCGTCCACCGTTGCCGCGGTGGCGAGCAGTCCGACGCGCCGGTTCCGCGTCGCCTGCACGGCTGCGTGCGCCTCCGGCGTGAGCACGCCGACCACCGGAACCGTCAGCTCCTCCTGGAGCCGCGGCAGCGCAGCCGAGGTCGCGGCGTTGCACGCGACGAGGATGAGCTTCACGTCCTGCTGCTCGAGATAGGCGCCGATCTCGCGCGCGAAGCGCCGGATCTCCTCGAGCGGACGCGGGCCGTACGGCAGGCGCGCGTGGTCGCCGAGGTAGACGAAGTCCTCGTTCGGCATGGTCACGAGGCACTCGTGCAGGACGGTGAGACCACCGACTCCGGAGTCGAAGACGCCGACGGGACGCGGATCCATGGCGAGCATCGTAAAGGGGGCGGTAGCGTGCGCCTGTGGGTCGGGCTCGCGTCCTCCTCGCCGTTGCGTTCGCCGTGTTCGTCTGCGGCGGATCCGCGTCCGCCGCCCGCGCCGCCACGCAAGAGCTGACGATCAAGGTCTCCGACGGGACGACACTCGCCTGCGGACTCATCCTCCCGAGCGGCAGCCCGCCACCCGGCGGCTGGCCCGGACTGCTCCTCTTCCACGGGCTCGGTCAAAGCCACGCCGTGATGGAGACGATCGCGAGCGCGGCCCTCGCCCCCGTCGGTTTCGCTTCGCTCGCCTGTGACGCCCGCGGAACCGGCGGCTCGGGCGGCACGTTCGGGCTCGATGGCCCGAAGGAGGTACAGGACGCGCACGATCTCTTCGACTGGCTCGCGGCGCGGAGCGACGTCTCCGACGCGCAGATCGGCGCCTTCGGCCTCTCACTCGGCGGCGGCGCGGTGTGGAACGCGACTGCCGCGGGGGTCCCGTTCAAGGCGATCGTCCCCGCCATCGCCTGGACGGATCTCGGAGCGGCGCTCAACCCGAACGGCGTGCCGAAGGGCGGCGAGCTCGCCCAGCTCGCGTCAGCGGTGCCTTTCTCGCAGTGGGACGCCTCGCTCACACAGGCGAGGACGGACCTGCTCGCCGGCAACGTGACCGCTGCGGTCAAGAGCGCTGAGGCTTCGCGCTCGGTGCGCTCCAAGCTTCACTCGCTCACCGTGCCGACGCTGCTGCTCCAGGGCCGGCACGACTTCCTCTTCGACATGGACCAGGCGCTTGCCGCCTACAAGCTGCTCGCGGGCCCGAAGCGCCTCTACCTCGGCGACCTCGGCCATCCGCCGGCGACGAACCCGACAGCGGAGCTGCCGACGTATCTCGGCGAGGCCGTCGCCTGGTTCGAGCACTACCTCGCCGGATTCGAAGCCGTCGGCGGAGGCGTCCAGCTCGCCAGCGACCCGTGGGACGGGACGGTCACCATCTTCAAGAGCCCCCCTTCTACCCGGCGCATGACAGTCAACCTGCCGGGGACGAAGAAGGTGAGCTGCGGCACGATTGTGCGCTCGGTGCGCCTGCCCGGGGGCCCGCTCGAGACGTTCGGAGATGGGTACGTCACGGTCCGCTATTCGGGTCAGCATTCGTGGGTTGGGCTCATCGCAACCTTGACGATCAAGGGGAGCTCGACGCCGGTGACCGTCGGCGCCGCCCGCGTGAAGAAGCGTGCGGGTGTTCTCCGAATCCCGCTCAGCAACCAGGCCGTCTTGATCCCGCGCGGCAAGCGGCTCGTGGTCACGGTCGGCACCCAGTCCGCCGGCGTGTTCGGTGCGGTCTGCGGCGGGCCGCCGCCGAATGCTGCTCCAACGATCACGATCCGCCGCATCACGCTCAACCTCTCCCTCCTCAAGCACACCGTCTCGAAGTAGCGTCCGCGGCATGGCCGCGACCATCCGGATCGGCACCTGCTCATGGGCCGACGAGGCCCTCTCCAAGTGGTTCTATCCGCCGAGGCTGCCCGCCAAGGAGCGGCTCGCCTGGTACGCCGAGCACTTCGATACGGTCGAGGTCGACTCGACCTTCTACCGCCTGCCGAGCGAGTCGATGGTGCAGGGCTGGGCCGAGCGGACGCCGGACGGCTTCACGATGCACATCAAGGCGTTCGGCCTCATGACGCGGCATCCGGTCAAGGCGGAGGTCATCCCGGAAGACCTGCGTGGCGAGATGCCCGTCGACGAGCGCGGCCGGGTCGACCGGCCACCGCGCGAGCTCCGCGGCGAGGTCTTCCGTCGCTTCCTCGAAGCGCTCGAGCCGCTGCGCGCGGCCGGCAAGCTCGGCGGAATCCTGTTCCAGATGCCGCCGTACGTCGTCTACAAGGACTACTCGCTCGACTACCTCGAGTGGGCGCGCGAGCAGCTCGGGGGAGACGAGATGCTCGTCGAGTTTCGCCACCGCTCGTGGCTCGACGACGAGAACCGGGCCGCGAGCCTCGCCTTCCTCGAGCGGATCGGCGCCGGGTACGTCGTCGTCGACGCGCCGCGCTCGGACACGGCGAAGAACCTCGTGCCGACCGTCGTCGCCACGACGTCCCCCACCGCATACGTCCGCTTCCACGGCCGCAATCTCGCGACCTGGAACAAGCGCGGCGGCTCGGCCGCCGAGCGTTTCGACTACCTCTACTCGGACGAGGAGCTCGGCGAGTGGATGGGGCCCCTGCGGGAGCTCGCGGGGCAGACCGAGCAGGCGTACGCCTTCTTCAACAACAACGCCTCGTCGGAGGATCCCGAGAACCCGCTCGGTCGCGTCGCCCAGGCGGCGACGAACGCGCGGCAGCTGCGCCGGCTCCTCGACGTGAACCGGATCTCGGCGAGCGGCGGAGCCTGATGCAGATCCTCTCGCTCGTCCACGGCGAGGATGCCCGTACCGAGCTCTTTGCGCCGCTCGTTGCGGAGGCTGGGCATCGGCTCGACGAGTGGAGCTTCGGCTGGGCGTCGCCGCCCGCGCAGCCACTCGAGGCGTACGACGCCGTGCTCGTCCTCGGCGGATCGATGCACCCGGACCAGGACGACGTCCATCCGTGGTTGCTGGACGAGCTCGACTGGCTGCGCGCGCTGTTCGGACGGCAGGTTCCGGCGCTCGGTATCTGCCTCGGGTCGGAGTTGTTGGCCAAGGCGGCTGGAGCCCCGGTCGGCCGGCTCGCCGCGCCGGAAGTCGGCTGGAGCGAGGTCGCGTTGACGGAGGCTGGGCTGGCGGATCCCGTCCTCTCGGCCCTGCCGCCGCGATTCGAGGCGCTGCAGTGGCACCACTACGGACACGAGCTGCCGGGTGGCGCGGTCGCGCTCGCCGAGAACGCGGCATCGCTGCAGGCGTTTCGGCTCGGTGAGGCGCGCTGGGGCGTCCAGTTCCACCCGGAGGTGACCGAGCCGCAGCTCGGGCGCTGGATCGCCGACGAGAGCGATCCGCCGCCGGATCGCGAGCAGCTGCGACGCGAGACCCGTGAGCGGATCGGCAGGTGGAACGAGCTGGGGCGGCGCTTGTGTCGCTCGTTCCTCGTCGCGGCGGAGCGTCTCGTGCCGAATGCCCGCTGACGCGTTCGCCCTGACGCTCGCCGCGGCCGTCCTCCACGCGAGCTGGAACGTGTTCCTGCGCGGCTCGGACGACGTCGAAGCCGGCTTTGCGGTCGTCCTCGGCGTCTCCCTCCTCCTCTTTGCGCCGGTCGCCGCAGTGACCTGGTCGGTCTCGTGGGCGGTCGCTCCATACGTGGCGGCCTCGGCTGCTCTCGAGGGCCTGTACTTCGCGCTGCTCGTTGCCGCCTACCGCCGACGCGAGCTGTCCGTCGTATATCCGGTCGCTCGTGGGTCGGCTCCGCTGCTTGTCCTGCTCGGGACGGCCGTCGTGCTCGGCCGCCATGTCTCGGCGGTGGCAGCCGTCGGCGTCTGTCTCGTCGCCGTCGGCGTCCTCCTCGTGCGCGGCTTCACGCGCGGCGGCGAAGGCGTGCTCGTCGCGCTCGCCATCGGCTGCGCGATCGCGGGCTACACGCTCGTCGACAAGGAAGGGCTTCATCACGCCGCTGCACTCCCCTATCTCGAGCTCGTGCTCGCCCCCGTCGGGCTCGTTGCGGTGCCGGCGGTCGCAATTCGGCGAGGAGCTCACGCGCTCCGCGCACAGCTGACCGCGTCAACAGTGGCCGCCGCGGTGGCGGCGTTCAGTGCGTACGCGCTCGTGCTCGCCGCACTCCGGCTCGCGCCGGCTCCCGAGGTGGCCGCGGTGCGCGAGACGAGCATCGTTCTCGCGACGCTGCTCGCCGCGTTGTTCCTGCGGGAACGGGTCGGATTGAGACGCCTCGCCGGCGCGGCAGTGGTCGTCGGAGGCGTGGCGCTGATCGCGCTTGCCTGAGCCGCGAGTCCGTCCGACGGGCGGTTCACGATTGGCGCGTTCGGGGGGACGAGGCGGAGTCCTGGAGGTGGGCGAGATGCGGTTCGACTGGAAGCAGCTGAGCACTCTGGATCGCGTGGTCGTCGGCGGAGCGGCGGTCGCGTTCATCGCACTCTTCCTGCCCTGGTACGGCGTCAGCGTGGGGCCGTTCAGCGCATCCGTCAGCGGCTGGTCGGCCGGGTTCACGGGGTGGGCCGGCGGCTTGCTCCTCACCGTTGCCGGCGTGCTCCTGGTTCTCCGCCGCTCGGGCGCGACGTTGCCGTCGTTCCAGATAGGCCCGACGGTGCTCGTTGCCGGCATCGCCGCGCTCGGCCTGCTGCTCGTGATCATCCGCTGGACGAGCTTGCCGCGATATCACGTCTCCACGCTCAGCTACGACGCGGGGGCGAGATACGGCCTCTACATCGCGCTCATCGCCGGCATCGCAGAGGTCGCTGCCGCGGTCATGGCTATGCGTTCGTCCGGCGAGAAGATGCCGTGGGCTCCGGCGAACCAGTCCACCGCGCCGCCTGCCGAGCCGCCGCCCGCTCCTTCAGCTCCGGACGAGTAACTAGAGCTCGAGCGGAAGCTCGTCGTGCCGGCTCCACTCGTGCCAGGAGCCGGCGTAGTTGCGCGCCTCGTAGCCGGCCGAGCGGAGCGCGAGCGTGGCAAGGGCCGAGCGTGAGCCGGAGTGGCAATAGGCGACGATCTCGGCGCCCTCCGGTAGACCGACGGCCTCACGGATGCGCTCAGGCGGGGCCGGCCGCCCCGGCGCCTCGAACAACTCGCCGACCTCGAGGTTCCGCGCGCCCGGGATGTGACCCTGGCGCGGGTCGCACCGATTGCCGCGCCGGCCGCTGAACTCGTCCGCAGTCCTCACGTCGAGAAGGGTCAGCGAGTCGTCCCCGAGCCGGTCGGCAAGCTCCTGCCGCGTCGGCAGCGCGTGCGGGTTCGGCTCGAGGTCGGCCTCCCGCACGGGCTCCAGCTCGACCGCTCCCTCCTCGAGCTCGCCGTCCCAGGCGGCAATCCCCCCCAGCAGGATCGCGACCCGCGGATGGCCCGCGAGCTCGGCCATCTGGGCGGCAGGCATCGCGCCGACCCCGTCTCCGCGGTCGGTCAACACGAGCCGCTCGCGGCCGGTGATCCCGTGCCGGCGCAGCCGTAACGCGATCTCCCGCGCGAGCGCGCGGGCCGACTCCTCGTCCGCCGCCGGCGGCGGGGAGCCGAGTACGAGCGGCCGCGAGCCCGGGATGTGCCCGCGCATGTGCGCGTTCGGCCCGCGTACGTCCCCGACCACGAGATCCTCCTCGCCGAGATGCTCGGCGAGCCACCCGGAATCGACCACGGTTCTCACAGCGCGGCGACGATACCGGCTTCAGCCGCGATCGCGGGCCGCTCCTCGAGCCGCGCGAGCCACGCCGTGAGGGACGAGAGACCGTCGAGATCGACGCCGAGCATGTCGCGGGCCCGCAGGAGCCATGGGACGTACGCGATGTCGGCGAGCCCGTACTCCGCGCCGCCGAGGTAGGGCCGCTCGCCGAGCACGATGTCGAGCGCGCGGAGCATCGCGTGGAGCTCTTCGCGCCCGCCTTCCTCGCCGCGCCGGAAGGCGTAGTACGGGTCCGTCAGCTCGTGGTCCCGAAAGATGAGGAGCCGGACGAAAGCGCGGTCCGCGGGATCCGGCGGCAACAGCGGCGGCTCGGGATACCGCTCCTCGAGGAGCTCCATGATCACCGCCGACTCCGGCAGCGGCCGCCCGTCCTCCTCGAGCACGGGGACGCGTCCGGTCGCGTTCTTCTCGTACAGCCAGGCGGGCCGGTCCGACAGGTCGATCTCGACCACGTCCGGCTCGACGCCCTTCTCGGCCAGGACGATCCGGACACGCGCGCAGTACGGGCAGCGCGCGGCGTCGTAGAGCGTGTTCACGGCTGCAGCCCCATGATCGTCGCGATCTGCTCGTAGAGCTCCTGCGCGGGCGGCAAGTCGGCGGGGGAGGCCGCGGTGCGCGCAACCTCGCGCACGCGCTTCGGATCGGCACCCGTTAGCCGCCCGACCACCGTCGCGTTGGCGCCCAGCGCGTAGATGTCGCCCGGCGGCAGCGCCCCGTAGAACTCGGGTACGGAGAGGTACTCGTCGATGTCTGCTCCCCGGTCGAAGAGGTCGTAGCGGACGACGGCGCCTCGCTCGACGCCGAGCGAGAGGACGACGCCTCCGGTCGTGTACGAGAGCTCCTTCGCAAGCGCCTTCAGCCTCGCCGGATCCGCGTCCGTCGCGTCCGAGCGCACCCGTACCCAGCCATTCGCCGCCTCGGCCGCCGGCTCGAGACGCAGGAACTTCGCAGCGTCCCGCTTGACCTTCTCGACGTCGTCCGTCTGGACGTGGACCGCGCCGAACGACGGCCCCTCCGAGCCCGCTTGCACGAGTGCCGCGGCGGGCAGCGCGAGGACGCGTTCGATCGTGCGGAAACCGAGGCGGTCGTAGAGGCGCTTGGCGGCGACGTTCGACTCGAGGACCTCGAGCGCCAGCATCTCTGCGCCGTGCGACTGAACGTGCTCGGCCGCGGCGCGAAGCAGCTCGGTTCCGACGCCCTGGCTCCGCGCAGCCGGGCGCACGTACAACAGGTCGAGGAGCCAGGTGCGCTCGCTCTTCCGGTCGAGCGCGGCGATCCCGACATCGTCCGCGAGCAGGACGACATCGTGCTCGGCGTCCGCGTCGTCGTCTCGCCAGAGCTCGTCCGGAACCTCGCGCTCGAACTCGGCGGACAGCTCGCGCACTAGCTTCTGGTCGTCGGCGGTCGCGGCGCGGATCACAGGTTCCAAAGATCAGACGGTCAGGTACTGGGCGAGGAGATAGTGCGCAGTCAGGTTCTGGAAGGGCTCGAACCGCGCGCCCGTCGCGCGGACATCGACGTCACCATAGAGCGCGCGCACCGCCTTGCGCAGGGCGAGGTCGCCCGCAGGCCAGGCACGCGGACGCCCGAGATGGCGCGCGAGAAACCAGTCGGCCGTCCACTCGCCGAGGCCGCGGACGGTGACGATCCGCTCCTTCACCTCTTCGTCGGAGAGGAGAGCAAACCCGGCAAGGTCGAGGTCGGAGCGCGCGAGCCCGACGACGTACTCGGCCTTGCGCCGCGAAAACCCGAGCACAACGAGCTCCTCCTCGGACACCGCCGCGACGCGCTCTCGGCTCGGAAAGGCCCAGACGCGACCGACCGCCTCGCCCAGCCGCTCGACGAACCGGTTGCGGATCGCGACCGCCGCGTAGAGCGAGACCTGCTGCGCAGTGATCGAGGTGACCAGCGCCTCGAACGGGTCGGGCGAGAGCGACGGTCGGAAGCCAGCGAAGCGGACGACGAGCGGCGCCAGTTCCTCCTCGGTGGCCGCCCACGCGGAGAAGGCGACGAGGTCGAAGTCGAAGCCGAGCAGCCTGCGGGCGACCGGCTCCGTCTCGGTGTCCAGCGGGTCGACCTCGACACCGCCCTCGCCCGCGGCGATCCGAACCTCGCGCCCACCGACGGCGCGATACAGCGCCCGGTCCTCCCAGACCGTCGCCCGGTCGAGCCCGAAGGCGCGGAAGCGAGCGGTCGTAAGCTCGAGGGAGAACGGCTCTGGCACGGCGAGGAGCGCCATGCGCGGACCGTAGTCGGAGCCGCTACTCCGGCCCGCCGTGCTCTACCGCATCGTCGAGGCGGAAGAACCGATGGTCACCGTCCACGATCGCGGCCAGCTTGCCCGAGTCGTACTCGGCCACGTCCGGGTTTGTGTTCGCCGCGACGATGAGGACGCGCGCCGTCTCCTCGCCGTCGTTCCGGACTTGGTGACCGCCCGCGGGCCCACGCGGGAACGGAACGACGTCGCCCTCGCGAAGGACGCGATCGCCGTCATGCATGCGCACGGTTGGAGTCCCGCCGAGGACGATGAGCATCTCCTCGCTCCCGTGGTGGAAGTGGTAGACGAACTGCGACGCTCCTGGCGCGAATTGCCAGACCGACGCGTTCAGCCTGCCGCCCTCCGCGCGCACGATCCGCCGAGCTCCCACGCCGCCGCCCCATTCCGGGACGTCGTCCCAGACGTTGCCGGCGAAGTCATTCATCTCAGAGGTGAGAGGTCAGCCCGGCGCCCGAGGCGTCGGAGTCCTCGGTCGCGACGTCGCCGTCCTGGGCGTTCGCGTACCACGAGCGCCAGTACGTCCCGTCGTCTAGGTCGCGCGCGAACGTCGTCAGCCTCAGCGGATGGAACGTGTCGCACATCACGGCGAGCTCGTGCGTCTCGTGCAGCCCGATCGCCTTTTCGGCGAGCCCCGGCTGCGGACCGTGCGGCAGACCCGACGGGTGGAGCGTGATCGAGCCGATCTCGACGCCCTTCCGCGAGCCGAAGTTGCCGGAGACGTAATAGATCATCTCCTCCGACTGCAGGTTCGAGTGGTGGTACGGGATCGGCACCGCGAGCGGGTCGAAGTCGAGCTTGCGCGGGCAGAACGAGCAGATCACGAAGTTCTGCCCCGCGAACGTCTGGTGCGACGGCGGCGGCTGATGGATGCGCCCCGTGATGGGCTCGAAGTCATGGATCGAGAACGTCCACGGATAGAGGTAGCCGTCCCAGCCGACGACGTCGAACGGGTGGTAGTCGACGACGTACGTCTGGTACCCGCCGCGAACACGCACCTTGACCGGGTACTCCCCGTGCTCCCGTACCGTCTTCAGCTCCGTCGGCGGATGGATGTCGCGGTGGTAGTACGGCGCGCCCTCGATCAGCTGCCCGTATTGGTTCCGGTAGCGGCGCGGAATCTCGATCAGACCAGGCGTCTCGAACACGAGGTACCTCTGCGGGTCCTCGGGCCGGAAGCGATAGGTGGTGCCGCGCGGGACGACGACGTAGTCGCCTTCGGAGTACGGCAGGTCGCCGAAGATCGTCTCCAACGTCCCCGACCCCTCGTGCACGAAGATCACCTCGTCGCCTTCGCCGTTGCGGAAGAAGTAGTCCATCGAGCCGGAGGGACGGCAGAGGGAGATCTCGACGTCGTTGTTCCACATCAGGACGCGGCGGCCAGTGACCTCGTCTCCCTCGGGCGCGGTGTCGAACGTCTTGAAGTGAAGATGCGTGTGCTGCTCGGGCACCCACTCCTCGCGCTCGACGGGCTCGAAGCCGCCGAGCTCCATCACGCGGCAGGGCGACTGGAGGTGGTAGAGGATCGACTCGTTCCCGGTGAAGCCCTCGAGGCCCATCACCTCTTCGGTGAGAAGCGTTCCGTTGTCCCGGAACTGGACGTGGCGCTTGCGCGGGACGTCTCCGAGGCGCTGGTAGAAGGGCATGGCGAAAGCGTAACGGCTAGGTCAGCGCGAGCTCGGCAAGCCTGCGGCCGATCGCGGGCGCGAACTTGAAGCCGTGACCTGAGCACGCCGAGCCGATCACGACGCGACCCCGCCGCTCGAGGACGAAGCGCTGGTCGGTCGTGCTCGTGTAGAGGCACGTCTCGGCCTCGACAGGGCTGGGATCGATGTCCGGGAAGCGCTCGCGCACCCACGATGTGATGCGCTCGACGATCGCGGGATCGGCCTCTGCCTCGCCGTCGGGGTCGGCCTCTGAGCCCGCGTGATGCGCGCCGGCCTTGAGCCCGTGCACCGGGTCGTGGAGCGAGTACATCGCGTGGGTTCTCGTCTCGGCGCTCAGGTCGACGATGCACGGCCGCGGCGGACCCTCGTACGCGAAGTAGGCGAGCGTCTCGCGGGTGACCGTCACCGGCAGGTCCGGCACGAGGTCACGCACCCACGGCCCCGCGGTGACGACGACGACGTCCGCGTCGAGCTCGTCGGGCGACTCGATCCGCCGGTTCGTCTCGACCTCCACGCGGGCGGCCTCGAGGAACGCGTGGCGTGCCCGATCGGCGAACACGACGCCAGCCTCGGCAATGTGTAGCGCCGTCCAGCCGTCGGGCAGGGTCGCGCCGAGCGCGCGCACCTCGTCATCGTCGAGCATCCGGTACGGCACGCCGCTCTCGTCGAGTGCGCGCGCCGAGATCAGCGACGGATCGGGAGCGAGCTCGACGAGCCCGTACAGGCCGAGCAGATCGCGATCGAGCTCTTGCCAACCCGCGTAGGCCTCCTGTGCGAAGCGGATCCAGTACTGCTCCGGGTAGGCGATGCGGAAGATGCGCGTGCGGCCGTGGCTCGAGCCGCGGTCGTGGTCGAGCGCGAACTGCTCGTGCACCGTGACGTCGGCGCCGCGCTCGCACAGCGCCCACGCGGTCGCGCAGCCCATCACCCCGGCTCCCACGACTGCGACCTTCATCGAACGATCAGGTCTCCGGGATAGAGCACCGTGTTCTCGGCGGCGTGCGCGACGAGCCGCTTCCAGTCGACGCCGGGCGGGACATCTTCGTCCGGCGTCGTCACGACCGGGCCGAGCGTGAGCGCGAAGTCGTGCTGCTTCGCGCCGTGCAGCTGCGGCGCGACCCACTCGAGGAACGGCGTGAAGCCGCCGATCGCACCGTCGGCGCCGATGATCGCGGCCACGCGCTCGACCTGCTGCTCGGCTCCGGGCACGTCCGGCTCCTCCCCGATCGCCCGAATTGCAGCCGGGTTCGCGAACGCGAAGTCGCCCGTGTCGTCGAAGACACGAATCGACGGCGGACGAAGCACGGGCGCCCGGAAGACGATGTCGGCGAGCGGGTACGCCGCGTGCTCACGTGCCTGCCCACCGCCGGTGAAGAACGACTGCAGCGTCTGCGCCGCGAGCTGGATCACCCTGTCGCCGTCGAGTCGCCCCGGCCAACCGCGCTCGAGAAACGGGTCACTGGGAGAGAACATGCACAGCTTCATCGGGGCTCGGTGTGGACGACGACGTCGGCGATATCCGGCCGCTCTCGCCGGATGAGCTCCTCGATCCTGCTCGCGTCCGCGTGCGCGTCGGCGAGGGTGTCGGAGCCGAGCCGCAGCGTGAGGTAGGCGACGAGGCCCTCGTCGGTGTCGACGAAGCGCAGCTCGGCGGGCTCGATGCCGAGTTCGGCGAGCACGATCCGGCGCACCGTCGCCGCGTCGCCGGCGACCTCATGGCCCGCCGCCTCCTCGCCGAGCGGCTCGAGATGCGTCCGCACCGCCGAGACCTCGGGGACGGCACGCTCGATCGCGCGCTCCACCTGCTCGGCGACCGCATGCGCTTCCTCGAGCGGAAGGTCGCCGGGGAGCTTGAGGTGGAGCGAGAGCTCGGTCCCGTTGTCGACCGAGACGACCGAGACGTTGTGCACCTCGCGCACGCGCGGGACGTCGAGCGCCGCAGCGTGGGCGCGCTCGCGCACGTCGGCGTCGGCGGCGCGGCGCGGCTCGACGTGGACGACGACGTCGGCCTCGGGCAGCGCCGACTGCACCGCGCGCTCGACCGCGTCCGCTGCCGCGTGGCCTTGTCCGACGGCCGCCCCGTAGTCGACGCCGATCACGACGTCCGCGAACACACGCCCCGCGGCCTGGCGCATGCGCAGGCGTCGCAGCTGCACGGGCGGCTGCACGCCGACGATTGCGCGGCGCGCGGCCTCCTCGGCCGCGGCCGGGGCCCTATCCATCAGGACGTCGACGTTCCGCCGCATGAGCCTCGCGGCGGCGAGCAGGACGAGCACGGCGACGAGAAGCGCTGCGACGGCATCTGCACGCGGATGACCGGCGCGGACGAACAGCAGACCGACGAGCACCGCGACCGAGCCGCCGAGGTCGCTGCCGAAGTGGAGCGCGTTCGATGCGAGCGCGGGGCTCGAATACGCGCGCGCCACGCGCCAGGACGCCGTCGTCCGCGCGAGGTCGATGCCGATAACCACGCCGACGACCACGAGCGCGTACCACGTCGCATGCACCGACGTGCCGCCGTTCACGAGGCGGGAGATCGCGCGCCAGACGATGACGGCGCTGGCCACGACGAGGATCGCGCCCTCGGCAAGAGCGGCAAGATGCTCGGCTTTGCCGTGCCCGTACTGATGTCCGGGGTCGGCGGGCCGGACGGCGACGCCGACGGCGAAGAAGGTCAATCCGGCAGCGATGAGATCGGTTCCGGAGTGCGCGGCCTCCGAGATGAGGCCGAGGCTGTGCGTCGCGAGGCCGGTGCCGAGCTTGAGCCCGATCAGCGCGAGCGCGGCGAAGACGGACCAAAGCGCAGCTTTCCGCTGGGCCTCCACGCGAGGAAGCGTACGTAGGCCTCAGGAGAGGATGGGTTCCGGCGGCCAGATGAGCGCGTCCTGCCGGAAGGCGCAGTGGCAGCGCGGCGTCCCGCCAAGAGCGAACGGAGCGATCGAGGCGAGCTCGACCTCGGCCTCCGCCGGGCTGAGCAGCCAGCGGTCGTGGTGCATCTCGGCAGAGGCGTCCGCGGCGAAGAGTCGGTAACGCTCGGTCAGGAACCACTCGAGCGAGCCGTCTTCGGCGTGGAGCGCCTCACCGGTCGGCGTGTAGCGCGCCGAGAAGACACGCCCCGACTCACCGACCCGTACGCACTCGACGTCCTGCCACTCCCCCACCCGCTCGAGCGTCATCCTCGCGTGGAACGCCGGCACGCGGTAGATCCGTCGCACGCCGAGCGCGGCGAGCCGGCTCGAAGCGTCGATGCTGAAGAACCAGACGCCCGGTAGCCCGTCGGGGCCGCGCACGTAGGTGCGGACGTTGAGCTGGAGGAACGACGAGATGCCCGGCACCGGCAACGCGCCGCGAGCCCGCAGCGCGCGGACGCGGAAGAAGACGAACGAGAGCCAGGCGCTGCCGTCGTGCTCCTCGATCTCGAGCTCGTCGGGGACTCGCGCGCGAACATCGCTGAGCGGCACCGGCCAATGCGCCCAGAAGATGTGCTCCCACGTCTGCCCAAGCGTCCAACGGCTGTCGGGCAGGGGGAACGGACGGTGGCCGACGCTGCGCAGCGAGCGAGCCTGCCGGCTCGCCGCCCTCGCATCGTCGAACATGCTCAAGAAACGGCCTAGAGGTTCCCCCGCAGCGCCTGCTCGCGCTCGATCGCCTCGAACAGCGCCTTGAAGTTGCCTTCCCCGAAGGTCGTCGCTCCGTGCCGCTCGATCACCTCGAAGAAGACCGTCGGCCGGTCCTGCGCGGTCTTGGTGAAGATCTGGAGGAGGTAGCCGTCCTCGTCGCGGTCGACGAGGATCTTGTGCTCCTGCAGGATCGGCCACTCCTCGGCGATCTCGCCGACTCGGCCCGGTGCCTCGTCGTAGTACGAATCCGGCGTGTCGAGGAACAGGAAGCCTCGCTCCTTCATCGCCTCGACCGTGCCGACGATGTCCGTCGACGCGAGCGCGATGTGCTGCGCGCCGGCGCCGCCGTAGAACTCGACGTATTCCTCGATCTGGCTCTTGCGCTTGCCCTCGGCCGGCTCGTTGATCGGGAACTTGACCTTCCCGGATCCGTCCGACATGACCTTCGACATCAGCGCGGAGTACTCGGTCTGGATCTGGTCGTCGCCGAAATGGAGGATGTTCGTCATCCCGAAGACGCGCTCGTAGAACTCGACCCAGTGGTTCATCCGGCCGAGCTCGACGTTGCCGACGATGTGGTCGATGTTCAGGAGGCCGACGCCGTGGCCGGCATGGCCGTTCTCCGACGCGGAGACGTAGCCGGGCAGGAACGGGCCGCTGTAATCCGCGCGGTCGACGAATGTGTGGATCGTGTCGCCGTAGGTCGAGATCGCCGCGCGCTCGACCGACCCGAACTCGTCCTCGTCGCGGCGCGGCTCCATCACGCCGCGCGCGCCACGGGACACCGCCTGACGGTACGCCTCGGTCGCATCGGGCACGGTGAGGGCGATGTCGCGGACTCCGTCGCCGTGCTTCGCGTGGTGCTTCGTGATCTCGTGCTCCTCGCGCAGGGCGCTCGTGACGACGAACCGGACATCTCCCTGCTCGAGCACGTAGGAGGCGCGATCGCGTACGCCCGTCTCCGGGCCCGCGTACGCGGTGCGGGTGAAGCCCATCGCGTGCTCGTAGAAGTACGCAGACTGCTTTGCGTTGCCGACCCAGATCTCGACGTGATCCCAGCCATTGAGCGGCATGAAGTCTTCGGCCATGGGTCGATTATGCCGGGCCTTCAAGCTCGGCTGCGGGGGCCCGTGGGCGCCGGCGCACCCGCTCGTAGGCGATCCCGACGAAGATGAGCGCGCCGCCTGCGATCTCGAGCCCGTGGATCGACTCGGAGAGGATCAGGAGCGCGAAGAAAACGGCGAAGAACGGCTGCATGTTGTTGAAGATCGCCGCGCGCGCTGCCCCAACCCGGTCGACGGCGGTGAACCAGAGGATGTTCGTGAGGAAGAGAGGCCCGATCACGGCGTACGCGAACCCGAGCCACACCGTGCCTGAGAAGGGGAAGTCCTGTCGGGCGACCTGCGGGAGGCTCACCAGCGCGAGCGGCGCCCAACCGAGCGCGAGCACGAGCGCGCTGATCCGGAACGGCGAGTAGCGGCGCATCAGCGGCGCGATCGCAATGGTGTAGCCCGCCCAGGTGACGGCGAGTGCGATCGCAAGCAAGTCGCCCTTCCAGCCTGAGACGAGCCCACCCCCGGCTCCGGCCGCGATGAACGCCACACCCACGAAGGTCACGCCGGCTCCGATCCAGAACGCCCGCTGCACGTCTGCCTGCCGGAACAGGATCGAGAACAGACCGATGAACATCGGGCACGAGCCGAAGAGCAGCGACACCGTCGAGGCCTTGGCGAACTCGAGGCTGTAGACGAAGCAGACCTGGTTCACGAAGATCGCGGCTGCTGCGATCCCGACGTATTTCCGGTCGGCGCGGGCGATTCGGAACGAGCCCTCGCGCCACCAGGTGTAGACCCAGAAGATGGCGATCGCGGCGAAGTAGCGGATGGTGGCGTAGGCGAGGGGAAGCCAGCCGTGCTCGAACATGTACTTCGTGACGGTGATGTTGAGCGCCCAGAGCAGGACGGCGCCCAGCAGCATTGCGTCGACAATGGAAGGGCGCCGCACGTCCTCGAACGTACCTTCGTTAGGCTCCGCTGCGATGCCTGAGCCGACTTTCGCCGACGTTGACGAGCTCGTCGGGCCCGCGACGCCGCACTTCGCCTACCAGCTGCGCGCGCGCGTGCGCGAGCTCGTGCTCGATCTGCCCGACGAGCATCCGGTGCGGCGGTACGCGGAGGAGAAGATCGACCTCCTCGACAGGCTCGGGCACGCGTCCTCGAAGGCGGCCGACAGCCAACGCGAGCCGCGTTCGCGGCCTGGCTGGAGCGAGTTGCCGAGCTCGGCGCCCGCCGACGAGCCGCTGCCGAGACTGCGATGAGCCTCAACGGCGCTTCCGTCCTCGTGACGGGAGGGACGCGGGGGATCGGCCGGGCGATCGCGCTCCGGCTCGTGGCCGACGGAGCCGCACGGGCGGTACTGGGCTACATGCGGAACGACAAGGCCGCGGAAGAGGCGGCCGCACTCGTGCAGGAGGCGGGAGCCGAGCCTGTGCTCGTGCGCGGCAACGTCGCGGATGAGCGCGTCGTCGCCGAGCTGGGGGCCGCGGGGCCGTACCGGGTCGTCGTCCACAACGCGGCGACCGGAGTGATCCGCGCCGCGCTCGAAACGGAGGACAAGCACTGGGACTGGACGCTCAACGCGAACGCGCGCGCCCTCCTCTCCCTCGCCCGCGCAACCGGTCCTGAGATGGAGGAAGGCGGTTCCATCGTCGCGATCTCGAGCCTCGGCTCGCAGCGCGTGCTCCCGAACTACGTCCTCATCGGCACCTCGAAGGCGGCGCTCGAGGCGATCGTCCGCTATCTCGGCTTCGACCTCGCGCCGCGCGGGATCCGCGTCAACTGCGTCTCGGCGGGCGTCGTCGACACCGAGGCGCTCGACTGGTTCCCGAACAAGGAGCAGATGCTCGCCACCGTGAAGCGCACGCCGGCCGGGCGGCTCGTCGCGCCCGAGGACGTCGCCTCGGTGGTCTCGTTCCTTTGCTCGCCCGACGCGGCGATGGTTTGCGGCCAGACGCTCGTCGTCGACGGCGGCTACTCGCTCGGGGCGTAGGACGCGCGATGGAGCCGACCGACGAGAACCTCCGGGCCTGGGACGACGCGCACCGTGCCCGCGCCGAGCCGGTCGAGCTCCCGGCGTTCGTTCAGCGCACGCTCGGCGACCTGAAGGGCAAGCGCGTCCTGCATTTGCTGTGCGGAACGGGCGAGGCGACGGCGGCGCTTGCCGAGCTCGGGGCGGTCGCGACGGGGGTCGACCCGCAGCCGGCCGCGCTCGAGACGGCACGTGAACGGTGGCCGAAGATCCTCTGGGTGGACGGTGACCCGCAGTCGCTGCCGCGCCAGCTGCGCCGAGGCCGCTTCGATCTCGTCTACTCCGGCGAAGGCGTTCTCGAAGGGCTCGGTGACCTCGACGGCTGGGCGGCGGGTATCGCGGCGGCGCTGCGCGCGGCCGGCGAGCTCCTCGTCTTCGACGACCATCCCGTCGCAGATTGTGTGGACGGACTTCTCCGTTGGCGTAGCGACTACTTCCGCGACCCGGGCGATCCGGACCGGCTGTGGCGGATCGGCCAGGTCGTGAGCGCGCTCGCGCGCGCCGGCCTGCACGTCAAGGCGCTCGAGGAGTACCCGGGCGGAACGTCGCGCCTCCGCCACGACCGCCGCATCCCGGCGACGTTCCTCCTCTACGCCCGCCGCTCTAACTAGACAAGCCCCAAACGGCCACGTCTGGTGCCAGGTACCGGACGTGCTCCGACGGGGCCTGTCTGGCGACTCATTTGGCTTAGCCCAGCCCCTCCGCCGTCCGCTCGGGACACGACCGGTGCCTGGCACCAGTCGTGTCTGTTCAGGACAGGCGTTCGAACGCCTCGTCGAGCTCGGCGTCGGTGATCGTAAGCGGCGGCGTTGCCTGGATGAGCGAGCCGTCGAGGCCCGCAGGGACGACGAGAACACCGCGCGCGAGCGCTTCCTCCGCGTCGCCTTCCCGCGCGCGCAGCAGCCCCCGGCCCCACCAACCAGCCTGCTCGAAGCGCTCACCCGCAGAGCGCACCTGCTCTATGAGCTCCGGTACCTCCTCGATCACGACGAGGGCCGCGGCACACGCGAGCGGGTTGCCGGCGTGCGTATGTGTGTACACATCCTCGGGCCCGATGCGCCACACGTCTTCGAGGCCGTCCCGGTAGAAGAGCGCGGCCGAGAGTGGCAGCCCGCCGCCGAGGGCTTTGCCCACGCAGAGCACGTCCGCGACGTCCTCGCCCGGCCACATCTCGCCTATACGGCCGAGCCCCGCGTAGATCGAGTCGACGAGGAGGAGCGCGCCCGCCTCGTCGCAGCGGCGCCGCAACGTCTCGAGGAAGCCGTCCGGCGGGACCCGCGAGCCGGCCCTTCCCTGCACCGGCTCGACGATCACACAGCCGGTGTCCTTCGGCAGCGGTCCGGGATCCTCGCCGTATGGCCGGCGGTGCACCGGCCCCGGCAGCCACGCCGAGAACGGCTCACGGAACCGCTCGAACCCGGTCGCTGCGAGGGCGAGGAGCCCGGTGCCGTGGTATGCGCCGTCGAAGGCGACGATGCCCGGACGCCCGGTGGAGAGCAGAGCCGTCCTCAGCGCGATCTCGACCGCGTCCTCGCCCGTCACGCCGAGCTTGGCCGGCCGCGGCAGCACCTCGCGAAGGCGCACCGTCGTCTCCGCGTCGGCGAGGTCGCCAAGCGCATGCACGACCTCCTGCTCAACCCACGCCTCGAGAATGCGCGGGTTGCGGTGACCGAGCGCCGCGACGCCGAAACCGCCGGTCAGGTCGAGGAGCTCGCGCCCGTCGGCGAGCGTGACTCGGCAGCCCTCGGCCCGAGCCCAGATCACCGCGAGCCGAGGCCGAGCATGCGTCCCGCCGTCGCTCGCGCGATCGTCCCCGCCATGGCCGGATTCTCCTGCAGCCGCCGCAGCGAGTAGCGGTACCAGTGCTCGCCGAATGGCACATAGACGCGCAGCCGATGCCCCTCCGCGACGAGCTCGTCGCGCCGCTCCTCTCGCACCCCGAGCAGCATCTGCAGCTCGTACTCGAGTGGCTCGAGCCCACGCCGCGAGATCCGTGCGAGCGACTCCTCGACCAGCCACTCGTCGTGGGTCGCGACACCGACGTAGCAGCCGGCCTCGAACAGTGCATCGAGGCAGAGGAGGAAGTTCGCGCGCACCGCCTCGTAGTCGGTGAACGCGATCGCGGCGGGCTCGAGATAGATGCCTTTGCAGAGGCGAACGCTCGGCCGCAGGTCGGCAAGCGCCTGGACATCGTCGAGTGTCCGCCGCAGGCGCGCCTGGAGAACAACGCCGAGGTTGTCGTGCCCGTCCTCACGAAGCTCGCGGTAGAGCCGCACTGTGTCGTCCGTCGTGGACGAGTCCTCCATGTCGATCCTGACGAAGTTGCCGTAGCCTGCCGCCGTCCGCACGACGTCGAGGAGGTTCTCGCGGCAGAGGTCGTACGAGAGGTCGAGCCCGAGCGCGGTGAGCTTGACGCTGACGTTGGAGTCAAGCCGGGCGTCGTGGATCGCGGCGAAGACGTCCCGGTACGCCTGCGCGATCGCGCGGGTCTCCTCCTCGCGCGTGATCTCCTCACCCAGGACGTCGACCGTCGCCATCTTCCCGCCCGCGTTGAGTCCGCGCACGCAGTCGACGGCTTCGCCGAGCGTTGCGCCGGCGATGTACCGCGAGGAGAACATCTGCACCACCGGCTTCGGCACCGCCGGCAGAAGGCGAACGAGCGCTGAGTCGAGCAGCGACACGGGCGCGGCGATTCTATGCCGGGACGGGTCGCGCCCTTGCGTCTAGGGGGTCTCGCGCATGAACCCCTGACGAGCAGCGCTCACGAGCGCCACCGCCTCGGGGAAAAGGACCCGCATCGCATCACGGAGCGCGACTGCCTGCTCGTCGACGCCGCCCTGCGGCTGCACCTGCTGCAGGGCCGCCGCGGTCAGCTCGACCGCGGTATTGAGCGTGAGCGTCGCGAACTGCTCCCGCTGCGCCTCCTGTACCGACTCGGCCTGCTGCTCGGCGAACTCGCGCAGTCCGCGCATCAAGTCGTCGGGGTCGCCCCCGAACGGGAATCCGAAGCCTCCGCCTTCCATGCGGCAAGGGTAGCCGCGGCCCCTAGGTCAGCGGCACCTTGTGGTTGCGCTCCACCTCAGCGGCAAGCTCCTCGACCGCGCCGACTGCGGTCTGCATCGCCGTAGCGAAGGGAGAAACGCCGCTTTCGCCGAGCGCTTGCTCGAGGCGTCGGGAGGCCGAGCCGATCGCATCGAGGTACGCGCCACTCGCAACGCGCGGCTCTGGCTGGAACGTTTCGGCGAGCGACTCCGCGGCCGCTTCCGCCTCCTCGATTCCGGCCGGGTTGTCCGTCGCGCGCAGCTCGGACAGCCGAGCCCGGAGCTCGGGCAGGTGACCGCCGCCCGCCGATTCCTCCGCCACCTCACAGAGCGCCGCGAGTGAAGCTGCCTCTCGCACGAGCTGCGCATCGGTCAGCGGCTTCCCGTCCTCGCCCAAGGCGAGCCAGGCGCGACCCTCCGCTGACGAGAACGCGCACAGGTACACCCGCCGGCCGAGCGTCTCTGCCACGAGCACACCGGCGACCTCCTCTCCCGGCGCCGCGAAGCCGGCGGCGACGTCCGCGATGCTCGCAACGTCCTCGACGACCGTCATGCGGCCAGAATAGGGCTGTGGAAGCCACCGCTCGCACGCGCCACGCTCGTGAGCTGTTCGCGCCGCTCGGCCAGACGTACGACCGCTACGCACGCCTGCTCTCCTTCGGCCAGGATCCGCGCTGGCGATCGTTTCTCGTCTCGCGCGTTCCGCCCGACGCGCTCCGTGTGCTCGACGTCGCTACGGGAACCGCGGCCGTAGCGATCGAGCTCGCCCACGCCCAGTCCGCGCGGACGGTTGTCGGAGTCGACCAGAGCCTCGAAATGCTCGAGGCGGGGCGCGATCGGGTCGCGCGGGCAGGTCTGAGCGAGCGGATCGAGCTCCGCGACGGGCGTGCCGAGGCGTTGCCGTTCGCCGACGGAGAGGTCGACGCGCTCACCTTCACGTATCTCCTCCGCTACGTCGACGACGTTCCGGCAACCCTGCGCGAGCTGGCGAGGGTCGTCCGGCCCGGCGGAACGATCGCGATGCTCGAGTTCGGCCTGCCGCGAGCGGCGTGGCGGCCGCTCTGGGAGCTCTACGTCCGAGTGGGACTCCCTGCGGCGGGAGCCGTCGTCTCACCGTGCTGGCGAGAGGTCGGAAGCTTCCTCGGCCCCAGCATCCGCGACTTCTGGCGGGAGTGGCCGGAGCCGCGCCTGTTCGACGCGTGGCGCGAGGCGGGCCTCGCGGACGTGACCGCCCGCCGCATGAGCCTCGGGGGCGGGCTCGTCGTCTGGGGGCGGCGCGCGTGACGGCGGCTCGTCCGCGGCCCGCGTTCTACGCGCTACGTTCGGGAGGCTGGCGCGACTACGTCACGCTGCTCCACCCGCCCTACACGCTCTGGCATCTCTCGTACGTGGCGGTCGGCGCGGCCCTCGCGCCGCGGATGGACTGGGCGCTGCTCGGCTGGACGACGCTCGCGTTCGCGCTCGCGATGGGGGTGGGTGCACACGCGCTCGACGAGATGAAGGGGCGACCGCTGCAGACCCGCATCCCAAGGCCGGTGCTCGCGACACTGGCGGCGGTCTCGATCTCGGCCGCTGCGGCGATCGGCATCACCGTCGCGATTTCGCACACGCTCTGGCTGCTCGTCTTCGTGGCCGTGGGCGCGTTCTTCGTCGTCGCATACAACCTCGAGCTGTTCGGCGGCAGGTTCCACGGCGGGCTCTGGTTCCCGGCCGCCTGGGGAGCCTTTCCCGCCCTCACGGCGTACTTCGCGTCGGCGCGGACGCTGCACAGCGCGGCGTTCGCGGCCGCCGGATACGCGTTCGCCTCGAGCTGGGCCCAGCGCCGCCTTTCGACACCGGTGCGGCTCGTCCGCCGCCGCATCATCGCGGTCGAGGGGAGGATGGAGCTCGACGACGGAACGACGCTCCCGCTCGACGCGGACGCGCTCGCGTCGGTCCCCGAGGCGGCGCTGAAGGCCCTCGCGGCGGCCACCGTCCTCGTCGCGGGCGCCCTGCTCCTGTTCCGCGCGAGCTAGCTCTACACTCAAGACAGTGACGCTGACGACGATCGTCGATCTCATCTTCGCCGGCGGCGTCGTGCTCGCCGGCGTTGCGCTCGCAGGCGCGGCGCTCCAGCGCGCGCCGATCTCGCTGCTCGCTTCTGTCGCCTCTCTCGAGGCAGCCGGAGCGATCGGGATCTGGGTGGCGTTCGCGCTGCGGCACGACCGGCCGCTGGCCGTGGCGGCGGGCGGCCTCACAGCTTGCGCGCTCGTTGCCGGAGGCGCGGTTCTCCTACGCCGCGCGCTGCGACGCGTCGGAGCGATGGACGACCGTCTCCTTGAGGCCAAAGCGGATCTCCTCGCCGCTGTCGAACGCGAGAAGAGCACGCTCGGGGCCGAGCTCGAGCTCACGCTTGCGCGCGCACGCGCCGACTCGCGCTCGCTGCTCGAAGAACAGGAGCGCGAGATCGCCGAGGAGCGCCGGACGCTCGTCGCCGAGCGGGAGCACGACGCGACGACCACCCTCGGCGAGAAGCTCAACAAGGTTCAGGCGCAGATCGAACACCGGCTCGCCGAGTGGTCGCAGGATCTCGATCGCACCGCCGAGGCGACGAAGATGCGGATCGCCGAGCTCGAGCAGCGACAGCATCAGATGCTGCGGGAGATCGAGCTTCGGCTCACCGCGGACGCGGAGCGGCTGTCGGCCGAGAGCGAGGAACAGCGAACGGGCGTGGCGCGGCTCCGCTCCGAGCTCAACCAAACGCTCGACGACGCCCTCGGGGCCGTCCGCAGCGAGCTCGAGGCGCACGCCGCCGACCGGCGCCGCGCACTCCACGACCTCGAGACGCGCCTCGTTCGCCGCGAACGAGAGCTGGCAGAACAGGCGCAGCGAGAGGAGACCGACGCCGCGCAACGCGTTCGCGCCGGCTTCGAAGACCTCTCGCGCCGCCAGATCGAGCAGCTCGAGCGCGCCGTCGACCGGGCAGTCGCGTCACACGCGGACGAAGCCGCGCAGCGATTCGCCCAGCTCGTCAAGACCTCACGAGAGGACGCGGCGAAGCGCCTCGCCCGCGAGCTGGACCGCGCGGTGAGCACGTTCACGCGAGAAGCCGAGACGGTGCTCGCGGAGCGGCTGGCGCACGTCGGAGATGCAGGAGCCCAGCGGATCGAGTCTCGTGTCTCGAACGTCGCCGGTGAGCTCGAGCGCCGGCACGACGAACTGGTCGCGGCGCACGACCTCCGGCTCGGCGAGCTCGAGCACGAGATGCGGCGGCGAATCGACGAGCTGCGCGCCGATCTGGACGCCGAACGCGGCGTGCTCGAGGCGCGTATGCAGGAGCTCGTGCGCCGGTTCGCTGCGACCGCCGGCGCCCGCAGCGCATAGAAAAGCCTTAAGAAGCCTTAACAGCGCGCGCTCTAACAATGCCGAGGAGGGTTCGTCGATAGCAGCACGAACTGTTGCCGCCATGAGCGAGACGACCACCGAGATCCTCGAACCACTCTTCGACGAGCGCTCGAAAGTGGAGAGCTGGCGCCTCCACATCCTGATCGAGGCCGGCTATCCGCTGTCGCTCGCCGAGCGGCTCGCGGTGAGTGAAGCCGACCTCCACGTCGCCTGCGAGATGCTCGGACAGGGCTGTACGCCCGAGACGGCAACCGAGATTCTTCTGTAGCAGTCCCACCAGTACGCTGCGACCGTGGCCAAGGTCGAGGCGCTGCCGTACGACGACCGAACCGTCTACTCCGTCGCCGCGTTCAACCGCGGGATCGGCCAGTGGCTCGGACGCCTCCCCACAGTCTGGGTCGAAGGCGAGGTGACCGAGCTCCGCCGGCACGAGCGCTGGGCGACGGTTTTCTTCACGCTCAAGGACCCGACCGACGGATCGTGTGTCGGCGTCACGATCGGGCGCGGGAAGTTCGACGCGCTCAGGCTCGACCTCGCGGACGGCGAGCGCGTGCATGTGTTCGGTCGGCCGGAGCTCTACGAGCAGCGCGCGGACTTCAAGCTCCGCGCGCTCACGATCGAGCGCTTCGGCGTCGGCGCACACCTCGCTGCCCTCGAGCGCCTGAAGGCGAATCTCGCCGCGGAAGGCGTCTTCGCGGAGGATCGCAAGCGGCCGCTGCCGTTCCTGCCCCGCCGGATCGGCATCGTGACCGGAAACGACGCAGCCGCGAAGCGCGACGTCGTCACCACGATTCGCTCCCGCTTCCCGGCCGCGTCGGTCGTCGTTGCGGAGACCTACGTGCAAGGACCGCGCGCGGCAGCGGAGATCGTCGCGGCCATGAGCGCCCTGTGCGAGCAGCCCGACGTTGACGTCCTCATCCTGACCCGCGGCGGCGGGAGCTTCGAGGACCTCCTCCCCTTCAGCGACGAGCGCGTCGTCCGTGCTGTGGCCGGCTGTCCGGTCCCCGTCGTCTCGGCCGTGGGGCATGAGCAGGACACACCGCTCTGCGACCTCGCCGCCGACGTCCGCGCTTCGACCCCCACCACGGCCGGGAAGCTCGTCGTGCCGGAGCTGACTGAGTTGTGCAGCAAGCTCGACCGCGCCCGCGAGGCGCTCGCGCGTAACGTCAATCGCTCGCTCGAGCGCGACCGGCAGAGACTCGCCCGATCCGCGGAGCGCCTCGGAGTCGGCCCGCGGGCTGCCGTCCAACGAGAGAACCTCAGACTCGAGCGCGCTCGCCAACGACTGCGTGTGGCGCCTGCTCTCGCGGTCGAGCGGAAGCGGGCGGTGCTCGAGAAGAGCGGCGCAAGGCTCGTTGCGTTGTCACCTGTGCAAACACTCCGGCGAGGGTACGCAATCGTCCGGACGGAGTCCGGCGGCCTCGTCGCATCGACCGGCGACGTCTCGACAGGCGCCCGCGTGGACGTCACCGTCGCGGACGGCGGGTTCGCCGCGCGTGTGGAGGACGTGCGAGCGTGACAGAGCAGGAGGAACCGACGTTCGAGCAAGCGCAGGCCGAGCTCGAGCAGATCGTCGAGCGCCTCGAGCACGGGCAGGCACCGCTCGATGAGGCGCTCAAGCTGTGGGAGCGTGGCGAGGAGCTTTACGCGTTCTGCCTGACGAAGCTCGACGCCGCGGAAGGGCGGGTCGAGGAGCTCGGCCGCCGCGCCGAGCAATCGCGGCCCGTCAGCGGCTAGCGCGCGGCCGCGCCCTCGGCCTGGCGCTGCCCGTCCTCCCCGACCCGCTCAGCCGGAATCTCGGCCTGGCTCGCCGACGGCATCACGCGCAACATCGCGAACGACAACCCCTCGCGCGCCAGGAAGAGGAGCCCGACACCGATGCCGACCGACGCCTCGATGGCCTGGAGCCCGAACCCGTAGGCGACACCGACGCTGTAGGCCACGCCGTACCCGGCGAGCGCAGACGCGATCGCAACCTGCAGAAGACCGACGTTGCCGGGCCAGAACGGGAAGATCGTCACGACGTTCATCACCAGCAGAACGACGCCCGCCGCGGGCAGCGGTGAATGAATGCCGAAGGCGCGCATTGCCGTGTAGACGGCAAAGAGCTGACACGTCCAGCCGCAGATCTGAAAGAAGACAGCGGCGGCAGTACCGACGGGCGAGCGCATCACTCCGAGCCCCGCTCGACCCATCGTCAGCAGCCGGCGAACCGGGCCGAGGCCTTCGAGCGAAATCAGCGTGTGCCGCCGGGCCGTCAGGAAGGCGAAGACGAACAAGCCGACTCCCACGCCGATCAGGGCGAGCAGGCTGGCCCTGGCGAAGGAGTTGGGGATGCTCGCAGTGAGGACGACGTAGAGGATCAGCAGAAGCACGGGCACGATGTCGAAGACGCGGTGCGCAAACACCGTCCCGACAAGCGTCGCCCACGTCCCCTTTCGCCTGGGGAGCTTCCGCGTCAGCACCGCGACCCGCGCGAGCTCGCCGATCCTGCCCGGTAGGACGGCGTTCGCGAACAGGCCGACCGAGAACGCTGAGAAGACGAGAGGGACGCCCGGATGCGGCTCCTCCATGGCCGAGTGGATGACGGTCGTCCAGGCGAGTGCCCGAGCGACGACGGAAAGGAGATTGAGGGCAATCGCCACGACCACCCACTCCCAGCGCACCGCGCGGAATGCGTCGCCAATCGCCGCGAGGCTGTCGCGCCGCCACCAGAGCACGCCAGCGACTGCTGCGAGAAAGAGGAGCCCGAGTGCCAAGCGCGCCACCCCGCTGAGTGGTAGGCGCAGCAGCCGATTCGGCTCGTGCCGCGATTCGTTCGTGGACGGCATCGGGCCATTATCGTCGGCGGCCCGGTGCGTCTTCGGTCCCCTCACGATCGCGAGATCGTCCGTCTCGCGCTGCCGGCTCTCGGCGCGCTTGCGGCCGAGCCGCTGTACGTCCTCGCCGACACGGCGATCGTCGGCCACCTCGGCCGGCCGCAGATCGCCGCGCTCGGCCTCGCCGGAACGGTCTCGCCGGCTCGTTCACGATCTTCAACTTCCTCACCTACGGGACGACCGCCGTCGTGGCGCGGGCCTCTGGTGCGGGACGTCAAGACGAAGCGGCTCGACTGGCCGCGCAGGCGCTCTGGGCGTCGCTCGGGATCGGCGTCGCGCTGCTGATCGGGTGCGAGATCGTCGCCGCACCACTCCTCAGAGGCCTGGGCGGACACGGCCGCTCCGGGCACTACGCGCTCATCTACTTCCGAATCGCGGCGGCCGGACTGCCGGCGGCCCTTGTTGCTCTCGCAGGCCAGGGCTACCTCCGCGGCGTGTCGAACCTCCGCCGACCGCTCGAGATCGTCGTCGTAGCCAACGTCGTCAACCTCGTGCTCGAGGTGCTCTTCGTGTACGGCTTCGGCTGGGGCATCGCCGGTTCGGCCGCCGGGACGGCAATCGCACAGGCCGGAATGGGTGCGGCCTTCATCGTCGAGCTCCTCCGGCCGCATGCCCCGTCGCGGCGACCGAGCCTCCAGGAGATGAGGCCCCTCTTCCGGATCGGGAGACAGATTTTCGTGCGCACGACCGCGCTCTACGCGTCGTTCCTCGTCGCGGCCGCCGTGCTCGCGCGCATGGGAGACGCGGAGATCGGCGCTCACCAGATCGCGTACCAGCTCTTCACGTTTCTCGCGCTCCTGCTCGACGCGATTGCGATCGCCGGCCAGGTCATCGTCGGCCGGATGCTGGGTGCCGCCGATGCCGACGGCGCACACGCGGCGGCCGTGCGCATGATCGCGTGGTCGGTCGTGGTCGGCCTCGTCTTCGCCGCCGTGCTTGCGCCGCTCTCGTACGCGCTGCCGCGGGCGTTCACCGACGACCCGCGCGTGCTTCACGAGGCGGCGCTCCTCTGGCCGTTCCTCGCGGCAATGCAGCCGCTCGGCGCCGCGGTCTTCGCGCTCGACGGGATCCTCATCGGGGCAGGAGACACGCGCTACCTCATGTGGTCGATGCTCGCGGCAAGCGGTCTCTTCATCACCCTCGCGGCACTCGCGCTCTCCTTCGACTGGGGGGTCGTCGGGGTGTGGGCCGCGCTCGACGTCCTCATCGCCGCTCGGCTCACGCTGCTTGGCCCGCGTTTCGCGCGCCGTCGCTGGGCGGTCGTGGGCTGGGAGTAAGATCAGTCGATGGAAGGCCTCGCCGAGCTGCACACCCACCTCGGCGGCTCGGTTTCCTCCGACATCCTCTGGTCGCTCGCCCACCAGCAGGGCATCGCGCTTCCGGTCAAGGACTTCTGGGACTTCGACCGGCTCGTGACCGTGTCCGACCCCCGCGGTGTGCCCGATCTCGACGCACTCGACGCGATCTACCACTGGACCGAGCTGATCCAGTCGAGCCCAGCGGCCGTCGAGGTCTCGGTGCACGGTGCGATCGGTGGCGCGTACCGCTCACAGGGGATCACGACGCTCGAGCTCCGCTTCAACCCGATGAAGAGGAACCGCGGCGGCGAGCGCGACCTCGACCACATCATTCTTGCCGCGATCCGAGGGCTGGACGTCGCGAGCCTCGAGTACCCGCAAGTGCGCGCAGGCCTGATCCTGATGATGGACCGGACGTTCTCGCCTCACCAGAACGAGATCATCGTGGAAAAGGCGATTCGCTGGGCACCGCGGGGCGTGGTGGGAATCGACATCGCGGGACCGCGACCCGGCCAGGCGCGCTTCGACTACTCCCAGGTGCAACCGATGGTCGAGGAGGCGCGCGCCGCCGGGCTCGGCGTGACGATCCACGTCGGCGAAGAGGGGGGCGAGATGGGTCGCGCCGAGATCGGCGAGGCGCTCGAGCTCCTGCGGCCAGACCGGATCGGGCACGGGATCCTGGCCGTCGGCGACGCCGAGTTGATGCGGGAGCTTCGCGACCGCGAAGTCGTCCTCGAGATCTGCCCAACGTCGAACCTCCTCACGAAGTCCCTACCCGACGAGAGCGCGGTACGCGACGTCTTCCGCACGTTCGTCGAGAACGGCGTCCAGTTCACGATCGCGACCGACGGGCCGGAGATGATGCGGACGCACCTTCGCGACGAGTTCGACCTGCTCCTGCGGATCGGTGCACTGACGCAGGACGAGCTCACCGAGGCGAACGCGCGCGGGCACGAGGCGAGCTTCGTCGGCGGATCACACGCCACCTCGACGAATACCCCCGTCGGCCGATAGCTGGCGCGGCAGCCCGGCCATAGCGTGCCGGGCCATGAGAGGAAACGACGAGGCAAAGCCCGACCTCACCGAGCGCCAGCTCCAGATCGTTGCGCTGATCGCGCGCGGGTGCTCGAACGACGAGGTCGGAGAGCGTCTCGGCATCTCGCCGAGAACGGCGAAGGCGCACTGCGACGTCCTTCGCCAGAAGCTCGGCGTGCCGAGGCGGCGGCAGATCCCTGCCGCGTTCAAGGCGCTCACCGGCGAGGACCCCCTCGCAGGCGAGCTTGCGCCGGCTCTGGCCGGCGCCGGGGGCTGACGGCGACCCGCGCTCGGGCCCTACCCCGAGCGCGGGCCCCCCGCTTACAGCAGTCGTGACGAGCGACTGAGAGAGGAGTAGGGTCCTCGGATCGCGGGTCTGTGGACCCGGCAGGGGAATGGTGGAGACGATCACAGCTGCGGCCTCGCCCGCGCTCGACCACATCATCGAGCGTCCGCGGCTGATCGCGCGGCTGGCGGAGGGAGTCGGGGCGCGGGTCTCGGTTCTCGCAGCTCCCGCCGGATACGGGAAGACGACACTCGCGCGCCAGTGGTTGAAACGGCAGGCGGGGCCGGTCGCGTGGTATCGCACGACGCGAGCTTCGGGAGACGTCGCGCTGTTGGCGGTGCAGCTGGACGAGCTACTCGCCTCGATCGCCCCGGATCTACCGCGCGAGCCCGGAGAGGTCGCGTCGATCGCGTCGCTCAACGCGAGCCCGAAACCGCTTGCTTCCGCGATCTTGCGGACCTTCAAACCGCTTACCAGGGACGTCCTCCTCGTCGTCGACGAGTGGGAAGCCGCGGGCACCGCCGAGGCGGAGGAACTCCTCTCGATGGTCGTCGAGGGGCTCGACATCCGTTTCCTGATCACGACGAGGACCCGTCCCGATTGGTTCACCCCTCGGCTCGAGGTATACGGCGAAGGTCTCGAGATCGGCGTCGATGAGCTCGCGATGACCGATGACGAGGCAGCGCGTGTGCTGGCCGCAGTCGGCGCAGTCGCGGGCCGGGCACGCCTGATGCGCACGGCGGATGGCTGGCCAGCCGTGCTGGGCCTCGCCGCGATGAGCGGCGACGTCGACTTCACGTCGAGCCGTCTCCTTTCCCACACCCTCTACGACTTCCTCGCCAGCGAGCTCCTCGCGGCCGCGAGGCAGGAGACGCAGACAGCACTGATGCTGCTCGCGGTTGCGTCGATCGCCGAAGTTGAAGTGGCGCGCATTGTGCTTGGCCCTGATGCGGGCAAGGTGATGGAGGACGCCGTTGCACGAGGCTTACTGACCGTGACTGACCGCAAGGTGCTTTCGCTCCATCCGCTGCTGCGCGAGCTGCTGATTCAACGCTTCGGTGAATCCGATGCGGAAGTGAGGGAGGCGCTGCTTTCACAATGCCGCAAGCTTTTCGAGACACAGCGCTGGGACGAGGCGCTGAGCGTCGCAGAGATTTCACTCGACCCGGTCTTCGCCGCCGAAGCGCTCGGAACGGCGTTGGACGAACTGCTAGCGACCGGCAGAACAAGCAGCCTGCGGCGCTGGGTCGCTACTACTCGGTCAGCCGGCGCCGAAGGCGGTCTGATCGATTACGCCGAAAGCGAAGCGCTCTTCCGTGGTGGTGAGCTCAACCGGGCCATAGCTCTCGCCACTCAAGCAGCGGGCTCGCTAGACGGAGATCTCATAGCACGTGCGCACCTTGTGGCCGGCAGATCCGCACATCTCATGGACAGCCCCGATCGAACGGGGCAACATGCGGAACTTGCGGCGGCAGCCGCGGAGACTGCCGAATCGCGCGAGGGGGCGCTCTGGCTCCGCCATCTCCGGGCGCACGATCAGGAAGCACTAGATCTGACGGAGCGCCTAGCGGACTTCAAGGCTTTCGCCCAGAGTGGCCTCAAGCAGTCGCTGATGCTCGCCGCAGCCGAGCTTGGGGCGGCTCTAATCGAAGGCGGACTTCTAGATGCGCTCGAAAGCGCACAAAGCGCGCTCACGCTGGCCACGAAGGATGCAGATCCGATCGCCTACACGGGCTTCCTACGCGTATACGGCTACGCGCTTGCAGTGAACGGTCGGTACGACGAGGCGCTGAAGTGCGTCGGCACCATGACGCGCCTCGCCGAGGGCAGCGGGATCGAGTTCCCGTTGCTGTATGGGCAAGTCGACCGCGCGCGAGCGCTAATTGGCCTGCGACGGTTCACATCGGCCTCGCGAACTCTCTCAGTGCTCGAGCGTCAGATGCAACACGGACCGAACAGCTTCTTAGACGGAAACGTTCCGGTTCAGCGTGCTCGTCTCGCCGCGAGCGTGGGTGACCTTAATCAGGCAGTGGATGCTCTGTCTCTCGGGCCGCCGACGGGTGCATTGAGGACCGGAAGCAGTGCCTTCCTCGGCTGGCAAGCCCTGGTCAGCGCCGCGGCGGGAGACTCGGATAGAGCCAAAGCTCACGCTGCTCAAGCCCGGCGGGCGGGCCGAGGAGTGGAGGCTCATACATTGGCTCTCTTGGCTGAGGCGATCACCGCATTGGCGGACGGGCGCGAGAGCGAAGCTGCTGCTTACCTGGGATCCGTGATCGAGACAGGCGTTTGCGACCCGCTCGTGATTGCGGTGCGGGCGGCGCCAGATCTTGGAGCTTTCGTCGCTGCGCAGCCTCGGTGGCGTTCCCGGCTTCAGCGACTGCTTGCAGGCTCGCGAGATGCCTCACTCGCTGGTTCACTCGGTATACGCATCCCGCGGGCCGCCAAGGCAAAGACGAGCCTAAGTCCGCGCGAAACTGAAGTGCACGAACTCGTCGCTGATGGGCTCACGAATGAAGAGATCGCGAGGCTCCTGTACATCAGCGTCTCGACGACGAAGGTGCACGTCAAGCACATTTACGAGAAGCTAGGTGTCCGCTCCCGGCTTGAGGCGGCACGTGCCCTCCGGGATGATGTCTAGCGAGCGAGAGCGACGTCGTTCGCGTCTTGCTCGAACTGCAACCGCTCGCGCATGAACGAGGAACCCCGTCCCGCGCGATAACTGTCGTCGGCTGTCGCAAGGATCGCTTCGAATGCAGCGACAACCGCAGTGTCGAACTGCGTCCCTACCGCTTGTGCAAGACGCATACGGGCCACCCGGCTCGGCAATGCTTCACGATACGGCCGGTCCGACGTCATCGCGTCGTATGCGTCGGCGACGCCGATGATCCGCGCCAAGAGCGGAATCTCCTCGCCGTGAATCCCATCCGGATAGCCCATCCCGTCGATCCGCTCGTGATGGGAGCGCACGATGTCGGCGATCTCCGAGTAATCGTCGACGTTGCGAAGGATCCGCTCGCCGATCTCGGAATGCTGCTCCATCTGACGGCGCTCCTCGAGTGTTAGCGGCCCTGGCTTCTCGAGCAAGCCTGCCGTCAGTCCGATCTTGCCGATGTCGTGTACGAGGCCACAGAGGTGGACCAGTTCCTGTTGATCGTGCGGAAGGCCCATGCGTGTCGCGATGTCCTTTGCGTAGATCGCCACCGCAGCGGAGTGACCCGCCGTGTACTGATCACGGGCGTCGAGGGTTGCGACGAGCGCGGTTGCGAAGGACAGGCTTGCCCGTCGAAGCCTTTCGTTGGCGGCTGCCAGGTCTTCGCTCACGACCTTTTCCTGCTGATAGAGGAGCAGGAGGCGCTGCGCCGCGAGGGCGGGCAGGAAGAAGATGAGGACGAGCCGCAGGGAGTACTGGTGGTAGCCATAGACGAACAGCGCCACTACGGGGACGTAGAGGGGAACAGTAAGGAGGGCGACTGAGCTGACTTCCTTGAGAAGTTCGCGGACCTGGTACTTCCTCACCCACGCCGTAATGCTGAGAAAGACCCCTTCCGCAGCGAGAAAAGCGACCGATCCCGCAAGACTCGCGAGAAGGTATCCGCCGAAGTTTGTGGGACCGGGTACGAGTTTCCATGCCGCGAGACCGGCTATCGCTGTGGTGAGGGCTCGGATCGGCGTGTAAACGCTCCATCGAAAGGGCGATTCACGCAGATCCAAGACAGTCGAAAAGGCGCCCACAGCGAATCCGCCGACAGGACCGAACACCACCGCCGAGAAAAGAAGGGGAAGAAGCGACACCGAGTGATCCATCTGCTCGGACGTCGCGACACCTTGACGTTCCGCGACCGCTGCGACCGCGGCCAGTAAGAGTCCCGCCCAAATGGGTGGTAGGCGATAACCGTGTAACCAGAGGGCGCTCAGCGACGCACCGAAGCCCATCCACAAGACGCAGGCCCAGGCGAGACTTCGGCGATCGGCGCTACCCAAACCTTTGACTAGCTGGACCAGCCTTGCGTATCCCCCAAAAGGGGTATAGGCTGCCGTTGCCGTCAGTCCCCGATCGATCGGAGTCGTCAATGCGTACCTTTGCTCGGATTTGGGCCCGTACAGGGACCGCAAGGATCTGGTAGAGCCGTCGCATAGTCCGTTATCCACAGCTTCCGAGCTTCCCCCGAGCGGGGGATCCGGATAAGGGCTAGGAGACGGATAGACGGATTCACGGGCGCCGGGTGATCTTCACCCGGCGCTTCGTTTTTCCTTGTCCACAACCCCGGATTGAAGCTGTGGACGAAACTAGCCGATGATGCCGCGGCGGAAGCCGACGGCCACGGCATGCGCACGCGAGCGCGCCTGAAGCTTCGCGAGCAAGTGGCGCACATGAGATTTCACCGTTTCCTCAGACAGGAACAGCCGTTCGCCGATCTCGCGGTTCACGAGACCGTCGGAGATGAGCTGCAGCACCTCGACCTCACGCCCGGTCGGCTCCTGCTCCAGCTCGCGAAGCGGGCTCTGGAGCGGAATCACGTCCGCACCGCCGGTGCCGCGACGCCGCGCCGCAACTTCCTCGAAGCGGCGCGAGTGCGTCAGATAACGGCTGAGGATCTCCTTGCGCTCAGCTGCGTCCACGGCCCGAGTATCGGCCGCATGAACAAGCCTCTTTAGCGACGCGGACTACCTCGAATGGGTGTCGTGCGCCGGAGCGACGGCCGGATTCGACCGCCCCGAGGTGTCCTGGGGCAGCGCAGACTCGTCTGCTTCGGCCGGCGAGTGCCACTCCGCGACCTCGACCCTCTGCAGGGTCGCTTGATCGACATTGAGCGGATGATGACAAGCGGCGAGGTGTCCGTTGCCGTAATCGACGAGTGGCGGCTCGATCTGCTTGCACACGTCGGTCGCGTACCGGCAGCGCGGATGGAAGCGGCAACCGCTCGGCGGGTTGATCGGGCTCGGCACGTCACCCTCGAGCACGATCCGCTCCCGCTTCTCCGCGAGATCCGGATCCGGAATCGGAACCGCCGAGAGCAGCGCCTCGGTGTACGGCATGATCGGCCGTGTGTAGAGCTCCTCCGCCGGCGAGAGCTCGACGATCTTGCCGAGGTACATCACCGCGATCCGGTCGCTCACGTGCCGGACGACGCCGAGGTCGTGCGCGATGAAGATGTACGTCAGCTGGAACTCGTTCTGCAGGTCCTCGAGCAGGTTCAGCATCTGCGACTGGATCGAGACGTCGAGGGCCGACACGGGCTCGTCCGCAATGATCAGCTTGGGCCGCAGCGCGAGCGCGCGCGCAATGCCGATCCGCTGGCGCTGACCGCCGGAGAACTCATGCGGAAAACGGTTGTAGTGCTCGGGCGAAAGCCCGACCGTCTCGAGGATCTCCCCCACCCGGCGCTTCTGGTCGTCGCGGCTGCCCAGGTTGTGAATCCGCATCGGGTCGGAGACGATCGTCCCGACGCGTTTGCGCGGGTTGAGCGACGCATACGGATCCTGGAAGACCATTTGCATCTCGCGGCGCAGCGGTCGCAGACTGCGTGTGCCAAGACTTTCGATCGACTTTCCCCGGAAGATGATCTCGCCGTCCGTCGGCTCGAGCAGGCGCACGAGCGTCCGGCCCAACGTGGACTTACCGCAGCCCGACTCGCCCACGAGCCCGAGCGTCTCGCCTTCGCGCACGGCGAAGCTCACGTCGTCGACGGCGTGCACCCGACCCACCTCGCGCTGCAGGACGCCCTTCCGGATCGGGAAGTACTTCTTGACGTGCCGCGCCTCGAGGAGCGGCGTCTCGCCCGACTCGGGAGCCTGGTCGATAACCGTCACGCAGCCTCCACCGAATCGCCTGAGATCGTCTCGTCGCGGTGCTTACGCTTGTAGTCGACGTCGAGCCAGCAGCGGTCGAGATGACCGGGCGTCGCGACGCGGTTCTCGAGCCCCGGCTCCTGCATGCACCTGTCGAACGCGTGCGGGCAGCGCGGCCGGAACTTGCAGCCCTCGGGCGAGTTGATCAGCGACGGTGGCGAGCCCTTGATCGTGTGCAGACGCTCGGGACGCGGCCGGTCGAGACGCGGGATCGAACCGAGCAGGCCCCAGGTGTACGGCATCTGCGGGTCGTAGAACACGTCGCGCTTCGTCCCGCGCTCGACGACGCGGCCGGCGTACATGACGATGATCTCGTCGGCAATGTCGGCGATCACCCCGAGGTCGTGCGTGATGAAGATGACCGCCGAGTTGAAGTCGTCCTTGAGGCGGCTGACCAGCTCGACGATCTGCGCCTGAATCGTCACGTCGAGCGCCGTCGTCGGCTCGTCGGCGATGAGAACCGACGGGTTGCACGACAGCGCCATCGCGATCATCGCGCGCTGCCGCATCCCGCCGGAGAACTGATGCGGGAAGTCGTCGACACGTGACTCCGGGTTCGGGATTCCGACCTGGCGCAGGAGCTCGATCGTCCGCGCACGCGCTCCGCGCTTGTCCACGTTCTCGTGTGCCTGGATCGCCTCGGCGATCTGGGCGCCGATCCGGTAGACCGGGTTCAGCGAGGTCATCGGATCCTGGAAGATCATCCCGAGCTCGTTGCCGCGATAGTTCTGCATGTCGCGGTCGGAGACCTCGAGTAGATCCGTTCCCTTGTAGAGAACCTGGCCCTCGAAGCGCGCATTGATGCCGCGCGTCAGTCCCATGAGCGTCATCGCAGTCACGCTCTTGCCCGAGCCCGACTCGCCCACGATCCCGAGCACCTTGCCTCGCTCCAACGCGAACGAGAGCCCGTCGACCGCGCGGACGATCCCGTCCTCCGTCGCGAACCGGACCTTGAGGTCATTGACCTCGAGCAGCCGTTCGGCCATCAGGAGAGCCGGATCCTCGGATCGAGGTACGCGTAGAAGATGTCGACGAGCAGCGAGAAGACCACGATGAACATCGCGCCGAAGAGCGTGACGCCCATCAGCGGAGGCAGGTCCTCCGACTGAATCGACTGCGCTGCGTACCAGCCGACGCCGTGCAGGTTGTAGACCGTCTCGGTGATGATCGCGCCGCCGCCGAGGACGGACGCGAAGTCGAGGCCGAAGAGCGTCACGATCGGGATCAGCGAGGCGCGCAGAACGTGCTTGACGAGGATCCTGCGGGTCGAGAGCCCCTTCGCCTTCGCAGTGCGCACGAAGTCCTCGTTGATCGTGTCCAGGATGTTCGAGCGCAGGACACGCCCGTAAAAGCCGATGAAGAGCACAGCGAGCGTGAACCAGGGCAAGATCAAGTGGTAGAACCACTGGGCCGGGTTCTGGGTCAAGGGGACGTATTGGCCGTCCGGGAACCACGAGACGCCGCCTCCTTCACCGGCGAGGAAGTAGCGAAGGAGCAGCCCCAGCCACGCGACCGGTAGGGAGATGCCGATCAGGGCCAGCCCGGTGATCGCGCGGTCGGAGAGCCGGCCCGCGGTGACAGCCGAGATCGTGCCCACGAGCACTCCGAACCCGAACCAGATGATGGCGGCGCCGATCGCGAGGGAGAACGTGGCCGGGAGGCCCTGCCTGATCTGGCTTACGACATTCGTCTGGTTGGAGTAGGAGACCAGCTTCGCCGTAAACAGCGCCTTCACGAGATCGAACCACTGGACGATGAACGACTTGTCGAGCCCGAGCTTGTGGCGAATCGCAGCGACGTTCCCCGGAGTCGCGACCTTGCCGGCGATCCGCTCAGCGGGGTCGCCGCCGGGGATGACGATGAAGATGAGGTAGACGATGAAGCTGACGACGAGCAGCACGAGGAGCATTCCGAAGATGCGCCGGATGAGATAAGCGCCCAACTAGCTCACGCTCCTCATCCGTGCTCGATCCTGATCTTGGCCCTCGGGTCGAGCGCGTCGCGCAGGCCGTCGCCGAAGACATTGAGCGAAAGCACCGTCAGCGCGATCGCGATCCCGGGGAAAAGGCTGAGCCCCGGAGCCGTCGAGAGCTTGTTCGAGCCCTCTTGGATCATCGTCCCCCACGACGGGTTCGGGAGGTGCACGCCGGCGCCGAGGAAGGAGAGCCCGACCTCGGTCAGGATGCAGTTCGCGACGATCAGCGTGAACAGCACAAGCACCGAGGAAGCGATGTTCGGCAGCAGCTCGCTGAACATGATCCGGATCGATCCCGCGCCTTGGGCGGTGGCTGCTTCGACGAACTCCCGGTTGCGCAGCGCCAGCACCTGTCCGCGCAGCGGCCGCCCGATGTACGGGATGAAAACGAACGAGATCACCGCAATCGGGATCGCGAGATTCGAGCCGGAGATGTTGAGCCCGAAGTGATGGAAGCCGTTCACGGAGAGCGCCGTGCCGAGCGCGATTCCGAGCAGGACGACCGGGAAGGCCCAGATCAGGTCGAAGAAGCGCGAGATGATCCAGTCGACGATCCCGCCGAAGTAGCCGGAAAGAAGAGCGAGGATCACGGCGAGGGTCGTGCAGATCGCCGACGCGGTGACCCCGATGAAAAGCGAGTTGCGGCCGCCGTAGAGAAGCCGCGTCGCGATGTCGCGCCCGAGCTCGTCGGCTCCGAGGATGTACTTGCCGCCGGCCGCTCCCCATTGCGGGCCGATCGGGACGCCGCCGAAGACGATCTTCGGAACCCCGTTCACGATCTTGGTCCCGCCCTGCGAGATCACGTTGACCTTCTTCCCGTGCTCGACGATCGTCGCGCCGGTGCGGACGTCGTTCTGGCCGACGTGCGAGACCTGCGACACGTAGAGCGGCGCCAGCAGGCAGCAGACGACGATCAGGAAGAAGACCCCGAGGAAGGTGAGCGCTACGTAATTGCGACGCAGGCGGCGGCCGGCAAGAACCCACGGGCTCTTGCCCTGGATCTGGGCGCCGCCCTCCTCCGCCGCCAGCTCGGCGGCGGTGTCGAGTGTGAACTCCTCTTGGCCTGTAGTCGCCACGGGTTCGATGCGTGATTCAGCGCGAAAGCGCCGGCGCGGCAGTGCTCGCTGCACCACCGCGCCGGAGTCGATCCATCTACTTCATGCAGAACTGGGCCAGGTCGTCCTGGCTGTCGGTGAACACGTCGCAGGAGACGTCCATCTTCGACGAGAAGAACGACGTGAGGATGCCGTTCAGATACGGCACGGTCGCTGCGTTGTCGCTGTACTGCTTGTCGATCTTCGCCCATGCCGAGTTCGTGCTCGCCGAAAGAGCCTGGCTCGGCGGCAGCGAATCGAGGCGGTCGATCTCCTTGTTGGCCGACTTGACGTTGACGTTGCCGTAGTTGTTGTTGTGAACCTTGGTGATGTGCTCGCCGTTGAGCAGGATGTTGAACCAGTCCGACGGGTACGGGTAGTCCTCGAACCAGTCGGTGAAGCCGATCTGGGCCTTCGTCGACTGGTTGCCGACGATCGTGAAGTAGTTCGCGCCGGCGATCGGCTTGAGGCTTGCCTTCCAGCCGATCTTGTTGAGCTGCGACTGCAGGTACTCACCCGTGGACAGGTCCACCGCCACGTCGGAGATCGTGTAGATGGTCACCTTCTGGCCCGCAGTCCCCGACTGCTGCACGAGCTGCTTCGCCTTCTGCAGGTCGTACGGATAGGGATCCGGGGTGATCTTTTTGTACTGCGGGTAGCTCGGCGGGAGGAAGTTGTACGTCGGCACCCCGAGACCGCCGCGCAGGTTGACGAGCTGCTGCCGGTCGACCGCGTAGTTCACGGCCTGTCGCGCCTTCAGGTTGTCGAACGGCGCGAGCCGCTGGTTCATGAAGAAGTAGTACGTCGACGGCGTCGTGAAGAACTTGATCTGGTCGCCGTACTGGCTCTTGTAGTGCTGCAGCTGGTCGACGGGGAGGATGTTCTCGTCGTACATGTCCTGCCCCGACGCGACGAGCTGCGCCGACTGTGCTTGGTCGTCCGTCATGGTCCCGTCGATCGTGTCCGGGTTCCCGTTCGGGACGGCCGGGATCTCGTTCTTCGTCCAGTTCGGGTTCCGCTTGATGACGAACGACTTGCTCGGGTTGTAGCTCGTGATGTAGTACGGGCCGTTCGCTGCCGGCGGCGGGTTCTCGGTGTCCTTCTGCGGCGTCGAGGCCGGAACGACGGCCGTGAACGGAATCGACAGGACGTACAGGAAGTCGGACTCCGGCGTCTTCAGCTTGATCTCGACCGTCCCGGCCTTGTCGTCCGTGACGATGCCCGAGATGTCCGCGCACTTCGTCGGGTTCCCCTCGCACGCGTCGACACCGACGATGTTCGAGAAGAAGCCGATACCCGGCGAGTTCAGCTTGAAGTCGCGAATGATCGTCGCCTTGAAGTCACTCGCCTTCACCGGCTCGCCGTTCGAGTACTTGATCCCCTTGCGCAGCGTGAACTTGAAGTCCTTGCCGCCGTCGCTGACCTTGCCGGTCGTAGTCGCCAGGCCCGGCTCGATCTTGGCGCAGTTGTCGGTCTGACAGCTCACGTGAGCCTTGACCACCAGGCCGAGGTAGACGTCCTGGAACAGCTGCCACGACGCGAGACGGTACGAGAGGCCCGGATCGAAGTAGTCCGTGGTTCCCCAGACGACCTTCAACGTGGGAAATGTCTTGCCGGCCGGAGCTGAGGTCGTGTTGTTCGACCCACTGCTGCCGCCGCCTCCGCAGGCGCTCACCACCAGTGCGAGCCCCGCCGCGACGACCGCCGCGATCGCGACGGATGTTCGCTTACTTCTCACTTCTGTACACCTCCTGGGTAGGAGCACGAGCGTTGTGGGCCGCGTAGCCCTGCTACGGCCGACTACCCATGGCGTGCTTTAACAATCCGAACTTGCGGAATACGAACTACTTCTTTACGCAGATGCTCGCGTAGTCGAACTCGTACAACACGCTGTTCACGTAACAGCCGAGCTCGACACGGGGGCTGAAGAAGTCCGTCTCCTCCTGATTGAGGAACGGCGCCCATGGTGCAAGCCGCATCACCTTCCGGTCGAGTGCCGCCCAGCCGCTGTCGACTTCCGGCGTCAACTCGGGCCGCCGGGTGAGCGCCTCGATCTCGCGATTCGCCCAGCCGACGTCGAAGTTCGCGTAGTTCGAATTGTGCGTCGGCGTGATCCGCTGCCCGTCGAGGAGCCCGAACCAGTCCAGCGGATGCGGATAGTCCTGGACGAAGTCGGCGAAGCCGATCTGGGCTCTCGTCTTCTCGTCGCCGATCGTCGTCCAGTAGCTGCCGGCGGTGACGACCTTCTCGGTCGCGTGGAAGCCGAGCCGGTTCAGGACCGTCACGAGATACGCGGTGAACGGCCTGTCCGCTGCGACGTCGTGGTTCCAGACGAACACACGCCTCCCTCTGTAGCCCGACTCGCGGACGAGCCGAATCGCCTTGCGCAGGTTGTGCCGGTAGAGGCTGTGCGGCCGAAACGAGGCGTACGGCAGCGGCAGGATGTTCTCGGTCGTATGCGCAAGTCCGCCGGCGAGGTGCTTGAGCCAGCGCCGCGAGATCGCGTAGTTCACCGCGCGCCTGACCTTGACGCTCGAGAACGGCGGCACGCGGGTGTTCATGAAGAAGTACATGAGGTTGGGCGGCATGAACGTTCGCAGTCGGTCGCCGTACTTCTGCGCGACCTGAACGAGACGCTTGCTCGGGATCTGGTAATAGCCCATCCAGTCGTCCTTCTTCTGCACGACGCGTCGGAGTGCGACGGTGGCAGTCGGGACGATGTCCCAGGTGATGCGGTCCGGGTTTCCGGCGGGGACGTTTCCGTGGAAGAGCGCCGCGTCGAAGTATCTGTTCCGCTCTTCGACGATCCGCTCCCTCGGCCGGTAGCTCGTGATCGCGTACGGCCCGGTCGAGGGAAGCGGGTGGAGCGAGGTGTCAGCGGGCGGCGAGCTCGCCGGCACCGGCGCCGCGAACTCTGACGCGAGGACATTCGCGAAGTCGGCCTGCGGCGCCACGAGGTGGATCAGGATCGTGCGTGTCGGGTCGTCGACGACGATGCCGCGGATTCGGCCTTTCTGCCGCTTCGCGAAGACCTTCGCCCCGACGATGTTGCGAAAGAACCCGGCGCCGGCCGAGTCGAGCAGGAAGTCCCGCTCGACCGTCTTCTTGAAGTCGCTCGCTTTCACCGGCTGGCCATTCGAGTAGCGCAGGCCTTCACGAAGAGTCAGGCGATACGTCCGCTCGTCCCGTGAGATCTGCGGCAGAGACGTAGCGAGGTACGGCACGAGCTTTGCCCCCGATCTCCCGTTCGCATGGCGGTAGCCGAGCAGCGGGAGGTAGACGTTCCACATCACACCCCAGCCTTCGGTCGTGTCCGAGAGGCCGGGATCGAGATAGTCGGTCGCCTCGTCCATCGCGATCCGGAAGTCGGGGAACTGGTGAGCCGGAGCGGCTCCTGCTTTCGGGGCGGCAGCAGTCGTCGTCGCCGACGTCCTGCGGTGCTCGCCGCTCGTGGTGGTGTGCCCCGAGCTCCCACAGCCGGCGGCAAGCAGGAGCGACAGAAGACCCACGGCGACCGCTCCGAGCCGCAGCAGCGCGCGGCGGCGCCAGCGCAGCTCCGCGGGCTCCTTCTCCTCGATGACGCGCTCGACTCCGTCCCGCCCGGTCGCGTGGAGGATGCGCCCTCCGCCGACCCAGAAGGCGATGTGGTCTGCTTCCGCCGCAGGGCCATACGTGATGAGGTCGCCGGAGCGGAGATCGGCTTCCGACAGCCTTTCCGCGGCCGCCTCCTGCTGGTCGGCGTCCCGCGGCACGAGGCGCCCGCAGGCCCGGAACGCCATGTGCACGAGCCCGGAGCAATCGATGCCCGCACACGTCATCCCACCCCACTCGTAGCGCGCATCCAGGAGCGTGCGCGCATGCTCGACGGGATCGTCCGCCACGGGCCGGAGCCAGTCGGGATCACGCTCGCCACCGAGGTGCGCGCGCCGGACCCAGCCCGGATACGCGTAATCCGTCTCGACGAGAACCCAGTCATTGCGCTCCTCGAGCACCCGCAACGGCTCGCCTGCCAGGGCCTGTGTCACCTGCTCGGCATCGTCCGCGGGATCCGCGCGAAGCGGCGCGAGTTGGCGCGCGAACGTATGTTCGCCTAGGCTCTCGGCCATGCAGCTCAGGCTAGACGCGGCCGATCGGCTCGTGGAGCTTGTCGAGGAGCAGCGCGGACCGGTGTTGGCGGAAGAGGCAGCGCGGCGCCTCTTCGCCCTCCGCCAGGCGCCGGTCGCGCTCGCGCGCTCGCTGCTGGCGGACGTCGTCGAGACCGACGCGCGCCTCACCTGGAACGGAGATGCGGTCGCGCTCACGGAACCGCTCGGTGCGACGCTCCTCCTCGAGGACGCAACGTACGTGGTGGTCGACCTCGAGACGACGGGACTGCGGCCGGGACAGTCCGGAATCTGCGAGATCGGAGCGGTGCGCCTCCGGGGCTTCGAGGTCGACGCGGAGTTCCAGACCCTGGTCGACCCAGGGCTTCCGATCGCCGCGGGCGTGAGCGCGCTGACCGGTCTGCGGAGCGAGCAGCTGCGCGGCGCCCCAAATCCGGCCGACGCCGTTCGCAGCTTCCTAGTGTTCGCGGGCGACGCCGTCCTCGTCGCCCACAACGCGCGCTTCGATCTCGCCTTCCTCGACCGTGAGACCGAGCGGCTGACCGGCTCGCGGATCGGGTCTGCCGTGATCGACACGGTGCGGCTTGCGCGCACGCTCCTCGCCGGGCGCGTCTCGGGCTTCGGCCTCGCCCAGCTCGCGTGGTTTCTCGACACGGCCGAGCGGCCGTGCCACCGCGCGTTGCCGGACGCTCGGGCGACCTCCGAACTGCTGCTCACGCTGATCGGGTTGGCGCAGGAGCGCGGTGCGCGCACTGTCGCCGACCTCGGGGCCCTCGCCGCGACGAGAACCCGGCGACTGCTCGACAAGCGCCACCTCGCCCATGGGGCGCCGAGCCACCCCGGCGTTTACCTCTTCCTCGGCCGCCAAGGCCAGATCCTCTACGTCGGGCGGGCGCGTGATCTTCGGTCACGCCTCCGCTCGTACTTCCGCAGCGACCGTCAGCGGCCGGCTGTCGAGGCGGCGCTCGCAGCGGCAGAGCGGATCGAATGGCGAGTAACGGGCTCCGAGCTCGAGGCGGCGCTCGAGGAGCTGCGCCTGATCCGAGAGCTGCGGCCACCGGGCAACGCCCGCGTCTCACGACCCGACCGGCAGGTGTGGCTGCGGCAACGTGGCGACTCGGTTGTGGCCTCCAGTCGGCCTTCGCCGGTCGGGCCCTTGCGGTCTCGCCGCACGGCGCAGCTCGCGGCGCGTGTGCTCTCCCCGGACGAGCTCGCTCGGCCCGCGTCGGCCCTCCCCCGGCTGCAGCGGCGCCTGCGGGAGCTGGCGGGGGCGCGAAGATTCGAGGACGCGGGCAGGCTCCGCGATCGCGTCGCCGCGCTCGAGCGGGTCTGCCGCGAGCTGAAGCGGCTCGAACAGGTGCGGGGACTCGCGTGCTGCGTGCTCGTCCCGGCCGGCGATCCCGGCTTCGTAAAGGCCTTCTTCGTCGCCGGCGGGCGGGTCGCGGCGGAACGGACTCTGCCGCCCGGCGGGGGCGCGGCTCTCGAGGTCGAAGCAGGGCTCGCCGCCGCGCGCCGTGCCGGCGAGCTCGACCTCGACGAGCTCCTGCTCGTCGATTCGTTCCTGCGTCGACCGCCGCCGGAATTGCGCATCGCTCCGCTCGGGCGCGAGGCGATCCTGCGCACGGCCGCTCTGCTCTACCCGCTCGCCTCGGAGTCGTAGAGATGGCAGGCGACGTTCACGGTGCCGACCGGTTCGAGTCGCGGGTCTTGCGGCGGCTTGAAGTCGAGCACAACGTGCGTCCCGGTCGCCTCGAGGCGGTCGACGCCTCGCCAGAACGGCTCCTGCGGATCCTCCGCGCGGATGCGCTCGAGCAGGGCGACGACCTCCTGCGGTTGGCGCCCACGCGACGCAGCCAGCCTGACCACCGGCGACGGACTGTCGAGCCCGTCGAGATCGCCGATGATCGCCTGCTCCTCCTCCACTCGCGCCTCACCCGCGAGGCGCGCCCAGCGCGCCTCGAGGAGGTCGCGGAGATCCCGCGATTCCCAGCCGCACGGCTCGAACGCTCGAGGGCAGCGGGGGTGGAACGAGCATCCGAGCGGCGGAGACGCTGCATCCGGCACCTCCCCCCGCGGCAGATCCCGCGGGACGGCTCGTGCCGGATCCGGCTCCGGGATGGCTCGCAGCAGCGCCTGGGTGTACGGGTGCTTGGGATCGGCGAAGATCGCCTCCGCTGGACCGATCTCGACGATCCGGCCGAGATACATGATCGCGATCCGGTCACAGAAGAAGCGCGCCGTCGCGAGGTCGTGCGTGATGTAGAGATACGTGAGCTCGAAGTCGCGCTTGAGCGCGAGCATCAGCTCGAGGATCTTCGCGCGGACGCTCATGTCGAGCATCGAGACCGGCTCGTCCGCAACGAGCAGCACCGGATTGAGAATGAGCGCCCGCGCGATCACGGCCCGTTGCTTCTGGCCGCCGGAAAGGTCCCCCGGGTACTTGTCGACGTAGGCCTCGGCAGGCGCGAGCCCGACGGTCTCCAGCACGTCGGCCACCCTGGCCCGCAGCCGGGCGCGATCACCTCCGAGCCCGTGGATCTGGAGCGGATGGCCCACCGCCTGGCCGATCGTCATCGCCGGGTTGAGCGAGGCGTGAGGGTCCTGGAAGACGACCTGGATCCGCCGCCGCAACTCGCGAAACTTCCGCTCCGGCAGGCCGGTGATCTCGCGTCCCTCGAACTCGACGCTTCCTCCTGTCGCGTGCACGAGCCCGAGCAGCGTCCGGCCGAGCGTCGTCTTGCCGCTGCCCGACTCGCCGACCAAGCCGAGGACCTCTCCGCGCCGGATGTCGAGCGAGACGTCGTCGACCGCCTTGACGACCCCGCCCTCCCGCCCGACGAGCCGGTCGGCGAAGCTGCCGCGAATCGAGTAGTACGTCCGCAGGTCCCGGATCGAGACGAGCGGCTCGCCCCCGGCAGGCTCGACAGCTGCGGCGGCGACCTCAGGCTTCATCCGCAACTCCGATCGCCTCGCGCTCGAGCGGCACGCCGGCACCCGGCGGGATCCGTTCGCTCGGGCCGTGGAGCCAGCACAGGACGCGACGACCGTCGTCGAGTCGCTGCTCGATCGGCTCCAGCTGGCTGCAGACCTGCATCGCGCTCGGGCAGCGGGGGTGAAAACGGCAACCGGCTGGGGGGGCAATGAGGTTCGGGGGAGCGCCCGGGATCGAGTGGAGCTCAGTCGTTTCGAGCGAGATCGTCGAGCGCAGCAGCTCGCGCGTGTACGGGTGCGCCGGGTCGGCGAACACCTCGCGCACGGACCCCTCCTCCGCGATCCGGCCGGCGTACATGACAGCCATCCGGTCGCATGACTCGGCCACGATTCCGAGGTTGTGAGTGATCAGGAGAAGGGCCGTTCCGAAGTTGTTCTTCAGGTCGGCGAGCAGCGCAAGGATCTGGCCCTCGACGATCACGTCGAGCGACGTCGTCGGCTCGTCTGCGACGAGGAGCTTCGGCCGGAGCACGAGCGCGAGGGCGATCATGATCCGCTGCCGCATCCCGCCGGAGAACTCGTGCGGGTACTGGCGGAACCGGGTCGGCGGGATCCCCATCCGGCCGAGGGTCTCGAGCGAGCGCCGCTTGACCTCGGCGTCGGTGAGGTTCGGCTCGTGCTGCTCGAGCGTCTCGCGGAAGTGGTCGGAGATCCGCAGCAGCGGATTCAGCCGCGTCATCGGCTCCTGGAAGATCAGGCCGAGCTCCGGGCCGCGCATCCGCCGCACCGCCTTCGGCGGCATCGCGACGAGATTCCGTCCGTCGTAGAGCACCTCACCGTCGGCACGGGCGCCATCGGGAAGCAGCCCGAGAATGCCGCGACCGAGCGTCGACTTCCCGCAGCCCGACTCGCCGACGAGGCCGACGACCTCGCTCGCGCCGATGTCGAGCGAGACGCCGTCGACCGCGCGCACGGGCTGTCCCGGCGTGCCGTAGTAGACCCGGAGGTTCCGAACCTGGAGGATCGCGTCGGTCACTCGGCCTCTTCGATCGGACCGGGGACAGGCTCGAACTCGAAGCGCCCGAAGCGGCGCTTGCGGAGCACGGGGTTGATCGTCTCGTTCAGGCCCTCGCCGAGCAACGTCAGGCCTGTGACGAGGAGAACGATCGCGAGCCCCGGGAAGAGACCAGTCCACCAGATCCCGGAGGAGGCGTCCGAGACGGCGCGCGAAACGTCATAGCCCCACTCCGCGCCCTGCGACGGCTGGATCCCGTAGCCGAGGAAGCCGAGCGAGGCGAGCAGAAGGATCGCGTCCGCGGCGTTGAGGGTCGCGATCGGCGGCACGTTCTGGACGACATTGAAGAAGACGTACTTACGGATCACCGTGCGCGGCCGCGCGCCGAGTGCGCGTGCGGCATCCACGTATGGCTCTTCTCGCACGCTGATCACGTGGTTCCTGACGACGCGGAAGTACAAGGGGACGTACGCGGCGGTGATCGCGATCGCGGCCGTGAAGATTCCTCCGCCGATGCTCGAGGTGGAGAGCACGAACGCGATCACGATCGCGATCAGCAGATATGGGAAGGCGAAGAGCGCGTCCATGATCAGAACGAGCACGCGGTCGAGGATCCCGCCGAAGTAGCCGGAGATCAGGCCGAGCGGCACGCCGACGCTGAGTGACATCGCGAGCGCGATGACGACGACCTTCAGCTCGGTCTGGGCGCCGTAGACCACGCGGGACATCACGTCGCTCGACTGCACCGTCGTGCCCATCCAGTGCGCCCCGGATGGATGCCCAAGCTGTGGGAAGCGGTGGATTCCCGCCTTGTACTGCGTGAATTTGTAGCGCGACAGGAGGGGCGCGAAGATCGCGAGGACGATGAAGAAGAGCGTGATGCCGACACCGGTCCAGAACATGCCGCGGGCAATACCGCTCGCGTCGCGGATGGGCTTTGTCGCGCGGCCGAGGGCGATCAGCCGGGCGCGTCCGTGCGGCGTGCGCGGAGTCGCGGAAACGGTGCCCACCTAGTACCTGATCCTCGGATCCACGTATGCGTTGATGAAGTCGACGATCACGCTCACCGCGACCACGACGAGCGCGAAGACGACGATGATCCCCTGCACCGCCGTGTAGTCCCGGTTCTCGAGATAGACGACGAGCTCGTGGCCGATGCCCGGCCAGTTGAACGTCGTCTCCGTGAGGACGGCGCCACCGAGCAGGATCGCGAGGTTGAGCCCCACGATCGTGATCACGGGAACGAGCGCGTTCTTGAAAGCGTGCGTGTAGACGACGCGCCGTTCGACGATCCCGCGGGCGCGCGCAGCCTCGATGTAGTCGTCGCGCATCGTTCGGATCACGTTGACGCGGACGAGGCGGATGAAGACCCCCGCCGTGATGAGGCCGAGCGTCGTCGCGGGAAGGATCAGGTGCTTCGTCACGTCCCAGAGCGCAGACCAATTCCCGTCCCAGATCGCGTCGACGAAGAAGATGTTCGTGTGGGTCTGCAGCAGCGCCTGGGTGAGCGGGCTCGCCTGGTCGGAGGTGGGGAGCCAGCCCAGCCAGACGCCGAAGACGAGCTGCGCAAGCAGGCCGAGGAAGAACGGGGGCGTCGCGTAGACGACGATCCCGAACATCCGCCCGAACACGTCGATCCCCGTGTCGCGGTAGCGGCCGGCGACGAGGCCGATCAGCACGCCGACGACGATTGCGATGAGCATCGCGAAGAACGTCAGCTCGAGGGTGGCCGCGCCGTTCTGCTTGATGATCTGGGAAAGCGGACGGTTGTCGGTGGTGGTCGTGCCGAAGTTGCCTCGTAGGATGCTCCAGAGGTAGTCGCCGTATTGGTTGATGAGCGGCTTGTCGAAGCCGAGGCGGTGCTCGATCTGGTGGACGTAGGCGGGTGGGACGTGGCCGCCGAGCGCTGCCTGGATCGGGTTCCCCGGCGCGACGCGTAGGAGCAGGAAGACCATCGTCAGGAGGATCAACACCATCGGCACGACGAGCGCGAGGCGCGTGATGAGGTACGTCCTGAGAGAGGTGCCGGTCACGTACGTCAGATTCTGCAGGAAGGGGCGCCTCGGGAAGAGGCGCCCCTGCCGTCGTCGAGGTGTAGAGCTACTTCGAGATGAGCCAGAAGCGCATGTAGTACGCCGCGTCCAGCGTCGAATCGATGCCCTTCACGCTGCTCTTGCTGACCGCGATCATGTTCCCCTGCCAGTATGGAATCGTCGGCAGCGTCTTTGCCCCGAGGAGCTGCATCTTCTTGAGGTACGAGTACCGCGAGGCAGTCGTCTTGGCAGCCCGCTCCTTTGCAATCAGGCCATCCATTTTCTTGCTGCTGTAGCCGTTGTTGTAGAAGGAACCGGTCTGGTAGAAGCTGACGGTGTAGTCGTCGGCGTCCGGATAGTCCGGGAACCAGCCGAGCTGGAACGCCCCGTACACCTTCCCGAGCGCACCGCTGTACTGCGCCCACTCGGCGGACTTCAGGGTCACCTTGAACAGACCCGACGCGTTGAGCGCCCGCTGGATCTCCGTGTACTCCTCGGCCGACGCGTCGCCATAGTGCGACGGCGTCCACCAGAGCGTGATCTTCAGCGGGGTCTTCACGCCGGCCGCCTTCATCGCGGCCTTCGCCTTCGCGACGCTCGGGTTCGCTCCGTACACCGCCTTGTAGGCGTCGGCCTGACCCGGCAGGCCCTTCGGCACCATCGAGTAGAGCGGTGCAACGGTGCCGTGATAGACGCGGCTCGCGAGTGTCTTCCGCGGCATCAGGTACGCGATCGCCTTCCGGACGTTGATGTTGTTGAACGGCGGCCGCTTCACGTTGAAGACGAGATAGCGGATGACCACACCGTGTCCGGAATGAACGACGAGCGACTTCTGCTTGCCCATCGCCGCGAGCTCGGTCGGCGTGAACGTCTGGAACGCCATGTCGATCGAGCCCTGCTGGAGCGCCAGCTTCATCGTCGACGACTTCGAGAAGTAGTTGATGATTACGCCGCCGTTCTTCGGCTTCGGGCCCCAGTAGTTCTTGTTGACCGTGAAGACCGCCTGCTGGCTCGGCGTGAACTTGGTCAGCACGTACGGACCGGTGCCGATCATGTGCGCCGTGTCGGTGTTCGCCAGGATCTTGTCGGCCGGGAAGTCGTTCTTGTCGACGACATAGCCGGCGTTCGTCGAGAGGATGTACGGCCAAACCGAGAAGGGCGACTTGAGGTGGAAGATGACCGTGTACTTCCCCTTCACCGTCGTGCTCTTGAGGTCGGAGAGCAGGGTGTAGATGCCCTGGTCGCCCTTGATCTTCACGACGCGGTCGAACGAGTACTTCACGTCGGCCGACGTCATGGGGTCGCCGTTGGAGAACTTGACACCGTGCCGGAGCTGGCACGTCCACGTCTTGAGATTGGTCGAGTGACTGCATCCCGTGGCGAGGACAGGCTGGAGCTTCGCGCCGTGCGGGAAGCCGTACAGCCCCTCGAAGATGTTGAGGTCGGCGGTGAACGAGTCGTAGTCGTACTGGTTCGCCGGATCGATGTTGACGACGGTGCCGGTCGTCCCGTCGATGATGATCCCGCTGGACTTGCTGCCGCCGTAGGCGCTCGCAGCGAGTGCGGCGGCCGCTGCGACGGCTGCGAGGGAAACTCCCAGTAGCAGCCACCTCATGCGTCTCTTGCCCATGTGTTGCTCCTCCTTGGACCGTTTGATCGCGTCGAGGCGGGAGGATACTCCGCTCCGCTCCCCGAGAGCCAATCGGATCGGTCCCGTGCGGTCAAGCGGAGGCCAAGCTCCAGGCTTAACTGCTTCTTAGAGGCGAGTTCTTAAGCGGCTGCGACCGAGATGAGGTCTCGGAGCGCGCCCAAGCGGGACAGCGCCTGGCCCTCGAGCTGACGAACGCGCTCGCGCGTCAGGTCGAGCTCGTTGCCGATCGCCTCGAGCGTCCAAGGCTCGCCGTCGAACCCGAAGCGCAGTTCGAGGATCCGCCTCTCGCGCTCCGGAAGCGCCTCGAGAGCGCGCCGGACGCCCTGCCGGCGGAGCGATTCCTCGGCCTCGTCGAACGGATCGGCGGCCTCGCGGTCGGCGAACAGATCGCCCAGCTCGCCCTCGTCGTCGGCGCCGACCGTCTGGTTGAGCGAGACCGACGCGTTCGCGGCGCCGAGCGCCTCGTCGACGTGCTGCATCGGCAGGCCCGTCGCCTCTGCGAGTTCCTCTTTCGTGGCCTCGCGACCAAGCTCGACCTCGAGCCGGCGCGCGGCACGCGACAGCTTCTGCTGGCGCTCGACGACGTGGACGGGGACGCGAATCGTGCGCGCGTGGTTCGCGACGGCGCGCTGCACGGACTGGCGAATCCACCAGGTCGCATAGGTCGAGAACTTGTAGCCGCGGCGCCAGTCGAACTTTTCGACGGCGCGGTTCAGGCCGAGCGTGCCCTCCTGAATCAGGTCGAGGAACGGGACGCCGAGACCCCGATAGCCCTTCGCGATGGAGACGACGAGGCGAAGGTTCGACTCGATCATGTGCCGCTTCGCCGTGGGGTCGCCGCGCTCGATCCGCTTCGCGAGCATGACCTCCTCGGCGGCGGTGAGCAGCTTGTGGCGGCCGACATCGGCGAGGAAGAGCTGCAGGCTGTCGGCGGAGCCGGAAATCGCGACCGCCGGGGTCTCGACCTCGGGCGCCGGATCGGCCGGCTTCTCCGGTTCGTCCTTCGGCGCCTCGGCCTGCGGTGCGGCCGGCGCTGGCGTGACCGGCTGGCCGATCTCGAGCCCGGTCCGCTCGAGCTCGCGCGTCAGCTCCTCGACCTCCTCGTCGTTGAGCTCCAGCTCGGCGGCAAAAGCCTCGAGTTGGGCAGGATCGATGAAGCCGCGCTCCTCCGCACCCTCGACGATGGCGCGGATCTGTTCCGACTCGAGCAACTCGTTCAGCTGGTTCTGCGTCAGGGTTCCCTCAGTCCTTTCAGTCCTGCCTCGTCGGTGCCAGCAAGCTCTCCGTACCTTAGGAGGGAAGCCCTCCGGTTACCACCCTCGCCGGCGGGGAGCCTTCCGCCACCCGTCCCGGTCGCTCGAACGCGCCGCGGAGCAAGTGTATTCCGCGCTCGCTCGAGTCCGTGAGCATAGGACGCCCACCGGCGGGCGAAGTTTGCGGAGGCTCTTCAGGAAGCCTTGCGGCGACGCGGGCTTCGCTTCGCCGGACCTTTTGCGCGGCGTTCCACGAGCAGCTCCAGCGCGCGGTCGAGCGTGACCGTCTCGGGGTCGTCGCCCTTGCGGAGGCTCGCGTTCGTCTCGCCGTCGGTGACGTACGGACCGAAACGGCCTTCCTTGAGCGCGATCTCCTTACCGCTCGCCGGATCGGCGCCGAGTTCCCGGAGCGGCGCCGCGGACGCACGCTGGCCACGGCGCTGCCGAGGCTGCGCGAGGAGCGCGAGCGCGCCTTCGAGGTCGATGGTGAAGAGCTGCTCCTCGGTCTCGAGCGACCGCGACTCCTTGCCCTGCTGGATGTACGGCCCGTAGCGCCCGTTGCGCGCAACGACCTCCTCCCCGTCCGGCGCGACGCCGACCACGCGCGGCAGCTGCAGCAGGCGGAGCGCGTCCTCGAGCGTCACCGTCTCGAGCGACATCGACTTGAAGAGCGAAGCCGTGTGCGGCTTCTCCTTCGAATCCTCGGACAGCACCTCAGTGACGTAAGGGCCGTAGCGACCGGTGCGCGCGACGATGCCGCGGCCGGTCTCGGGATCGCTGCCCAGCTCCCGGTCACCGGTCGGCTGCGAGAGGAGCTCCTCGGCGCGCTCGAGCGTCAGCTCGTCGGGGGCGAGCTCGTCGGGGACGCTCGCCCGCTGGCCGTCCCGCTCGAGGTAAGGCCCGTAGCGGCCGACGCGCAACACGATTCCCTCTGCGATCTCGAGGGAGTTGATCTCGCGCGCGTCGATCGCGCTGAGATCCGAGACGAGCTCGTGCAAACCACCGTCGCCGTCGCCGAAGTAGAAGCGGCCGAGCCATTCCACGCGATGCTCGTCCCCGGCCGCGATCCGGTCGAGGTCGTCCTCCATCCGCGCGGTGAAGTCGTAGTCGACGAGCCGGCCGAAATGCTGCTCGAGCAGGGCGACGACGGAGAACGCAAGGAACGCCGGTACGAGCGCCGTGCCGCGCTTGAAGACGTAGCCGCGGTCGAGGATCGTGCCGAGGATCGAGGCGTACGTCGACGGCCTGCCGATGCCGAGCTCCTCGAGCGTCCGCACGAGCGTCGCCTCGGTGTAGCGGGCCGGCGGGCTCGTCTCATGCCCCTGTGGCTCGAGCGCGCGTAGCTCGACGGAGTCGCCTTCGGCGAGGTTCGGGAGGCGACGCTCCTCGTCGTCCTCCTTGACCGAGCGGTCGTCGTCGCGACCTTCCTCGTAGGCCGCGAGGAAGCCGCGGAACGTGATCACGGTGCCGGACGCGCCGAACTCAACCGTCTCGTTCGCGCTCGACTCGGCCGCGATCCGCAACGAGACCGTCTGCCCCTGCGCGTCCTTCATCTGTGACGCGATCGTCCGCATCCAGATCAGCTCGTAGAGCGCATGCTCGTCCTTGGAGACCTCCGAGCGCACGTCCTGCGGAGTGCGGAAGTGATCGCCCGAGGGGCGGATCGCCTCGTGCGCCTCCTGTGCGTTCTTCACCTTCCGCTCGTAGCGCCGTGGCTCCGGAGGGACATAGTCGGCGCCGAACAGAGTCGTCGCCTGCGCGCGGGCGGCCGTGAGCGCCGACTCCGACAGCGTCGTGGAGTCGGTACGCATGTATGTGATGTAGCCGTTCTCGTAGAGGCGCTGAGCGAGCCGCATCGTCGTCTGCGCGGAGAAGCGGAGCTTGCGACTCGCCTCCTGCTGCAGCGTCGACGTCATGAACGGCGGGCTCGGGCGCCGGACGTAGGGCTTGCGCTCGACACGGGAGACCTGGAACGAAGCGCCCTGGAGCCGGTCGGCGAGGCCACGCACCGCGTCCTCGTCGAGCTGGCGGGCTTCGCCGCGCAGCTTTCCGTCGGGGCCGAAGTCGCGGCCGGTCGCGACGCGCCGGCCCTCGACGGATACGAGCCGCGCCTCGAACGAATCGGGATCGAAAGTGCCAAGGAGATCCCACCACTCCGCGGCACGGAACGCCATGCGCTCCCGCTCGCGCTCCACGACGAGCCGGGTCGCCACCGACTGGACGCGGCCGGCCGACAGACCGCGCATGACCTTCTTCCAGAGGACCGGCGAGACCTCGTAGCCGTAGAGCCGGTCGAGGATGCGCCGCGACTCCTGCGCGTCCACGAGCCGCTCGTCGACCTCGCGTGTTTCCTCGAGAGCCCGCTCGATCGCGTCGCGCGTGATCTCGTGGAAGACCATGCGCCGGACGGGCACCTTGGGCTTGAGCACCTCGAGCAGGTGCCACGCGATCGCCTCCCCCTCGCGATCCTCGTCCGTCGCGAGCAGGAGCTCGTCCGCATTGGCGAGCTGCTTGCGAAGCTGCGCGACCGTCTTCTTCTTGTCGGGATCGACGACGTAGAGCGGTTCGAATTCGTGCTCGACGTCTACACCGAGGCGCGCCCAGGACTCGCCCTTGTACTTCTCGGGGACCTCGGCCGCGCTGTCCGGAAGGTCGCGAATATGGCCGACCGAGGACTCGACGATGAACTCCGGCCCGAGATAACCGGCGATCGTGCGCGCCTTCGCGGGCGACTCGACGATGACGAGACGCTTTGGCACGACCGGTCACGATAGCCACGCCATCCGGACGCGATACTCCAGGCGTGCGTCCGCCGCTTGCCTATCAGGTCGTCGCCGGACTGAGCTGGCCCGTTCTCTACGGGCTCTTCCGGCTTCGCGCGCGCGGACGCGAGAACCTGCCGGCGAGCGGTGGATACGTCCTTGCCTGCAACCACGTCTCGAGCTTGGACCCATGGCCTCTCGGCCTGCCGCTCTGGCCGCGCCGCTGGCTCCGCTTCATGGCGAAGTCCGAGCTCTACTGGTGGCCGCTGCGCCTGGTACTGAACGGGGCGGGCGCGTTCAAGGTCCGGCGTGGCCTCGGCGACAGGGAGGCGATCGAGCTGGCGCTGCAGCTCGCCCGCGACGGTCACGTAGTCGCGATGTTCCCCGAGGGGACGCGGCGGGCAAAGGGTCTCGTCAAGAAGCACGAGCCGCGACCTCGCTCGGGTGCGGCTCGGATCGCGCTGGAGGCGGGCGTGCCCCTCATTCCGGCCGCCGTCGCGGGGACCGACCGCCTGCTGAGGCTCGGACCGCTTCGCATCGCCTACGGGCCACCGATCGAGATGGACGACCTCCGCGTGGGCGACGACCTGCGAAGCTCGTCACAAGAAGCGACCGAGCGGCTGATGGCACGCATCGCCGAGCTCGAGGCGTCCCTATGAGCATGCTGCTGGCGGTCGACGGCGACTCCTTCGCCCATCGCGCGTATCACGCCTTGCCGAAGTCGATCCGCCTCAACGCGGTCGTCGGCTTCACGAACATGCTCGTGCGGCTCTGGCAGGCGGAGCGGCCGGACGCCGTTCTCGTCGCGTGGGACACCCTCTCGGTGCCGACCTACCGGCACGAGGCCTTCGAGCCGTATCAGTCGGGCAGAGTGTTCGAGGATTCGATCGTCGAGCAGCTCGAGCTCTTGCCGGAGGTCGTGGCCGCGTTCCGCTTCCTCGTCGCGAAGGCACCGGGCTACGAGGCGGACGACTTCCTCGCAGCGGCGGCCACCGAGTGGCCCGGAAAGGTGCTCGTGGCGACCTCCGACCGCGACGCGTTCCAGCTTGCGAGCAAGCGGGTCACGGTCCTCCAGCCCACACGCGGAGTGAGCGAGCTCACACGGATCGGGCCCGCCGAGGTACGAGAGCGGTACGGCGTCGAGCCCGAGCAGGTGCCGGACCTGATCGCGCTGCGCGGCGATCCGTCCGACAAGCTGCCGGGAGCGCGCGGCATCGGGCCGAAGAAGGCCGCGGATCTGCTCGCGCAGTACGGCTCGCTCGAGGCAGCGCTTGCCGACGGCCGGTTCGCAGCGGAGGCGGAGGACTTGAGGCTCTTCCGGCGAATCGCAACGATGGACGCCTCCGCTCCCCTTCCTCCCCTCGCAGAAACATCCCCGGCGTGGGCGGAGGCGTCTTCTTTCCTCGAACGACTCGGGCTCGGCGCGGTTGCGAGCCGCGTGGGAGAGCTATCGACGTCCTGACGCATCCTGCGATGGCGCGGCTGCACCCGACCGGCAGCCACGCCGAGCGGCAGGAGCGGCTCTCGGTACTGCTCGCGCATCAGCACGTTTGGAGCGAGGGCCGCGCCGCGACGGAGGAGGAGTTGCTGCTCTGCCACACCGCCGAGCATGTCGAGGTCGTCCGCGCGGTGGAGGACACGGTCTGGCTCGACCCCGACACCATTTGCACGCCGACGACTTTCGAAGCCGCCGTGCTTGCGGCGGGCACCGCGATCGAAGCCGCGCTGCGCGGAGGATTCGCTCTCGTCCGGCCGCCCGGCCACCACGCACTGGCCGATCGCGCGATGGGGTTCTGCGTCTTCAACAACGTCGCGATCGCCGCACGTGCAGCCCAGCAGCGCGTCGGCCTCGAGCGAGTGGCGATCGTCGACTTCGACGTCCACCACGGGAACGGGACGGACGCGATCTTCCGGGAAGACGACAGCGTCCTCTTCGTCTCGCTCCACCAGTGGCCGTTCTATCCAGGAAGTGGCGGTCCCGACGACCAGGCGGAGACGACAGTGAACGTGCCGCTCGCCGCCGGGTCGGGCGATGCCGAGTACCTCGATGCCTTCGATCGCGTGGTCGGACCGGCCGTGCAGCGTTTCGACCCAGAGCTGCTGCTCGTCTCGGCCGGCTTCGACGCTGCCGCCGGTGATCCGCTCGGAGGCATGCGCGTCAGCGAAGACGGCTTTCGCGAGCTCGCACGGCGCTGCGCCGGGCTTTCCGATCGGGTCGCGGCCGTCCTTGAGGGCGGCTACAACCTCGAGGCGCTGCCAGGTCTCGTCGACGCGGCGCTCGACGGCTTCACCGCCTGAGCGGAGAGGCCTCGGCGTCAGGTGCGCGCGAGAGCGAGTTGCTCGAGGGCTTCGCGACGCGACGAGACGCCGAGCTTGCGGAGGAGACTCTTCACGTGGGAGCGGACCGTGTGCTCGGAGATGAACAGCCGCTGTGCGATCTCCTCTGTGCCGTGATGCTCGTCGAGGAGGAGCAGCACCTCGAGCTCGCGGGCCGAGAGGAGCGCCGCGATGCGGTCGGGCACGCCCGAACCACGCTTGCCTGAGCGCACCTGCTCGAGCAGCCTGCGCGCAACCGGCCCCGAGAGGGCAGCCTCACCGTGCACGACGCCTTCGAGGAACTCGGCGATCCGGTCGGGCGACTCGGTCTTGAGGAGGTAGCCCGCAGCGCCACCACGGATCGCGGCGAGCAGATTCTCCTCCGTCCCCGAAGCGGTGAGGACGACGACCTCGCAGTCGGGCGCTGCTTCGCGCAGGCGCGGCAGGGCGGAGAGACCGTCGAGGCCCGGCATCAAGAGGTCGAGAAGGATGAGATCGGGTTGGGTCTCGGCGGCGGCTGCGATCGCCTCGTCGCCGTCCGCCGCTTGGCCGACGAGCTCGAAGCCGTGGGCGCGCAGAAGCGCCACGAGCGCCTCGCGCGTGAGGGGATGGTCGTCGACGACGAGAATGCGTGCTGCCACGGATTCCTTATCGGCAGAAGCGCTTCTGCCGACAAGAGGTATGTGGAAACACGGCGTACCGACCTGCAGGCCTGGCTGTGGGGTGAGGTCGTCCTGTCCGGGCTGCTCGCAGCAAGCCTTGCGCTGTTCCTCGCGTATCCGGCTCTGCGAACGCAGTACGACAGGCCTCAACTGCTGCTGGTGCTCGAGACGACGATGGCGCTGGCCGGCGTCCTCGTCGCCCTCCTCGCTGCGCTCCGCTTCTCGGCCGTCGGCTTGCGCACCGACCTGCTGCTGGCGGCAGGGTTCCTGGTCGGGTCGCTGTCCACGATTGCGTTCGCGATCGTTCCCGTGCTCGGCGGCGGTTCTCTCGATCGCGCAGACGGATGGGCGGCGCTGGCGGGCGGCATCGCCGCTCAGGGTCTCGTCGCAATCGCACCATTCCTCAGCGGCCCCAGCAGGACTCGCGATCGAGCGCTCCGCAACACAATTCTCGCGGCGGCGATCGCACTCGTCGCCGCCTGGCTCCTGTTTCGCGCTCACGCCGGCGCCCTCCCGGCGCTGACCTCGCTCCCGGGCGTGGGCCATGCTCCCACCGGCCTGGCATCCGCGCTCGCCGTGCAGGCGCTCCTCGATCTCCTTGCGGTTGTCGGTTGGGGACGGAGGCTTGCGAGAACCGGCGACGACTTCGCGCAGTGGCTCGCGCTCGGCTTCACCCTCCAGCTCTTCGCGGCGCTCCACTTCGTCTTCACCCCACCGCGGGCAACGACCTACGTTGCCACCGGGGATTTCCTGCGCCTGCTCGCGTTCGGCCTGATCCTCGTCGGAGCCTGGCGGGCGATCCGCTCGGCCGAGCTCGGGCGGGCGGTCGCCGAGGAGCGCGCACGCGTGGCACGAGAGATCCACGACGGTCTGGCGCAGTACCTCTTCGCGGTCACGACACACGCCCAGATGCTCGCGAGCGGGACACCCGTGGAAGAGGCCGGGCCGCAGCTCAGACAGGCCGCGGCACTCGCGCAACAGGAGGCACGCTTCGCCGTCCTCGCGCTGTCGTCGGCGAGCGGCACTGCGTCGTTCGACTCCGCGCTGCGCCGCTACGTCGAGTTCCTCACGGCCGACGGCAGGCTCGACGTGGACCTCGAGATCGATCCGGCGATCCGGCTCGCGCCCGACGAGCAGATCGAGATCTTCCGCATCGTGCAGGAAGGACTCGGCAACGTCCGCCGCCACGCGAACGCTACGCGCGCCGAGGTCGTGATCGGACAGCGTCCCTCCGGAGAACGCTTCGTCGCGATCGAGGACGACGGCGAGGGTTTCCCGGCCGATCTCGCGACCGCGGGGCACGGGTTGCGGAACATGCGCGACCGAGCATCGTCGATCGAGGGCGGTTTCAGCGTCCGCAGCACCCCCGGGCGCGGCACCGCGCTCGAGGTCGTTCTGCGCACGTAGATCCATTCCCAGTCGCGCCATCCCAGGGCTAGAGTCCAGCCGCCGTGGGTCGCCCGATTGCTCTGCTCGCCGTCGTTGTCCTTTGCTGTGCCGCCGCAGCAACTGCGGTCGCAGGCAAGCAGCGGCCGGACCAGCACCTGACGCTGTTTTCAGATTCGTCCGGGGCGTCGCTGGGCTGGGACTCCACCGCCAAGCGAATCGTCGAGCACGGCAACCGCGTCCTCTTCGAGCTCCATCCGTGCGGCCGGCTCGTTCAACCCGGCTGCATCTCGCCTCCTCCGCCGAGCGTCCTTTCCGTGGTGCGCGAGCTCGGACGGAGAATCGGGCCGACCGTGGTCGTCTTCGTCGGCTACAACGACGATCCGGCGACGTACCGCAACGGCATGCCCACGGTGTTGCGGGCGATGCGAAACCACGGCGTCAAGCACGCCGTCTGGCTCACCCTAAGCGGCGTCTACAAGCAATACGTCGACATCAACCACGCGATCTACGCCGCCGCGCAGAAGTGGCCGATCATGACCGTGCTCGACTGGAACCACTACTCGGCTTCCCACTCCTCGTGGTTCAGCGGGGACGGCATCCACATGAGCGGCACTGGAGCGGTCGCGTACGCAACCTGGCTCCACCGGTCGCTCAAGCAGCTCGGCCTGACAGGGCCGGCACCGCCCGCGGGTTAAGGGACGATGGGCCGCCGACGCAGGCCCCGTCTCGGTTCAGCTGTTGCCTGGCGCCGCGCACGTTGAGCGCGCCCGCGGGCGAGGAAGGGCGGCGAAACGGGGCCTCCGCACTACTTGAGACGATCAGTGCTGCTTGATGACGACCTGTGCCGAGAAGTCGAACTCGATCGTGTCGGTCGGGTTCACACCCGTGATGCCGAGGTCGGCTGCCGTCCCCGTCTCGGCCGGGCCTGTGCAGGTGACCGTGGCGTGCCGATGCATGCCATGGCCGTGGCCCTTGGCCTGGAAGAAGGAGCCCAGCACGGCGCCCGTCGTCAGATCCGTCGTGGTGCCCGAGAAGCTGACCGGGATCCCGAGAAGCCGGGGAGACGACACCTTGCCTGTACCCCAGGCAACCGAGTGGTCGTTTTTAGTGGTCGTCACGGTGACGGTGAGGGTGCCGTAATTCCCGCAGGTCAGCACCTGCTGCTCCCTGCCTGCGTTACTGGCTTCGGCCGCGAGAAGCGCGACCAGGGCGACGAGCGGAAGCGCGACAAAGCGCCGCATGTTTCCCCCTTCTTGTGAGGACGATACCGCGGTAGTTCTCGCCGCCGGCGGCGGTTTGGTGCCGAGCGCAGAGGCGGATTTACCGACCGCTTACAGGCTGACAGCAGAAGCTCGCCAGGCCCGCAAGTGCGACCGTGGCTCCGCAAGCGAGCAGGAACGTCGCCTCGGCTTCCCCGAGTTCGTTAGAGCCAAACGTTGCTCCTATGGAGAAGCCCCGCCGGAGCGGGGCTTCTCGGTAGCAGGCCTGTAAGCCGGATTCTGTCGAGGGTGGCCATCCATCTGTGCGGCTACCCGGCTCCTCGGCGGGCCGCGTCGGCGGAGCCTGTTCGCCTTGCACCGGACGGGGTTTAGCGAGCCGGCCCTGTCGCCAGGGCCGCTGGTGGGCTCTTACCCCACCGTTTCACCCTTACCGGCCGCGACTCCGGAGATTCGCGACCGGCGGTCTGTTTTCTGTGCCACTTTCCGTCGGCTTTCGCCGCCTCCCTCGCGGGAGCGTCCTGCCCTGCGGTGTCCGGACTTTCCTCGACGTCCCACTCTGAGCTAACAGAGCAAGACGCCGCGGTCACCCGGCCTGCATGCCGGATTGTACTCCGGTTTCGGCGCCGTCGAGCCGCCCGTGCAGGCGCATCGCGCACTCGGGGCACCGCACAAACGAGCCCTCGTGGAGGACGAACTCCCCGCAAACCGGGCACTCGAGTGAGGCCCCGCGCAACACCGCGAGAAGCTCCTGCTCGAGCGTGCGGTGGAGTGGCGTGAGTCCGGTCATGCCCGCTCCCGGCGCCGGCAAAGCCGGCACCTCCGCTCCTTGATGAGCTCCGTCGAGCCTACGCTCATAGCTCGCGGAACACCCCCACGACCTTCCCGAGAACGTCGACGTAGGGCGCGTAGATTGGCTCGAGCGCCGAGTTCTCCGGCTGCAACCGGATTCGGCCGCTCTCACGGAAGAAGCGCTTGACCGTGGCCTCGTCGGCCGTCTCGTCGTCGCCGGCGAGAGCGACGACGATCTCGCCGTCGCGCGCGTCGTCAGCGCGGCGTACGACCACGACGTCGCCGTCGAGGATCCCCGCCTCGATCATGGAATCGCCCTTGACGCGCAGGAGGAAGTCGCCGCGGAGGTTCTCGGGCACCGCAATCTCGTCCTCGACGTTCTCCTCCGCCAGCAAGGGCCCACCCGCGGCGATCTGGCCGAGCAGCGGCAGCTTCGGCAGCTCTGCGGTCGCGTTCTCGGCGGCCTTCTCCCGGCCGACCAGCTCGAGTGCGCGCGGCTTCGTCGGGTCGCGGCGCAGCAGTCCCGCCCGCTCGAGGTTCGCGAGGTGGGCGTGCACCGTGGAGGGCGAGGCGAGCCCGACCGCGCTGCCGATCTCCCGCACGGTCGGCGGGTAGCCCTGCCGGTCGACGTAATCGACGAGGAAGCTCCAGATCTCGCGCTGGCGGCCGGTCAGCTCGGCTGTGGTCTGCATCTCACGCTCCGGGGGTCGGGGGCGGTGACGAACGTGTGTTCGACAGCAGGGTACGGACTCCTCCGGACGGCGTCAAACGCGGGAAGAAAAAGGCCGCCGGAGCGGCGGCCGTCAGTGCGCTGGAGAGGACTTGAACCTCCACGGCCTATGCGGCCACTAGGCCCTCAACCTAGCGCGTCTACCAATTCCGCCACCAGCGCGCGAGAGCCCGCGCAGTGTAGCCCCCCAGCTCTTCGGCCGCGCGTCGTCGGCTTTGCCGGCGGCGCATGCACCCTCACCTCAGGAAGTGGAACAGAGCGATGCTGTTCGCGAAGAAGAGCACCGCGAGGACGAGGGTGACTCGAGTGAGGTTGCGTTCCACGATGTGCGTTCCGCCCTGCGACGCTGGTGTGAAGCCCATCCCGCCCATGCCGGCATCGCGGCCGGAATGCATGAGGATGGTCGTCGTCAGGGCGACGACGATGAGAACCTGAGTCACTGCGAGGAACGCGAGCACGCGGGTCAGGGTAGCCGCCGGCGCGTGACTTCGATGATCGTCGCCACGAGCTCGGAGGCGATGCGGTCCTTCGTGACGTACCCCGACGCTCCCGCCGCCCGTGAACGATCCACGTCGGCGCGCGAGTTCGAGCCGGTCAGCATCAGAACGTGGACGTCGTCGCTCCCCGCCCGGATCTCGCGTGTGGCCTCGAAGCCGTCGAGGACCGGCATGCTCACGTCCATGAGGACGACGTCCGGGCCGAGCTCCCGGGCGAGTTCCACCGCCTGCCCACCGTCGCTCGCCTGGCCGACGACCTCGATCCGCTCGTCGGTGCCGAGGATCGCCTCGAGGGCCTCGGCGAAGAGCCGGTGGTCGTCCGCGATAAGTACGCGGAGCGGCTTCGGTTTCGACTTCCGGGTGCGCATCCGCGCATCCTGCACGGTAGTTTCGATTTGTGGAAGAGGACGCCCGCGCTCGAATCCAGAAGCTGCTCGTGACCGGGGACAACCGCCTCAAGCAAGGCGTCGATCCGGCCAAGGCGCGCGAGAGCTGGGAGCAAGCGCTCGCGCTGGCACGCGAGGCGGGGCTCGAAGATCGGATCCGGCCGCTCGTCGAGGTCAGGCTCGCTGACCTCGAGCAACGGCCCGGGTGAGGATCGCCTCGATCCGCTCCGCTTGCCGGCGGCCGTCGTGCTCCTCCGTCGCCTCGCGAGCAGCCTCGTTCGGGCACGGCAGCGCGGCGGCCAGTTCGAGCCCGCGCGCCAACTCGTCGACATCGAGCGGGTCGACGAGAACGCCGGCCTCCGGCGGGACGAACTCCGGCGGCCCACCGATCCGCGTTGCCACGACGGAGCGGCCGCACGCCATCGCTTCGAGCAACGCCTGGCCGAGCGGCTCCACCAGACTCGGCTGTGCGAGCACCCGGCACTCCGCGAGGAGCCCCGGGATCTCGTCGTGCGCGACGCGTCCGAGCAGACGAATGCGGTCGCGCCCTTCGAGCCTCGACCGGAGCGGCCCATCACCGGCGAAGGTGAGCGTCCCTTCACGGAGTCGCGCAAAGGCGTCGGCGAGCCGAACGACGTTCTTCCGCTCGTCGAGCGCCCCGACGCAGAGAAATCCGGGCGGCCCAGATGGCGCCGGGGTGACCGCGAAGCGCTCGCGATCGACGCCGCTCGAGACGACCTCGACCTTGCCCTGCACCTCGGGCAGCTTCGTCTCGAGCTCGAGCCGCAGGTAGTCGGAGACGCAGATCACCGCGGCCGCTCGCCGCACGACGAGCCGGGTCGCAGTCGCCACCCCGGGAATCGCTCCGATGTTCCGGACGTCCCTCCCGTGCGCCGTAACGACGAGCGGCGCGCGCCCGGCGAGTGCGGCGATCAGGCCGGCGGGGACGAGAAAGTGCGCGTAGACGATGTCGGGCCGGTTCGCGGCGAGCGTCCGCCGCGCAAGCGTCAGGTAGCGGAGCTTCCCGCCGGCCCGCGTATCGAGGACGGCGCGCTCGATCACGTGGCCCCGCGCCGTGAGCTCACGCTCGACCTGCGCGACGAACGTCCCGAGGTCGGGCGCGTCGGGCCCGGGGTACATCTGCGAGACGAGCAGGATCCGCACGGGGCCAGCGTACGCTGGCCCCGTGCGATGAGCAGTGCTTGCGGTTTCAGGCCGCTGCGGCGCCGCGGACGACGTCGACGACGAAGTCGGAGCGGCCTTCGAAGAGCAGGTCGAGCAGGCGGCCGCCGCCGACGAGGCCGGCCGGACGCTTCAGCAGGGCGACGAGGCGTGCCTCGTCGAGGCCGGCGGCGCGGGCCGTCTTGACGGCCTCGCGAACGCCGGCGGGGATCGAGCCGCCGGGCCCGAACTGCCAGGCCGGATAGAGCCACTCGTCCCGGTCGCGGACAGCGAAGAGCTCGCCGAGGTCGCGGAGACGCTCGATCTCGCGCAGGTTGATGCCGAGCCGGCTCGAGAGCCAGGAGCCCGGAAGCGGCGTGGTGAGCATGTTGTGCATGTCTGTCTCCTCTCGGACTCAGATCGATGCAGCGACCGCGACGGAAGCGGGCTCGGCGGCGACGTAGATCGGCTCGTAGCCGAGAGCACGGCCGAGCGGGGCGCCAAGCGCGAGCCCGATCCGCTGCACGAGCGCGGGAGGGAAGGGCAGGCGAACCGTGTCGAAGTGCGCGTTCGCGATCACGGCGAGCCGGAACGGGTTCGGCATCCCCTTGTGGTTCGTCTTGCCGTCGGCGGCGAGCGCGAACATCGTCTCGAGCAACGCCTCGAACTGGAGGGCCGGCCGCACCTCGCAGACGAAGTGCGCCTCCTCCTCGCCCGCGTTCCAGAACTTGTGCGGGGTGCCCGCGGGAACGGTCAGCCGCTGGCCCGAGCCTGCGACGAGCTTCTTGCCGCCCACCTTGAAGCCGACGCTGCCGCGGAGGATCTCGAAGCGCTCCTCCTGGCCCGGGTGGACGTGGGCCGCCGCGACGAAGCCATTCGGCTGCACGAAGGTCTCGATCACCACGGCCTCACCGTTCGTCTCCCGAGAGGTCTGGCGAAAGACGATGCGCTCGCCGGTGACGGGGTTGTGGATCGTGTCTCCTGCGTGAATCATGTGTGTGCTCCTTCCGGTCGTTCGGGTCGGGAGCACCATCGAGGCGGGCGCTTAAGAGCCACTTGGCGTCCGCTTGAGAAAGGGGTCGAAGGACAATCGAATTCCGCGTACTGGGGCCGGTCACGGCCGTCGGAGACGAGGGGCCACTCGCGCTGGGAGCGCCGAAACAACGCGCCCTCCTCGCCTTTCTGCTGCTGAACGCGAACACGGTCGTGCCGCGTGAACGCCTCGTCGACGTTCTCTGGGGCACCGAGCCGCCGCGGTCGGCCGTCTCGTCGCTGCAGGTGTACGTGCACGGACTGCGCAAGACCGTCGGGCCGGAACGCATCGAGCGGCACGGCGCCGGCTACCGGCTGCAGCTCGAGCCGGAGGAGCTCGACCTCGGACGGTTCGAGCGCCTCGTCGAAGCCGCGGCGAGAGCTCTCGCTGCGGGACGAGCGGCTGATGCAGCCGAGGATCTGCGGCGCGCGCTCGATCTCTGGACGGGCGAGCCGCTCGCCGACCTCGCGGGAGAGCCTGTCTACGAGTCGGAAGCCCCGCAGCTCAAGGAGCGACGGCTGCGGGCGAACGAGCTCCTCCACGATGCCGGGCTCGCTCTGGGACGACACGACGCGCTCGTGCCCGAGCTGGAAAGGCTGATCGCAGAGCAGCCGTACCGCGAGCGTTTCCGCGCGCAGCACGCGCTCGCCCTCTACCGCTCCGGCCGGCAGGTCGACGCGCTAGCAGCCTGCCGCGCGGCCCGCTCGTTCCTCGTCGAGGAGCTCGGCATCGACCCCGGGCCCGAGCTGCAGGAACTCGAGCGCCGGATCCTGCGTCACGATCCCTCGCTCGCGGCCCCAGAAGCGCCAGCGCCTGCTCTCGTGCGCCTGCCCACGCCGCCGACCCCGCTCGTGGGCCGCCGCCTCGAGGTTGCCGCGGTCTGCGCCCTGTTGCGGAGGGACGACGTGCGTCTCGTGACGCTCACCGGCCCGGGCGGCGCGGGCAAGACGCGCCTCGCCCTGGCGGCGGCGGCCGAGCTCTGGCCCGAGCTGCGAGACGGCGCCGTGTTCGTCGACCTCTCGTCCGTACAGGACTCGGCTCTGCTCGGCTCCTCGATCGCAGGCACGCTGGGCCTCGCCGAGGGCGGGGTGCCCGTCCGGGAGACGCTCGTCGAGCATCTCCGAAGCGTGAGCATGGTGCTGGTCCTCGACAACCTCGAGCAGCTCCTTCCCGACGTGGGACTCGTCGCTGAGCTCCTGGCCGCGGCTCCGCGGCTCCGCGTGCTCGCGACGAGCCGCGCCCCGCTCCGGCTCCTAGGCGAGCACGAGTACGCCGTCCCTCCGCTGGCACTTCCTGCCGAGGGAGCGGTCTTCGAGGCGCTTGCTGCGAACGACGCCGTGAGCCTGTTCGCAGCCCGGGCTCGTGCCGTCGCTCCGGAGTTCGCGCTCGACGACGCCAACGCCGTCAGCGTGGCCCGCATATGCGAGCGCCTCGACGGGCTCCCGCTCGCGATTGAGTTGGCGGCCGCGCGCTCGAAGCTCCTGCCTCCGGAGGCGATGACCCGCCGTCTCGACCAAGCGCTCGACCTGCTCGTGGGCGGCGCGCGGGACCTGCCCGACCGCCAGCGCACCCTTCGCGCGACGCTCGAGTGGAGTTACGGCCTGCTCGACGAGACCGAGCGGAAGCTGCTTGCGCGCCTGGCTGTCTTCTCCGGCGGCTGGTCGCTCGAGGCAGCGGAAGCCGTCTGCGGCAGAGGCGGCGTCGACATCCTGCTCACCCTGGCCTCGCTCGTGGACAAGAGCCTCGTCCGTCCGCTGCACCGTCCGACCGGAGCGCCGCGGTTCACGATGCTCGAGACGATCCGTGAGTTCGCCGCCGAGTTGCTCGACGCCTCCGTCGAGAGCGAGGCTGTGCGCCGCCTCCATTGTGAGCACATCCTGGCGCGGGTGGAAGAAGGATCCGCGGCATGGCATGCGGGCACAGACCCACACGAGTCGCTCTTCCCGGTCCTCGAAGAGGAGCAAGCCAACTTGCATGCAGCCCTGAGGTGGACAGCCGCCGCGGGCGAGCTCGAGCTCGAGGTGCGGCTTGCCGTCGCCGCGCGCTGGTGGTGGGTCGTACAGGGCCACCTGAGCGAGGGGCGGGGGTTCTTCGACGGAGTCTTCGAGCGCACTGCCGGCGCGTCGCAGGAGCTGCGTGCGCGAGCCCTCGTGCAGGGCGCGATCTTCCCGTTCCGGCAGGGAGACACGCGCCGGGCCGCCGAGCTGCTGCAGGAGAGCCTCGATCTCTACCGAGACCTCGGCGACGAGGAGGGGATCGCCCGCTCAACCGCCGAGCTCGGTGGAATCGCGATCGCCGAGGGCGACCTCGATCGCGCTGCCGCGCTCTACGGAGAGGCCGTTCCGCTCTTCCGGATGCAGGGCTACCCGAGCCGCGTGGCGGCCGGGCTCGGCAACCTCGGCACGATCGCCCACATGCGACAGGCGTTCGCGACCGCCGTCGACTACTACGAGGAGGCGATCGAGCTGGCGAAGGAGACGGGCGACATCGACGGCGCCGCGGTCAACCTGCACAACCTCGCGCGGTCGGAGCTGGCCCTTCAGCGGGCGGGCCCCGGCCTCGAGGCGTTGCGCGAGAGCCTCACGATCGCCCGACGGATCGGCTATCGGGAGGTGATCGCGTACTGCATCGGCGGGCTCGCGGAGCTGGCGATGATCGAGGCCGATCCCGAGCGAGCCGCGATGATGATCGGCGCCTCTGACCGGCTCTTTCGCGAGATCGGAGCCGTGCCAAGTCCCGACGAGGCGGAGACCCGCGAGCGGCTCGCCGCCTACGTCGTCGAGGAGCTCGGGGAGCGAGCCTCGGAGCTGCAGGCAACGGGCGCCGCCATCGAGCTCGACGAGCTCCTGGATGGCGTAGCCTCCCGCGCATGAGCGACTACACGATCGTGAATCTCGGCGACGTCGAGAACGTCGCCCCGAAGTTCGAGATGCCGGAGGGCATGGACGTCCGCTTCCCGAGGCGCCACCTCGGCTGCTCGGTCGGCGGCGTCGGCGTCGAGAAGCTGCCGCCCGGAGTTCGCCAGCCGTTCGGCCATACCCATTCCCGGCAGGAGGAGATCTACGTGATCGCCGAGGGCTCGGGCCGGATCAAGCTCGACGACGAGATCGAGGAGCTCCGCCAGTGGGATATCCTCCGCATCGGCTCGGGCGTGATGCGCAATCTCGAGGCCGGCACCGACGGGATCACTCTGATCGCCTTCGGCGCGCCGATCGCGGAGGAGAACGACGGCGAGATCGTGCCCGGGTGGTGGAGCGACTAGGCGCCCGCCCCGGGAGCGCCGGCCGTGGCAGGCGCTCCCGAGACGAATCTCCTACTTCCGCCGGTCGACGAGATCGACCATGGTCGGCACGTTCGCCGTATCGCACGTGTTCGCGAGGCAGCCAAGGTGCCAGCTGTCCTCGATCGTGCGCAGCATCGAGTAGTGGTTGTACGGCGTGAACGAGGCCTGCGGCCGTTCCTGCCCGCCTCTGATCACGATCGTGAGCACATGGCCGCCACCCGGATTGGCGTCACAGCAGCCACGCGTGTCGCCGAAGCCGAAGTCGGTAGGCGAGCCTGTGAAGTCGCTCTCGTCCCACGTGATGAAGATCACCGAGTTCGGCCCCCAGGCGCTCGAGGACATGATCTCGCTGACGGTGTCGGAGAGGAACGTGTCTCCCGCCTGGATCAGCAGCGGCACGTTCGAGAAGTCGCAAGGATCCGACGGCCCGCCACCGCCTCGGCCGTGCATGTCGTTGCACTGATCCGGACTGATCCACGAGTAGTCGGGGACCTCGTTCGAGGCGAGATCGCTGCTGAACTGGCTGAAATCGACGAGGTTCGCCATCCGGCTCGGGTCGTTCTGGACGTCGGCGAACGAAACGAACGGGTTGTGCTTCCGCTCGTAGAGCTGGTTGCCGCAGGCGTGGTCGAGCTTCGTCGCACAGAGTGAGTAGCTCTGCATGTAGCCCTTCCACGACTTGCCGTGGCTCTCGAGTTGGTCGACGATGTTCGGAAGATCGACCGTGACGTCGTTGTCGTTCGCGACCCCGGCTCTCGTTCCGGCCGTCGCGGCGATGTAGTTCGGCTGGCTCGGGTGCGTGACGCCGTAGTAGTTGCCGGCGACGCCGTAGGTCTGCACGGCCTGGTTGATCCAGGGCGCGTTCGGGTTCCCGAGCAGGGCTTCGATGCCCGTGTTTTCCATCATGATCACGAACACGTGCTGGAAGTGAGGCACGTTCGACGGTTGCTGCGGCGCTGCGGGTGCGGCTGCCGTCCCGACCAGCAGCACCGCTGCCGCGATCAGGCTCCCGCCAAGAAGAATCCAGCGACGCTTGCTCATGCTCGCTCCTTTCCCCCTTCGGTGGTGGACCACGGAAAGACCATTCCATGCGGCGGCCGGGGTGTGCGCCAACAGTTTCAGCGAGGAGACAGGAGCCGGCGGCGGCGCAGCGTATGCTCGCCAAATGCGCAGCGGGGGACGCCTGAGACTCGGACTCGCGGCAATCGCCAGCGTCATCGCGGTCTGGGGCTCGCTTCAGCTCGCTGCGCCGGCCGCCTCCGGCCGCTCGACGGCGTCACCTTCGGCGCACGTGACGATCGCGTTCGCCGGCGACATCGCGCTGCTCGGGCCGGCGCCGTCCTCCATCTTCGCGGGCGTTCGGGGGCAGCTCCGCCGGGCCGACGTCGCGATCGGCAATCTCGAGGGAACCCTGAGCTCGGGCGGAACGTCGAAATGCGGGAGGCACAGCACCGGGTGCTTCGCCTTCCAGTCGCCCCCGCTATCGGCGGCTCTCCTCCGCGGCGCGGGCCTCGACGACCTCAACGTCGCGAACAACCACGCCTTCGACTACGGCGCGTCGGGGCAGCAGCAGACCTTGCGAGCGCTGGCGCGGTACAAGCTGCGCTGGAGCGGCCGGCCGGGGCAGATCACCGTCCTCGGCATGCGCGGGGTCAGCGTCGCCGTCCTCGGTTTCGCGCCGTACCCGTGGGCGCAGAGCCTGACCGACATTCCGGCAGCGCAGGCACTCGTGCAGCGAGCCGCAGCGCGCGCTGACATCGTCATCGCTGTTCTCCATGCGGGCGCCGAGGGCGTCGACCACCAGCACGTCCCCGCCGGCACGGAGTACTACCTCGGGGAGAACCGCGGCAACGAGCGCCAGTTCGCGCACGCGCTCGCCGCGGCGGGCGCGGATCTCGTCGTCGCCTCCGGCCCGCACGTGCTCCGCGGGCTCCAGCTCTTCCACCACACGCCGATCGCCTACTCGGTCGGCAACTTCGCGACCGCCGGGAACGCGCTCTCGACCGGCGGCGTTCTCGGGGAGTGCGCGATTCTCGTCGTGACGCTCGGCTCCGACGGAAGCCTCGTCTCGGGACGGCTGGTGCCGGTGCAAATGGTCGGCGGCGCGCCGCGCCGAAGCTACGGGGGTGACATCCTGCGGCGCGTGAATGCGCTGTCCCACGCGGACTTCGGCGGGAGCGCATTGCTCACGACGAATACCGGCGCTCTGCAGGTCGGCTAGGCCCGCGCCCGCAGCGCGTCGTACATCCCCCACTCCTCGCGCAGCGCTTCGCAGATCTCGCCGACCGTGCAGCGTGCCCGCAGCGCCTCGCGCATCGGCGGGAGCAGGTTCGCGTTTCCGCGCGCGGTGTCGCGAACCGCCGCGATCGCTGCGGCCGCCTCGTCGGGGTCGCGCTCCGCCCGGACGCGTGCCGTTCGCTCGAGCTGGCGCCTCTCGGCGTCCGGGTCGATCCGCAGCAACTCGATCCGCTCCGCCTCGTCCCCGGCGAAGGCGTTGACACCGACGATCACCCGCTCCCCCGTTTCAACCTGCTGCTGGAACTCGAACGCCGCCCGCTCGATCTCCTCCTGCACGAAGCCCGATTCGACCGCGGCTACAGCGCCGCCCAGGTCGTCCACACGCTGGATCAGCTCCCACGCACGCGCCTCGAGCTCGTCCGTCAGCGACTCGATGTAGTAGGAGCCGCCGAGCGGATCGGCGGTCTCTGTGGTCCCTGCCTCCGCCGCGATGATCTGCTGGGTCCGGAGCGCAATGTGAGCCGCATGTTCGCTCGGCAGCGCGAGCGCCTCGTCGAACGAGTTCGTGTGGAGGCTCTGCGCTCCGCCCGCGACGGCCGACAGCGCCTGGATCGCCACGCGGACGATGTTGTTCTCCGGCTGCTGCGCCGTGAGCGTCGAGCCGCCGGTCTGCGCGTGGAAGCGAAGGGCCAGGGAGCGCGGATTCGTCGCGCCGAAGCGCTCGCGCATGATCCGCGCCCACAGCCGTCGCGCCGCGCGGAACTTCGAGACCTCCTGGAAGAAGTCGTTGTGCGCGTTGAAGAAGAAGGAGAGGCGCGCTCCGAAGTCGTCCGGTGAGAGCCCCGCCTCTACCGCCGCCGCGCAGTAGGCACATCCGTTCGCGAGCGTGAAGGCGAGCTCCTGCACCGCGGTCGAGCCGGCTTCGCGGATGTGGTACCCGCTGATCGAGATCGTGTTCCAGCGCGGAATCCGCTCGGCGCAGTACGCGAACAGGTCGGTCGTCAGCCGCATCGAGGGCCGCGGCGGAAAGATGTAGTTCCCGCGGGCGATGTATTCCTTGAGGATGTCGTTCTGCACGGTGCCGCGGAGCGCGTCCGGCGCGACACCCTGCTCCTCGGCCACGAGCTCGTAGAGGAGCAGCAGGAGCGAGGCCGGCGCGTTGATCGTCATCGAGGTCGAGACCTCGCCGAGCGGGATCCCGTCGAGCAGGATCTCCATGTCGGCGATCGAGTCGATCGCGACTCCCGTCCGGCCCACCTCCCCGAGGGCGCGCGCGTCGTCGGAGTCGTAGCCGAGCTGCGTCGGCAGGTCGAAGGCGATCGACAGGCCGGTCTGGCCTCGTTCGAGGAGGTACCGGTAACGCGCGTTCGACTCCTCGGCCGAGGCGAAGCCTGCGTACTGCCGGATCGTCCACGGCCGGCCGCGGTACATGTCCGGGTACGGGCCGCGGGTGTACGGGTACTCGCCCGGCGGCTCGAGCCCGCGCGGAGCGTCGGCCGCGGTGTAGACGGGTTTCACCTCGATTCCGGACTCGGTACGCCGGTCACCGGTGGCCGCCATGCACGAGATCGTAGACACGGCCCCCTCGGGACCTATGCGCGAGCTACTCGAGAAACACGTGAGGCCGGCGGATGCCGGCCTCACGCGACCAAGGAGAAGATTCCAACCGCCCTGCGGGGGCTCGGTTGACTGAACAGCCAGTCAATCATATATGCCCTCGCCCCACGGTGTCCACACTGGGCCGCCTCGCTTCATCGCGGTACGCGCTATAGGCAAGATCGCTCCGTGCGCGTGACCGTTCGCCTCTTTGCCGGGCTCCGTGAGCGTGCCGGGCGTTCGCAGGTCGAGCTCGCGGACGTGGCGCGCGTGGAGGACGTCTGGTCGAGGCTCGATCTCGGAACCGAGCCGCCCGGCCTTCTCTATGCCGTGAACCGCGAGTACGTGGAGCGCGGCCACGAGCTGGCCGATGGAGACGAGGTGGCGCTCATTCCCCCAGTCAGTGGTGGTCAGTTCAGCGGCGGTTCGTTCCAGCTGGTCGACGGACCACTCGACGTGGCGGCCGTGCTGCGCGAGGTCGAGGATCGTCGGGCCGGTGCGATCGCGAGCTTCGTCGGCACCGTGCGCGGCCACTCACGCGGACGAGACGTGGAGCACCTCGTGTACGAGGCGTTCGAGGAGATGGCCGAGCCGATGCTCGCTCGTCTCGGCGACGAGCTGACGGAGCGGCACGGCCTGTGCGCAGTCGCGATTCACCACCGCCTCGGCCGCGTCGAGATCGGCGAGGCGAGCGTCGTCATCGCGGTCTCCGCGCCACACCGCTCCGCCGCGCTTGACGCTTGTCGAGAGGCGATCGAGACACTCAAGACGACGATTCCGCTCTGGAAGAAGGAGCTCTACACGGGCGGCGAGGAATGGATAGGGCGAGGCTCGTGAGCGCTCAGGCCCCACAACCGCCGCGCGACCTCCTCCGCCGCTCACTCGATCGGCTCGTCGGCCTGGCGGTCGTGATCGGAGGGTTCGCGAAGTTCTTCACCTTCTTCGTCTCCTTCGCGGCGTACTCGTTCTGGTTCGGAAGCTGGAAGTTCGGGCTCGGCTTCGTCCTGCTCATCCTCGTACACGAGCTCGGTCATGTCGTGGAAGCGCGACGTCAGGGGGTTCCCGTCTCGCTGCCGACGTTCATCCCGTTCTTCGGCGCATTCGTAACGGTGCAGAAGGCAGGGCTCACGCCGTGGCGGAGCGCGCTCATCTCACTCGCCGGCCCGTGCGTCGGCGGGCTCGGCGCGGCCGCCGCCTGGGCCGTCGGCGCCGCCCAGGGCACGACGTGGCTCGTGGTGCTCGCGAACGTCGGCTTCCTGCTCAACGCCTTCAATCTGCTCCCGATCGGCTTCCTCGACGGCGGCAGCGTCTTCCGCGCAATCTCGGAGTCGCGGCGAGGCTGGATCCGCCACGAGAACGGCATCCCGGTCGAAGCGGTTCGACCCGACCGCGAGCAGGCCAATCTCATTACGGTCCTCTACGTCCTCGTCGCGGCCGCACTCGTCGCCTGCTTGCTCGCCACGCGGCAGAGCGGGATGCTCTAGGGCCATGGAAGACCGCGAGCTCCTCCAGTCACACCACTCGCTCGAGTACCTGCGCTGGCGGGCAAAGTCGATCGGCGACGAGTTCCTGGCCGGGTTCGAGGCGGTCGAGCAGATCGATCGCCCGGCCGTTTCCTGCTTCGGCTCGGCGCGATCGCGGGAGGGGTCTCCGGCGTACGAGCTCGCGCGCGAGACGTCGCGGCTCTTCGGCGAGGCGGGCTGGGCCGTCGTCACCGGCGGCGGCCCGGGCGTGATGGAAGCGGCGAACCGCGGCTGCCGCGAGGGCGGCGGTCTCTCCGTCGGCTTCGGGATCGAGCTGCCGCACGAGCAGGGGCTCAACGACTACCTCGACATCTCGCTGACCTTCGACCACTTCTACGCGCGCAAGACGATGTTCGTGAAGGCGGCCGAGGGCTTCTGCGTCTTCCCCGGCGGCTTCGGCACGGCCGACGAGCTGTTCGAGGCCCTCGTGCTGATCCAGACCGGCAAGGTCCTTCACTTCCCTGTCGTGCTGATGGGCACGGCGTACTGGACACCGCTGCTCGAGTGGGTGCGCCGCAGCGCGCTCGCCGACGGGATGGTCTCGGCGGAGGATCTCGCTCTGCTGACGCTGACCGACGAGCCCGGGATGGCCCTGGAGACCGTGCTAGATGCATATCGGGCCGGCGACGGAGCGGCGATCCCGCATGCGCCCGAGAAGGCGGACGCCCAGTAATGGAGCTCCGCGATCTGCCCTCGGTGGACGAGCTCGCGCGTGCGGCCGGCGATCCGCTCGCGGTGGACGCCGCCCGCGTGGTGATCGAGCAGGCGCGGGAGGAGATCCAGGCGGGCTCGGATCCCGGCGATCTCGCCGCCCGGCTGCGAGAGGAGCTGATGGACGCGCGGCGGCCACGGCTGCGACGCGTCATCAACGCAACCGGTGTCGTCGTCCACACGAACCTCGGCCGGGCGCCGCTCGCCGATGAGGCGCTCGCGCGGGTCGTCGAGGCCGCGCGCGGCTATTCGAACCTCGAGTACGACCTCGCCGAGGGCGCGCGGGGCTCGCGCCAGGATCACGTCGCGACGATCCTGCACCGGCTCACCGGCGCGGAGTCGGCGCTCGTCGTCAACAACAACGCCGCCGCCGTCCTCCTCGCGCTCGCGGCGCTCGCGGAAGGACGCGAGGTTGTCGTCTCACGCGGAGAGCTGATCGAGATCGGCGACGGCTTCCGGATTCCGGACGTCCTGGCGCGCTCCGGCGCGCGACTCGTCGAGGTCGGGACGACGAACCGGACGCGGGCCGCGGATTACGAGCGCGCGATCGGTCCGGAGACGGCGCTCATCTTGCGCGTTCACCAATCGAACTTCCGTGTCGTGGGCTTCGAGGAGCGACCGCGGCTCGAGGAGGTTGCCGCCGTCGCCCGCCTCCACGATCTTCCCCTCGTCGACGACCTCGGCTCGGGACATGTCTCCGCTAGGAACAGACTGTTACTAGGTCAGGAAGAGCCAACGGCGCGCGAGTCTCTCGCGACCGGTGCCGATCTCGTCTGCTTCTCGGGCGACAAGCTGCTCGGTGGCCCGCAGGCCGGCATCGTGCTCGGAAGCGGGCGGCTCGTCGAGCTGCTCCGGCGCCACCCGCTCCAGCGCGCGCTGCGGATCGACAAGCTCTCGCTCGCCGCGCTCGAGGGGACGCTGCTGCTCCATCTCGGGGCGCCGGAGCGGATCCCCGTCCTGCGCACGCTCGCTCAGGAGTCGGCGACGGTGCGCGCGCGTGCGGCGCGGCTCGCCGCAGCGACCGGCGGCGAGGTCGAGGAAACCGTCGGACGCGTGGGCGGCGGCGCGCTGCCGCTCGCCGAGCTGCCGAGCTTCGCCTGCGCGCTCGAGGAATCATTTTCCGCTCCGCTCCGCGCAGGTGAGCCGCCGGTCGTGGGTGTCGTCCGGGACGGCCGCCTCCTGCTCGACTGCCTCACGCTGACCGACGGCGAGGCCGAGGAAGCGGCCGCCCTGGTCAGTGCCCTGCGCCCATATACAGCGCGGTAACGAGCAAGAGGAACAGGACGACCGCGCTCTCGACAGGCGCCCTGCGCCGCCAGAGCTGTGTCGTGATTCCGGCGAGAAGCGCACCCCCGAGCAGGACGAAGATCCACGTGGGCGCGAAGATTCCGCCGTCTGCGTAGCTGCGGAAGTACGACTGCCCAACCTCGCGGAACAGCGGCCGGTAATACGGGTCGCCGGTGTAGAACCGGGCGGTGACGAAGAGCGCCGCAGCAGGCGCGAAGAGTCCGGCGAAGGCGACGCGGCGGAAGACGAGAACCATCGCCGCGAGGATCGCGAGCAGGGCAAAGCCCAGGACGAAACTTTCTCCGTGCGGGCTGAACCTGTGGTGGAGCGCGAGCACGAGCTCAAAAGCCGCTGCACTAAGGAGGTACGCGACGATCGCCGATGCGAGCCCGTACTTCACGTTCACCCAGCTCATGGCTAGCGTGCCGTCATGCCCCCTCAGCATCGTCCTCTCGGTGTATAGCACGTTTGCTATGTCAGAGCAATGCCGCTGACAGTCGGCACCGCGGGTCACATCGATCACGGGAAGACCGCGCTCGTCGAGGCGCTGACCGGCAAGAACACCGACCGGCTACCCGAGGAGCACCAGCGCGGCATCTCGATCGACCTCGGCTACGCCCCGCTCGAGCTGCCGGACGGCACGAGCCTCTCGGTCGTCGACGTTCCCGGGCACGAGCGGTTCGTCCGGACGATGGTCGCCGGGGCGAGTGGAATCGACCTCTTCCTGCTCGTCATCGACGTCGGCGAGGGCGCACGGCCGCAGACGCACGAGCACCTCGCGATCCTGCGCCTGCTCGGGATCGAGGACGGCGTCGTCGCGCTCACAAAGTCCGACCTCTTCGACGAGGAGACGCTCGAGCTCGCGCGCGTCGAGGCGGAAGAGCTCGTGCCAGGCGCTCGCGTCGTCGCGACGAGCGCGCGCACCGGAGCCGGCCTCGACGAGCTCCGAGCGGCGCTGGCCGAGGTGGCCGGCGGGGTAGCGCAGCACGACGCCGACGGGCCCGCTCGGCTCCACGTCGACCGCTCCTTCACACTGCGCGGCATCGGCACCGTCGCGACCGGGACGCTCTGGTCGGGCACGATCGGCGGCGGGGACGAGCTGCGGGTCGAGCCGCGCGGCCGGAGCGTGCGGGTGCGGAGCGTGCAGGTGCACGACCGGCCTGTCGAGCGCGCCGAGGCGGGTCAGCGCGTCGCTGTCTCGCTACCCGGCGTGGAGCGGCAGGAGCTGCGCCGCGGCGACGTCCTCGTCACGCCGGGTTCCGTCCGGCCGAGCTTCCGGCTCGACGTGACCCTCGAGCCCCTTGGAGAGATGCCGTCCCGCGTCATGCTCCACCACGGAACCGCCGAGGCCGTCGCACGCGTCACGCGCGCCGGCGACCGCTTCGCCCAGCTGCGCCTGTCGCGGCCGGTCGTCGCCGCGCGCGGCGACCGCATCGTCCTCCGCGCCGGGACAACGCTCGCCGGGGGGGTCGTGCTGGATCCCGACCCACCACGCCACGCCGACCTCGCGCGGTTCGAGGCGCTCGAGCATGGCGAGACGCTCGTGCATGCTCCGGTGCAGGTCGACGGAGAGTGGCTCTGGGCTCCGGAATGGCTCGACGAGCTGCGCGCCGATCTGGAGCGTTCGATCGACGCCGCGGATCCTCTCGATCCGGGCGTCCCGGTTCCGGCCGCCGAGTGGTCGAAGGCCGTCGTCGCGCACCTCGGGCTCGAGCTGCGCGGCTCGAAGCTCTATCGCCCCGGCGCCGGCCCGGAGCTCGGTGAGCGCGCGGAGGCAGCCGAAGCGCTCGCGGCGCAACTCGACGTCGAGCCGGTGCGAGTCGAGGACGCGCAGCTCGCCCGCTTCCTCGAGGAGCAGGGCCGGCTCGTGCGAGTCGGGGACGGCTTCGCGATCTCACGCGAGGCGTACGAGCGGGCACGCGAAGTCCTCGTCGACGGGATCACGCTCGCGCAGTTCCGCGACGCACTCGGCGTCGGCCGAAAGACGGCGCAGCTCTACCTCGAGCGCTTCGACGCCGACGGGGTGACGCGGCGCGTCGGAGATGCGAGAGTGTTACGCCGACGAAGATGAACGTCCGCGACCTGATCGAGCGCTACAACGCCGCCTGGAACGCGCAGGATCTCGACGCGATCCACGCGCTCCACGACCCCGACATCGTCTTCGACAACCACACGGCGGACGAGCGCGCCGGCGGCGCGGACGCCGTCCGCGAGCACATCGAGCAGATCTTCCGCAACAACCCGACCCTGCGCTTCACCACGCGCGCGCTCTACGTCGGCGACGACTTCGCGGTCTGCGAATGGACGGCGTCAAGCGGCGCGAAGGAGTGGGACGGGATCGACGTGTTTCCGCTCAGGGACGGGCTGATTCTGCGGAAGGACGTGTACTCGTCCTCGCACCGTCCGCGCGAACGGTGAGCCGGAGCACATCCGGCCGGCTGTAGTGGCCGACCGGGTCGAAGCGCTGACGCTCGGCGAGCAGCCGTACCGGGTCGAGCTCCGCGTAGAGAATCCCCTCCTCGTCGTACAGGGGCCCGGCGAGGTACGAGCCGTCCGGGGCGAGGATTGCGCTGCCGCCGCGGCCGATCGTCCCGGCTCCCTCGATCTCGCCGGCGAGCGGGAAATCGTCGGGGTAGGCCGACTCGCGCTGGAAGTGCGCCGGCGCGACGACGTACGCGCGGCTTTCCCGGGCGATGTGCACGAGGGACTGCTGCCACGCGTCGCCGTCGTCGGCGGTCGACGCGACGTAGATCTCGACGCCCGACTCGTACAGCGCGACGCGCGCGAGCGGCATGTAGTTCTCCCAGCAGATCAGGCCGCCGACGCGACCGAAGCCGGTCTCGACCGCCTCGAGGCCGCGGCCGTCGCCCTGACCCCAGATGAGCCGCTCGTGGTTCGTCGGCACGAGCTTGCGGTGATGGAGGGCGAGCTCACCGGCCGGGGAGTGGTAGAGGAGCGAGTTGTAGATCGTCCCGGGACGCTCGGGATCGACCTCGTTGACCCCGGTCACGATCCAGATGCCGAACTCCTGCGCAGCCGCGCCGATCCGCCGTTCGGCCGGCGAGCCGACTGCGATCGACTCCTGGGCGAGGCGCGCGAACGTCTCCTTGGCTGCCGCGGCGTCCCAGCCCGCGAATGCCTTGGCCCAGACCGACGACGGATAGACCGGCACGAAGGTCTCGGGGAAGACCACGAGCTCGGCGCCCTCCCGCGCGGCCTCGGCGGCGACCGTCTCGAGCTTGTCGAGCGTCGCCTCGCGGTCGAGCACGACCGGCTCGACCTGGACGCACGCGACCTTGACCGGGCGCTCCATCTGCAGGAGCCTACTCCGCGCTGCCGTGCCCGCCGCCGCCCGGCGTCTCGACCCGGACGACGTCACCCGCACGCAGCTGGCGCGTCAGTTTCGGCGGCTGCTCCTCGCCGTTCACGAGGGTTCGCCCGGGCGCGCCGTCGGCCCCGCCGCCTCTGCCCGGTGGCGCGTGGCGGCGGCGCTCCGCGAGCACCGAGAGCCGGCAATCCTCGAGGACGCGCAGCTCGCGCACGACGCCGTCGCCGCCCCGATGGGAGCCTCCGCCGCCCGAGCCCAGCCGCAGCTCCCAGCGCTCTACCAGCAGTGGGTACTCGAGCTCGATCGCCTCGGCCGGCGTCGCGAGCGTGTTCGACATCGCGACGTGAACGGCGCTCGGGCCGTCGGCATCCGGGCACGCTCCTTGTCCGCCACCCACCGTCTCGTAGTAGGTGAAGGCGTCGTTGCCGAAGGCGAGGTTGTTCATCGTCCCCCCGCCCGCGGCCGGCACCTGCACGAACCGGCCCAAGGCGGCGAAGACGACGTCGACGATGCGCGAAGAGGTCTCGGTGTTGCCTGCGACGACCGCGGCCGGCCGGTGGGCGTTGACGAGGCAGCCTTCGGGCGCGGTCACGGTGACCGGAGAGAAGGCACCGCCCGAGGCGGGCAGATCCGGCTCGGTGAGGCAGCGAACGACGAAGTAGCACGCCGACTTGGTCACTGCGAGCGGGCAGTTGAGGTTGCCGTCGTACTGCGGCGCCGTCCCCGCGAAGTCGATCCGGATCTCGTCGCCGTCGATCTCGACCGCGCAGCGGATCCGTACGTCGCCGTCGACCGCTTCGACGACGTCCTCGGCCTCGCCGCGACCATCCGGGAGCTGCGCCAACGCCGCTCGCACCATCCGCTCGGAGTAGGCGTAGAGCTCGTCCATCGCGGCGGCAACACGCTCTCGGCCACGGCGCTCGCAGAGCTCCTCGAGCCGGCGTTCGGCGAGGCGGTGCGAAGCGAGCTGGGCGCGAAGGTCGCCGCGCCGTTCTTCCGGCTGCCGCGTCGCCTCGACGAACTGCTCCAGCACATCCTCGGTGAGGAGCTGCGGCGGCAGGATCACGCCCTCCTCCTCGAGCGTCCGCGAGAACGCGGGCAGGCTCGCGGGCTCGATCCCGCCGACGTCGGCGTGGTGGGCGCGCGAGACCGCGTAGCCGAGGACGGTGCGCGAGACGAGCGTCACGTCGGGCAGATGCGTGCCGCCGGTGTACGGGTCGTTGAGGATCGCGACTTGCCCCGGCTCCAGGCCGAGCTGCATGACGGCCGCGACCGCGTCGGGCATCGCACCGAGGTGAACCGGGATGTGCTCCGCCTGCGCGATCATCCTGCCGTGCTCGTCGAACAAAGCGGTCGAGCAGTCGCGCCGCTCCTTGATGTTGGCGGAGAACGAGGAGCGGATCAGGACAGCGCCCATCTCCTCCGCGATCGACCGCAAGGCCGCGCCGATCACTTGCAGCTGAATTGGTGCGATCACGTCACTCACGCGTCAAGACCCAACTGAAACCATCCCTAACCCCCTCCCACCCGGGGGGAATCCACAGGGTCGACCCTTCCAGCTCGAGCAGGGCCGGCCCGGACAGGCGCTGTGGTTCGCCGCGCGGCAGCTCCAGCTCCGGACCGGGCACGACGTCGGCTGTGCGGACGGCGACGAGCTCGACTTCCCGGCCGCGGTCGGCGTAGCCGTAGCGCTCCTCGTGCGTTCGGTGGAAGCGCTCCTCCAGCTCGTCCCCGAGCGGCACGGCCAGCTCGAACGACTGACCGCGGTACCGCAGATCTGCCTCCCCTTCCGGCGGAAGCTCATCTACCTCGTCGAGCAGCCGCACGTGCGAGACCACGTGGTCGCGCCGCTCCTCTCCCGCCGCGAGACCGAGCGCCGAGAGGACTCCCGCCGCCGCCGGCACGACCACTGCCTCCATGCCCAGCTCCTCGGCGAGCGCGCACGCGTGGAGCGGGCCCGCGCCGCCGTAGGCGACGAGCGCGAACTCCCGCGGGTCGTGGCCCCGCTCGACCGAGACGACACGCAGCGCACGCAGCATCTCGGCGTTGATCACCTCGACCACCGCCGCCGGATCGATCCCCTCGAGGGCCGCAGCAGCAGCGTCGCGGTCGAGCACGAGCCCGCCGGGCAGCTCCGCGGGAAGCCGGCCGAGCAGGAGGTTCGCGTCGGTCACCGTTGCGCCGCCGCCGCGGCCGTAGCAGGCGGGACCCGGATCCGCGCCCGCCGACTCCGGCCCGACGCGCAGCGCCCCGCCCGCGTCGCGCCGCACGAGCGAGCCGCCCCCGGCGCCGACCGTGTGCACGTCCACCGACGGCAGCCTGATCGGCAGACCTCCGACCTCGCGCTCCGAAACTCGGGCCGCGCGTCCGCCCGGAAGCAGGCAGACGTCGGTCGAGGTGCCGCCCATGTCGAAGGCGATCGCGTCCTCGAAGCCCGCCCGGCGCGCGACGAGGCCGGCGCCGACGACGCCGCCCGCCGGACCGGAGACGAGCAGCCGCGCTGGATGTGCCGCCGCCTCCTCCGCCGGGACGACGCCGCCGGAGGAGAGCATCACGACCGGCCCTGGCAACCCGGCCTCGGCCGCAGCCGCCGCGAGCGCGTACAGATATCGGGCCGCGACGGGCGCGAGGTACGCGTCGGCGGCGGTCGTCGAGGCGCGCTCGTACTCCCGGAACTCGGGCGCCAGCTCATGCGACGCGACGACGTGGACGCCGGGGTGGCGCCGCCGCAGTTCGTCCGCGACGGCCTGCTCGTGGGACGGATCGCGGAACGCGAAGAGCAGGCAGACGGCGACTGCCTCCGCGTCGGCGAGGTCGGGCAGAGAGTCGAGGTCGAGCGGCTCGAGCTCTCCTTCGGGGCCGATCCGACCACGAACGCCGGAACAGCGCTCGAGCGGGACGAGAGGCTCCGGATGCTCGGCGCAGAGGCGATAGAGGTGCGCACGCGTCTGCCTGCGCAGATGGAGGAGGTGCTCGAAACCGACGTTGCCCACGTACGCCGTGCGGGTGCCGCGCCGCTCGAGGAGGGCGTTCGTGGCCACGGTCGTCCCGTGCGCGAAGCGCGTCACGCCGCCCCCGGCTCCGACCGCACGAGCCGCGGCCAGCACCGACTCCTCTTGCCGCGGAGCTGTCGGCACCTTCGCCGTCCGGATCCGACCGGCGTCGACGAGCACGGCGTCGGTGAACGTCCCTCCGACGTCGACGCCCAGGATCGTCACGCGCGTACTCTGACCGCCCGTGCCGGTCCGCGCCTTCCTGTTCGATTTCGACGGCCTCATCCTCGACACCGAGCTCGCCTCGCGGGCCGGCTGGGAGCTTCTCTACCGCGACCACGGCCACGAGCTGCCGACCGACCTCTGGGCGACGCTCGTCGGTACCACGCAGGCGCCGTGGAGCCCGAGCGACCACCTCGAGGGGCTCGTCGGCGAGCCGCTCGACTGGGATGCGCTGAACGAGCGGCGATACGCCCACGAGATCGCGCTCATCGAGGCGGAGGAGTTGCGTCCGGGAATCGCGGAATACTTCGCGGCCGCGCGGCAGCACGAGCTCAAGAGGGCGATCGTGTCCAGCTCGAGTCGCCGCTGGGTGGACATGCACCTCGAGCGGCTCGAGGAGACGGTCGGCTGGGATGCGATCTGCACCGCCGACGGCGATCGCTCGCGCGCGAAGCCGGCTCCGGTGCTGTACCTCGAGGCGCTCGGCCTGCTCGGAGTCGCCGCGGACGAGGCAGTTGCGTTCGAGGACTCTCCGAATGGCGTCCTCGCGGCGAAGGCGGCGGGCCTCTTCTGCGTCGCCATCCCGAACGAGGTGACGCGAGAGCTGGGCCTGGAGGCGGCCGGAGCGGACGTCGTCCTCGACTCGCTCGCCGACCTCCCGCCCGAGACCTTGTTCAGCCGGCTCGAGGAGGAATAGGCTCGTCCCATGGCTACCTACGAGACAGCACACATCGACGAGATGGCGTCGAACCAGTGGCCTCACTGGATCCCGATCCGCCATCACTTCGCCATCGAGACGTTCGGCATGAACGCGTACCGCCGCAATGCCGGCGAGAGCGCCGTCCCGGAGCACGACGAGTCGGCGAGCGGCGCGCCTGAGCTCTTCTACGTGGCGAACGGTCACTGCACCTTCACGGTCGGCGGCGACGAGATCGACGCTCCGGCCGGAACCTGTGTCTGGGTGAACGACCCGAGCGCCAAGCGGGAGGCGACCGCCAAGACCGACGGGACGCTCGTGCTCGCGGTCGGGGCTGCTGCGCCCGGCGAGGCGTACGCGCCGGCAGGCTGGGACACGCAGTACCTCGAAGGCGACAAGTAGCTCGGTACGCTCGGCCCGGAGCGGCTGGGCCCGGTGGCCCAGCGGGTCTTCAAAACCCGTACGGTCGTGCAACCCACGGCTAGGTCGGTTCGACTCCGGCGCCGCTCCGTTACGCAGGAATCGCTCGGGTGCCGACCGGTGACACTATGGGAGCCGTGATTAAGCGCGGCGCCGAGTCCGGTCGATCCGCGTGACCAGCGGCCGCCACAACTCTGGAGGTAAGCCGCTACGCGGACCTGCGGTCGCCGTTGTCGCGGCGACCCACCCGCAGGACCTCGTACTGCGGAGTCTGCGTCTCGAGCTCCGCTCCGTCGACCTGATGGCCGGGCGCGGTGAGGACAGCGTCCTCGGCCCGGCGAATCGCGTGGTAGTCGCCGAGGTCGATCATCACGATCGCCCGGCACGCGGGCTCGCTGCACTCGCAGAGCATCGGGACGCGCGAGACGAACCGGAGCTGCTCCGCCTTGTCCGCGATCCGATCGTTCGCTCTGCGGGCATCCATCGCCCGACCTCCTCTGTTGAACCGCGTGTCCCATCGTCTCGGGTTCGTAAACGGCTTTGCTCCGAGTTCGGCACCGGTTAACGTTGGCCTCGGTCGTATGTCGTCTCTCTGGGAGCAGCGGGCCGCCCGCAACGAAGCGCTCTTCCGCGAGGTGAACGAAAACATCGCGCGGCTCGAGGAGCGCCACGGCGCGACCAACACCGAGCCTGCCTACGTCTGCGAATGCGCTAACGCCGGCTGCGCGGAGGAGATCGTGATCGATTCCGAGACCTACCGCCGCGTGCGCGCGCAGCCCCGGCTCCTCTTCGTCCGTCCGGGCCACGAGGATCCTCAGCTCGAACGGGTCGTCGAGCGGCATGACGACTACCTGATCGTCGAGAAGACGGGCGAAGCCGGCCAGGTCGCCGAGCAGACGAGCTGAGCTCGAGTCCTTCGCGCGTTACTCGGAGCGCATCTCGTCGAGCGCGGCGCGGCCTTCCTCGTGCACGAGGCGGCGGCGGTCCTCCGGCGACTCCGGCTCCGGTGCGGGCTCCTCCTCGGCGGTGACGGGCTCGGGCTCCGCAACGGGTTCCTCGACCGCGACGGGCTCGGGCGCGCGGGACTCGGCGAGCTTCGTACGCAGCTCCTCGGCGCGTGCGTCCGTCTCCGCCGCCACGGGCTCCGGCGGCGTCTGGAGCGCGGCTTCCTGGCGCCGCACGAAGCGATAGGCGGCGATCCCGCCGACGGTTCCCCCGATCCACGCGAAGAGGCGACGCATCAGTGGCTCGATGCTACAGTGGCCGCCGCTTCCTGCCCCGTCATCGCGCTGTTCGGTCCCGAGCGGCGCCGGCAGTCGGGGCCGACATCGAGACCATGGGAAGGGAGGACATCGGGACGTGACGACTTACGAGATTCTGCTGCTGCTGGACCCCGAGCAGGCCGAGGCCCGCCAGGACGACATCGTCGCGCGCGCACGCGACCTCGTCGAGAAGAACGGCGGCACCTGGCAGAGCCACGACGCGTGGGGCCGGCGCCGGCTTGCCTACCCGATCGCGCACAAGGAGGAGGGCGTCTACCACCTCGTCGTCTTCGACGCGGAGGCGGAGACGCTCACCGAGGTCTCCCGCGTCCTCAAGATCGACGACACCGTGCTGCGCCACATGGCGACGCGCCACATCGCCGGCTCGCGGACGAGCGCGCCGCGCGACGACGCGGCGGCGGTTCCGGTAGCGGCCGAGACAGCCCCGTCCGCAACGGCCGTTTCGGAGAGCGCCGAGCCCGAGTACGCTGCTCCGGAAGAGGAGGCTGCCCCGGACGAGCAGCCCGCCGAGGCTGGAAGCGCCGCCGACGAAGCCGGTGACGCCCGGCCGGAAGATCCAGGGGAGGAGGAGTAAGACATGGCGAACATCAACCGCGTCGTTCTCGTGGGCAACCTGACGAAGGACCCGGAGTTGCGACACACCCCCGGCGGTACGCCGGTTTGCAGCATGCGCGTGGCGGTGAACAGCCGCCGGCGCGACGAGTCGGGCGCGTGGGTCGACAAGCCCAACTACTTCGACGTCTCCGTCTTCGGCAACCAGGCCGAGAGTTGCACGCAGTACCTCTCGAAGGGCCGCCCGGTCGGCATCGACGGCCGGCTCGACTGGCGCGAGTGGGAAGCGACCGACGGCTCGGGCAAGCGGCAGGCGGTGCAGATCATCGCCGAGAGCGTGCAGTTCCTCGGTAGCCGCGGCGACGGCGACGGCGGCGGCGGCAACCAGTTCGTGCCCGCAGGCGCGGCGCAGGAGAGCGCCGACTTCCCGGCTGCGGCAGACGACGACATCCCGTTCTAGGAGAAAGATGGCGAGAGAAAAGAGTCAGCAGCAACAGCGGAGACGTCCCGGCGGGCCCGCGGGGGCGATCAGGCGCCGCAACTGCTTCTTCTGCAAGGAGAAGATCGCGGAGATCGACTACAAGAACGTCACCCAGCTGCGCCGCTACATCTCCGAGAAGGGCAAGATCCGCAGCCGCCGCATCACGGGCGCGTGCCGCCGGCACCAGGTGCAGGTGGCGACCGCCGTGAAGCGGGCGCGTGAGATGGCGCTCCTCCCGTACGTCGCCGAGGGCGCGGAGGATCGCGAGCGCGGCGGTGGCCGGCGCGACCGCGGCGACCGTGGCGACCGCGACAGGGGCGACCGCTGATGGAGATCATCCTCCTCTCGGACGTCGAGCACGTCGGCCTCCGCGGCGAGGTCGTCTCGGTCGCCCGCGGCTACGCCCGCAACTACCTCCTGCCGCGGCACCTAGCGCAGGAGGCGACGCCGGCGCGGGTCGCGGAGCTGCAGAAGCGCGACACGCTGCGTGCGCGCCACGAGGCGAAGACCACCGACCAGGCCCGCGAGATCGCGGACGCTCTCTCGGCCGCGGTGCTGCGGTTCGAGGTCAAGGCGGGCCCGACGGGCTCCCTCTTCGGCTCGGTGACCCCGACCGACATCGCGGACGAGCTCTGGAACTCGAAGAAGATCCGCGTCGACCGGCGCAAGATCGAGACCGACCCGATCAAGCGCATCGGCCGCTACGAGATCCCGATCGGCCTCTTCGAGGACATCCGCGTCGAGGTGAAGACCGAGGTCATTCCCGAGGGCGGCGAGCTGCCGTCCGAGGAGAAGCTCGCAGAGCTGGAGGCGGCCGAGCGCGCGGAGCAGGAGGACGCGGCCGCCGCGCAGGAGCCGCCCGCCGAGCTCGAGGAGATCCTCGCCGAGGTCGACGCTGCCGAGGCAGCCGAGGCCGAGGAGGCCGAAGCGGAGTCAGCCGATGCGGCGCACGAGGCCGGCGAGCCGGCTGCAGAGCCGGAGGCGGAGCCCGAGGCTGAGTGGCGGGCCGACGCCGACGCGGCTCTCGCAGACGAGTAGGCGTTCGCTCGCATAGGTAGCCCGCGCGGGCAACCGCGTCCTAGACTCGGCGGCGTGATCTGCCTGGGGTGTGGCCAGGAGCTCGCGGAGGCGTTTCGCTTCTGTCCGTTTTGCGGCGCAGCTCTGGCGGAGCCGGCCCCGTCGAGCCGCGAATAGCGAAAAGTCGTCTCGGTCGTGTTCGCCGATCTCTTCGGAGGAAGTCGAAGCCCGCCTCCATGCTGCGCGGCACCCTCACGGCTGCGGACCGTGAGGACGTCGAACGTCAACACCCTGTCCACGGAGGTGTGGAAATCGGCGCCGGCGCGCACGAAGTTGCCGCTCCGAGCGGCCGCATCGTCCACAGGTGCGCCGTCCGGCGCGCCTGCAATCCTGATTGATTCGCCTGCAAATGGCCCAAAATGACCTGTTCACAACCGACATACCAACACCTAGTAACCCGGCGCGCCGGATGGTGGAATCGACGCGGATGAGCCTCGCCCCCGTCCCGTCGCCCGCGGCAGCCCCCGGCGCCGTCCCGCCGCAGAACCTGGAAGCCGAGGAGTCGGTTCTCGGCGCGATGATGATCGCGCCAGGCGCGATCGCAGCCGTCAGCGAGATCCTCGACGCGGGCGACTTCTACCGCGAGTCGCACGGGAAGATCTACCGCGCCGCGCTCCAGCTCTACGGCAAGAACGAGCCGGTCGATGCAATCACGCTGACGAACGAGCTCGAGCAGCGCGGCGAGCTCGACACGATCGGCGGCCGCGTCCGGCTGCACGAGCTCGCCCGGCTTGTGCCCGCAACCGCCAACGCCCGCCACTACGCCGAGATCGTCCGCGAGAACGCGACGCTGCGCGGCCTGATCGGCGCCGGCGGGGAGATCGCGCGCCTCGGCTGGGAACGCGAAGGCGAGCCGGCGGAGCTCGTCGCGCGCGCCGAGCAGCTCGTCTACGACCTCGGCGAACGCCGTGCGCAGGGCGAGCTCGTCCTCTTCAAGGACACGCTCGTCGAGACCTTCCAGCGGATCAGCCACCTCTACGAGTCCGGCGCCGAGGTGACCGGGCTCGCGAGCGGCTTCAAGGATCTGGACCGGATCACCGCCGGCTTCCAGCCCTCGAACCTCGTGATCATCGCCGCCCGTCCCTCGATGGGAAAGAGTGGCTTCGCGCTCGAGATCGCCAGCAACGTCGCTGTCGACCAGCAGATGCCATGCGCATTCTTCACCCTCGAGATGTCGCGGCAGGAGGTCGCGCAGCGGCTGATCTGCTCGCGCGGCAAGGTCGACGCCCACCACATCCGCACCGGCAAGCTCTCGAAGGACGACTGGCCGCGCCTCACCGAGGCCTGCAGCCGGCTCGAGTCCGCGCCGCTCTACGTCGACGACACGCCGGCGCTTAGCCTGCTCGAACTCCGTGCCCGGGCGCAAACGCTGAAACGCCGAGAACCAAACCTCGCACTCGTCGTGGTCGACTACCTCCAGCTCATGACGACCGGCCGCAGCGAGGAGAGCCGCCTGCAGGAGGTGTCCGCCATCTCCCGAGGGCTCAAGGAGATCGCGAAGGATCTCGACCTTCCGGTGGTCGCACTCTCGCAGCTCAACCGGTCGCCCGAGCAGCGCCACGACAAGCGCCCGATGCTCTCCGACCTGCGCGAGTCGGGCTCGATCGAGCAGGACGCCGACCTCGTGATGTTCCTCTACCGCGAGGAGTACTACGAGCGCGACGACGCCGACGACACGAAGAAGGGCATCGCCGAGGTGATCATCGCGAAGCACCGCAACGGGCCCATCGGCAACTTCAACGTCGCCTTCATCAGCCGCTATGCCAAGTTCGCCAGCCTCCAGCAGTAGCCCCCTCGACGCGCGCTGCCTCGGCTGTGGGCGTGAGTTCGAGACCGAGCAGGTCGTCCTGCTCGGCCAGACGTTCCCGGCCGAGCGCTACTGCCGGCTGTGCCGGACGACCGAGGAGGTCGTCGACCAGCAACGGCGCGCCAACGAGCGCTGGGCGCGGGTGCGAGTTCCCTCGGCCTACGACGACAGCACGTTCGAGAACTTCGAGCCCGTGCCCGACACGCGCAATGCGCTCGCCGTCTGCAGGCAGTGGACGAAGGAGTTCCGCGCGGGCACCGACCTGCGCCAGGGGCTCCTCCTCCGCGGCAACCCCGGCGCGGGCAAGACGCACCTGGCGGTGGCGATCCTCCGCGAGGTGATCTGGAGCGACCGCAAGCCCAGGCCGACCGCGCTCTTCCTCAACGTCCCGGGCTGGCTCAACGCGTTGCGCGAAAGCTTCGGCGACGGCGAGCCTCCTCCGAACCCGAGCGGCTACGACCTCGTGGTCCTCGACGACCTCGGGGCCGAGGACTGGTCGAGCTGGGCCCGCGACCGGATCTACAACCTCGTCAACCAGCGCGAACAGCAGCGCCGGCTCGTGATCGTGACGACGAACCACGAGTGGCGGGAGCTCGCGGGCCGCGTCGGCGGCCCGACGGCGAGCCGCCTGCGGCGCTTGGCTCGCGAGGTGCACGTCGACGCTCGCCACGACTATCGCGAACGCGAAGCGGCGTAAGCACCGAGACGAGGGCATACTTCTCCGACGTGCCGGCCACCGTGATTGTGGGCGCGCAGTGGGGTGACGAAGGGAAAGGCAAGATCGTCGACCTGCTCGCCCGGGACTCCGACCTCGTGTGCCGCTACAACGGCGGCCCGAACGCCGGCCACACCCTCGTGGTCGACGGCGACACGTACAAGCTGAAGCACATCCCCTCCGGGATTCTCCAGGGCAAGGAATGCGTGATCGGCGCCGGGTGCGTCATCAACCCACAGGTGTTGATCGAGGAGCTCGACGACCTCGGCTCGCGTGGCGTTGCGACCGACCTCGTGCGACTCTCGGGCAACGCGCACCTGATCATGCCGTGGCACCTAGCGATCGACCAGGCGAGCGAACGTCGCCTCGGCAAGCTCGCGATCGGCACGACGAAGCGAGGCATCGGACCGTGCTACGCCGACAAGGCGATGCGGCTCGGGATCCGCGTGCAGGACATCCTCGACCCGAAGATCCTTCGCCAGAAGATCGAGGTCGCGCTCGCCGAGAAGAACCTCTGGCTCGAGCGCGTCTACCGCGAGCAGCCCATCTCCCTCGAAGGGCTCGTCGAGCAGCACGAGGCTTTCGCGGAGCGGCTGCGTCCGCTCATCGTCGACGCGTCGCTCCTCGTCGACTCGGCATTACGGGACGGGAAGCGGATCCTCTTCGACGGCGCGCACGGCACGCTGCTCGACCTCGACCACGGCACGTATCCCTTCGTCACCTCATCGCCGACGGTCGCCGGAGGTGCCGCGGTCGGCACCGGGATCGGGCCGACGCGAATCGACAGCGTGATCGGCGTGGCGAAGTCCTACGTGACGCGCGTCGGCCAGGGGCCATTTCCGTCCGAGATCGTCGGGCCCGACCAGGAGCGCCTCCGCGAGCTCGGCGGCGAGTACGGAACCGTGACCGGACGCGAGCGCCGCTGCGGCTGGCTCGACCTCGTCGCCCTCCGCTACGCGGTGCGCCTGAACGGCATCGACCGGCTCGCGCTGACGAAGCTCGACGTCCTCTCCCACTTCGCCGAGCTGCCGGTCTGCGTTCGCTACCGCACGCGCGACGGACACGACACGCGCGACTTCCCGGCGCACCAGAGCGACTTCCACGCCGCGAAACCGGTCTACGAGGTGCTCGACGGCTGGCAGGAAACGCTCGACGACTGCTCGTCCGTCGCGGAGCTACCGGACGCAGCGCGCGGCTACGTGGAGTTCGTGGAGCGCGAGCTCGAGGTCGAGGTGACGCTCGTCGGCACGGGAGCCGACCGCTCCTCCGTGCTCACGCGGGCGTAACTGCCGCGGCGAAGGCGCGTGCGTTCAGCTCGAACGAGCCGTCCGGGCTGCCGAGCTGGCGGAACAGCTCGTCGTGGGCCCGCTCGTGCGCCTCGGCGTCGAGCGACGCGATCCAGTGGCCCGCAGGCCCGACGCCGCGCTGAAGCGCCTGCCAGAACTCGTCGAAGTCCCGGTAGCCGGCGGTCACGTCCAGCTCGGCCGACTCGATCTCGCCGAACGGCGCGAGCAGATCGTTGATTTCCTGCGGCGTCCGGTAACGACGCGGCTCGCCGAGGTTCGACGCGCCGATCGCGACCGCCGTCCGGTCGATCGCCGCGAACATGTCCACTTCCGCAACGCCCCACATGCAGACCGCGACGCGGCGGGCGACGCGCGCCATCTCCGCGACCGCGGCCGGCGCGTCGGACACGAAGGCGACGACGAGCTGCGCGAGCGCCACATCGAACGCCCCGCTCCCGAACGGCAGCTCCTCGGCCGGGGCCTCGTGCACCTCGACGTCGGGAAATCGCCTGCGGAACGCGACGACGAACTCCGGGGACGGATCCGCCGCGGCAGCCGAGGCCCCCCGCGAGACCAGCTCGGCGGTGAGCGCGCCGGTGCCCGCGCCGACGTCGAGCACGCGCATGCCCGAGCCGACACCGGCGAAATCCGCAAAGCGCCGCGCCAAGAGCGTCGAGTAGCGGCCCATGAAGTCGTCGTAGGCGTCGCCGTCGACGCGGAACCCCGAGTTCACGGCGTGAGCGTATCGAGGTCGGAAGGCGAGTTCACGTTTGCGAGCAGCCGGTCCTCGAGCTCGATGCGGGCGGTGTCCAACCCGTCGAGAACCGTGCCGAGTCGGCGCTCCTCCGCCTCGAACGCGGGGAGCGTCCGCCGTGCGACCGCACACGGGAGCGGCCCGGCCTGGGCGACGGCGGCATCGCGACAAGCCTCCGCGAGCAGCATGAGGGCGCGGACCGTGAGCAGCGGCATGTCGACCGGGATGACGACAGCGACCTCGTGCGACGCGTCGCGCAGTCCGGCCGCGATCGCCGCCACGGGACCCGTCCCCTCGTCCGCGAGGGACGGGAACGGCAGGCCCTCTCGCAGGCGGCCGACCGCAACCCGCTCGTCGCAGACCTCGTCGAGCAGCCGCCACGCCCGCTCGGCGAGCGTGCCGCTGTCGAACCGCGCGAGGGCCTTCGGCGAGCCGAAGCGGCTGCTCGCTCCGCCGACGAGCAGGATCCCGGTCAGCGCTCGATGCGCCACGACTCGGTGTAGACGTTGGCGGAGCCGCCCCGGACGAAGCCGCAGAGCGTGACGCCCCGATCGGCCGCGAGGTCGACCGCGAGGCTCGACGGCGCGCCAACCGCGACGAGTACCGGGCAGCCGGCGACGGCGGCCTTCTGGACGAGCTCGAACGAGAGACGCCCGCTGACGCAGAGCACGAGCTCAGCGAGCGGGAGCAGCCCTTCCCGGAACGCCCAGCCGGCGACCTTATCCATCGCGTTGTGCCGGCCCACGTCCTCCCGCGCACACAACAGATCGCCGGCCGTGGAGAAGAGCCCCGTCGCGTGGAGGCCTCCCGTCGCAGAGAACGCGGCCTGCGCCTCGCGAAGCCGGTCCGGCAGCGACGCGACGAGCGCCAGCGACAGCCGAAGCTCGGACTCGACCCGCGGCGCCTCGACGGCGATCGCCTCGAGCGCTCCCTTCCCGCAGACGCCACACGAGGACGAGGTGTAGAAGCTGCGCTGCAGCCGCGCCGCATCGAAGCCCGGCGCGTCGACGTCGACGGTGTTTGCGGCGAGATCGTCGGTCAGCCGCGCCTCGTTCGGTTGCAACCCCTCGGAAAGACAGAAGCCGAGTGCGAGCTCCTCATCGTGGCCGGGCGTCCGCATCGTGACGGCAACGGGCCGGCCACCGATACGGATCTCGAGCGGCTCCTCGACGGCCACCTGGTCGCGCTCGGTCACGCCGGCGGGGAGCCGGAGGACGTCGACCGCGGCGGCCGAGTAGGGCGGCGCGTCCATGGCGCACGCAGCGTAACCGCGGCGTCAGGTGCCGTCGGCTGCGTCGAACCCAGCGTCCGCGGCAGCGCGAGTGGCGACGAGGTGCTCGGAGACGGCGCGATAGCCGTTGATCGCGGCTGCGACGTCCCCCGGCGAGAGCTCTGCGGAGCCGTGCTCCGCCGCCTCGACGATGTCGTGCGCGGCGAGGTACTCGGCGACGATCTCGCGCTCCTCCCCCTCGCCCACGACCGGATCGGTCAGGTCGTAGCCGCTCTCCTCGAGCATGCGGCCAACGAGGCGGTCGAGCTCGCTCAGGGCGTCGGTCGCGTTGGCGCGGATGCTCTCCTCGAGCATTTGCCACTCGCTCTCCCACGCATGACGGTCGAGACCAGGTTCCTGCATGGCCGAATCCTGCGCGCCGCGCCCAGAATCGAAACGCAGGCTGTCGCCCGCCGCCAACGGCGGGAAGTTCGCCCGCAGCGGCGCCGGCTTTGCCGACGACGCTTTGCAGGCTTAGGATCGGCGCGTGCGAGTGCTTGTTGTCGGGTCGGGGGGTCGCGAGCACGCACTCGTCGGGTCGCTCTCCCACAGCGAGAGACTCGGAGAGTTGCATGCAGCGCCGGGGAATCCCGGAATCGCGAAGCTCGCGCATTGCCATCCGGTGCGAGCCGACGACCACGCCGCGCTCGTCTCCCTTGCCCGCGAGCTCCGGATCGACCTCGTCGTCGTCGGGCCCGAGGCTCCACTCGTCGCAGGCCTGGCCGACGAGCTGCGCCACCGCGGGATCGCCGTCTTCGGCCCGAGCGCCGCGGCTGCCCGCATCGAGGGCTCGAAGTCGTTCGCGAAGGAGGTGATGGAGGCCGCCGGCGTGCCGACCGCGAGGGCGCTGCCGGTCGCCCAGCCGCCGTGCGTGGTCAAGATCGACGGGCTCGCTGCCGGCAAGGGGGTCTGGGTCTGCCGGACGCAGGAGGAGCTCGATGCGGCGCTTCCTGCGGCCGAGGCGCTCGGCCGGCCGTTCGGCGTCGAGGAGCTGCTCGAAGGGCCCGAGCTCTCCGTCTTTGCCGTCGCCGCAGGCGAGGCCGCGGTCGCCTTTCCTCCGGCTCGCGACTACAAGCGAATCGGCGACGGGGACGAGGGCCCGAACACCGGCGGGATGGGCTCGTTCTCGCCGCTGCCGGACGTCCCAGACGACGCGGCCGAGCAGATCATGGAGATCGTGCATCTGCCGGTGCTCCACGAGCTCGCGAGCCGCGGCACTCCGTTCCAGGGCCTCCTCTACGCGGGGCTGATGCAGACTGAGGCCGGGCTGCGGGTGATCGAGTTCAACTGCCGCTTCGGCGACCCCGAGACGCAATCACTCCTGCCCAGGCTCGAAAGCGACCTCGTCCCGCTGCTCGCCGGCGACCTCTCGCACGCGCCGCAGCTCTCAGATCGAGCCGCGGTGACCATCGTGCTCGCAGGCGACGGCTATCCCGAGCGCAGCGACCGGGGCACGCCGATCGAGGGCGTCGAGGCTGCCGAGGCGACCGGGGCGCTCGTCCTCCACGCGGGTACCGCACTCCACGGCGGCAAGCTCGTCACGAACGGGGGCCGCATCCTCAATGTCGTGGGCGTTGGCGCGACGGTCGATGAGGCTCGAACCGCAGCCTACGACGCGGCGGGCCGCATAGATTTCGCCGGCATGCAATTCCGGTCGGACATCGCGAGTGGCTGACGGACCCCGGGTCGGGATCCTCGTGGGCTCGGATTCGGACCGCGAGCGGATGCAGGGCGCCACGGCACTCCTCGACGAGGCCGGCGTCGGTTACGAGTTCGAGGTGCGGTCGGCCCACCGCACGCCTGACGCCGTGGCCGAGTACGCCCGGAGCGCCCGCGACCGCGGCCTCCGCGTGCTCATTTGCGGCGCCGGTTTGTCCGCCGCGCTTCCCGGCGCGGTGGCGGCGCACACCGACCTGCCGGTGATCGGCGTCCCGCTCCGCTCGAGCCTCAGCGTCCTCGACGGTCTCGACGCGCTGCTCGCGATCGCGCAGATGCCGCCCGGTGTGCCCGTCGCCGCGGTCGGCGTCGACAACGCGAAGAATGCCGCCGCGCTCGCGCTCCGCATCCTGAACGCCTGAGCGGCTAGCCCACCATGTTGGTGCCGCCGCGAGGCAGGGCAAGGTGGCCGACGCCCTGAGACGCGAGCGCGTGCGCGAGGACGCGATGCGCCGCGTGGGGCCGATACCCGCAGTGGCACGTCGCGCCGCCCTGGGTCATCACGCCGGCGAAGTTGACGTCCAGGTGGTAGCGGCGGTGGGCGATCCGGGCCAGCTCCGCCCACTGCTGCGCCATTGCGGGGTAGTAGATCTCCGGCAGCGCCTTCGTGTGGCGGAGCCCTCCGGCGACGTACCACATCTGCCGCGCGCTCCAGATCACACCAACACCACCGTCGAGCGAGCCGTAGTCGTAGAGCGTGTGCCCGTGCACGGCTTCCCGGAAACCGTGGAAGAACTGCTTCGTCTTGTGGAAGCTCCGATCCCAGGCGGGCTCGGCGTCGTCCGCGGCAGCAGATTCGACGTGCGCCGAAAGCCCGTAGCGGCGGAGCAGATGGCCGAGCTTGTTCGTCGCGCGAGCCCAGCGCACGCCGGCGGTGTACGCGCTCGGCACCGCCGGGTGGTAGTTGCTCGTGCCGCGCGCGAGCGTGGCGTGCGCTCGCGAGCCGCGGTGCAGACAGCGGACGTAACCGCGCGCGTAGCCGAGCATGGCGATCGTGATCTTGTGGTTCGACGCGAAGCGATTCGAGAAGAGGATCGTCCCGTAGCCGTGGTGCTTGTGCGCCGGCTTCCCGAAGTCGAGAATCACGACACCGGTCTCGTGGCGTTGCGCAGCCACGCAGCCCTGGCGCCCGAGGAGCCACGGCTTCGTCGTGCGCTCGTAGATGGACGACGTCGTGCCGCGTAGGTGATGCTGCTCCCGCGGCTGGCGGTGCGGAGCCGCACGACGGTGCACCCGCTTGTGAGGAGCGTCACGCCGGACGGTCCGCCAGGCTTGCGGATGCGGGGCGAGGCCGGGAACGAGGCTCGTCGCACCGTGGCCGGGATGATTGAGAGCGAGTGCGGCGCCGGCGCCGGCGAGGGTGGCGGCCAGGGCGAGCCCGACCGAAAGAGCGTACCTCTTCAAAAGCACCTTCCTACAGGTTTCGTGGGGTAAAGCCGCGCCAGAGTAGCCGGGTCTTTCGCGGGTCGCGGACCGCGTTTACACACCCCGAACGCCAGCGGGCGGGCGCTCTAGACTGCGACCGTGATCGCCCGTTACTCCCGCCCGGCCATGGCCAGGATCTGGTCGGACGAGGGGAGGCTGGCCACGTGGCTGGAGGTGGAGCTCGCTGCCACGGCCGCCTGGGCCGAGCTCGGGGTCGTCCCGAGCGACGCGGCTGCCCGGATCGCCGACGCATCCCCGCCTTCCCCGGAGCGGGTGGCGGAGCTCGAAGCAACCCTCCACCACGACACCGCAGCATTCGTGGATGCCGCCGCCGAGCAGCTCGACGAGGCGGGCCGCTGGTTCCACTACGGCCTCACGTCCTCCGACGTCGTCGACACGGCGCTGTCGGTGCAGATCCGTGAGGCCGGCTCGCTGATCCTGGCCGGGCTCGACCGCGCGTTCGCAGCCGTCGAAGCACGGGCGCAGGAACACCGCGAGACGTTGCAGATCGGCCGCACGCACGGCGTCCATGCCGAGCCGACGACGTTCGGGTTGAAGCTCGCGGGCTGGGCGTTCGAGCTCGCCCGCGGCCGCGAGCGTGTCACGCGCGCGCTCGAAGGGATGCGCGTCGGCAAGCTCTCCGGCGCGGTCGGTACGTACTCCGCGACAGACCCCGAGCTCGAGCGACTCGCCTGTGAGCGGCTCGGCCTCGAGCCGGCGCCAACGTCGACGCAGATCCTCCAGCGCGACCGCCACGCCGAGCTGCTCTCGGCGCTCGCCATCCTCGCGTCGTCGCTCGACGCTTTCGCACTCGAGATCCGGCACCTCGCGCGCACCGAGGTCGGTGAGGTCCAGGAGCCGTTCGGCCGCGGCCAGAAAGGCTCGTCGGCGATGCCGCACAAGCGGAACCCGGTCGTCGCCGAGCGGATCTGCGGGCTCGCGCGCGTCCTGCGCGCCTGCTCGCTCGTCGGGCTCGAGAACGTCGCCCTCTGGCACGAGCGGGACATCTCCCACTCCTCGGCCGAGCGAGTCGCCATTCCGGACGCGTTCCTCGCGCTCGATTACATGCTCGAGCGGTTCGCCTGGCTCGTGGAGGGCCTCGTCGTGCGGCCCGAGCGGATGCGCCGGAACCTCGAGGCGAGCCACTTTCTCTTCTTCAGCCAGCGCGTCCTCAACGCGCTCGTCGAGGCGGGGCTCGCTCGCGACGACGCGTATCGCCTCGTCCAGCGCGCGGCGATGCGCGCCTGGGAGGAGGAGCTCGACTTTCGCGAGCTCTGCCGCGCCCACGACGAGATCGCCTCTCGCGTCGATCTCGACTCGACCTTCGACATCGGCGCCTACACGCGCCACGTCGACACCGTGTTCGCCCGTCTCGAAGCCCTCAAGGAGGAGCCGCTACATGCCTGAGACCCACATCGCGTCCGGAAAGGTCAGAGAGATCTACGCCATCGACTCTGCTGACGAGGAGGGGGAGCGCCTGCTGCTCATCGCGTCCGACCGCATCTCGACCTTCGACGTCGTCCTGCCCACCGAGATCCCGGACAAGGGACGCGTCCTGACCGGACTCTCCGGCTACTGGTTCACGCTCCTCGCGCCGATCGTCCCGAACCACATGCTCGCCATCCGCGACGACGGCCGCTCGATGGAATGCCGCCGGCTCGAGATGCTCCCGATCGAGTGCGTGGTCCGTGGCTATCTCGCGGGGTCGGGCTGGAAGGACTACCGCGCGAGCGGCGAGGTCTGCGGCCACCGGCTGCCCGAGGGGCTGCGCGAGTCGGACAAGCTCCCGCGGCCGATCTTCACGCCGGCGACGAAGGCGCAGGAGGGACACGACGAGAACATCACGCGCGAGCAGGCGGCCGAGCTCGTCGGCGAGGCGCGGCTCCGCGAGGTCGAGGACGTCTCGCTCCGTCTCTACACGACGGCTGCCGAGCACGCGCTGAGCGCCGGGCTCATCATCGCCGACACGAAGTTCGAGCTCGGGTTCGATCCCGACGGCAACCTCGTCCTCGGCGACGAAGCGTTGACACCCGACTCGTCCCGATTCTGGCCCGGCGAGGAGTACGAGCCCGGCCGCGCGCAGGAGAGTTTCGACAAGCAGTTCGTCCGCGACTACTGCGAGACGACCGGCTGGGACAAGACCGACCCCGGCCCCGAGCTGCCCGACGACGTGGTCCAGGTCACCCGCGCCAAGTACCACGAGGCGTTCGAACGTCTGACGACGATCCCGTTCCCGGCGTATCTCGACGACCCCAGGGTGGTGCTCGGGTGAGAGCAAGTGTCGTGAGAGCGACCGTCCTCGTCCGGCCGAAGCCGACCATCCTCGATCCCCAGGGCGAAGCGGTCGGCGCGGCGCTCGTTCATCTCGGCTTCGAGGTGCAGGACGCGCGCGTCGGGAAGGTGATCGACCTCGAGGTGGAAGCGGCCGACGCCGCGGCGGCTAAGGCGGAGGTCGAGCGGATGTGCGAACAGCTCCTGGCCAATCCGCTGATCGAGTCCTACGAGGTGGAGATCGTTGGCTAGTCCGCAGCCCAGGATCGGCGTGGTCACGTACCCGGGCTCGCAGGACGACCGGGACGCGCTCTGGGCCCTTGCCGCGCTCGACGCCGAGGCGGTACCGGTCTGGCACGACGAGCACGAGCTCCCCGACCTCGACGCGGTCGTCCTTCCCGGCGGCTTCTCGTACGGCGACTACCTCCGTTGCGGGGCGATCGCCCGCTTCTCGCCGGTGACGGCCGCCGTGTGCGAGTTCGCCGCAGCAGGCGGGCTCGTGCTGGGGATCTGCAACGGCTTTCAGATCCTCTGCGAGGCGGGCCTGCTGCCCGGCGCGCTGCTGCGCAACGAGTCACTCCGCTTCGTCTGCCGGGACGTGCCCGTGATGGTCGGGCGGGACGACCTGCCCTTCACGGGACGCTGCGGCGCCGGGCAACGGCTCGTGCTGCCTGTGAAGCACGGCGACGGCCGCTACGTCCCACCGGCCGATCTTGATCTCGCGCAGGTCGTGCTCCGTTACGTCGACAACCCGAACGGATCCGTTGACGGCATCGCCGGGATCTGCAACGAGGCCGGAAACGTCATGGGCCTCATGCCGCATCCGGAGCACGCGGTCGATCCGCTGCTGGGCTCGGACGACGGCGCACTGCTCCTCGCGTCGCTCGTCGACGCCGCGCGCGACCGGGTTCTCGCCGCGTTCTAAGGGGGCCCGAGGCCGAGCGTCTCCGCGAGTGCCGGGTGCTGGGCGAGGGCGGCTTTGAGCCGTCCGATGTCTCGCGCCCTCAGGGTCACCGGCCCGCGCGTGCCGCCGTTCGCGCCGGCGTAGGAGAAGCGGACGAGACGCTCCCCCTTCGCCGTCTCGAGCAGCTGCACCTTGGACGAGAACCGCTTGGCCCCCGCCTGCTGCGGGACGGTCAGCTCCTCCACGAGATCCGCAGGTCCCCACGGTGTCGCCGCCCTCGTCACCATGACGAGGACGCTAGCCGGAAAGGCGTGACGGATTCGTCGCGCCTTTCCAGCGGGGGATGGGAGAGTTCAGCCGAGCTTGGCGATGCGGGGGTCGAGATAGACGTCGTCGACCTGCCAGCTTCCCGAGTTCGCCTGTGACGTGAGCTGGACTTGAACCGTCGAGGTCAGGAGAGGAAGAGCAAGCGCCGAGAGCACCTTTGCCGTGGGCTGCCAGCTCGCATAGCCGCTCGGCGAGAGGCTCCCGAAGTTGAGCAGGCCGGTCAGGTTGCCCGTGAGCCCGCGGAAGTAAACCTGCACGTGAAGCGAACCGTTGGCGCCCACGCTGCGCGCGAAGAAGCGGAGATAGGGATCGAGAAGGCTGACCGGCAGCGGCGAGCTGAGCGCACTCGCGCCCGGCCCGAGCTGGAGACCGTGGGTGCCGGCGCCCGACACGTGCCAGGGCTCATTCGCCGCGACGACCGAGGCCTTGCCGCTCAACGTCCACCCTGTGCTCCCGCTCTCGAAGCCGAGGTTCGGGAAGGCGCAATATGCATTGCTGTCGCCCCAGGGTGTGAACGGATGGGTCGTCGTCCCGCAGAAGGGCAGGACCCCACCGATGAGCCCGCCGGAAGCCACGGGGACCGTAAGTCCCGCCGCTGCGACGGTTGCCGCAAGAACGCACCACAGACGCCTACCTGTCATTGAAAACCTCGCTAGAGCCGCAGGAACAGTGCGCTCATCGTGCTGCGGCGCGAGCCACGGGACAATCACTCCGCCGGGGGGCATCGTTCACTCGAACGAGGGTTCTTGCGTTGGAACTCAAGCACCCCCGCCCGAGGGCCGATCTTTGGTGCGTGACCGAGGCCATCGCGGGACCACGCGCACGCACAACCGAAGACGCCGTGCTCGCGCTTTCGCGGGAGAGCGAGTCGCAGCACCTTGCGAGCAGGGGCCAGACGGGCCTGCTCGCGGCCGGCTTCGTGGTTGTCGCGCTCGGGGCTCTCCTGCTTCCCGCGCACCGGCCACTCTCGCTCATCGCCCTCGGGAGCTCCATCGCCGCTTACGCGATCACCTCCCGCGTCGAGGTCGAGTTCCCGGGCTTCTATGCGATTCCGACCGAGGCGATCTTCGTCGTCATGTGGTTCGTCCTGCCGCTGCCGATCCTCCCACTCGCCGTCTGCGCGGCGATGCTCCTCGGGCGGCTTCCCGACGTCCTGCGGGGCAGGATGGCGCCCGATCGGCTCGCGATCACGATCGCGTCGTGCTGGTACAGCGTCGGACCCGCACTCGTCCTCTACCTCGCGGAGCCGGACATGCCTCGCTGGGGCGACGTGCCCGTGTATCTCGCGGCGATCGCCGCGCAGTTCGTCTTCGACTACGCGCCGACGTACGCGCTTCAGCGCTCGGTCGTTCCGGTCTCGCTTCGTGACGACCTCAGGAGCGCCGCTCTGGTCTACGGCTTCGATTTGGTGCTCGCGCCGCTCGGCCTCCTCGCCGCCTTCCCCGCGTATCGCCACCCCGCGGCGCTACTCCTGCTCATGCCGATGGTGCTGATCGTCGCCCACGTCGGTCGTGAGCGCGAGGAGAAGAACGACAAGGTGCTCGAGCTCAAGAATGCGTACCAGGGGACGACGTACCTGCTCGGGGACATGATCGAGGCAGACGACGCGTACACCGGCGAGCACAGCCGGGACGTGGTCGAGCTCGTCCTCTCTGTCGCGGAGCGGCTCGGACTCGACGCCGAAGCGCAGCGAATGGCCGAGTTCACGGCCCTCCTCCACGACGTCGGGAAGGTGAGGATCCCGAGCGAGATCATCAACAAGCCCGGCCCGCTCGACGACGAAGAGCGAGCCCTGATGAACACCCATACCATCCTTGGCCAGGAGATGCTCGAGCGCGCGGGCGGATTCCTGGGCGAGGTCGGTCCGTTCGTCCGCTCGTGCCACGAGCACTGGGACGGCAAGGGCTATCCCGATGGGCTGGTCGGCGAGGAGATCCCGCTCGTCGCGCGCATCGTGGGCACGTGCGATGCGTGGAGCGCGATGACCACGGATCGTTCGTACCGCCGAGCGCTCTCGCTCGAAGAAGCCACTGCCGAGCTGCAGAGGTGCGCCGGGACGCAGTTCGATCCGCGGGTCGTCGCAGAGCTTGTGCGGGTCCACCCGCTCTAGCGGACGAGCAGCCCGAGCACGTAACCGGCAGCGATCGACGCCGCCGGGCCGAGCACCCAGCCCTGGAGGATCGAGAAGAACGTCGAGAGATGCACGGTCTCGCGGCCGCGGGCGAGTCCGGCGCCGGCCATCGCTCCCACGAGCGCCTGGTTCATCGAGGTGAAGAAGCCGAAGGCGACCGCCGCGAGCACGACCCCCGCCTGCACGAGCTGAGCCGCCGTCGCCATCGCTCGATCGACCTCGACGATCTCGAACGCCACGCGCCGCAAGAGCGGCTTCCCCCAGGTGAGCACGCCGAGCGCGATCCCGGCGCCGCCGATCGCTCCCGCAGCGAGCGGCCCGAAGGTGCCGGTTCCCACGAGTGCCCCGCTCGCGTTCGAGACGTCGTTCGCCCCCATCGCGAAGGCGGCACATGCGCCGACCGCGATGAGCGCGGCGCCGATCCGGCCGCCCAACGAGAGACGGTCGAGAACGAGCGTCAGAAGAAACCCCAGCACGATCGCCGCGACCGGCGCGGCAGCCCAGACGCCGACGAGATGCTCGATCGACGACCAACCGACGCCCGTGCCGGTGGCGAGGGCGACGCCGACGACGGAGAAGACCAGGATCTGGATCGTCGAGGTCGGCATCCGAAAGCGGTTGAAGAAGCTCGTGACCGCAAAGGCGACGCCGATCACGACGACCTGCTGACTCACGGAGAGCCGTCCGTCCGTCAGACCGGAGCCGACCCGCTTCTCGACCTCGTGGCTCGCGAACGTCGCGCCGAGGAAGGCCAGCGGCGCCATGAGGAGCAGGGCCTGCCAGGCGCCGATCGCCCGCAGCGCGTGAGGCATCCCCATCACGGCGCCCGTGTAGTGCGCGCCGATGCTCCACGCGAACCCGAAGGCGAGCACGATGAGGAGCGCCGTCACAGCGCGCGAGGCTACCTGGCCTAGCGGAGCGGCTCTCCACGCTGTACGGTCAGCGCTCATGGAGGGTCGCGAGGAGCGCGATCCGGGCTACGACGACTGGTTCGACGAGCCCGAGCCGCCCAGCGAGTCACGCAGTGGCGCCAATCGCGGCGCCTACGAGCCCGTCGAGGAAGTCTGGGTGCTGCCGGAGGACGAAGCGCCCCGTGATCGTGGGCTCCGGGGAGAGATCGCGATCGGAAACTGGACGCTGACGACGACGCAGGCGGCGATCATCGCCGTGTCCGTCCTAGCCCTCGTCCTCGCGATCCTCGCCGCGACAGGTGCCTTCAGCAGCAACAAGGCCGCCGTGCCGCCCGTCACGACCCCGCGCCCGCGGGCCACCGTGACCGTCACCAGTCCGGCCACCACACCGACGAAGCCGACGACGCCGGCGCCACAACAGACGCTCAAGCCGGGAGACACGGGAGAACAGGTCAAGGTCCTCCAGCGGGCGCTCACCGCGCTCCACTTCTCCCCGGGCAAGGCGGACGGCGACTACGGGCCGACCACGCAGGCAGAAGTCGAGAGGTTCCAGCTCTCGAAGGGGCTCGGCGAGGACGGCATCGTCGGGCAGCAGACACTCGCCGCCCTGCAGCAGGCGCTGTCCGGCTAGGCCTTTGCGGGCCCGTTGAGCTCCTGCGGGATGATCAGCTCGAAGCGCGCACCGCGCGCGCACGGGTCGTAGACGAGATCTCCGCCATGCGCCTGCGCGTACGCCCGGGCGATGGCGAGGCCGAGCCCATGGCCCGTCTGGCCGCCGCCGCGCGCGAAGCGCTCGAAGACCCTGCCCTCGAGCGCCTTCGGCACACCGGGCCCTGCATCCTCGACCGAGACGCGAAGGTGCCGGTCGCGCTGCTTCGCGGCGATCCGGATCGGCGGCGCACCGTATCTGGCCGCGTTCGCGACGAGATTCGAGATGACGCGGTCGAGCACCAGCGGATCGACCACGGCAGCGAGGTCACTCGGAATGTCCAGCTCAACGGCGTTGCCGGTGGGCAGAGCGCCATGCACGACGTTCCGCAACACCGACTTCAGCACGATGGGCCGCGGCTCGATGTTGATCGCCCGCGCGTCGAGGCGCGAGAGGTCGAGCAGGTCCTCGAGCAACCGGCGCAAGCGCTCGCCCTGCTCGACGCCGACCTGGAGCAGCTCTTCACGCACGTCGTCGGTCAGTTCCTTGCCGCGATCGGACAGTGTCTTGAGGATGCCGTAGACGGACGTCGCCGGTGTTCGCAGCTCGTGGGAGGCGATGGCGACGAAGTTCAGCTTCAGCTGGTCGAGCTGGACGAGCTCTTCGTGAAGACGCGCCCGCTCGATCGCGAGCGCCACCCGCTCCGCAACGATCTGGAGCAGGTCGACCTCCGCCCGCGTGAAACGGCGTGGTGTGAGCGTCCCGACGTGGAGGACGCCGAGGGCGAAGCCTCGAACCAGCAGCGGGAGGCCCAGCATCGACTTGATCCCCTTCTGCCGGAGGATCGGGTTGTAGATCTCGTAGGTGTCGACGTCGATCACCATCGGCCGCGCCTCGGCGGCGACCCGGCCGGCGAAGCCCGCTCCGAGCGGGATCCGGACGCCCTGCTCGACCTCCTCCTCGATCCCGAGCGCGGCGCGCGCGACGAGCTCATTCGTGTGCTCGTCGAGCAGCAGGACCGCGCACGTATCCGTCTCGAGGATCTCGCGGATCCGCGGCAGGAGAACCTGCAGCAGCTCGTTCACCTCGAGGTGCGCGAGGGCCGCGTCGGTCACTGCCTGCACGTGTTCGATCCGCTCGCGGGCGGCCCGCTCGGCCTCGTAGAGCCGCGCGTGCTCGATGGCGAGCGCAGCCCGATCGCCGACCAGCTGGAGCAGCTCGACCTCTTCGTCCTGGAACGCGCGCGGCACGAGGGAGCCGACGTGCAGCACGCCCCGCACGTTTCCCTCCACGACGAGGGGGACGCCGAGCATCGACTTGATCCCCTTCTCCCGCAGGATCGGGTTGAGGACGTGCCCGTGATCGACGTCCTCGAGGACCACCGGCCGCTTCTCGGCCGCGATGCGCCCGGCGAAGCCGCCGCCGACCGGGATACGGATGCCCTGCTCGACCTCCTCCTCGATGCCGAGCGCAGCACGTGCGACGAGCTCGTTCGTCTCCTCGTCGAGCAGGAGGATCGCGCAGGTGTCGACCTCGAGGATCTCCCGCGTCCGCTCGAGGAGAGCCTCTAGAAGCTCATCGAGGCGAAGATGCGCGAGGGCAGCGTCCGTGACTGCTTGCAGGCGCCGGACACGCTCCGCCGTCGAACCCTCCGACCACACACCCCGCGTCTTTCCGCAAAACGCGGAAATCTACGCCTGGCTGGTGTGTGATAAGCGGTTGGAGAAGCGGATGGCGAGCACCGCCGCGGCGAGGGCGAGCCCGAGCGCGACCTCCCCCATCCAGACGTCGCGGTACGTGATCGGGTCGATGGTGACCTTCCGCGCGAGCGGCTCGAGACAGAGAGCGGCCGCCGTGACCAGCGCCCCGGTGATCGCTCGGCGCGTCCGCCACTGCTGGCCGAACCAGCCGAACAGCGGCCCGGTGAAGATGCCTCCGACGAGCACGAGGCGCTCGCTGACGACGAAGCCGCGGAGAGTCGCCACCGTCACATGCGCGTTCTCGACAGGGCTGAGCGTCATCACGGCGTAGCCGAGCAGCGCGGCGTACGTGCAGGCGAGACCGAGCAGCGCCGCGCGGCGCGGATCCCGCTGCGTCGCTCCGGCCACGAACGCGAGAACGACCCACGGCGCCGAGAGGAGGCTGACGTCGCTCGCCCAACCGGCGGCCCACACATGGCCGGAGCCCAACAGGCTGCCGAGGTACTGATCGCCGGCGCCGAAGGCGGCAGAGAGGACGAGTGCGAGGACGACCCCCACGGCGGAGATGCTAGCTCCGGAGCGCGCGCACGCGTTCGAGGCTTTCGGCCGGCCAGAGCGCATCCGTGTCGTAGTAGATCTCGAAGGACGGAACCGATTCCGGCAGGGCTACCCACGGCAGCTTCGACCGGGTGAAGATGTGCGCGTCGGGTGAAACGCTCGCCGGCTCGTCGAGCGTTCCCGCCCGGACGAAGGCCACGACCGGATGGCCGTAGCGGCTGTACAGAGCGGTCTGGCAGCGCGGGCAGCGGAAGATCTCCTGCGCCGATCCGTCATCGCGCGGCACGTCGACGAGCTGAGGCTCCCCCGCCACGATCTCGACGCGGTCGACCTCGATCAGTGCGTTGATGACGAAGGCGCTGCCGGTCTGCCGCTGGCAATTGAGGCAATGGCAGCAGTTCACGAAGAGCGGATCGCTCGTCAGCCGGTAACGAGCCATTCCACACGAGCAGCCACCCCCGCGGATCACACCGCGTAGCCTACCCAGGCGCCAACGTAGATTCCGGCCGGTGAGACTTCGCGTTCCCGGCCTCCTCCGCCGCAATCCGAACTTTCGCCATTACTTCTTCGGCCAGTCGGTCTCGCTGCTCGGTGACCAGATCTCGTCCATCGCGCTGCCGCTGACCGCGGTGCTCGCCCTGCACGCGAGCGCGGGCGAGATGGGCGCGGTCACGACGGCGTACCTCCTGCCGAACCTGCTGCTCTCCCTCCACGCGGGAGTCTGGATCGACCGCAGCGGCCGTCGACGGGCGGTGATGCTCGCAGCCGACGTCGCGCGCGCGCTCCTGACGGCGACGATCCCGATCGCCTTCGCGTTCGGCCACCTCTCGTGGCCGCAGCTCTATGTCGCCTCGTTCCTGCTCGGCTGCGCGAGCGTCTTCTTCTACGTGAGCTACGGCGGCTTCTTCCAGACGATCGTCGAGCGGAAGGACTACGTCGAGGCGAACACGCTGCTGCACGGGTCGCGCGGCTTCTCCTTCCTCGCAGGGACGAGTCTCGGCGGCGTGCTCGTCCAGCTCCTGCGCGGCCCGTACGCGCTCGCGCTCGACGCGGGGTCGTTCCTCTGGTCGGCGCTCTTCCTGAGACGGATCGACGTGCCGGACCCGCCGGGAGCGCCGCGGGAGAGCGGCGGCATCGGGGTCGGTCTCCGCTGGATCCGGAACAACCCGGTGATCCGCGCCGAGCTTCTCGGCGTCGCGACGATCAACCTCTTCAACTTCGTCTTCTTCGCGCTCTTCCTGCTCTACGCGACTCGTTATCTCCGCGTGGCGCCGGCGACGATCGGCGTCGTGCTCGGCGTTGCGGCCGCCGGGACGCTCGTCGCGTCGGCGCTCACCGGCCGGATCGCGCGCGCGATCGGCGTCGGCCCGGCGTTCCTGATCGGCTGCTTCCTCTTTCCGGCGCCGCTGCTCCTCGTGCCGGCGGCCCGGGGCCCGCATTGGCTGGTGATCGCTTTTCTCTTCGCCGCCGAGTTCATCTCGGGGGTCGGGCTGATGTGGCTCGACATCCTGGCCGGTGTGCTCCAGGGCGCGCTGATCCCGCCCCTCGTCCGCTCACGTGTGTCCGGCGCGTTCATGGTCGTCAACTACGGCGTGCGTCCGCTCGGAACGACAATCGGCGGCGTGCTCGGCTCGACGATCGGCGTGCACGACACGATCTGGATCGGCGCCGGCGGCGCGCTTCTGGGGATGGCGTTCCTGCTCCCCTCGCCGATCCGGCACATCCATGACGTGCCGGAGCAGGCGGAGGACGCCGCCGACTAGGCGCGGCCGATGATCTCGATCCGGTAGTCGTCCGGATCGCGGACGAAGCAGAGCCACGAGCCGCCCTCGCGCACCTGGTACGGCGGGCGCTCCGGCTCGATGCCCTGCTCGGCCAGGCGCGCCAGCGTCGTGTCGAGGTCGTCGACGCCGATGGCGATGTGGCCGTAGCCGGTGCCGACGTCGTAGGTCCGGCCGTCGTGGTTGAAGGTCAGCTCGAGCACCGACTCGCTGTCGCCGAGTGAGAAGAAGTAGTTCGTCGCCTCGACCTGCCCGTCACGGACGATGTCCATGTCGCGGTCGAAGCTGAACCCCAGCGCCTCGTAGAAGGCGCGGCTGCGCTCGGGATCGCTGATCCGCAGCATCGTGTGGAGGAACCGCATCATGCGCGCAGCCTAAGGGCCCGGCGGGTTCGCCGGGCCCTTCAGTCGACTACTCGCGACGTGTGCGCGCTACTCGGGGAGCAACAGGTGGCCCTCGACCTCGTCGTCGCCGTCGGTCTCACCTTCGTCGGTGGGCTCGGCGGTGGCGCGGAGCGAGTGGGCCTCGACGTCGAGGAGCTCCTTGTTCGCCAGGAGCTCGTTCGACAGGCTGAGCAGCTCGTCCGACATGCCTCCTCCTTCGGGAATCGTTGCGCCGGATCGGCGCCTTCGTTCCTCCAGACGCGCCCCCGAGCATAGATCTTCCGCCGCGGGGTTCCTAGACTCGGCCGGTGACCGCGCTCAGCAGGCTATTCGCTCAGGCCCGGGCGGTTTTTCGCAACCGGAACATCCGTCACCTGGAGCTCGCGTACGCGGGCGCGATCACGAGCGAGTGGGCCTTCACGGTCGCGCTCGCGGTCTTCGCCTACGAGCGCGGCGGCGCCCGCGACGTCGGGATCCTTGGCCTCGTGCGGATGGCTCCCGCGGCCCTGGCGACGCCGTTCACGGCGGCGGTCGCCGACCGTTACGAGCGCGAGCGCGCGCTGGTCGTGGTCTCGCTCCTCTCCGGGGTAGCACTGGCCGCTGCCGCCCTCCTGTTCTACGAGAGCAGGAGCGAAGCGGGGATCTTCGCCTTCGCAGCCGCACACGCGATCGTGTCGACGCTCTGCCGGCCCACGGTGTCGGCGTTGCTGCCCTCGCTCGCGACGAGCCCGCAGCAGCTGATCGCCGCGAACGGGCTCTCCATCACCCTCGAGGGGCTAGGCACGCTAATCGGCCCGCTCCTCGCCGGGCTGCTCGTGGCGACGGCGAGCGTCGGCGTGGTCTTCGTCTTCGGCGCCGTCGCCTACCTCGCCGCCGCGCTCGCCCTGGCCGCGATCCACGTCGAAGGACGGCTCCAGTCCGCGCACGAGCGGGCCGACCGGAACCTGGTCGCGGGCTTTCGCCTCCTTGCGCGCGAGCCACAGCCTCGGCTCATCGTCGGGCTCTTCGCCGCGCAGACCATCGTGCGCGGCGCCCTCAACGTGCTGGTCGTCGTGATCGCGTTCAGGCTCTTGCATGTCGGAGGCAGCTGGGTAGGCTTCCTGTCGGGCGCCGTCGGCGCGGGGACTCTCGTCGGCGGCCTCGCCACGGTGGCGCTCACCGGTCGGCGCCTCGCGCTGCTCTTCGGCCTCGGGCTCGTGCTCTGGGGAGTGCCGATCGCGGTGATCGCCGCCGGGTCGAGCAAGGCCGTGGCCCTGCTCCTCCTCGGAGCGGTCGGGATCGGGAACGCGATCGAGGATGTCACCGGCGAGACGTTGCTGCAGCGCCTCGTCAGCGATGAGGTCCTGGGCCGAGTTCTTGGCGTGATGTTCGGGCTGGCCACTGCCGGGTTCGGAATCGGCGCGATCGTCACGCCTGCGTTGATCGCCGGCCTGGGCGTCCGCGGCGCGCTCGTGGTGACCGGGGTCTTCCTCCCGGCGCTCGTCCTGCTCTCCCTCCGGACGCTCGGGCAAATCGACGCCACCGCGGCCGCGCCGACGCACGAGCTCGCGATCCTCGACCAGGTGCCGATGTTCGCTCCGCTCCCGCTCGTCGCGAAGGAGCAGCTGGCCAGGAGCCTCGTCGCGGTGACGGTCGCCCCCGGCACGGAGATCATCAAGGAGGGCGACGTCGGCGACCGCTTCTACATCCTGGCGCGCGGCCGCGTCGCCGTCACACAGGGCGGGCACGACATGGGCGACCTCGGCGGCGGCGACTCCTTCGGCGAGATCGCGCTGCTCCGCGACGTCCCGCGTACGGCAACGGTCACGGCGGGGAACGAGGTGAAGCTCTACGCACTCCACAGGAGCCACTTCCTCGAGGCCGTGGCCGGCCACGCCGCCGGCCGCGCCGCCGCAGAGGCCGTTGCCGCCGAGCGACTCGCGGCAGCGACGCCCGAATAGGACCGCCGCGGCTCTGGACCGAGATTCAAGCCCTCGCCGCGTAGCGCCGATAGGGAGGTGAGCGTCGAGGGAGGGCTGTTCTGTCGGGGGCAGACGACGAATGAAGTCGACAGTCGTAGGAATCGGGTCGTTGGTGCCGGCCGGCGCGGCCGTCATGGGCTCTGTCGCCCTCTCCCTCCTGGTCCTGCATCCTCCTCCCGCAGGGCTGCTTCCGGGGACGGCGCCGGCCGACCGCGGACCCGTCGGGGCGCTGGTCCTCCCAGCCCCTCGCGTTTCGACGCCTCACGTGAGCACAAAGCCGGAGACTCCGCGGCCGACACGGACCGCGATCGCCGCGGTCACTGCTCCTCCCAAGGTCTCGCGCCCGGCTGCACGCCCCACCTCTCCACACCGCACGCCGTCGCCACCGCCGACGCAGACCGTTCCGACGCCTGTGACCCAGCCGGTCACGACCCCGGTCACCACTCCCACGGTGCCTCCACCGCCGAGCGCGACGAACAACGGGCGGTGGAGCTCGCCGAAGGTCATGACGTGGAAGGCGGCCGCCAGGAAACAGAACACGCGGACGCAGAAGGGGAAACCGCCGTGGGCGGGCGGCCAGGGGAATAGCCAACCGACAACGACGACCACCGAGACTCCGGCGGTCGCTGCGCCGGACACGTCGAAGACCCCGCCCGGGCAAGCCAAGACCCCACCGGGGCAGGACAAGACCCCACCGGGGCAAGACAAGACCCCACCGGGGCAAGACAAGACCCCGCCGGGGCAGGACAAGAAGGGCCAATCGCCACAAGGCTGAGCACCCGCCTGAAGGTCGGGGCGGCGCTCGCGTTCCTCGTCCTTCCCCTCGCCGCGGGCGCCTGGGCGTTCACCGGGGCGGAGGCTTCGCGGACCCGCTCGCATGCCGAGGCGGCACTGCAGGCGACCCTGCGCAGGCCGTCGAGCGAGTACCGTCGCGCCCTCGCGGCCGCCGATGAGCGCGCGCACGCGCTCGCGTCCTCGCGCCGGGTACAGCGTGCGTTCGAGCATCTCGACCGGAGGCAGCTCCGCAGGCTGTCCGGCCCGAACGTGGGTCTCGTCCTCGGCCGGTCGGTCTCACGGTCGCCGAGCACCGGTGCGCCGAGCCGAAAGATCCGCATCGTCGTCGGCCGGCACCGGGTCGGCACGGTGATCGTGCGCGTGCCGTTCGACCAGCGCTTGCTCGCGCGCCTGGAGAGCGTCTCGGCCCTCTCACCGCACCATGAGCTCGCCTTCGCCCACGGAAACACCCTGCTCTCGCCTTCGGGGCAGCAGAGCATTCTTCCGACACAGTTTCCCCTCGACCGGCCGACGGAGGTCACCGTCGACGGCACCCGCTACGTCGCGGTGTCCACGATCCTGACCCGGGAGGCGCCGGCGACGAGGCTCGTCGCGCTTGCGCCGGCCGCGGAACTCCTCGCCGGCGCCGATGCCACGCAGCGCCGCTGGCTTCTCGCCAGCCTCGGTGCGTTGGCGGCGGTCGCGCTGGCCGCGTACGCACTGGCACCGTTGCTCGGACGAAGCCGTCTCTCGAGACAGCAACGCGACCGGGCGGCCCGGGTCCTCTCCCATCTCGGAGAAGGCGTCTTCCTCGTCGATTCGAACGGCGTGATCCGTCTCTGGAACGCTGCGGCGGAGACCGTCACAGGCCTCGCTGCGCAGCAGGTGTCCGGCTTGCCGGTCGAAACGGCGCTCCCCGACTGGCCCTCGGCGGTCGCCCGTGTCCCGGTCTTCGAGGCCGACGAGCGGTCTCAGCCACAGACGATCCCGGTCGAGATCGCAGGCCGTGAGCTGTGGCTGTCGATCGCGGGCGTCGAGTTCAGCGACGGCACGATCTACGCGTTCCGCGACGCCACGAGCGAGCACCGGCTCGAGGCGATCCGCGCCGAGTTCGTGGCGACCGTCTCGCACGAGCTCCGCACGCCTCTCGCGGCGCTGCACGGGGCGGCGCTCACCCTCACGCAGCGTGGCCACCAACTCCCCGCCGAGACACGGGACAAGCTGATGTGGATGATCTCCGCTCAGTCGAAGCGGCTGGCAGGCCTCGTCGAGGACATCCTCCTGGCAGGTCAGCTCGACGCCGGCGCGCTCAGGGTCGAGCGAGAGCCGTTCAACGCGTCGGCGGTCGCGGCAGCCGCGGTGGACGAGGCTCGGCAGCGAGCCGCTCACAAGTCGATGCTCCGCATCTCGACGTCGGACGACCTTCCGCGTGTGCTCGGCGACGAGGGGCGAACGCACCAGATCCTTGCCAACCTCATCGACAACGCGGTGAAGTACTCGCCCGCAGGCAGCCGCGTCGACGTCGCGGTGCAGCGGGAGAACGGCCGCATCCGCTTCTCGGTGCGAGACCGGGGGCCGGGAATCCCGGCCGCCGAGCGCGAGCACGTCTTCGAGAAGTTCTATCGCCTCGATCCCGACCATCGCCAGGGCGTCGGGGGGAGCGGGCTCGGCCTCTACATCTGCCGCCAGCTCGTCTCCTCGATGCACGGGCGGATCTGGGTCGAGTCGGCGCCCCAACAGCAAGGCAGCACCTTCGCGTTCGACCTCCCCATCGCGAACGCGGCGTAGTCGTAGAATCGCGCGGCATGGCTCTCGCCGTCCGCACGCTCGAGAACTTCGTCGGTGGGACGTGGGTCGCTGCAACCGGCGACCGCGCCCGTCCCATCGTCTCCCCTGTCACCGGCGAAACGCTCGCCGAAGCGCCCGACGCGAGCGCGGCCGACGTCGACGCCGCCGTCGCGGCCGCGAGCGCGGCGCAGCCCGTCTGGGCGGCTCGCTCGGCCTGGGAGCGCGCGGAGGTGTGCCACGCGATCGCCGACCTGATCGACGCAAGACGCGAGGACTTTGCCCGCGAGCTCACACTCGAGCAGGGGAAGCCGTACGAGGGCGAGGCATTGCCCGACATCGACGAGACGGCCGAGAACTTCCGCATCGCCGCCGAGGACGTGAAGCGGATGGAGACGGCCATCATCCCGTCGCGCGACCCTGACAAGCGGATCCTCACCTTCCGCAAGCCGAACGGCGTCTACGCGGCGATCACGCCGTGGAACTTCCCCACGCTGATCCCGGTCGAGCTGATCGCGCCGGGCATCGCAGCCGGCAACACGATCGTGATCAAGCCGTCGGAGTGGACGCCGCTCGCGATGGCGAACTTCATGCAGATCATGGCCGAGGCCGGGTTGCCCGACGGCGTCGTCAACGTCGTCTACGGCGGCGGCGAGGTCGGCGAGCGCCTGGTCACGCATCCGGGAGTCAACGGGATCGGTTTCATCGGCTCGCACACGACCGCGGAAAAGATCGTCCGCGCTGCAGGGCTCAAGCGCTCGCTCATCGAGGCGAGCGGGAACGGCCCGGTCGTCGTCTGCGAGGACGCCGACCTCGCGCGTGCGGCGCAGGGCGCCGTTTTCGGCGGCTTCTTCTGCGCGGGTCAGGTCTGCTGCGCGACCGAGCGCGTGCTCGTGCACGAGCGAGTCCACGACGCCTTCCTCGACGAGGTCGTGAAGGTCGCGGGAGAGTGGCCGCTGGGCGACCCGTTCGAGGCCGAGACGAAGGTCGGGCCCATGAACAACGAGCCGACCGCGGCGAAGATGGACTCGCATCTCGAAGACGCCGTCGCGAAGGGCGCCGAGGTCGTGCTCGGCGGCGCGCGCGCCGGCGGCCACCCGACCGAGCTGTACTACGAACCGACCGTCGTCGCCGGCGTCGGCCTCGACACGCTGATCAACCGGGAGGAGACGTTCGGGCCGATCGTCCCGCTCATCCGCGTAGGCTCGGACGACGAGGCGATCGCCGCCGCGAACGACTCGCACCTCGGCCTCCAGGCCGCCGTCTACACGTCGAGCCTCTCGCGCGCATTCCGCTACCTCGACAGCCTCCGCGTCGGCAACGTCGTCGTCAACGACTCGACGGACTACTGGGAGGCGCACGAGCCGTTCGGCGGCGCGGCGGGAACGCAGACGGGCTGGGGCCGGATCGGCGGCCGCTACACGATGCTCGACATGACCGACCTCAAGACCGTCGTGCTCGACGTCGGCGGCGGGCTCGACTAGCTGAACGCGGAAGCGCCCCGCGAGGGGCGCCTTCCGCATCTTCACACCGACGCAGGTCTCAGGCCGGCTGCACGGGCGATGTGCGCTTGCGCGCGATACCGAATCCCGCAGCCGAGATGAGTAGCAATCCACCGGCGGCAGCGCCGGCGACCTCGGCTGTGGACAGATTGCTGCCGTCGCGGGTCGACGCGACCGCGGCATCGATCGAACCCATGCCCTGTGACACCTCTTCGTCCTGCACCAGCCCTCTGCCGGTTCCTGCAAGGACGGCCGCCTTGTCGCCGGCAGGATCCGGCCGACTCGCGGCCTCGCGGGAACTCAAGCTCTGAGACAGCTGCTGGTCCTGCAACAGCCCTCTCTCGGCTCCACCGACCGAAGCGGTGGCCGGTGCGACGCTGCCGCCTCCACCGGGCTCGGAAATCATCCTTGCGAATGCGGGTGACGAGCTCACGCCGGCCGCTGCGACCGCGACCGCGAGCACTGCCGCCTTCTCGCGAAGCCCGTGCCCCTCGACGTCGTCGAAGGCCAGGGCCAGCTCCCGTTCGTCGAACCAGAGCTCGATCTGCTGGTCGTCCGTCGACGCCAGCAGCTGCTCGAGCGATTCCTGGTCCCAGTCGACGGCGACCCTCGCGTGCGCCGTCTCTCCGGCTTCGACCCGGTCGAGTTCGAGGAGGAGCGTGGCGGGGAACTCGGCCCCGGCTGCCGCCTCCGCGATCTCGGGCCGAGAGAAGACGGTGCCGATCGCACCCGCACGATCGAAGTCGACGAGCTGCGCCCGTGTCCGTAGATCGTCCATTCTGCTCCCTTCGTCCACTAGACCCTTACTTCTCACCGGACGTGAAGCGTCGCCGCGATCTTCCGCTCATTCGGCGATCCGGACCGAAACGATGTGGTCGTATCGCACGTAATCGCCCGACGCCAGACGGATCCAAGTCAGCGCGTACGGACCCTGGCGGTTGAGGAAGCGAGTCAGCTCCTCGTGACCCGACTGATCGGAGGTGACCGGCAGCTCGTGCTCGCCGTCGCGGCCGGTGATGCGTACGAGCAGCGTCATGCGCGGATTCTCTGCCACGAGCCCTCGCTAGTCGAGGTCCTCCGGAATCAGCGCATAGAGAACGCTGTCCGCCCAGTCGCCATCCTTGAGATAGGCCTTCCGCTTCTGTCCTTCACGCACGAAGCCGACCCGCTCGGCGTGGGCGCACGCGCGCTCGTTGAAGGCGTAGATCTCGAGCTCGAGCCGGTGGACTCCGAGCTCCTCGAGCAAGAGCCGCTGGAAGAGCCGCGCCGCCTCGTCGGCGAGGCGCCGCCCGCGGAAGGCCGGGTGGATCGCGAGCCGCTCGAGCCGGGCGATCCTGCTCCGCTCGTTCACGAGATGAAAGCCGAGCATCCCTGTCGGCTCCCCGTCGGCGTCGATCACGAAGCGGCCGAAGCTCTCGGGCTCGGCAAGCGAGCGCTCGATCTCCTCGAGCACGTCATCCCGGGTCGCGGCGCTGCGCGGGCCTAGGAATGGCCGGACCTCGTCGTCCGCGAGCAGCTCGACGAGGAAGTCCGCGTCAGGCGGCTTCGCTCGCCTCAGCTCGACGGCCACGTAGCGAGGCTAGTGCAACCGCCCCGGTGCCGAGCGCGACGCCCGCGAGGATCAGGACGAGACCGCCGAAGGCGAGAGCGCCGAAATGCTCGCCGAGGAAGATCGACCCGTAGGCGAGCGCGATCGGCGGGATGAGATAGGTCACCAGGGAGGCGTACGCCGCGCCGGGGCCCGTGATCAGAGCGAAGAAGAGCAGGTAGGCGAAGCCGAGCAGCGGGACCCCGAGGACGACGACCGAGACGACCGGCCGCCAGCCGGGCCACGCGTGGGGTGCCTGCGCGACTCCCGCAGGCAGGGCAACCGCGGCGGCGATCGACGTCGAGGTGAGGGCGATCACAATCGGCGAAACCCCTCGTAGATGGCGGCCCATCATCAGGCCGCCGAGGGCGTAGCACACCGCCATGCCCACGACCGCGAGCGCGCCCAGCACCTTCCCGGACGGCTGCCCGCCGACGATGAGCGCGACGCCGACGAACCCGAGCGCGAAGCCCACCAGGCGCAGCCCCGTCACGCGAACCTCGCGGAAGAACGCGAGCGCAAAGATGACATTGAAGATCGGTACCGCTCCCTGGATGATCGACGCGAGACCCGAGGCGATCCGCGTCTCTCCCCAGGCGAGCAGCCAGAACGGCGCCGCAGTGTTCAGGAGCGCGACGGCAAGGAGCCATTGCCAGTTCTCCTTCGTCGCGGCGAGTGTCTCCCGCCAACCGACCGTGAACGGAACAACCACGGCGAGCGTCAGCGCGGCGAGGCCGAGCCGGCCGAGGATCAGTGTCGACGGCGCGAGCTGCCGGTCGGCGATCTTGATGAACATGAACGACGCGCCCCAGAGGAGCGCGAGCCCGACGAGCATCACGAGGTTGCGGCGCATCACTAGATGAAACGCAACGTAGCCAGATGGCGTGAGATTCCGCCGCGGCCCCGGCTAGACTCGACTACCTGACGGAGGTCGCCGCCCAGCCTCTTCATCGCGCTCTCGGTCTGACCGACTGGGAAGCGAGTCGTATCCGAGATCTGCTCGGCCGCGAACCGAACCACTTCGAGCTCGCAGTCTTCTCGCTGCTCTGGTCGGAGCACTGCGGTTACAAGCACTCGGCGCCGCTCCTGAAGCGGCTGCCGTCGGCCGGGGAGCGCGTGCTCCAGGGGCCCGGCGAGAACGCGGGCGTCCTCGACCTTGGCGACGGGACGGCGGTCGCGTTCAAGGTCGAGTCGCACAACCATCCCTCGGCGGTCGAGCCGTTCCAGGGCGCGGCGACCGGGATCGGCGGGATCCTGCGCGACGTGATCGCGATGGGGGCCCGGCCGATCGCGCTTCTCGACGGGCTCTGGTTCGGCGAGCCCGGCTTCCCGTTCCAGCAGGCCGTCGCCGGGATCGGCCACTACGGCAACTGCGTCGGCGTGCCGACGGTCGGCGGCCAGACGGTGTTCGACTCCGCTTACGCCTCGAACTGCCTCGTCAACGCGATGTGCGTCGGGTTGCTCGAGGCGGACCGCCTGCGGTCGGCAAAGGCGAGCGGGCCGGGACGGCTCGTCGTCCTCTACGGCGCCACGACCGGCCGCGACGGCATCGGCGGCGCATCGGTGCTCGCGAGCGCGGAGCTGAGCGAAGACGACGCCGACAAGCGCCCCTCGGTCCAGGTCGGCGACCCGTTCACCGGGAAGAAGTTGATCGAGGTCTCACTCGAGCTCGTCGAGTCGGGCCTCGTCGAGTCGCTGCAGGACTGCGGTGCGGCAGGGCTCGCGTCGTCCCTGTCGGAGATGGCTTCAAGCAGTGCCGGAATCGACGTCCATCTCGAGCGCGTGCCGTTGCGCGAGGAGGGCATGGAGCCGTGGGAGATCATGATCTCCGAGTCGCAAGAGCGGATGGTTGCGGTCGTGCGACCCGAGATGCTCGATGCCGTGAGCGCGGTCTGCGCCCGCTGGGAGCTGCCGTGCAGCACGATCGGCGAGGTAACCGATTCGGGCGCTCTGCGGGCATTCCACGTGGACGAGCTCGTGGGCGATATCCCCGCCGGCCTACTGACGGACGAGTGCCCGCGATACGACGTCGAGCAGCAGGCCGAGACGCGTCCGGTGCGCACGCCCGAGCGCATCGAGTTCGATGTCCGCGAGGTGATCGAGCAGTACGACCACCTCGTCGGCTCACGCACCGTGCGCCGTCCGGGGCTCGACGCCGCCGTCCTGCGGCTGCGCCCGTCGCTTCGCGGTCTCGCAGTCGCACTGCAAGGGCCCGTCCTCGGCGAGAGCGACGGTTACCGGGCCGGCGTGCAAGCCACGCTCGGCGCGGCCCGCAACGTGGCGTGCGCCGGCGGCGAGCCGATCGGGCTCACCGACTGCCTCAACTTCGGGAACCCAGAGAAGCCGGCGATCGCGCACGAGCTCGCGCAGGCGATCGAGGGAATCGCGCAGGCGGCCGAGGTGCTCGGGGTCCCGGTCGTCTCCGGCAACGTATCGCTCTACAACGACGCGGACGGCACCTCGATCCCGCCGACGCCGGTCGTCGGCTGCGTCGGGCTCGTGGCCGACGTGCGCAAGCTGCCTGGCCGCTGGCAGAGCGGCGATGTCGTGCTCCTCGCGACCTCACCCGACGGCTCGCTCGCGGCCGAGGCGGCGCTGATCCGCTTCCTCTGGAAAGCGGCGCCGCACCTGAGCCTCTGCCACGACGTCGGAAGTGGCGGCGTCTCGGCCGCGCTCGCAGAGGCCACCGCCTGGAGCGACGGGCTCGAGGCGGACGTCGAGCTCCCGGACGACTACGACTCGCGACGCGGCGCCGCGATCCTCGCCTGCAGGCCGAACAAGGTCAGGCGCCTCGGCACACGCGGCTTCATCCGGATCGGGGAGGTCCGTTAGGCATGTGCGGCGTCTTCGGGGTCTACGCGCCCGACCGCGACGTTGCGCGGCTCACGTACTTCGGCCTTTTCGCCCTCCAGCATCGAGGCCAGGAGTCGGCCGGAATCGCGGTCTCCGAGCACGGGCGCCTCACGGCGCTGCGCGACCTCGGTCTCGTCTCCCAGGTCTTCGACGAGCAAAAGCTCGGTGGCCTCCACGGCCAGGTCGCGATCGGCCATAACCGCTACTCGACGACCGGCTCCTCGCAGTGGGCGAACGCGCAGCCGCTCGTCCAGCACGGCCAGGCGCGCACGGTCGCGCTGGGCCACAACGGCAACCTGATCAACGTCCGCGAGGTAAGGGACGGCCTCCGCGAATCGGGTGTCTCGCTCGGCACGACCTCCGACAGCGAGCTGATCGCAGCGCTGGTCGCCAACAACTCCGCCCCGTTGGAAGAGGCCGTGGCGAGCGCGATGCGCAGCCTCGAGGGCGCCTACTCGGTCGTCGCGCTCACCGAGGGGCGGCTGCTCGCGTTCCGCGACGCGCACGGGTTCCGCCCGCTCGTGATCGGCCGACTGCACGAGGCTGCAAGCGCCGCCGGCGAAGCCGCCGGCGCGCGCCCAGAAGACCGCGCCGCCCTCGGCGCCGCTGGGGACTGGGTCTTCGCCTCCGAGACGTGCGCGCTCGACCTCGTGGGCGCCGAGCTCGTCCGCGAGGTCGCGCCGGGCGAGCTCGTCGTCGCCGACGCAGACGGGCTCCACGCCAGGCAGGTGCTCGAACGGGCCGACGGCGGTGCGCTCTGCATCTGGGAGTTCTTCTACCTCGCCCGCCCCGACAGCCGGCTCGAGGGGATCGAGGTACACAACGCGCGGGTGCGGATGGGCGAGCGGCTCGCGCAAGAGGCACCGGTCGACGCGGACCTCGTCCTGCCGATCCCCGACTCCGGCACGCCCGCCGCGATCGGCTTCGCGCGTGCGCTGGGGCTCCCGTTCAGCGAAGGGCTGATCAAGAACCGCTACGTCCAGCGCACTTTCATCCAGCCCGACCAGGAGCTGCGCCGGCAGGGGATCAAGCTTAAGTACCACCCCGTTGCCGAGGTCGCCGGCAAGCGCGTCGTCGCGGTCGACGACTCGATCGTCCGGGGCAACACGACGCGCGCGATCGTGCAGATGCTGTTCGATGCCGGCGCCACCGAGGTGCACCTGCGGGTCTCCTCGCCGCCGGTGATCGGGCAGTGCTTCTACGGGATCGATCTCGCCGACCCGTCCGAGATGATCGCCTCCACGCGCACAGTCGAGGAGGTTCGGGAGCACGTCGGCGCCACCTCGCTTGCGTATCTCTCCCACGACGGGCTCGTCGAAGCGACGCGACGACCGGCCTCTGCGCTCTGCCGCGCCTGCCTCACCGGCGATTACCCAACCGAGGTGCCGGAAGAGGCCGCGAAGCTCAGGTTCGAGCCGACGCGCGCCTAGCCGTGCAGCTCTTCCACTACCACCTCGTCACGAGCCGCGTCCGCGAGGTCGAGGCTCGCTACATCGGCAAGCTCGCGTTCCAGCTCGTCGCTCGACACGGCCGGATCGGCGAGGACCTCACGTCCTACGAGCCCGGGATGTCCTGGAGCGAGCTCGACGCGATGGGGTTCAAGCTCCGGCTCACCGAGCTGGAGAAAGGCGCAGTGAACGTCGTCGTGCAGCCCGGCCAGTGGCCGACGCCGCGCGTCGATCACCTCGGGTTCGTGCTCGACGAGGACGAGTTCGAGACGGCGCTCGAGCGCGCCGAGCGCGACGACCTGCGCGTCCAGGAGCACGGCGGCAGGCGCACGTTCGTGTCGACGAACGCGGGGTACCGGCTGGAGCTCCACCCCCCGCGGGAGTGGATCGAAGAGCTGATCGCGCAGGGTGACGAGCTGCAGCTGTCCGAGCTGCACCTGAAGGCCGACGACCCCGCGGGCAAGGCGAAGGCGCTCGCGAAGATCCTCGACGCCGAGCGCGACGGAGCCGACGTCGAGGTCGGAGACACGGTCGTCCGCTTCGTTCGCGGCGGTCCACAGGGCAGGCCGGAGCTCTTCGGCGAGCTGTTCGTCTAGCCCCGGCCATAAACTCGCCGAGTGGCGAAGGAAGGACGGACGTACGACGCGGCAGGCGTCTCGCTCGCCACGGCCGAAGCGGTAGTCGAACGGCTGCGCGCCGCGGTCGAGTCGACGGGCGCGGAGAGCTTCGGCGCCTTCGCCGCCGTCCACCCGCTCGACGACCACCGCCTCCTTGCCGCCTCGACCGACTCGATCGGGACGAAACCGATGGTCGCCCGCCGACGCGGCCTCCTCCGCAACTGCGGGGCCGACATGGCCGCGCACTGCATCAACGACGTGATGACCTGCGGGGCCGAGCCGTTGATCCTCCTCGACTACGTCGCCGCCTCGCACGTCGAGCTCGAGGAGGTCGCGGAGCTCGTGGAAGGCGCCGCCGAAGTCTGCCGCGCCGCCGGGGTCGCGCTGATCGGCGGCGAGACCGCCGAGATGCCCGACATCTACCGCGACGACGAGCTCGACTTCGCGGCGACCTGTGTCGGGATCGTCGACCGCAAGGCCCTCGTCGACGGCTCGGCGATCGAGGCGGGCGACGTCGTGATCGGGTTTCCCTCCGCCGGAGTACACGCGAACGGCTTCACACTCGTCCGGCGCGTGCTCGAGACCGAGGACTACGACGGCGACGATCTGCTCGCGCCGACCCGGCTCTACCTCGACGTCGCGCGCAGGCTGCGAGGGCGCGCGCTCGCGTTCGCGCACGTGACCGGCGGCGGCATCGCAGGCAACCTCGCACGTGTCGTCCTCGGGGGTCTGCGTGTCGAGATCGACTGGGACGTGTGGGAGCGCCCGCCCGTATTCGCCTGGCTGGCGCGGCACGTCGACGAGGAGGAGATGCGCCGGGTCTTCAACCTCGGCATCGGCTGGTGCGCGGTCGTGAGGGAGGCCGAGCCGGGCGAGCTCGTGATCGGGCGGATCGTGTGATCGGCGTGCTCGTCAGCGGTGAGGGGACGAACCTCCAAGCCCTGCTCGACGCGGGGTTGCCGGTCGTCGCTGTCGCGTCGAACAAGCCCGACGTGCGCGCGCTCGAACGAGCCGAGGAGGCGGGTGTCGCGACCGCGGTCTTCGACGCCCGCGACTACCCGAACCGCGAGGAGCGGGACGTCGCACTCGCCGAATGGCTCCGCGACCAGGACGTCGACCTCGTCGTCTGCGCGGGATACATGCATCTCTTCCGAAAGCCATTCTTCGACTACTACGGAGGCCGGATCGTGAACACCCACTCGGCGCCGCTGCCCGATTTCCCGGGCGCCCATCCGATCGAAGACGTCCTCGCAGCGGGCGTCGACGAGACAGCGGCGACCGTCCACTATGTCGACGAGGGCGTCGACACCGGCCCGGTGATCGCCGCCGAGCATGTTCCCGTCCTGCCGGACGACACCGTCGAGACGCTCCGCACGCGTGTGCAGGAGGTCGAGCACCGGCTGCTGCCGAAGGTGGTGAGCGAGCTATGCGCGCGTTGATCTCTACCTACGACAAGGCGGGCCTGGACACGTTCGCGCGTGGGCTCGTCGAGCTCGGCTGGCAACTCGTGGCGAGCGGGAACACCGCGGCGGCGATCGAGGCCGTCGGCCTGCCGGTCGAGCACGTCGAGGCAGTCACGGACTTCCCGGAGATGCTGGGCGGGCGCGTGAAGACGCTTCACCCGCGAATCCACGCCGGGATCCTCGTCCGCCGCGACATCCCTGAGGACATGGGAACGCTCGACGAGCACGGGATCGAGACGTTCGATCTCGTCTGCGTCAACCTCTATCCGTTCGCCCAGACCGTCTCCCGGCCGGACATCCGTGATCACGAGGCGATCGAGATGATCGACATCGGCGGCCCGGCGCTCCTGCGGGCCGCGGCGAAGAACCACGCCTACGTGGCGCCGGTGTCGAGCCCGTCTCAGTACGAGTCCGTCCTCGAGGAACTGAAGCGCGACGGCGAGTTGTCGCCCGAGACGCGGCGTCAGCTCGCGGCGGAGGCGTTCGCGACGACGGCGGCCTACGAGGCCGCGATCTCGAGGTGGTTCAACGTGCCGGCGACCTTCCCGGAGACGCTGGTGCTGCCGCTGGAGAAGGAGCTCGAGCTGGCCTACGGCGAGAACCCGCACCAGCACGGCGCCTACTACGTCGAGCACGCCGTCCGCTCGCACCTGCTCTCCCGGGTCGAGCAGCTGCACGGCAAGCAGCTCACGTTCAACAACCTCAACGACCTCGACGCGGCGCGCGCGCTCATGCGTGAGTTCGCCCAGCCGGCCTGCGTCATCGTCAAGCATGCGAACCCGTGCGGCGTCGCGGTCGGTGCGAATGCCGAGGAGGCGTACGACCGGGCGCTCGCCTGCGACTCCACGTCCGCCTACGGCGGGGTGGTCGTCTTCAACCGCCAGGTCGAGGAGTTCCTCGGCGCGAAGCTCGCGGAGCAGTTCGTCGAGGTGCTGTTCTCACCCGGATACGACGACGCAGCCCTCGAGTCCCTGCGGCAGAAACAGGGCACTCGGATCCTGCTCGACACCGAGCGTCGCCGCGCCGACCCGGAGGCCCGCCACTACAAGCGCGTTCGCGGCGGCATGCTCGTGCAGGACCCGGATCCCGACCTCGAGGAGCGCGACAGCTGGGAGGTCGTCAGCGGCATGGTGGACGAGGGTCACTGGGACGAGCTCGTCTTCGCCTGGCGCGTCTGCAAGCACGTCACCTCGAACGCGATCGTGCTCACGAAGGGACTCGCGACGATCGGGATCGGCGCCGGCCAGATGAGCCGCGTTGACGCGGTGCGGATCGCGGTGGAGAAGGCCGAGGAGTTCGGTCACGACACCGCGGGTTCCGCGCTCGCGTCCGACGCGTTCTTCCCCTTCCCCGACGGGCCGCAGATCGCGCTCGACGTGGGCACGACCTCGATCGTCCAGCCGGGAGGGTCGCGCCGCGACGACGAGGTAATCGCCGCGGTCGCGGATGCCGGCGCAGCCATGGTCTTCACCGGACGGCGGCACTTCCGGCACTAGCCCGGCGGGAATGTCGATTTGGGGTCCGGGCGTTCGTCTCCCTACGATGGCTCGAAACCCAGGGGAGGAGACCTGATGCAGGCTGATCCGAGACGCTGGAAGGCGCTCGCCGTCGTGTGTGCGGCGTTCTTCATGACCATCCTCGACGTGTCGATCGTGAACGTCGCGCTGCCGTCGATCAAGGATTCGCTGAATTTCTCGAACGACAACCTGCAGTGGGTGCTCACGGCGTACGCGATCACCTACGGCGGCTTCCTCCTGCTCGCGGGCCGAATCGCCGACCTGTTCGGCAGGCGGCGTGTCTTCGTCGTCGGCGTGATCGTCTTCTCGATCGCATCGCTCCTCTGCGGCCTCGCCTGGTCCGAGGCTGCGCTGATCGCGTTCCGCGCGGTACAGGGCCTCGGCGCAGCGATCATCACGCCGTCGGCGCTCTCGATCGTGATGACGACCTTCGAGGAGGGCTCGGAGCGCAACAAGGCGCTCGGCATCTGGGGTGCGCTCGGCGGCGGCGGCGCAGCAGTCGGCGTCCTCGCGGGCGGCGTCCTGACGAAGTACCTCGGCTGGGAGTGGATCTTCTACGTCAACGTGCCGGTCGGCGCCATCGCCCTCGCGCTCACGCCGCGCTTCGTCCGCGAGAGCCGCGCCGAGCGCGAGACGTCGCAGGACCTCGGCGGCGCGGCCACGGTCACAGCCGGGCTCGCAGTACTCGTCTATGCAGTCTCGAAAGCGCCCGACTACGGCTGGAGCTCGGGCAGGACGCTGGGCACCATCGCGGCCGCAGTCGTGCTGCTCGGAGTCTTTCTCGCGATCGAGTCGCGCCACAAGGACCCACTCATGCCGTTCAGGATCTTCCGGATCCACACCGTGGCGGGTGCCAACGTCGGCGGCCTGCTGCTGGGCGGCATCATCTTCGCGAACTTCTACCTCCTGACGTTGTACGTCCAGCAAGTCCTTGGCTACAGCGCCCTTCGCACCGGGATCACCTTCGCCGTGACCGCCGGGAGCGCGATCCTCTGGGCCGGGGTCGCGCAGAACCTGACGACTCGCTTCGGGGTCAAGCCGGTGCTCACCGTCGGGTTCCTGGGACTCATCGCCGCGAACATCTGGTACACGCAGATCCCGAGCCATGGGTCGTTCGCGGGCTCCCTGCTCGGCCCCTACCTGGTCATGGGCTTCGCGATCCCGTTCGCGTTCATCCCGATCTCGATCGCTGCGCTCGCGGGGGTGAGCCACGACGAGGCCGGGCTGGCATCGGGCCTGATCAACTCGGCCCAGCAGATCGGCGGTGCAGTCGGCATCGCGATCTGCTCGTCGGTCTCGCTGACCCGCTTCGATCACCTCGTCCGGGTGGACGGCAAAGCGCAGGCATTCACATCGGGAACGAGCCTGGCGTTCTGGGTGCTCGTCGGGCTCAGCGTCGCGGCGTTCCTCGCCGGGCTTACCCTGATCCGCCGGGAGGAGCTGGCGCCGGTCGAGGCTGCGGTCTAGCCGGGCCAGTCGAAGCGGTAGAAGAACGGCCCGCGCGTCATCACGAGTGGGATCATGACGCCGCCGACGTAGTCCTCGAGCCCTCGCGCGTGTTCGAGCCCGCCGAGCACGACCGGGTCGAACCCGCATTCGCGCGCGAGCTGCTCGGCCACCGCAACTGCCTCGTCGTCGCCGCAGATCGGCATCGTCGGCCGCTCGCCCGCCGTCCCGGCCTGTGCGAAGAGCGAGGCGAAGTTCGCGTTGAACGCCTTCGCCGTCGGCCCGTTCGCAACCGACTTCGCCCACGCCGACAGCGACTCGACCCCGTCCGGACGCCCTGCAGGGGATTGGTCGCGTCGATCAGGATCTTCCCCTCCACGCCGCTCACGCTCCGGAGCGCGTCCTCGACCGCACCGCCCGGCACAGCAAGGATCACCGCGTCCGGTCGGCCGCGTCGCCGCCCTCGCTGCCCAGGGCGTCGACCTCGTGACCGTCGCTGAAAGCAGCCCCTGCAGTGCTCCGCCGACGTTCCCACGGCCGATGATCGTGATCTTCACGGCGTCCCTCCTCGCGTAGGCTTCCCTCCCGATGCCACGGGAGTATCCCACCGTCCTCGACCTCGTCGGAGGCACGCCGATCGTCCGGCTCGACAGGCTCTCGCCGCGTGGGCACGCACGGATCCTCGCCAAGCTCGAGTACCTCAACCCCGGCGGTTCGGTGAAGGATCGGATCGGCCTCGCGATGATCGAGAAGGCCGAGGAGGACGGAAAGCTGAAGCCGGGTGGGACGATCGTCGAGCCGACCTCCGGCAACACCGGCGTCGGCCTCGCGATCGCCGCGGCGGGCAAAGGTTATCGCTGCGTCTTCGTCATGCCCGACAAGATGAGCCAGGAGAAGATCGCGATGCTCCGCGGCTACGGCGCCGAGGTCGTGATCACGCCGACTGCAGTCGACCACGACTCGCCGGAGTCGTACTACTCCGTCTCGTCGCGGCTCGCCGAGGAGATTCCGGGCGGATTCAAGCCCGACCAGTACGCGAACATGGCGAACCCGCAGGCGCACTACGACGTCACCGCGCCCGAGATCTGCGAGCAGACCGATGGCGAGATCGACGCGCTCGTCATCTCGGTCGGTACCGGCGGCACGATTTCAGGCGTCGGCCGCTGGTTCCACGAGCGCAAGCCGGAGGTGAAGATCATCGGTGTCGACCCAGAGGGGTCGATCTACACGGCGGAGAACGACTCGGAGCTCCATCCCTACCTCGTCGAGGGGATCGGCAAGGACACGTGGCCCGACACCATCGATCTCGAGGTGGTCGACGAATGGATCCGGGTCTCCGACCGCGACTCGTTCCTCACGGCTCGGCGGCTCGCGCGCGAGGAGGGCATTCTCGCCGGCGGCTCCGCGGGGTCCACTCTGTGGGCTGCGATCAAGGTCGCCGAGCGGCTGCCGGCCGACGCGACCGTGCTCGCAATTATCCCCGACTCCGGCCGCTCCTACATGTCAAAGTTCTACGACGACAACTGGATGCTCGAGCACGGCTTCGTGGAACGGCGGGCGCCGCTCCCGACCGTGGACGAGCTACTGCGCGCGAAGCACGGCGGCGAGGTGCCGGAACTCGTCACGATCGCCGCCCACGCGAAGGTCGGCGAGGGCATCGACACGATGCAGCGCTACGGCATCTCGCAGCTGCCGGTCGTGCGCGACGGCCAGTGCGAGTCGCTGGCGGACGTGATCGGCTCGCTGCAGGATCGCGCTCTGCTCGAGCGCGTCTTCGGGAACGCGGACGCCCTGCACGAGGACGTCGCCTCCGCCATGCAGCCGCCGCTCGCCGCCGTCGAGGCGTCGGCGACGCTCGACGAGGTCTTCGCCACGCTGACCGGAGGCATGAACGCCGTCGTGGTCGCGCGGGAGGGGAAGCCGGTCGGTGTCCTCACGCGCTCCGACCTGCTCGACTTCCTTGCCCACCGGCGCTAGCGTCCGGCCGTGATCGCCTGCCCGGAGTGCGGGGTCGCGAACGCAGACGGCCGGAAGTTCTGCGGCGGTTGCGGGTCGCCGCTCGCCCTGTCGTGCCCCGCCTGCGGCGCTGCGAACGAGCCCCGGATGCGCTTTTGCGGAGAGTGCGGGAGCCCGCTGGGCGAGAGCGCTCCAGCGGCTTCTGCACCCGCTCCGAAGACCGCGGAGCGGCGGCTCGTCTCCGTCCTCTTCGCGGATCTCGTCGGCTTCACTCCTCTTTCGGAGTCGCGCGATCCCGAAGAGGCGCGAGAGCTGCTCTCCCGCTACTTCGACACGTGCCGCCGCCTGATCGGCATTTACGGCGGCACGGTGGAGAAGTTCATCGGCGACGCGGTGATGGCCGTCTGGGGTACGCCGACCGCGCAGGAGGACGACGCCGAGCGTGCGGTGCGGACTGCACTCGATCTCGTCACGGCGGTCGCCGCGCTCGGCGAAGAGGTCGGCGCGCCCGAGCTCGCGCTGCGCGCCGGCGTGCTCACCGGTGAGGCGGCCGTCAGCCTCGGAGCCGAGGGCGAGGGCATGGTCGCGGGCGACCTCGTCAACACGGCGGCCCGCATCCAGGCTGCGGCAGCTCCGGAAACCGTCCTCGTCGGCGATGCGACCCGGCGCGCCACGGCGGCGTCGATCGCGTACGAGGCGGCGGGCGAGCACGAGCTGAAGGGCAAGGCCGAGCCGCTCTCGCTCTTCCGGGCTCTCCGAGTCACCTCGATCCGCGGAGGCGTGCGGACCTCGAGCGAGCTCGAGCCGCCGTTCGTCGGCCGGGCGCGAGAGCTGCGCCTCGTGAAGGAGCACTTCCACGGCGCGGCGGAGGAACGGAAGGCGCACCTCGTCTCGGTCGTCGGCATCGCCGGCATCGGCAAGTCGCGTCTCGCCTGGGAGTTCGAGAAGTACCTCGACGGTCCGGTCGATGACGTGCTCTGGCACCGCGGCCGCTGCCTCGCCTACGGCGACGGCGTCGCCTATTGGGCGCTCGCCGAGATGGTTCGGATGCGAGCGCTGATCGCCGAGGAGGACGCGCCCGAGGAAGGGATCACAAAGCTGCGCACGATGATCGGCGAGCGTATCCCGGATGCTGACGAGCAGGCCTGGCTCGAGCCGCGTCTCGCGCACCTGCTCGGCCTGGCGGAGCACGCCGGTGGCGACCGGCAAGATCTCTTCTCCGCTTGGCGCCTCTTCTTCGAACGCCTCGCCGAGCGGAGCCCCGTCGTCCTCGTCTTCGAGGACCTGCAGTGGGCCGACTCGGCCCTGCTCGACTTCGTCGAGCACTTGCTCGAGTGGTCGCACGCTCACCCTCTCTTCGTGCTCGCGCTTACCCGGCCCGAGCTCGCCCAACGCCGGCCCGGCTTCGGCACAGCCGGCCGCAATGCGACGACACTCTCGCTCGAGCCGCTGGCGCCGGCGGCGATGGTGGAGCTGCTCGAGGGATTCGTCCCTGGCCTTCCCGACAACCTGCGAGCGCGAATTCTCGAGCGTGCCGAGGGGGTGCCGCTGTACGCGGTCGAGACCGTGCGGATGCTGCTCGACCGCGGGCTCCTCACGCGGGAAGGGGATGTGTACCGCCCGACGGGCCAGATCGAGGCGCTGGAGGTGCCGGAGACGCTACATGCGCTCATCGCCGCGCGGCTCGACGGGCTCGGGCCCGACGAGCGGCGCGTCCTCCAAGACGCCGCGGTACTCGGCAAGAGCTTTACGAAGGCGGGGCTGTCAGCCCTCTCGGGGTTGCGCGAGCAGGAGCTCGAGCCACTCCTCGCCTCGCTCGCCCGGAAGGAAGTGCTCTCGGTGCAGGCCGACCCTCGGTCGCCGGAGCGTGGCCAGTACGCCTTCCTCCAGGACCTCTTGAAGCAGATCGCCTACGAGACGCTCGCGAGAGCCGACCGGAAGGCGAAGCATCTCGCCGCTGCGGAGTACCTCGAGCAGGCGACCGGTCAGGCCGAGCAGGAGGCGGTCGAGGTGGTGGCAGCGCACTACCTCGACGCGTACGAGGCAGCGCCGAAAGCACCGGACGCAGCTTCCATTCGCCGCAAGGCAGCTGAACGCCTCGCCCAGGCAGGCGATCGTGCCGCCTCTCTCGCCGCGTCGGAAGAAGCGGAGGCGTATTTCGGCAAGGCGGCTGCGCTTGCGGAGGAACCGCTCTGGCAGGCCGAGTTGCTCGAGCGCGCAGGCCTTGCCGTTCAACAGGGCGGTCGGTTCCCGGAGGCGCTCGCCCTCTACGATCGCTCGATCGAGCTCTACCGAGCAGCGGGAGATGCGAAGCGGGTCGCGCACGTGACAGCAGCGCTGGGCGACACGATGAGGATGTCAGGCGATCTCGTTGGCGGGGCGGAGCGCATGGAAGAGGCGTTTGCGTCGCTCGCCGACGACGAGCCCGGAGCCGAGCTGGCGGAGCTCGCCGAGGCCTTGGGACGCGTGCGCTGGTTCCTCGGCGACACGGATGGTGGAGCCGAACGGCTGGAGCGCGCGCTCGAGATCGCGGAGGCACTCGTCCTGCCGGAGACGCTCGTCCACGCACTGAACACGAAGCATCTGCTTCTGGCCGAGGCCGGCCGACACGAAGAGGCCCTAGCTCTGCTCGAGCGTGCGATCGAGCTCGGCCGAGCGTACGACCTCGGCGAGCCGCTCAATCGCGCGCTCTTCAACCTCTCGTACCAGCTTCACGCGCGCGACCGATTCACCGAGGCGATCGAAAGCGACCTGGAGCTCATCGAGCGCTCCCGCCGACAGGGCGACCGGGTCCAGGAGCAGTCGGTTCTCGGTCACCTCGCCTACAGCCGTTGGATGCTCGGCGAGCTCGAGTCGTTTCGGGAGAGCCTCGAGCAGATCACGCACGTCGACACTCACGCAACCGCGGCTCGGATGACCCATGGAGCGCAGCTTGCGCTTCTACAGGGCGACGTTGGGGGGGCACGTGCTGCCCTCAAAGGCGGAGCCGTTCTCCGCGACACCGGTGAGGTGCAGATGCGAGCTTCCTATCGCGGTACGGAGGCAGCGGTGCTGCGCGCAGAGGGACGGCCGCTCGAAGCCCTTGACGCCGCACGCGACGTACTCGAGATGTACCCGATGCCGCGCCATCCCTGGTACAAGCAGGCCTGGATCGAAGCGTGCGAGGCCGGGCTCGAACTCGGCGACCCGAAGCAAACAGAGGAGCTGCTCCTCGGACTCGCGCAGCTCTCGCCGTCAGAGCGAACACCGTTGCTCGTCGCCGAGGAGGCTCGCTTCCGGGGCCGACTGCTCGCGCTGCGTGGCGATCAGCAAGGCGCCGCCGAGCTACTCGCACGCGCTGTCGAAGGCTTTCGTGCGCTGCACACCCCCTATGCGCTCGCAATCGCGCTCGTCGAGCAAGCAGAGCTCGGCGCGGAAGATCCGGCGCCCCTGCTCGCCGAGGCGCGCGAGATCTTCGAGCGGCTCGGGGCGACCCCATGGATCGAGCGGGTCGATGCGGGCGAGCGCGCGGTCACTGTCTAGGCCGTCGGTACTCTCCACCCATGGCCGTCGAACGCCTCGAATCGTTGCTCCAGGACGCGTTTCCCGACGCGGCCGATCTGCACGTCGAGGACCGCACCGGCGGCGGCGACCACTTCCAGGTGACCGTCTCCAGCCCACGCTTCGACGGGCTGCCGCTGCTCGAGCAGCATCGGCTCGTCAACGACGCGCTCGCCGAGCCGCTGCGCGACGGCACCATTCACGAGCTGCGAATCAAGACGAAAGGGACCACTTGAGCGAGATTTCCGAACGGATCAAGGACGTGATCGAGAACGAGCCGGTCGCGCTGTTCATGAAGGGCACGCCGCAGTTTGTGATGTGCGGCAACTCGGGTCGGGTGCTCGAGGCGCTGCGGGCGGCGGGCGCGCCGGTGGCGGCGGTTGACATCCTCCCCGACCCCTCGATCCGGCAGGAGCTGTCGGAGCTGTCCGGCTGGCCGACGATCCCGCAGCTTTTCGTCAAGGGCGAGCTCGTCGGCGGCGCCGACATCACGCAGGAGCTGGCGGAGACCGGCGAGCTGCGGAAGATCCTCGAGGACAAGCTCGGTGCGAACTACGGCGACGGCGCCGAGGAGCGGGTCGTCGACGTTCTCAGCGGGACCCGCGCCTAGCGCTGATCCAAACGAACTTTGCGAAGGGGTTGCCGCCCCCGTAGTGTTAGGACATGCCGGGTCGAGGGGGCCGTAGCTGATCCCGTTTCTGATTCGGCGGATCTTCTGGACCGTCTGGCTCTTCCTCGTGGTCACGATCTGCGTGTTCGTGATCTTCTACCTCATCCCGGGGAGCCCCCTGCACCTCACCGCGATGGGCATCAGCGATGCGCGGGCCGAGAATCGCATCGCCAGCGAGCTTCACCTGAACGTGTCCATCTACCAGCAGTACTGGATCTTCCTCTGGAACATCGTCCGGCACGCCTCCCTCGGCTACTCGTTCTACGACGGCGCCTCGGTGCGCTGGGTCCTCGGCCAGGACGCGCCCGTCACCGCGTCTGTCGTCTTCGGCGGTCTCTTCTTCTGGCTGCTGATCTCCGTCCCGATCGGGATCCTTTCCGCGCTGAAGCCGCGCTCGCTGCTCGACCGAGCGGGAACGGTGTTCGTCCTTATCGGCATCTCGGCCCCGACCGTGTGGTTCGGTCTGATGCTCGCGTACACGTTCGGCTACAAGCTGGGCTGGACGCCGATCGCCGACTACTGCAACTTCTTCCCGAACTCCTCCGGGACGTGCGGCGGCCCGGCGCGCTGGGCGTACCACCTGCTGCTGCCGTGGGTGACCTTCACGTTCCTCTTCGCCGCGATCTACGTCCGGATGATCCGATCCAGCGTCATGGAGGCGGTGAACGAAGATTACGTTCGTACCGCCTGGGCCAAGGGCGCCTCACGCCGGCGCGTCGTGATCCATCACATCCTCCGTAACAGCCTGTTGCCGGTCGTGACGATGCTCGGCATGGATATCGGGCTTGCGCTCGGCGGTTCGGTCTTCATCGAGAACGTGTTCACCCTGCACGGTCTCGGCCTGGAGCTGGTGACCGCGACCCATCGCGACGACGTGCCGGTCGTCGTCGGGATCGTCGTCTTCGTGTCGCTCGCCGTGATCGCGGCCAACTTCCTGATCGACCTCGCCTACACCTGGCTGGACCCGCGAGTCCGCATGCGCTGAAAAGCGCTACGAGTTGCCCGAGATGATGAAGGCGACCAGGTCGTTCAGCTGCGAAGACGAGAGCTTGGAGCCGAAGTCCGTCGGCATCAGACCCTTGCTGAAGCCCTTCGCGATGTACTTGTCCGGGTCGGTGATCGACTCCTTGACGAATGGCGCCAGGGCCATGTTGTTGTCCGCCTTCGCGTCCTGAGCCGGCGCCGAGTCGAGATCCGGGCCGATCGTGCCGTTCGCGCCCGCTGGCTTGAAGGTGTGGCACGAGGAGCAGCCGTTCGCGGCGAACACAGCCTTTCCGGCCGTCGCGTTGCCGCCCCCTCCCGAGGACGTCGAGGTCGGCGTCGACGACGTGGTCGGCGTCGAGGTCGTCGTGGGGGTAGAGGTCGAGCCGATCGTGACCGTATGCACGACGGTCGCCGACGGCTTCCCGAGCGAGGTGTAGTGACCCACCGCCCAGCCCGCGAGGCCGGCCGGAAAGAGGAGGAGTGCGAAGAGCACCCAGACGAGAACCTCGCTGGTCGAGCTCCACGGGTTCTGACGTCTGGGGCGCGGCACGGGCAGGAGGCTATCGAGTCGCGTGGCGCGGCGCAGCACCTACCTGGTAGGTAGAGGACCATGGCGACCACCACCATCAGCCTCGCCGCGATCAGGCGGCTCGCCGTAGCGACACAGGCGTACGTGCCGCGCTTCCGCCGCGCGCCGGCCGGCGACGTCGAAACGGTGATCCGGCGTCTCGGCGCGGTGCAGCTCGATTCGATCTCGGCAGTCGACCGCGCGCATCGGCTCACGATTGCGAGCCGCATCGGCGCTTACGACGAGAAGGACCTGCAGGCGCTACTCGGCTCCGGCCGCGTCTTCGAGTACTGGGCCCACGAGGCCTGCCTTCTCCCCATCGAGCTCTGGCCGCACTGCCGCCGCACGATGGAGGGCAGAGGGCACTGGCGTTTCCACGAGCGAGCGCTGGAAGAGCACGGCGATCTGGTCGAGCCGGTGCTCGAGCGCATCCGAGCCGAGGGGCCGCTCGGCTCACGCGCCTTCGAGGGCGCCGGCGGCAAGACGGACATGTGGGACTGGAAGCCCGCGAAGCTGGTCCTCGAGGCCCTCTTTGACCGCGGAGTGCTGGTGGTCGCCGGCCGTCAGGCGTTCCAGCGCCGCTACGACTTCGCGGCAAACGTGATCCCAAACGCCATCCTCGACGCGCCAACACCGGACGAGGACGAGACGCTGAGAACGTTCGCGCTCCTCGCCGTCCGCGCCCGCGGCGCGCTGACCGAGCCGGCGATACGGGAGCACTGGCGGCTCAAGGGAGGACGCGCGCGACTCCATCACCACGTGCTCGCACTTGTCGACGAAGGTCTCCTTCGCGAGGTGCCCGTCGACGACGGCGGCCCACCGTTCTACGTCGACGCCGAGGCGGAGCTCGACGGCGACCCTGCACCGCCCGTCCTCCTCTGCCCCTTCGACAACCTGCTGTGGGACCGGCCGCTGCTCGAGCGCCTCTTCGGCTTCCGGCACGTGATCGAGGTCTACAAGCGCGAGCACGAGCGCGCGTACGGCTACTACGTCCTCCCACTCCTCGCCGGCGACCGCATCGTCGGCCGCGCAGATCTCAAGGCCGATCGTGCCGAGGGCGTGCTCCACGTGCGCCGCTTTCACCCCGAGCCTGGCGTGCGCGGGAACGTCGGCGCGAAGCTCGAGCGCGCGGCCGCCCGGCTCGCACGCGTGCTCGGGCTCGACGAGGTGCGCCACCCGTGAGGGACCGCTGGAGCCGGACGGCCGGCGGCGTCCCGGTCTCGCTCGAGGAGGCGCGGCGGATCGCGGTGCGGGCGCAATGTCTCGACGGCGGAGCGAGTGGCGTCCTCACGACCGTCCGCCGGCTCGGCTTCCTCCAGCTCGACCCGATCTCCTCGGTCGCGCCGCCGCAGCATCTCGTCCTCTGGAGCCGGCTCGGCCCGTTCGCGCCCCCGGGCCGCCAAAGGCGGCTCGGGGTTCATCGGCCGGATGCTGCCGGCTATGCCGGCGGCATTTCCAGCCTCACAGCGAAGCTCGACCAGCTGGTCTGGCGGGAGCGAAAGCTCGTCGAGTGGGATGCGTTCCTCTATCCGGTCGAGGACCTGCCGATCCTCAAGGCTTTCATGCGGAGGCGCGACCGACCCATGGACGGCCACATCCTCGGTTGGCTGAAGGAGCACGCGGCGTTCCGCCGCTACATCCTCAAGGAGCTGCGCGAGCGGGGACCTCTCCTCTCGCGTGAGATCGAGGACGCGCCGAGCCACAAGCGCGAGGAACACCGCTGGTGGGGCCAGCGGAAGATGGGCCTGATGCTCGAGTGCCTCAGCGCGCGCGGCGAGGTCGCCGTCGTCGGACGCCAGGGCAAGCAGCGCATCTGGGATCTCGCCGAGCGCTGGTACCCCGAGACCGAGACGCTGCCCTTGCCGAAGGCGCGTCGCCTGTATGAGCAGAAGCGCTTCCGAGCGCTCGGCGTGCGGCTCGACCGCGGCCGTCTACTCGCACATCCGGAGGCCAAGGATGGCCCGATTCCCGAGCGCGTCACGTTTCTCTCGCCTTTCGACCGGCTCATCCACGACCGCGACCGGACCGAGGTGCTCTGGGACTTCTTCTACCGGCTCGAGATGTACGTGCCCGCCGCGAAGCGGGAGTACGGCTACTACGTGCTCCCGATCCTCCACGGCGACCGGCTCGTCGGTCGGATCGAGCCCGTGTTTGACCGCCGCGAGAAGGTGCTGCACGTGAAAGGACTGTGGTGGCAGCCCGGCCAGAAGCCGGTCGACCTCGAGGAGCCGCTCGCTAGCCTCGCGGCGTTTCTGGGCGCGGATCGCGTGACTCGAGCTCGGCGCTGACGGCGTCGCGCAGCTCTTCGAGGGCTGCGCGCAGTTCCTCGACCCGGCCCGAGCCGAGACGTGCCTCGATCGCCAGGGCGTAGTCGCGGAACGCGGGACGCGCGTCGCCGAGCAGCCGCTCTCCTTCGGCCGTCAGGCGGATCAGGTACGACCGGCGGTCGTCGGGATTGGGCACGCGCTCGGCGTGTCCCCGCCGCTCGAGCCGGCCCAGGCGAAAGAGCATGGTCGAGAGCGGCATCTCGAGGCGCCGCGCGAGGCCGGTCGGCGTCCACGGCCCCTCCGCCCCGACGAGCACGTAGACGGGATAGTCCTCAGCCGGCAGCTCCGTCTGCGCGAGCGCCGCCGCGATCATCCGCTTCCGACGCTGGTTCGTCAGGAAGACGTCCAGCAGGATCGTCGGACCGCCGCTGCTCATTTTACATCAACCTTGTGGTATAACGGCACAACCTTGCGCTATCTTCGCACGCTCGGATTTGCCGCGGCGGTAGCCGTCATCGCCACCCCGGCCGCGCTGTCGTCCGACTCGGCCTCGCCGACGAAGATCCCGATCGGCACGACCGGCGGCATCCTCATCTCTGCCTATGGGTCCGCGTGGACGACCGACCTCACGCTCGACCGGCTGATCCGGATCGATCCGAAGGCGGCAGCCCTCAGCGGCAGGCTCCGCCTCGGCGCGAGGCCGTACGGGCTGGCGGCCGGCGCCGGGAGCATCTGGGTCGCGAGCCAGGCGGCCGACACCCTCGCGCGCGTGAATCCGCTGACGCTGAAGGTCACGAAACGGATCCACATCGGGTTCCAGGCGTTCGCGGCAGCGTTCGGCGCCGGGAGCGTGTGGGTGTCGCTCGAGTCGGACGGCACGGTCGTTCGAATCGACCCGCGCCGAAACCGTGTCGTGGCACGGATCCGCGGGTTCACCGATCCGAACGGGCTCGTCTACGCGTACCGCGCGCTCTGGGTCAGCGACCTCGGCGGCGGGCGCGTCCTGCGCGTCAACCCGCGCACGAACCGGATCACCGCGCGGATCAAGATCGCGAAGGCGGACTGGATCACGCCGGGCGCCGGTGCGCTATGGGTGTCGAGCGAGCGCAACCGCGTCTACCGGCTCGACCCGCGAACCCGCAAGGTGACGGCCACCGTGCGCGTGGGCGCGAATCCGCTCGCGAGCGCGTTCGTCGGCGGCGAGCTGTGGGTGCCGAACATCGACTCGAACACGCTCTCGGTCGTCGACCCGGCGAGCAACGCGGTCTCCCGGACGATTCCGGCCGGCAACGCGCCGCTCGGCGTGCTCTCGACACCCGAGGGCGTCTTCGTCTCGATGTCGAACGACGGCGCGGTCTGGCGCTTCGACAACTCCGGCTAGGCGCCTAGACTCAGCGCGTGGACTTCGAGACGCGCGCGATCCACGTCGGCCAGGAGCCGGATCCGGCGACCGGCGCGATCATCACGCCGATCTACCAGACCGCGACGTACGTCCAGGACGCCGTCGGCGAGCACAAGGGCTACGACTATTCGCGCGTCGCGAACCCGACCCGGCACGCACTCGAGGCGGCGCTCGCCTCGCTCGAGTCGGCCGAGCACGGCATCGCGTACTCCTCCGGGCTCGGCGCGACGACGACGCTCTTCCATCTCCTCAATCCAGGCGACCGCGTCGTCCTCATCGCCGACGTCTACGGCGGGGTCTACCGGATGACCTCGCAGGTCTACGAGCCGAAGGGCTACCGGTTCCACTACCTGCCGGCGCAGGACTTCGGGAGCCTCGCCGACCACCTCGACGACTCGACGCGGATGGTGTGGATCGAGACGCCCTCCAATCCGCTGCTCAACATCGTCGACATCCGCGCCGCGGCCGAGGCTGCGCACGCCGCCGGCGCGCTTCTCGTCGTCGACAACACATTCGCGACTCCGTACCTGCAGCGGCCACTCGAGCTCGGCGCCGACGTCGTCGTCCACTCGACCACGAAGTACCTCGGCGGCCACTCCGACGTCGTCGGCGGCTTCGCGGCGACGAACGACCCGACGGTGGCGGAGCGGCTGCGCTTCCTGCAGAAGTCGCTCGGCGCGGTGCCCGGCCCGTTCGACGCCTGGCTCGTGCTGCGCGGGATCAAGACGCTCGCGCTCCGGATGCGGCAGCACTGCCGGAACGCGGCGGAGGTGGCCGCGGTGCTCGAGCGCCACCCGCGCGTCGAGCGCGTCTTCTACCCAGGCCTTCCGACGCATCCGGGCCACACGATCGCGGCCCACCAGATGCGCGACTTCGGCGGCATGGTCTCGTTTCTCGCCGAGTCTCCGGAGGAGGCGGCTGCGATCGCCGGCCGCACGCAGCTCTTCCAGCTCGCGGAGTCGCTCGGCGGCGTCGAGAGCCTGATCGAGGTGCCGGCGCGGATGACGCATGCCGCGACGGCCGACGCGCCGTTCGCCGCGCCGCCGAACCTCATCCGCCTGTCCGTCGGGATCGAGTCGGCCTCCGATCTCATGGACGATCTCGAGCAAGCGCTCGTCCCGGTCGCCGCCCGCTCCCATTGATGAGCGGCGAGACCGTCGTCTTCGTCGAGATCCCGGCGGGCTCGCGCAACAAGTACGAGTGGGACGAGGAGCTCGGCGGCATCGTCCTCGACCGGCGGCTGTTCACCGCGATGGCGTATCCCGCCGACTACGGCTTCGTCGAGGGGACGCTCGCGGAGGACGGCGACCCGCTCGACGCGCTCGTCCTCGTCTCCGATCCGACGTTCCCTGGCTGTCGGATCCGCGTGCGCACGATCGGCGTCTTCCACATGGAGGACGAGAAAGGGCCCGACGAGAAGCTCCTGTGCGTCTCGTTCGGTGACCCCGCCTTCGAGCGCGTGGTCGACATCCACGACGTCCAGAACGAGCTGCGCGACGAGATCGAGCACTTCTTCCAGCGGTACAAGGATCTCGAGCCGTCGAAGAAGACCGAGACGCGCGGCTGGGGGAACCGCGACGAGGCGGAGAAGATCCTCGCCGCCGCTCGCGAGCGCGTGAACGCCTGACATGGCTGCACCGGAGCCGATCGACCTCCTCCACCTCGGCCGCGAGCGGATCATCGCGAGCTATCTGCTCGACACCGACGACGGGCCGGCGCTCTTCGACTGCGGCCCCGCGACGACGGTCGAGGCGCTGAAGGCCGGACTTGCCGACCGCGGGCTCGCGCTGACCGACGTCCGCCACCTGCTGCTGAGCCACATCCACCTCGACCATGCGGGGGCGACGGGCGTCCTCGTCCGCGAGCACCCGGCGCTGCAGGTGCACGTCTCGCCGATCGGCGCGCCGCACCTCGTCGACCCTTCGCGGCTCGAGAAAAGTGCACGCCGGCTCTACGGCGACACGTTCGACTCGCTGTGGGGCGAGCTTGCGCCGGTGCCGCAGGAGAACGTCCACGCCGTCGACGGCCGCGTGCTCGGGCTCGACTCCTTCCCGACGCCGGGCCACGCGTCCCATCACGTCTGCTACCTCGACCCGGACGGGACGCTCTACGCCGGGGATGCGTGCGGCGTGCGCGTCCTGCCCGGCCGCTTCGTCATGCCTCCGACGCCGCCGCCCGAGGTCGACGTCGAGGCGTGGGAGGAGACGCTCGACGAGATCGAGCGCCGCGCCCCGGAAAGGCTGGCCCTCATTCACTTCGGCGTCGCAGACGACGTTGGGCGCCATCTCGCAGAGCTGCGGCTCAACCTCCTCGACTGGGCGGAGTCGGTCGAGGGCGGCGCGACCGAGGAGGAGTTCGTCGAGTACGCCCACGCCGAACTCGCCGACTCCCGGGAGGATGCCCCCACCTACGACCTCGCGATACCGCTCTGGCAGTCGTACGCCGGGCTCAAGCGCTGGGCCGAGAAGCGCGCTCGCGCATGACCGGGCCGCTCCGGCTGCCCGCGTTCCGCCTGCTCTTCTCCGCCCGCGCGATCTCGTACGTCGGGACCTACCTCGCTCCGATCGCGGTCGCGTTCGCGATCCTCGACAACGGGGGCGGCGCGACCGCGGTCGGCCTCAGCTTCGCGGCGTGGACGCTGGCGCAGGTGTCGATGCTCGCGTTCGGCGGCGTCGTCGGCGACCGGATTCCGCGACGCGTCGTCATGATCGGCTCCGACGTCGCGAGCACGGCCGTGCGCACGGCGATGGGCGTACTCCTCGTCTCCGGCCACGCCGACGTGTGGGAGTTGATCGCGCTCCAGGGCTGCGGCGGCGCAGCCGTCGCGTTCTACTCGCCCGCGTCCTACGGGCTCGTGCGCGAGGTCGTCCCAGAGGGCGAGCTCCAGCAGGCGAACGGGCTCCTGGCGATCGCGCGCTACGCCGCGTTCCCGCTCGGTGCAGCGATCGGCGGCTCGATCGTCGCCTTGATCGGGCCAGGCACGGCGCTGCTCGTCGACGCCGGAACCTACGCCATGAGCGCGCTTCTCCTCTCTCGGCTCGACGTCGAATCGATCGCCCGGGCAGGCGCGGGCTTCCTGCAGGAGCTGCGCGAAGGCTGGAGCGCCTTCGTCGAGCAGACCTGGGTCTGGATACTCGTGGTCTACGTCTCGTTCTATTTTCTGATCACCTACGCGCCGTTCTTCGTACTCGGTCCGTACGTTGCGAAGCACTCGATGCACGGGGCGAGCTCCTGGGCGTTCGTTGTCACCGGAGAAGGAATCGGCTCGCTGCTCGGCGGCCTCGCGGGCCTCCGCTGGCGGGCGCGGCAGCCAATGGTGACGACCGGGCTGCTTCTGATGCTCAGTGCGGTCCAGGACCTGATCCTCGCCTTCCATCCGACGACGCTCCTGTTGACTCCCGCCGCCACCGGGGCGGGCTTCGCGTTCGCCCTTGGCTCGGTCGTCTGGGACACGACGCTGCAACGAAAGGTTCCGCCGGAGAAGCTTGCCCGCGTCGCGTCGTACGGCTGGATGGGAGCGATGGTCTTCCTGCCTGCGGGGTACGCGCTCGCGGGACCGATCGCGACGCTGGTCGGGCTCAAGACCTACCTTGTGTTCGCGGCCGGGTGGATCGTCGTGAGCACCCTGTTCGTGATCCGGTTGCGCGCTGTGCGCGAGGTCGACGTCGAGACACCGACCGACGCCTCGCCCGTAGCCGCTCAGTAGGCTCGGCAGCATGCCGCGCGTACCGGTCCCGCCCGAGGTCGACGCGTTCCTCGCCAGGCCGAACCCGGCAGTCGTCGCGACCGTAAGCCCGGGCGGCATGCCGCACACGGCCGCCACCTGGTACGACTGGGAGGACGGCCGCGTGTTCCTGAACATGGATGAGGACCGCCTCCGCCTTCACTACATGCGGCAGAACCCGGCTGTCGCTTTGACCGCCCTGGGGGCCGACAGCTGGTACGACCAGGTCACGCTGCTCGGCCGGATCGTCTCGATCGAGAGAGACCCCGACCTCGCCGGCATCGACCGGCTCGCGATTCGCTATGACGGCCGGCCCTTCCGCAAGCGCGACGCCCGCCGCGTCAGTGCGTGGATGCAGCCTGAGCGCTGGTCGAGCTGGCCGCTTCCTCGCTGAGCTCCTCGGTCTCGACGACCCACAGCGGTACATCGCCGCACTCGAGTCGCCGCGCATCCTCCACCTCGGTCAGCGACGTCGCGAGCACCCGGACCGGCTTTCCGTCGAGCCCGAGCAGGCCGCCGGGGATCGTGTCCGGTGCCATCGCGTAGCGCCACGACCAGGCGAGCCGGTGCACCTCGGCCGCCGGGCGTGAGAGGTCGAGCCACACGTCGTCTGCACTGAAGAAGGACTCGTAGCTGCCGCCGTCTCCCTGTGTCTGCCCTTCCTCGCCGGCGTCGAGCCGCCCGAGTGCCTCGACAAGGGCCTCACCGACGACCAAGCCGAACCTGGGGTAGAAGGTGTCCGGGCCCTCGAGCTCACCGAGCGGATAGGCGCGCTGGGCGAAGACCGGCCCGGTGTCGAGGTCGGCGTCCATGCGGTGGAACGTGATGCCGATCTCGTCGTCGCCTTGCCGGATCGCCCACGCGACCGGCAGGGGGCCCCGGTGCCGCGGCAGGAGCGACGGGTGGCCGTTGAGCCAACCGAGACGCGGCACCGCGAGCGCGTCGGGTGGGATCCTCCACGGAAAGCCCATGCAGACCACGAGGTCGGGCTCGACCGAGGCGAGGAGCGGTGCGATGGTGCTCCGCCGCGCGGGCACGAGAACGTCGAGATCCTCTGGCGCACCGAACACGAGCTCACCCATCGCGTCGCCGGGGCCGCCGCCTCCGAGGACGATGCGGTTCGTCAACAGCGCGACCACCTCGTGCCCCAGGTCCCGCACAACCGCGTCGAAACCGGCCAGCACCTGCGGGATGCGAGTAACGATGACGACGCGCATGCTCATGCGCCGCGCAGGATGCGGCCGCCGGAGGCTTGATTGCGTGCCTTGACGACGATCTCGTCGACGTTCACGTGCCACGGTCGGGTGAGCGCGAAGAGGATGCAGTCGGCGATCTCGTCCGGCTGGATCGCGTCGACGCCGCGGTAGACGGCTGCGGCCTTCTCCTCGTCGCCCTTGAACCGGACGAGCGAGAAGTCCGTCTCGACGAGCCCGGGATCGACGGTGGTGAGGCGGATCGGCCGCCCGAGCAGGTCCTCGCGCAGAGCGTAGGTGAAGCCGCGCTCGGCGAACTTCGACGCGACGTAGATCGAGCCGTTCTCGTAGGCCTGCCGGCCGGCGACGGAGCCCATGTTCACGATGTGACCCCAGTCGCCGAAGTGCGGCAGGCACAGCCGGGTCATCCGGACCAGACCGGTGACGTTGACGGCAAAGACGGCCGCCTCGTCCTCCTCGCTCGACTCGTCGAACGGAGCGCGGCCGAGTGCGAGGCCGGCGTTGTTGACGAGGATGTCGAGGCCGCCGAGCCGCTCGACCGCTTCCGCCACGAAGCGCTCACAGCTCGCCGGGTCGGCGACGTCGAGCGCGAGAGCGATCTCCGTTTCCAGCCGCCCCACTCGACGCGCACCGCCGGCGACCCGCACGCCCGCATCCGCGAGCGCTACCGCGGTCGCGCGGCCGATGCCCGACGAGGCGCCCGTGACGATCGCGCGCTTGCCGGTCAGGTCGAGGTCGGCCACAACCGTGACTCTATGCGTGTGGGAAGCAGCGTTCAGACGGTGCGTAACCGCTCAGGGGCCTGCGCCGTTTTCCGACCCGAACCCGAAAGTGAATCCCCACTCGGGCGAAGGGAGGGGTGGAAATGCTGTTGCTGATTGCACTGGCGGTCCTGGCGGTGATCTTGTTCAGCTTTGGCTTCGTCGTTCATTGGCTGTTCATCGTGGCTGTCGTGGTTGCGCTGATCTGGCTGATCAGCCTCTTTACCGGCGGCTTCGGTGGCCGCGCCGGCGCTCGGCGCTGGTAGGCCTCATCCGCCGAAACGATGAGCCGGGCGGCCCATTGCGGGCCGCCCGGTCGTATGCGACCGTGCGGGGATGTCGCAGACGGCGATTCTTCTCTGGATCCTCGCTCTTCTCTTGCTCGAGGTACAGCACCTGAAGTGGATCTGGTGGGAGCACTGGGATTGCCGGGGTTGCTCCGCGAAGCACAAAGACTGTGCCTGCGGCGCGACTCGCGCCTGGGTCATGTTCCTCTAGAACTCTCACCTCGCTCTCAAGAACGCGCCATACGCTGCGCGCGCGTTGAAGCGAGTCGTGGTCGTCGTTCTCGCAGGGCTTGCGCTCACCGGCGCCTTCTTGGCGTCGGCTGAGCTGCCGGGCCACAGGCACGAAGCGCGCGCGGCCTCGCGTGACGGGATCCACAAGATCCGCCACGTCGTGATCATCATGCAGGAGAACCGCTCGTTCGACTCCTTCTTCGGCACGTACCCCGGCGCCAACGGGATCCCGATGGAAAACGGGAGACCGACGGTCTGCGTCCCCGATCCTCGACGGCACGCCTGCGAGCGTCCCTACCACGACGAGTTCGACCGCAACGAGGGCGGACCTCACGGCCACGGCAACGCGATGGGCGATATCGCCGGCGGCGGGATGGACGGTTTCATCGCCCAGGCGGAGCTCGGCCGCGAGCACTACTGCAGGCTCCACGTCGACGATCCGCGCTGCTCGAACACGCCGAGTGCGCCCGATGTCATGGGCTATCACGACTGGCACGAGATCCCGAACTACTGGGACTACGCGCGCCACTTCGTCCTGCAGGACCACCTCTTCGAGTCGGACACGTCCTGGAGCCTGCCCGCGCACCTGTATCTCGTCTCGGGCTGGTCGGCGAGGTGCACGGACAAGGGCGACCCGATGAGCTGCCACTCGGCGGTGCAGGATCCGGGCTCGCCGCCGGGCGAGCCCGGCAACACGACCGGCCGGCCGCCGGACTACGCCTGGACGGATCTCACCTGGCTGCTCCATCGCTACGGCGTCAGCTGGAGCTACTACGTGGCGAAGGGAGATCAGCCGGACTGCAGCGACGACGCGATGTTCTGCGCGCCGGTGCCGCAGAACGCCACGACGCCGGGAATCTGGAACCCGCTCCCGTGGTTCGACACGGTGCGCCAGGACGGCCAGCTCTCCGATGTCCGCCGGCTGGTGGACTTCTTCGACGAGGCGAAGGCGGGCACGCTGCCGTCGGTCTCGTGGATCACGCCCGCGCAGGCGGTGAGCGACCATCCTCCTGCGCTCATCACCGCCGGGCAGGCGTACGTGACCGGGCTGATCGACACGGTCATGCACAGCCCGGACTGGGGCTCGACCGCGATCTTCCTCGCGTGGGACGACTGGGGCGGCTTCTACGACCACGTCAAGCCGCCTGCCGTGGACGGCCAGGGCTACGGCCTCCGCGTTCCCGGGCTCGTGATCAGCCCCTACGCGAAGAAGGGGTACGTCGACCACCAGACCCTCAGCTTTGACGCCTACCTCAAGTTCATCGAAGACGACTTCCTGCACGGACAGCGGATCGACCCGCAGACCGACGGCCGGCCGGATCCGCGGCCGGACGTGCGGGAGAACGCACGGATCCTGGGCAACCTCGAGAGCGACTTCGACTTCGACCAGAAGCCGCGGCCGGCGGTCATCCTCCCGCTCCACCCCCCATTCAGCTGAGACGCCTCTCGCCGCTAGCCGTCCTCGCGCTCGCCCTCGCGGCGGCCGGGTGCGGTGGCGGCGGCTCCACCGCGCGACACGCACGCCGCAGCGGCGGCATCCACGAGATTCGCCACGTGGTCGTGATCATGGAGGAGAACCGCTCCTTCGATTCCTTCTTCGGCACCTACCCGCGCGCCGACGGGTTCCCGCGGAAACACGGCCGGCCGACGGTGTGCGTGCCGAACGGAGTCGGCGGCTGCGTGAGGCCGTTCCTCGACGCGAACGGCGCCGACGACTCGGGCGGCCCGCACGGCCCGCTCGCCGGGCCGCGCGACGTCGACGGCGGACGCATGGACGGCTTCATCCGCGTCACCGACGGTGAGCTCATCCGCGAGTGCCTCCGGCATCGGCGCAGCTCGGCGTGCGTCCACCTCCGCCACCCGAACGTCATGAGCTACCACGACGGCGGCCAGATCCCGAACTACTGGGCCTACGCGCGGAACTTCGTCCTCCAGGACCACATGTTCGAGCCGAACTGGGGTTGGAGCCTGCCGGCGCACCTCTGGCTCGTCTCGGGCTGGTCGGCCCGGTGCAGCGATCCGTACGCGGCGAGCACGTGCACCACGAATCTCGACGGGCCACGCGATGGGCCGAGCGCGACGCTGCGCCGCCACCCGCACGGGCCGCTCTACGGGTGGACCGATCTCACGTACCTGCTCCACCGCTACCGCGTGACGTGGGCGTCGTACGTCCAGCGCGGCGCGCCGCCCGACTGCCTGACCGGCCCGATCAGCTGCTACACGAGCCTGAAGGGGACGAACACTCCCGGCTTCTGGGATCCGTTGCCGAACTTCACGGACGTCCGCCAGGACCACCAGCAGGCCGCCTCGCAGGAGCCGCTCTCGCGCTTCTACGCCGCGGCGAAGCGTGGGACCCTCCCCAACGTCTCGTGGGTCACGCCCGACTGGGCGGACAGCGACCATCCCGGAGCCTCCATCGCGCAGGGGCAGGCATGGGTGACGAAGCTCGTGAACGCCGTGATGAAGAGTCCCAACTGGAAGAGCTCGGCGATCTTCCTCGCGTGGGACGACTGGGGCGGCTTCTACGACCACGTCAAGCCGCCGCTCGTCGACAGCCAGGGATACGGACTGCGCGTGCCGGCGCTCGTGATCAGCCCCTACGCGAAGAAGGACTACGTCGACCACCAGACCCTGAGCTTCGACGCCTACCTCAAGTTCATCGAGGACGACTTCCTCGGCAGCCGGAGGCTCGACCCCAAGACCGACGGCCGCCCCGACCCTCGCCCGGACGTCCGCGAGAACGAGTCGATCCTCGGCGACCTCGCGAAAGACTTCGACTTCGACCGGAAGCCGCGGCCGCCTCTCCTCCTCCCGCTCCGTCCGGCGGGGTAACTCGAACGAGTGCATCTCCGCTGACCCGCAATCCGCTCGGCTGCCGATGCCGTACTGCGCAGACGGGAGCCAACGAACGGAGGAAGCTCGATGAAGAAGTTGACGATGGCGGCGATCGCGGCGATTGCGGCGGTCTTCTTGACACCGGCCCTCGCCCACGCGGGAACGATTCGCGGCACGGTCGCGGCCAAGCAGTCGAACCGGCACGCGCTCGTCATCGCCATGCGGCACGGCCGCGTGACGACGGCGCGCGTGTCCGCCCGGCAGCTGCAAAGGGCGAAGGTCGGCTATCGGCTGGCCCTGTCCGGTAAGCGGCTGGCCGATCGCTCCTTTCAGGTAACGCGTCTGCACAAGCTCGGAACGGCTAAACGGGCACGGATGTCGGTCGTCGTCCTCAAGGGGAGCGGACGGCGTCTGCTCGTCGCCGGCGGCGGCAGCGCATTCTCGATCCGGCTCACCCGTGAGACCCGGCTCCTCGCCGGCAGAGGCAGCGTGCACGCGGGAGAGAAGATCGACGCCGACGTCGAGCTCTCCGACGACGGTCCGGTCGGGACGAAACTAGACGCAACCGGCGACGCCGAGGCGATCGACTTCTCGGGCGTCGTGACGGCGATCGATGCGACGAGCATCACCCTCACGGACGACGGCATCGCCACGGTCGTTCAACTGCCGGACGGCTTCGTCCTGCCACCGGGCGTCGAAGTCGGCAGCGAAGTGGAGATCGTCGCGACCGTCACGGATTCGACCCTGACCCTGACGACCGTCAAGCTCGACGACGACAACGCCCAAGGTGACGAAGACGAAGGCAGCTCCGTCGACGACCAGGGCCGGGTGGAGGTCGAGGGCTCAGTCGCGACCTTCGATACCGGCTCGATCACGATCCAGCCCGGGGACAACGCCAGCGCCATCATCTTCGCGATTCCCGCTGGGCTCACGCTGCCGGAGGGCCTCCTGGACGGCAGCGTCGTCGAGGCGCGCGGCGAGCTCGTGAACGGCGTCCTCACCCTGACGAAGCTCGAGCTACAGGATCAAGGAGACGACGGGACCGGCGACGACGGAGGCGGCGGCAGCGGCGACGGCCGAGTTCGCTAGGTGCGTTCGAGCAGCGCGCTCCAGCGCTGCTCGAACCGCCGCGTCTTCCACAGCGTGAGGGACAAGAGCCACGTCGCGATGAACAGCCCGACGACGAGGTAGCCGAGCCGGCCGAGGTCGACGCTGGCGAGGAGCCGCCAGAACGCGCCGTGCAGCGCGAGCTTCGCGGTGAGAACCTGCAGCAGCTCGATCGCGCCGACCATCCACGCGACGGCGACCGAGAGGCTCGTGACGCTGATGTTGTAGTAGACCTTCCGCACCGGGCTCGAGAACGCCCAGCCGTAGGCCTGGCTCATGAAGGCGCCGTCGGCCGTGTCCATGAGGCTCATGCCGGCGGCGAAGATCAGGGGCAGGGAGTTCACGGCGAGGAACGGGACGTGGTGGGTCGCGACGCCGGCGGCGACGGCGAGCAGGGCGATCTCGGTCGCCGTGTCGAAGCCCAGCCCGAACAGGACGCCGAGCGGATACATCTTCCAGCTCGCGTCGATCCGGTTGCCGACCCGCTTGAGCAGGAAGCGGGCCAAAAAGCCTTGGTTCTGCAGGGCGCGATCGAGGTCCTGCTCGTCGTAGTGGCCGCGCTTCATCCGCCGAAAGACGCCCACGACCTCGAGCAGCACGAGCAGGTTGAGCGCGCCGATCAGGAGCAGGAACGTGCCCGAGACGGAGGCGCCGATCGTCGACCCGTACGTCTGCAGCGTCGAGATCTGCGAATGCACCGTCCCGGCCGCCACGGCGAGCCCGGCCGTGAGCCCGAAGACGATCGTCGAGTGGCCGAGGGAGAAGAAGAAGCCGGTGCCGAGCGAGCGTTTCCCGTCCTGCAGCAGCTTCCGCGTGGTGTTGTCGATCGCTGCGATGTGATCGGCGTCGAAGGCGTGTCGCAGACCGAACGTGTACGCGAGCGTGGCGAGGCCCGTCAGCGCCGGGTTGCGCGGCAGGTAGTAGAGGAAGAGGCCGAACCCGAGCACGTGCAGGAGCACGACTCCGGCCGAGAAGCCGCCGAGCCTCCCCCACTCGGCGCGAGTCATGCCGCCGCTCCTGCGAGCGACAGCTTCGCGGCTCGCCGCTCCGCGAGGACCGCGAGCCAGATCGAGCCCTCGAACAGCGCCCACATCGGCAGCAGCTCGAGCAGCGTCGTCACCGGGTCGGGGCCGGGAAGCGCGAGCGCCGCCACGGCGACGACGAAGTAACCCTTGCGCCGGTTCCGGCGTAGCCCGGCCGACGTGAGGATGCCGAGGTTCACCGACGCGAGCACGACGAGCGGCAACTCGAAGACGCACACGACACCGACCAGCACGGAAGCCACGAACGAGTAGTAGCTGCTCGCGCGCAGGAGGAGCCGAAAGTGCGTCGTGTCGTAGCCCACAAGCCAGTGGACGGCGCGCGGGAGCAAAACGCCGTATCCGAACGCCATGCCCGCCGCGCCGAGCACCAGCCCGAACGCGGCGAGGGCGAGGATCCGGCGCTCGGCCGCAGAGTCGAGCGCCGGAGCCAGGAAAGACCACACCTGCCAGAGGATCACCGGCAGCGCGAAGAGGAGGCCGGCCCACAGGCTCACCATCAGCGACACCGAGAACGGCTCGGCCACGCCGAGCGCCGTCACGTGCCGGTGCGCGGGCGGCAACGGCCGAGCGAGCAGGTCGAGGATGGTGCCGTGGAAAACGAACGCGACAGCCGTCGCCACCGCGACCGCGGCGAGGGTGAGCATGACGCGCCCCCGCAGCTCCTCGAGGTGCTCGACGAGCGTCGCATCCTCCTCGCGGGCGATCCGGCGGGTTCGCATCAGTCGGCGTTCTCGGGCTCGGTCGTCTCCGGGAGGGTCTGATGCGTGACGGACTCCTTGAACTCGCGCATGCCCGAGCCGAGCGAGCGCCCGATCTCAGGCACCCGCTTGGCACCGAAGAGCAGGAGCGCGATCAGGAGCAGGAGCGCGAGGTGCGTGGGACTGGTCCAACCGATCATGCGGATTCCTCCTTGAGCGAGATGTCGGTAACGGCCGCGCCGGCAACGGCGACGTGGCGCCGCAGCGGCTGGTCGTCGAGCCAGAGCGTGTATTCGCCGGCGGCCAGCGAGTCGAACACGGCTCCGTAGAGCGGCCGGCCGGCGACAGGCCGCTCGTGGACCTGCTTGTGCGATCGCTCTCCGTCGTGGCCCGCGCGGCTGATCTCGATCTCCTTGCCGTGCATTTCTGCGCCGGTGTGGAGAACCAGAGCCCCGACGCCCGGCCCGAGATCGAGCATCACGTGCTCGGGCCGGGCGTCTGTGGAGTGGTCGTGCGTGCGGGTCATGACGAGGGCGTGTCGTATCCGTCGTGGGGCGTGCCGAGGTACGGGAACGTCGACTGGTAGCGATCGAGTCCCGGCGTGAGGTAGGACGAGACCGCCGCGACCGCGCCGTCGACCGAGTAGCTCGAGTCGACGAGCGGGATCGTGAAGCCGGCAATCGCCTTCAGCTCGATCGAGACGACGTCGTCGAAGACCCGTCGCCCGTTCGGGTAGCCGGCGGCATCGCCGGCGACCAGGCCGATCGGGTTCGGGTTCGAGGTGGTCGGCGGGACGGCGACGTTCAGCCGCAGCATGTCCGCGGGGTGCGGGCCGGTGAAGTTCTGGAACCCGGGCACGATCCCCTGCGGAATCCCCGTGAGCAGGATCGCGTGGAGATCCGCCCGGTCGGCGGTGTAGGCCGCCAGGTTCGGGAACTCGTGGGGGTAGAGAACCGGCAGGAGCCTCGCGAGCTCCGGCTGATTGACGTACTCCTCGAAACCCGTGTCGTCGATCGGGTCGACCGCGTTCCAGCGGTCCTTGTCTCCGACCGGCACGACGACCTCGTTGAAGAGAGGGTTGCCGAGGCGCGAGACCTGCACCCAGGGGCCACTCCCCTTCGTGCCGTTCCCGTTGTCGTCGCGGACCTGCACCTTGCGGCGGCTGGCGCCGCCCCAGATGCCGAGCACGGACTTGGCACTCAACGGATCCTTGGGCACCGAGCCGTCCCTGGTCAGCATCGAGATCGGGACCTTGATCGCGATCGCGTGGATGTTCAGCGTCTTCAGCGGATCGACGCTCGTCCCGGTCGGCGTCGGGATCAGGTGCAGGGTGTTGAGCTCCCTGATGTCGCCGAGGTCGAAGATCGCGCCGAGGTCGACGAAGAAGCCGTCGTTCCGCTGGCCGGCGAAGACGGTCTCGCCCGACGGAAGGTGATGTACGGCCGCCGCCGCCAGGACGTCGTAGTTGGGCGTCGAGCGCGGCCCGATGTTGCACGGCGGGCACGCGAGGTTGCCACCGATGACCCTGCCCTGTCCGTCCTGCTCGTGGTGCTGCTTCTTGCCGTTCTGGCCGGGCCCGTGCCCGCGGATGACGGAGACGTCGTAGAGCTGGCGCTTGTTCCAGTTCGGATCGGTGAGCGACCCGATCGGGCCCGTGTTGTACAGGAACGTTTCCGGGTTCTGGTACGTCGTCCGGAACTGGAACTGGTACGTGATCTCCGGCAACGCGTCGCCGTCGTTGTCGATGTAGATCGAGTAGAGGACGTCGTCGCCGAACTCGAAGAAGTTCGGGCCGCCGGGCGGGCCCTCGAGCGGCACATAGTTGGTGATGATCGTGACCATCGTCGGGTCGTCCGGACTGACGAACGCGTAGGTGTCGGCATTGTCGGCAACCGGGTCCTGGCTGATCGAGGGGGCTTCGCGGTGAGAGGACATCTAGGTCACGTCCTTCCTGCCGGCCGCCCGCAGCAGCCGCTTCACGAGGACGCGGTCGCGGTACGTGTGCTCGGCGGTGCCGGAGGTGACGGTCACCTCGCCGCGCTTGGCGTCGCGCACGTACGCGACGACCGGCTCCTCGGGCACTCGGGCCGTCGGGTTGGTGCGCTTGGCGTCCTCTTCGATCGCCGCGCGCGCGATCGGCGGCGCCGCGGCGAGAGCCGCTGCGCCGGTGGCCGCGCCGGCGATCTTCACGAACGAGCGCCTACTCAGGCGTTCCATATGGAGCTCCTTCCCGGCGGCACGGCCGCCGTAGCTAAACGGGATCGGGAATGCGGTCGGCGCTGATTCGCTCGAACGAGTGAACCGGTTCGATCGCTTGAACCGCCTACGCTCGGCGCGCGAATATCAGAGGCTGTGAACCGGCAGCTCGCCCATCTCTCCGACGAAGCGCTCGTTGCCCTGGCCGCCCGGTCCGAGCAATCGGCGCTCGCGGAGCTCTACGACCGCTACGGCCGCACCGCCTATGGGCTCGCGTTCCGCATCCTGCGCGACGGGACGCTCGCCGAGGACGCGGTGCAGGATGCGTTCCTCACCGTCTGGCGAAGCGCGTCACGGTTCGTGCCCGAACGCGGGAAAGCGAGCACGTGGATTCTCACGCTCGTGCACCGGCGGGCGGTCGACGTCGTCCGCCGCGAGCAGCGGCGCCGCGCCGACGCGCTCGACCGTGCGCCCGAGCCTATGGTCGAGGGCGTGGACGAGGACGCGTGGCTCCGGTTGCAGCGTGAGCGTGTCCAGGACGCGCTGCGAAAGCTTCCCGACGCCCAGCGGGAAGCACTCGAGCTCGCCTACTACGGCGGGTTCAGCCAGTCGGAGCTGGCCGAGAGGCTCGGCCAGCCGCTGGGAACCATCAAAAGCAGGATGTTCACGGGGCTCTCGCGAATGCGCGAGTTGCTCGGAGAGCCAGGGGGTGAAATGTCATGGACGTCCACGACCTGACAGCGGCCTACGCGCTCGACGCGCTCGACGGCGACGAGGCGGAGGCGTACGAACGGCACCTCGGCCAGTGCGAGGACTGCCGCGCGCAGCTCGCGGAGCTCAGCGAGACCTCTGCAGCGCTCGCCTTCGGCCCGGTCGCGGCGGCTCCGCCCGCGCGGCTACGTGCGGCGATTCTCGAGACGGCAGCGGCGGAGCGGTCGAACGTCGTCCCGCTTCTCCAGCGCCGCTGGGTCGCGCGCGGCCTCGCCTTCGCAGCGGCCGCGGCGGCTTGCATCGTGGTCGGGTTCGCTGTTTCGCTGACCCGAACGAGCCACACGCAGTACGTGAGCATGGCGCTCAGTCGCGAAGCGTCCGGGAGCGTGACCGTCCAGTTCTCCGGCCCCGCTGCCCCGGATGGGAAGACGTACGAAGCGTGGGTGATCCCGAAAGGCAAGGCGCCAATTCCGGCCGGCCTCTTCTCTGGTGGAGGCAGCGCGACCGTCCATCTCCGGGGCACCGTGCCGCAGAACGCCACCGTCGCCGTGACGATCGAGCATGCCGGTGGTGCGCGCGCGCCGACGACGGCGCCGATCGTCAGCGCGCAGACGTGACTGTCCTGTGGGAGCCCTGGTGGGATCGCGCTCAGCGAGGGACGATTGCGAACGGGTCCGCATACTCTGACCGCCCGCGTGGGTCGGTGACATGGTCCGAGGTCCGGCCGCTCCCGAGGATGTAGTTCCCGGATCCCCAGTCACCGGTGTAGCGCCGGCCCCCCAGCTGCTGAAGGTCGTAGCCGGACGGAGCCAGCTTTGCTCCCGTGCCGGACGCGACGTCGGCCTTCGGTGTGATGGCGCACTGCCGCCGCCCGTGCAGAGTCCAGCAGACCCGGATGCTGTACCGGCCCGGTGCGGAGTAGTTGGCGTGCGAGCCGTATGCGGCGTACACGATCGGGTGTGTCCGGTTCTGCGCCGACTGCGATGCCCAACTCGACCAGCGGCGGCCTTGGTGTGCCGAGTAGCTGACCCCGAGCGGGCTGGTGCCGTGGAGGAAGACGTTGACCCCTTCCCAGTCAGCCTCGTGCTTGTCGTAGAAATCGTTGTAGAGGTACGCGAACCAGTACTCGATCGCGACTCGCCCCGATGCACGTTGGCGCACGACGTGGAAGTAGACGGTGGCACGCGGGCGGGATCCGCGAAGTCGCTGCTCGATGCCTGGATACCTCGAGGCATGTGAGTTGGGCGCGGCTCCGCCGACGTCGAGGTAGAAGTTGCCGGCGGTCGCGGGCAGCGAGAAGAGGGTGGGGTGAGCCTGGAGCAGCGGCCCCTTCGGGGGCACCCCGGAGTGCAGCGTGCTGACGCTCAGGTAGTCCTCGAGCCGAAGCGGACGGTAGGGCTCGCCTGCGCTGAGGCGCAGCACCGGCGCGTACGTGCGCGCGAGCGCGAGCGTGGCCGCTGACGGGAGCGCACCGAGAGCGCGGTGGGTGAACGTGCATGTCACCGTCTCGCCATCCCCCAGCACGACGGATGCCGACGCGGTCGCGCGGCTCGTGGTCGTGTCTCCGCTCGGGTCGACGCAGACGAGCGCGGTCAACGTGCGCGGCTGCCCCGCTCGCCCGCCCGTCTCGCGGAGCTGGTACGTGCCCGGCTGCAGCGCGACCGTGCGCGCGGTCGCGGCCCCGCCCAATTCGAAGGCGGACCCCGCGCCGGAGTACATCCAGGTCGCTCCGGCGGGCGTCGGATCGGTCATGAGACGAACGACGAGGGTGCCCGTTTGCTGCGCATTCGCGGCCGCGCCAAGGGCAAGTGCGCCGGCTACGGCGACTGCGATCGGTGCGAGCGCGCGCATAGGTGGCGTGTTACCCGCTGTCCCCGGAACCGATTCACGCTTCTACTAGCTAGGGGTCTTTGGCGAAAAAGGGGAGCATGCCAATTGTTTTGACATGATCTTCCCCGATGGTGACTCGGGGAATTCTTTACTGGAAGCGGGAAGCTATTACACCCAGTGGCGAATGGCTCGGCCGCGCTTGGGTGATCGAGAAGGACGGCACCGAGCGCCCGATCAATGGCGGGGACCCGATCACCCGGGCTGAAGCGGAACGGCTCGCCGAGGCTGGCGAATACACACTTGATGCGGAGGCGTAAGGCCCGCTGCCGGAACTTGTCATGGGCGATTTCGGCCTGGTTTGCATAGTCGTCGGCACTTGGCGTAAAGTGCCGATTTGCAGGGGAAACGTAACTATCCGATAGCGAAACCAGAATAGGCGGGACGCACATTCTGTTTTCGCGTATCGCGAAAATTCCCCCGCGTTGTCTGCGGAGCGAACGCGACGGATTCCACGGCGGTAGAGGCCGCGCTACTCGTCACTCTTGCGCGGGATGCAACGGCGGCCACTCGGCAGGTCTCCACCCTTCGGGGCGTTTTCCCGGCCCCTTCTCTCGTAACCCCCGAGGCCCGGTAGCGGGAGTAGGGATGCGGGAGGTCTAACGCGCACAGGGGCGTGTTCGGTGGACTGGTCAGGTGTACCGCGCGAGTTACGCGAACCCGTAAACGCTCGTCCGACGAGTCTCGCTCCGCTAGCTTCCCCGGCGGTGAGCACCAACGGAACCAACGATCCATTCCAGAGGGCGATCCACGAGATCACCGCTCACAGAGACCGGGTCGCCGAGTTCATCACGAAAGACGGTAACGGCGAGCTGATGGCAATCACGGCACTGGTCAGCCGTCTAGCGAACCGGGGAGTCGAGGAAGAAGGTTGGCCCGAGACGGCGAAAGGCGCGCTCGACTGGGCGCTTGACCGCGGGATCGGCCGAGCAAGCGAGCTCTTCACTGTGGGGTCTGGACGTCTCTGGAAGTCTTCGCAGAAGACGCTTTCGCCTCCCTATGCACAGCCCTGCCACCAACCCACACGCGCTTGATGAAAGTTCGAATCTCGCTGGCCGAGTTCTCAGCTCTCGACGAGGCTGAGAGGTATCGGCTGCTCTGGCATCGAGCCGAGTCGCCGCAGCGCAGCGCAGTTGACCGCTGCTCGTCTTACCCGGCGTGCCGTAGTACGGGTACTTCCAGCATGGCGATCGCCCCGGCGGTCCTGAGCAGGTTTGGTGTGGCGCCGGGAAGAGCCCCTGTTTGAACGGTCGCCAGCTATGGCCGCCGTTGGTCGTCTTGTAGACGGCTGTGTCCGTGCCAGCGTAGAGGGTGCCAGAGTGCCGCGGATCTGCTGTCAGCGAGAGGACGTCGCTCATCCAACCCGCCCCCTGCGGTTCGGTCGAGGTCCAATGCTGCCCGTTGTCGGTCGTCTTGAAGACGTACACGCCGCCGTGTGCGTTCGCGCTCGCGACGTAGACCACATCCGGCTGGTGCGGGTCGAACGCGAACGCTCGCGCCACGTTGCCGTCGGGCAGGGGGGCGAGCGGCACAGCAGGCCCGCTCGACTGGCCCTTCGCGTCATCAGTCCGAGCAGTCGCCGCGCGACCACAGTGCCCGCCGGAGCCGAGGAAGGCAGCGGTAGCGGCGACGATGAACCCGGCGCGTGTAAGCGTCTTGCGCATTAGCTTTCTCCTGTCGTTGCGTGATCCCGCAGTGGCGTAGACAACTCCGCTCGGGCGTCGGCACGCTCGCGTGGGTGAGTGTCCCGGAACGACCCCTAGTGGTAGCCGCGTAGCGTCGGCCAGGTTCGTGGCGAGCGTCGAAACCGATCATCCGACCACCGTCCATGTGCGGCCGCTGTTACTGCTGCGGAGGATCTGCGTTCCGTCCGTGTTGTAGGAGACTGCGTACACGGTGGTCGGGCGCGCGGGGTCGACTGCGACGATGTCTCCGACGAGTCCGGGGGTCGGCTTGGAAGCCGGCCAGCTTTGCGTCCAGGTGCCGCCGCCGTCGGCGCTCTTGTAGATCGCTTCTGTTCCCCAGAAGGTTGCGAACACGGTTCCGCCGCCGGCCGCCAAGCTCGTCACATAGTGATCCGGCGTAAGTCCGAGCCCTTGGCTGATGAGGCGCCAGTCTCGGCCGGCGTTGGTGCTTGCGAAGATGCGTGCCCCCACTGCCATGTAGATCGCGTTCTGCTGCGGGTCGGCTGCGGAGGCGGCTCCTCCCTCGTTGGGGCCGAAAGGCGGCAGTCTCAGCTTCCGCCAAGCCTTGGCGCCGTTCGTGGATTTGTAGACGCCGTTCCTTTCGGGGCTGTGGAAGGCTGCGTAGAGAGCCGGTGGACGGCCCGGCCCCATCAGCAGGCCGTTCATCCCGCCCTTGTGCCAGAGCGAGAGCATCACTTTCCAGCTGTGGCCGCCGTCGGTGCTTTTGCGGAGGGTGTTCGCGTAGTCGTGCTCGTAGACGATCTTGCTGTTGGTTGGGTCGACGGCGAGCCAGTCCGTCCAGCCTTCGCCGCGGTTGATTCCCGGGGGTGGCAGCAGCCCACGCTGCCAGGCGTGCCAGGTGCGACCGCCGTTGATTGTCTTGTAGAGGTCTTTTCCGGTGCCGACGTAGAGGGTGCGCGTGTGCTTGGGGTCAAGAGCTAAGGCGCTGATCCTGGGCCAGCCCAGCCGAGAGATCAGACGCCAGTGGTTGCCGCCGTCTGTCGACTTGTAGACGTGGCCCGTCCCCGGCGCCGCCCCACCTGCGAGTGTCCCCGCGTAGACCGTGTCCGGGTGCGCCGGGTCCAAGGCTAAGGACGTGACGAGTCCAGCGTCCGCGGGAAGCAGGCGCGGCCCTTGCGAGGCCGGGCGGGCGCTCGTGGCAGCAGGCCTGCCAGCGACCCAGGAGGGAGCGAGGTCGCTGTCGGCTGTATTCGTGAGCTGAACCTTGCCCCGACCGTCAACGCCCACGATGTAGAGGTCGCCGTTGCCGGTCGGGGTCGCGTAGACGATTGCGTTCGCGTCCGGCGACCACGCCAGTGCTGGCCATAGAGATCCAGGCGGGGAGTCGGTCGTAACGGGGAGGTCGTTCCGGCCCTCGCCGCCAATCGTGTAGATGCCCCCCGCGTCCGTGCGGCCGTAGAGGATTCGTCGCCCCAGGGGCGACCACGCGGCGGGGTATTCGTTGTCCGCATTTCGCGTGACGAGGCGACGGTCTCTTCCGTTGGCATCGACGTCACCGATGCCGCGGTACCGGCCGATCACGAGGCCGCGCTTCATGATCGCAACGCCGAAGGCGAGTTTCTTTCCGTCCGCCGACCAACGTACCCAACCCCCACCGACTGGCGAGACTTGCCGACGGCCGCTGCCGTCCGGATGGATGACCCAGATACCCCGGGAGCCCTCGTAGGCAATCTCGCTCCCCCGCGGCGACCAGGCAACGCTGCACGCAGCGCTCGCGCCGCGCACCCTCGATGGAGAGCCGCCGTCGCGCTGGATCGAGACGAGGTAAAGCCTGTGCCCCTCGCAAGCTGCGGTTTGAGCCTTCCAGAACGGGCCTGCCGAGATGATCGCGATCTTCTTTCCGTCGGGAGACCAGCTCAGGTCTATGCTGGCGCGCCTGAAGCCCGAGAGCAGCCGCCTCAGCCCCGTTCCGTCGGGCCGGATCAGCCAGAGCGAGTACCGGCGGGCATCGATGAACGCGATCTGCTTGCCGTTCGGCGACCAGGCGTATTTCCAGACGGGCAAAGCCGGTGGCGTTACGCGCAGCAGACCGCTGCCGTCGGGCTGGATGACATAGAGGCTTTGAGCGGTCGTGAACTCGCTACCTGGTAGCTCCCGCAGGAACGCGATCGTGCCGGTATAGCCCTTCAAGCCGGCGTGAGCCGCGGCTACGCCTGCCTCGGTCGGGGCCGCGGCCGCAGTCGCGGCGAGCAGCGCCGCCGTCGCGAGAAGCCCTAAAGCGCCCAGATGCATCTTCATCTTCGTTCCTCCCTTGTCCTGGGGCCGCACACTGAGGAGACCTGTGGCCTTCGCGGCTTTAGAGGGACGGTTTAGGACGAAGCGGCAAGATCGAGGCAAGATGTGCGCAAGAGGTGCGTTAGGAGGGCAGGCTGAAGATCTTTCTTGCGGGTCGCGTCGCCGCCGAGTCCGGCGACGTCCCGCTGGAGGAAATGCAGTTCCCTGGGCGCCAGGGTCGTCTGCTCTTCGCGTGCCTGGTCGTTGCGAAGGGCAAGCAGATGACGCGGGGCGAGCTCGCCGAGGCGCTGTGGCAAGACGACCCGCCAGCGACCTGGGAAAGCGCGCTCAGGCTGCTTGTCAGCAAGCTGCGCAAGGTCCTCGCGGATGGACCGGACGGCGACAGAGCCGAGTTGGTGGCTACCGACGGCGGCTACCGGCTCGAGCTCCCCCCGGAAACGTGGGTCGACGTGTTCGCAGCAGAGAGCGCGGCGCGAGATGCGGAGGACCGTCTGGCCGCCGGCGCACCGGACGAGGCGATCGCAGTGGCGATGCTCACCGAGTCCCTGCTCCGCGAGCCGTTCATGGCGGGCGAGGACGGCGACTGGGTGGAGGGCAAGCGTCGCGAGTGTGAGGGTGTCCGCGCCCGTGCGTTGAACACATTGGCGGACGCTTCTCTTCAGTCGGGCAGAGCGGAAGCGTCCGTTCAGTGGGCGGAACAGGCAGTCGAGATCGAGCCGTTTCGCGACAGCGGCTACCGGCGTCTGATGGCGGCACACGCAGCGGCTGGGAACCGAGCCGAAGCCTTGCAGGTGTACGACCGCTGCCGCCGGCTGCTCGCCGAAGAGCTCGGCGCCTACCCGTCGCCGGAGACCGAGGCCGCCTACCGTCGCCTGCTCGAAGAGCCTGAAACGCCGAGCGAGAATGGGCCGCGTCCCCTCGCGCCCGCGACCACCCCGGCCATGACTGCCGTGTCCTCGGGCTGGAGTCGAGGCCGGCGCACTGGTCTTTTCGCGGTGGCTCTCGTTGCTGCGGGGGCCGTGGCTGCCGTCCTCGCTCTCCTCGACCAGGGCGCTTCGGCTCCGGCGATCCTGCCGAACAGCCTCGTCCGCGTCGACCCGACCACACTCAAGGCAAGCGAGGTCGCGTCGGTTGGTGACGCTCCTGATCTCGTCATAGCCTCCGGTGGATACCTGTGGGTCACCAACCAAATCCTTCGCGGCGGCGGTTCCGGCGCACCGCGCAACGCCGGCGACCAGACGCTGACCCGCGTCGACCCATCAACGGGCAAAGCCGTGGTCGTGGGTGGACTCGCACCGTGCGGAATCACCCCCGATCCCTCCGGCGACGTATGGATCGCTAACTGCTACCCCAGGAATGTCCGGAATCTCGGCGACGACGTTGTCCGAGTCAACGCAACAACCCTCGCCTTCAAGAGGACGCTGCCCGCCCCGGGCGGCGAAGGCTTCTACCGAGGCCTAGCCTACGGCGACGGCTCACTCTGGCTGAGCCAAGTCGACGGCGACAGCACTTTCAACCCAAACACCGTCACCGAGATCAACCCTCAGACAGGCAGGGAGCAGACCACCCGGCTAGCGCGTTCCGCGTGGGGGCTCGCGTGGTCGGACGGCTACGGCGACCTCTGGATCACAAACTTCGACGACGCAAGCCTCACACGACTGCAACCAGGAACCAGCGCGGTGAAAACGATCAACGTCCTCGGGGCCGCGCCTGCCTTCCCGGTCGTCGACGGCAACGTCGTCTGGATTGCAGACTGGGCTGGAGGCGAGGTCGTACGCCTCAACGCAGTCGGATCACCCCATCCTCGCCGCATCCCACTCCCCGGAGGAACAGGCGTCTGGAACATCGCCGTCGGGGCTGGCGCCGTCTGGGCCACTACCCCGGGTACCCGTTCCCTGTGGCGGATCAACCCAAAGACAAACGAGGTGACCCGAGTGCCGCTCCCCTACCTACCCACCGGTGTCGCCGCAGACGCCAATGATGTCTGGGTGACCCTGCGCCAATACTGACTCCAATCTGCGCGAAGGATCACCGACCTCGCTCAATCAGCCGTCAGGTGTCTTAGCCGTCACCTGCGCCAGTGTTCCGGAATGACGCCAGAGCCTGAGGCGGTCAGCGATCGCTAGCCACGACAAGCTGCCGCCGTCGAGACATTGACCACCGCTGTCTGATCGGCCCGCGACTCGTACTCCACGACGTAAGGACCATAGAGCCTCCGGCCCAACCAGCGGCTCTGGGAGATCGCGCAGTACCAGCCCGGATCCACCGACTGCTTCCAGCCTTGGAGCCGCTTAACGTCCGCAGGGAGTTCACGGCCTGTCACCAGCCGTCTGAGCTGGGCGTCGCTCAGTTTCGCCGTCCGGTTGAGCACGATGTGGTAGGAGCTAACTCGACCAGCTCGTGCGGCGTCTGCTCGATAGTAGGCGACGCCGACAGGAGGTCTTCCAGAGGCGTGCGCGTTCTGGGCGTAGAAGTTCTGAGCGAGCGCTCCAATTCCTCCGTATCGGCCGTGTCCCGCTTGTGCCGAGACCGGCACAGCGACGTAGGCAGCAGCAACAACCGCCCTCGCGAACAACCCTAAGCGGCCCAAATGCATCTTCATGTTCGTTCCTCCCAAGTCCTAGGGCTCCACACTGACGAGACCTTTCGCCTTCGCGGTTTTACGATCGGTTTAGGACGCAGAGGCAAGATCCAGGCAAGATCTGCGCAAGAGGTGCGTGAGCGAGGGCAGGCGGGCGAGCTTAGGGAGCGACTCAGAACTGTGCGGGCGGCCGGGTCGGTGTCCCGTCTTGCCGATGCTTGTCCGCATTGAATGCATCTCGTCCAGCGGGACATCGTCGGATTCGGCGGCAACCCAATCGTGGGTTTATCGGGGTTTGGTCAATCGCTATCCCAAACTGACCAAAGCCAGCATTCAGCGCCCGGAAAGCGCCGGCCAGCGCCCGGCCAAAAGAACGGAACCCGCTAGGCCGTCCGGGTTACGTCGATTCCTATAACCCCGAGGCCCGGTAGCCTGAGTCCACCCTTGGCCCCCATCGACTAGCGGTCCAGGTCGCGGCCCTTTCAAGGCTGAAGCACGGGTTCGAATCCCGTTGGGGGTATTCGGGTTTACGACTTAGAGCTTCAAGCCGCACGACTCCGTATTCCTACACCGACGGAAGTGACGGGCATGTGCGCGACGTGCTGTCCCCGGTGCTGTCCTCGACATTCGCGGACGTTGGAAGAGAGCGCGCCGGCCATGAGTTTCATGAACGGTTCGCCAGGCGACCGACGGTGGGACGGCTGACTCGAGAAGCGCCCTTCCTTGGGCGACTGGAGGTCATCGCCGCAGGTGTCGGGCGCGTTGCCGGGGTAGACACAAGTGCCGCCGTCCGCTCGGTGGGCGCCAAGCCGCCTCGATGTGGTGGCCCGAGGTGTCGCGGAAACAGGTCGAAGGGTCTAGTAGATGGGTGAAGTCGATGCTGAGCTGCCTCCCGACGCCAGCTCTACCATGGCAAACCCTCGGCGCGCTCACGTCTCGCCTTGACTCTCGCCTTAGTGGAGACCCTAGCCTTGTCGACTGGGTCGCGACGTTGCAGACGACGAAGACATCGAACGTAGGCTGTCGGCTTCGAGCCTTCATGGATTGGGGCGCAATGGGCGCTCTTGTCGCGACGATTGTCGCCGTGAGCCTCGTTGCGGGCGGCTGCGGCGGTTCTGGGTCGGCAGCACCGGACGACCCGACGCGGACGCTTGACGGTTACTTAAGGAACCTCGTTTCAGACGGGCGCTTTGCGGGAGTCGCGTTGGTAGCCAAGGGCGATCGCGTCCTGCTGAACAGAGGCTACGGGTTGGCCGATCTCGCCAGCGGCCGGCGGAACAGCCCACGGACGCTTTATCCGATCGCCTCAATCACCAAGACGATGACGGCGACGGCCGTCTTGCTCCTCCAAGCCGAACATCGTCTAAACCTCGACAACCGCATCTGTGTCTACCTCGCGCGCTGTCCCGGTGCCTGGAGACCGATCACGATCCGAGAGCTCCTCAGCCACACGGCCGGTTTACCGGAGTACCTCTTCCTTCGCGAAACACAAGGCCCGAGCGCGCCTCAGACTCTTGCAGCTGCGGTGCATCTGCTTGAGCGCCAACCACTCGATTTCCGGCCCGGCACGAAATCTGCTTACTCAAATTCTGGCTACCTCGTCGCCGGCTTGATCATCGAGCACGTCTCAGGTGAGAGCTACGGTGACTTCATCCGGGAGCACGTCTTTCGTCCGCTGCATATGCAGGAAAGTGCAGTCGCAGACAGACCGCCCGTGCCGACCAGGATCGCCTCAGGCTACATGCCCGACCCCGCGACCGGCCGACTAACCGAAGTCCGCCCGTTTGCCCACACAGCCGTACTCGCGCCGGGCGGCGGTATCGAGACGACAACGGGCGATCTCCTCAAATTTGCCCGGGCGCTGAATGGGAGTTCCCTCCTTCCGAGCGCCGAACGCAAACAGATGTTCACTATCGTCCGCGACCAGTACGCCCTAGGCTGGGAGATCCTCCGAATTCACGGTCGCATCTGGCAAGAGCAACTCGGCGGAACCGAAGGCTGGCTATCGGCGCTAGAGCGAGTTCCGAGCGCCGGACTCACAATCATCATCATCTCGAACCAAGGCGCTCCGCCGGTCGACCGATATGCGGTTGACCTCGCACAGCTTGCTCTCGGCTCGCGCGCAGGCCTGCTGCCCCGTCCTCCAACTGCGGTCGAGATTCCAAAGGCGTTGCTCAAGCGCTACACGGGCAGATACATCGCCTCCGGCTTCGGAGCCGGAACGCCACCGCAAATGGTTACTAGCCACGCCGGCCACCTCTTCATCTTCGGACGGGAATTTCTTCCTTATGCGAGGCGGCGCTTTTTCGATCGCTGGGATCCCCGCGGTCGAGCGATCATCCTGGCGAACCCATCGGGAACGGTGACCGGGATTAGGATCCTCTTCCCCGACGCCGGCCCGCCTGCCCTCCTTCGACGAGCCGCGCCATGAGCGGCCTGGCTCCCGATCGTACGCGAGTTCTCCTTCAGATCGGAACCTTCTCCCGGCTGAGCGGGCTAACGATCGCCACCCTGCGCTACTACGATCGCGTCGGGCTCCTACAACCGGCGAGCATCGATTCAAGGACCGGCTACCGACGGTACGAAATCGAGCAGGTTGTCCACGCTCAATTGATCGCTCGCCTTCGCCATTGGGGCGTCTCGGTGCCTGAAATCGCAGGGGCGCTCGCGGGCGGCGAAGCCGCGATCGAAGCCACGGTCGCTCGCCGCCGACAGGCGGTGACCAAGGAGCGAGATCGGCTCGGCCGCCTGCTCGCGGAGATCGACGAGGCACTTGAGGGAGGTGGACTGATCGTGGGTAAGTCAGACTCGATCACCTACGAACTGGCCTGTCGCCACCTATCGCGACAGACCGTAGCGAGCCAGCGGACCCTTGTCCCTTCGGGCGAGGTCGAGGCGTTCGTTCGGGCGGCCTTTGCCGAACTGATGGGCACGCTTCAGCGAGCCGCGATCTCGGTCATCGACGGCGTCTTCACGATCCAAGCTCCGGCGGACGAACACGACAACGTTGACGTTGAGGTCGCAGTCCCGGTGGCCCCACCGCGAGCGACCGATGTCGAGCTTGGCGAAGCACTCGGCTTCCACGCGGTCGTCGCGACGGGCTTCACACCAGAGACACCGAGAATGAACGTATATCGAGCGCTTGCGGCCTGGCTCGATGAAGCAGGTGCGCGGAGTTCGGATCGCCTGATCGAGTTCTACTCGCTGCGCACCGAACCGGTGCCCGAGGTGGGTGAAGTCGTGAGCATCGCCTGGGAAATCGACCAGATCCCACCCCAAGAGACCGAGGAAACGTTCTTCCGCCCCATCAATCCAATACCCACCTAAACTGGCTGGTTTCTGCTCTCACGACCAATCGACGCCCCGGCCACCTCGACCTGCGCCAGCAACACGCGGCAAATCGCTCCGGCGGCTCCACCGCTCAAGACCGACGAATCCCGGCGGACCGTCGACATCCCGCCGCAGCTGATGCGTCGCCTCCTCGCCCTCATCGCCGGCCGAGGCGCACGCCTTCAACCCCAACGCCGTCGTCTTCGCCACCACCCTTAACGACACCGGCCTCCAGCGCAAAGTCGCCCGCGGCGCACTCGACCGCGCCATCAAGAACGCTGGCATCGCCGCACCCAAACCAACCCTGCACGACCTCCGCCACAGCCACGCCTCGATGCTGATCGCCCTCGGCTACACCCTCGTCGACGTCCAGCGCCGACTCGGGCACCGCAAACCCGACACCAACCCTGCGCGTTTACGCCCACCAATGGAAACACCACGACGCCCAGCGCAGCGAAATCGGCGGCCAACTCGACCAGCTACTTCATTCCGCCAACCACCCCACCGACACCACCCCATGAGACGGGACGCTCAGGCGGCGACTGCGCGAGCGAGACCGAAGGCCTTGCCTTATATATAGGTACATGCTGCGGCGACTCGCCTGCTGGCTGAACAGCACCAGACAGACCAAGCGCGCCCGACGGCAGACCAAGCGACGGTGCGGCTGCCTCGCCTGCGCCAATAACGCCACCGTTGGCGCCCCGCCTACGGCGCTCTTACGCGGGCCGGCGGCTTCCTCCATCGCCTTTCGTCTCATGAGCAGGTTGCGCTCGGTGCCGTTGTATTCCGGTGCACTGCGTACTCGCTTGGCTCTTCGCCTTGCTCGGCGTCGCAAGGAGGCGCGAGCCCTGGATGAGCTGCCTCGACCCTGAATCCGCCACCGGCGGCCGCTATTACAACCGGTGCGCAAAGTGCGAGTGCGCGCCACCTCCAGGGCGGCCATCCAAGAATTCGCGCAGGGCGGCGAGTTCGTCGAGGACGCCGGCATCGTCTGCGTTCAGGGTAAAGACGCATCTCCGTACACCGCTCTGCGCATAAGCGCTGAGTACTGCGTGGTCCTTTGGAGGGGCGAAGACGCTGACGCCCGCGTCGTCTTGTCTCTGGAGGTTTTCGAGCAGCTCAGGCGTGTGGTGGGGAAACCACTCACATCTTCGCGCACGAACGAATTCCTCTACGACCCGCCTGCTCGAGCCACCGGCCAATACTGGCGGGTGCGGTTTCTGTAACGGCTTCGGGCCTTGGCGCAGATCGGAGAAGGAAGCGAATCGGCCTTGGAACGATGCGACATCGGACATCCAAATGCGGATCGTCGCATCCAAGACATCGAGCGCGGCGTCGAAACGGTCCGCGGGCGCCAGCCCGTGGCCTACCGCCTCCTCAGGACGAGAACCGACGCCCACACCGAAGAGGAGCCGACCGCCGCAGAGTTGGTCGAGTGTCGCAACCTCCTTCGCGAGGAGGATCGGATCGCGAAGCGCGATAAGACAGACGCCCGTGCCTAGGCGAAGTTGCCGGGTTGTCGTTGCCGCAAAGGCAAGAGCTATGAACGGATCGAGTAAGCCGGCCTGACGCCGTAAGACGGCCGTGTCCTCACCGCTCTCGTCAAGGTCCCGCGGAATATGCGTGTGTTCTGGGAAGAAGAGCGCTTCGAAACCGAGATCTTCAACGTGGCGGGCGAGTAGTCCCGGATCCGAGTGGGCACCGAGCCGCGCATGAACGCCATACCACACGCCGCCAAACTACCGGGTTAAAGCTGTCCAGATCACGCCTTTCTGGCGCGTCGAGCGGGCCGGGTCCGCGTGGGTCCGGGCCGAGGCCGCGTAAGCCTTCGCCCCAAGCTACGAGTCCGGCCATCGACTTCGTTTTTCTGCGCTCCGGTTACCGGAGCCAGCAGCAGCTACCCACGCGAAGCACTACCGCTTCTTTTTGCGAGCTGCCTGCGATAGATCCGAGGCGGCTGCTCGTTTTGCCGTCTTACTCGCCGACTTAGAGGCAAGCGTCTTGCCAGCAGAGGACGCTGCCTTCTTGCCGGTCACCTTCTGGTTCCTTACCTGGGCTAGGTCCGAAGCGGCTGCTCGCTTGGCCGTCTTGCTGGCCGATTTCGAGGCTAGCGTCTTGCCGGCTGCGGACGCTGCGGCCTTCCCCGTCCTTCTACTTGCCATGCTGGGACTTCCTCCTCTCCTCGATCGCTCTCTACTTCCGGCGTAGCTCCCGACGTCGTACTCCACCGTCTTCTTGAGCGTCAGCCCCACCGCGTCGGCGACCTGCTGCAGGCGTTCCAGGCTCACGCCCGCATATCGGGTCTTCTCGTAACGCTGGATCTGCTGCTCGGGGACACCGAGCCTTCTCCCGAGGTCTCGCTGAGTGAGATGTCGGGCGATTCGTCCTTCGATGAGGGCAGACGGGAGATCGAGCAACGAGGTCATGACGCGCCGCTTGATCTTGCCCTCCCGAAGAGCTTCGTAGTCTGAGACTTCTGACTGCAGCTCCTCGAGTTGACTGCGAAGGCCATCGATCATCGCGTGGTGAAGGCGCGGATGAACATCCCCGGTCGGCTCGTCTGCCTCAGCCTGGACGATTGCCTGCTCGAACCGTCTAATCTCGGCCTTCGTGATTCGATGCTGGCGCTCATTAGTGATCATGCGAAACCTCCGAGATCGATCGCGAGGATTCCCTTCGCCTGGCCAGTCGCCTTGTCTTGTTGGAAGAAGTCGACAAACCTTGTTCCTGCCGGCGTAGCAGCACTGTTGGCGATGAAGAGCTCGCCACCGTACTTAGCCTTCTGAGCCGCGCGCTGGTTGCTGAAGTCGAGCAGCACCAAGTCGAGCTGGCCAGGGTCAACACCCTGAGCCTCCCAGCAGCCGTCGAAATCACCCGGAATGTCTTTCTCGGTGACGAAGCTTCCGTCCAGATATGCCTGCTGGCAGCCAGCCGCCTTGAGCGACTCAAGTGCCCGACGCAGTCCTGCCAGCAAGAGTTTCCGCTCCGCGTTCCAGCCGAAGCGCGTGACGATCTCGCTCCACGTTGCGTGGTGAACGCCCGGAGGCAGGTTGCCCGTGACCGCGTCGAAGGCAGGAATAGACATAGAATGCAACCCAACACTACTGTTGTGTTACAGCATAGCAGAGACGCGAACCCGTTAGATCTCGACATATCCCCACGCCCAGGTACCCCGGGGGTTGGGACGGAGTGGCCGCGGCCCTAACCGGCTGTGCCGCGCTCACCGCGGCCAAGCTGCTCTGCGAGATCGGCCGCATCCAGCGCCGGCGTCGCACCTCGACCAGTCGCGCAGTACGTTGTCCGAGACAGCGTCTTTAGCGTGCGCCAATCCGTCCCGTCTGAGGTCCGGCGTTGCCGCTGGGAAGTTGGACGTTGTCCGTGAACACGTCGAGATCACGCGTCCAGCCTTCGATCGCACCGTAGGGATCTGGGTTCCTGGTGTCCGCCCAGATCGGGTGAGCTCGTCCGTCAGGGCTGATCACGAGACCGGTGTAGTCGCCGATGAACGTCGCCTGATCAGGCGGTTGGAATGTCGGGCTGATAACGGCAAACGGCCAGGGCAGCGGTGCCGACGAAGTTCCTCCGGCCAGTACGTAGTCCGAGGACGCCGACCCGGCTTCGCCGCTCCCCTGCTCGAACCCGTTCGGAGGCGGCGTGTTTTCGTTCGGAATCCGCTGGCTGCGGTAGTAGCTGACGCCGATTCGATCACCGTCTGGCCCCGGCGACACAGCAACTGCGGGCAGATAGTGGTCGAGATTCCGATCGGGGTTGACGGTCTGGCCCGGCGACCACGAGGCACCTCGATTGAGCGAGCGCGACAGCTGAATGTCGTACTCGCCGTTTCGGTAGTCCTGCCAGGCGACGTAGAGCTGCCCGCTCTGCGGTTGGACAGCAAGCTGCGGATCATCCTCAAGCGCGAGGAAGGGTCCCGGGACGCACTCTTCCTGGAAGCGGGAGCCGAAGTCACACTGGGGTTCACCAGTGCGGACGACGTTCGCGACCTTGACCGGATTGCCGCAGTGGGTGGTTGCCGTGCCGTCAGGTGAGCTTCCGAGTGGGTGGCACCGAACGGCCAGATACTGCGCATCCTGCCCCGGCAGGTTGTGGTTGTAGAAGACGACGACGAGCGTTCCGTCCGGGAGGACGGCCGGCGCCGGAGCGTAACTGCGATCACATTCGCTCTTGTTCGAATCGCCGGTCGGACAAAGCCTTGGCGATGACCCGTTGATGCGTTCCGGAGTTGACCAGGTGCGACCGTGGTCGGTCGACATCGCCGCGTAGGTCGGCCCCTCGAAGACGTCGCCGAAGCCGGGGAGGACCGTCCAGACGATGTAGATGTTGTCGCGATTCGGACTCGACGGTGACGTGTCGGCGGCCAGGAGCTCCTTGTCGTTGAAAATCGTCGGGTTGTTGTCCTCCGCCACGATCCCGATGCGGCTTCGTGTCGAGATATCGGTGAAGTAGGAGCCGTTGGCGCCGGGTGGTGACACCCCTACGCCAAGCAGGCTGGACTCGAAGTTCGAGTCGAATGCGACGCAGCTGTAGAAGACTCTGCCGCCTGAATCCCACGCGACCGACGGGTCGCTGCAGTGTTCGTATCCCCGGCCTGTGCCGGGATCGCCGCCTATCGTGTGCCGGTTGGGGTCGCCTGGCTTCGGCAGCTCGAGTTCGGGGAAGTTGAGCTTGTGCTGGAACGGCTCCTCGACGTCTCCCCAATGAATACCGCCGTCGACCGACCATTGGATGCTCGTCTTGTTGAAGCCGGTCCGGAAGTCGTTGGAGGCCGCGACGAAATGCAAGGGAGCGTTTGGGTCGTAGGCGATCTTCTCCTCGCTCTGATTACGGAATCCGCAATCCTGCGTCACGCGGATGTTCTGACCGTCGGTCCTGTTCGCGCACCCCGGGCTCTGCGGCGGCGCAAAGCTCGAAGCCCTTGCAGGTGTGCTCGAGACCCCATCGTCGAACAAGGTGGCAGCGAGCAATGCCAGGCTCGCAAGCGTCGCGGCGGCAGCGATCAGCCCGGCAATCCGGATCTTTCTCATCGGTCAGCTCTCCTTCGTCGTGGCGTGCGGGGACCGGCGCCTGACGCGTATACGGCGCCACACGCGCGCACGTTCCCTTGCGCCTGAGGGGGATTGCTCGATACTCGGCGCGTCAGAGGTCTGCGCGGCAGAACGACGGCGTTTGCCTAAGCGATCGAGTAGGCGCGTGCACCCGGATCGGTCAGTCCGAACCCGTGATCCGACCGGACTGTCCATGTTCCGTGGACGACGTGTAGTCGAGGAACCGTGCGCCGTCGAAGTCGAGCAACACGGCAGTGCCGTCCTCGTAGACGAGACGTTCGACGGTTTGTACGTCGCGGTGGACGATTTCTGCGTCGTGCAGGGCTCGAAGCGCCTGAGCAACGTGACGGGCGATCTGCCGGATCCGGCCCGGAGGCGAACGATGCTCATCGTCGAGTAGCTGATGAAGCGTGCGAGCCTCGACGTACGGCATGACCATGTAGTGGCAAGGGCGTTCCGCGCCGCTCCCTCGCCCCGGGTTGACGTATGGGACGATGTTTGGGTGTTGCGGTTGCGGATTGTGGAGGACCGCGACTTTTCGCAGATCGCGGCCACACTCGGGATGAGCGAGGTCGCCGCGTGACTGCGAGCCATGCGAGCGCTTGGCGCGCTAGCACGAATGCTCCAAGGAGCTCAGATCTGAGCATGCCTAGGGCGACGCTCGACCAAAGCCCGCGCGTTGCTGATCATCGCCAGCAGGACTCGACGAGCAGGCGGTCGGACGTGGTCATGACTCGGGGGTCATTTCGAAACACTGGCCCAGGCGAGAGATGCGTCAGTTTCCGTTGAGCGGCTGTAGGGCGTCCGCCACGGCCACGGGGTCGCTGTGGCTGCTGTTCTGGCTGATGGCGATGTAGAGGCCGTCGCGCAGGGTGAAGCTGGAGAAGAACGGTTGGTCGACGAGAAGAACGCCCTCGGTGGGAGCGCAGCAGGGCGCAATGCATTGCCCATCCGTCCTCGCACTGCGTCGCCTCTCTCACCTGGAGGACGTCGGTACTGTCGGCCGAGCCGCCGGGCGGCGCGTAGGTGAAGACGACACCGGCCGAGTGGGCCGTCTGCTTGCCGGATTGCGGGATAACCGGTTACTAGGTTCTGTTGTTCGACCTTGACGAGCTGGTAGCCGTGCCAGGTCTGGCCGAGCCAGAGTGCCTTGCCTCCGAGAAGGCCAGGAGCCTGGGGAGCATCGGCCGGCAAGCTTCCTAACGTGCGGCCGCTCGTCGGCCCGTATTGCTCAGTGAGCCCAGGAGCGTCAGGCGTACTTGAGGCTCCTGATGTCGATCCCCGGGCGAATGCCGTATCCTGCCCACACCTCAAGCTCGAAGAGCCGTCCGTGGATAAGGTGGAGCGTAACTTCGGGCAGCTCTGTCCCGCTTCTGCGTGCAGTCAACGCGACATGGTCGGTCCTGCCGTCCGGCGTCTCGGCTGGATCGAACGACACGCTCGGGACTGACTGATCGACTTCAAGCCCGACGGACGGACAGCCGCAGCTGCACTCGGCGACAACCTGCGCTGCCTCGATCTGCGCGCGCAAGCCGGGCTTCCCAAGGGGCGCGCGCGCCAGGTGCTCTAGTAAACGACGCTGTTCCTCGCTCAGCGGTCGGGGTTCAGTCAGGGGGACCTGCTCGACCTGTGGATCATCCTCGGCCCTCACGCCCACAGTTTGGTGCCTGTGGCGCCAAGTTTCGCCTCCGCTGCGGCGGCGCCGGAAAATCACTCTCTTCAGGCGCTCACTGCGTGAACCGCGCGAATCGTCCGTTCGATGTGCCGCGGGGTATTGACGATGCTCGGCCCCAAGCGCACGTAAGGAGTCGCGTACGGAGTGACCGACGCGACGATCCGCCCGCGCTGATACAGCCGTGCGACGATCTCGGATGGATCGCGACCGTCGACGCTAAAGCACACAAGGCCTGCGGACAGCGCGCTCCCGGTAGGAGTGACAAGGTGGACCCCCTTGATCGCCTGTAGTCCCTCCTTCAGCTGTGTTGCGAGTGCGTGAGTGCGGACTGCAGCGCGTTGTGCCCCGATCGCCTGCCGGAAGTCGAATGCTTCGCGAAGCGCCCACCGGTGCTCGAAAGAATGGAATCCGCCAGGTGTCATCGCCGCGGCGCGCGGCAGCGCGTCGAGGCTTGCTCCTACAGATGCGCCGGCGAACCAGGCCGGGAACGCGCGAAGGTCGAACGTCGGGATGGTGGGTAGGACGTGGCGCCAGGCCTCCCCGCGACCCCAGATGATCCCGGTTCCGCGAGGCCCGAATAGCCACTTGTGGCAGCCGGAGACGAGGAAGTCGCAGCCAAGCTCGTGCGGCGTCGCCGCCTCAATGCCGAAACCGTGAACGCCGTCGACGCAGATCAGGACGCGGTCTGCAGGCGCTCGTTCTCGGTTGACTGCGCGGACGGCTGCTGCGATTTCCGGGATTGGGAGCTTCACTCCGGTGCTCGAATGGACCCAGGTGATTGCGAGGACGCGCGTGGATGTGCGGATGCCCGTCTTGACCGCAGCGAGGATCTCGTCGACGGATGCGTGGCGGGCGTCTCGATAGAGGGAGATCTTGCGGATGCGCGCGCCGGTTCGCAGTGCCCGGAGGCTCAGCGAGACGTGGGTCGAGTAGAAGTCGTGTGTCGTTGTCAGGATCTCGTCGCCCGCGCTCAGTTGCAGGCCGGAGTACAGAAGCGCGAGTCCCATCGTCGTGCTCTCCGTCAACGCAAGCTCGTCCGCACGCACATGGAGGTATCGCCCGGCTGCGGACCGAATGGCGGCCTCGGCTAGCGCACCGTCGCGCTGATGGTCGAGGTATCGCTTCGCGTCCTGATCGAGGGCGCGAGCGTGACGCTCGATCGCGTGCCTGACCGGTGCAGGGTGAGAGGCGAGGAGGAAGGCCGAGAGGTTGACTGCGTGGGGGTCGAGTTCGAACTGGGCGCGGATGCTGGCCCAGCTCTCTGGATCGAATGCGGACGTCGCTGCGAGCAGACGTTTCGGGAGCGCAGCGGAAGCGGCCGCGGTGAGCACCCCGGCCACGAAGTCCCTCCGCGTCGTCACGGCGCCACCGATGCGTAGCGCACATCCGTGCGGTTCTGCGTCGATGCGTTTGCGCTCACGAACGCGAGATGGAAGCGTCCGGCGCTCGCATCGATTCCCATGTAGTCGCCGAGAAAGAGGCCCGGCGGTGCGGCTAGCTGGGGGATACCGCTGAGGAGCGGCGCCTGTCTCAGGCTGAATGCGGGCCCGATCGGCATGCGCCGAAAGGTGCGGCCTCGGTCACGCGAGATTGCGAGTTGATAGCGGACCGGAGCGCGGTCGCTTGTCCTATGCGACGGGGACTCGAAATAGGCGATACCGACGACTCCGCTCGGCGTGATGGCAACGGTGGGGATAAACGCCTGGCGGCCGCGGTGGCTGATGAGGCGCGGAGGCGACCAGGTGGTGCCGCCGTTATGCGAGTAAGACAAGACGATCTGGTCGGTGCGCTTCGACGTGAACCGCGAGTCCTGCCATGCAGCGTAGAGCTCGCCGGAAGCGCGGTCGAGGGCGAAGGAGGGTACGACGGCCCCGCTCCGGATAACACGGCCGGTCGACGGATCACTCGACAACCCGGTCGTGAGCGCCTGCGCGATGCGATGTGGTGCGCTCCAATTCTTGCCGCCGTCTTTCGAGGTCTGCACCAAAAGGTGCGGCGGCCGATCTAGGGTCGGCACGGCGCCGACTTGCCAGCAGGCGAAGTGGTACAGCCGATTGTGTCTCGGGTCGGCGACGATAACGCTGCCGATCGGGCCGGAGTCCGATCCGTGGGCGAGGATCGTGTGTGGGTCAGACCAGGTGCGCCCTCCATCGATCGTCTTCGCCAGCATGGCGTCGCTTTGTTCGGGCGGGCCGCTGCTCTCGAGGCGGTACCGCGCCCAAACGGCGTACGCGACCCCGGCATCCCCCGGGTCGGCCGTGATGGAACCCTTGTCAGGCAGCATTCCGTTCGATCGGGTCGCCAGAACGTGAGCGCTTGTCCACGTCCGGCCGCCGTCGATCGAGGTGAGAGCGGTCGAACTCGCGAGCGCGTATGCACGGCCTTCGGGGCCGAGCGAGACCCACGGGTCGGAAGTCCTTTCCGTTCGCTGGCCACGGCCCGTGGCACAGAAGCCGGCAGGAAGGATCGTTTGCCGCCACCGACGTCCTCCATCCGATGAGATGGCGCCGACGATCCCGCGAGCCGCCGCATCGGCGAAACGGTCCTGCTGATACAGGATGATTACGTGCCTGCCGTTGCGCGATACGGAGAGCGACGGTTCGACCTCAGCGTTCTCGAACACGTTGCGAGCGCCGTCCGCGCAGCTTCTCAACGGGCTCGGGCCTGAGACCCGCATCGTCGTCATGTTCCCCGCCGAGAGCAGAGCAGGGGCCGCAGCGGCGGCGACGAGCGCCGCCGAAAGAAGCACCGAAAGTCGCATCGGAATCATCCGCTCGCCGAAACCGCGAATCCCCAGCGCCCAGAGGAGACTACGATCAGCCGCCCGTCGTACGCGCTGGCCGCACGCGCAGCCGCCAAGAGCGCGCTCACGTCTCTCTTTCTCGGCCTGGGCCTCGTCGCCCTCCTCGTCGGAGGCATCGGCATCGGCATCGCGAACATGATGGTCATCGGCGTGCTCAAGCGGAAAGCGGAAATCGGTCTCCGCCGAGCTCTCGGCGCTACAAAGACGGACGTTCGGTCGGAGTCCCTTGCCGAGGCAATCCTCCTCGCGCTCGCCGGTGCAACCATCGGCATCGCCCTTGGAGCGTCACTGACGGCTGTGTTCGCTGCGGCGAAAGGTTGGGCGCTCGTCATTCCGCCAAGGTCACTCCTTCCTCGCTTTCCTGGCCATCCTCGCAACTGGCGCGGCAGCAGGGGTCTATCCCGCGCTGCGTGCTGCTCGAGACTTCTTCCCAGCGACGCCCTCCGCGGCAGCTGACTTGCCAAGCAACACGGGAGGCACGCCTCCAGTGCTTCCGCAATGAGCATGCCTCGGCGAAGTTCCCATGCGGTGAGTCGTCACATCCGCGTCCCCGCAGTTGTTCATGAACACACGATCTCTGTCACTCGCCGCTTGGAGAGTTCGGCGACCCAGACGCCGCCTGAGAACGCTTCCATCATGGTTGGCTGCAGTGTGAGGTCTGTCGGAACGAGGCTTGGCGGAGAGACGCTTTCGTCGATCCGCCCTAGTAGGTCGCCGCCGCCTACCCACACCGTGCCGCCCGCAGCTGCCGTGCCTCCCGTCTCCGGTACGTCAATCACCTCTGGCCGCGCGCGCCCGACGCCGGTCGCGAGTCGTAGGACTTCCGAAGTGCGATGCTGACGGTCTTGCCGCCGCTGGAAAGGCGTACCGGTCCACGGGAGCGAAATCCACACCGCCTCGCCCGCTACTGCTAGGGACCAACCCGCACCCGCGTATGAAGCGTGAAACATGACGCGGCCAGCGTCAGAGAGTTCGGCAACACCCCACCACCCGGCGACCCAGACGTTGGGACCTTGCCCATCGATATCGAGAACGGTCATCCCGCCTGGAAGCCGCACGCGCTGGACAACGCGATTCCGACGCGGATCGACCCTGTAAACAAACCGAACCCCCGTCCGCTCTGGCACTCCAGGCCGACTCGGCGTCCCTCTGGTGATGTCAGCGCCGCCGACCCAGACGGAGCGGGTTGTCGTGCCAAGTCTCGACCATCCGTGCGGCAGGTGGACCTCCGCGAGCAACCGTCCATTCATTGGATCGACACGCAATAAGCCGCGCTGAGCACCTTTCGGTGGCAATCCCACGACCCACAACGCGCCAAACGCGAACGCGATTTGACCCGGGTCAACCGGCAGTTTGAAAACGTTAGTTCGACCGGTCTGCATATCTACGGTGGCGACAGAGCCTGCGCGAACGGTGGCCCCTGTCCGCGCATTCCGTTTTCCGGCAAGGGCTACCCACAGCGTCGTCCCGTGTAGTGCGAGCTGGACCGGGATCCCGGGTAGTGCGACTCGCTGCTCAACTCGAGCGGGTCGCATGCCCGCGCAGCCAGATCCGCGTCGTACTGGGTGGGCATCCCCCGACGAGCCTGGCCAGACGACGTACGCTGTAACAGCAACCGACACAGCAAGGGTCATCCGCCGTGCCCACACCGCGCGAAGCACAGGTCTACCCATGACCTATGTATGCATTTGCCCCAGTTTCGGTTCCGCCCTAGGCAGTCTGGATCGATTTGGCAATTGACATCGCCTCGCGATATCCAACCTCGTGTGTCCAGCGCGGGCGAATGCTGATCCGCGAGGGTAGCTCGACGATCGTCTGCCTGCGAAGCAGAAGAATCGGATCTAGCGTGACTTGCCTGCTCCGATGCGCTGACGCGCTCGCCATCTCCGCCCCAGCAACGTCAACGAGGAGCGCGAGGTACAACGCGAGGCTGGTCGGACGTCGCGGTCGCAGACATCCATGCCAGCGCCGACCTCGCCCAGGATTCATCCGGAACGCCGGCCGAGGCAACGGACCTCGGCCTGGCCATCAGCGCGGCAACAAGCGGTGCAGCGGTGGGCCCGCGCGGCGCGCGTCCTGCTTATACCTTCGAACTGGTTCGGCGCGGCGAAAATCACTGCCGCTTCACCGCGCGATTTCGTGTCGAGGGCGGGGCGCAGTTTGGCTATCGGTGTTGGCGAGGCCTCCAGCCCGGGAAGTTGGCTTCTCGCCCATTGAGCAAGTGCGTTAACCCGGTCCCATCAGAGCGGATGACACAGAGGCCGACTTTGCCTGCGCGGCCGCGGCAGCCAAACGTGATAAACGGGCCCGGTGCCCATGCTCCCGGAACCCCGCCAGCGCGCGTGACGAGATGCTTGTGAGAACCGTCGGCATCCATGACCCAGATCGCATCCCCGCGCCCCCATGCGAGGCGTCGGCTGTCCGGCGACCACATGGACCAGTTGTTTTGACCGCTAGCGCCCTCGTGGGTCAACCGCCGTAGGTCGCTGCCATCGGGATGGATTAGAAACAGGTCGAAGCCGCCGTCGATGACATATGTGAAGGCGATCCAACGACCGTTCGGGGACCAACTTGCGTATTGTGCTTCGCGCCCGCTCGGAGTGATTCGAATCGGGCGTGTTCCACCCACGCCCATCACATAAAGACTGTTTGGAGTACCCGCGCGGCGTGTCGCGGCGCTGACGAGGCGCAGACCATTTGGCGACCAAGACGGTGACCAGCCGTACAGCCCGGTCTTCTTCGAGAGGTTCACGAACTGTGAACCGTCCGCCTTGATTATTGCGAGTGATGTGTGGTTCTCATCGTGGGGGACCCAGCGGAAAGCGATGCGGCTACCGTCCGGCGACCAATTCGGCTGGTGCTTATCCCCCCCGAGCCGATCAATTTGGCGCGCGTGGCTACCGTCGGCGCTCGCGGCGTAGAGATGGAACGCGCCCTTCTTGTACGCCGCCGTGTACGCAATTTGCCAGCCCCTTAGGCTCGGCAGCAGCGAGCCAGGTGCGCTAGTTGACGCTTTCGGAGCGAAGGCGCCGACTGTGACCACCACTAACACGATGATGATCGCCGAGCGCATCGCGTCTCCTAGGGGCCCCAACAACATCTGGCTATCGCGGCGAAGGCGGTAGCGAAGCGACCTACCGCCACTCCGTTCGGGGCTCGCGGGTCGCGAGACTCTAGGAGGCTCGACGAATTACCGACCACGGTGGCTGCCGTTCCCTTCGGCGCGTGCTCCAGCCACCTGCTCATCGTTAGGAATGCGTGTGGGCGCGGATGAAAGTGAGGATCGCCTTCCTGATCCGGTTTCCCGCGCCCGCGTCGACAAAGTCCACGCCATGGGTTGTTCCTCGGATGAGCAAGAGTCGCTTGGCGGGGCTTGGACTCGCCCGATATAAGGTGCGCGTGTCTTTACCGTACGAGGTATCCGGGTCTTCGGTTCCGCCGATCTGGAAGATTGGGCTTGACAGACGGCGCGCGTCGCGCGGGAAGGGGTACGTGGTCGCACCGGGTACGGCCGAGAGACTGACGACGGCGGCAGGAACAGGACGGAGATGGACACCGGCGTCGATCACAACCGCGCCGCCGCTCGAGGCGCCGATTAGCACCATCTCGCGGGCGCCGTGCGCGCGGAGGTACCGGGCCGCAGCTTGCACCTCGGTGCTGGGGTCGACTACACCGAAGCTGTAATTGAAACCGAGTACGCGGTAACCTCGGGCAGCAAGGTATTGCGGAAAAGGCGACCATCGACAGATGGAATTGTCGATTTGGTTGGCGAGCACTACGGCTACTCCACCGGTTCCGAGGATGGTTGCTTTGAACCGTTCGCCGCGCGCGCGAATGCGGACATGCCGCGTCTTTCCGGCAACGTCCAAACAGCCTTGCCTTCGCTGGCTGGCGAGTTCTCGTACCGCTGTCTTCTCTTTCAGCCGTGGATGCTGCGTCGTCGTGTCGGTGGCAGCGGCCTGGCCGAGGCCCGCGCAGCCGGCAAAGGCCAGGAAGGCAGCGACGAGCGCTAGCGGCCGCGGCCGGTTTCGGGCTTTCACCTCTGGGCTGGTTGTACTCGTGACTTGCTGAGTAGCCCCAGACCGCCGATCAGACCAATCAGTCGGGCGGAGATAGTCATCCATCGTTACTCCGGCATTGTTTGACGGTGAGGGCAACGGCGAGCCTGTCTGCGGACCGAACTGCTCGCTTGAGATCAGTCGCTGCTTGGTCGGTCGCGGCGCGGCTGTTCGTACCAGCTGCGCGCGACAGGTCACGAAGCGAGTCTGCCGTGCGCCGGATAGCGAGGATGAATTCGCGCTCGGTGCGGCGCTCGTGGGGAGGCGGTTCGAGTTGGTCGAGCTGATTGGTGAAGCGGTCCGCAAGCGTGGCCGCGAGGGCGGTTGTCCGGGAAACGTCGGGGAGGGTTCGAGCGGAGCCGAGGCGATGTACAGCGTGGTCCCAGCGATCACAGATCGCATTCGCGCGAACCGACCAAGGTGCGGGGTGGCTCGCGCCGGAGGCTACGAGGACTGCCACGAGTCCGCCGCTCACGATGAAGGCGAGCAACGCGCCTCGAAGGATCTTCTGCACAGAACCCGAGATCTCGGCCACTGCTTAGGTACGACCGGCGCGGCATCGCGGTTCCACTAGCCGACGGAACGCAGATCAGGCTTACCTCTTGATCTGAATATCGGGTGCGGGCCGGGAATCGTCGAACGCGTCTGTGGAACGTCCCTTCAAACAACTATCGAAGAAAGCAGCAACGTATGACCGAGTGAGACTGACGGCGCGCTTGGCACCGATCGTCCCGAGAGGCGGGATGATTCGCGGCTGATGGCCGCGCGCGCGAAGCGCCCTGCTCAGCCAGGTCCAGTCGGTGAAGTCGAGGTGACGCGCACTCTCCAGCATCACCCAATATCTGACGCCTTTGAGGTTTGCCCACCATCCCGGGAGCGTTGCCTCGGCCTCGGGTCCGTTAAGAATCAGAAATGGTCGCCGGAACGGGTGCCGCTTGGCGTCGCCGTAAACCGAGCCGGCGAGGTCCGCCGAGCATCCAATTGCGAGATGTTCGCTCGCGACCGTGGCCGCGGTGAGCCCTCCGAGTGAATGCCCAAGCGTCCCTATGCGACGCAAATCTGGATTAGCGATCGATCCTTGGCGTCGCAGCATCGGCAGCTCGTGGAGGACGTATGTCATGTCGCCGACGCGTGCCTTGATCGCAGCCAGCGTGTTTCTTGGATTGGCGGGCAGGAGTCGACGGGCAACGGAGCCGTCGGGGAATTGCACGGCTTCGGTCTCGTAGGTGTGATCGAGCGCAATGACGACATAGCCGCGGCTAGCCAAATCCGTCAGCAGGGCCGTGTACAGCGCATGCGGCACGCTGTACCCCGGAGAGAACAAGAGAACCGGGTAGGCACCAACTCTCGCCGGTGCGTCCTTGACCTCCCCGGTTTCGACGGCCGCGAGCATGTTCGCGGGGATGCTCGGCGCAGAGAGAGCCTTGGCAACCTCCGGGGAGAGATAGCGTGCCCGCCTGCCCGCCCGCTTCGCAGCTGGGTAATAAACCTGGATCAGCACTCGACGTGGCTGACGACTGGCCGCGAACGGATCGTTCCGTGCCCGGTCGGTAAGCATGAGCGTCCTCGTGCCCACCGGGAACGGTCCGGTGAGGGCCGGAGCCGCGATCGCCGAGCTCTGAAGACCCGCGGATGCCGGGACTCCCGTAGAAGCGAGGCACCCGACGGTTGCCGCGACCACCACTAACGCACGCTGGTGCGACCGAAGCACTGGCATGACTGCTTCTACGTACTGTCGACTACGCACGTTCCGTACGGTGTCGCGACGCGCAGCGAGGAGGGAGCTGCATGAACTAAAGGTCTGCGCGAGCCATCGGCATCAGCCCGGGTCGGCTGCGGCGCTTAATACGGCGACCGTTGCGAGCCCCAGCTCATCGAGAAGAGTCCGAACCTGCTCGTCGCCGCCGTCGGCGAGTGCACGGAGCTGCTCGTGGAGCGTGATCCGAACCTGCTCGTCGCCGCCGTCGGCGAGTGCACGGAGCTGCTCCTGGAGCGTGATTAGAGCTGCAAGGTATTGCGCGTGGGTCAGTCCACGCCCCCTGCCGAAGCGCGGAATTTTTGCGCCATGGAGCGCGGGACATTGCGCAGCATGATGTCTTCGCCGTGGCGTGAGTCAGTTGTTGTCCTCTGCAGTCCGCTCGAAGAAGAAGAGGATGTCTTTGCCTGCGGGCGGCGCGGCGCCAGGCGGTACCGGGATCGTGAACGTTCGATCTTCCATGTGGGTGGGTATATCAAGATGTCGGACGCTATCGAGCACTCCTTTGGGTGCGTGTCAAGGCGCTCCAGTGGATCTATTGAGTCCGAGGGCATCAAGGATGTCTTGCCGCCAGCTCTCGAGTAACGCGTCGTAGCCGCAGCTCAACTCGTTCACGAACTGGACGCCCTCAGGCCCGAGAGATGTGATGTCGTAAATCACGGTCACCGCCGTCTCGGCGGGCGATGCTGTCGGCGTGCAGGTGACGTCGACCGTTCCGGCGATGTGGTCGGCTACGACTCGTGCGTAGCGCACGCGGTCGCGCCGGTGCTCAAGGACGATCCAGATGGCTTGACGGCCGTCGCCGTCCGTCGTGAAGACGGTACCCGGTACGGCATCGAGGACAGAAGCGGCGGGGTGGGGGTACCAGGGGTTCCAGGACGATCCTGCCCAGCGCCGTTCGCCCTCGGGCGTAAAAAGCGTAAGCGCCTCGGCCGGAGGCAACGGTAATGTGAATCGTCCCACGCAGACCTGGCGCACATTCATTACGTTTGCTCCTTAAGTAAGCCGGTTGGTCGGGCTCCGCCGCGTCTGCGGCCTGTGCAACGAAGCCCGCACGTGGACTCTGCCCGGCGGCTCCAGCGAGGGCTAGCCGGCTAGCCGGAGACTGTGTTACTGGCTGTCCCTACTCAGCGGGAGTCGAGGAAGCTGAGGACGGCGAGAACGCGCCGGTGGTCTTCGACGGTGCGAGGGAGGCGGAGCTTGCCGAAAATGCTCTTGACGTGCTTTTCGACCGTGTGCTCGCTGATGAAGAGCCGCTTCGCGATCGCTCGGTTCGAACGGCCTTCGGCCATTGCGGCTAGCACGTCACGCTCGCGCTCGCTGAGATCGTTGAGCGGATCTTGGCCACGGTGAGGTTTTCAGATGATCAGGCACGAAAGCGTCATCACGACACTAAATCGGAGCCACGGTAGGGATCGCGCTCGGCCTCACGCTCAGGCCTCGTTACCCGAGCGCTCTCGCATCAAGGCTTCGTTTTCGCCATCCCATACGCATCGCTGCTCGCCTTCCTGCTCGTGGCGATCGTCCTCAGCCTAATGGCGGCGATCCTGCGAGCACGACGTGCCTCCCGCCTCAACGTCCTGGATGCATTGCAGTACGAGTAGCGATCCAGAAGAGTGCGGGCGTGACCGTCGCGCACCGATGAAAGCTCGGCGCATCGTGCCGCTGCCGGTGGGCCGGACTCTCCACGACTATGGCTAGCCGGTAGCAAAGGCGTCATTAGCAAGCTATCGCAGCGCGCAGTGCGCGGCGATACTCCCTCTGTGCAAATAACACACAACAATGAAGCGCCGAGTGCTGACCGTCTGGCCGCTGCGGCGCTCGCCGCACTGGGCGCCGCGAGTGCGATCCCGATTCCTCTCGCCCAACTTGACTTCGCAGGGCTATCCAACGCGTTCAACATCGACAGCGGCGACTCACCGCCGGCACTGCGGGTAATCGCGGGCGTCGGTGGCGTGCTCACGATCCCCGTCATCCTGCTTGCATTCACGGGCGCAGCGCTTTCCCTGATCGGGTCGCGTGGCGCCCGGAACATCCTGCTTGCGTCAGCGCTCGCAGGTCTGGCTACGGCAATGCCGTTCTGGATCCCCGCCGCTCTCCTAATCGGCGCTGCAGCCATGGTGCTTCGCCCGCCAGCGACCGTTAGGCGGGGGAACGTACCGTGCGAGAGCGGCGTACACACGCGAACCCCGCAACAAGGAGAGATCTAATGGACGCCACTTCGCACCGGTGGCTTCCCTTCGGGGTCGTGACCGGCGCGGCACTAGGTCTATGGGCGCTCGCTGCCGCCCATGGCTATGCCTGGGAGATGATCTGGCTGCCAGCTGCGGTCGCGGGTGCAGCTTGGCCCCGACGCACCACGCAGGCTGTCCTCCAATGTCTGAGTAGAGTTCGGCGCGATACCGCTCGGCCGCTTCGGAAGACCTAGTAATTCGGCTCGGACCCCCACAGACACCTCGACCGAAACAGACGGGTGCTCGAGGCGCTTTCCCAGTGATGGAGCACAGCCGACCGCCAGCGGCAACGAGAGCCACCAGATTCGCCGGCAATCTCGCGGCGGCTGCCGTCTCGCTCTATGCCCTGCTATTCACCCTAACCACGCAGGTGGCAAGCATCCGGGCCGAGAGCCCTTGGCGCGACGACCCGTACGACTTGATCGCCAGCTTCGTTGCCGTCTTCCTGCCCGGCGTAATAGCGGTGACCTGGCTCCGCTCGCTCGCTAACCGCGGCCCCGCCGAGATCCCACAACGCTCGCTAATCCTCATCCAGCGTGGCGTGGCCGCAGCCCTGGGCGGGGTCGTTGGTGTCTGTGCCGCCGATTGGGCCTCCATCAGCGCCAGCCCGACACCGCGAAGCACACGACTATTGCTGCTGCTCGTTCTGCTCACTCTGACATCGCTAGCCACGCTGACCGGCGTGACTGCACTGATCCGGTCGCGTCTGATGCGTTGTGGAACGCTCGCTATTTCGGATGCTAAGCCGTCCGACAGCCTCGACGATCTCGCCGTGCTCATTGCTCTTTTCGCGCCGGCGTCATTTGCCACAGGACTCGCAGGCTCGGCGCATGTGCTGCGCCGCCACCGCAGAGCGGCCGTAGCTCTGCCAAGCCTGGCAACGCTGTGCGCAGCCCCGCTCTGGCATGCCTGGCGCGAGGGTGCCTGGGCGAATACTGCGAGCCCGCTAATCTTCGGCACCGGGCTAGCCGTGTTCGTTGGCCTGACTCTTCTCTTCCTAATCGGGCCGCTGCAAGCGCTACGACCATGATCGAGCGGCGACGTCATCAACGACGACGACTGTCTGCAGCTTCGCAACGGCCACCCTGCGCGAAGAATTGCGAACCTCGATGCGGCGCCGATGGAACGGAACTACACACGCGACGCGTACTAGTCAGCAAGCGTCGAAATGAGGTGTCAGATGCGTCAAACCCGCCTCGGGTTAAAGCTGCCACTCTTGATCGGGGCGGTCGTTGCCTTACTGCCGGCCTCCTCGGCTGCCGCCAGCACGAGCGCGAACCCCTCCTTCGCCGCGCTGCTCAGGCTGTACGCGTACACCGGCTCGAAGCCGCTGGACGTGCGCGAGAATGCCGTCGATAAGGAGCGGGGCTACACGGTCCACGACCTCTCGTACGCAAGTCCGATCAGGGGCCGAGTCAGCGCTTACCTGGTCGTACCCGACGGGTCGGGGCCATTTCCTGCCATTCTCTGGCAACCGGGACTCGGCGGAACCCGCAGCACCCAACTGACCGACGCGATTTCGCTTGCCCGCGAGGGCGCGGCCTCCCTGCTGATCGACTCGCCGGACGTTCGGAGCGGCGGCCCAAACCTAATCGCCTGCGAGCGACGCGACCGCCTCCCCTTCATCCAGTACGCCGTCGATTTACGACGCGGAGTAGACCTTCTCGCCACTCGACCGAACATCGACGTATCGCGAATCGGCGATGTCGGCTTCAGCTACGGGTCCACAATCGCAGGTGTTCTCTCGGGAGTGGAACATCGACTTAAGGCCGTCGTAATTGAATCCGGCCGCGCCTATCACACCGGTTTCCTCCGGGACACTTGTCGCGGCGACCTGAGCAAGAAACGCATGGCGGCATACCTCGCGAGCATGGACTTCTCCAACCCCTTTCGTTACGTCGCCCACGCAGCCCCCACACGGCTCTTGATCCAAAATGGGCGATTGGACGAGTTCACCCCCCGAAAGGAAGCGCTGAAGCTGCAGCGCGCAGCAAGTAAGCCAAAGACCATCCGTTGGTACGCAGGCTCACACGGTCTCACGCCCCGTGCCTTCGCCGACCGCGACCGGTTCCTCGAAACGACACTTCATTTTGGCGGCTAGCGTCGAGCGAGCGCCCTTTACCCAGGCGGCGCCCTCCGTCCGCTGCGAAGGCCGGCCGGCGCTCGCCGACCTTGGGTTAAGACAAAACGTCGGTTCGCCCGCGATGCGCTAAGCGCGACGCGTCAGCCTGCGCATGGGCCCAGCCGCGAACGAGGGAACCTCGCGGCGCGCCGCAGCGTAGTCGTCCGTACCCCTCCAGGGGCGCCGCTTGCGTGGCGCTCTTTCCTCGAGCGTGGCCGCGAATCTGACGCGGCCGCGCTCGGGGGCCGCATCCGTCGGTCGAACGACCGGGCCCAAGAGATGGGCGCAACGTGCCCGAACTCACCTCCCTCGCCGCAGTCGCCGCTGGCGAGTCGCGACTAGGCGAACTGCCGGGCTCTTCGCGACTCCTTTTTGTTGAAACACGATCCGGGTTCGCTGCATAACCCTTTCGAAGGGAGTGAAGAGGAACATTTCATGCAACCGCAGTCGCTGACGCAGCGTCGGGCCGGCACGCGCTCGTCGCGACTACAACTGTCCGAAAATGCCTAGCTGCACAGTTAGGCGTGAATTGGCACTCACTCGCGCTCCCTGCCGAGTCGCCGTCGTGGCGGTGTTCGCGGCGACGCTCGCGGGCGCTTCGGCGCTCGCTGCGCCTTCGAGCGGCAGCCTCCGAAGCGATGGATGCGCAGCCGCCCGGGTCGCCTACTCAGGTCCCGACGGAGCGATTTGGGTGGCCGCTGCCGATCACGGCGCCGCCCATCGCGTTAGCACGATCAGCGGCCTTTCACCGACGTGGTCGCCCGACGGCAACCAAATCGCGTTCCGCCACATCGACGGCCAGGGCAGCGCGATCTTCGTCGTCAACGTGGACGGCACGCACGAGCACCCTCTGACGAGTGGAACGAGCGATTGGTCGCCGGCGTGGTCGCCGGATGGATCACGGATCGCGTTCTCCACCTACAGCGATGGGGCTCAGCGAATCGCGACCGTGAAGCCGGATGGAAGAAATGAGGTCCTGCTCACGCCCGACCAGGAGGGCGAGTATCCAGCCTGGTCACCCGACAGCTCACAACTCGCCTTCGCTTCGGCAGCGAACGGACAGTACGACATCTGGATAATGAACGCCGACGGCTCGCAGCGGCACAACCTGACGCACAACCCGGCCTACGACATGTACCCAGCGTGGTCGCCCGACGGCAGGAAGATCGCCTTCGGCAGCGACCGCACGAAACCCGACGTCGCCGACTTTGTCGAACAGGACGTCTTCGTAATGGAGGCGAACGGCTCAGATATCCGCAATGTCACACGCACGCAGACGATCGCTGAAGGCTTTCCGGCCTGGCGCCCCGACGGCTCCCTAAGTTACGTGCGAGGTAACGACCAAGCACATCCTCCGACCTTATGGCGCTCAGATGCGAACGGCCATGAGGCGAGATCAGACGGCTTCGGCGGACAGTTTCCGGCGTGGGAGCCCGGCGGCGCTACGGGGTGCTGGCCACCGCACTTAGTGCCGCGGCTTGCGTTCGTCCGAACGGATGCCTCGGGCAGCTTCGATCTCTACACGGCGGCGGTCGACGGAAGCGGAGCCATCGATATCACGAATTCGCCGGCTACCGAGAGCTTCCCGGCCTGGTCGCCAGACGGGAGCCGACTCTTATTCGTGCGCGGGAACAGAGTCGGCCACGGGCACCTCGAAATCGCAAATGGCGGCGGGCCCACCCCGTACGAGCCGTACCCCTCGATCGCCGACGTCCGCTCGGCGGCTTGGGCGCCGGACGGCCAGCGAATCGCGTTCTCCCTGTTCGGGAGCGGCCTGCTGTACCTGGGGGCCAGCGATGGCTCCGCTGCGCACGCGCTAAAGGGACCGCACCTGACGGACAGCCCAGCGTGGTCACCGAACGGACGCTTCCTCGCATACCGCCAAGAGTTCCCTGGCAACGATGAGCTCATGCGAATCGATCTCGTCAGCAGCCGCGTCCTCCGCTTGACGCGGAGGCCCGCCAGCAACGAGTTCACGCCCATCTGGTCTCCGGACAACCGGGAAATCGCGTACTCGAGCGACACGGGCCGCGGCTCCTCGATCTGGATCATGAACGCAGATGGCGGCGGCGCCCACCGCCTCACGACAGACGGAGACGGCGTCGGCTTTCCGGCGTGGACAAGCGACGGCGCCAACGTCGTGTACGAGCGCCACGGCGCACTCTGGATTACGCGGGCAGATGGAGTCGGCGACCACCTACTCGTCCACGACGCTGACTTCCCGGCCATCTCGCGGACCAGCTCGGGCAGCGAGCACTCGGCGATCACGATCCAGATCAGACGATCGCGCCGGCGCGAATTCATCCTGGTGACAGGATCGCTCACGTCCGGCCCGCAGCGGATCGGGAACGCGCGCGTGGAGCTGCGCTGTTCTTGGAGAAGACAGACCAACCACAAACGGACGAGCGGGACCGGAACGTTCCGCTTCGTCGTGCCGTTCAATCGGCGAAACCGCGCGGGAACAATCACGGCCTTCTTCGCCGGCGACAGCTCGACGCTCGCCTCGCTTGCCTTCCGACGGTCGCGGCTTAGCTCACGACCCAAATGACATGGACACGCTTCGCAATCTCCCGTCCTCCCCAGTTCAGGGCTCGGAGTAAGCCAGAGCGCACAAAGTGTGCTGAGGATCTGGAAGACCGCGATCAACACCGCCCTGAGCCAGCGCAAAGCGGACGATCGATCAAGCGGCAACGGCGCCGGTAGAGGGCCAATCACTAATCCGGCGAGGGGTGGTGTGGCCTTTGGGGAGTGCCCTCGACGTCATCCGCATGGCCGGTTCGCGCGAGGCAGGGCAGCTTCGCGCCGTAGCCGAAACAGTCGAGGGCCCTCGCCCCATAAGTTCTATGGATGGAAAGGAGCCACCCCATGTCGGCAACCGAAGCATTGGAATCGGATCTTCTAGCTGGCTACACGAAATTCGTCGCACGCAAACAGCGAAGTCGCAGGCTCGCTGGCGTAGCGGCAGTGGCAGCAGCAGCTGCGCTGATGCTCGCCGGGGCCGCGTTCGGCGCGGCCGCCTTGCTGGGATGGCCAGCACCGGCACATGTCAAGCAGGACCTTGCCGCCGTCGACAAGGGCTTGCCGGCGGATCTTCGCCTCAACCCCGACGTCGAGAGCGCCCGAGCCGTCGCTTCTGACGGTAGCGCGACGCTTTATGCGGCGAGCCTCCGCGACGGGGGAAGCTGCAGCGAGCTCGTGACCGACAGCAATCGGGCCCGCGGCGCCACCTGCGAGACTGCCGCCGACCAAGCAGCCCACCCGCTGGACCTTGTTGCCCCTGACGAACAGGCTGGCCCGAACACAAGCATCGTGCTCGGCGGGCGAATCACAACTCCCACGGCTGAGAGCCTCGAGGCTCAGTACGCCGACGGATCGACTGACGCCGTCAAACTCGGCAGCGACGGCTACTTCGTGTTTGTCGTACCTGGGGCCCACCAATCAAGCGTTCATTCCTCGGGACTCGAGATGGTCGCGCGCGACCATGAGGGCGCGACCGTCGCCCGCAGCGTGCTACCGGCCGACTGGGACGATCCTGCTGTTTCCGACGACCAAGCGCCGCTTTATGTCAGCACGCGCTCCGACGAGTCGGACTTCACGAAGGTCTACGGGATCGAGGGCCACGTCAGCGCACCAGGAGTGGTCAAACTCGAGCTCGCCTACGCTGACGGCAGTACCGCGTTGATCCCGGTGGCGGATGGGAGTTTTGACTTCGCAATCCCAAGCGAGCACATCGGCGACTTCATGCAGCCGCGACTCCTGCGCGCACTCAATACGGATGGAGTCACCGTCACGACCACGGAGGTGGCAGCCGTTGCGTACTGGCGTGGCCATGAGCGCTCCTTGCCCTAAGCCGCGGCTACGGATCTGGCTGGCCGGGCCGCAGCGGCGACCGCTGGCGCCGCGGCTCGGCGAAACGGAACGTCTGATGAGCGTCATACATAACTGACGACGTGGAAACCGATGCACAACTTGTTGCGAGGGCGCTAGGGGATCCGGCCGCGTTGGCGGAGGTGTACCAGCGGCACGTCGGCAGCGTCTACAGATGGTTGAGGGGCCGCGCCCCAGAGACCGTTGCCAGCGAGCTAACCGCCGAGACGTTCGCGCAGGCGGCGCTTTCCTTGCGTCGTTTCCGTGACGAGGCCGATGGCTCGGCCGGCCCGTGGCTGTTCGGCATCGCGAAGAACCTCTTGCGCAATTACTACGAGCGCGAGCGAGTGGCGACGAGGGCACGTGAGCGGCTTGGAATGCCGCTTCGTTCCTACGACCTCGACCTGGACGCGCTTGGCGATCGTCTAGATGCGGATGGTGCTGGACCGGCGCTGGCATCGGCAATATCGTCCCTTCCTGAGACGCAGCGCCGGGCGTTGCAGCTGCGGGTTGTCGAGGAGCGCGACTACCCACAGGTTGCCTCAGCCCTGGGAATAACCGAGGTGGCCGCGCGGCTTCGGGTCATGCGGGCGCTCGGCACGCTCTCGCGCATGCTGCGAGGGGCCTTGACCTGAGCCCAGTACGGTTTCGAAGGGCGGTCGTGACACCACCTCACCTCATCCGCTACGAGCCGGCTGACCCGCTGCGAGCTCCCGAGGCATCTCACGGCTCACCCGCTCGAACTACCCGATCTATCAAAACCCAATTGTCGATTGCAGGTGGTGAGTAGCGGTGTTCAACCACCAGATCCGACCAAAGAACAAGAGCGCACCGGTGCCAACGAGAATCAGGCCGCTGATGGTGCGCGCAGCTTCGAGCGAGTTGCGGAGCCGCCGGAACGCGCCGAACACGTGCGTGAATGCGATCGAAGTGGCTGCAAAAGGAAGTGCGAGCCCGAGCGAGTAGGCAAGCAGGGTCGTCGCTGCTGGGCCGACGGCTCGAGATGATCCACCGACGATCAGGGTCGCGCCCAGGACAGGCCCGATACAGGGGGCCGCGCAAGTGGCAAACGCCGCTCCCAACAAGATCGCAGACCCGCGGCGCCTCACTGATTGAAGTAGACCGGGGGCAGCGAGGCCGAGTTCCCAGGGGAGGAGGCCGCCGAGGGCGAGCCCGAGAACGACGAGAATCAGACCTGCGACGCACCTCATGCCTGTCGCGTCGAACGGCATTTCACGAGCGAGCAAACCAGCTCCGGCGCCGAGAAGGACGAAGACGCCGGTGAAGCCAAGGACGAATGTGGCGGCGCCCTTGAGGGCGCTTCTCGAGGATTTGCCGCGGCGATCACACCTCGAATGTGGTGTCGAGATGGCAGCCAGGTAGCTCGGGACAAGCGGGAGGACGCACGGGCTGAGGAACGAGATGGCGCCGGCAAGAAAGGCTGTGAGAAGCTTGGCGCTCACTCAGATCAAGCGACGCAGCGCTCAGTTTGCGCAGAAGGGCGACCGTCACGTGAGCCTGATCTGCCCAGCCGGCCAGCCACGCCTCGAGGAGTCCTCGCCTTCGCGCGAATGGCGGTGATAAGGAGTATTACGCTGCCCCAGCCTGGCGGAGGGTGCTCGCAATCGCGGCATTGAGTTCTGGCTCGGAAACCGCTCCTAGAAAGCTGGCGACCACCCGTCCCCGCGGCGAGATGATGAACGTGGCCGGAAGCGCTTCGACACCGTAGGCCTGCGCCGTACGAGCAGAGCTGTCGTGGCCCGCCGGGTAGGAGATGTGTGAATGCCGCAGGAATGCTCGTGCATCGCTGGTTGAATCGCGTGTGTCGACCCCGATGAAGGTGACGAGGTGCGAGCGCCAGTGTCGCCACGCACGAAGGAGTGCTGGCGTCTCGGCGCGGCAGGGGCCGCACCATGAGGCCCAGAAGTTGATGACGATTAGGCGGCCGCCGTAGGCCGCGAGGTCGAGCGAAGAAGCGCCACGAAGGGGGCTGATTGAGAAGCTCGGTGCTAGCGGCTTGTTGCCGCGGGCTAGCGCGGACTCCACTCCGCCGTTTGAGTGCGACAGCATCCAGACCAGCAGAACGAGCAGGAACGTCACAAGGCCGAGCGCAAGCGGCGCAAGTGCGTCCTTCCTGTTAAGGGTTGCGATCTTCATTGGCGTCGTGTCGGACGACCGGCAGGCGGCAAGTGCGAGGGAGATAGAGATGGAGCTGGCCGTCCGCCATCAGCGCGATCGCACTATCCGGCGGCGGCGTGCCCACCGCGCTGTCGCAAGGCAGGAGAGAGCGGCGAAATTCGCGCGGGCCGATTCTGCTGCGTCCGGGCCGGGTAATGAGGATCTCGTTGGTTCCCCTGGTGGGCGGGTCGAGTCGCAGGCCGTTGCGCACGGCGCAGGCTCGGTATCGCCGTGCCCAGCGGAGGAGCGTTGCGATCTCGGCGCTTGACAGGTGTCGCTTGTTATCGCGCAACGGGAGCGGTGGGAGTCGGAGCGGCATCGCATGCGACGACGGCGGCCATAGTCCACTTGTGATCACTAGCGCTGCGACGGCGACTCCGACCGAAGCGCCGAGCAGCAGCGGGAGAGGACGCCGCAACCGCGTTTGCCCTATCACCGGCCGCGCCAGGGAAGCCGACCGTTGGAGTGGCTCGACGGAGGATCCGGATCCGGACGGCGCGCATCGGGCAATTGCGCGCCCGGCCCGAACGCTGCCTTCATGCAGGCGTCGCCGCCGCCTCTGACGATGCAGGGCACAAGCCCGTTGGAGGGGCCACGGCGGAAGTCCGGGGTTTGGAATGCCGAGGAATCGCGCTGTAGCTCGTTCCCAGCGGCGTCGCGAAGGATCAGCAGGTCGGGGCGCGCCCCGGCTTGCAAGTGGGCGGTCGGCACGGCGTAGGCGAAGACGCCAGCGTCGATCGGGTCGGAAATCCAGACCACGGGCACGGTCACTGAGGTTCCGTTCTCGAACTGAACCTCGACGCTCGCCCCATCTTGCAGTGTGGTCGAGCCCTCTACGAGGACAGGGCCGCCCTTGATCGTCCCGTTGGGCGTTACGTCACCTCCGATCGAGAACGTCGGCCAGAAGGTGAGCACGCGCGCGGCATCGCACTGGCCGCCGCCGCCATCAACGAAGATGCAGAACCCCCCTTCACTTGTGGGAGCGATCCAAAGCGCAACATTCCCAGGCAGGACAATGCGCCGTGTCTGGGCAGAAGCCACGCCTGTACGAAATCCGGGTGGAGCACCGCGATCGAGCTTGGCAAAAGACCGTACGATCGGTGTCGGCGCGAGTGTCCCACTGCTGAACATTCGAATGATCTTCCCCCCCAGTCCGAATGCCGGCGCGACCATGATGAGTGCGAGTGCTGCCGCAACTGGGAGCAGTAACTGCCAGCGGCGGCCCCGTCGCGGGTTTGCCAGTCGCACCACCTCGAACCAGTCGGGGTCTTCCACTGGATGAGTGACGTTCGCGAAGCGTTCTCTCAGTTCATCGATTGCCATTGGATGTCACTCCTTCGGTGAGCACGGCTCGCAGCGCTGTCCGCGCCTGCGCTAGCGTCGCCGCGACAGTGCCTTCGCTGACCCCCACAACCTCCGCAATTTCCGTGTATGAGAGGTCGCCGAAATAGCGCAGGAAGAGGATTAGCCGTCGGCGGGGAGGCAGGGAACGAAGCGCAGCTGCGAGGACGGGGTCTGACTCCGGCTCGATAAGCGTCGGGTCGAACGTCCCGTTCAGATCGGCGTCTACGAATTCTTCGCGAAGCGCGAGCGCTTGTCGCAGCGCGATCTTCCAGACCCAGGCGGCAAGCGATCCCTCGCCCCTGAAGGTCCCTCTTTCTGAAATCGCCTGCGCAAAGGCCTGTTGGGCCGCATCACGGGCCGACTCATAGCTTCCCGTGATCGTGGCTAGTGCGTTCCGATAGCGACCATAGGACGCCCGATAGAGCTCCTCAATCGCAGCGAGTTCTGCGGCCATGATTTATAGAGCGAACTCCGCCCTGTTTCCTTTATTCGGGGCAGGACGGCCTGCGCCGCCCTCCTGGTCGTGTAGGCCAGTGAAGCCGCGCAAGTTCCACTGGTACGAAGCCATCGAGCCGCGGATCGGAGGCGGCCCTACCGGGTAGCCGTACTCCTCACTGCTCCGGTTCGCCGGGCTGTACAACGCGCCGCTGACCGGGCACGATCTCTCCTGACCAGTAATGAGGCGTGACCTCCCCATCGCTCTGCTCGCTCTGTCCTCTGGGGTCGGAGCGGCAATCGTTGTCGCCACCAGCGAGCAGGAGTCGTGGCCGGCTGCCTCGGCCGTGCTGACGCTGTTGGTCGGCTCAGCGTACGTCGGAAGCGGCCTTGTCGCCCGACGCCACCGGCCGGACAACCGCCTCGGCCAGGTGATGATCTTCATCGGCTTTGCCTGGTTCGTCGCCGCGCTAGCCGACGCTGGACAGTCGCTCCCCTTCTCGCTCGGGAAGGCGACGGAGGACCTGCCTTTGCTCGGTTTCGTCTACCTCGTTCTTGCCTTTCCGAGCGGCCAGCTGCGCACGCTGCTTGATCGGGTGCTTGTCGCCGCCGCGGTGATCCTGACGACCTTCGCCCAGATCGCCTGGCTGGGGGTCACGGATTCCCAGGTCGGCATCTGCACCAACTGCCCGCGCAACGCCCTCGAGGTCGCCCGCAACGACACCGCGGCGGACGCAATCCTTCAAAGCCAACGCGCGATCGGCGTTGTGCTCTGCCTCTTCACCGTCCTCGTGCTCGTAAGGCGGTGGGCTGGAGCCAGCGAGGCCGAGCGGGCTGCGGTGGCTCCGGTTCTGTGGACCGGTGCCGCCATGTTTGCGGTGCTCGCGTTCTCAGTGGCGAATGACATTTTCAACCAGCCGCTGGGGGAGGGGCCCGCCTGGGCGCGCGCGCTTGTGTTCGCAGCGATTCCGATTTCTGTGCTGGCCGTCCTGGCACGGCGACGACTTGCTCGAGGGGCAGTAGCTCGCCTAGTTGTTGAGCTAGGAAGCGGGGCGCGGGCAGGGGATCTGCGCGAAGCGCTCCGGCGCGCGCTCCGCGATCCGTCCGTAGAGCTCGCCTACTGGATCCCAGCCCGCGAGCGCTACATCGACGCCGACGGTCTCCCAGTAGAGCTCCCGGAACCGCACGCGCCTCGCGCGGCCACGCTCGTCGAGCGCGGCGGGGAACCGGTCGCGGCCCTGATACACGATGTTGCGTTGCGCGAGAACGTCGAGCTCGTGGACTCCGTCTGCGCTGCCGCGGCACTCACGCTAGAGAACGAGCGGCTGCACGCCGAGCTGCGGGCACGGCTGGGGGAGTTGCAAGCCTCCCGCGCACGTTTGGTGACTGCGACCGAGTCGGAACGGCGGCGCATCGAGCGCGATCTTCATGACGGGACGCAGCTGCGGCTGGTCTCGATCGCGATGTCACTCGGGCTGGCCGAGTCGAAGCTCGAAGCCGACCGGCCAGCGGTGGAGCCAGTTCTGAGCGAGGCCCGCGAGGCGCTCGCTCTCGCCCTCGACGAGCTGCGTGAGCTGACGCAGGGCATCCGCCCGGCGATCCTGGTGGAGCGAGGGCTGCCAACGGCGCTCGACGATCTGGCACGACGAGCCGCGTTGCCCGTGCGGCTTGAGGTGGACATCAGCGAGCGTCTGCCCGAGCAGGTGGAAGGGGCGGCGTACTTTGTCGCGAGCGAGCTGCTGACGAACGCGGCAAAGCACTCGCATGCAAGCGAGGTGCGACTTGCCGCCTGTCAGAAGGGCCGTGTCCTCGTCCTCGAAGTGGTCGACGACGGGATCGGTGGCGCCTCGCCAGCGGCTGGATCTGGCCTACGTGGCCTGGCGGACCGGGTTGAGGCGCTTGGCGGGCGATTGACCGTCTCGAGCCCGCCGGGCAGAGGGACGACGGTGCGCGTCGAGGTGCCATGCGCGTAGTGGTCGCCGACGACGCCGTCATCCTCCGCGAGGGCCTTGCCCGCCTGCTCGAGGAGGCAGGGTTCGAAGTCGTGGGGCTTGCCGCCGACGGCGACGAACTCCAGGCGGTCGTCGAACGTGCCAAGCCTGACGTGGCGATTGTCGATATCCGCATGCCGCCCACCCACACCGACGAGGGACTTCGCGCAGCGAAGCTGATTCGGTCGCGCTGGCCCGAGGTGGGCATTCTGGTGCTCTCCCAATACGTGCAAGCGCGCTACGCGGTCGAGCTACTCGCCGAGGGGACGGAGCGGGTTGGCTACTTGCTCAAGGACCGCGTATCCGACCTGGGCGAATTGTCGATGAGTGTGCGTCGGATCGGCGAAGGCGGCTCCGTTCTCGACCCGGCCGTCGTCGCCCAACTCGTCGGCCAGCGACGCAAGGGAAATACTCCGCTCGAAGACCTGACAGAAAGGGAGCTCGAGGTGCTCGCGTTGATGGCGGAGGGCCGCTCGAATCGCGCGATCGCCGAGCGGCTCTTCATCACCGAGCACACGGTCGAAAAGCATGTGAAGAACATCTTCGCGACCCTTCGTCTGCCCGTGTCCGAGGACGACCACCGGCGGGTGCTCGCCGTTGTCACCTTCTTGAACGCGACCTAGACAGCGGCAGCGGTACCCGGCAAGTGCCCGAGGCTCTGACCCACCGCGGCCGAGGCGATGCCCAGTGGCGAGGAAGCGCCGGAGCGCTACCGGCTGGCAGGAAGAGGAAAGACGACCGCTGCCCCTAGTGAAATCGGCGGCTGCCCGGCTGGTCGCACAGCCGCCACGCGTCGACGATGCCTCGGACGCTACTGGCGAGCAAGAGGAGCAATGATGACGCCGCTGAATTTCGCAGCACGTGCTGGACGCTGGAGCACAGATCACTGGAAGGCGGCTGTCCTCGGCTGGCTGATCCTTGTTCTCGCCGCGGTTGCCCTCGGCCAGATGGTCGGGCAGCGCAAGCTCACTGACGCAGAGAGCGCCTCCGGCGAGACGGCGCAGGCGGAAAGGATCTTCGAGCACGCCGGCTTTGCCGACGTGGCCAGCGAGAGGGTGCTGATCCAGAGCGCGACCGAGAGGGCCACCGATACGGAGTTCAGAGCAACCGTCGCAGACGTGATGCAGCGCCTCCGCCAGCTGCACGGCGTCAAGAACGCCTCCGGGCCTTACCGGTCGCAAGATGGCCGCACCTCCAAGGACGGTCACTCCGCGCTGATCGAGTTCGACGTGCGTGGCGACGGAGAGACCGCGAGCGATCGGATCGAGCCAATGCTCACGGCCGTGCGCGCTGCGCAGCGCGCGCACCCGCGTTTCTTTGTCGGCGAGTACGGCGAAGCGAGTGCCGATCACGTCGCCGGCAGCACGGCGGAGAAGGACTTCAGGCGTGCTGAGTACTCCTCGCTCCCGGTCACGCTGCTCATCATGCTGCTGGCCTTCGGCGCATTCGTCGCCGCGGGCCTGCCCGTCCTCCTCGGGATCACGGCAGTGGTGGCGACACTGGGCCTAAGCAGCGCCATCAGCCACGTCGTCCCGCTCGATAACGCAACCCAATCGGTCATTTTGCTCATGGGGATGGCGGTCGGGGTTGACTACTCGCTCTTCTACCTGCGCCGCGAACGTGAGGAACGGGCGGCCGGCGCCACCAAGCGCGACGCTCTACTGAAGACGGCTGCGACTTCCGGGCACGCCGTCCTCGTCTCGGGCCTCACCGTCCTGATCGCCATGGCTGGGATGCTTCTCACCGGCAACGGGACGTTCACCTCGGTCGCCGTCGGCGCGATGATCGTCGTCGCCGTCTCCGTCGTCGGCTCGCTCACCGTCCTGCCCGCCCTCCTGGCCAAGCTCGGCGATGGGGTCAATCGGGGTCGCATCCCCGTCCTGCGCGGCCTGAACGTGGCGAGCCGAAGCCCGCGATTCTGGCCCGCGGTGATGCGAGCCGTCCTACGCCGCCCCGCCCTGGCCGCGGCCGCGGCGTCGGCCGCGCTCGTGGTGCTGGCTATGCCGACGCTGTCGCTGCACACCCAGCTGCCCAGCTTGAACGATCTGCCGCGAAGCATCGGTGTAATCGACACGTACGAGCGGATCCAGGCGGCCTTCCCCGGCAGGCCCTCGCCGGCAGTTGTCGCTGTCCACGCCGACGATGTCAACGCCCCGCCGGTTCGTCGCGCGATTGCCGCACTCCGCGGCCGTGCGCTCGCGAGCGGACAAATGGACGGGCCGATCGCCGTGCACGTCAACCCGACGCACACCGTCGCAGCGATCGAGGTTTCGCTTCACGGCAACGGTGAGGACGCCACCTCGCAGGCCGCGCTGCGCACGCTGCGGCAGGTGCTCGTCCCCCAGACGGTCGGCAGGATTGCGGGCGTTCAGGCGGCCGTGACCGGAGACATCGCGAGCTCAAGCGACTTCAACCAGCAGATGAGGGCGCGAGTGCCATTCGTAGTTGGCTTCGTCTGCCTGCTCGCCTTTCTTCTCCTGCTGGTCACCTTCCGCTCGATCGTGATACCGCTCAAGGCGATCGTCCTCAACCTGCTCTCCACCGGCGCCGCCTACGGACTGCTCGTCGCCGCTTTCCAGTGGGGCTGGGGCGAGTCGCTGCTCGGCTTCCGCTCGAACGGCGCGATCGCCTCCTGGCTGCCGCTCTTCCTCTTCGTCGTCCTCTTCGCCCTCTCGATGGACTACCACGTCTTCATCCTCAGCCGCGTCAAAGAACTCGTCGAGGCCGGGATGAAGACAGAGGACGCCGTCGCCCAAGCAATCACCCGAACCGCCGGAACTGTGACGAGCGCCGCCATCGTCATGGTCGCCGTGTTCGCCATCTTCGCGACGCTCCACCAACTCGACATCAAGCAGATGGGCTTCGGCCTCGCCGTCGCGATCCTGATCGACGCAACGGTGGTCCGGGCGGTGCTCCTGCCAGCGAGCATGACGCTCCTGGGTGACTGGAACTGGTACCTGCCGCGCTGGCTCGATTGGCTACCCACCCGCACGCACGAGCGCTACGGCCTTCCCGCCTCGGAGACGGCCTAGTGCCGCGCTTCGCAGAATCGCCCCCGACTCGCAGCCCGAGCAGGGCCGCGGGGCGATCCACGTTCGATCCCGGCCGCCCCGCCCTGACCGCACCAGGCAAGGACGCTCCGCAAGAGCTGCCCGCGATTCGGCCGCACGCCGACACGCGGCGTAGCACCTCCCGTCCCCGGCGGCCGCCTGCCCCCCTGGGCGGCCGCCCGACCCTCAAAGGAGAAGCATGAATTCAAACAACAGACAAAACCGTGCAATAGCCCGCAACCTGATTGCGCTCGGGTTCGTCGCCCTGGTTACCACTATCGCACTGGCAGTCGCCGCCAGAGCCCGCGCCGACTCACGGCCGGTCGGCGCGTTACCGCCCGGCCCAGTCTCGACGAGCATCACTGCTCCGAAACAACTCGTGGCGATCGCCATGCCGCGCGCAAGTACCCGTTCAGGTCTGGTCTGGAGACTCGCCCGGCACTACGACTCACATATCGTGCGACAAATCTCGGAGGCGAACGTCGGCCCGAACGTCATCGTCGTCTTCAGTGTCGTCGGCCGCGGCGACACTTCGCTCGTCTTCGCGCTGACCCGCGGAGACAAGTCAGCGAACGCAATCAAAGCAGTCACGCACAAGGTTCGCTCACGCTGAACGCTCAGCCTTAACCCCGAGGGTTTCAATTGCGATGCGTCTTCGCGCACCTGCCAGTCGACCGATGATGCGCTGCGGTTCGCAGAACCAAGGCGACCTTCCCGTTGTAGTCACAAGCAGACAGCTGGCTTGCGCGTCCGCCGAGAGCGAGACCTCACAGAGGACTGACTGGCCGACTAAACAGAATGCCAGCCTTGCCAGGCCTCCACTCCGCCGACACCATCCTCGCCCGCAAGGCTGGCTCCGCCGAAGTCGAGCGATTGCACGTCCCCGACTGGGTGGCAAGGCATCCGATTTCATCATTGCGGCGCACATCGACCGCGCGAACATGCGGCGGATGCTCCGCTACATCGTCGCCCAGGCGGGCCCGCTCCGAGGCCCAGTCTTGCACGTGGACTCGCCGAAGAACGCGGGCGTCGACCTCGCACCAGCGGTTCGCCGCCCTCGTGACAAGTAGGCGCACCCGCAAGGAGGCCCGGCTCCATGCGCTACCTCGCTGCAAGGTCTTGACTTTGCCCCTGGGGCAAGGCACACGCTTCCTAACGGTATGGAGAACTTCCTGACGATCGGTGAGTTCGCGCAGGCAACGAGGCTGTCGCCAAAAGCCCTCCGGCTGTACGCCGACCATGGCTTGCTCTCGCCGGCGCATGTCGACGACGACTCGGGCTACCGCTACTACCGAGCCGAGCAACTGCCGGTTGCGCGCCTGATCTGGTTGCTGCGTGCGGCCGACATGCCGCTCCGCGAGATCCGGCGATTCCTCCGCGATCCGCGGAGAGAGCTGCTCGACGAATACGAAAGCCGACTCGTCCGCGAGCACGCAGATCGTCTCGAAGTCCTCCGCTACGTCAAGACGATCGTGGAGGAGGAACCAATGTTCGAGGTCCAGGTCAAGGACGTGGTCGGGCAGCGGTACGTCTCGAAGACCGCCCACGTACGAATCGACGCGCTAGCCCCATTCATCACATCGACGATCGGCGAGCTGGCCGCAGCGGGGATCGAGGGCGCACCGTTCTCGATCTTTCACGGCACCGTGAATGAGACCGACGACGGCCCCGTAGAAGTCGGAGTCCCACGCGCCGACGGCGACCAGGAACTCGCCGCCTGCAACGTCGCGTTCGTGACAGTCGGCGAACAAGACGCCCGGTTCCCGCAGATCCTCGGCGCATACGACGCAATCGCTCGGTGGGCGCTGGAAAACAACCGCGACCTTGCCCCTGCTCCGCGCGAGATCTACCTCAATAAGTCGGGCGAGCCCCTCCACTGGGAGGTCGCCTGGCCGCTCCGGTAATGCAGCATTGTTGACAGCGGTCTAAATCGTCACTGTCTCGAGCGCGCGAGTTCTGGCGCAGTACTGGACGTAGCGGACAAATCCTCGCGAAGCTTGCTGGGATCGTCCACGATCAGGTCCTCTCGCGGGATCGGCCTTGCCCCAGCAGCCCCAGGACGAGACCACGAGTACCGAAAACCGCGCCGCCGCCGGGACCGCTGTCTTGAGGCCGCAACCCATGGGCTTCGACCGGCGCAGTCCGCAACCTTTCCCCCCACCGCGATTGTCGAGCGGCGCTAGCGGGAACGCAATGGCTGGCAAGGCCGTAAATGTAGGACATGGCAGGTCGAGGGGGCCCTAACTGATCCCGTTTCTGATCCGGCGGATCTTCTGGACCGCCTGGCTCTTCCTCGTGGTCACGATCTGCGTGTTCGTGATCTTCTACCTCATCCCAGGCAGTCCGGTGCACCTCACCACGACGGGCATCAGCGCTACGCAGGCCGAAAAGCGCATCGCCGGCGAGCTTCACCTCAACGTATCGCTCTACCAGCAGTACTGGATCTTCCTCTGGAACATCGTCCGCCACGCCTCGCTCGGCCACTCGTTCTACAACGGCACCCCGGTGCGCTGGATCGTCGGCCAGGACGCGCCCGTCACCGCGTCTGTCGTCTTCGGCGGTCTCTTCTTCTGGCTGCTGATCTCCATCCCCGTCGGGGTCCTCTCCGCGCTCAAGCCGCGCTCACTGCTCGACCGGGCCGGGACGGTGTTCGTCCTCGTCGGCATCTCGGCCCCGACCGTGTGGTTCGGCCTCATGCTCGCCTACACATTCGGCTACAAGCTGGGCTGGACGCCGATCGCCGACTACTGCAACTTCTTCCCGGACCACACCGGGACGTGCAGCGGCCCGGCGCGCTGGGCGTACCACCTGCTGCTGCCGTGGGTGACCTTCACCTTCCTCTTCGCCGCGATCTACGTCCGAATGATCCGCTCCACCCTGATGGAGACGATGCACGAGGACTACATCCGGACCGCCTGGGCCAAAGGCGCCTCGAAGCGTCGCGTGATGATCCATCACGTCTTCCGCAACAGCCTGCTGCCGGTCGTGACGATGCTCGGCATGGACGTCGGGGTCGCGCTCGGCGGCTCGGTCTTCATCGAGAACGTGTTCACCCTGCACGGCCTCGGCCAGGAGCTGGTCATCGCGACGAGTCGCGACGACACGCCGGTCGTGGTCGGAATCGTCGTCTTCGTCTCGCTCGCGGTGATCGCGTGCAACTTCCTGATCGACCTCGCCTACACCTGGCTCGATCCGCGGGTCCGCCTGCGCTGAAACGCGCCGAGTTCGCGGCGCAGACGGGGATGCGCCTCGCTCGACCGGTGCTCCAGCCGCAGCCTCGGGCAAACGGCGGTGTAGCGCACGCCCGGGGCGAGCGGCTGCCCGGACACGCCTAAGCAATCGCGGGAGCACGTTGGCGACCTTACCTCCTAGGACGGGCGAAGGCTCGCCACCGCGCTGATGGCACTGTTAGGACTGCGAGAGGATGTCGAGTCGCGCCTCGAGGAGTCGCGCGAGGAGCAGCTCGAGATCGGTTTCCGTCGTTTCAATGCTTGTTATACAGGCGCGGATCACCGATTGGCCACAGGTCCGCGCAAGGGAGACCCAGACGTCTCCCTTTGCCAGCGTTGACTCCACGATCGCCGCAAGCTCCTGCTCCAGATTGCCTCCCTTTGGAAGACGGAGACAGACAAGCGGAAGGGGCGTCTCGTTCGCGATCGCCCATCCATCGCGCTTTGCTCCCTCGCGAAGCAGATCGCCGAGGCGCAGCTGCTCTTCGATCAGCGCTGCGTAGCCAGACCGGCCCGCGACCGCGAGGGCGGCGAAGACTTTGAGCCCCGTGAAACGGCGCGACCATTGGAGCGAGTGCGCGTACGAATCGTGAGCGTCCTCAGTAGGCGCCGGCATGTAATCCGTTTCCAACCCGAAGACACGAACGAGGTCCTCACGGTCACGGGTCAGGAACATGCCGGCGCCCATGGGAACGCACAGCCACTTATGGGCGTCGATCGTTGTGGAGTCCGCACGCTCCAAGCCGTCGAGCAGCCCACGCAGCCGATCAGAGAGCACGACCGAACCGGCCCAGGCGGCATCGACGTGGAACCAGAGGCCCTCCTCCTCTGCCAAATCGGCGAGCTCGGAAAGCGGATCGATCGCACCCGCGTTCGTGGTACCGGCCGTCCCCACGACGCCGATGGGATGATGGCCCGCTCTTCGATCTGCATCCAGAATCGCCTCAAGCGCCCTGACGTCGAGTTGCCCTTGCTCGGTTGTGGGTACAAATCGAACCGCCGCCCGCCCCAGCCCCGCGACCTGTGCGATCTTGAGCCAAGCGAGATGGCTCTCAGCCGAGACGTAGAAGAGAGGCTGCGAGGAAACCCCGCGTAGCCCCTGCGCGGGATAAGCCGGACAGGCGCGCGCCAGGGCACAAAGAAGAGCAGTCAGATTGGCCTCGGTCCCACCGCTCGTGAAGTGGCCGTTCGCATCGGAGGCGTCTAAGCCTGTGCGGCGGAGGAAGAAGGCGAGCACATGGCGTTCGATCTCGGCCGCCGAGGGGGCGGCGCTCCACACTGCGAGTTGCGGATTGAACCCGGCCACCAATAGATCGGCGGCAATAGAGGGAATCGTGGCGGGCGGGTTGAACAGCCCGAAGTAGCGCGGATGGCTGTTATGAACGTTCCAGCGCGTGAGCAGCTCGGCGCAGTCGGCAAGGACCGCGTCGCTCTCAATCGGGGCTTCGAAGTCGTACCGCGCGAGCTGAGCACGGACCTCCGAAGGCCGCACGCTCGCCGAGACAGGGAGGCCGACCAACTCGTCCAAGTAATTGTCGACCAGCGCCGTCGTCTGAAAAAGGATTGCTGCGCGCTCAGCGCCGCTCGGCATCAGCCGCGCAAGAGCATCTTTTGCCTGATCGAACCCGGACGATCCCAAGTGCATACACCGTATGTACCCGATGCGTCTCCCCACCGTTCCCGGCCCAGTGCGTCGACCGCTGGTGCGCCCTTCGTTCCGAGCCTCAGAGTCCTTCGATTTCGTGGGCGAGTGATAGCTACTCCGAGTGCTCGATGATCCTCAACGTGTCGCCGGCGAGCAGGCCATAGAGCGCGACTGGCTGGCGGGACCAGCGGACATCGCGATAGGAGTCGTAATCCAGCTCCGGGAGTGCGTCGGAGTTGACGACCGTAAGGGAGGACGGGGCGCATTGCGGAGGGAACGCCTCTCGCAGCGTCTCACATAGCCGGGTCTGGCCGGCACGCTCGAAGACAAAACCCCGGACGACTAGTCGTCGATCGGGTGTCGACGCGATCGCGGCCGAGATCGGAAGGACGTCGCTAGTCGACAGGACCGCAGTCTTTGGTACGCGCGCTGATGGTTCCAAGCCGCCACATCCTGCGATCAAGAACAGTACGAGCGAGAGGATGGCGAATCTCATGCTGGAGATACGCCGCTGCCCATAGGAATCGTCACAAACTCCCATGTGCCCGCCGGGACCGCGACCCACCACTTTCCGGCTGAACGCACGCGATGCCGCCTGCGGCTGCGGTCCTCTCCGAGTCGGTCAATGCGTTCTTGCCCGCCTGCGGAGCAGCCCAGGTTGCGCAAACGCGCCTCTCTTGGTCCGCTGCTGCGTGTCCCTGCAATCGGTTCTACGCCGCCGCCTGTATCGGGTTCCCTCGCCGTCGAAACGCCGATCGTCGATTCGGCCCTGGGGAGAGATCTTTCGCGTTACAAGCTGTACTCGAGTGCCCGAGTACGCGCCGGCGCGTGCTAGGCGAACCGGATGGGCGGGCCCTCCTTGGAACGAGGAAGCGGGGAAACGCGTACCCCTGGGGTGATGGACAACATTCGCGTTCTGAGACGGGCTGCCTGCGCCGCAGCGGCGCTCGGGCTCCTCGGCGGGGTCGGGGCGGCCGCGGCCAGCGTCGATACGGGCCGGGTTGCTTTAACCGGCCGGATCGCTTACAACACCGCCGGCGGCGATATCTGGGTGACGAACGCGAATGGAACCTGTCGCCACCAGGTCAGCGAGTCAGGCGCAGGAACCGACTATGACCCTTCCTGGGCGCCGAACGGCCAGCAGGTCGTGTTCTCTAGCGACCGCGGCCGCTCCCATTCGGATCCGCTGCGTGCGGGCCTCGACAGCATGTTTGTGATCAATGTCGACGGGACGCATGAACGTGAGATCGAGCCGCACAGCGGTGCCGAGTTCCCGGCGTGGTCGCCGGCCAGGACGAAAATTGCTTTCGCTGGTCTCCGCGCGACCGGCCAGGAGATGACGATCTACACCATCAACCCGAACGGAACCGAACTGCACGACCTCGGCCTCCCGGGCAACTCAACCGAGCCAACCTGGTCGCATGATGCTAAGGAGATCGCATACACCTCCGGCACCCAGGGCAAGGAGGGGATTTGGATCGTAGACGCCACCGGCCGGAATCCGCGCCAGCTGACGTACAACGCCACCGACTCCCTGGGCGCCTGGTCTCCAGACAACTCTGAACTCGTCTACAGCTCGGGCGAGGGCGCCCAGCGGGAGCTCTATGTCGTCCCTGTGCAAGGCGGAACGCCCCGGCGAATCAGCAACTTCCCGGGATCAGACAGCGCTGATGCGTGGCTACCGAATGGCCGCATTATCTTCGTTCACTTCCGCGGCGACACTCCCGCCCACCATTACTACACGGTCCGCCCGGACGGTTCGGACCGACAAACGCTGGCCCTAGTCGCTGGCAATCCGATTGACTGGCTGCCCCGGAAGACACCGGACCGGGCTTGCCACCGCCGAGTCGCCAAAAAGCCGCCACTCCGGCTCTCGCTAAAGCAGCTAATCGCTCCTCTCATCCGAGGTAAACACAAGCCACCCGGCGCCGTGGCGTACATACTCGATCACGGCCGCCATGCGAGAGCCGCAGTCGGCTACGCAAAGGCCGAAACACATGCGCCGATGGCTGCTACAGCGCGCTTTCGCATCGGCAGCGTCTCTAAGACGTTTACGGCCGTCACTGTCCTCCAACTCGTCGCCGAGGGCAAGCTCCATCTCTCGGACACAGTCGAACGGTGGCTGCCTGGACTCCTGCCGAGCGGCAAAGAGATCACCATCCGTGAGCTACTCAACCACACAAGCGGCCTCTACGACTACGTCAGAGACCCAAACGTGCGCACGACCTGGGGGACCGATCACGTTCCGCCTCCGCGCCGGCTGATCGCGATCGCAGCCTCGCACGGACTCGATTTCAGCCCCGGGACACGCTGGGAATACTCGAGCACGAACTACCAGGTGCTCGGGATGCTGATCGAGCGGGTGAGCGGCCACTCCTTGGCAGCCGAGCTTAAGCGGCGAATCTTTCGACCCCTGCGACTCAATGCCACCGCCCTCGTCCCAGGCCGCGACATTCCCGGCCCGCACGCGAATAGCTACTACGTCTATAGCAACGGCCGTCGACTGAACGAGACGCGAACGACGTTCGGCGCGTGGGCCGATGGAGCCATCGTTTCGAACGCACCCGACCTCGCCCGCTTCTACCGTGCGCTTCTCGGCGGCAAGCTGCTCTCTCGAACCCTGCTCTCTCAGCTAAAACGTACAGTCTCGACCGCCGGCTCACAAGACGGTGAAGCATCCGGCCTCGGAATCTTTCGAATCTCGCTCGCCTGTGGCAAGACGTGGGGCCATACAGGTGGAGCGGCCGGTTACCTAACCAAGGTTCTAGCGAGCGCCAACGGCAAACGAGTCGTCGTCGTTGCCACTAATGGCTTTGTTGACGAAGGCGCGATCACCCAGCCGCTTCTCGACGCGACCGCTACGACGGCCTATTGCGGCCGCGTTGGCCGCGACTAAGCGCCGAGCCAGCGGCAGCGCGCGCTGCCCCGGCACCTGGATCGCAGTGCGCGTCGAAACCGCGCGTCCCACGATCGAAAGGCCCTGGACGAGGTCTTCCTTCGTACAGGTAATCCTCAAGGCCGGCGGGCTCTAGACGCCCCCGCCAATGAACAGCACAGCTTCCGCCGCGTAGCCATCGGCCGCGTCGACGAAACTTCGTGACGCCTGGGGAAGAAGGAGGCGTCCCAACACGCATGGTTTCAAGCAGCGTCGTGTGGCGCTCCGTGTTGTGTCTGGCCGTGGATGGAACCGAACTGTCCACCGCGCCTTACAGAGGGCGGCAATGATAGTCGCAATGAGGTGGCGCTTCACACGTCGGCGTTCCGAGCATGAATCCCTCGCGCAGCGGATTGTCGAGCTCGGGCGGTCAGATGCCGTCGATCCGGTTCCAGACTTCACGCAGCCGGTGTTACGGGAGCTCGAGGAGCGCCATCAGCGCTTGGCCGGCCGACGTCGAGGTTTGTTCCCGGTCGCCGTGTCGGCGTCTGTGGTGGCCTTCGCCGCAGTTGCGATCGTGCCGGCGGCGCGGACGGAGGTCCTTTCGATCCTGGGGATGCGCGGCGTTGAAGTCATTCGGATTTCACAACTGCCGCAGACGGCGGTGCGGCGCTCGACCCACTTCGGTCGCCGCGTCTCGCTCGCTCGGGCGCGACGACAGGTCCGCTTCACCATCCAGCTCCCCCGCGGTCGCGCTCCCAACCTCGTCTTTCTCGCTGGTCCAAACGCGGGGATTCCGGGCGGCCGCGTCTCGCTCGTTTACGGCCGCCCTCAGAGCCCGCGTCTGCTCGTGCAGGAGTTCTTAGGACGGTCTCCAGGGCCCGAGCTGACGAAGGGTGTGCCGCCCCAAACGACGGTCGAGCCTGTTCGGGTTGGCGCCCACGCGGGCATATGGTTCGGTGGCTCGCACATGCTGTCGTTCGTCGATGCCGACAGGACGACCCGCGATGACTGGACGCGCCTCGCGGGAAAGACGATCGTGTGGCGCAAGGGCGCGATTCTCATCCGAATGGAAGGTAGGTTCGGGAAGAGGCAGGCGATCGAGCTGGCGCAGTTGTTTCGCTAGGCGCAGCTGAGCTACGAAGGTCATCCTCGAGTCTTTCCAGGCCGCGCGAGAGGCGTGACTTGACCGTACCGAGGGGCAGTCCCAGCGTCCGCGCCGTCTCCTCTTCGGAGAGTTCGAGTAGGTATCTGCAGATAACGACCTCGCGGTGCTTCGGCGACAGCCGACCGATCGCAGCGATGAGTTCCTCACGCTCGCTGGCCCGCAGGGCTTCGTCGTAGGGGACATCGCTACTTGCGGCCGAGGCGAGCGAGAAGGCTTCGGCGGGTGGGTTGCGCAGTCGGCTCTCCCGCCGCCGCGCCGACTTCGCCTCGTTGACCACGATCTGCAGCAGCCACGGCCTGAATGGCCGACCGAGCTCGAAGCGACCGAGTGCGTCGTAGGCCTTGATAAACGCCAGCTGGGTTACCTCCTCGGCGTCGCTGGCGCCGCCGATGTAGCGCGCGAGCCGATACGCGTGGGCCTGATGTTCACGGACAAGATCGCAGTAAGCACGGGTATCTCCGGCGCGAGCACGGCGAATGAGCTCGGATTCGTTCTGACCAGCGACCGTCATGTGCCGGCTAGCTCCTCGAGTGCCTCTTCCGTTTCGCGTGCCCATCGCGTTAGCGCTTGGGCGTAAGCGAGCCCGTACCGGCGCGTCATGCGCCGATACCTCTCCTTCTCGTTGTCCGGCGCTAAGCGTTCGAACTCCTCTACTTCAGCCTCCAACTGCTCAAGCTGCTGGCGCCTCTCCCGCACGTGTTCGAGAAGCGCCTCGGCATCACCCTGGTCGCCAAAAAACAGTTGGAGGAGCAAGGGGTTGCGGTCTGGCTCAGGTGGCTGCTCCGAGTTGATCCAGTTGCGGAGTGCAGCTCTGCCCGCCCTCGTGATCTTGTAGAGCTGCTTGTCGGGTCGATTCTTCTGCTTGACCGTCCGTCTCGTCGCGAGCCCTGAGGTAACAAGCCCAGGCAGAATCGAGTAGAGCTGGCTACGCGCCGGCGACCAAAAGTACGCCACGCTCTCCTTCGCATACTTGAGCAGGTCGTAGCCCGACGATTCGCGGCTGCCCAGCAAACCGAGCACGGCGGCCTCGGTCGCAGTTAGCGCAGTGGCCTTCTGCGGACTAGTCCGCACCGGAATATCGTAACCCTCTCCCACCCTGCTGTCCAGGGGCGAGAGAGCCGCACACTCGACGAACGGTCGCTGGGCAGGGCTTTGAAAGCGAAGCCCGCTTTCGAGCCAGGAGGCCCGGCGTCCTCTGCTCGCTCTGCCAGCGGAACGGACGCGGGGCAACAGGCGTAGCACGTGCGCGGCGCGCCCCGCTCGTGGCCCAGTCGGCGGCGCGCCGCGCGAGAAACAGGCCTAGCCCTGGTCGCTTGGATCGGCCGCGGAGCATGCCGGCACCACTGGTTCGCCACTGGACGATCGCACGCGTACTTGACCGCCTTGGTACGGGGCCGCCAAGCAGACCGATCAGCAATCATTCTTACCGAACCCATCAGCTCCGATCGACGATGGAACGCCACGGCGTACCGAGGCGTAGTGAATGAACTCCCTCCTCCCCGGCCCTCACCGGGAAGCCCCCTCGAGCGCGGCCGCTACGTGGCCGCGGCCGCGCTCGTCAACCACAACTAGATCGGGGCGGAACCTGGCATCACACACGTGCGTAGAACCATCGTGCTAGGCAAACTCGCCTCCCTCGTTTCCGTCGCCGCCGTCGCTGCGACAGCCGCCGCGACCGCGCGGCCATCCGCCAGCGCAGAGCGCGCAGCACGTCCCTCAGTACCCAAGATCGTCGGCCCCCGGGCGACGGTGTCGCGTCACGTGACCTACACGCTTCGCTCCCATGCGAAGGGGATACCGGCAAGCAAACTTCGGTTTCGCTGCGCGGTTGACACATCAGCCCTTAAGCGATGCGCTACCCGTTACGCGGTCGTGCTCAAAGTGGGAGTACACACGCTTCAGGTTCAGGCGGTCGCACCCGGCGGTCGTAAAAGCGCAATCGGCAGAGCTCGGATTGACATCCAGCAGCGCTCGACCGCCACCGTCCAAGTCGGCGCCGCGCCGCTAAACGCGATCGCTGCCGGAGCGACCGTCTGGACCGAGAACTACGGCGACGGCACGATCTCCGTCATCGACAGCGCAACGCGCAACGTCCGGACGATCTCCGTCGGCGGCTCTCCCGGCGGGATCGCATTCGGCTCCGGGTCGTTGTGGGTGTCGGACCTCACAGGTGGATCATTGACCCGGATCCAGCCCGACGGGCACATCGCGGCGCGTATCGCGATCGGCGGGGCCGGTGCCGGCGTCGCCTTCGCCAATGGCACCGTCTACGTCGCCGACTACTCGGGCGGGTTGACACGGATCGATGCAGCAACCAACACGGTGATCGGACACACGGTTGTGGCTGGCCATCCGGAAGCCGTTGCTGTCGGCTTCGGCCGTGTCTGGCTCACGAACCAAAACGGCACTGTGTCGACTTTCAACGCGGCCACGGGTGCAGCCGACGGGCCGCCGATCGCAGTCGGAGACGACGTCGACGATGTAGCGGTCACCAACGACGCGGTATGGGTCGTCACCCTCAACGATCGGCGGCTCGCGCGCATCGACCCGGCAACGCGGGCTGTCGCCTCTAGATCGCGCACACGAGGCGACGCTTCGGGCGTGCTAGCAGAGGGCCGCATTTGGGTCTCGAACTACGACAGCGGAACCGTCTCGGTGTTCGATGAAACCGGCAAGCGACTGATCAAGACCTACCGGGTAGGTGCGCAGCCGCGCGGGCTCGCAAGCGCAGGCGGCTCGATATGGGTCTCAAACCAAGGCAGCAATAGCGTCTCGCAGCTCACGCCGTGACCAGCGACACGCTGGGTGGCAGCCGGCGCCAACCGGACCCCCCTGGCGTCCGGTTAGGACAAGCCGCAGATCTCGCGGTGCGGCTACAACCGATTGACGGGCCCGCGGTGAGGCCCATACGCCCCAAGCGATGAAAGGAGCGTCTCGCCGCGGGCGACATACGGGGCCATGCCCGAGGCGGACCGTCGGCACTTCACTCTTTCTCTGCGGGCGCGCCGTCCGCAAAGTCGGGAAATCATGGCGCACGACAGTGCCCAGGCGTACGAGTCCCGCGTTTCGGCTTGGGGCGAGCTACCGAGGCCACGCATGCAGCCTGGTAGCGCTCGGCGTCCTCGCGGCGTGCGGCTCGAGTGAGCCGCAAAAGCGGGCGGCTCAACCGAGTCGCACGCAATCCCTGGCAACGGCGCGAATTCCGATCTCGCACTCGTCGCTGCGCGGTCGGCTCGTGTTCTCGTGGAAGGGAGACATTTGGTCCGCGCAGGCAAACGGCAGCGACCGCCGCCGGCTGAGCACCCGGGCGGGACCCGAGTTCGATCCGAGTTGGTCGCCGGATGGATCCCGCATCGCCTACCGCGATTCGCGGCGAGGGATCAACAACAACGACGAGATCTATGTGATGCGCAGCAATGGAACCCATGTCAGGAACCTGACCCGAACTCGGGACGACAATGAGTGGTCACCGAGCTGGTCGCCGGACGGAAAGCTGATCGCCTTCTATAGGGGCGAGCTGTGGGTCATGCGCCCCAACGGTACGGCTGCGCGCGCGATCACCACCGTAGAGGGCGAGTATCCGGCGTGGTCGCCCGACGGGCAGCGGATCGCGTTTATGTCCGCGCAGTCGAATGCGGCCGGGCCCGACCCCAACTACGACGTGGTCGTTGTCGATCGCGACGGCTCACACCTGCGGAAACTGACGAACTGGCCCGGGGAGGACGGTTGGCCGGCCTGGTCGCCGAACGGGAAGACAATCGCTTTCACCAGCACACGCGAGGCAGGCGGCCCCGGCCGGGTCACGCTCTATCTGATGAAAGCAGACGGCTCGCACAAGCGGCGACTCATCCATGGCCTCTCCGGCGCCTATCCCGTCTGGTCGCCCGGCGGACACATGCTTATGTTTTCTGGAACCCGGTCAAGCGGAGCCGATGACGACTCCCTTTGGGTGGTGCGGTCGGACGGCTCTGGATTGCGCAAGCTCCCACTCAAGGGCTGGCTTGTGGATTGGAAGCGCTAGCCGCCCATTGATGGCCAGCGCGCATGAGTCTGTTAGGACTGTCGGCCCGAGTGCGCTCCTCGATCGCCCCCAACCTTCCGCGGTCTAGGCGCCCTTCGACAACACTGATGGAACTCGCACCGGGCTTCCTCTCGCTCGCTCGCCGCGCGCAAGCTGGTGATTCAGCCGCTCTCAATGCGCTGCTTGGCGAGTTGCGACCGTTGATCATGCAGACAACCCGGCTGACCGTGGGCTCCGGCTCGTGGGCGGCGGAGGACGCGGCGTGAGAGTGTGGGCGCTTCGAGTCGCCACCCGCCGGGCTCTCAAGGCCGCTCGCAAAGAGCGTCTTCTTCGATTCCGCTCCACAGCGGCCACCGAACAACTCGCGCCGACTGCCCCCGTAGAAGGACGCGCACCCGCGCTCAAAGAAGCGTTCGATCATCTCCCACCCCGACTACGAGCCACGGCGGTGCTGCGGCTGCAGACAGGACTCAGCGGAGAGGAGACGGCGAAGGTGCTGGGCTGTTCGGTTGGCATCGTGAAGTCGAACCTCCACGACGCCCGCCAATGACTAACTCAGGCAATGACAAAGGCGGGCTATACACCGACCGTCGAGCCCAGGAGGCGCCACGATGACCACATGAGGAAAGCCTCGTTTCGCTAGACGAGCTACGCATCGTCCTCAACACACACGCAGGACCTGCGAGCCCGCGCATTCGCCCCACGGCGGGCCGACTCGGCCACATCCGCCTCCTCGCGCTAGCAGCTTGCGCCACGCTGCCCTGAGTGCCGGCGGCCTCGCGATGCTGGTGCCTTTGGTCCCCTGCACGGAACGAAACTCCTCGTCAATCCTACGAGCGTGAGCGGGCCGAGCGGCTCAATCTCAAACTGCGGCCTGATCGGCAAGACCGCCAGCCAGGCAGAGGCGCAATTGAGCAACAGAGGGATTGGCATCGAGTGGCGCGTCATGCACTGGGGCACCCTCACGACGGCGACCGCACCGGGATCACCCGGAGCGGTCACCGGCGCACAGGCCAATGCGGTCTAGACGGTCCCCTCGACCTTCCCCGCCGGGAGCATCGTTGCATCGTTTGGGACGTCGAGCCCGAAGGGCAGACCACCGCGGTTGTCTTCGTCGAAACTCCCAACGATCCCGACGCGCCGACCATCTCCGCCGGGAACTGCGAGCCAAAGCCCGAAACGAAGGTCGGCCAAGAACTCGTCGCGATCGGCTGCGCGTGCGGCGCCGCTTGGCGTGACCGCCGCACCGCAGACGTGCGGCGCATCCGCGTCCCCGCAGAGGGAACTTAGAGCCTTAAGCCGACGTAGCAGTAGCAGCATGTCGACGGCGGTCCTAGCGCGGCTGACACTAGTCGTCGCACTCCTCTATCCCGTAGCGGGCGCAGGCAGGGTCATCTCAATTGCAGGAGAGGCGACACAGAGCGGATCGAGCGTTGACCGGATCGTCTTCTCACGCGAAGACGGAGCCCGCTCGGACGACATCTTCGTCGCCAACCTTCGCACGGGACGAATCGCGCGGCTGACAGCGGGACGCCGGAAGGAGTGGGACCCAGATCTCTCGCCGAGCGGCAGGCTCGTCGTCTACCGGCGTAACCCGGACCCGCAAAGTGATGCTGCTGACATCTGGCTGATGCGCGCCAACGGCACGAAAAAGCGGAAACTGACACACGCAGCGTACGACGACAACTGGTCGCCCGCTTGGTCACCGAACGGACGCCAGATCGCCTACTCCTCATCCCGCGGGACCGGCGAACCGAGCATCTGGGCCATGCGCGCCGACGGGCGCGGGAAACACCGGATCGGCAGCGGCCCCGGCGAGTACCCGGATTGGTCACCGGACGGCCAACGGCTCGTGTTTGCCGCCGCACGAGACTCGACCACCTACAACATCTACACGATCGGGATCGACGGCAAAGGCCTGAGGCAACTCACCAACGACCCAGGGACAGATTTTGGGCCGGCCTGGTCGCCAGACGGTGAGACGATCGCCTTTCAGACCGATCGAGACGGACGCTGGCGCGTTTGGCTGATGGACCCAGACGGCTCCAACCAGCGGCCGCTCGGCGGCGGAGAATGGGATGGTGCCTGGCCAGCCTGGTTGACGAGCAATCGGCTCGCCTACGCCGGGAACGGGATCGTGTTGTCCAACCTCGATGGCACAAACCCGCAACGCCTCTCGGTGATCGGAGCCGAATGTCTGTCCTCGGCAGCCCCGTAACACTCGCGGAACCGCGGTGCGACCAAGCGCCTCCGGACTTTCCTCGGGCAACGCTATCCCGATTCTGCGGCTGACGGTTGCTAGAGCTTTACCAGTTGTTCGGCTTCGTCAAGCCAGCTGCCGATTCGTCTGATCACATCTTCGCGAGGCGGTACGCCGTTAGGGAAGAGCGTTTGCAATAGTTGGTCGCGACTAATGCTGGATCCGCCGGCCCGCTGACCGCCGCGCGGACCCGGGATTGCCGCCGCGCTGCTCGGGCGCCGCCCGGTGGATCCGCGACGACGGCGGGTTCCGTTGGGAGCTGCAATCGCGGATGCCGCGTTTCTGGGGCGTCGACTGCTCGTGCCGGAAACGCCGTGAGCCCGGTTGCGGTGCGCGCCGAGTGAAGCGGCGCGGCTGAATGCCTTGCCGCATTCGGGACATTTGAACTCGCCGCTGCTGGCCGCTACTCGCTTCTTTGAAGTTGTCGTGCGCCGTGGCCGCGCCATTTCGTCTCCTCGCTTGCCTAAATGGACGACTGCGAGCATACGCTGCTACCCGTTGGCGCTGCGGAGGCCTGCGAGCGACGGCATCCTCAGCCGCGATCTTTCGAGGGATGCCGCCGGACCCTACGTGCACCCGCCGCCGTTGCGAGCTGTAGCAGCTCACCAGAACACAGCACACAGCACGCCGAGCCTGGCGGCAGCGATCCGTTCATCTCTACCTGTATACGCCAGCCGCCCACCGGATGTCACCAACCCGCGAGATCGGGGTTTGCTCCACATACCGGATAAACAACGCGTATTTGTCTCAAGGCAAGCGCGGTCGAACGGCCGTCATCGCTGCCTGGAAACCATTTCCAGACAGGCTCACGAACCGGGTGGTGGGCGCCGCGTGGAAGGCAAGCCAGGCTCCCGGCAGACCGCGGAGCGAGCGCCCGCACTTTCCCCTATGGCAGGGGCGACGGCGAGACCCAGCAGTAGAAGCAATACGCCGCGCAGGCGCTAATGGGGGCCAGCTGGCACGGTGCTGACCTGCGCCCTGGAGACCGATGAAGCGGCAGCGCGTAGTCTCAGACGCGCGGTGAAAATTTCCTCGCCGCGTCGGTCTAGTTGTCGGGCATCGGTCCACATTGGATGGACTATTCCCGCGGCCAGGGCCAAACCTTCGTAGTCACCGTACTCGCTGCTATCGGCGGAATGGCGCGCCTCGTCTGAGGCGACTGACGCAACTCTCGTGACGGGCAGCCAGGACCGGCCGTCCCTAGAGGACGTACACGAGAATCGGGTGTGCCGACGAATACGGTCGCCGCGCGTGTCGTAGAAGCAAAGCCAGAGTCGCCCCTTGGAGTCGATCGCAGCCGTTGGCCAGAACTGGTCGGCTCGAACCCGCTCTGGGGCTCCTATCCGGCGCGAAGACCTCGCGGATAGCTCGAGATCAGGGCTGAAGGCCACTATCCGTACGTCCTGGGAGTGGTTCTGCGCCACGTCGGCGTACGTGACGTAAACGCGGTCGGCGCTGGCGAGGACAGTGGGGTCTGTGCGAACGCAACGGAGGAGCTGCGCCGGAATTGGCACGCCGTTCGGACAACGACGAGAGTCGCGGACGCGCACGCGGATCGCCCGGTCGCTTCCGAAGCTGCGGCCGCCGTCGCTGGAGCGATCGACCTTAATCAGGCCATCGCCGAAATCGTCCCAGGCGACGTAGAGTGTGCCGTCGGGGGCGACGGAGATGCTGGGGTAGCCGTCGTTGTCTCCGCTGTCGTTCACCCGCACCGGATCCGACCAATGCGCCCCCCGTCCTCACTCGAGGCGAACAGCAAACCAACCTCGCCGCGCGGGTCGTAGCGGAACCAGGCCAAGTAAAGCCGATCCCGATACGGGCTCGTCGGCGCCGTATCGACCGCCAGCCAAGGATTGTCGTCGAAGGAGCCTCCAGGAAGGGGTGCCACGACCGGCTTCTGCGAGATCACCCAGGGAGATGTAGGCGACCCGCGACGAGCAAGGAGTAACGCGGATTCGGGCGTCGAACAGGGATCAGCCCGAACGAACAAGAAATACTGATGCTCCTGACGGTCAATAGCCACAGCCGGATCCGCAAAGCACAACCCACTCGAATCCGGTGCGGGCGTCGGTAGCGCTCGGCTGGACCAGCTCCGGCCGCCGTCGAGCGAACCATACGTCCGCATCGATCCTTCGCCCTCCGAGTTCGAGCCGGCGAGCAGAACACGCGGATTGCTGGGGTCCGCTACCACCCGAACCTCGCTCTGTGGCAGCGCAGCCCTCGATACGTCGACGTTCTTGCCCACCCACAACCATGACTTCGAACCACTGGCTAGGGCACTCGCGCTTACGATCACCGCCAGAGAAAGGCCTAGGCAGCAGCAGACCAACAAAGCAGCGCGTCCCCAGAATCCCTCTATCAGGCGCGCCGCCTCGCGCCCTTCATCGTCCATATGGCCCGCCACGCGACCCCGTCTTCTCGGCGAAAGGAGCGTCTCGTCTCATGCGCCTGTTGAGATGCGCACCGCGCTCTTGGCGGCAAGTTCGTCGTCGGGAATCGACGGGGCGGGCAGGATGTCGACCGCCGTCACCGGAACGACCGTCGCCTAGCCATCAAGGTTGCATACATCTCATCGGACCGTTATACGAGGCGTCCCGTCGTCGGGTTCCCGGGGCCTCAAATCGAGGAGCGTCTCGCGGAGCTCGACCGGCTGCGCGCGCCTTGGCCATCAAGTCGGGGCACCGGCCTCTGACTCGGACTGTTCCACGTGTCAGCGGACGAAGCCGTAGCAATCGTCAGCGGCCAAGAGTCGCCGACGCCCGACGACGAGAGTCGCCAAGCCGGATCCGAGGAGGCGCGACCGGGAGCGGCAGACAGGGATCACCGGCGACACACGAGGTCGGGAAGCCCGAAGGCAGCACGGATTGCAGCGTCAGCCCGCCACCGCGCTGAACGTGTGCTTCTTGCGGAGAGCGTCACGCTGCGAGTCAGCAAGTCTCGCCGCGGCGGAGCCCCGGAAGGAAAAGGCGAGCACGGCCAACGGAAGCACCAAGCCGTAAGCGTCGTCCGCGCCCATTGCTCGGCTCGCTTGTCCTCGGGGAACTCGAGTAAATCGTCGATGAACGTCGCAGCGCGCGCTCAGGTCCCCGACCGACTCGCGGAGGAGACCCAGCGACAACTTCTTGGTCTTGGTGTCTCCGCCGTCGATCGCTGGCCGTGCGGTAACCGCGACGATTGAAACGGGCTGCGTGGAGCCCGGTCGAAGCCTCGCTGAGAGCGAACCCGCCGGCGTCGCAAAGCACGATTGCCCCTTTCAACGGGCTTCGTCCACTCGATGATCTTCAGCTTTGCCTCGCCCAGACCGTCCGGCAGCGAAAGATCTTCGTCGTGCCGCCGTTCCTGCATCGCACGGCACAAGCCTTCATCGGATACCGCTTGGAGGCAAACCGACCCGAAGAACGGAAGGAGGTAGGTGCGAATCTGCCCGCTTCTTACCGGTGCGAACCGAGATCGTCGCCGACCTAGAGCTCACCGACTCGCCAGTCGCCGTCCCCGAGGCGTGCGATTGTTTGCGCAGATTTGCCGGGAGCCGGGCCTCGGCGCCTTGCCGGCGGAACCTCCGAGCCGTTCGGTAAGTAGGAAACGGTGTGAACGATGGCGCGATCTCAGATTCGTCTAGTAACGCGCTCAGGCCGCTTGGCAATAGTCCGAGTCAGCCGTGTACCTGTGATGCCGTGAGCCGCGCCCTTCGCCGACTCATCTCGATCGCCCTCGCGACGCTCGTCCTTATTTCGGCTGCAACGGCCGAAGGGCGCCGATCGGCCCCAGATCCGATGCCGATCTCCCTTGCTGCCGGGATCGAGCGTGCGTTTGCGGGGCATCGCCTCGTAGCAATTACCGACCCACGGACGCCGGCGATGAACCGGACGCTCGTGTCGCTCATTCGCGACTCTAAGTTCAGGGCTCACGCGCGCGTGCTTGTCTATGACTGCTGCGCCCCGCGATACCAGGGTCTCATCGATCGGTATGTGAACGGCGACAACGTCTCTTTCGCCGCCGTCTCGCACGTTTGGGCGCGTGCAGGGCCACCGATTCCCCGGCCGAATCTCTTCGTTCAGGCGCGAAAGCTGAATCGGCGGCTTCCCGCCGCGGAGCGGATCCGAATCCTTCTCGCGCACCCTTGGGCGCCAGCTGTGTTCCGCTGCAAACAAGGGCAGCGCTGCCTCGTTTGGGGGGACCGCCTTGATCGTGTCGTCGCAGAAGTGGTCGAAAGGAACATTTTTCGGCGACATGAGAAAGCACTTCTCCTGGCTGGACCCGAGAAACTCGATCGGCGCCGACGGCCCGCGAATCCAGCCGGGTATGGCTTTGACTCAGCGGCTCGACGCATCGAGCGGCGGCATCCGGGAAGCCTCTTCATTGTCTGGGCGATGAACGTCTGTCCGACTGCTGATTCGACTGCCGACGAATTGATTGCCTCCTGGGCAAGGCCGAGGATGGCCGATATCCGCGGCACCTCGGTCGGCGCAGCTCCCGAGACGCTGCTTTGGGGCTGCAGGGGTTCCGGCCTCCGCGGACTGCCACTCGCACCAGCCAAGGCGGACAGGCCGGTCGAACGCGATGTCGATGCGATCATCAAGGTCGGCCGATGAGGACGCAGTCCGAGCGGGCTGCAAGACAGGTCTTGGACGCAACGAGAGCCGGGCTCCCCACGGCAAGTCTTGGATACTGATCGTGATGGGGCGCCTCATCGCTACTTGGCAACCACTCGCTCGGGTGGGATCGTGGCTGCTCACGACCGCACGTGAGGAGTCCGATGCGCTCCGCTCATTGAACCGAACGCACTGACGCGGGCATAACTCGTTGATGTCGGCGGCCCGGCAAACCTGAGCCGATCCTGAGAAGACTCCTACCCGCGCCTCAGGTCGTACCCGCATCCTCCAGAAAACCCCGAACAAGGAGTTGACCAGATGAAGCGCATCCGGATCGGAGAGTTCGCGCTCGCTGCGGCCGTCGCTGATTCGAACGGCGGCACGGTCGAGGTGGACAACGCGCCACACCGGCGAGAAGCTCACCCCACAGCTCGCTGTCACGCTTTCCGAGCCGTTTCTTCGCGGCGGCAAACGCGTACACACCGACTATGCAGGTGTCTTGCGCCTCACTGCCTCGTCGTGACGCGGGCGTGGGAAGAAATGGTCTGGACCGATGCGGTGTCGCTGCACAGCGAGCACGACATCGGGATGTCCCATGGGAGTCGATGTTCGCCCCGTCGTGCTCAGTCACAATGTGAGCCGACCTGACGCTAAGGGTCATCCCGAAGCCCTGGCCCAGGCGTTTGTGGAGCACCGCTTGGGTCAGTCCTCGTCGAGCGACCGACAGGACTCGCTCATGACCCACTTGGTACCGAGCACGATCTCGTCGTATTCGACCCGCAGCTAAACGTGCGTTTGGTTGCAGCCCAAGGAACTGCTCTGGTACTGCCGACGGGCCATCACGGTCCCGAGTGCTAAGGCGCCGGCCACGTCGGCTGGAGCGAGTACGCGATCTCCCGGCTCGAAAGGGCAACTGTGCATTCGGATCGCGATTGTCGTCACGGTCGAGTTTGATCGCGCGGATCTGTGGCCCCGTGCTGCAATGCAGACTCGACTTCGGCTCGACGGCGAAGTCTGAGGCGAAGCTCCGCCAAGCGCTCGTTGGCCGTCGGAGCACGACATCGACGCAAAAGGCCTGGCGAACGGTGCTCGACTACGGCAAGGAGTGAAAACAACGCGATTGCGCAAACGGCAACGACCTCCTCGAAGCCGTCGTCACGCGCGAAGGCAAAAGCAGCAAATGGGAGCCAGAGGAGCATCGGGATGTAAACAACGGATCGCTTCCAGGATCGAGGCAGCAGGAGCAAGGACGCCACGGCTGTCGCAAACAGGACCAGTACTGCCGAGATAACTATGAAGAGTCGCACCAGTAGGGGCATCGCAGTTATCTACGCCGCGGCGCCAAAGGTCGTTCCGCGGCCAACGCAAGGCGAGCCAGTAGGTTCAACGGCTCGAGGCCAAAGGATCAGTCAAACGTTCCAGCAGTCCGCGAGCGCCTCCGGATCTTCGAGCATCGCGAAATGGCCGCCAGTAATCTCGATCGGCTCGATCCTAAGCAGCTCCTGGGCGACGAACGTTCCCACTCCGGCGTAAAGAACCGTCGGGAGGGTCATGGCGTAGCGGCATCTTCGTCGACGCCTCCCTTGCGAGCTGTGACGATCGGACGCCGATCGTCGCCGAGCTGAAGATCCGTACCGACAAGGATCCGTTCACGGCGCTGATTCAGATGCTCGCCGGGGTGGCTCACCTGGCCACAGCTCATCAGTACGAGCGACTTTGCACGTTCGCTTCGGCTGGCGCGTTCCCGGCCGCGGCAACCTCGCCTCGACGGATCATCCTGCTTCACCGAATCCTCGAGACGCCCTAGGCCGACCTCGAGGCGCTCGCGGACAAGGCGCGAGAGTTGAGTGCCCTCTTGATTGTCCGCACCGAAGTCAAGACACATCTGCGACGCGTCGCCTGTCTAGATATCGATCTGGCAAACAACGGGAAGCTCCACGCCCCGATGCTCGACCTGCAGGCCGCCTTCGTCTAGTAGACGAACTCGGATCGTCCCGGTTGGATCTTTCAACGGCCGAAGGCGCCGAGTCGGCGCCTTCGGCGTGGGCTACGGGAAGGGACACCGGCCTTACGAGGAGAGCTATGGCGTGGCCGTGGTCAAGTCGACGACACCGGAGCGGAGGTAGGAGGTCCAGTCCAGCACGGTTCCGGCAGGGAACGGGTAGTTCGCCTGCGAGGGGTCGGCGAGGACGGTCTGCTCGCCGATGAGGGCCGACGTCTGCGGATCGAAGATCAGTTCGTGGCTGAGTCCGTGCGAGACGTAGGCGACCGCGGTGCCGGGGCGGCCGAGCTGGTCGTGGGTGGCGCCGATTAGCTGTATCCCGGGCAGCTCTGCGGCGATCGTATAGAGGGCTGAGCGCACGGCCGGTGGCGCGTAGGTCTCGCGCAGGAGGTCGCCGATGATCGTGAACGTCTCGCCGTCTCCGGGCGGTCCGCCTTCGATCGTGCGCTTCTCGATCAGCTGCTTGAGCTGGGCCGGGTCGGTCGGGAGCTTGCTCAGGTCGAGGTAGTGAAGTCCGCCCGGCCCGAAGGTGGTGTTCATGTCCCCGCTGCCGTCGTTGAGGTCGGGCTTGCCCGCAGCAACCCAGGCGGCCCGATCGGCGCTGGTCACGAAGCGTGGGGAGCCCTCGACTTGGTGGATCCGGCCACTTCCGTCGGGGCCGATCCAGGCCTCGCGAGTCACGCGCTTTAGGAAGTTGAACGCCTGGCCGCCGTTCGGAACGCTGGTGTTCTCCACGACGCCTTCACTCTTGGTGTAGACGAACTGGCCGGGAGCCGGTGGGGCGGCGACCGGTCGGCTCGCAGCGGCACGGGCGGCGTGGAGCAGCACGGCCGCGGCCGCCGGGCTCGGCCCGCCCTTGTCACCGGCGGGAAGAACCGCCGTGACCGCGATCGCCATGGCAGCAACGGCGGCGGCAGCGCCAAGCGAAAGTGGCCAGCGGCGGCGCAGCGGCCACTGCTGCCGCTGATGCTCTGTTTGGATTTGCGACACGAGTTGCTCCTTTCGCTGTTGGAGCCGTCGCGCCGGGAAGTCACGCTCAGGGGGAGGGGTCAAACGGATGCTCATTGCTTGTTCACCTCGATGCTCGGGACGACGTTGACGTCCTCTTCGGGTCCGCTGGCGGTGGCGAGTTCCCGCAGCCGGCGCCGGCCGCGCGCCAGCCGCGACCGGACCGTCCCGATCGGGATGCCGAATGCGACCGCCGCATCCTCGTAGGACAGGCCGCTCCAGTCGCAGAGCGCGACCACGTCTTGCTCACGCCGCGGCAACTGAGAGAAGAGGGCCAGCAACTGCCGCGTCGCCGCCTGGTCGTCGAGTCGTGTCGCCGCTTCCTCGGCGAAGTCGGGTTCCTCGACATCTGCGAGCGGCAGGCGACCGAACGCCTCGTGACCACGCTTCAGCGAGCGGCGCTGATTACGCAGCACATTGGTTGCGATTCCGTAGAGCAGCGGCAACGCACTCTCGGCCTGCAACGACTCGCGGCCGTGGCTCCTCCAGGCGAGCAGAAAGGTGGCGGAGGTCAGATCCTCGGCGAGCGCCCAGTCGGCCGTGCGCCGGAAGCAGTAGTTGTAGATCCGACCCCCATGGCGCTCGAACAAGATCCCGAACGCCGCGCCGTCCCCGTCACGCGCGCGGTGCCAGAGAACACGATCGGAAACCTCGCTCACTTCACGTTACGGGTCCGCTGAGCCGGTAGGAGTTCCCAGCGGGCTTTCTTTTCCGCCCGACGATCTGATCCGTCGGCATTAACACCGTCCGGACGCCGGGCGGTCAAGCCCCCACGACCGGCTCTCTAACTGGTGGCGTGCGCGAGCGTCCTCTCGCCCGAGCGGACCGTCTTTTCGACCACCGCGTTTTCCGAATTGCAAACCAAGCGGCGCTCTCGTGTGGAGCAGTTGTGTGGAGCGGAGCGGTCGAAGCCCACCGAAGCCCACCGAAGATAGGCCTGCGCCGAAACGGGAGAAACAAGCAAAAACCGTTGCATAGGCTTCTCGCGGCCGCTATAGGGATTTGATGGTAAGGAGGAGTTCGACGGTTCGAGTCCGGCAGAGGCTCTAAAAGACCGGAAAGGCACTGGTAGCCCTTGCGATCGCGGACGCCCCGACCAAGGAGATTGCCGCCTGCGGCAGTTTCCAGAACCAGCTTATGACGAATGCGAGACTCGGAGAAGGCGGACGATGACGCCAGGAAAGCAGACGTGGGTCACGAGCAGCTTGAGCGCGTCACCGTCACGAGAGAACGCAAATCGAAGATCCGGGTCGCGCTCGCTCGCGAATTTCATCGACGACAGCGGAATCAACGGACCCGACGAGAAGAAATTGCCGAAGCGGGCGTTCTGCCTCGGGTCCCACTGAACCACTAGTCGTCGGGCGACCACAGATGCCGTCAGATCCAGTTCGGGCGGCGGCGGATTGATCGCGTCCGTCCCGTAGATCCGCTTCCCGTCATAGCTGCCGGCGTAGGCAGCCAGGATTCCAGGGTCGACCGCCGCCGACCGCGGCGGCGTGTGGCAGGGCCTTTTCAGAGCGATTGATGAGATTCCGGATTCAAGGTCGCCGAGCGCGGCGCCGGGCGCAGTGAGGGTCGTGGCCGGCCCTTCGTTCGCGAGCAAGATGATCGACAGCCGCTTCGTCGGGTATCGAACCGCGAGCGCGTACCAGCCGGGGTCGCCGTGCGCCGTCCCCGATGCGGCGAGCAGCCCGTTCTCTCGGCCGATCAGCCAGCCGTACTTCCAGCCGAATGGCCGCAGCAGTAGGCGGTTCAAAGTCTTGCGCTGGACGATCTTCGCTTCCCAAAGGGCCCGATCGAACAGCCAAAGGTCGTGTGCAGTCGTAGCAAGTCCGTAGATATCCGGCTGAACGAATCGCTTCGGGGCAAGCGCGCGCCTGAACGTGCCGTCGGGGCGTCCGATGTAGCCACGCGCCCGCAACCGTCCCGACGCAATAGCGGTGGCGTGCATCTTCGCTCTCCGGAAGACGTTCAGCCGCAGGTAGCGCAGCCAAGGCATTGCGGCAGACCGCTCGACGGCTGCAGCAAGAAGCAGGTCGTCGTCGATGACGAACTCCGGCTCGGCGGCCGCCACCAGCAAGCCCCGAGTGCGAGCCCACATCGCCCAGCCGCGCAAATCAGTCGGGCTGCGTAACGGGGGGACTTCCAGCGTGGCGCGGTAGTCGAGGACGTCTGCCAGCGTGAATGATCGTCCGAGGCGCCGGCAGCCATCGACGAAGCGGCATGCGGGCGCGTCGAGCGAGACGCGGCGGCGCTCTTCGAGTTGAAGCAACGCGACCGCAAGCCAGCGTCTGATGTACCAGTTGATCCGGTAACGGGTGCTGGGTGTATTCGCAACGCGCCGAGTGCGGTCGGCCATCCCGTACGACCGCTGGAGGACGACCTTTCCGCCGACTGCGACAAGCGCTGTGCCCGAGAACCGCTTCTTCGCCGTCTCTTCGGCGAGGTAGCTCGCGATCCGAGCCGACACGTCCGCTTCGGCAGGCGAGGAAGCGGGATCCTCTCGCCGTGCTTCGGAGCTCGGCACCACAATAGCCCCGGCAGCCAAGACGAAGCCGACGACGACACTTAGGGGCAGCCGAACCTGCAACGGCATCCGCCGCGGTCGGCCTCGGAGCGAACCGGCCATGAACGGATTACGGCGCGAGCCGGTATGACGTTCCACGAATCCCGGTCACCGACCTCGGCCGCTCATTCCACCGAGCCGCCCCCATTCGTCGTTCGCAGGTGATCCCGCCGCCAACCTCCGGGCGGGCGCGCAGCCATCGCTGCAGTCGTCAGGACCGAGCACCCATGCATAGCCCCTCCCCAAACGGCCATCGACCGCGAGCATCCAGCCGCGTCCAATGCTGGACTACGGCAACGACGAAGATCCACATGACGGCGCGGTAGATGACGAGGAGTGCCAGGTGGGCGACCTCTGGCGCCAGCGCGACCGGTCATAGCTGCTGGCAGGGTTTCGCTCAACGATACGAGCGCGCCTTGATCCCGCGAGAGAGGAGCGTTTATGGAGCCAAGCGGAGGCAACCGTCGGCAACTGGTGGCAATGCGGAGGCTTCGGAAAGAGGCTCAAACAAGCCGAAACCGTTGCCGCGGTTACGACCGGTTGCGACCGCCTATGCATGGTAAGGAGGGGGTCGACGGTTCGAGTCCGTCAGAGGGCTCTGCAAAAGCGCCGCACGTCGGCGCTTTCTCGTTCAGGACGACTTGCTCTTCGTCGTGCGTGCGGTGAGTATGGAGCCGTTTAAGGAGCTTTCGCGCGCGCGACGTGACCTCTTCCACGGGAAGGAGGTCGAAGGCGCCCGGAGCAGTTGCTGGGAGGACCGCGAAGAACTACAGGCTCAGGCGGCGCGTCGGGCGAACTCGATCGGCACCTCGACACAAGGCGTGGCAAGACGCACGAAGTAAGGCTCGACCAGGAACGCGCGTAGCGCGATTACGTACCCGCCATCGCGGTGTGCACCAGAGTCGGACCGATGCGTGACGACCGCGGTGACCTGTGATGAGCCGAGCGGCTTTCCGCTCTCGAGGTTTCGAAGCTCGCTGACGTGCAGTCGCCCGAAGGTTGCGACCTGTAGGGGCTCAGTGGATGAGCAGACCAGCGCGTAGTGCGACCGCGACTGGCGGCTCGTGACGCAGACGGTGTCGGGGAGGGTGATCCGGTCGCCAGCGATCGTGATCGCCTCTCGCCAGCGAACGATCCGTTGGGGAGCTACATCCTCCGAACGCGGCCTGCTCTTGATCGGGCTGAAGAGCAGTTTCGGCCTTGCCACACGCTGGAGGAGCGACGCGATCCCTGGTGCGACGGAGTTGCCCACGCCCCAGTAGAAGACCCCGCCATTGGCGAGCCGCTCAATCTCCTTGCGTTGGAGGATCGACCCGATCAGCTCGCCGGCCTCCGTCCCGAATCGCGTCCAGCAGAACAAGGTCGGCAGATCCGTCTGCTGCATACTGTTGAATCTATTGCATCCGGCGGACGACATGGCGGAAGTTCACGCGTTCCTCGACACGGAGGGCTGCACGCAGAACGAGCTCGCGGAAAGGGCTGGGGTTAGTCAATCGACGGTCTCGCGCGCGCTCGAGCGGACGCCGGCACGCAATACGCGAGCGCACCGGAAGCTCATGCATTTCATTCGCGAACATGCGGCTCCGCCGGTGACCGTCGCTTCTGCTGTCTCCAAGGTCTGGGACGGCACACCGGAACACGACGCAGCGCTCGCAGCCCTCATTTCAGCTTCGTCGGCGCTATGGCCGAAGATGGGGTCGGGACGATGACCACTCCGCGCCACGGGTCCGATCTGAGACGAGAGCTTCGCGAGCTTGGCCTTGCAGACTCGGCCATTGCCGCGGTCTGGCCATCGTGGTGGAGCGACGACGCTGACTCATCGCCGTCGGCACGCGCAGAGCTCGCCTTCACCGTCGCTCGCGGATTGGGCCTCGAGCCCGCGTCGCTCATGGGCGGGAATGCACCGCGCTTCCTCTGGCGAGCAGAAGCGCGGTTCAAGCACATCGCAAACGAGGGCGAACTCGAACTCGCCGGCATCACGTCGTTTGGGCGGTCCGTCGCCACGGTTCTCGTTAGCGCGACTCCGGAAGGCCCAGCACTCCCAACAACCTCAGCCGCCGAACTGCGCGACAGGATCCTCGCCGCTGGGCGGCCGTACGTGGACCTCGGTGACCTGCTCGCCCTCTGCTGGACCGTCGGGATTCCGGTCGCCTACCTACGCATCTTCCCGTGGCCGCGCAAACGCATGGCGGCGATGGCCGCAGCGGTGACCACTCGAAGCGCGATCCTCCTCGCTAAGGACGCGAGCTATCCGCCGGCGATCGCCTTCTACGTCGCGCACGAGCTGGGCCACCTGGTTCTGGGCCACCTGACCACCGATCGGATGATCATCGACCTCAGCGACCCTGCGGTCGGGATCACACCCGGCGACGACGATGAGGAGCGGCAAGCGGACGCGTTCGCCCTCGAGCTCCTCACCGGTGATCCACGCCCCCAAGTCATGGTCGAAGGTGCTCGCGCGAACGCGACGCGGCTCGCTCACGCGGCGGCGGAGACCTCGGCTGAGCGGCACGTCGAGCCCGGTGTAGTGGCTCAACTCTTTGGCTACGCGACCAACAACTGGGAGGTGGCGACCGGCGCGCTCAAGGTTCTCTACGGCGAGGCCCGACCTGTATGGGTTGACGTCAATGGTGTCGCGCGACGCTCGCTCGATCTTGATCTGATTCCAGAAGAGGCGGCGCGCTATCTCGATGCGGTGTTTGGCGCGAACAAGTCCTTATGACAGACGCTGGCGGTGACGTCCCAACTAGCGAGGCGGTCGATAACGACATCGTGCTCAAGGCGCTCCGCCTTGACTGCACCGCCATGTTTTGGTCTGCGTTGGAGTCGATCGGCGTACTCGGCGCCGCGAAGTACGTGATTCGTGATCGGATTCGCCGCGGCAAGCTCACCGAAGACGATCCATCGATCGAAGACCGCGCGGCCGCCCTGTTCGAGGCCGCGTCCGCACTCGAACCGACATCGGACGAACTCGATCTCGCGAATGAGCTCGAGCGCGAAGCGCAACGTATGGCGCTGCCACTCGATACCGGTGAGTCTCAACTCTGTGCCGTGGTCGCGCTGCGTGGTCTGGCATTGCTAACCACTGGCGACAAGCGAGCGATCAAAAGCCTTGAGAAGTTGCGCGCGCTGGCGCCCTGGCTAGAGAAGCTCACTGGCAAGATCCGCTGTCTCGAGCAACTCGTCGCCGCAGCCGTAGTCGACGACGCGGTCTCCACCGCGCTCGGCTCCCGCGTCTGTGCAGATGCAAGCGTCGACAAGACTCTCAGCATCTGCTTCGGCTGCCTGGGCGGCTCGTCACCGTCGAAGTCCGACGTCGCCGCCTGTCTACGCAGTTACATCGAGGCCCTGCGGATGAGCGCGCCCACGTTACTCGTCGCGTAGCTGCTAGCGCACGAACACCGCGTACGGCTCAACGAGATCTGCGACGAGCTGGATCGCAACTGCAGTCTCGTCTTCTTCCGGAACGGCATCCGTGACTTCGAGGCATGCCTTGTCGACGTGCCCCTTGATGTAGCGGTCACCGCGGCGACCGGTGGTCGGCCCGATCGCCACGCGTGTCTGGGACAGCGGGAGCTCGAATGCCTCCTCGCGCAGGTTCGAAACCTTCAGGGCGTAGCGGGACCCGAGAACGTTGATGCCGCGCGGCACGGCCGTCCAGTTCAGAGCGTCCGCCGAATATTCCTCAGCGCGCGCGCTAACAGTGAAGTGGCGCGAGGTCATCGGCTGCATCACAAGACGGATAATCCCACCCTGCTCGTGGATGCCCTGCGCGAACGGCTGGACCATCGAGAGCGGATGACAGGTGTTGCCGCCGTAGCCCCAAAATGCGAACCCCTCGTCCTCGATCTCCTTGCGCTTGCGCTCAAAGATCTGGTCGAAAGGCTCATTCGCGTGCGTCCCGACCTTCATGTACACGAGGCCGGCACCGGGCACGACGATCTCGGTCATCGCTACTCCTCTAGCAGCTCGAACTCATACTCGCTTTCGTGCGCCTTACCGTAATCGAGGCGTGGCTGTTCGCGAACGTATCGGACGCGGGGGACCAGATTCCGTCCGTAGAAGTGTGCGAGGCGATCAGGATCTCGGATCTCCTCGCTCTTCACTGGACGCGGATCGTCCGCGATCGCCTTAACGATCACATTGCACGATCGAAGGCCGGGGTTGTCGTCGAGGTGGTAGCTATGGACGTGGGTCGGCATGCGCTGGACGAAGAACCCGGCGGCAAGCGCGGCGCCCTGTAGCCGCGCGAGGACGCGCCTCGGCCAATCGAGATCGGGGTCATCAGCCACGACGACCATGCCTTGGCCCTGATACCCCGTCGCCTCCATACCACGTTGCATGAACACCTTCACGCTCTCGCCGTCGTTCGACGCTCCCCACGGCGGGTTCGTATAGAACCGATCGAACGCTCCGGCCTCCGGAAAGACGTCCAGCACGTTGTAGAGAGAAGATCGCAGCGTCTCGAGCCGCTCCTTGTCGGCGAACCGTTCGACCGCATTACAGATTCGCTGATCAAAGTCGAACACGACGATCTCCGACGGTCCGTACGGGAGGATTCCGCGGTGGTGCAGGTACGAGACGCAGACGCTGATGGCATCACCGTCGCCAATGAACGCGAGCTTCTGGCCATCGGCCCAGCTAGCCACGAACTCGCTCTGGAGCACCATGTCCGCCGTCTTCATGTAGATCTGGTCGAACTCGCGGAGCGGGCGTGGGCGGTTCTGCACCACGTCCGACACGGCGTTGATTGCAGCGCGAAGATCGATCTCGTTGTCAGCCATCTGCCCCTTGACCGCGCGCGAGGACCGCGCGGCTCCCGAAAGTCCGTCGTATTGTAATGAGGCCGATGTCTAATGTCATGCAGCCCTTCCGCGGCGCACCCTCCCCTGGCATCTCCGAATGAGCGCGGCCGTCTACGTCTCGGGGCTTCCGGGCATTGGCAAGACGACCGCCGTCAAGAATCTGGTCGAGGCACGTCCTGATGAGTACGTCCGCTTGAGCTTCGGCGAGACCCTTCGCGAGGTCATCGCCTCCGACGAGAGCCTCGAGGCGTTTCGCGGCAATGCGACCAGAACCGTGAGTCGTGCTGCCATTGAGAACGCGACGACCATGCTGGCGCATCGGATTCGCGACGAACCAACCCGGGTGGTATTGATCGATTCGCACGCGGTGACCCCTGCTACCGAAGGGCTACGGGCGACGCCTGACACCGCGGAGCGTCTCGCTGCGTTCGGATACGAAGTGATCGCACATCTGTCCGCCGCCGGTGCCGAGGAACGAATCCTGCGTCACGGGGGCAGCGAGGGCCGGACTGCGATTGCTGCATCGGAGATCGCACCTGCGGAGACGGTGCAGTTGTCGATCGTGGCCCGGTACGCCAGCCTTTGCGATTGCCCGCTCTACGTCCTATCGGCTTCAGGCACAGCCGAAGAGGTGGCGGACAGGCTCGGGCGCGCGGTCACCGCTGGCCTTCGGTGGCGTGGCTCGCCGCCGTAGGACAATCCGTGAGCCCGTGCCTGCCGCAGGCGCGGGTATGGAGCATTTTCTGGAGGTCCCAAATTAGGAAGGCTTGTTTCTCAAGCCCGGTTCTGTACGGGATCGCGACGAACGTCCTCCGCAACCAGGGGCGCTCCGAACGCCGTTACGCAGCGGTCCTGAAGCGGATGCCGACGCTCGACCCGACCCCCGACTTCGCCGCACAAGCCGTCGAACGGCTCGACGATGAGCAACAGATGCAGCAGGTACTCACCGTGCTCGCGAAGCTTCCCCAGCGCGAGCGGGACGTGTTCGCGCTCTGCGCCTGGATGGAAGTGAGCTACGAGGACGCCGCGATTGCGCTCCGGATCCCAGTCGGCACAGTGCGCTCCCGGCTCTCGCGCGCTCGCACGCACCTCCAGGAACTCGATCCGGGCGTCGGACATAACCAGGGTGAAGACACGACTTTGCAGGAGACGCGACGATGACCGACACCCTTTTGATCCCGCCGCTCCGTGATTTGCCGACCGGCCACCTCGAAGCCCGCAAACAGCACCTCCTCGCCGAGATCGTCCGCGAGCCAAAGCGGCCACGCCTCGCGAAGCACTTTCCGGCCTCGCTACCCCTGAAGCGCCGCCGCTGGCAGGTCGCCGCGATAGCTCTCGCAGCCGCCGCCGTCGTGGCGATCACGTTCACGGTGCTTCTTCCCGGCAACGGCGGCGGACTGAGTTCAGCCGGGCGCTACATCCACCGTCTTCCCCGCACCAACACCAGCGAGCAGGGAGGGCCTCGACTCGCTGCCGTCGTCTTGCTTCGCGCGGCGCGCACCGCTGCAAACCAACCGGAGAACGCACCCCGCCCTGGCCAGTTCGTCTACACGAAGACCGAAGGCTTCGACGCGACCATCGTCCCGACCAGCCTCCCCGGTATTCGCGCGGACTGGGCCTTCCAGCCGGTCACGCGCGAGACGTGGACCGCTCCCGACGGCAGCGGCCGCCTCCGCGAAGTCGAGGGACACCTGCGGTTCGCAACGCACGCCGACGCTGCCTACTTCTACCGCACTCTCAGAAACCAGCAAGACATCCTCAACGGCCACAGCTCCGACTCGACCGTCGATCCGGGAGGTAACCCCTACGTTGACCTGAGCAAGATGCCGACTGATCCGGCGAAGCTGAAGCGGTTGATCGAGCACCGAAAACTCGGGGACCCCACACCTCCCGGAAACGCCGACACCTTCCTGAAAATCGAGAACCTCCTCAGCTACAGCTACGCGCCACCAGCCGTCCGCTCAGCCCTCTACACGATTGCCTCACAGTTGCCCGGCGTCCAGTTGATCGGGCCTACCCACGATCCGCTCGGCCGCCCCGGCACCGCTGTCGCCTACGGCCTACCCCAACCCCAAGGTCGCGCCTCGAAAGACCTCAGCAGCGAACTGATCTTCGATCCACATACCTCGGCTCTGCTCGCCACACAATGGGTCGTCGTCCACAGGACGAGAAACATCCCATTTCCTCCCGGAACCGTGGTCGAATCGACCGCCTACGTCGCCTCCGGCGTCGTCAACTCCACCTCCGCCACCACCCCGGCAACCCCCTAGCCCGCACGGGGGTCACTCCGGAACACTGGCCAGGCGACGTTACTCCCCTTCGGCTACCCACAACCGCGCAAGTTCCTCTTGATCGCTGACGAGGCGTCGCACCTCCGGGATCCAGGGTTGCTCCACGGCCAGGATCGCTGCTGATGCGGTCGAATCGGAGACCTCTTCGGGCAAGGCGTCCACCAGCGCGAAGTAGAGCGCCTCAGCCAACGACTCGTCTGCGTGCGACGTTGACATGACGAAGCGGTCTGCGCCGATGCTCGCTTCATCAAACAGGTGGTGGACATGCTCGCAGCCTTGGCCCCAGGTGCAGACATAGGCGCAGCCTGAGGCGACAGCGTCCGCAGCGAACCGTCGAACCAGCGGCGCGTCGTCAACTAGTGCGGTCGCCGCAACGAGTAGCGTGAATTGTCCCGCCCGCGTTGGCTCTTCCCACGCCCACTCGGCAAGCTGAAGGAGTCTGATCGGGCGACCATGAACGCGCTCAACTCCGAGATCTTCCATCCGGCGACAGCCTAGAGACGCTCAGGGGTCATTCCGGAACACTGGCCCAACTCAGTGGCCTGCAGCTTGACGGCCCCTCAGTCCGGCCCGAGTCTGTAGACGTGGAGCCTTGAAGTGTCGCAGGAGGCGGCAGCGGCTGGCCTGGCCTACGCAGCCACGACCGGCTCTCGCGGTAGCAGTCAGCCCTACGCCTCCTGCCCCGTAACCCTCCCGAACCACGCTCCCGAGTCACCGCTCGGTCCGTCCAGAAAGTGGGGTTACAGGCAAGGTCAAATCTCCGTCGAACTTTCGCCCTTCGGCGTAACCCTTGTTAACAAGCGCGACCTCACGGCCGACGGCTCGTTTCCAGTAAAAGTGGGCTGGTACCGCTACGGCCGAGGGAGACTCAGGATCACTGCAACGCGGATCGACAAGCCCGGACACGTGAACCGAACCTCCGTCCCAGCCGGATATGGCCGGACTGGCTTCCAGGCGAGCGGGATCGACTTCCCGAGCGAAGGCTGCTGGAAAGTGACCGCGACGGTCGGGCACTCACACCTCACCTACGTCACGGTCGTGCTCGGAGTGTTCACGATACAGGGAAGAGTTCTGGAGTTCTGAGCGACTAAGAGTCGGCCCGGCACATCGAGCCTCAGGGTCATTCCGGAACACTGGCCCAGCCGAGCGCGGGCTGGAACAGTGGTGTGTCACTTCGCTCGGTCAGCGACCGACTGTAGAGCGTTCGCTACCGCGACGGGGTCGCTGCTTGCGCCGTTCTGGCTGATCGCGATGTAGAGACTGTCACGCACAGTGAAGCTGGAGAAGAATGGCCCATCGAGGAGTAGCACGCCTTCGGTCGGGCCAAGTAGGGCGCAGTGCATTCCCCATCCATCCTCGCACTGTGTCGCTTCCCTGATCTGGAGGACACTCGTGCTCGTAGCGGAGCCGCCGGGCGGCGCGTAGGTGAAGACGACGCCGACCGAGTGCGTGTCCTTCTTGCCGGACTGTGGGGCGTAGCCGGCGTTGAGTTGCTGCTGCTCGACCTTGATTAGCTGGTAGCCGTTCCAGGTCTGTCCTAGCCAGAGCGCCTTGCCGCCGAGCAGGGCCGGAGCCTGGGCAGCGTCGATCGGCGAGGTTTCCCGCGCCGAGCCACTCGTTGGCGGGTATTCGCGTGCCGGTCGCGTGAAGAGCGACGGGTCGTAGGCTTCGGTATCGATCTGGGTCACCTTGAACTGCACCGGTTGCGAGCCTGTTGTGCGGACGAGAACCGGTGCGTAGGTCGAGGCATCGATCGCGACTTCCTCTGCCGGATATCCGCCCTTGCTCTGGGCGTTGATCCGCAGCCAGAGCACGTCGTGCCCATCGACCTGTCCAGTCCCGGTCTTGGTTGCTTCGCCCGAGGCGAGGGCTGACTGATAGTGGTCGATGAAGCCTGCGAGGGCGAGGTCAAGTGACGGCGGCTGCTCCGGCACTTTGTGGGGCTTGGTTCCGTTCTGGCCGTTCGCGCTGCAGCTCACCCGTGCCTTAGTTGCCTCGATCGGATGGGCGGCGATCCAGGCGCAGGTATAGACGGGGCCGCCAGGCGTGAAGCCGCCCTGCGGTATTTCGAGGAGCTGCTCATAGACGACGCCGTTCAGCGTCGTGACCGTCTTCTTCAGGTCGCGGCTCTGGTCGAACCAGATTTCCTGCCGCTGTGTGACCTGAATCGGCTTGCCACTCGGAAGTGAGACGGGCTGATACCAGCCGAGCGGCTCGGGCTGCTCGGTGACGACGTGGAGCACCGGCCCCGTGCCGACGGCGGCGAGTGCGCGCTGGACGAGACCGCCGCTTCCAGACCAGGGTGAGATAAGCAAGACCGCGATGACGGGGGCGGCAAGGGCAGCGGCTACAGCGACAGACGGAAGCTTCCATCGACGAGCGCGAAGCCTGGTCTCTGGCTTGCTCGTCGCGTATTCGTAGATCCTGCGACGGGTCTCCTGGACGGGTGCCGGGATCTCTTCCCTGAACTGACGGAGAAGTTGTAGGTCGTCGGTCTTCATCGTTGCTTCTCAGCCCTCTTCAGCGTCTCTACCTCTACTTGCCCGGTAGGGCCGAGCTGGTTCCGCAGGTGCTCCCGAGCGCGGCTGAGTCGCGACTTCGCTGTTCCGACTGGCAGCGAGAGGGACTCCGCGATCTCGCGGTCGCTCAGCCCGGCCCAAGCATGAAGAAGCAGAACCTCGCGCTCCTCGTGTCGTAACCCGGCTAGTGCCGCCGCTAGAGCGGCTCGCTCCGCTTGAGCATCGAGCCGATCGAGAGAGCTGTCCTCTTGCACCAGCACGGGATCGGCCCCGGTGCGTGCGTAAGCCCGGAGCATGCGGCGCTCCTTGCGCCACTGATGCCGGAGGAGGTTGGACGCAATCCCGAAGAGCCAGGGCCTTACGGGGCGTGAGGGGTCAAGGTCTCCCCAGCGCCGGTAGGCAATGGCGAACGTCTCAGCCGTCAGATCGTCCGCCATCGAGCGGCCAAGGCGTCTGGCGATGAAGCCGTGCAGCGATGCGAACTCGGCTGCGAAAACCTCATCGAAAGAGCACCCCATTCCACTAGTTTCCCGCTCGAAGCCAACGGGTTCCCGGCTTCCCGTGGCTCAGGGTCGCTCCGGAACACTGGATCGCGCGACGGAGACTCACACTTGGCGATCAGTGCAGCATCGGGGCACACATCTCGCTGCTTTTCGCCGAGGTCAGGGGATCGTCTGCGTGTGCCCGTCCTTGAAGTGGACCGTGAACCCGCGGACGGTTGCCGAGGCTTTGCCCAAATAGACCCAGACATTGTGTTTGACCGGGACGGTCACTGTCTGGTGGTGATTTGCCGGGAACGAGATGGCGGCGACGTCGTCGAAAGTGATGCCCCAGCTAAGAGCGGGCGATTCGCCGTGTGGCCCCTTGAACGCCCGGAAGCTCTCAAGCGTGGTGGTCAGCTTCTGCGTGAGCGGTGAGCCACATCCGTCTGTCCAACCCCCACGCTTCATATTGCTGGCGAGCCGAGGCAATCGTTCGATCACCACGCAGAGTTCGCCCCCCGTCGCGGCAACAGCAAAGGCGCGCATCCCATTTGGGAACTTCCTGACCAGGCGCGAGGTCTCAGGCTGCAGTAGGCCGCGGCCATGAAAGAACCGCCTCTCGCGCTTGTTGTTCGCGATGATCGAGACTACGACCGAGGGGTCGAGCTGGTCAGCCGCCGTGCGCGGATGCTGGGCTGCGCTAATGCCGTGGAACACTCCGAAGCTAGCCGCGATCGCCACACCCACACCGACAAGCGCGGCCGCGCCCACCGCCGCAATGAGCACCGGCCGCCAGCGCCGACGAGCACTCATGAGACCGGCGCGGCGCAACGCATCACTCCAGTCCGCGCGACCGCCGTTAGGGAGCGGGAGCATCCGCTCCAGCTCGGAGATGATCAGTGGCTCGACATCGATCATCGCTCAACCTCCTCCAACGAACGGCGAAGCGCTTGATGGGCTGAGCTAAGCGTCGCCGACACTGTCCCCACCTCGACACCGAGCACCAGAGCGATTGCGCGGTAATCGAGGTCGGCGTAGTAGCGCAGATAAACGGCCAGGCGCTGCCGCTCCGGTAACGCCGCGATCCAGGCGCGAACACCTGACTCGTCCACGGCCTGACCGTTCGTGTTCGCGTCCTCGACCGCTTCGGCGGCTTCGCGCCGAGCCGCCGCACGGCGATGAGCGGCTAGAGCGGCGTTCACGACCATCCGCCACACCCATGCCTCAAGCGGGCCCTCGCCGCGATACGAGCCCTGTTCGCGCAGGGCCTGCGCGAACCCCTCCTGCACCGCGTCATGCCCGCTCGCCTCGTCGCCGATGATCGCCGTCGCTATACGTAGAAAGCGTCGGTAGCGACGCCGGTAGAGGGTTTCAAGCTCGCCGGTGAGGGACTTGGCTCGCGCCATCACATAAACGATGCAGCGGCGGTGCCAGTTTGTTTAGCGGGCTATACGGGTCATGGGCACGTCTTCACGCCGTAACCTCGGTTGATCGGTTTCTTGCACGGATAGAAGCCTGTCTCCTGCGGCCGGAACCGCTCGGTGTAGATCGCCTTTCCGCTCGCATTAAGGGCGACGGCGGCAACGATTCGGGTGCCGCGCTTGTAGTGCGCGGGCATGATCTCGGTGAGGACGAAGCCCTCGATCGGCGTCAGTCGTTCGTTTTCGCCGTTCTGGTAGCGCAGCTCGACCGTGGCGACCTGCGGCTTCGCGTGTCCGAACAAGAGGATCCGTGTCGCTGCGCCGGAGAGACCACCGTTGAACACCGGTTCTTGCTTCACGAAGCGGGGAATCTCGCAGCCCTGACCCTGGTTGAAGAGGTAACAGTTTCCGCCGCCGGTGCGCGGCATCGCCCAGAGATAAACCATGGAGCCGTCCGTCGCGCCGAAGCTGATGACCTTGCGAGCGCGGGCGGCTTGCGCGCGCCGCGAAAGCGAGACCTTCGTTCCGTCCGGGAGCGTCTGCGGCATGTCCTGATCGAGCGGCCTGGTCAGGTGGAAGTCTTGGCTGCCGACCACGTTGCCGTTTCCGTCCAGGGCGACGACCGATTTGAGGGCGTCGGAGCGATTCCGATGTGCGGGCGGAACGGTGTAGGTGAGGAAGCCTGCGTTGATCGGAGCCGAGATCCAGGTAACGGGGATCGTCTCGGTCGTGCCGTCGGCAAAGCGAGCCTCGACCGCCTTTGCTGAATTGGTGCGAACCCAGCCGAGAGTGATGAGGGGATAGTCGTTGCTGAACCAGGTGAGGCTGAGCGGCCCCTCCCCCTTGCTTCTTGACGCACCCGCCGCAGGGAGGCACCCGGCGCTGGCCTTCGTCCATAGCCAACAGAAGCCGCCTTCCTTCGTCGGTGCGACGTAGAGCGTGTGGATCGTCGGGTGCGTAGGGCGAAAGTGGTCTGCATCGAACGACGCGGTAGCGATTCTTCGCGTCTGGCCGGGGATCGCCTGGGGGTTCATCCCGGTCGGGGCGGAGACGTTCTGCGCGCCGAAGAAGTTCTTGACCTTCGCAGGCGCCGGAGGCGAAGTGAAGAAGTCAATGATCGTCTGCGGCCACCCGAATGCGACAGCCGTCACCACCGCGAGGAGGGCGACCACAGCGGTGACTAGCGCGACACGGGCCGGCACCTGCCGCCTGCGATGCCTGCGCTCGATCGAAGGCCGAGAGGCGAGTGACTCGCCATTCCGCGAACGTGCGAGCACGTCATCCCAGTCGCCGTCGTTGATCGGGTTTGCGACGGCCTCGAAGCGCGCCTGAATCAGCTGATCAATCGTCTCGGTCATGGTCGGACTCCCTCTTCGTCCAAGGTTGCGGAGAGCGCTTGCCTGGCCTGCGCCAATGTCGCGGCGACCGTTCCTTCATCAATCTCCAGCGCTTCTGCAATCGTCTGGTATGGCAGGTCGGCGAAGTAGCGCAGGAAGACGATTAGCCGTCGTCGCGGTGGCAACGACCGCACCGCAGCTGTCAGTGCAAGGTCTCTCTCGGGCTCGATGAATATGGGATCTAGCGCGTCAAGCGGAAGCTCCTCATCGCGCTGCTGCTCAAGCGCCGTGCGCAAGACGATGCGCCAGACCCATCCGTCCAGTGATCCGCGGCCCGAGTATTGACTGCTCGCCCGCAACGCTCGTGCAAAGCCCTCCTGCACGGCGTCGTGGGCCGCCTCGTAGCTGCCAGTTATAGGCGCAACGCCGTTCCGGAAGCGGGTGTAGCGCTCCCGGTAGAGACGTTCGATCGCAGCGACCGTCTCATCCACTACAGAGAAGAGGCTAGAACGAGACCATTCCTTTAGCGGCCAACCCGCGTGCGCGAAAGTCGGCCTTACGCGTGCGCGAAATCGCTTCGCCAGAAGACGTTGTAGGTCTGAGACCGGCCGCGCTGCGGGATTCGGCGGAGAAGGGGCATGAGGCTGAGCTGCCGACCGCTGCGGGTATCAAGGACAGCCTGCTGGCCGTCGGCGGAACTGTAGAGGAGGTAACGCCCGCGCCATTCCATGCCTGCGCCGACAGCGCAGCCGCTTGGGCCGAGCCTGTGCCGATAGATCGCGCGGGCGTGCGATTGTCCTGCGCGGAGAACGTAGACGACGGCTTCTCCGTGGCTCGCGCCGGGATGCGCGTTCGATAACCGGAAGACGAAGGTGCGACCGTTCGGCGCGACGCTGAGACCGGAGTCGTAGTTATCGACCGCTGTCCGGGGCCATTCATCTCTGGCGACGAGCTTCCCGGCGAGGCTGGTGATCGCGATGCTGCGCGGACCGTTGAAGACGAGTAGCCCTGGCAGCGTGAACCCGATCTCGCCCTCAATCCCCCGCAAGCGACGAATGAGGCGTAGGTGGGCACCGTGGGCGGCGGCGAGCATCCCGTCGGGCCGGACAAAGTAGAGCGTGTAAGTGCGGTAGTCCCAAGCGAACCCCATGCGCGGGCGGTAGGAATAGCGGCGAAGAACAGTCCCGTCAGGAGCGACGACGGCGATTGGATGGCCAGAACCCGCAACCATTAGATCGCCGCCGCCGCTGAAACCAATCGGGTACAGACCCCGCCCGCGCAAGACGAGCCGCTCACGCCGACGTAGATCAGTGAGATACATCCCCCGGTAATAGGCGGCGAACGCGAACAGGTGAGGGCCGAAGACGCTCTCGGCTCCGGTGTTGTAGTAGTTGTCATGCGAACGCCAGATCACGGTGCGCATGAGCCGCCCCGCATCCGTCCGCCGAAGCCGCAAAACGATGAACCGGCCAGGATGCGTCCGGCGGATCACGAGATCCGCTCCGTAGTGTCTGCTGCCGTCCTCGGCGGCACCGCCCCGGCCGAACCCGACCGGGCTACGAGGCAAGCGCGTCACTCGCCCGCCCCGCTTTAACCCAAACCAGCCGCAACTCGTCTGCACGATGATCGGGGCAGGCACCGCCGGTCCGCGCGGCAAGGCTGCTCTGCAACCATGCGAGGGCAACAGAGCGGAAGCAAGCACGGCAGAGAACAGCGTCAAACCCATCACCACCAGTACGCCCCGCCGCTGCCAAGAAGTCCTGGACCGGTCGGACTCCTTGATCGCCGTCAGGTGAGAGGACGCTCGGCCAGGCGAGCAGCCTCAGCCCCGGTAGTCCTCGAACTCCCAATGTCCGAAGCGAGAGAGCTTCATCGCGACCTCTTGCCAATCTGCGCCCTCAGTGTGGAGGCAGAGGTCGTTGATCGCACGCTCCACGATCTTGTGATCCCATCGCATGAGGACGAGATAGCCGCGCGTGAACTCGAACCCCTTGGGCGGCGGATTCGCCTCGATCCAGCGCGGGGAGCAGACATGGAAGTAGAAGAGTTCGGCTCCCTGTTCGCCGACGGGGCCGATGCTCGCGCCAACAGCGAGCGCGAACACTTCGGGATCGTCAGGCTGGAACGACTCCAGCCCGTCAGGCGCGTCGGCGGAATCCAGACCCCGTAGCTCAGCTCGCACGGTCGGATCGTAGTGTCCGCTCAGGGATCATTACGGAACACTGGCCCAGCCGACTACACCTCGTTGAACTGCAGTAGCCCAAACTCGAAGTTCGCTTGCGCCACCGCTGCAGCGACGTCTTCATGCCAGGTGTCGGTGATGACCTGCCAGCTGCGATCGCAGTAGAACAGGTAGACGCCATCCGAGTCCTCGTCGTAGCTGGTATGGCGAGCGCGCCGAAGCTGCTGACCTCGACACCGGCGACCACGTGCCGTGTCTTGCCGGTCGGCTGTGATCGGGCCAGGCTGGCGAACTGCAAGACGCGAGCGCCATCGAGCGTTTCCGGCGGGGGCTGCACCGGCACATCATGGCCGACCCTCAGGGGCCATTCGTGAACGCTGGCCCAGGCGACGGAAGCTCGCCTGAGGGACTAGTCCTCGTCTGCCTCAGCCATCAGAAGCGCCTTCCGTAAGAGGCCCACCTGAACCCAGGGTCGCGAATCCGAGAAGCGGTAGCTCACCGAGTTCCACCCGAACGATTCATCACTCTCCGGCTCCTCGCCGTCCGGAGTGAAGCCGACGCCTCCGACAAAGGCGAAGCTCTCCACCGCGTAGGCTGGACCGTAGCGCTCTTCGATCGCGTCGAGCCACTGCCGCAACTCCGCAACGATCTGCTCCTCCAACTTCTGACGGTACGTATCCATCTGTCGAGCGTAGCGCCACGGCTCAGGGGTCATTCCGGAGCACTGGCCCAGGCGAGGTTACTCGGCCCCGGCGGTCATCTCCTGGCCGTACCAGGTGAGGAGCCGAGCAGCCAACCGCTGATTCCGTTCGCGCGCGGCGGCAGATTCCCCAAAGCCCATCCGGTCCTCCTCGACCTCGGTCAGGTACTCGGCCACCGCTTCTGCTGAGGCTCCCTCACGGAGGCGGGATGCGAGCGGGCCGAGGTACCCGTCGTACTCGTCCGCCGCCTCGGGAATCCCACGGACGCTGATCGGGTCCCACGCCTCCATGAGGATGCGCCGCAACTCTTGCGCCCCATGCCGCTTCCACCACATACGCCAGTCGGCGAGATCCATCGCCTGAGCCTAGTCTCAGGTGTCATTCCGGACCACTGGCCCAGGCGAGAGCTGCGACCCCGGAGTTAGGGCTGAGAGAGCTCAGCGCACAGGTCCGTCTGTCTTCCCACGACGGAACTGGAGGCGAGTTTCCCGCCTGCGTCGAACTGGAACACGCTCCGACCATCGTTAATCACGCCGCCTTCCAGCAGCGTAGGGCCAGTGAAGGTGAGGGTGGCGGAGCCATCGCGGTGGGTCACAAGCGAGAACGTGCCGGAGATGTTGATCCTGATCGACTTGCCGGAGTCAAGATTCGTCGCGGTCGAGACTTCTGGTCCGGTCGCGAAGATTTCGCCGTTGCTGAAGAGGAAGAAGTTGAGCACGTCCGGCGCGGTCGGTTGGAGCAGAACGGGGAAGCTGCACGCGTTGGTCAGCACGACCGGCCTTACGGAATCCCTTTCTTTGTAGGGCTCGGCAGCGGCGGCGGTTGCAGCAAAGACGAGCGCACTTAGGGTGAATCCGCATGCGACTGCCCAAACCCGCTTCACGACGATCCGGCTCCCCTGTCTCACGCCCTTACGCCACGAACCCTCTCACCATCAGGTGGTGATTGCAACTGATAATCGCGATGCGACGCTAGCCCTTGCAGACGCTCAGGGGCCATTCCGGAACACTGGCTCAGCGGAGCGCGCTCTCGCCCGAGGCTGGCCCAGCAACTAGCCATGGAATACAGCGAGCAGGTCAGGGTGCGTCAACGAGCGCCCGTTCGCCCTCAGGCGTGATCGCCCACCGATCTCCGAAAGAGCGTTCGTCAGCATGCCGCTCTACCAACCCCCGCTCGCACAGGCGTTCAAGCTCCTGGAGCACCGTGCCCTCGGCCGTGCCGCCTCGTTCCGAGTGGATCAGATCGATGCGCCGCGCGTCGTACAGACCCTGGCCCTCGGCCACCACGCTCAGAATCCGCAGCGGCTGATCCATCGATCAACACATTAGGCACGTCAGGGGTCATTCCGGAACACTGGCCCAGCCCAGCGGACCTCCGCTCGGCGTCGATAGCGTCCGCCTATGGCTGACCCCAGAGCGACCGGTGAAGTGCATGGAAACGCTGCCAAGCGCTTCGCCGAGGCCCAGCTTGAAGAGGTAGCGGTCGATGTCGTGGCGTGGACGACGACGTACCGCGATCCGAAGGACGGGAGCATCTGGGTAATGGACTACCCGCACAGCGAGGTCCATGGCGGCGGCTCCCCGCGGCTCCGGCGTCAGCCCGACTAGCCGTCGCTCAGGGGTCATTCCGGAACACTGGCCCAGCCGAGAACCCTCTAGCTTGACGCTCCCACGGCCTTTTCGAGCAGACGATCGTACTCCTCCCAGAAGCGCAGGTAGTCCTCTCGATCCAGGTCGTCGTAGTACGACTTCGCGATCCCGTCGAAGGGCTCCTTCGCTCGCTGCGCGAACGCTGTTATCTCGTCGCGGTACTCGTCGAGAGACATCTCAACCTCAAGTCCCGAATACCGCATTGCCTCGGCTTCGTTTGTCACGTCGTAACGGACAACGTCGCTGATATGCACGCCTTCGTTGACATGCCGAACTGTCCAGTCGATCCCGATTGGACAGCCCATCATCAGGATCGCGCCGCAGCCGTGCGGGATTAGGCGATCTGCAAACGGCTTGTCAGACTGGTCGAGTGTGTCGGACTCCAACGTACGAAGGAGACTGAGTGCGGCTTCGCTAATGCCGTACTGGCGCTGCCCCTCACCGGCCGCCACCGTCTGGCCGCCGATGATCAGGCGTATATCGCCATGGCTGCAAAGATCCCGAGCAGCCGCGTCGTAGCCCGGATCGTCTGACGTGATCCACCCCTGCTTGACGATCTCGATATGGAACTTCGGCAACCCGATGCCACATCGTAGAGCGCCCCGTCAGGGAACATGTACGAGCACTCGCGCAAACCACTCTCCCGTCACTAGCGCCGTGACGTTCGCCCCGCTGACAGGGTGTGAGGCTCAGCAGCCAGCACGCCGAATAGCACGCCACCCCGCTACCAGGCTCAGAAGGCTGAGCAGCATGAGTAAGCCCGTGCCGATGGCGATGGCGATTGTGCCACCACCGCTCACTGTAAGAGCCGACGAACGGCGACTCGTCCTCCTCGAACGGAACGACGGCGAGAGCGCGGAGTCGCTGACCGCCGGTGCCGGGGATCTCCTCACCGGCTTGATCATCACCGCGTAGGTCGCCTACCGAGATCGTCCCCGTCGGAGGAACGGAGTTTGTAGCGGAACATGTCCCCCGATCCGGGGCGCGGACGGCGCGGCGAGGCTATCAGCCGTCGAAAGCGAGCTACTTGTAGATCGCGATCGGCTGAATCACGTATCCGGGTCCCAGCACAGTGGCGGCGTCCCGCAAGTCCGATCCTCCCCACTTTCCTGACGTCCAGAGGGGGGCTTTTGACCATTGCTGGAGGGACGCAACGTCTACGTAGTCGCTCCTCTCACCGTGTAGCACGAGCATGACCTTCCCGACCACTGTGACATACCCATGGAGCGCGGCTGGACTTGAGGTGAGTTCTGCGAGCCCGATTGGCATCAGCAAGTCCGGCACGTTTGGGTCATATCCTCCCGGGCTGCACGAGCTGACGGGAACGCGCGGATTTGGTCCGACACGGCTCACGATGTGATTCATCTCAGACCGCGCTTGCTGAAGCTTTCTTGGCGAGATCGTGACGTTCGGGGGCCTCGGCCCAATGGGATACGGGACATGTGGCGAGAGTTGAGCGTTTTGCCTGTCCTGGAACGCCCGGTAGGCGGCTTTCTGCTCCAGAGTTGTCTGATTTGGGCCCGTTACGAGAACGCTCTTGATGTTGATCCGGCCCTGCGCCGCACGCCAGACTCGCTCCGCCTGGGCATACCGCGGGATAGCAAGCTGGCAACTAGTCAACTGCACGAACGACCCAGCGCCGACAGGTGCAAACTGGCACCTGACCCTGTGATCACGCGAAGACTTGTCGCGGTCACGGGGGGACATGTCGACCGCGTAGAAGAACACTGTTGAGGACTCGCGGTGCTGCTTCTTCCAGTTCGCGGTCTTCTTGGGACATTGCGTGAGGTGCTTACGCTGGAGGGAGACAGTTCCGTCGTGGTTCTGCAGACGGCCGAGGAGATTTCTGAACGCCGCTTGGTCGGTGACCGTCAGCGACAGCTGAGCAGTGGATTGTTCGCTAGCCGTCGCGCCAACGCCGATTCCGTTTGACGCAATCGACGCGTTTTCGCTCCTCGCGGCTTGCCGGGACAACGTCTCGAGTTTTGCTCTACCGCCTTGGAACTGTGCGAGATAGGAGGAGACACGGCCCTTATTCAGGTAGAGAAACACGTCCGGCGCACCCTCAGGTGATACATCAAAGCTTGTCGCACCACTGGCATTGCCTGTGTGTCCCGTCCCGAACGCAAACCAGCAAGCGGCAAAGGTGGCTCCAACGAGGCAAGCTGCTGCCACGACGATCCATACCTTGTTTTGCAACGTGACGTGGGGCACGCGAAACCCCTTTCCTGCCGGGTGATTGGATTGAAACGATTCCAGTCGCTGGTCTTTAAGCCGGAGGAGTCAGTGCAGTCGCAATGACCGCCACGGGATGTTCCTTCATCTACGTTCTCCTCTCGGCTGAACGACGCCCAAACCGGTTGCCGCAGAGAAGGAGGTCGGGAGAACTTCCCATGTCCACGACCCCGCTCCCCCACGATTTGCTCGAATCGCATCTTCGATCGGCGGCGCCTGTTCTTGCTCAAGGCAGCCCGAAGCGATGTAGCAGGTGATCACAATCTCGTCGGCATTCGCGTCGAGCCGAAGAAAGTTCTTGAACATCGGTGCGTCGTTCCAGTCGAGGAGCTCGGTATAGAAGGGCTGGAGCAGGCCGTGCACCTGGCCTGGAAGCGGAAGGAGCCATGCTGCGACGCGGCGTGCGCGAGAGCTGATCGGCGCTGACGCCGCTGTCGAACGGACTGGGGTGAGCCCGAGCCGCTCGGCCATGAGCGCCGCTGCTTCGTCGGGTGGGATGAAGAGCAGGGGCAGGAGTAGCCGCTGAAGACCGAGCCACTTGCCAATGGTTCCGAGGGCGAACAGGCGTCCGTAGTTGCGACTGAAGATTGAGAGCGAGTCGCCGCGGAGCGGATAGCAACGAAACTCAGCTTCGCTGACACCGTTGAGACCGCTGCGGTCGATGTTCGGGATCTTGTGTGTCTCATTCATGAAAGCGCCGCCACCGCCGCTGACGATGTACTGGATCGTGCGACCGTCTTCGAGCCGGGCCGGGTAGCGCTGGTAGTTGTGGACATCGCCGCCGATGGCGGCGATGTAGTTGTTCTCGGGCGCCTGCACAATCTCGTCAACTGTTCCTCCACCCTCGATCTCTCCAGGGTGCAGCTGACCGTTGACGCGCAACGGCTTTCCGGTAAGAAGAATCTTCGGCCTTGGCGAGTTTGAGATCCGGCGCAGCCATTCGCCTTGGTCGCGATCGATACCACCTGTGATGCCGGTGTCGATCCCGACAAGAACAATCGGGCCGGCGGCGAGGGCGAAGTAAGGGCCTGGCTGACGGGCCTGTTGGCTCGGCTGCGCCCGCATCTGACGCATGCGGGCGATTGCCTTCTCGTGGCCCTTAGGCGCTCGGCGCCATAGCAAGCGCCTAAGCGCCGACTTCCAGCCTGGGCTGCCCGGCAGACCACGCGCCGCCCGGCGCAGGCCACAGAAATGGAACATGAAGCCGGTTAGATCGTCGTACCAATCGTGATTGCCGGGAATAGCGTAGATCGGCTGCGGGTAATCCTTGTAGGGGCGATAGAACTTGTTCTCGTACTCGTCGATCCCGCCGGCGGGGTAGATGATGTCGCTGATGATGAACATGAAGTCGCTGCCGGCGCTCTCCCGCAGCAAGCCGGGGACGACCGCGTATTGCGAGCCATCACCCTCGCCGGTGTCGCCAAGGATGATCGCCGAAACTTTGTCGCGGTCGGCGTAGCTCTCGACGGTGAAGTTCTGTTGCGAGCCGCCAAGCTGCTCGATCCATTCCCGGCGTAGGTCATTGACGGGGTCGCCGAGTAGGCGGGCGAGCTTGTCGTTCCGTGAACGCCAAAGCGGCACCGGGTTGACCCAGGAGAACGGAACGTCGCCGCGTGGTAGCAAACGCTGGAAGGAGCCGGTCTTAATGCAGCCCCAACCGGCGGCGGCCGCCGACTGCCGCGAGGAGCTGACGGGAGCAGCCATCTAGATCGGGCCTGAGGATAGGACGCGCGAGGCATAGACATCCCAGAGGCTGCCGAGGAAGAGTTGGCCGAACCGCCCCAATGCCGATATGCGCTCGGGCGCGCTGCCGCCCGCTGTGCGGAAGGTCGTCAGCTGATGGAGGAAGTCGAGGAGATGGATGCGGATGATCCCGGCGCCGATCACTTCTGCTTCCTCATCGCCTGCCGCCTCGACGCGTCCGGCGAGAACTCGTGTGAAGAGGATCGTGGTGTCTGCGTAGAGATCATGGCCGGGGTCATCGTGCACTGCCTTGTGGCCGGCGAGCGTTAGCTCGCGGCCATTGCTGTCCTCGAAGAAAAGCCGGTAGAGCATGTGCTTGTCGCGTGGGTCTCCTTGGTCGGTGAAGAGGTTGAATGTGCCCTGCTCGACCGCGAGGCGGCCGCCGAGCACCGGGCTCTGGACGTGGCCCTTGACTGAGGCCAAGTGGTTCGGATCGAGAACGAAGCGATTGACGCCCTCGATCTCGATGGTCAAGCGGACGGCAAGGCGCGAGTCCTTCTCTTTACCGATGCGGTAGCCGCGATCGAAATCTGCCTCACCGATAGCGACGAACCCCTTCATTTCTTCGGTGAAGCGCAGCGAGGGGCCAGGGGCATCGCTAGGTGCTGCCGACGTATCGACCGCGATGCCGTTCGCGGCGCACCAGCGCCGGGCAGCGTCGACGCCGCGGTTGACCACCTCGTGCAGCCTGTCCGAGCCGAAGTTGATCAGGTACTGGAGTGGCACCTCGTCGCGCAATTCCTTGACCTCGATATGGCGGCCGTATTCACTGTTCTCGCCGGCGGCGAGAGCGACGTTCGAATCGGCGATGCGCTGCAGCGCTTGCTTGTACCGGCCGACGGCTGCCGCCTCGATTGTTTGGAAGTACTGGTTTACGAAGCCGTCGTTCCAGTCGCCGCGCTCGCTGACCGTCCAGATGACCCACAGCTCGTCGGCGCCGCGGCGGATCGCTTCCTCGAGGTTGGCATCGGTGTTGAAGACCGAGTCGATGTAGATCTGGCCGTCGCGTCGAACCGGCGGAAACCACATCGGTAGCGAGACGCAGGCGACGAGGAAGTCGGCGTCCATCCGTGCTGGCTCGAGGATCTCGAGTTCGTGCCGGGAAAAGTTGTAGACGTTGAATATTGCTTCACGCTCCGAGGCCCGGATGGTCTCCCAGTCAAGGCCCCAGAGAGGGAAGACCTTGTCGCGGAACTTGTCCAGGCGCATGAGTGACTCGCCCATGAGGAGCTTCGGATACTCGTGCCAGTTCGGGTCGACGCCGGCGTCGGCGGGAAGCTTGCGCCAGTTGTCGGCGATCTGGGTACCAGTCATCCCCTGCGCCCACATGGCCAGATTGAATGTGCCGCCGCTGGCGCCGTCAGCGAGATCAAATTCGAGCCCGGCTTCGTCGAGCCAGACCTGAAGCGCTCCGGCCTGGAAAGCAACCTTGATTCCTCCACCGGCGAGAATCAGTGCGCGCCGCGGCCGGCCGCTCACGGTTCGGGTCTTCCCTCGACGATCGCGTCAGCAAAGCGGTCGGAGAGGGCCGCGATCGTCAGGCTCGGGTTCGGCCCCACTGGACCCGGCATGACCGAACCGTCGGCGACGTGCAAGCCGGGAACGCCGAAGACACGACCCCACGGATCGACGACGCCCTCGCTCGCGTTTCGACCCATCGGGCAGCCGCCGAGGGCGTGCACGGTAATGACCTTGTTCAGCCACCAGATCGGGTTGTCGCGAAACTGGCTGCCGAGATCCTGGGCGATTAACTGCATGCGTTCGCGGATGCAGTCGAAGTACTCCTTCGACGCGCCGCTCTTCGACCAATCAACCTCCAGCAGATCGTTGGCGATCGACATGACGCCATCGGGGACGTCGCGCCCCATGCCAAGGAGCGGCAGAAGGCCGGCCGAAAGGGCTGAGTCTCCGAAGAAGGCCGAGGCTTCGTCGCTTAGATTTGTGTCCGGCCGGCGCTGCAACCATTTCCGGATCAGACGGCCTAAGACCTTTCGAGCGGCCCAGAAGGCGCGCGGCTCGTCGGCGAGCGTCAGCATCCAGCTCGCGAAATCGGGATAGCCGGCGTCCTCAATGTAGAAGCCGCGCCGATTCTCGCCATTGCCGTCAAGCGCGTCGGCGAAGCGAATCGCGCTCGTGATCACCGGCCCGTATCCGGGATCGATCACGACGGGTCGCCCGTCCTTACTGCAACGGATGGCGAACGTCAGTAGGTCACCGTTGCCGCTGAAGTGCGTGCCGAGCGCAGACGACTGACGAAGGGCAGGAAAGACATCGCGGTTGCGCAGCAGGAGATACGTCGATCCGAGCGTGCCGGCGGAGATGATCAGGTGATCAGCGGTGACTCTCTCTAACGGAAGCGACTTTGTCGCCGTCTTGACTCCCTCAGTCTCAGGGCTGTGCCGGACATAGTCGACTTCGAAGCCACCACCTTTGCGGGGCCGGAAACTGCGGACCTCGCAGCGGGTGCGCAACTCGGCGTTCAACCGTTTCGCCGCCGATAGGTAGGTGTAGTCGAGGCTGTTTTTTGCTCCGAAATTGCAGCCGACGTTGCATTCGCCGACCAGGCGGCACGTGTAGCGCGTGCGTCCGTGCAGGTTCGGATGCTCCTCGCGGATCGGCTCCCCAGGCACTGGCTTCGACCCTTGGTTGGCGAATGTCACGGCGAGGTGCGGCAGCGCCCAGTCGTAGCCGAGACGCTCAGCCGCGTCCTTCAAGGCGACGGTCTTTGGGGTTGTGGAGTAGGGGGAGTAGCCAAACGGATAGCGCTGCACGGCGAGCATCTGTTCAGCGCGGTCGTAATGCGGCTCAAGATCGGCGCGGGTCACCGGCCAGAACTCGTTTCCCGGGGCCCCGTCGGTGTGGACGAACCAGTGCTCGTCCTTGCGGATCATGACGTTGGCATAGATCAGCGAGCCGCCGCCAAGTCCGCTCGAGACGAGGGCATCGATGCCCTTGAACGACCAGAGATCAAACATCCCCTGCAAGCCCTCGCTCGGGTCCCAAAAGTTCTTCGACATGCCGCGCGGGCTGCGCGGAAAGGAGCCGGGCGGATAGTCCTTGCCGCGCTCGAGCAGGCAGACGCGCTTCCCGGCTTCCGCGAGCCGATAGGCAGTGACAGAACCCCCGAAGCCGGAGCCTACGATGACGGCTTCGAAGTGCTCAAGCGGCCCCTCCACCATCACCAGGCCTGACTTGCCGAGCCGCCCACGCGTCGACGAAGCAGCTGCGGCGAGCGCCACCGTGCAATCGAGTGTGTAGGGGAGACCGATGCCGCTCGGGTGACCTCGAAACCTCGCGCCATCCCAAGCGAAGTCGAAACTCTGGCTCGCTTCGTCACACAGCGATCATCCCGCCATTGTTGGCTATAGTCAATGGTGCTTGACTTTAGATACTCGTCCGTGAAAGTGTCGACTCATGCTTCTTCTCCGAAGCAACGAGCCGCTCGTACCAGCCTAATGCCGCCGACGACTCCGCCAATGCCACCGTCTCACGGAGTATTGCCTCGCGGGCTGCAGACCACGCCCTCGTCGCCGACGACGACCGGCCGCTTCGGTCGCATGTTCCCGCACCTGCCGGTCTACCAACAGCGGCCGGAGTCGCTCGTCGCCCTTGGCGACGCCATGATCCAGGCGCTCGAGGCCGGCCGCCTCGACAAAGCGCTTGGCGAAGACGACGGCGACGAGAATACGAGCCAGCTCGACGGCGAACTGCGGTTGCCGGCCGGCTACACGTATTTCGGCCAGTTCGTCGACCACGACATCACCTTCGATCCCGTATCAAGCCTCGGTCGGCAGAACGACCCCGAAGCGCTAGTCGACTTCCGCACACCGCGTTTCGACCTCGACTCACTCTACGGTCGCGGCCCGGCCGACCAGCCGTACCTCTATGACGCTGATGGGCTGCATCTTGCCTTCGGCAAAGACGTTTCTACCGAGCCGTCAGTCAAAGGCCCCGATCTGCAGCGAGCTGCCAACAGCCGCGCATTGATTGGCGATCCGCGCAACGACGAAAACCTGATCATCTCCCAGCTGCAGATCGCCTTCTACAAGTTCCACAACGCCGTCGTCGACACGGTCGTCGAAGAGAATCCAGAACTCCAGCCCTCCGAGCAGTTCAAACTCGCGCAGCTGACGGTGCGCTGGCACTACCAGTGGGTCGTCATCCACGACTTCCTACGCAGACTCGTCGGCGAGGACGTCATCGCCGACATTCTCGGAGACGCCACTTACCGTGCGCCAGGCGGCGATCAGACGACACACGCTGCGAAATTGCTCTTCTACCATTTCAAAAAGCAGCCGTTCATGCCGGTCGAGTTCTCGGTCGCCGCCTACCGTTACGGGCATTCGATGGCACGTCCGAGTTATCTGATCAACGACTTCATCCCACTCCCGGTCGTTGAGAACGCGGCCCGTATCCCACTCTTCCTGCGCGACGGCGCGACCGAGACGAACAACCTCGACGGATTCCGCCCGCTGCCAACGAATTGGGGTATCCAGTGGAAGTACTTCCTGCCGTCAACCAAGGATGCTCCGGGGCCAAACGACGCCCATTTGCCTCAACCGAGCTACAAGATCGACCACGAACTCGGCCACCCTCTCGGCGCGCTTCCGGCCGGCACGGCTCAAGCCGAGCAAATCTTCGCTGGCATCGACCCAGCCGAAGCACAGGTCCTCGCCGTCCGCAACCTCCTCCGCGGCCGCGCGCTCGGCCTTCCTTCGGGCCAGGACATCGCCCGCGCGATGGGCATCACTCCACTCGAGGACGAGCAGCTATTCGACGGCATCACGCTCGACGATGCCGTTCGCAGCGACCTCGCCGACCACGCGCCGCTCTGGTTCTACATCTTGCGGGAGGCCGAGCTCGAAGCCTCGAGCGCGGGGCTCGGCCCTGTTGGCGGGCGGATCGTCGCCGAGGTCTTGATCGGGCTCCTCAATGCGGATCCGCTCTCCTACCTCAGCGTCTTCCCGACCTGGCAACCCACACTCGACGGCCGCATCGCCGGTACTTACACCCTCACCGACATCATCAACCTCGGCCTACCCGATCCTTCGCCTAGTCCTCCGCCCTCCGCCTACGGCGGCTGACCTCAGAGACGGGGGTTGACGCGGCAGAACGGGCGTGGCAGCACGCGACCGGTCACCTATCACCGGAACGCAAGCAAAGAGCACCAACGACGACCGAGGGCAAACCTCAGACGCAGCCCAACACACTCGCAACCCTCGCGCACGAGCGGCCTTGTCACCTGGGATGGATACCGCGGTTGACGATCTCGCGCACGCCGTCGTCCCGCGACGCCGAAGAGATCGACGAGACGCCAACCACCCGACTCGCGGCAATCACCGGACAAGACAAGGCTGCGTGGACAGACGCGGCGGTGCCGAGCGCACAAGCGAATAGGTCAGCTTCCTGCGCGAACCCCGGTTCGTGCGGCAAGTGCGCGCCGGAAGTACTCGAGCGCATCGTCTTTGCGACCGGCCGCGTCGGCGATCTCGGCCATTGCGCTATACGCCTCGGCGGCGTGCCTGTCGAGGGCCGGAAAGGATTCGACCGCGAGCTCATACAGCTCGAGCGCTTTCGCCGGGTCGCCAAGTTCCTTGAATATCGACGCCGCAAGCGAGTAGCCACGGCCCGCATTGATTGGACTCGTGTCCGCCAACAGGGGCAGGCTCCCAAGTGCACGACTCGCCGCCTCTTGCGCGTTTCCTAGACCGAGTTCGGCGCGAGCGCGCTCGAGCTCGAGCCGCCCGATGTCGTAGCGATTGCCCGACGCTTGCATGACCGGTGCCGCTTCCTCGACCAGCCCTAGCGCCTCCGCACTGTTGCCCTGATCGTTTTCGAGCATCGCAAGGAGGAGGAGAGCGTTTGCGATATAGACAGTATGCTCGCTCTGCTCCAATATCGCCAACGCCATCCGCGCGTAACGGCCGGCGAGTTCAGGCTGGTTCTGCGATAGGTGCAACCGAGACTGCGCCCAGTAGATGCCGGCTCGGGAAGCCGGATCGGCGGCGTTCTTCGCCTGATCGAGGATCAGGCTGAGCACCGTTTCGGCCGCACCGTAATCGCAGCGATCAATCTGCGTGTTCGCCAGAAGGACAGAGAAGCGGATCGTGTCCAGCGGGTCATTTCGCTCCTTCGCCGCCGCCAAATAGCGGTTGAAGAGGGCCAGGGCTTCCTCGAAACGCCCGGTAAGCGCATACGCGCGGCCGAGTCGGTCTGCGACAACGGCGGACTCGACTCCTGCTTCTGTTCCGGTAAGCGCTTCTTCCAACATCTCGATCGCGTGCTCGTGCTCTCCGGCCTCGAAGACCATCAGTCCGAGTCCGGCTTGAGCCCGAGCGACAAGATCGCTCCTGCCGCCGCCGTCGATCACATCCTGGAAACCTCTCTCTGCGGCGACGGTGTCGCCAAGCCGAGCAGCTAGCTCAGCCTGGAAAACGGGGTCCTCCTCGGGTGCCTCGTTTCCGCCAGTCGCGAGGTACTCGGCGCTGACTCCCACCCTGCGGCCGATCTCACGCAGGACTTGGTACGAGGGAATCCGTGCGCCGGCTTCGATTCGTGAGATGTAGGCCGGAGTGCAGCCCTCGAAGGCGACCTGCCGCTGGCTCAACCCGGCTTGTTCCCGCGCAGACCGCACACGCTCGCCGACCGCGCGCGGGTCATCCACGTGCGTTGATGGTGTCCGGGGCATCGGAGCAACTATAGGCGCGGTGACGGCGGTAGCGGCGGCGTCGCCCTGCGACGCCGCCGCTTTGGCCGTGACTTACGGCCCCCAGCCGCTGCCATCGGCCATCAAGAGCGCAAAGAGCAGAGCGCCGAGGATGGCCGCGGCGAAAAGAAGCCTCGCCTTCATGGGACTGTCCTTTCACATCGGTTGACAGAACAGCCCCCAGGGGCAACTAGAGTCTACGATATTCCGGCGTGATTTCCTATAGTCTCGTACGAAGGAGTAGGAAGAGATGCGACGACAGGTGGCGGAGCGTGGAATGCGGCACTAGGAAGGTCGCCTCTGAGAGCTCCTTGACTCCCGGCGCGCCACAGACCACTGCCAGCTTCGGCAGGGCATTGACACAACCCCATCTCCAATCTAAGAATCACCTACGATCTAGATGCTGTTGAGGAGGGGTCTGTGAAGCGATTGCTTTGGTCCTCGATTGGGCTCGCGGCGCTCGTAGCGGCGGCCGCCGCGATGGCGGCCGACAACATGACGGCGAGGCCGCGACTGATCAGAGTCACGTCGCCTATCTCGCGAGGCAGTTACGCGACGCTGGTCGCACGGGTCGTGCCGGCGCGGCGCTGCCGGATCACCGTGTACTACAAGAGCGGCCCATCAGTCGCGCAAGGCCTCTACCCAAAGCGTCCCCGGAACGGGCGAGTCTCGTGGACGTGGATGGTTGGGACCAACACCACCCCTGGTAGGTGGCCGATCCAGGTCAGCTGCGGCAGCGCAGGCTCATTCCGGACATCGTTCAGTGTCACTTACTAGTCGCCGCGAGATTTGAGCCTCCGTAGCAACCTCTACCGCTCAGCGCGCATCTCGGCGACGTACAAGCGGTGGCTTCCGGAAACCCAAACCGGATCCAACGACGAGCGAAGAGCAAGCTGGTCGGCCGCGCCCTCGGACGCTCCGGTCTCTGACGCTTCCTCTGGCGCTGATCGCAGAAGACCCGAGCGCGAGCGGGTTCAACGTCTCCGTAGGTCAGCCTGTGTAAGACACAGAGAATCCCCCCGAAGAGTCAGGCGGGGAGGGCGCTGCCAGGAGGAAGCCATTGCTGTCTTTGAGGCCGATCGCGTCGTCGGACGTCAGTACGTCGACTAGCGAGTCAGGCCACCTGCGGTCTATGCAAAGGGGTTGCTCGGTTGACCGACCGGCTTCCAGCTATCGGTCTGCCCGTCAGCGGGGCCGCGCTGTTGGTCTCTGGCGGCAGTGCGTACTTTGCTCACCGGCAGCTTCATCTCCGCGAGCAGGAACGGGCGCGAGACTCCGGATCAACCGTGGTCGCAGAGTTGGTCAGCTTCGACCGCCGGCGCGACGAGCTCACGTACACAGTCCGCATCACCCACATCGCGATCATATCAACAGTCAATCCGGCGTAGACTTCCTTGCAACTGTTGTCTACTGCGGAGGCTTGGAATGGCGGAGAGGGTGGGCGGCTTTCCAGCGGCGGCGAGGCGCCTCTGTCGCATCTTGAGCGGGCCGGAGGCGGGTGAGCTCAGTCATTCGGAGTTCATGTTGCTCGTCACCGAGCTGAAGAAGGTCATCTGGCATGTCAAGCCCGGACGCTTCCAGCCGGCTGACGTCGACGACTTCAGCTCTGAATCCCTCGCGCGCTTCTCGGCGGCCTGTCGCCGGGGCGGGGTCGGTTGTGACCGCGCTGAGAGGTATCTCTCCGAGATCTGCCGCAACGTCGTGTTCGACGCGCTCCGCCGCGTTCGGCCGGCCGCCGAGCAGGACGACGAGTTGCCCGACCAGGCTGCGCTCGAAGCCTTTGGGCGGGTCGAGGGCCGAGGCGATCTCCTCCGAGCCCTTGAGGCGATGCGCGAGGACGGCCATCTGACTTGTGTCCGCATTGTTGTCGCCTACCTCGACTTGGCAGATGCGGAGGGCGGCACGCCGAGCCTCCGGAGGGTTGGAGAGGCAGCCGACGTCAGCGCCCCGACCGTTCGAGAGTGTCTCGTGCGGTTCGGCACTTACCTTACAGACGGGGCGCCCGGAACGTAGAGATAAGAAACCCCCCTAGATCGAGGAGAACAACCCGAATGACTTCTCTTTTGCGCCGGACCGTCGCCTTGTTGCCGCGGACCGGCTCTCAGACAACCTACGAAGTAGCGGCCACTGTCGAGGCTCTGCCCGGCGCGACCCAGCAAGCGCTCGCGATGCTGGAAGACTCCCCAGAGGGAACGGCAGAGTGGGCCTTCGCTGTACTGCCTAGCGGTTCGCGCGCCGTGCTCGAGATGTTCGGAGCTGCAGAGTTCGATGAGGCTCACCGCGACCGTGACTTGCGGCCGGCACGCATCACTGACCTCGGTCGCGCGGTGATCCACGCCTGCGCTGAGCGGCATGATTTGCGCCAGTTCATCGGAGCCGAGCCTGAAGAGGAGCAGCTTCGGACCCAGTTCGAGACGCTTCTCAGGAAGACATCCAGAAGAAGCAGCAGCAGCTTTAGCGACAGCGGCACCAGCAGCCCGGCCTAAGACATGAAAGGGCGCGGACGAGGATCGGCCGAGCACGACGCCCTCGCCGCCCCTGGCTCCGCGAACGCTGAGGCGATCTGGCTCACCGCTGTCCGTACCTATCTCACCACGCCTCGTAGCGAGGCGTGGTGAGGAAGGTGTTCGCCTGGTTACGCCGGCTGACCGCCCTTGGGCTCATAGTCGTCGCGGCCGTACTCGTCACCTCCGGTCGTTGGAACGTGTGTCGCACCGAATTGCCAAGCGGGCCCGGGCCGCCGACCACGGTTTGCAACCCGCCTGCAGCGACAGATCTCGGGCCGCTCCTGATCGCAGCGATCGCCCTCATGCTTCTCTGGCAGGACATTGCCGAGATCGGACTGCCAGGTGGGATCTCGGTCAAGCGCCGTTTAGAGCAGCAGGAGAAGAAGGCTGACCAGCAAGAGATACGGCAGGGTCAGCTCGAGGAGCGGCTCTCACAGGTACAGCAACAGATACAGCAGCAAACAGCCACAGCGGTTGCGGCGCCTGTGACGAGTGTCGCAGTGGTGGTGCAAAGCGATCGCGTACTCGCCTCCACAGAGCAGAAGGAGCAGACGTTTTTGGAGAGCCAGGCGGCTGCGGCCGTAGCGCCGCCGGAAGCTCCGCCCGTCAAACAGGGAGCGGGACGCGATGGCGCCGACCGACAGCCAGACGCGCCCGCCGTCGGCACGGGGGCGGGGGAGCTAGCGATCGGCGGACCTCTTGACGCGGCTGTCCTCTCCCGCTCCGAGCCCCTCCTCCTCGCGCCCGCCCAGCCTGACCCGGAGAGAGCGTCGGCCGAGGTTGAACTGCTGCGGCTATGGGCGCGACTCGAATCTCTGATCCAGCAAGTCGACAGCGGCGCCACCGTAACGTTGCCGGCTGCAGAGGGCGAGTCGCTGGTGCGCTGGCGGAGGGTCTTCGCGCCGGAACTCGCCTACGTCAAGTCAGTGCGTAACTCAGTCGCCCACGGTATTGCTGTCAGCGAGACGGATATCGAGAACACGCTCGAGGTCGCCCGGCGTCTGCTCTCTATTCCAGAAGCCGAAGCCGGGTTAGGCCGAGCCGAAGGTGTTCGCTGAGCTGGCGAAGCAGATGGAGGCACTCGGGAACAGCAACACGTCCGAGCTCGAACCAGCGGTACTAGAGGTGTATGCCACGATGCTCGGGCTTCTGGAGAATCCCCCTGGCCTCATTGACTTCGATGAAGGTTGGCGCGCGATCAACGACAAGGACTTTCGAATCACCGGCGACCCGAGAAGCGAGGACTAGCTCCAACCGAGCGTCGGGTCGCAAGCGGACGAGAAGATTTCGCCGCTCGACGGAGGTTGACGACCCTGTGAATGCTCGATTGCAATGCCGCAGCTAGCTGATGTTCCGCGCGGTCGGGAGTTGGAGGACTTCGTCGCCGCGTTTCTCCAATCAACAGGCCACTTCGTTGAGAAGAATGTCGAAGAGGCGAACGTCCTCGAACTCGACATCGTGGCCACGACGTACGGCGATGGCGTGGCACGGCGACTCTTTGAAGTCAAGGAGGGGACGGCTCAGTTCAGCGACATCTTCAAGGTTCTCGGCTGGATGACATATCTCGGGATCGAGCGCGGAGCATTTGTCACAGCCCGCGCCTCCGAGCACAAACCCACCGAGTTCTTCCGCTCGCGGTGCGAACAGGTCGGAATGGACTTCATCGTCATCGACGATCTGGACAGCGCTGCGTCCGTCTTTGAGGCCGCCGGCTACGGAGCGGTCGACGAGACGCTTCATGCTCTCTGGCGCTACTCAATGTGGGTTGAGCGCAACCTCATGCGTGCGCTGCGACGATTCGCCCGAGACAATCCAAGTATGCAGGCGCCGAAAGAGGCGCTGAACTACTACAGCCTCATCAACAACGGCGTCTTCCTAGCTACCGACACGGTCGATCGAATCTCGAAGCTCTACGCCGCATACCAGACTCATCCGAGACTGACAGCCGGAGCCGCACGGGAATTGAACGGTGGTGCCTTTGATGCCGAGACGCTCGGTGAGGAGCCGCTCATCCGCGAAGCTCTCTGGTACGGGCGGCACCTTCTGCTGCAGGTCTGCATGTACCTCGAGCACCGCGCACGTCTCTCCATCTTGAAGGCTGCTGTCGACTACCTTGCTGAGGGCGGGGTTGTCCGAGACCTGGGAGACGGCCGCATTCGGATCGACTTTCGAGCGGCCGACCTTCCGCAAAGCTTCCTAAACGGATTCACGAAAATCGGGAACCAACCTCGATTCGAGCTGTATCCGCTCTTCTGGCAGCTCTTCCTATGGGGCTGGGGCGGCCTGCTCCTCTCGGACAGACTTCCCGATGATCGCGCGGGGCTCGCGGCTCAGTCAGGTTTGAACGAAGAAGACCTCGATCAGGCGCTCGGAGCGTTCGATTGGCTCTTTCCGATCGACCGCGGTTGGATCGGTCAAACGCCCACCGCCGCATATCGCTTCGTGAAAATGATGCCTTGGCCCTTTCAAGGTCTTGGCGCTTGGTACCGGCTCATGCGCGCGGAGGTCGGCGGCTACGAAGAGCTCTTGCTGCGCGGTCAGTACACGACGTCAGATCTTGCGAATCGCCACAACACGCTCGTGCGTGTGCTTGACGCGGATTTCGACTTCTAGGCGCTCGTTAGGAGTACGAGGCACCGGTCCGGCCGAAACGCGTCTTCCTGTCACGAAGCCGAACGCACCCAGAGAGGCTCGGTGGGGGCCACCGCGCCTCTGGTGTGATTGGACCGCGAGGGAGGGGCGTGGCCCGCGGCAGGTTGTCGCCTTTACTCGTCGCCCTTCATACGGAAGACGACAGGGCGGCCTTTCTGACTAGACCAGTGTCCCGGATGATCCTGACCGACAGGACTAGACGCCTTGGCTCGTGTCGCCATCCGGGAGCGAACGGCCGTTAGGACGGGGCCGCGTTTGTGTGCCTGGCTTCCCCCAGACGTACGATCTTCGGTCAAACTTCTGCGTGTGAGGATTGAGACAGGCCTGGCCAAAGGCGCGACGACTGTTGAACCCATTCACGACTACTACGTCGTGTTCTGGCGGCAGCCTCTGATCCCTCAGTCGAAACTTTCCCCGGGCTCTCCCCAGGAGAGCCAAATGTGGGCGTCGGCAGAGCAGTACGTCCGCGACGCAGACGACGTACATGAGGTCATCTCCTGGGCGGATGCCGAGGGGCACCGGCGGTCGGCCATGTACACGCTCTATGCGGTGCAGTCGGGGCCGGACCGTGAGCTCCTGGTTTGGCTTGGCGGCGTCGACCCGACCACGAATGGCCCTAACTTCGAGCGGCGTCGCCCGGATGGCATAGATCCAGTGCGTGGGGCCCCGGAGGAGGTCTATGGGCCGGGCTGGGCCTCGGATCAGCCTAACTAGCTGACAGAGCCTTCGGGGGCTTGCTTCAACCGCCGCTCGAACGCTCGTCTTGACTTTTGACGCCGTTCGGCGCGCCGGTGGCGCACGAGGACGATCCGGAGCCCGCAGTCCGGGCGGCGCTCGCGATCCGCGAGTGGGCGGGTGAGAGCGAAGACCTTTCGCGTGCGGCTGGGCGTGACCACGGGAGAAGGTCTGATTCGGCTCGACGCTCAAGCGCGCAAGGCTACGCGGCCGGAGACGTCGTCAATACGGCCGCGCGCCTGCAGTCGGGGGCGGCCCGCTCCGACGCGGCTACGAAGACTCAGGCATCGCGCCGCGCGGCCGCCGCTCGGACAGGGCCTGCGGCCGCGGCCGCCTCGCTGGATGATCACGAGCCGATGCTCGCCGCCCATGACCGCGAGCAGGACCGCGAACTGCTGCAGACACTCCAGCGCGTGATCGAGCTCGAGCGCGAGCTGAGTCGCGGCATCTGAGCCACCGGAACTATTCGGAGCAGCGCTGGCTCCACACGGCGATCCCGAAGCGTTGAGCATCAAGAACGCATCTACGTCTCGCGTGGTGCCGGGCTCGAGGACGCCCGCCCGGAGAGTGAGCTGTTGTTCCTCGCCCCACCGGGGGTCAGGCCTCCCTCTCAGCATTGACCCTTGACAGTAGGTAAATGAAGACGGATACTTCTGTCTGCCTGTAAACAGCATCCTGCTTGTGAGACGAGGGATGTCACCTAGCCGAGCAACTGCCGCGTGCTTCGCTTGATGATGTCGGCCCTTCGTGAGACGGAGTGCGGACAGGTCACTTGTGTGCTGACGAGGTTTGGGCTTCGGAGCGCTTGGAGGCTCGTTCCGCTTTACCTACGGTTCCGGCGCGTGCGCAATGACCTTCGGGCCGCCAACGTCGACGGATACCTGATGTCCGCGTTCCTGGTCGGAAGCTCGAGATCGTGCTTCACGCTCTCAATCTGGAAGAGTCCGGCTGCAATCCCGGCCTTTGGCACGGCCGTTCCTTCTCACGTGGAGGCAGTGCGCAACTCGTTCGGCCACTTCTGCTTCAACGAGGACGACGGTCCCGAGCTATGGTCAACGACCTGGCAATTGGCGCGCGCCAGTAACAATCTTCACTGGCGCGGGTTCGACCTACGCCGTGCACTTCCGGATGGCGGTCCCACGCGGTGACCGTGCTGTCACTCCTCGATGACGGCGGGCGGCTCGCTCTTGGCCTCGTTTTTGCGCTTGCGGGGTGGAGCAAGGCACGAGCGCCTCGGATCTTTGTGACCCGAGTTAGGGCGTACGGCCTACTCGCAGGGCCCGTGGTACCAGTGTTCTCCTTCGGCATCGTCGTGGCTGAGCTCAGCATCTCCCTAGCGCTGCTGCTTGGTGCCTTCGTCGTACCGGCGCTTCTCGCGGGTGTAGGTTTGTTCGGTTTGTTCGGCGCTGGGGTGGCGGTGAACCTCGCCCGTGAGCGACGAGTCCCTTGTGCTTGCTTCGGTAAGGATGAGGAACTCATCTCGATTAAGACCTTAGCTCGGCTTGCGAGCCTGGCACTCGCCGGCATCGCCTTGGTGGTCCTGCTGACCTCAGGCGCTGCGACGTCGCATTCCCCCGTCGATCTTTGGGACACAGCAGTCGAGCGAACCTACCTGACAGCCGCCGCCTCCGTGGCCGTCGGCGTAGCTCTAATTTCCCGCTGGCTTTCCGCCACATCCGAGCTGGGCCTTCTGGTCCGTTCGGTCGTGTCCACACGTCCGAGGCCCGTGAGGTAGCGGCGGTGGCCGTCAGCACTCCGTTCCTCATTTCGTATTGGCTGCTTTGGGGACTTATATCGTTCCAAGCGCTTGTCTTGCTTGCTCTGGTACGTGCTGTCTATAGCCTGCAGCGAAGTGGCGGCAGCTTGCCGCGCGAGCAGAGCGGCGCTCCGGGCCCTCCAATGCCGACATTTGTGGCGGCCGACCTCGACGGACATACCATCGACAGCAATTCGTTTAGTGGTCGCAAGACTGCCCTGTTGTTCGTCTCGACGAAATGCATCTCGTGCCGCCTGACACTTCAGGACCTTGACGCTGTTCGATCTAAGGGACAGGGCAACGTAGTCGTTATCTGTCACGCGCCACAAGACGACTGCCGTCGCATGGCTGAGGAGCATGATCTTCGTGCGCAGGTCATTGCGGATGAAGGCAACCGGCTCGGGGAGCTGTTCGGGATCACCGCGGTTCCTACGGCGGTCCTGGTCGACGAGGACCTTCGGCTTGCTTCCTACGGTCATCCGATGTCCGCAGATGAAGTAGATGAACTTCTTACTACCGAGAGCACAGATCGGGAGGCTGCCGCAGTGTCGGTTCCGACTCCGGCTGCAGACTCGAATAGCCGATGAGAAAGGAGGGAGGGAGCATTGCGGTTCGTGCCAGATCCGGCTACGCCGTGCCCAGGCTTAGGGTCGTCCTTGTCGGTGTGCCGCTCAGCTTGCTTGCGGTTACCTTGGCCGAGGGGTCTCACCCGTTGCTTTGGGCTGCCACCGCGGCAGTCGTTCTTGGCTGGACGCAACTTGTAGGCCTCTGAGGACAAGCGCTCGTCGGAGCGCTCACGCCCCTCGGGAAGGTGGCCAAGAGAAGGAAAGCGTGGCTGAGCCGTGTAGCGAGCTACTCACTCGCAGGCGCAGCCTCAAGTGCTGCAACTGGGGTCGCCCTGGGCGCCATGTTCGGTCTGCTCACAGAAATCGGAGGGTTGACGCGTACAAGCGTCGCACTCACCGTCGTTGTCGCCGGACTAATGCTCGATAGTCAGTTGGTTCCGATCCGGGTGCCACAATTCCGCCGCAGGCAGACGCGGCCCCATTGGCGGACGCTCGAGAATGAAGTCGTAGTCGCAGCTGTGTGGGGCATGGACCTTGGGCTCCTTCTGAACAGCCTGTTCACGTTTTCAGGCGCTTGGGTCCTACTGGCACTTGTGTTCGCTTTTCAAGACCCGCTCCATGGTGCTGTCCTCTTCACCGCATACTGGCTCGGACGCGCCCTCTCCGTTTGGTTCGGCCCTCTTTTCATGACCAATTCCAATGCGACGGTCGCGACTCTTGAGGCGATCGGATCGCAGCATGAACTGATGCGTAGGATCCAAGTCATCACGCTCATCGTGATTGGTGTACTTCTCGCCCTCGCGCTCATGGAGGGTCACGGCATTGCAGGATAGTTTCTGACCCGTCGGAGGTTGAAATGTCGGACGACCGCCTTATTGAAGTCATCGGAGAACGTATTAACCGCACCCGTTTTCTACATCGACTGAGCGGCGCGGTCCTAACTGGATTCGCGGCTAGTCTAGGTTTCGCGTCAAAGGCTCATGCGACATGCCAATCGGGTTGCTGCAATCTCTGTCAGTGCCCCTCCCCATCTTGCTCAGGTTGTCTCTGCACGTGGTGCTGGACATGCGTCACGAGCGGGGGTCGTACCTTCAAGTGTTGCGAGTGCCATTACAGCACCATCACCTGCGGCCAATCATGCGCCAACGTGGGCTGCTCATGGGTCGTGACTGGCTTCGCGCCAACAGGGGCGCCGGCATGAACCCGCTCAGAGCGCAACAAAAATCGACATGGACCCTAGTCGTCTGTGTGATCGCGCTCTGTGTCGCGAGCGCCGACAATGTAAGCGCAAAAATCCGCGACGCCCAGCTCGGCGTGAATGCGGGGCCGGTGTGCCGAGTGACGCTGCCTAATCACAGAACGCCGCCGGGAGGGCGGCCAGACCCCCTGGACTACGGAAATGGCGTTCTCTGGACGCAAGTCTGGCCCTACGGCGTAGTGCTAGTCCGAAAGGGAGACGTAGTCGGAGGTTTGATCGAAATGAAGTGGGGATGGTACAGGGGCGTTAAGGGTCGGCTTCACATCACGGGAAGCCGACTCGACGGGAAAGCGCCCGCTCTGAAGGCGGATGTCACCCACGGTTACGGGTCGATCGGGTTCCAGTCGACTGTCATCACCTTTCCAAGCGAGGGTTGCTGGAAGGTAACGGGAAGCGTCGCGGGCCACAGTCTAAGCCTAGTGACGGTCGTCGTTCGCGTAGGGAGGTAACTCTGTGCTGGTGGGGGCGGCGACCGTCGTCGGCCGAGACCCGGACCCAACCTGGAAGCCCGACGCAGTCGCTTTCGTTGGGGCGTTGAGCTCTCAGCGGCTTCGGGCTGAACCTACTGCCCGGTGGTCAGGAGTCTACGCGGCGTCTACACCTCTGTCGGTTTTGGGGCCTTCGGCCGCCAGCGGCGGTGTGTGAATCTCCCGGAGCCATGCGGATTGGCGCGGCTCGGACGACAACTGATCGGCCCTCGCAATGATGACGCACAAGAAGACCGGCTGGATGCCAGCGAGCACGCCCCGAGCCTACAACGGAGACGAGCGGATTCAGCCGGATGACGGCCGCCTTCATCGGATAAGTCGTCGGTCCCCCTGATGCCGACTGTCGCGCGCGTTGTCGCACGCTGCCGGGTTTGGCGCCGAGACAAGCGAAACGGATACGCGCTCGAAAACCGTCACCCGTCGTTAGGCGGATCGAGGGCTCAAATCCCCCCTCCGCTTGTCTTGGCTTTACGCGGGCCAGCAGCGAACGCGGGAGGAACGCACTGGAGCACGATCCGCTTGACCGCGCAGAACCATCAACCGCGCGCCAGCCATAGCCCCTTACAAGCGTTGGTGGTACTCCGTGAAGCTACGACGGCCGCTGGGACGGGACCGTCACCATCACCCTCAGGCAATTCTCCGCGCTCCCGGCGCTCAATCGAGAACTCGCACCGGCGGGCTTCCTCTGGGGGCCCCCGTGACCGCCCGCTGCGCGTTCAACCCTGACCTTCCCGCGTCAGCCTGCAGGCAGTGCGTACGTGGCGAGTTGCTTCCCAGCCTCATTGCTCGCCGCGAGTGTGCCTGGTCTCGTGGTCGAGGTGCCTGCCCGAGATTGACTTGCTCCTGCGGGAAGATCGATCGCGAACCCGCCATCGGCCGTAGGCTTCGCCATCAGTAGGTTGCCATTCGCGCTAACTCGGATGGTGGCCACATCCGAGCGGGCAACCCCCACGATTCGCATCTGTTGCGGACTCGGAGGGCTTCCCAACTCTAGAACCCCAAAAACGACAGGATTGTCAGAAAAGAAGTTCTCGGCATGTTGGCATCCAATCGTGATCGGCATCCCAATCGAGACGAAGCAGAGGAGATTGCCAGGCCGGCGGACGAGGTAGACAGTGGAAGCAATCTTGCGAGATGAGGAGGTGTCGTAACCCATCACCGTCAGCCGGTGGGCTACCGCCGCAGGAAGTGCGTCCTGAGGGACGCTCGCGCGCTCGACGGCCGCGGGAGAGGGCTGCGAGCCCGCCGTGACGCGATCGACAGCGGTGAAGAAACCGAATGAAGTTAAGCCCAGTACCACACCGCATAGAACGAGTTTGCGATGACCAACTACGGCCCTGAGCAATCTTGATGCTGGTCGCCTAGCCATGATATCCATCACATTTGGCGGTATACGTCAGAGGCGAGTTGTTCAGGCAGTACGGCTTCTTCTGGTAATCCTCATAGCCGGGGGGTATGACAACCCCAGTGGCCACGGTGGTGTCCGTGTAACTGTACGTCCACCCTCCATCGGTCTTGATGAAAGCAACTCGAGCCCAGCACTGATTCACGCCACCGCAACTCTTTTGTGCCATCTCGTTCGACCACCAACGATTCCAGTAACTAGAGTCGTAGTCGCCAGAGGCGGCGTATTGTGGCAGCCATGTCTTTGGTCCTGCGTACGTCACATCTGTGGATGCATACGCTGCAGCGACGAAGGTAAGAGCGGCGACCAAGACACAGGCTAGGGCGCTCGCAAAACTCTTCACGATCGCGGCCACCTCCTCAGGCGCCTCCCTCGTTGCGCACCGACTTTAGTATCGCAGACGTTCCGACTTTAGTATCGCAGATGTTGTCTCCAGGATCAAGCCGGAGCGTCGTTTCGGCTGTCGCTCGCCGTCGACAAAGCTGGCAACTCGGTGAGGCTCTGCACCGGGGTCTGCACGCGACACGCTTCGGCGACTTCGACGTCACAAACGTCCCGCATGGTTGAACCAAATGCGAGTGACTTTGTGACTCAGAGAGGCGCATACGGGATTCGAACCCGTCTCGTCGGAGGCCCGGCTTCCTGAGCCTCTTCGCCGCAAGCCCAGTGAGCTAAGCGATGTGAGGACACGCCGTGAGCGCGGGTGAAGCGCTCAACGCGAAGGCGCAGGACTACGAAGTACAACTGAAGCGCCGCCGGCTGGGGTACCCGAGGGGGGTGTCGTAACGGGCGCGAAGGGTCCTCCAAACCCGATCAGGGCGCAAGCTGAAGTCGCCTATTTTGGCGCCGTTTTTCTGGGTCTGGGTCGTGCGCGTTTTGGCCGGCGCGGCCCGAATGGCGCCGGGCCCGGCCTCGCCCGTCGGTGCGGGTCCGTCTCTCGCGGGGTGGTCTGGGCCAGTTTCTTTGGTAGCCGTTTTTGGCTGTTTCTAGCCGTTTACGACGGCCGGCGTCATCTGGTGGCGTTGCGTCTGTCCCAAAAGCAGCCTGCCGGCCGAAAGACCCAGTCATGGAAGTGACAACCATAGATCTGTCGCGCCTCGTTGAGGCGCCCTGGAACGCGAACCGGCTCCCGGCCCCGCTGCTGCTGAAGCTCGAGCGGTCGATTAGCCAGTTCGGCACGGTCCAGAATCTGGTAGCGCGGCCGCATCCGGACGGCTCGGATCGGTTCGAGGTGTTGTCGGGCAATCAGCGGCTTCGCGTCTACAGCAAGCTTGGCTTGGCGTCGGCGCCGGTGGTGGTGGTCGAGCTGGAGGACGCGCAGGCCCGCTTGTTGGCGCAGGCGCTGAATCGCACTCGGGGAAGCGATGACCCGAAGGCTTACGCCGCCTTGTTGGAGGAGGTGCTCCGCGAGGTGCCGGCGCCGGAGGTGGCCGCCGTCCTGCCCGAGTCGGAAGCTTCGATCGACCGTCTGCTGCGCCAGTACGGAAGCGAGCAGGTGGAGACCGCGCCGCATCTGCTGCCGCCAGCGGAGCCGCGCTCGCGGTCGGGCGAGATCTACGAGCTCGGCCCGCATCGGCTGCTCTGCGGGGATGCGACTGATGCCGACCAGGTCGAGCGGCTGCTTGCCGGCGAGTCGGTCAGCCTTCTGGTGGCGGATCCGCCCTATGGGGTGGGGGTCGATCACAGTTGGCGGGACGGTGTCCGCCAGCCGGCTGGGAGCGCCCGCACGGCGACCTTGCTCAACGACGACCGAGCGGACTGGCGCGAGGCCTACCAGCTCTCCCAGGCGGTAGTCGCCTATGTCTGGCATGGCGCCCTACACGCCGGCCTGGTGGGGCAAGGCTTGGCCGAGGCGGGGTTTGACCTGCGCCAGCAGATCATCTGGGTGAAGCAGATCCACACTCTCTCGCGGGCCCACTACCAGTGGCGGCACGAGCCCTGCTGGTACGCCGTACGCAAGGGCGCTTCCGCCAACTGGCAGGGCGGTCGCAAGCAGACGACAATCTGGGAAGAGGCCTCCCCCATCGCCGGCTTCGGCGGCGGCGGTACAGAGGACGCGGCGACCGCGCACCCCACCCAGAAGCCGCTCGCTCTCTATACGCGGCCGATCCTCAACCACACCTCCCCGGGAGAGGTCGTCTACGACCCCTTCGCCGGCTCTGGCACCGCGTTGGTCGCGGCCGAGCAGCACGGCCGTCGCTGTCTCCTGATCGAACTCGATCCGGCCTGGTGCGATGTCATCCGCGACAGGTACCAGGCCCTCACCGGGGCGGAGCACTGAGATGGCACGTCCGCCCCGCAGCCTCGAGCAGCACGTCCGCCAGGGCTCCTTCCGGGCACGCCGCCACCGGCGGCTGCTCGCCTCGCAGCCATTGCCGGACGAGTGGCGGCTCTTCGCTTCGCTGCAGGCCCGCTACCAGACAGCCACCAGCGACGCAGAGCGGGCCGCGATCAGCCTGCAATTCGAACAGGCCCTCACGGCCGTTCACGCCCAAACGAAGGCTCGCGACTGCGGGCTTACCGGTCGCGGCCTCGAAGAGCAGCTCCAGAGCTTGGGCAAGTCCGGCTCGCTCGCCCACCTGCTCGAGTTCTTTCCTGCCTGCCTGCGCCATCCGAGCGGCAGCCTGCACGGCCAGCCGTTCCGCCTCGAACCCTGGCAACGGAGGTTTCTAGGGGAGTTCCACCGTCGTGACCGGGCCGGCCGTCGCCTGTACAAAAAAGCACTGCTCGGGCTGCCCACCGGAAACGGCAAGACCACCCTCGCCGCAGGACTAGGCGTCTACCAACTCCTCGGCCAGCAAGACGGGCCACACGTGATCCTGGCCGCCGGCTGCCGCGAACAGGCCAGGCTCGGGATCGACTGCGCCCGCCGCATGATCGAACAGAGCCCGCTTAGCGAGTGGGTTTTTGGCACAAGCAATAGCCTCGACTGCCCGAAGCGACAGGCGAGCATGAAGGCAGTCTCTTCCCAGGGAGCCCTCCAGCACGGACACACCCCTTCGGCAGCGCTGCTCGACGAACTCTGGACTTTCAGCAGCAAGCAACAGGTCGAGACCTACACCGCCCTGGCCGCCGCGGTCCACAAACGACTCCACGCCTACCTGCTCGCAACCAGCACAGCCGGCAGCAATCCCGACAGCCTGCTCGGCCGCATCTACCAGGACGCGCTCTCCTGGGACGAGATCACCGTTTCCGCCCAGGGCTGCCTCACCGTCGCCAAAAACCCAGCCGCGCGCACGCTGGTCTGGTGGTACGGCGCCCCGGCCGAAGCCGACCCCGCCGACCCCAAGATCCTGCGCGCCTGCAACCCCGCCAGCTGGATCAATCTCAGCGACCTGCAACAACAGCTACGCGACCCCGGCCTCAGCGAAAGCGACTTCCGGCGCCTCCACCTCAACCAATGGCCCCACACGGCGACGCAACACCCACCCGGCAGGAACGCTGCCGCACGCCGCTCAAACCCAACCAGCAAGATCGCCAGCTTCGAGGAGATCATCGCCCGGATCGAGGCCCGCACAAATGGCGACTAACCACAACAGCAACCGCCAACTGCTCGCCGCAAAGCGCCCAACGGCGAGCCTGGACCAGACGCGGACTGGATCGACTCCGCCGGCCGGAGCTATCGTCGAGCGTGTCTCCCACCCGCCAGCCGAATCGGACATTGAGCAGCACGGCGAACAGGCGGACTCGCTTGGCGTCGACCTTCCGGTGCATGACGGCACGGTGGGCTTGCGACTCTCGCCACGCGACGCCCACAGCGATCGCGTCCCGCCAAGGATGTGGTGTTCGTGCTGAAGCACGAGAAGCTCCTCGAGCGGCTCGCGTTGCCGGAGGCCGTACTCAGTCGAACAGACCTCGCCACGCTCGGTTGGCAGCGCCGAGCCGTGGACGCAATCTTCCGGGAATGCGCAAAGCGGGAAGGAATCCTGATCCTCCCCGGCTACCGCAGACCGATGGTGCGGGTCGCCACCTATCGGATGGTGATCGCCGAGGCCACCTACGGAAACCAGCAGGTATGGCCGACCTGAACCCCCGCGGCCGCCGCCCCACAGGGCCCATCGTGCGGGAGCGGCATGCCTAGCGCCTGGGTCCGCACCCGACAGACAAAGGCGGGCCAACCCCGCTACCGCGTCGAGTACCGGCTCGGCGGCCGGGCAACGCCAGTGCGCTACGGAGGATCCTTCAAACGGAAGGCCGAAGCAGACGACCGCAAACGCTGGATCATGGGCGAACTTGCTGCCCGCCGCGTCCCCCACCTCCACTCGCTCGAGCCGACGGCCCCTGAGTCGCCCACCTTCAAGGCGGCGGCAAGAACCTGGCTCGCAGCACGAATCGACGTCAGCGAGAACACCAGAACACAGAACCGCACCAGCGTCAACCGCGCCATCCTCCTGATCGGCGAGCGGCTCGTGCACCAGTTGACGCCACAAGACATCGCAATGATGGTCGCCCAACTGCACGAGGCCGGCGTGAGGAAGAGCTACCTTCGAAAGATCCTGCAAGCGACCGCGATGACGCTCGACTACGCGGGCCGCCACCTCGACAACCCGGCCCGAGACAAACGCTTCGTGAAGCTTCCGCACGAGCAGGAGGAAGAGATCAACCCCCCGCTCGCAGAACACGTCCTCGCGGCCTTCAAGCTGATGCCATCCCGCTACCGACTGCCGCTGCTCATGCTCGACGACACCGGCATGCGAATCTCCGAGCTCGAGAACCTGGAGTGGGGCGACATTGACGAGCCGCGCGGCCGCTGGCGAATCCGAAAAGGCGTCTCCAAGACGAGCCGAGCGCGCTGGGTAACCCCAAGCCCACTGATCTTCACGAACGTCGTCGATCTCTGCCCCCGCGAGGACCGCAACCTCAGCCACCAAGTGCTCAACGGGTTCAGCGGCGACGCCTTCCGCACCCAACTCGGCCGCGCCTGTACGGCCGCTGGGATCCCCCTCTTCAGCCCGCACGACCTCCGCCACCGGCGGATCTCGCTCATGCACCTCCGTGGAGTCCCCTGGGCCAGGATCGGCGAACACGTCGGCCAAAGATCCGTCGCCATCACCGCCGACACCTACACGCACGTCCTCCTCGACGAAACCGAGCTCGACTACGCCATCCTGCTCACGCATGACCGCCCGGTGCTGTCCTCCGTGCTGCCCAACCTAGAAGAAGTCGCCCATTAGCAGGACGGTCCGACCCCCGTTGGGGGTATTCGTGTTTACGACTTAGAGCCGCAAACCGCACGACTCCGTATTCCTACACCGACGGAAGTGACGGGCATGTGCGCGACGTGCTGTCCCCGGTGCTGTCCTCGACATTCGCGGACGTTGGAACCGAGCGCGCCGGCGATGAGTCCCTGAGCGGTTCGCCCGGCGACGACGGTGCGACCGCTGACTCCGAGAAGCCCGTGCTCCTTCGGCGACAGGAGTGCGAACCGTTCGGGCGTGAGGACGCTGGCCCAGGTGACGATCCTTTACCCAGCTGCCGCCCTTGTCGAAGATTTAGCCATGGTCGATCCGGTAGTGGCAAGGCAACTCCTCGATGCGGACGAGAACGAACGTCTGCTCGCTCTCGTTACTCCCGAGGAGGTTGGCCTCGCGTGGTGCCGGTACGCGACGCGCGCGGTTGGCATCGAGGGAGATCTGGCCTGGGAGGCTGATCCTGATGGTTGGTCGGCGGAGCTGGCCCAGGAGTCTGAGTTCCTGGCGGACAAGGAGTTCGTACGCCGATTCCTGATCGCGGTAGCGGAGGCCGCTCCAGACGAGGCCCTCGGTTGGGTGGGTGCCGGTCCCCTGCGAGAGTTCATAAGCGAGCATCCGGATCAGCGCCCGTGGGCGGAGGCGCAAGCCGCAAGTTCTCAGCGTTTCGACGCGCGCTCGCTCACTCCTGATCAGGGGTCATTCCGGAACACTGGCCCAGGCGAGGTTACTCGGCCCCGGCGGTCATCTCCTGGCCGTACCAGGTGAGGAGCCGAGCAGCCAACCGCTGATTCCGTTCGCGCGCGGCGGCAGATTCTCCAAAGCCCATCCGGTCCTCCTCGACCTCGGTCAGGTACTCGGCCACCGCTTCTGCTGAGGCTCCCTCACGGAGGCGGGATGCGAGGGGGCCGAGGTACCCGTCGTACTCGTCCGCCGCCTCGGGAATCCCACGGACGCTGATCGGGTCCCACTCCTCCATGAGGATGCGCCGCAACTCTTGCGCCCCACGCCGCTTCCACCACATATGCCAGTCGGCGAGATCCATCGCCTGAGCCTAGTCTCGCTCAGGTGTCATTCCGGAACACTGGCCCAGGCGAGGGGTGAAGGTCATACTCGTGGCCTTGGCTCGCCTGGATCAGGTGTTGTGGGTCGGTGGGGCGCAATGGGCGGGAAAGACCACCGTCGCGCGCGTGCTCGCAGTGCGGTTCCCGCTCGTAGTCTACGCCTACGACTACCACGACGCACGCAGCCATTCGGCGCGAGCGAGGGCTGAGGCTGATCGCTTTCCGAGATTCCACGCCTTTCTCGACGCCTTGGACTACGACGCCGACAGTGTTTGGTCGCGTCCCTCGCCGGAGCAGATGGCAGACAGGGCGCAGGCTATTTTCGGCGAGCGGTTCCAGATGGTGCTGGAAGACCTAGCCGCGCTGCCCGAACAGACGCCAGTGCTTGCGGAAGGATGGGGGTTGCGGCCCGATCTTGTCGCGCCGCAACTCCAATTGCCAGAACAAGCGATCTTCCTCGTCCCCTCCGAGTCATTTCGGCAGTCGCAGCTTGACGCTCTCGAACGCGCCCAGCGTCTCAGCACCTCCAGACTGCGTGAACCGGCGCGGGCACAGCGCAACCGTGTCGAGCGCGACCGCCTCCTCGCCGCCGATGTTGTCGTGCGCGCCAATGCCCTGGGACTCCCACTCCTCGAAGTGGACGGCACCGAGGATGAAATGGCAATCGCCGAACGGGTGGAGAAGCAGTTCCGCCCGTTCCTACCCACCTGGCTCTACTGACCACCACAACCTCAGGGGTCATTCCGGAACACTGGCCCAGGCGAGCGCCTTGTGTTTCGGCCGGCGCGGCACCGGCGTGCTAGGCATCCGCGGAAGCTCGTAGATTGTCCCCTGACGCGGTGTCGAGTGTTTCGCCTCTGCCGATGAACCGGATGGCACCAACCGTCCGGTAGAAGGCTTCAGCCTGTGCGCGGTGCGCGGCCGCCTCGGCGACTTCGCCAGTCTCCGCGAGCGCCTCGGCTGCGCGTAGCCGAGCGTACGCAGCGGAGGCGGTGTGGCCGATGCGCTCGATGATGTCCGCCGCGCGGATGAGTTCTCCGCCGCAGATCGCTCGCGCCGCGTCGTTCCAGGGGCTCTTGATCGGGTCGGGATCGAGCACGACCTCGATGAACTCCTCTGCGCGGGCGAGGTCGTGGAAGAGCCAGGCGACCTCTGCCAGCGTCGGAAACGGCGCACACAACGCCGGCACAATCGGGGCGCCGAGCGCCGCCAGATCGGAGGCGAGCTGGGCTGCTTCCTTGCTCCGCCCGATTGCGAGGGCGACGGAGCCGCCGACGCAGTAAGCCCATGACTGCGCCTGGAGATCCCCGGAGGCCCGCGCGAGCTCGACTGCGCGGCGGGTGTCGCGCTCGGCTGCAGAATGCTCGCCGCGCGCGAATTCGATCCAGCCGCGGAGTGCCAGGAGCAGCGGATCGGTCCAGTTCGGATCGCCGGCGTCGGCGAGGGTGATCAACTCGTTCGCGACCGCGACTGCCTCGTCCCAGCGACCGTCGAGGTACGCCCAGCCCGCGCCCTCCGCGCGATAGTTGCGCAGCAGGAAGCCGAGGCCGTAACGCTCCGCAAGCTCATGTGCCTCGTGCCACGCTCTCCTCGACTCGCCGAGCCTGGCGAAGAAGTAGAGCTCTGACGCGAGGTTCCCGTACCCATTGACGACCGCGCCGGCGACGCCCGCGCTCTCTGCGACTTCAACGCCCGTCTCGATCTCGGCGAGCCCTGCCTCGTCTCCGAGACAGCACCGCGCACAGCCGACGTAGTTATGGAGCGCCGAGCGCAGCTCCTCCAGTTCGAGCTCCTCCACCAACGGGAGCGCCTCGGCTCCGACTCGGACTGCCTCCTCGAACTGGCCGCTGGTCATCAGGAACCCCGTCTGCGCAGTCAACGCTTCCGCGCGAGCGCGAGACAAATGCCGGTCGGCAGTGGCGCCGAGGGCGAGGGCGATGTAGCGGTCCACCGCAGCCCGGTCGCCGAGCTGCACGGAGAAGCGCGCGAGTACGGTAGCCGCTTCAGCTTGCCCTTCGATGTCTCCCGCGACCCGAAACGCTTCCAGCGCCTCCGTCAGGAGCTCCAGGCCGGCGCCGCCGAGCCAAAGGAGCGCACGGGCGCGGTCGAGCAAGAGCCGCGCCCGGACTGGATCGTCGGAAGCGGAAAGCGCAAGCGCGTCGGCAAAGAACACCGCGGACGATGCGTAGGCCGACAGCGCCCGCGCGCGCTCGCCGGCCGCGCGCAGAGCGTCGCGGGTACGCACGACCAATGTCGGGTCGTCTTCCAGTGCGGCTGCGCGCGCGAGCTCGAGCGCCTGCTTGTAGTGGTGGGCGAGCAGTTCCGCGTGGTCGTCTGGGCGCCCTAGCCCTTCGATCCAGGCTGCGGCACTACGGTGCTTCCCCGCCCGTGCGCGCCGCGGAATCTGGCCGTAGGCGACGTCGCGGAGCAATACGTGCTGGAAGGAGTACTGCGTGTCGCCTGCGACAGTCGATCGTCGCTCGCGGGCGACGAAGTCCTTTCGCTCCAGAGCGCGCAACCGCCGCTCCGCTTCGGCGGGGTCGACGCCTGCGGCGGAGGCGACGCCGCCAAGCCAGAAGACTTTGCCGTGCACCGATGCCTCTTGAAGCAGCTCCTTCTCGGCGCCGGGCAACGCGTCGATTCGCGCGGCGATGACGCCCTGCACCGATTCCGGGAGCTCTCCGGTCGTTCCCCGCTCCGACAACATCCGCACGTACTGCTCCGCGAAAAGCGGGTTCCCGCCCGCTCGCTCCAGCAGCGTTCGCTGCTCATCCGCGAGCTGAAGCGGCTGCTGCATGAGCGCAGCGATCAGCCGCGCCGTGTCCTCTTCAGCGAGTGGCTGCAGTGAGATCGCGGTCGCGTTCGCCTTGCCGCCACCCCACGCCGGTCGCCGCTCCAGCAGCTCGGGCCGCGCGGTTCCGACGACAAGCAGCGGCACACCGCGGAGCCAGTCGACGAGGTCGTCGAGAAAGTCCAGCAAACCATCATCGGCCCAGTGCAGATCCTCGAACACGAGCACCGTCGGCCCTCGCTCGGCGATCGCTTCGAGAAAGCGACGCCACGCCGCCGCCGTGGTCTCGGCACCGGCGTCCCGCGTACCGTCGCGGCTGACACCGACCAGCGCGCGCAGCGCGGCCTCGAGCCAGCGCCTCTCGCTCGCTTCGGAAACCAGCTTCGCCACGGCCTCGCTGAGCTTGCGCTCCGCGTCCGCACTCGAGTCGCTCTCGAGGATCCCCGCCTCCGCCTTGACGATCTCGCCGAGCGCCCAGAACGCCACGCTCTCGCCGTAGGGGAGACAGCGGCCCTGGCGCCAGGCGATCAACTCCGCTTCGTCATCCACGAGCCGGAAGAGCTCGCGGACGACGCGCGACTTCCCGATGCCAGGGACACCGACGATCGTGACGAGCTGCGCGGTGAGCTCGTCGCGGACGCGGCCGAAGATCGAGCCCAGCAGCTCGAGCTCGCGGTCACGCCCGAGGAGCGGCGTCTGCTCGCGCTCGGCGAGGTCAACACCGTAGCTCGCCACCGGATCGAGCGCCTCCCAGACCGCGATCGGGTCAACCTTCCCCTTCGCCTCGACAGCCGGGGCCTCGCGGTAATTGATCGCATCGCGCGTCGCGCGATAGGCCGCCGCCCCCACCAACACACCGTTAACCGGCGCCGCGGCCTGCATTCGAGCCGCCGTATTGACGACGTCGCCCGCGACCATCGCATCGCCCGCCGCGGGACGCGCGCCGATGTTCACGAGCGCCTCGCCCGTGTTGACGGCAACTCGCACTTGCAGATTCGGCTGCTCAGCGATCCATTCACGGATCGCAAACGCGGCGCGAACGGCGCGTTCGGGATCATCCTCGTGGGCCACCGGCGCGCCGAAGACGGCCATCACGGCGTCCCCGATGAACTTCTCGACCGAACCGCCATGCCGCTCGAGCTCCGCGCGAAGGCGAGCGTGATAGGGCGAAAGCACTCCGCGGACATCCTCCGGATCGAGCTGCTCGGCCTGAGCGGTGAAGCCGACGAGATCGACGAACACGACCGTCACGATCTTCCGTTCCTCCGCTGCACCCGCCGGTGGCGTCGCCGTCAGCGGCGCGGCACAAAACGGGCAGAACGGAAACTCACCCGGCAGATCCTTGCCACACGAAGAACAGCTCGGCACCAGCTCGAGTCTAAGCCGCCCAACCGCCCAGCAACAGTCCGCCGACGCGCCCCTCCTCAGGGGTCATTCCGGAACACTGGCCCAGGCGAGGCTCACCACGCCCGGCGGAAATCGAGCAACTCGTACGCGCGGATCCACTGCCGCCCAGCGCCCATGTGCATGCGTCCGGTTCAGTCCGTCGAGAAGGCCATACGTTCCGTCCGCGCGGGCTGTCGCGACGATCACAAGGGGCGGAGGTGTGCCTGCTGACTGCAATTCCTCGACGAATCGCGTTCCCCACCGCTTCGGCCCCGGAAGCCATCGAACATCTTCGAGGTCTTCGAGATCGATCTCGACGAGGCGAAAGGTCGCGGTCGCTGGATCCGCTCCGTCGTGTTCGAGCGAGCCTTCGATATCGGGATCGTCGTAGCGCTCGATAGCGCTCAACGGGATCGGCCCTGGATCGACCACCGTGATCATCGACTCATCCTGGCAGCCACGATTGGTCAGGGGTCATTCCCGAACACTCGCGCAGGCGACGGGGGTTCCCCTTGAAGCTAGTCGCGCACGAAGAGACGACGCGCCAGGAACACCACGGGGAACATCACGAACGCGACCGCTGCGAAGACAATCCAGAAGCGACCGCTTGCCAGCGGGCCGACCACGGCCGCGAAGAGCAACGCCAGGCCGAGTGACCAAAGAGCGAAGTAGCCCCAGACGAGCTGAGGACGCTCGCGCCCACGCTGAGATTCAAGCATGGCGAATAGGAAGCACGCCTGGCCAAACGCCATACACGCAAACCCCGGAACCGCTCTCCAGTGCGCGACCGCCGCCCACACCGTCAAACCGGCGAAAACGACGAGAGTGAAGATGCGCTCCTTCACCCGACGAGCTTAGGACAGCGGGGTCTCGTCAGGCGTCATTCCGGAACACTGGCCCAGCCCAGAGTCATCGCTGCTTGTGCGCCTTTTCCTGGATCGGGATACTGCTGGTTCGATGGTGCTGGTCGGTCGTGCGTTCTCGCGGCGGGCGTCCTCGTGAGCGAGGGTGCGCACGTAGAATCCGCCGTAGTCGTGCGGCGGGTTCCGCGAACGCTGCGCGGCCTCGTCGTGTACTTCCTGCGGCTTGGGTCGGTGGGGTTCGGAGGGCCGATCGCTCTGGCGGGCTACATGCGTCGCGACCTTGTTGAAGCACGCGGCTGGTACAGCGAGGACGAGTACCAGCAAGGGCTCGCGATCGCGCAGACGATGCCGGGACCGCTCGCGGCCCAGTTGGCGATGTGGCTCGGCTACTTGGAGCGCGGCGCCCTAGGCGCGCTTCTGGTTGCGCTCCCGTTCGTCGTGCCGCCCTTTTTGATCGTGACTTCGGTCGCGGCCGTCTACGCGCACTACCAGGGCCTGTCGCAAGTGCAGAGCGTCTTCTTTGGCGTCGGGCCTGCGGTGATGGCGATCATCGGGATCGCCGCCTACAAACTCGCCCGCTCCACCAACAAGACCGATCCTGTGCTCTGGATCGTTGCTGTCGTCATCTGCGCGGCGACGGTCGTCTCTGGCGCTGAGATCGTCTGGCTGTTCATCGCCGCCGGGGTCTTTGGGGCTGTCTACTACGGCGGAGGCATTCCGCGCATCCGAGGGGCGGCTGGCCTCTCGCCGTTCGCGCTCGCTTCGGTGAAAGGCTTCGTCTGGCTCGGAGGCGCGGCCTCTCTGCTCACGATGGCCGGGTTCTTTGCCAAAGCGAGCGCCTTCACGTTTGGGTCGGGCCTTGCTGTCGTCCCCTTCCTCCACGAGGGTCTCGTTAACAACCACCACTGGTTGACCGAGCGACAGTTCACGACGCGGTGGCGATGGGGCTGATCAGTCCCGGCCCGGTCGTGATCATGGGCACTTTCGCCGGCTACCTCGTCGCAGGGGTGGTCGGAGCCGTCATCGCCACGGTCGCGATCTTCACCCCGACCTATCTCTTTGTCGTCGTCCCCGGACGGCTGTTCCGCCGCTTCGAGCGGCACCCGCGTGTGCAGGGATTCGTCAAGGGAGCAACGGCTGCCGCCGCCGGCGCGATCGCAGGTGCCGCGATCGTGATCGGAAGACAGACGATCACCGGCTGGCTGTCCGCCGCTATCGGGATCGTCGCGCTCGCCCTCTTGCTACAGAAGCGGGTCAAAGTGCCCGAAGCGGCGCTGGTCGCGCTAGCGGCCATTGCAGGGCTGGCGTTTCACTAACGAGTCGGAGCCCTTCCCTAATAATCGGCTCAGGGGTCATTCCGGAACACTGGCCCAGCGCAGCGTCCTGTCGTCCGGGCGAGTTCGCCTAGACCGTCCTCTGTGTCTTCTTCTCTTTCCCATCGCGGCGTAGGAGCGATACGCTCCAAGCGTGGAGCGAACGCTACTCCAGCGGATCCACAACCCCCGCGACTACGAATGTGGCTGTGAACCCGATTGCTGGTGCCGCCGCACCATGGTCGGCCGAGCGGTCAAGTGGTGGTTTCCCGCTCGGTTCTTCGGGCGTGGTCACAAGAACCGAGTCTTTGACGACATGACAGACGCTCAGATCCGCGAGTGGAAACGCACGCAGAGCTTGCGCTAAGCCTTCTGCTTCGGTGGGCAGACCTGATCCGAGTACGAGCAGAACACGCAGCAGTCGCCCGGTAGTGGCTTCAACGTCTCCGAGCACCCCTCGCACCAATAGAAGTACTGGCAGGCATCGCTGGGCATCATCTCGACTTTGCCGAAGCCGCATTTCGGGCACGTGATGGTCGCCTCTGCACGCACTCGCTCAGCCTAACGATGCTCCATTTCGCCAATCTCTCCTGGTCGCGGGCACTGTGAGCCCGTACGCTCGGAGCGCTGGGGCCGCTGGCCGGGATCATGCGCAAGGGCTAGTAGACGACTCGCGTCCGTTTCGGAACGGTGGGGCCAGTGGATACTCCGGCTATGACCGGGGCATCCGTCAGCTTCACGCTCGACGGCGGCGAGATACTGCATATCGCGCGCGATGACCTGCGGCACGTTTGCAACCTGCTCTGGGGGCTCGCGCCAAAGCCTGGCGCTCTCGCGATGGCTGCGATGGTGCACGCAGCGTCCCGGCAGGCTGGCCTCCTTCGCTGCCCATTCGACTTGACCTTGCCTCAGAGCCACGCACTCCGCGAGGCTGTAGACCTGCTCCTAGTACGACCCGGGGAGGCGTAACGAACGAGGCCTATGGGCGTTCTCCCTGTCGAGCATGAGCTAGTTGTGTGAGGGGTAAAGCGCAAGCGGGGCCGCCTGGTCATCGTCAGTTCATAGGCACTTCCGTTCGGGGGTCATTCCGGAACACTGGCCCAGGCGAGCGCAGTAAGTAGCGTCTCCACGTGGCTGGTGACACCTCCTGGGAGCAGCTAAGCCTCTACACCGACAGGCTATGCCTCCGCGCCCCAACCCCGCACGATGCCGAGGCTTTATACGACCTGTTCGCGGACAAGAGGATCATGGGAGGGCTTCACAGAGAGCCCGTCTCAACCGTCGAGGACGCCCGAGCCATGATCGAGGAAGGATTGGGCGGTTGGAGGACCGATGGGCTCGGTCCGTTCGTCCTCCAGACCAGGGGGACCGAGCGGCGGGTGGTCGGTCAAGCCGGTCTCATGATCTTCGACACGCGAGGCTGGACGCCCTCAACTTGGGCACAAGCAGGAAGTCATGCTCAACCCGAGCTTGGCTGGGCCTTGATACGGGCGCACTGGGGACACGGATATGCAACTGAGGCAGCCGCAGCGATACGAGACTGGGCGCGTGAGTCCCAGTCCATCAGCGGGCTTGTCTCTCTGATCTCGCCTGACAACGTCCGCTCCCAGCGCGTCGCGGAGAGACTCGGTGCGACTCCGACAGAAACGGTCACGCCCCTACATACGAGGCGGAAGACCGTCGTCTGGAGACACCTACCCGCCAACTGATCCGCCCACCTCAGGGGTCATTCCCGAACGCTGGGCCAGGCGACGGTGCTGTACTGCGATCAGAGGAATGACGGTAGACAAGGTGGCGATCCAGTATCGGGTGGTTGCCCAACCCGGCAGTGAGGCGTAGGGTCGATGTGCGGAGTCTCTCGAGAACGGGGAGGTCGTTCCATGAGCACCACCGTCGAGACCGCGACCGCGATCCGGCCGTTGCACGTCGAGTTTTCGGAGGAGCAGATCGACGAGCTGCGCCGGCGCATCGGCGCCACGCGCTGGCCGAGCAAGGAGCTCGTCGACGACCGGTCGCAGGGCGTGCAGCTCGCCACAGCGCAGGCGCTCGCGCACTACTGGCTGAACGAGTACGACTTCCGGCGGATCGAGGAGCGGCTGAACGAGTGGCCGCAGTTCGTCACCCAGATCGACGACGTGGATATCCATTTCATCCACGTCCGGTCTCAGCACGAGGACGCGTTTCCGCTGATCATGACCCACGGCTGGCCCGGCTCAGTGATCGAGCTGCTCGACATCGTCGGCCCGCTCTCGGACCCGACCGCGCACGGTGGGGGCGCCGAAGATGCCTTCCATCTCGTGCTGCCCTCCCTCCCCGGGTACGGGCTCTCCGGCGAGCCGGTCGAGTTGGGCTGGGATCTGGAGCGGACGGCGCGGGCCTGGGCCGAGCTCATGCGCCGACTCGGCTACACCCGCTTCGTGGCTCAGGGCGGCGACGTGGGCGCCGGCGTTACAGATGCGTTGGGCCGCCAGGCACCTGAGGGCTTAGTCGGCATCCACACCAACCTGCTCGTGCCGGCGTTGAGCGGCACCATGCCGACGGAGACGGACGAGGAACGCGCCGCGGCCGCGCAGATCGCCACCTTCGGGCAATCCGGAAACGGCTACTTCGTCGAGATGGCCACCCGACCGCAGACCATCGGCTACGCCCTGCTCGACTCCCCGGTCGCCCTGGCAGCCTGGATGGTCGACCACGACACGGACGCCTACTACAAGATCGCCGGCGCCTTCCTCGATGGGCAGCCCTCGGGCAACCTCACGCGCGACCACATCCTCGACAACATCACCCTGTACTGGCTGACCGGCACCGCCGCCTCGGCGGCTCGGTCGTACTGGGAGGCCTACGGGCCCGACGCGCCGGCCACGGGCGGTCAGTCCCTTCCGCCTCCGCCGATCCCCTTCGGCTTCACCACGTTCCCGGGCGAGATCTGGCGGACGCCGCGCAGCTGGGTCGAGGCGAGCTACCCGAACGTCACCTACTTCAACGAAGTCGACAAAGGCGGACACTTCGCAGCCTGGGAGGAGCCGCAAGTCTTCAGCGAGGAGATGAGGGCGGCCTTCAAGTCACTCCGCTGATGCAGGGTCGCCATGACCACGACTCAGGGTCATTCCGAAAACACTGGCCGAGCCGAGCGACCCTAGAGAGTGGCTCCGCTTCGCCTCTCGTACAACTCGGTGAGTGCCCGAGCCAGGTTTCCCATCACGTCGAGGGGTACAGCAAAGACGTACTCCCTTGTAGTGACCTGGACAGGGTCGGTTGTGAGGACTTCTCGTACCGTGCCGCCTGATAGGCGCAGCGCCCACACCTCCAGATCTCCCCCGAGCACCTCTGCTGGCACGTGCTCCGGTGTGAGCTCGAAGTGTTGGAGTGCCACAGGGTCGTAATCGGTCGCCGCCACGGTTCAGGAATTCTCGCAGGGGTAGCGCGCGGTCTTGGGAACGGGGGCTACCCAAAGGATCATGAGGGTTCGCGCTCCGTGCTCCCAAGGTGCCGATTCGCGATCAGCGGGTGCGCCCCGATGCGCTCTGTTGCCGGCTCCGCCTGAACCCTGGTCAATGCTCCACTAACGCTCCATCGGTCCGCCAGCCCGCTTTTGACGCTGCTTCGATGGCTGCCCCCTCCGTGCGAGATAGACCGTCGAGCGTCGGGTTCGGGCGGACGTCCGCGGCCCTGAGGAGACCACGTCGAGCTGGCCGAGCGGCCCGGCTTGACAGGTGGGCGACCGGCTGACGGGTGGGCGGATCGGCTCGACAGGTGATCCGGCGCGGCTCCCGGGCAGCCGATGCCATCGCCTCTCGACCCGCTGTCGGAGGTGTTCATTCGCCGATTGCCGGCCCACGAGAGCCTGTTGCGCCTATCCCTCGAGGAAGTTCGCGAGGTTCTTCAGCGAGAAGGCCAGACCTGCCGCGTGCTCCGCGGCGGCGATCCCAACAGGGACGTTGCCAGCCGTGATGTCGACGCGTGTTCCTCCGTCGACTTCGGTGAGCTCCCACCTCATGGTCATCGTGCCGGCGTAGCTGGGATCGTCGGAGACGAAGTCCACAGCCTGTACGACCCGCACCCCCGGGACGAGCTCGATGAAGCGGGACTCGACGATGTCGGTACCGGCGGTCGTCTTGCCCCGCGAAGTTGAGCTGTCGGTGTAGGTCAACACGAGTCGATACGACCCGCCGGGGTGTGCGTCGAATCGTTCGAACTTGCCGGTCATACCCGCAGGCGGGAGCCAGTGGATAAGCGCCTGCGGATTCACAAGCGCCGCATAGACATGGTCAGGCGCCGCGGAGATCACCCGCGATGCCCTGTCTTCACGCGGCATGGTCGTCAGATCGCTTGGTTGTATCAACCGGGGGCGCTTAGGCGCCCGGAGCGATCGCACAGGCTGCGACGCAGACCCAGTTGCCGTCGCGCTTCTGGTACGTGTCGGTGTACAGAGCTTCTTGCTCCCTTGCATCGGCGAGCAAGGTGTAAGTCGCGCGGCCGTGGATCAGAGCAACGTCACTGGTGAGGATGCGGATGTTGACGTCGTGCATAGCGAGATCCTCGAACGGGCGCGGCTTAGCGATGTAGTCGAGGAACTCGGCACGATTGCGGGTGACGCCCGGAAACTGCGAGATGAAGTCTTCGGCGAGGAACTCGCTGAAGCGCTTGACATCGTTGAACTGGTCGGAGTGGAAGAAGTCCTTGTTGAGCTGCTCGAGAATCGCCAAATCCTCGGTGAACTGCTTGGTGTCGTTCATGTTCGCTGTCCTCTTTCTCTGTGTGGTTCGGCGTTAGCTGCAAGTGGGCTGTCGTTTCGGTGCGTCACCGCCGGGGTCGTCCGAACAGACCCTGGTGCGAGCTCCCGAAGAGCGCGCCGGCGAATCGCGGCAAGCCAGCCTCTTCGGATGGCATTGCTTGCAGGACTGATCACGAGCCAGTAGCGGCGGAACAGCCGGGTCGCCTCGGCGCTTGTACCAACAACGCGTGTCTCCGTCTTCACGCGAGTCCCGTCCCGCTCAGGAAAGACGGTGAACGCAATCGCCGCCTTCGCGTAGCCAGGTTCGGAGAAGGCAACGAAATCTGCACGGGTTCGCACCGGTGCTGGTTCGTTGCCAGCTGTGCGCCAGAAGCGGCCGACCGCACCGGCGACAACTTCCTCGCGCGGACGCTCGCCAAGAGGGACAACGCCGACGGTAAACCCCGCGAGAAGCGGTGCCGACGGATCCGGCCAAAATGGTCGGCGGCCGATCAGGAGACCTGGGAGCCAGCGTAGGAACTCCAGCGGCATCAGAACTCGTACCTCCCGTCCAGTGACCTGCTTGACGGCCGAGTAGACGACATCCGCGGGTGCCGGCACCCACGCCTCGTGAACCTGACGGACGTCGAACCGCGACAGCAGCTGGTCGAGAAGCGGCGCCGGACGACACACCTGCACTGTTAGTTCAGTCACTGCCGCGGCGTCGAGCTCGCCGTCCCGAGTCCTCACGAACGAACGCGGATGATCGTCTTACCGGTGATCCGCTCGGTCGGGTTGAAGGCGGCGACGGCGTCGTCGAGGGTCGAGACGGCGCCGATGTTCGTTCGTAGCCGACCGTCCCGCACCCGCTGGGCGATTTCACCTAGTTGGGCGCGATCGGATGCGACAACGAAGTCGATCGCCAGGCCGTTTGTGGGCCGCACCTCCGGTGGGCCGGTGACGGTCACCAGCGTTCCTCCGGCTCGGAGCAGACCCGTGGACCGCTTCTGGATGTCGCCGCCGAGGACGTCGAACACCAGGTCGACTCCGCCGACGTCTTCCAAGGCGTCGTTGTCGAGGTCGACGAACTCGTGCGCGCCGAAGTGGTCGAGCGCCGTCTGACGGCCCGCAGCGCGTCCGGTGCCGATGACGTAGGCGCCGGCCTCACGCGCGAGCTGGGTTGCCATCGAGCCGACTGCGCCGGCCGCGCCGTGCACGAGGACACTCTGCCCCGCCCGGAGGCGGCCGTGCTCGAACAGACCTTGCCACGCGGTCAGGCCGGTCATCGCGACGCCTGCGCCCACCGTGAAGCCGACGTCACCCGGCAGCGGCGCGAGGTTGCGTGCCTCGACGACGGTGTACTCCGCGAGGGTGCCGTCGCGAGTCCAGTCCGTGAGGCCGAACACCCGCTGTCCCACCGACAGCCCCGTCGCTCCATAGCTGAGGGAGGTGACCACTCCAGCCACCTCGTGCCCAGGGATCGACGGTGTTCGGTCCCGGCCGAGGCGATCGATCCAGGTCGAGGGCCACTCCAGCTCATCCCCAGTAAATCCCGACGCATGTACTTGAACGACGACATCGCCGTAGTTCGCGCCGTCAAGGCTGGCGAGCCTCGCCGCATCCGGGTCGGGTCGCTCCGCGAGCTTCATCCCGGCCGTTCCCGCGGCCTGATCCGTCACCACAATCGCTTTCATTTGGATACCCCTCTGTGTCAGTCCGCCTAGGCGACATCGGTTGACAACAGCCTCAGCGAGGCCACACGTCGCCGTCCTGCTCCGCGTCCCTATGGACGAATGCGGATGATCGTCTTCCCTTTGGTCCGCTTGGTCGGGTTGAGAGCCGTAACGGCGTCGTCGAGGGAGGCGACGGTGCCGATGTTCGTCCGCAGTCGACCATCCCGGACCCGCTGGACGAGCTCACCCAACTGCGCGCGATCGGCCTCGACGACGAAATCAACCGCCAGGCCGTCAGCCGGCCGCTCCGCGGGCGGCCCGGCGATCGATACCAGCATCCCGCCGGCTCGAACCAGAGCCGCAGAGCGCTTCCCGATGTCTCCGCCGATCACGTCGAAAACCAGATCGACGGCGCCGACGTCTTCCAGCGTGTCGCTGTCAAGGTCGACGAACTCCTGCGCGCCGAAATCGAGTGCGGTCTGCCGGTCGGCGGAACGTCCGGTGCCGATGACGTAGGCGCCAGCCTCTTTGGCGAGCTGGGTCACCATCGAGCCGACTCCACCGGCCGAGCCGTGCACGAGGACGCTCTGTCCCACCTGGACGCGGCCGTGCACGAACAACCCCTGCCACGCGGTCAGGCCCGAGATCGGCAGGCTCGCGCCCACCGTGAAGTCGACGTCGCCCGGCAGCGGCGCGAGGTTACGCGCCTCGACGGCCACGGACTCCGCCAGGGTGCCGTCGCGAAGCCAGTCCGTGAGGCCGAACACCCGCTGTCCCACCGACAGCCCTGTGGTGCCATAGCCGGGGGCGCTGACTACTCCGGCCAGCTCGTGCCCAGGGATCGACGGTGTTCGGTCCCGGCCGAGGCGATCGGTCCAAGTCCCGGGCCATGTCAGCTCACCCGGGGTGAATCCCGACGCATGAACCTGCACGACGACGTCGTTCTCTGCCGCGTTCGGCTCGGGCCGCTCCGTCAGCGTCATCCCGGCCGTTCCCGCGGCTTCGTCAGTTACCACAATCGCCTTCATCCGCCAACTCCCTGTATCGAGTTCTCGCCTCTTGGGCGAATGGATGGCGCTTCCGAGAACCTGGGACGCGGAACGTTCACGCCTCGCCCGAAGCCGTTTCGGGCGCTCACTGGTGCTCTTGCTGATGCTTCCGTCGGGTACTCGTCTTCATCGAGGGCCGCGAATGAGTCGTCAGGCCCTCCGGGTCCGAGGAGGTGACTGCGCCTCGTGCGCACGACCGCTTCGCTCGGGTGGTCGCGCGTTACCACGGTTAGCGCGATCCGCCAGATGAGCCAGGCTCCGGCAAGAGGAAAGAGCACGAGACCGCAGGCGGCAAGGCCGGGGACGGCGATCAGGCCGAGCACGGTGCTGGCGAGTAAGAAATACACGATGGTTCTAACCATTTCGGCCTCTCCGAGCGAACAAGCACGCTGCCGATACCTGCGAAAGCGCTGGGCTTACCTCGCCGCTCTTCTCGATTGACGTTCGGGGTTAGTAGTAGGCCGGCAGCGACCGCGTAGCGGGAACGTTGATGGACCATGGGTACGTGAAACGCACCGGGAGTCGATCGGCGGGTTGGCTACGTGCGCTGAGGGCGGGGATTTCTTCGGCCGCTGCGTACGCTTCCCACTACCCGAACCCGTCGCCGGTGAGCTGCACCACGAGGCGCAGCTCGTGCTCGCCCAGTAGCGGCTCGACGTCGCGCACGATGCCCATGTGGCCGCCGATCGCGATCCGGTCACCCGCGTCGAGGGGCTGCTCGCGCGTGAGGTGGCCGGTTGCGATCAGCTCGTCGCCATCTCGGAGCTCGTATCGGTAGTCACGCATCGCCGCTTCGCCCTCCTCCGCCGAGACCTTACGAACCCCAGCGGGCATGCCCCGTTGTCCGCGCGGCCCCACGCTTCTGCTCCCCGGGCTACGAAGGAACGAGAAGGCGCGCCCACGCCCCCGACCGAACCCTGCACTGCTCTCGCTCAGAGGCGATGCTCCCATCCCGGCAGTCTTTCGGTCACCTCGAAGCCGAGCGCCCGGTAAGCCTCGAGCGTCTGCCGCGACTCGCCCCACGTCTCCAACGTGACCGGGCGATTGCGAGGCAAGTACGCGGCCGCGCCGCGGACAAGCTGCGCAGACCGCTCGGGTGTACGCAGCATCGGATGGACGCCTGGCCCGTCGATCCAACGCTCGATCAAGTCCATCTGGCAGATGCCGATCCACCGTCCCTTCTCGTACAGTCCGACATAGCTGCTCGCGGAGTCCCGCGAGACAGGTTCATAGCGTCCCCACATACCTGCGAAACATGTGGTCTGCAAATCGCGAACGCATTCGCTCGGCGGCGCAGGCAACAGAAGCGGGGCCGGCGGCTCCGGGGCTTCGAGCCGTACGTAACCGCTCGTCGGGATGAAGCCGAGTCCAGGGTCGATCGAGCCGCCGAAGACCCAAATCGCGCGGGCATTGAAGCTGCGCGCGTCTGCCACAAGCCGCTCCAGATCGCCGGCCTGCGAGGGCTCGGTGAGCCGGAGGACGATCACGGGGGATCCGTCGGCCGCACGGGAGAGAACGGCATCGTGCCGGAATCCGTGGCCCTCAGTCATCGAGGAGGCCTCGTTCCCGGCCTTCGACGACCGCCTCCAGTCGAGAGTGCACTCCGAGGCCACGGAGCACAGCGCGGATGTGATTGCGCGCTGTCTCGACAGCGACGCCCAGATGGCTCGCAATCGCGTCGGTGCTCAGACCCTCGCCGAGTAGCCGCAGCACCTCCGCTTGCCGCGGTGTCAGCTGAACGTCCTTTAGGGGCCTGCGACTCAGTTCCTTCTGCCTTGCCGCTCGCGGCAGTGCGAGTCCAAAGACACCGACGATTTCCCGGTCGATTCGACGCAAGGGAGCCGAGTAGACGCACAGCTGGGCACGCCGGCCGGCCGCGTCCAATACGGTCAGGCGATAGGCCGTTACCTCGCCCCCGACGAGCTTCCGCGCAACCTGCGCCTTGACGCGTTGTCGCGTCTCGGGGGAGACGCAGCTGAGGAAGGAGTGGCCGACGCGATCGCCGATCAGGCGGTTCACAGCCTTGTTTGCCCAGCGCAGCGTGCCCGTGCGGTCAATGACGTAGGCGGGCAGATCGATGAACTCAAGTGCGTCGAGCACGGCAGCCCCGACGAGGGAGAGGGGATCCATGTCGGGGCTTGGTCGGCGAGGCTGGTCCATCGTGCCGTCTGTCGGCGCGGAAGAGAGGTGCAAAGGGGGGAAGCACCTCTCGTCCGCTTCTGACAGGCTGGGAGCGGGCTCGCCGAGCCTGCTGAGCACGATCTGCGCGATCAGGGGTCTGGTATCCCGCTCACGAGATCAAGCAAGACTTTGCCGCGCTCGCGGTGTCCTGTCATGACCCGCGCGGGTCAAGTTTTCCGTTATGGGCGCCACGAGCGCGTGACCCCTCGCGCCCTGAATGTGTCATGGGCCTAGGGGACGTCCGGGCGCGTACCCGCCGGCGTTGCAGGATGTCGGAGAGGCGATCCTGACCAAGCCGGGATGGCCCAAAGAAGCGCCTGCCGGTTGCCTGCTTCGTATGCGCCGGGACGTGGGAACCATCCACGAAGTGCCGGAAGATTTGACCACCCCAACGGGCGGTTACCTCGAATCCTACGGCGTGGCGCAAACGGGTCACAGTGGTGCCCCGCGCTCCTTAACACGAGCCGCGAGCTGCCTGTTGGAATGGGGTAACCCAAAGAGGCTTAGAGAAGCCCGTCGCGATTAGAGAAGCCCGTCGCGATAAGCGACGGCGACCGCCTCTACGCGTGAATGGACGCCTAGTCGGCGCAGGATGTTGCGGACGTGGTTCCGCACCGTCTCTTGGCTGAGATGAAACGACTCGGCGATCTGGACGGTCGAGGCGCCGTTGGCAATCAGGGCGAGCACTTCTGCCTGACGGGCTGTCAGGACCGGTGATTCTTGCCTCGGCGCCTGTCGATGACCGACCAAGACGACTCCGAAGATTGCGTGGCAGCGATCGCCCCCGTCGATCGCGACCGAACTGACCTCGGCCGATCGACGGTCTCCATCGCGCATCAGCACCTCGGTGGTGTAGTCCGTGGCGGATTCCGTACCGTCGAGTTGAGGCTTGAGGAATTCGGTGCTTTCAGAGGCAATGATGCGCGAGAAAGGATGGCCCTCGAGATCGCCGAACTCCTCGCTCGCCGCATCATTCAGCCAGGTGACTACTCCTGTGTTGTCAACGACGAAGCTCGGTACCCGCACCTTCTGCAGTGTCGTCCTCAGGTCGATCGGATGGTTCACTAGATCCCGCTCCTATTTCCGCCACGGACCAGCTTGCGACCGCCTGAGACTGCCCTCCCTCACTGCGAGGCTCGGGCACGAGCAGGTGCCTTGGCGCGAGCGCACGCCGGAACGCCGCTAGACCTATCGAGTCGCGGGCGAGCTTTCGCGGCTGGCGGGTTCGCGGCGACTCGGCTGCGTGGGTACCGTGCGGACGGGTGCGGCGGGGATGGGCTTGGTGAGGGCTGTATCGGCTCGGATCTCGACTGACTCGCCGTGGTGGGCGATCAAAAGCGGCAGGCCGGCGAGGAGTGTGTAGGTCGCCTCGTTCCTGTCAAACTCGACCTTGAGTCGTCGACCGCGGAAGAGGATGCGGAAGGTGACCCGTTCGAGGCGAGGCGGCAGGCGCGGGGCAAAGGTGAGGTTCCCGTCGTGGTCGCGCATACCGCCGAAGCCCGCTACGGCGGCGAGCCAGGCACCGGCGAGCGAGGCGATGTGCAGGCCGTCGCGGGTGTTGTGCCCGAGGTCATGTAAGTCCACGAGGGCGGCCTCGCCGAAGTAGTCGTAGGCGAGGTCGAGGTGCCCGACCTCGGCAGCTATCACGGCCTGGGTGCACGCCGAAAGCGAGGAGTCTCTGACGGTGAGAGCCTCGTAGTAGGCGAAGTCGCGGGCTTTCTCGTCGTCGCTGAACGCATCGCCGCACCAGTGGAGGGCAAGAACGAGGTCGGCCTGCTTGACGACCTGTTTGCGGTAGAGGTCGAAGTACGGGAAGTGGAGCAGGAGCGGGTACTGCTCGGACTCGGTTTGGTCGAAGTCCCAGCGCTCGTGCGAGGTGAAGCCCTCGGCTTGGGGGTGAACGCCGAGTGCTTCGTCCCAGGGAATGACGATGTCGTGCGCGGCGTCGCGCCAGCCCGCAGCTTCCTCGAGGTCGGCTCCGAGGGCGGCGGCGTGACGGGGGTGGCGGGCCACCGCGTCGGCCGCGGTGCGCAGGTTCCGCTGCGCGGTGAGGTTGGTGTAGACGTTGTTGTCGGCAATCGCGCTGTATTCGTCCGGGCCCGTCACGCCGTCGATCCGGAAGCGGCCCTCGGCGTCGTGGTGGCCGAGTGAGCGCCACAATCGGGCCGTCTCGATGAGGAGCTCGATCCCGACATCGCACTCGAATTCGTCGTCCTCCGCGGCGGCGTGATACCGGACGACGGCGTCGGCGATGTCGGCGGCGATATGGAAGGCGGCAGTCCCGGCGGGCCAGTAGCCGGAACATTCCTGGCCGCGGATCGTCCGCCAGGGAAAGGCGGCGCCTTGAAGGCCCAGGTGAGCTGCCCGCTCGCGTGCAAGGTCGAGCGTGGCGTGCCGCCAGCGGAGCGCGTCAGCGGCCGCTTTTGGTGCGGTGTAGGTGAGCACCGGGAGGACGAAGCGCTCGGTGTCCCAGAAGGTGTGGCCGTCGTAGCCGGGGCCGGTAAGACCTTTCGCTGCGATCGCGCGCTGCTCGGCGCGCGCGCCTGCCTGGAGCGTTTGGAAGAGCGCGAAGCGGACCGCCTGCTGTAGTTCGGGGTCGCCCTCAAGCTCGATGTCGGCGCAGTCCCAGAACTCGTCCAGATAGTCGCGCTGGTCGTCGAGGAGGCCCTGCCAGCCGGTGTGGCGCGCTTGTGTGAGCGCCGCCACGACCTGGTCGCGCACGGCGGGGAGCGAGCGCTGGCTTGACCAGCCGTAAGCGAGGAATTTGATCACCCGCAGTCGGTCTCCTGAGGCGAGCTCGGTCGCGACGGTGACGCGGCCGACATCGGGGCCGCTCTCTGAGCGCGTTTCCGTGCCGTCCGGCCCTTCGACGACATGGTCCATTCCCGCGGACATCAGCAGTCGGCTACTCCGGGTCGAGTGGGTGAGGATTACGCGCGCGCTGCGCTCGAAGAAGTCCTCCGACTGGAGCGGTGCCTCCATCGCCGCCGCGGCCCGTGGGTCTTCTTCGGTCGGGCCGCCGCCTTCGTTCGCGACCAGCTCCGACTGGACCACGAGACGGAGCGGTCCGTCGATTGGCTCGACCTCGTACATGATCGCCGCTGCCGACCGCTGGACGAGGGAGACCAGCCGGGCCGAGCTGACGCGCACGGAGGTGCCGGCCGGCGATCGCCACTCGGCGCGGCGGCGCAGGACGCCAGCCCGGAGGTCGAGCTCGCGCTCGTGGGCGAGCAGCGTCCCGTATCGCACGTCGAATGGCTCGTCGTCGACGAGCAGCCGGATGATCTTTCCGTTCGTGACGTTCACGATCGTCTGGCTTGATTCCGGGTAGCCGTATCCCGCTTCGGCGTAGGGGAGCGGCCGAAGTTCGTAGAACGAGTTCAGGTAGGTGCCAGGCAGGCCGAAGGGCTCGCCCTCGTCTAGGTTCGCGCGCAACCCAATGTGCCCGTTCGAGAGGGCAAACAGCGATTCGGACTGGGCAAGCACGTCGAGATCAAGGTGTGTCTCGCGCACCGACCACGGTTCGACCGCGAACGCAGGATGCGTGATCACTCGAGCAGCTCCTGAAGATCGCGGACGACGACGTCCGCGCCATGCTCGCGCAGGGCTTTGGCCTGCCCCACGCGGTCGACTCCGACAACGAAGCCGAATCCACCGCCCTTGCCGGCCGCCACGCCTGCCAGTGCATCCTCGAACACAGCCGCCTCGCGCGGCTCGACGTCGAGAGCTCGCGCGGCCGCGAGGAACGTGTCTGGCGCCGGCTTTCCGCGCAGGTGCTGCTCGGCGGCGATGACCCCATCGATACGAACTTCGAACAAATCCGCGATCCGGGCCGCATCCAGCACGTTGCGCGTGTTCGCGCTCGCGGAGACGACGGCAGACCGGAGCCCGGCATCGCGGGCCGCTCGCACATACCGCACCGAGCCGTCGTAGACGTCGACTCCTTTCGTCCGGAGCAGCGACAGGACGAGCTCATTCTTTCGGTTTCCGAGCCCGTGAACCGTGTTTGCTTCGGGAGGGTCCGTCGGCCGACCTTCTGGCAGCTCAATCCCACGTGAGGCGAGGAAGGAGAGCACGCCGTCGTACCGGAGCTTGCCGTCGATATACCGGTCGTAATCGGCGACCCGGTCGAGCGGAACGAACGGCTCTCCCGTCTGCGCAGCGCGATCGCAGAGGAAGGCATCGAACATCTCCTTCCATGCCGCAGCGTGAACAGAAGCCGTCCGCGTCAGCACCCCGTCGAGGTCGAAGAGGCACGCTCGAATGGCGCGAGGTAACCCAAACCGTCCAGATTCGATCGATGGCATGTGTAGCTCGTTCGCGAACTTACCCGGCTACGCGATGCCCTGCGAGGGCTTCATCGTAGGGCTGCCGAGGCCCCCGGCGACAAACGGCGAGCCGGGCATCGGTGTCAGCGTCCCGTCGGCGTGCCGCTCGAAAGCGCCGTGGTGTTTTCGCCACTTGTGTTGTTGGGGTTCGCGTATGTGTGGCCGACAACCGCTGACGTCGACGCCACCGCCGGATCCCGGTCTGCCCCCATGGGAAGCCTCCTTGTGGTCGCGAGACACAACTCCCACCTTCCGCTGGACTTCTCGCGCATTCGGCAACGATCAGCTGCGCTGGCGTGAGTTGTCCGGCCAGTCCTCCTTCGAGTTTCCGGGCGCGCCCGTTTCCGGCGGCAGTGCAGCCGGGAAGCCGAGCGCGACGAAGCCGAGCAGGCTGACGACGCCTAGCGCGTGTGCCCAGGCAGTTTCGGCGACAGTCAGTAGCCCTACGCCGGCGATGAGGCACGCGAGCGCCGCCCGCGCGAAGAGAGGGTGTCGCGATGCGCCGGCCACTCTCGTCCGTGGCCACAGATCGAAGCCGTCGCCGCTATCCACGAGGCGGCCGCGGAGAAAGAGTCGGAACAACAGCGCGAGCGAGGGGAAGAGAATGACCGCGCCGCCGATGACGACCACGATGACCGCGATCAGAGTGGTGCGCGGGGCCGCTGCAGCCCTGATGGTGAGCCCCGATACGAAGAGCGGCGACTGAGCCAGTGCCCAGCCGGCGATGATTGCCGCCACCGCCACGGCGGCTCCGTAGCGAGCCGGCTCGTACCGGCGATGCCACACCAGTACCAACGTCGCAGCCCCGGCGACGACGGAGAGGATGAGCGCTGCGAGACCGTAACCGCTGGTGAGACGGTGGTAGATGCGGTCGGCGTCTCCCGCAATGACGCCGAGACCCGCGAGGGCGATGCCACCTGCGACGACGCCGGCTCCGAGCGCACGGCGGCGGAACCGCCCCTCGAGCTCGTGGTCTCCGAGCTTGGCGGCGTCTGCGCTCAGGAAGACCGCGGCGAGGTACGCGGCGGTGGCGACCGCGAGCGCTCCGATGAGGATCGAAGTCGGGTTGAGCCAGCTGCTGAATTGACTGCCGGTGGCGTTGCCGACGGGCACGCGGCCGGAGGCGATGCCGCCGATCGCCGTCCCGAGCGCGAATGGCGTCAGCACGGACGAGATCGCGAAGACGGTGTCGATCGCACCGACCTCGCGTGGGCCCGCTGCCCCCGCGCGGAGGGCGTAGGTGACGCCGCGGAAGACGATCCCGACGGCGGCGATGAAGAGGGGGATCGACAGCGTGGACGCGATCGACTCGAAGGCGGTCGGGTACGCGGTCCAGACGACCGTCAGCACGAGGATGAGCCAAACGTGGTTGGCCTCCCAGACCGGGGCCATCGCCGCATGCGCGTGCTCACGGACTGCGTTCGCCTGCCGGCCTTTGCCTGCGCTCAGCTGCCAGAAGCCGGCACCGAAGTCGGCACCGCCGAGCACGGCGTAGAACGTCAGTCCGATCAGGGCGAACACCAGGGGGATCAGGTACAGGTGCAGCATCAGTCGATCTCCGCCGCGGGCGGGTCCGGAAGAAGCTCGACCGGCCGGCGGGCGAGCCGCCCGAGGACCCACGCGACACAGACGACCAACAGGCCGTAGACGAGGACGAGGGTGCCGTAGCCGACCGGGATCCCGCCGGCCCCGGTGACCGCCTGGGACGTGCGCATCACGTGGTAGACGACCCATGGCTGGCGGCCGACCTCAGTCGTCACCCAGCCGCTGATCAGTGCGACCACCGACAGCGGGCCGGCGAGCGCAAGGCCGCGGTAAAACCAGGTCGAACGTGGCAGGCGCCGCCGCCGAATACGGACCACGAGGTAGACGAGCCCAAGCAGCGCCAGCAGCGTTCCGATCCCGACCATCGTCTGGAACGCGAAGCGGACGACATTCACCGGGGGACGATCGCGGGGCGCGACCGCGTCCAGGCCCTGCACCTTCGTGTTGACCCTGTGGTAGGCGAGGATCGAAAGCAGCTTCGGGATTCTGATCCCGTACTCGATGCGGCCGCCGCTGTACCAGCCGAGCACGTGGATCGGTGCGCCGGGCGTTGTCTGCGACAGCCCCTCGAACGCCGCCAGCTTCGTCGGCTGGGAATGGGCGACCTCGCGGCCGTTCCAGTCGCCGACGAGCACCTGAACCGGCGAGGCCAGGGCGGCAATGGTGAGCGGGATCGCGAGCGCGGTTCGCTCGTAGCGGCCCCAGCGCCCACGCATGCGCAGGACCGAGTACGCCCCGGCCAGCAGGAAGCCGGTGACGATGTAGCCAGCGACGTACATGTGAATGAGCTCGTGCCAGAAGTAGCTGTTCTCGAACAACGCTCGGAACGGGTGGACGTCGACGGCCTTGCCGTGGCTGAGACGGAAACCGCTGGGGTGGTTCATCCAGCCGTTGACGGAGATGACCATCAGCGAGCCGGCGAAGCCGGCGAGCGCGATCGGGATGCCGCTGGCGAAGTGCAGCCTCGGGGAGAGGCGATTCCAGCCGTACACGTAGATGCCGATGAAGATCGCCTCGAGGAAGAACGAGAAGCCCTCCACCGCGAAGCCGAGCCCAAAGACACTGCCGAAGGTGCCCGTGAACGCGGGCCAGAGCAGACCCATCTCGAAGCTGAGAATCGTCCCAGTCACGACTCCGGCAGCGAACAGCGTCACCATCACGTTCGTCCAGCGGCGCGCGAGCATCCGGTAAAGCGGGTCGCCGGTGCGCAGATACAGCCACTCGACGAACAGCACCAGTGGCGGAAAGGCGATCCCGAAGCAGACGAGCGGGATGTGCACGGAGAACGACAGGGCTTGCATCTGTCGGGCCTGTAGCAAGTAGTGCTGCTGCGCCGTCATCGCTGCACCGACCATCGCGCTCACAGCAGCTCACATCCATACGTAACTCCGCACACGCGCCCGGGCATACGCCTAGGGCTGAGGCGCGATTCGCAAGCTGCTGACAGACAACGGCACTTCGCCACTCGATACCACCCGCAAGGGATGTCCTCTACGCTCGCCCGGCCGCTCGCCAGGGTGGGAACGTCTCGGTGCGCTGGTTTCGCGCAGTGTCGCGACTAGGCTCACCCCAGAGCGGCACCGAGGGTGGATCTCGTCCCCTGCGGCCGCGCCGCCGGCGCGCCGGTTGCGGACTCAAACGATGCGAGGGGACAGCCATGACCCGGGCGGGTCGATCCTCTACGACGGGAAACCTTTCCTGAAAGGTGGACCGGTCTCGCTCGACGGGGATGAGGGCCGAGGCGAGGTGGCCGACGCGGCATCTCGCGACGGCCAGCTCAGACGCGCACCGGTCGGACCGCCTTCCCGGCACCGTCACCCTGGCAGCCGGGCTAGCCATAGGCACCTGATGGTTCCCGCGCGACGGGCGACCGCCGGCACGGTAGGGGCATGTCTTCAGCGTCCATCTCTCAGACTTCCTCCGCGGCGGAATTGCGGGATCTCGGCCAGCAGCTGCGCGTCGACTCGATTCGTGCGAGCAACGTCAAGAAGTCGGGTCACCCGACTTCATCGATGTCCGCCGCCGACCTGATGGCGGTTCTGTTCGCAAAACACCTCTGCTATGACTTCGATCAGCCCGAGCATCCGCTCAACGACCACTTGATCTTCTCCAAGGGGCACGCGTCGCCGCTGCTGTACTCGCTCTATCTGGCGGCGGGGGCGATCTCCGAGGAGGAGCTTCTCACCTTCCGCAGGTTCGGCAGCCGCCTGCAGGGGCACCCGACGCCGCTGCTCTCCTGGGTCGACGTCGCGACCGGCTCGCTGGGCTTCGGCCTTCCCGTTGGCGTCGGTGTCGCGCTTTCCGGCAAGCGACTGGAAGAGGTGCCCTATCGCGTCTGGGTCCTGTGCGGAGACAGCAAGATGGCAGAGGGCTCGATCTGGGAAGCGCTCGAGCATGCCGCCCACTACGAACTCGACAACCTCGTCGTGATCGTCGATGTCAATCGGCTCGGCCAACGCGGAGAGACGATGAACGGGTGGCAGGTCGACCATTACGTCGACCGGGCGTGCGCGTTCGGCTGCCGTGCGATCGCGATCGACGGACACGACGTCGACGCCATCGACGCCGCGTTCGCGGAGGCGGTCGAGGGTGATGGGCGCCCGACCGTGATCGTGGCGAAGACGATCAAGGGCAAGGGCGTTGCTGAGGTCGAGAATCAGGAGACCTGGCACGGCAAGGCTTTGTCTGACCCGGAGCCGGCGATCGCCGAGCTCGGGGGGATACGGCGGCTGCGCGTTCAGGTGGCCAAGCCCCAAGACCCGATGCGTCGAAATCCCGAGCGCACTCCAACTCCGGTCGACCTGCCGCGCTACGAGCTTGGTGCTGAGGTCGCGACCAGGCGGGCATATGGAGAGGCGCTGGCGGCGCTCGGGTCGCGGCGGCTGGAGATCGTCGGTCTCGACGGCGAGGTGTCCAACTCGACCTTCGCGGATCTGTTCGCGCAGGCCCACCCGGAGCGCTACTTCGAGATGTTCATCGCCGAGCAGCAGTTGGTTGCGGCCGCGGTCGGCCTGCAGGTGCGCGGCTGGAAGCCGTTCGCCTCCACGTTCGCGGCGTTCTTCACCCGCGCTTACGACTTCGTTCGAATGGCGGCGATCAGCCGCGCGAGCATCAAGCTATGCGGTTCGCACGCCGGCGTCTCGATCGGCGAGGACGGCCCTTCGCAGATGGCGCTCGAGGACCTCGCGATGCTGCGAGCCGTCCATGGCAGCACGGTCCTCTACCCATGCGACGCAAACCAGACCGCCAAGCTCGTCGCCCGCATGGCCGACCAGGACGGGATCGTCTACCTGCGCACCACGCGGGCGGCACTGCCGGCCCTCTACGGCGCCGACGAAGAATTCGAGATCGGCGGCAGCCACGTGGTCAGGTCGTCGGAGCGGGACCAGGTGGCGATCGTCGCCGCCGGAATCACGGTGCACGAGGCAGTCGAGGCCGCCTCCCGGCTCGAGGCCGAGGGAATCCACGCCCGGGTGATCGACCTCTACTCGGTGAAACCGATCGACGCGGCAACCCTTCGAGAGGCAGCGCTGACGACCAGGGGTCGGCTGCTCACCGTCGAGGATCACTGGCCGGAGGGCGGCCTCGGCGAGGCGGTCGCTTCGGTCTTCGCCGAGGATGCCACCTCGCTGCGTCTGGTCAGGCTCGCGGTGCGCGAGATGCCCGGTTCCGGCACCCCGGCCGAACTGCTCGCCGCAGCCGGCATCGACGCCGCCGCGATCGCCGCCGCGGCGCGCCGACTGGCACACGAGGCACCCGGCGAGTCGCAGCGCGCAGCCTAGGGACGACGACACGGGCGCCTCCGATGCCGGTCGCCACCCCCGCCCAGTACGCCGAGCTGCTCGACGCCGCCAAAGCCGGCGGCTACGCCATTCCGGCTGTAAACGTCACCTCCTCGACCACGCTCAACGCCGCGATCCTGGGGTTCGTCACCGCAGGTTCTGACGGCATCCTGCAGGTGTCACGAGGCGGCGGCGCCTTCGCGGCCGGCCCCACCAAGGACCGAGTGCTCGGCGCTCGGGCGCTCGCAGACTACGCCGCCGCCTCCGCCGCGTCGTCCCGCACGGCGACCATTGCCCGCCGGGCGACCTCGACAGCTTTCTTCGTCCCCTGCTCGCCGAGTCGCACGCGCGCCGCCGGCGGGGCGGTCAACCGGTCCTGCTCTCGCAGATGTTCGACGGATCGAGCTTGCCTCTGGAAGAGAACCTCGCCATCGCCGCCCCGCTGCTCGCGGAGTGCGCCGCGGCAGACGTGATCCTCGAGGTCGAGATCGGCGCCGTCGGAGGCGAGGAGGACGACATCCGCGCCGACGGCTCGAATGGACGCCTGTACTCCACACCCGAGGAGGCACTCGCGGTCATCGAAGCCCTCGGCAGCGGTGAACGAGGCCGCTACCTCCTTTCGGCAACGTTCGGAAACGTCCACGGCCACTATCAGCCCGGCGATTTCGCCCTCCGTCCCTCGATCCTGGACGAGATCCAGCAGGCGGTCACCGCCCGCCACGGCGAGAGGGCGGCATTCGATCTCGTCTTCCATGGCGGCAGCGGCTCGACGCCGACCGAGATCGCGGAGGCAGTCAGCTACGGGGTCGTGAAGATGAACCTCGACACCGACGCCCGGTACGCATACACCGCGCGGTCGCCGACCACATGTTCCGCAACTACGCAGGCCTCGTGCGCGCCGACTGCGAGATCGGCGACAAGCACGCCTACGATCCGCGCACTTGGGGCCGAAGTGCCGAACAAGCGATGGCGGCGCGGGTCGTGGAGGCGTGCAACCAACTCGGCTCCGCAGGGAGGAGCCTGACCCATCACGATTGAGCGCGAGAAGGAGGCGGCAGCCGCAGCGGGAGCGGCGCTGGTCAGCGAGGGAATGCGCGTCGGACTGGGCACCGGCTCGACGGTTGCCAGGCTGCTGCCCCTCCTCGCCGCACGAGGGCTGAACGACGTGGCTTACGTGGCCACCTCGCCGGAGACCGAGCGGGTCGCGCGCCAGCTCGGACTGAACGTCCGTCCTTTCACAAGCTTCGAACGCCTCGATCTCGCCGTGGATGGAGCCGACCAGATCGCGCCCTCGGGGTGGCTGGTCAAGGGTGGCGGCGGTGCGCACACGCGCGAGAAGGTCGTCGCCGCCGCGGCCGAGCGTTTCGTCGTCATCGCCTCCTCGAACAAGCTGGTCGCCGAGTTGGCTGCTCCGATACCGCTCGAGCTGATGCCGTTCGGGCTTGAGTCGACGCTTCGTTTGCTCGAGGCGGTGGCACTGCGACCGGCCCCACCGACACCGGACGGCGGGCTGCTCGCCGACTACCTCGGCCCGGTGGAGGACAACTCCGAGCTCGCGGCTCGGCTTTCGCAAACACCCGGCGTCGTCGAGCACGGCCTCTTCGCACCGGAACTGACCAGCGAGATCCTGGTCGCAACCGGATCGAGCGTCCGGACGCTCCGCCCCGGGTCGCGAAGCTCCTAGCCGGCGGCCGCGATCTCCGTGTGGCCGCCGAACTGGCTGCGCATCGCGGAGAGGAGCTGGTCGGCGAAGTCGGCTTCGCCGCGCGAGGCGAAGCGGTCGAACAGCGCAGCGCTGAGCACGGTGGCGGGCGCGCCGACATCGACCGCGGCGCGAACCGTCCAGCGGCCCTCGCCGGAGTCGGAGACGCGGCCGCTGAAGGCGGAGAGATCGGGCGGGCCGGCGAGCGCGTCGGCGGTCAGGTCCAATAACCAGGAGGAGACGACCGAGCCGCGGCGCCAGAGCTCGGCGACCGCCGCCACGTCAATCGCGTAGCGGTAGTACTCGGGATCGGGAAGCGGTGCGGTCTCCGCGTCGCCGGCCCGCTGCTCGGTACCGGCGTTCGCCCGGTGCAGGATGTTCAGGCCCTCGGCATAGGCGGCCATCAGGCCGTACTCGATGCCGTTGTGGACCATCTTGACGAAGCGCCCGGCACCGTTCGGTCCGCAGTGCAGGTAACCGCGTTCGTCGCTAGACGGCTCGCCGCTGCGGCTGCGGGTGCGCGGCGCGGTTCGAAGGCCGGGCGCGATCGAGGCGAAGATCGGGTCGAGGCGGCGGACCGGCTCCGGGTCGCCGCCGATCATCAGGCAGAAGCCGCGCTCGAGACCGTAGACGCCCCCGCTAGTTCCGACGTCCACGTAGTGGATGCCTTTGGCCGCCAGCGCGTTCGCGCGTCCGATGTCGTCGCGGTAGAAGCTGTTGCCGCCGTCGATGATGACGTCATCCGGCTGCAGCAACGCCACGAGCTCATCGACCACGCGGCCGGTGATCGCGGCGGGCACCATCACCCAGACCGCTCGGGGCGGGTCGAGCCGCGCGACAAACTGTTCGAGAGAGGTGGCGCCGGCCGCGCCCTCGCCACTCAGGAGCCGCACCGTGTCGAGGTTCCGGTCGTAGACGACGCACTCGTGGCCGTCGCGCATCAGGCGCCGCACGAGGTTGGCGCCCATGCGGCCGAGGCCGACCATTCCAAGCTGCATCTCAACCTCCTAAGGGACGATCTGGTTGCGAGCCCGCCGGTAGCGTCGGATCAGGGCATTTGTCGAGCTGTCGTGGCCGAGCTCGGCAACCGACTCGCTGCTGAGCTCCCGGATGATCCGTTTCGCGAGCGCTTTGCCGAGCTCGACGCCCCACTGGTCGAATGAGTTGATGCCCCAGATCACCCCTTGCGTGAAGACGCTGTGCTCGTACAGTGCGACGAGCTTGCCCAGCGCCTTTGGGGTCAGCCGCTCAAGCAGGATCGTGTTGGTCGGCCGGTTGCCCTCGAACACGCGGTGTGGAACGAGCCAGCCGGGCGTCCCCTCCGCTTCCACCTCGGAGGCTGTCTTCCCGAAGGCGAGAGCCTCGGTTTGTGCGAACACGTTCGCCAGCAGCAGATCGTGGTGGTCGCCGAGCCGATTCGACGCGTCCGTGAAGGCGATGAAGTCGCAGGGGATCAGTTTCGTGCCCTGGTGAATGAGCTGGTAGAAGCTGTGCTGGCCGCTCGTGCCCGGTTCGCCCCAGTAGATGGGTCCCGTTTGGTAGTCGACCCGCTGCCCGTCGAGAGTCGCGGACTTACCGTTCGACTCCATCGTCAGCTGCTGCAGGTAGGCGGGGAATCGCTTCAGGTAATGCTCGTAGGGCAGGACGGCGACCGTCTGGGCGTCGAAGAAGTCGGCGTACCAGACGGTCAGCAGCCCCATCAGAACGGGCAGGTTGCGCTCGAGCGGTGCCGTGCGGAAGTGCTCGTCGATGGCGTGGGAGCCGGCGAGCATCTCCCGAAATGCGTCTGGTCCGATCGCGAGCATTGTCGAGAGCCCGATCGCGGAGTCCATCGAGTAGCGACCGCCGACCCAGTCCCAGAAACCGAACATGTTGGCCGGGTCGATCCCGAACGCCCTCACTTCGGCTTCGTTGGTCGAGACGGCGACGAAGTGGCGGGCGACTGCCGCCTTGTCGCAGAGCGCGACCAGCAGCCACTCTTTCGCGCTGCGCGCGTTCGCCATCGTTTCGAGGGTTGTGAACGTTTTTGAGGAGACGATGAACAGCGTCTCTGCCGGGTCAAGGTCGCGGGTTGCCTCCACGAAGTCGGTGCCGTCGACGTTGGAGACGAAGCGGAAGGTCAAGTCGCGCCGGCTGTAGTGTCGGAGCGCTTCGTAGGCCATCGCCGGGCCGAGGTCGGAGCCTCCGATGCCGATGTTGACCACGTTCCGGATCGGCTTGCCGGTCGCGCCCTTCCACTCGCCCGCTCGGACACGCCCCGCGAACACCGACATCTGGTACAGCACGTCATGCACCTGGGCCGCGACGTCGTCCCCGTCGACCTCGATCCGTTCTCCCGCCGGCGCACGGAGCGCGACGTGCAGAACCGCGCGATCCTCGGTCGGGTTGATCGTGTCGCCGGCGAACATCGCCTCGATCCGATCGCGCAGGCCCCGCTCTTCGGCGAGCTGGAGGAGCAGGCGGATGGTTTCGTCGGTGGCCCGGTTCTTGGAGTAGTCGAGATAGACGCCCTCGGCATCGATCGCGAGCCGCTCACCTCGGTCGGGCTCGGCTGCGAACAGGTCCCGAAGGTGGAGGTCGCGGACCTCGTCGGCGTGCCGTTCAAGCGCCTGCCAGGCATCGAGTTGGCGGAGTGAGTTGATCGTTGTCGCCACGGCTCCCGTCCTCCCCTAGGCCGCCGCGAGCCGCTCCCGCTTGTGAGCGATGCAATCGAGCAGCTTCGCCCAGGATGCGCTGAAGGCGGCGGCACCCTCCTGCTGCAGCCGAAGCGCCAGTGCGTCGAGGTCGATGCCTACCTCCCTGAATCGGTCGAGCTCCTGCTCGATGTCTCCGCCGTCGTGGGGGAGCAGCTGCGCTATTTGCCCGTGGTCGGCGAAGGCGAGCAGCGTCTTGTCCGGCATCGTGTTGATCGTCAGCTCCGCCGCCAGCGCCTCGACGTAGAAGACGTCGACCGCGTTCGGGTCCTTGGTGCCGGTGCTCGCGAACAGCAGGCGCTGCGGATTGGCGCCGGCATCGTGCAGGCGTTGCCAGTGCTCGGAGGTGAGCAGGTCGCGGTAGGCGACGTAGGTCTCCGTCGCGATGGCGATGCCAAGACGGTTGCGCAGCTCGGGCGGCAGCTCGTCGGCGGCGGCAACGTCCCAGCGTGAGACGAACAGCGAGGCGACCGACCGCACGTCGGGCTCGCGGCCGGCCTCGATTCGCCGCTCGATGCCTCGCAGGTAGGCGTGCGCAGCGGCGAGGTACTGGTGACGCGAAAACAGCAGGGTGACGTTTACGGGGACGCCTCGGAAGATCGCCTCCTCGATGGCATCGATCCCTGCGGGGGTTCCGGGGATCTTGATAAAGAGGTTAGGCCGCTCCGCCTCGGCGTGAAGCCGCACCGCTTCGGCGACCGTCATCGCCGCATCGTCTGCGAGGTCGGGCGAGACCTCGAGCGAAACCCAGCCGTCCATTCCGGACGTCCGCTCGTAGATCGGGCGAAAGAGGTAGGCCGCAGCCCGCAGATCGTGGAGTGCGAGCTCGAACAGCAGCGATTCACCGCTGAAGGCACTGGCCCGGATCGCCTCGTCGTAGGCGTCGCTGCCCTCGATCGCCTTGTCGAAAATCGTCGGATTCGACGTCAACCCCGTCACCGAGAACTCGTCGACGTAACGCGCAAGCGTGCCGCTGGTCAGGAGAGTGCGGGTGATGTTGTCGAGCCAGATGCTCTGACCGTGCTCGCGCAGCTGCTGCGTCGAAGACATCACCGGCTCGAGTAGCGCTCGTTCGAGGGGGCCTCGGCAGGCCGGAGCGGTCTCGCCAGTCTCACTTTGCGCTCTGCGCGGCTGCGCCAGTACGCCTCGATCTCCTCGAGTGTCTTCCCTTTCGTCTCGGGGACGAAGACCGCGGTGAAGACGATCGCTGCCAGGCACAGACCGGCATAGAGCCAGAAGGTCGCCGGCTTGCCGATCGAGTGGATCAGGAGCAGGAAGGTGAGCGAGACGGCGAGGTTCGCGAGCCACTGCACCATTACCACAAGTCCGGTGCCGCGGCCGCGCACCTCAAGGGGATACAGCTCGGCGTTGAGCAGCCAGAATCCCCAGCCCCAGCTGACCGCGAACGAGCCGACGTAGACGATCAGGCTCGCGATCGCGATCCAGCGCACGGGGCCGCTCCCGATGTCGAAAGCGATCCCGATCGCTACGAGCGCCAGCGCCATTGGGATCAGACCGCCGAGCAAGAGTGGTCGCCGCCCCACGCGATCGATCAGCTGCACAGCGACTACCGTCATGCCGACGTTGACGGCGCCGACACCGAGGGTGGCGAGGATCGCGACGGTGGCGGAGTGAAAGCCGGAGAACTGGAGGATCGTCGGCGCGTAGTAGATGACCGTGTTGATGCCGATGAACTGCTGGAAGATTCCGAGCCCCAGCCCGACGAGAAGCGCGTTCCGGGCGAGTGGAGCAAAGAGCTCGCGCCAGCTCGCCTGCCCGTGCTCGAAGCTAGCCTCGATCTCGGCCAGCTCTTGGTCGGCATCGCCCTCGCCGATCGAGGCGAGAACTGCACGCGCCTCCTCCTCTCTCCCCACGAGCGCCAGCCAGCGTGGGCTTCGCGGCAGGACCAAGACGCCGGCGAGGAGTACGAGGGCCGGCACGACGCCGCAGAGGAACATCCAGCGCCAGCCGTGGATTGATGCGAAGGCATAGTTAACGAGATAGGCGAGAAAGATGCCGACCGTGATCGCAAGCTGGAACAGCGCCACGAAGCCGCCGCGGCGTCGTTCCGGCGAGATCTCGGCGATGTACACGGGCACGACGGACGAGGAGAGCCCGATTGCAATTCCGAGAACTGCCCTGCCCGCGACCAAGACGGCCATGCTGGTCGCGCCGGTGGCAACCGCAGTGCCGACGATGAAGACGACGGCGGAGAAGGCGATCAGCACCTTGCGACCAATACGGTCACCGATCAGCATCGCCGCTCCCGCGCCGATCACCGCGCCGACTAGCACGGCGCTGACGACCACGCTCTGGCCGGTCGAACCGAGGTGGAAGCTCTTCTTGACGAAGAGGAGCGCCCCTGAGATGACCCCCGTGTCGTAGCCAAACAGCAATCCGCCCAGAGCGGCAACGGCGGCAACGTAGAACGCTGAATGGGGCCGGTGCGCAAGGCGGGGCTGGATCGGGTGGACCGGGACGGAGCTCACACGGTTCTCCTCTGCGGCGGAGTCATCTGAGCTGACGGTAGGCCGCCCTTGAGCGCGAACTGGTTTGGTCGTCGTTCCCAGGGCTAGATGTCGTGCCTGAGCTAGCTCGCCTCTCGCCCTAGCCTGGGCCATGATCCTGGCCGGCGATATCGGAGGCACGCACACACGCCTCGCTCTCTTCAACGCCGATCCGCACCAGCCGCTGGCGCTGACGGTCTATCCGAGCCAAGAGCACGCAGGGCTCGAGGAGATTGTGGCAGCGTTCCTGGCGGAGAATCCGGCCGACCTCGAGGGAGCCTGCTTCGACGTTGCCGGCCCTGTCCGTGACGGTCGGGTGAAGACGACGAACCTCCCGTGGATCGTGGATGCCCGACGGGTCGCCGAGAGGGTCGGCCTCCGCTCGGTCGAGCTGGTCAACGACCTGGTAGCAACCGCCTACGGGATTGGCGAGCTGAAGACCTCCGACCTCGAAACCCTGAACAGCGGCGACCCTTCGATTGGCGGGAACCTGGCCGTGATCGCGGCCGGCACCGGACTCGGCGAAGCAGGTCTCATCTGGGACGGAGAGCGCTATCACGCGCTCGCGAGCGAAGGGAGCCACAGCGACTTCGGTCCGCGCTCCGACCTAGAGGTCGACCTCTACACCTCTCTCGCCCGCGTGGACAGCCACGTCAGTTACGAACGAGTCTGCTCCGGCATCGGACTGGTCGCCATCTACCGCTTTCTGAGAGAGCGCACCCGCACCCAGGAGCCTGCTTGGCTCGCCAGCGCGATCCACGACGGCGACGCCGCCGCCGCGATTTCGAGCGCAGGGTTGACCGGCCGGGACGCGGTCTGCGCAGAGGCGCTCGATCTGATGGTCTCCATCTATGGGGCCGAAGCAGGCAACCTCGCCCTCAAGCTCCTCGCCACCGGCGGCATCTACATCGGAGGCGGGATCGCGCCGCACATCTTGCCCAAGCTGCGGCAGCAATCGTTCCTCGACTCGCTGGCGGCGAAGGGTCGCTTTCGCGCCATGCTCGAACGGATCCCGGTCCACGTGATCCTCAACGAGCACGCAGGCCTGTTCGGGGCAGCGAGGATCGCACGTCGCGAACCGCCCCATATCCATCGAGCCGAGGCGCGGCAGTGAACGCTGCCCGCTCCGATGCGATCGTCTTCTACGGTGCAACCGGCGACCTCGCGTACAAGCAGATCTTCCCGGCGCTGTATGCACTCGCGCGGCAGCACCGGCTCGACGTCCCCGTGATCGGGGTCGCCAAAGCGGACTGGGATCTCGAGGCCCTACAAGCACGGGCCCGCGACAGCGTCCTCGCTCACGGAGCGGTCGACGAGGCCGTCTTCGCCCGATTGTCCTCCCTGCTCCGCTACGTCGGCGGCGACTACCGAGACCCGGCCACGTTCACCGCGCTGCGCCGCGAGCTCGGAGACGCGCGCCGGCCGCTCCACTATCTCGCAATTCCGCCAGCGCTCTTCCCGACGATCGTCGACCACCTGGCCGGTTCGGGTTGCGCCGAAGGAGCGCGCATCGTGGTCGAGAAGCCGTTCGGACACGATCTCCCCTCCGCCCGTGCGCTCAACCGGACGCTGCACGACGTCTTTCCCGAGGAATCAATCTTCCGAATCGACCACTACCTCGGCAAGGAGGCGGTGCAGAACCTCTTCTACTTCCGCTTCGCCAACGCCTTCCTCGAGCCGCTCTGGAACCGAGCCCAGATCGAAAGCGTCCAGATCACGATGAGCGAGAGCTTCGGCGTCGAGGGTCGAGGGTCGTTCTACGACGGAGTCGGCGCGATCCGCGACGTCATCCAGAACCACATGCTTCAGGTCGCCGCCCTCCTGGCAATGGAGCCACCGACCGGCGACGGATACGACGATGTCCGAGCCGCCAAAGCTCAGCTCCTACGGGCAGTCAGGCCGCTCGAACCGGCGCAGGTCGTGCGCGGCCAGTATCACGGCTACCGCGACGAGCCGGGCGTCGCGCAGGGCTCGACCGTCGAGACCTTCGCCGCGCTCCGACTCGAGCTCGACACCTGGCGCTGGGCGGGAGTCCCGTTCCTGATCCGAGCAGGGAAGAAACTGCCAACGACCGCCGCCGAGGTCGTCGTCGACTTCCGCAAGCCCCCGCTTGACATCTTTCGTGAATCCGTAGACGGAAGTCGGAACTCGGTCAGGTTTCGCCTCTCACCCGAGATCGTGATCGCGCTGCAGGCGCGGGCCAAAGCGCCCGGCGAGGCGATGCGCGGCGAACCGATCGAGCTGACTGTTCGCTACCACCCGGCCGAGGAGCTGGAGGCACCATACGAGCGGCTGCTCGGCGACGCGCTTGCAGGCGACCCCAGCCTATTCGCGCGGGAGGACACGGTCGAGGCGGCTTGGCGGATCGTCGACCCGGTGCTTGACGGTGCTGTCGCCGCGCCCCAGTACCGGCCTGGAACCTGGGGCCCCAGACAGGCGGCGCGCCTTGCGCCCGGCGGCTGGCGCAATCCTGCTCCCGAACGGCCGACTCGATGACCCGCTCCGCTCCGACCGTGGTCCTACTCGATGTCGACAACACGCTGCTCGAGAACGACGTGGTTGAAGCCGATCTCCATCGGCACCTCGCCGCTCAACTCGGTCAGGAGCGAGCGGAGCGCTATTGGACGATCTTCGAAGAACTCCGAAATGAGCTCGGCTACGCCGACTATCTCGGCGCGCTCCAACGCTTGCGCGTCGCCTATCCGCATGACACTCACCTGCTCGAGACCTCGGGGTATCTCATCGAGTATCCGTTCGCGGAACGCCTCTATCCCGGCGCACTTGACACCGTGCATCGCCTGAACGGGCTCGCACAGACCGTGATCCTCTCCGACGGCGACGTCGTGCTCCAGCCGCGCAAAATCCGGCGATCGGGCCTATGGGCTGCGGTCGACGGTGATGTTCTCGTCTATGTCCACAAGGAGCGCGAACTCGACGACGTGGAGCGGCGTTACCCGGCCGACCACTATGTGATCGTCGACGACAAGCTTCGCATCCTCGACGCGATCAAGCATCGCTGGGACGGACGGGCCACGACCGTCTTTCTTCGTCAGGGTCATTACGCCACCGACGTCGACTCACTCGAGGCCTACTCCCCTGCCGATCTCACACTCGACGGCATCGGCGAGCTCGTGAATGCGCTTGTGGAGGCCAACGCCCTCCCCGACCGGTAGCGGGAACCCTGCGCACAGTTCTGATCGGCCCGGCGGCGGCCGCTGTCTCGACATGTGCGTCAATTGCAGCGAGTCGCGCTTAGGCGTGATCTATCGATCGGTGATGATGCGGGCGCTGCGACCGTTGGTCAGGAAGCTCGCTGTCCAGCGGGTGAACACGACCAGCCGGTTCTGAACGCCAATCAGGTAGAAGAGATGCACGAAGAGCCAGGTCAGCCAGGCTATGAAGCCGGTTAGCTCGACCCCGTGGTGCAGATCTGCCACAGCCTTCGCCTTGCCAATCGTCGCCAGATTCCCCTTGTCGAGGTAGCGGAACGGCCGGTGGCTACGCCCTTGGAGTCTTCGCCGCACGACCCTGCCTGCATAGCGGCCCTGCTGCATGGCAGCCGGCGCGACTCCGGGGAGCGCTGCAGGCTCCGCGTCGCGGCGGCGAATCGTGATCATGTCCCCGATCGCGAACACCTCCGGATGCCCGGGGATGGTCAGGTCGGGCTGCACCTCCAGCCTCCCGGCACCGTCGACGCGGCCGTCAGAAGCATCCGCCAGCATGCGGGCGAGTCCTGATGCGTGCACACCCGCTGCCCAGACGATCACGCAGGCCGGAATGGTCTCCTGCGTGCCGTCCGCATCCTCGACCGTAACCGACGCCTTGTCGAGCTCGAGGACGCGCCGCCCGACCAGCACGGAAACGCCGAGCCGTTCGAGTGCGCGCTGCGCACTCGCGGACAGCCGCGGTGGAAACGTCCCGAGCACACGGTCTGAGGCTTCTATCAGCAGGATGCGCGCGTCGCGCGGATCGATCGCCCGAAATTCGCGCCTGAGCGTCCGCCGCGCCATCTCCGCGATCTGCCCCGCCATCTCGACCCCGGTCGGGCCGGCGCCAACGACAACGAACGTCAACCACCGCCCTCGGCGGGCGGCGACATGCTCGGTCTCGGCCGCCTCGAAGGCGGAGAGCAGGCGCCGCCGGATCTCTAGAAGCTCCTCGAGCCCCTTCGGCGCCGGCGCCACCTGTTCCCACTCGTCGTGCCCGAAATACGAGTATTCGGAGCCGCCGGCGACGATCAGCGTGTCGTAGCCGACCGCTTCTGCCTCGCCTGTCCCCAGATCGGTCGCGAGCACACGCCGATGCTTGAGATCAAAGCCGGAGACCTCGGCCAGCAGCACGCGCGCGTTCGTCTGGCGCCTCAGCACACCACGGAGGGGTGAGGCAATCTCAGCCGGAGATAGAGAACCGGTAGCAACTTGATAGGCAAGCGGCTGGAAGAGGTGGAAGTTCCGGCGGTCGATCAGCGTCACGTCCACCGGCGACTTCGCTAGCTTGCGAACAGCCTGCAAGCCGGCGAAGCCGCCGCCGACGACCACGACTCGATGGCGCGCACGCCCGGGCAAATGCGCCGTCCCGGCCGGTCGCATTCTCTGCACCGGGGCGGCCGAGTCTTCCTGATCGAGCGAGGCGCTCATCGCTGTCTCCTCCAGGGTGGTGTCGATGATCCTCAGGCTGCCATCGCGGAGCCCTGCAAGATCAGCCCGAAGCGCGCAGGATCGGCGTCGTTCTCGTCGCGGGGAACGAGGAAGTACTCTGCGCCCGCAGGCGCGAGCGTGACGAGCAGCCGCGCTTCCTCTCCGCGCACGCTCATGCCGTGGGGCACGTCCTTGGGTAGCGCGGCGTACGATCCTGCCTCGACCTCGATCCGTTGATCGCCGACGAAGGCGGTGATAGCGCCTTCGAGGACGTAGAGGGTCTCGTCCTCACGCGTGTGAATGTGGATCGGCGGCTCGTCGCCGGCGCGTACGCGCCACTCGACGACGGCCCAGTCACCACCGGACTCCTCGCCGACGAGCTTGAGCTCAGCGCTCGAGCCATTGCCGTGCGAAACCGTGCGGCCTGCGCGCGGACCGGTCAGGACGGGGTTAGTGAGGGACATGTGACTTCCTTTCGACGCTGAAGATGGCCAAGCCGACGGTGTCCTTGCAACCCCCTTGCGCCTTGCGGGCGTTTTGGGGGCCGCCGCCGGTCGAGGTCAACCTGCCCGTCGGGTCAGGCGTCCGTGGGCACCGGCGGGTGCGAAGGACACAGTCGCCACACCACAAGATCACGTGCCTCCGCAGCGTTCCCAACCGCACCGAAAGCTGCGCGCAAGCAGCTCCCCAGCGGTCACATAGACGTAGGAACCAGAGCAGAACTCAGGTAACCCCAGCGATCCCAGATCATCGCCACTTGCACCTACGTTCGAGCCGTGACCGTCACAACGTGCGTTCTTTCTCACGGCTGGGGTGCGTCGGGTCTCTGCCTCCTAGATCGAACCAGGGTGGTGAGCTAGCCGATGGCCCAGCTCCACTACCGCGACCTGATCCCCACCGCGCCGGCAGAAGCGCCGCTCGCAGTCATGCGCGGGTTGCAGGGCAAGAATGTCCTGGTCACCGGCGGCACCTCGGGGATCGGCCAGGCCATCGCGGTCCGTTTCGCCGAATACGGCGCGAACGTCGCGATCAACTACCAACGTGCTCCCGAGGAGGCTGCCGAGACCGAGGAGCGTGTGCACGCCTGCCTCGCTCGCGTCCGGCGCGCGGGTGTCCGCGACGTCCTCGTTCGCGGCGACGTGTCCGACGAAGAGGACGTCATCGCGATGCTCGAGAACGCCGGCGATGGACTCGGCGGTCTTGATGTCCTCGTCAATAACGCGGGCATCCAGATCTCGCGGCCATCCCACGAGCTCTCGGCATCGGACTTCGACAAGGTGCTGGACGTCAACCTACGCGGTGCGTTTCTCTGCGCCCGGGAGGCCGTCAAGGGCTTCCTGGTCAGGGGAACTCCCGGCGTGATCATCAACGTCTCGAGCGTTCACCAGGTGATCCCGAAGCCCGGGTACCTCGCCTACGCCACGAGCAAGGGCGGGATGGAAAGTCTGACGCGGACGCTCGCCCTCGAGTACGCGGGGCGGGGCGTGCGCGTGAACGCGATCGGCCCCGGCGCCACCGTTACCCCACTCAATCGTGCCTGGATCGACGATCCAGTGAAGCGCGCGATGGTGGAGTCCCATATCCCGATGGGTCGCGCAGGTACCGCCGAGGAGATGGCCGGCGTCACGTGCTTCCTCGCATCAGACGACGCCGCTTACATCACCGGCCAGACGATATTCGTCGACGGCGGCCTGAGTTTGTTCGCGGACTTCCGAGAGCCGTGGTCTTCGGAATAGAGACCGAGCCGCGCTGGTGGCCATCTCCATTCGGGGAGGACGACCAACTCGGCATGCTCAACCACATCGACGACGCCAAGCGGCGTGCCGCGATGCGTCTCATCCGCGACGGCCGGCTCTACGACCTCTCACACGTCCTCGACGAGTCCGTCCCGGTCTTCCCCGGCCGCTACTTCCGCCAGACGCTGGTCACGACAGCCCACCACGCGAACACGGCCACGCCGCTGGGCGAGAACCAGGTCAACTGGGTGACGGAGATTGTGTCAGCGACGATGCAGCTCGGCACACACCTGGATGCCCTCAGCCACCTGCAGATCGGCGAGCGCGGCTACAACGGCTGGACCGTCGCGGAGCTCGCCGCTCCTGCAGGAGTGAGACGGCTCGGCGCGGAGACGATCCCGCAAGTTGTGACTCGCGGCTGGCTGGTCGACGTCTCCGCGCTGGATCTGCGCGGCGGTGACCTGATCACCGTCGACCATCTGGCCGGCATCGATCCCGAGCCGGGCGACGCGGTCCTCTTCCACACTGGCTGGAGCAACCGCTGGACAGATCCCGACGCATACCTCGAAGGCGAGCCCGGACCTGGGTACGCGGTGGCGGACTGGCTCGTCGAGCACGGCGTCGCGCTCACCGGCTGCGATACCTGGAGCTACGGTCCGGTCCCGGCCGAGGATCCGAGAAGACCGTTCGAGGTACCGCAGCGGTTGAACGCCGTCCACGGCGTCTTCGTCGTCGAGAACCTCAACACTGCCGAGCTGGCCCGCGACGGGGTGCGGGAGTTCGCCCTTGTGCTGACCCACCCCAAGCTGCGTGGCGCGAGCGGAGCGTGGACTGCGCCGATCGCCCTGATCTGACCGAGCAAGATGAGCAGCGAGTACGACGTCATCATCATCGGAACCGGCGGAGGGGGCGGCACGCTGGCCTACCGGCTTGCGCCCTCGGGAAAGCGCATCTTGCTGCTCGAGCGCGGCGACTACCTGCGCCGCGAGCCCGACAACTGGGACAGCCGTGCGGTCTTCGTGCGCAACAAGTACAAGACACACGAGACCTGGTACGACAAGAAAGGCCAAGCCTTCCATCCCGGCCAGCACTACTACGTGGGCGGGCAGACCAAGTTCTACGCTGCGATCCTCTTCCGGCTCCGGGAGCGCGACTTTGACGAGATCCATCACCACGGCGGGATCTCGCCGGCATGGCCGCTGTCTTACGCGGACTTCGCTCCCTACTACGACGACGCCGAGCGTCTCTACCTCGTCCACGGCGAGCGCGGCGAGGACCCGACAGAGCCGCCCGCTTCGGGGCCGTATCCTTACCCGGCCGTCAGCCACGAGCCACGGATCCAGAAGCTCCACGAGGATCTCATGCGCACTGGCCACGCTCCATTCCATCTGCCGGTCGGCGTGAACCTCGACGAGTCGGATTCGGAGAAGAGCCCCTGTGTGCGCTGCACCCATCTCGACGGCTTCCCCTGCCTCGTGGACGGAAAGGCGGACGCCCACGTGCAGTGCATCCGGCCAGTGCTTCGCCATCCGAACGTGACGCTCGAGACCAATTCGAAGGTTGTGCGGCTGGAGACGGACGCGTCCGGGCGCACGGTCACGGGCGTTGTCGTCGAGCGCGCCGGAGGCCGCTTCGAGACATATCGGAGCGACATCGTCGTCGTCTCCTGCGGTGCGATCAACTCAGCGCTCCTGCTTCTGCGCTCGCCGAGTGCGCAGCATCCAAACGGTCTCGCCAACTCCTCCGACCTCGTCGGCCGCAACTACATGGCACACATCAACTCGGCCGTGATCGCCATCTCCAGAGAGCCGAACACGACGAGGTTCCAGAAGACCCTCGGCGTCAACGACTATTACTGGGGCGCCGACGACTTCGGCTTCCCGCTCGGGCATATCCAGATGCTCGGCAAGACCGACGGCGAGATCCTGAAAGCGGGCGCGCCGCAACTCGTCCCCGGTTTCACGCTCGACCACCTCGCTCGCCACGCCGTCGATTTCTGGCTCACAACCGAAGACCTGCCCGACCCGGGTAATCGCGTCACTCTCGGCCGCGACGGTCGCATAGAGCTCCACTACTCGAACACGAACGTCGAGCCGCACCGCCGGTTGCTCGGGAAGCTGAAGAAGCTGCTCGGCCGGCTCGACATGCATCCGCACCTGATTCGCCATCAACTGATCCGGGACCAGCGCATTCCGATCGCAGGCGTGTCACACCAATGCGGAACCATTCGCTTCGGGAGCGACCCAGCGACGTCCGCTCTCGACGCCAACTGCAAAGCCCACGACCTCGACAACCTCTACGTCGTCGACACGAGCTTCTTCCCCTCCTCGGCGGCGGTCAACCCGGGCCTCACCGCGATGGCGAACGCGCTTCGAGTCGGCGACCACTTGCTCGAGCGGCTCGGCGCATCTGCAGCGCCGCTCCACGCAGGGAGAGGGTCGTGACCAAGAGGTTCGCGAGCGCCGCGCTGCTCGGAGCGGTCGCCTCGATCCCGGCCTCCAAGGTCAAGGCGCTCAGCGAGCGCCGGCTTCAGCGCGCCGCCGAAACCCTCTGGCCGCCAAGCCAGCAGCAGAAACAGCTCGTCGGAGCAGATCCGACCGGCCACCTGGAGAACATGCCGCCCGCCGTCCTCGCCGACCGCATGGCTAGGCGCTTCGGCTGCGGGCCGCTCGACACAGGCACAAAGCTCCGCGTCCAGCACGCGATCCACTACACCTTCGGGGCCATCTCCGGCGGCGTATACGGCGTACTCGCGGAAGCTTTTCCATCTGCGACTGCCGGAGTGGGCACCGTTGCGGGCGCGGGCTTGTACGCGGCGAGCCACGGCTCCACGCTGCCGCTGCTGCGAGTCCAGGCACCCCCGTGGAGCCTGCCCCGAGCCGCCGTGGCATGGGAACTCACTAGTCATCTTCTATTCGGGGTGGTGCTGGAATTCGGCCGTCGCGGCGTGCGGCGAGTTCTTTAGCTCGTCAAGTGGGCAAGAAACTCCGCTTGCGCACTCACCGCTGATCTGCGAGGAGCGTCAACGGAAGGGCCTCACCGCGATGGGCACGGCGCACTGCACTGGGAAGGGAGATGCTTCCAGCGTCTGGGCACCGGCCGCGTAGCGTTAGCTCGCATGCCCCATCTGCTTCATATCGATTCGAGCATCCGTGCCGAGGGGTCGGTGACTCGTGCACTGAGCGCTCGCGCCGCGGAGGTGTGGCGTGCGGCGCATCCCGGCGGCACGGTCACCTACCGCGACCTCGGCGCCAACCCTGTCCCTCACCTCGACACCCAAGGCGGGCTCGCCCGGAACATCCCTCCCGAACAGCACACGTCCGCACAGGCCGCCTCGTGGAAGCTTTCGGAGCAGCTCGTCGACGAGCTCGAGCAGGCAGACACGATCCTGCTCGGCCTGCCGCTCTATAACTTCGGCGCGCCGAGCTCGGTCAAAGCGTGGGTCGACCACGTCGTCGCCCGCGGCCTCTCTGTCGATTTCGAAAGTGGCGAGGGCCTCCTCGCCGGCCGTGAGCTAATCGTGCTCGCCGCTCGCGGTGGCGGCTACGCGCCAGGATCCCCGCGCGATGGCTGGGACCACGCGCAGCTCTGGCTCCCCCACGGCCTCGCCCTCACCGGCCTCGAGCCCCGCTTCATCGTCGCCGAGCTGACACAGGCTGAGGTCACTCCGGCCATGTCCGAACTCATCCCGCTCGCCCGTAGGAGCCGTGCCGACGCAGAGCAGGCCGTCGACGAGCTCTGGAAGCCGGCGGCGATGGCCGCCTAGTCAGAGACCGGGCGAGCTTAGATGGCCCCGCACTGGTTTGAGCTCGTCGCCTGGGCGGGGCTCGCGCTCGGCTTCGCGTCGGCGCTCGTGATCGCCGTCGACATCGCCCTCCTCGGCAACCGCCAGCACATGGCGATCATGAACCTCGTCTTCCCGCTCACCGCCCTCTACATGGGTCCGGTAGCAGTCTGGGCGTACTTCACCCGCGGCCGGCGCATGTCGCACAGGCAGATGCGCATGTCCACAGCCCCGATGACGAACGCTCCGGAACCGCGCGACTCGTGGTGGCAGGTATCGCTCTCCGACAGCCACTGCGGCGCCGGCTGCGCCCTCGGAGACGTCGGCGGCGAGTGGATCGTCTGGGCAATCGGTTGGATGATCGGCTCGACCGCGACACTCGGTCCCGAGTACATCCTCGACCTGCCGCTGGCCTGGACATTCGGGATCCTCTTCCAGTACTTCGTGATCGCACCGCTGCGAGGCCAGGTCGGCGACCTTGCCCCGCTAGGTGACGCGATCAAGTCCGACACCCTCTCGGTGCTCAGCTTCGAGGTCGGCCTCTTCGGCTGGATGGCGCTCTCCCACTACGTGATCTGGCAGCCGGAGCCGCCGATCGACAGCTCCAGCCACTGGTTCATGATGCAAATCGGCATGACGCTCGGCTTCCTCACCAGCTGGCCGGTCAACCGCTGGCTTTTGCTCAAAGGTGTGAAGGAACCGATGACGACCGCAGGCGAGACGCCGATTCCCGCCGCGACGTTCGCCGCCTAGGCGTCGTCGCCTCAAGGCTAGTTACTTGGCCCGGGCGGGCGTTTCGCTGCTGCGCTAGAGGGTGAGGACAGTCGCGCCTGCGCTGCGGCCGGCGGCGGCTTTGAGCGCCGCTCCCGCCTCGGTGAGCGGGAGTGTGACACCGAGTTGGAGAGAGAGCGGGCCGTCGACGAGGGCCGCGACCAGTGCGCCAAGTCGCGGGCCGTCGGCGTCGACGTAGACGTCGGCGACCGTCACTCCTCGCTCGGGTCGGGGCGGGTCGCCGGTGATTGTCGCGAGACGTCCGCCGTCCGCGACGGCCTCGAGCGCAGCTGCCGCCCCTCCGCGGGCCGCGTTCACGGCGGCCCCGACGCCGCGGCCGCCCGGCGAGGCCGCTCGCACGCGATCGGCCCAGCCGGGATCGTGGTAGTCGAAGACAGCACTCGCGCCGTAACCGCGAACACGCCCCGCGCTCCCGGGGCCGGCGGTCGCAACAACGGTTGCCCCGCGCATGATCGCGAGTTGCACGAGGAGTCCGCCCGTTACACCACCTGCGCCGTGCACGAGCACGGATTCGCCGCTCGGGGCCGGCACGACCTCGCTGAGTGCCTGGTCGGCAGTGAGCGCGGGCACCGGGAACGCGGCCGCAGTCTCCCATGGAACCGCATCCGGCTTGCGCGCGACGAGTGCGGCTGGGGCAACCAGCCGCTCCGCCCAGGCTCCCTGCTGACGCAGGGGCAAGGGATGGGTGAGTACCTCGTCGCCGGGCGAGAGACTCGTCACCTCTTCGCCAACGGCGAAGACGACGCCGGCCGCTTCAACCCCGAGCGCCAGCGGGGGCTGGCGGCCGACATCCCAGCCACCTGCTCGGACGATCTCGTCCCAGTTGCCAACTCCGGCCGCCCGCACCGCGATCACGACCTCGTCCGGAGCGAGAGATTGCGGCGCCGCCAGGTCAAGCATCTGCACCTCGCCGCCGAACGTCTTTATGCCGGCCGCGCGCATCAGTCGCCCGCTTCCGGCCAAGCCACATCTTTGAGCTGGCTACTCATGCTTTCGCGTGTGCGGGTCGCGGCTTGACCGGCGGACACGGTGGCACGGTGCCGGGACCTGGCGGCGCGTCGGGATGGTCGAGCCCGCGAGTCGCTGTTTTCGCCGCCACCCGGCGGCGGATCAAGAGGCTGACCGCCACCGCGGCCAGCCCTGCGACCACCGCCAGGTAGACGAGTGCGGTGCTGTGCAGCCCGTAGTGCGACGTGGCGATGCCGCCGATCACGGCCGGAATGCCGGTTGCCAGATAGCTGACGATGTAGATCGCGGCGATCAGGCCCACCCGGTCGTCGGATGGGACCAGCGCAATCGTGGAACGGTAGGCGCCCATGAACGCCGGTCCAAGTCCGAGCCCAGCCACGGCTGTGCCGATGAAGAGAGCCACCGGCGTTCCCGTCTGGATCGAGGCGAGCGTCACCAAGGCGCCGATGATCAGAGCGAGACAACCGCCCAGCATCACGGCGGAAGGATCTCGCTTGGCGAGCACGGCTGAGGCTGCGGCACCGAGACCGGTGAGCAGGAAGATCAAGATGCCGCCCCAGAGCAGATTCTTCGAATGCAGCAGCTGCGCGGCCAAGGACGGCCCGAGCGACAGGTACGCGCCGGCGAGAGCCCACGTTCCCACCAGGGCCGGCAGAGCTGCGACAAAAGCGCCTCTGCCTGCGCGCGGGACGCTGACCTTCAGTCGCAAGGAGTTCGCAACCCCTGGGCCCACGGTTCCCGGTTCGGGCATCAGCACCACCGCGACGATTCCGATCACGAACGCGGCCAGGATCAGCCACCAGATCAAGTGGGTCGGGGCGAAAGCGTATTGAGCCAGGGCGCTCGCGCCGATTGCGCCGAGGGCCTGTCCGCCGGTCGGCGATGCACTGGAAACGACCGGCGTGGCTTTCCCATCAGGCCGGAAGTCATGCAGCGCAGCGCTCGCCGTTCCGGAGAGCAGGCCGGCGGCAACCCCTTGCGACGAGCGAGCGGCGAACAGCAGCCCGAGCCCGTGCGCGCTGAGGAATAAGCCGCACGCCGCCGCACCCATTATCAGACCTGCCAGCATCACCGGCCGCCGGCCCACGTAGTCCGAGATGGAGCCGAACAACAAGAGCGTGAGCAGTAGAACGGCGACGTAGACCGCGAACAACAAGGTGAGGGTGGTCGTAGAGAACCCGAACTGGGCCTGGTAGATCCGGTAGAGAGGCGACACCGCCGCATTCGCAGCAAACACCAGGAACGCGATTGCGGCCGTCGCGCCGAACGACACGCTCGTCGAAAGCGCTGGTCGCCGTGATGGCTTGCTTCTGACCCCGGTGCTGGCGGCGGAGATGGTCGGCATCCTTCGGTTGACGATCGAAACGCGCCTCGATGGTGCCTCGGCATTGGCAACCGCAGCGCACCGCCTCGATCCCAAGGATGCCGGAGTTGCCTCGGTCGTCTACGCCTGACGAGGAGCCGAGTAGGCTCGAGTCAATGCTGGCACTGATCTTCGATTTGGACGGAACGCTGGTCGACACGGTCTATGCCCATGTGTTCGCCTGGCAGCGCGCGCTGGCCGAGGCAGACCTACCCATCGACGGCTGGCGGATCCATCGGCGGATCGGCATGAGCGGCGGCCTCTTCACACGAGCGGTCGCGCGCGAGCTGGGCCGGCCGCTCACAGCGACCGAGGTCGAGGCGATTCAGGCCCGTCACGGCCAGCTCTTCGGCCAGTTGCTTCCGGAGCGACGGCCGCTCCCCGAGGCGGTGGAACTTCTGGCCGAGTTGCGGGCGGCTGGGGTGCCGTTCGGGATCGCGACCTCGGGCCGGCGGCCGGAGATCGACGCTTCACTCGAGGCGCTCGCGATCGGCCCGGAGACGGTCGTGGTCGCGCGCGGCGACGTTGAGCGTGCCAAGCCAGAACCAGATCTCTTTCTCGCCTGTGCCGAGCGGCTCGGCGTCTCCCCTGAAGACTGTTACGTCATCGGCGATGCCGTCTGGGACTTGCTCGCCGCACGCCGGGCGCGGATGCTCAGCATCGGTTTGCTCAGCGGCGGCTACGGCGAGGACGAGCTGACCCGCGCCGGAGCTTTTCGCGTCTATAGGGACGCAAAGGAGCTGCGAGAGTCGCTGGACGAGCTCGGCCTCCTCCCGTAGAGGCCAGTCGGGCGCTTGGGTACCTCCCCGTGGCCGGGATCCGCCTCCGAAACGGCACCGTCGTACGCGAGAGCTATGGCCGGAGTCGCGTTTGAGCACGTCGCAAAGGTCTACCCGGACGGAACGCGTGCGGTCGACGACCTGACCCTCGAGATTCGGGACGGCGAATTCGTCGTCATCGTCGGGCCATCGGGAAGCGGGAAGACGACAGCGCTGCGGATGGCTGCTGGTCTCGAGGAGATCAGCGAAGGAACGATCGCGATCGGCGACCGGGTCGTCAACCACGTTCCCTCGCGCGACCGAGACGTCGCGATGGTCTTCCAGAGCTATGCGCTCTACCCGCACCTCTCGGTCTACGACAACATCGCCTTCGGGCTCAGGGTGAAGAAAGTGCCGCGCAGCCTTATCCGGCAACGCGTCGAGCGGACGGCGGATCTCCTCGAGCTCCAGGACTTCCTCGAGCGGAAGCCGCGAGCGCTGTCCGGCGGCCAGCGGCAACGCGTCGCGATGGGGCGCGCGATCGTGCGCGAGCCATCGGTCTTCCTGATGGACGAACCGCTCTCGAACCTCGACGCGCAGCTTCGGGTGCACACGCGCGCCGAGATCGGCCGGCTGCAACGGCAGCTGGGCATCACCACCATCTACGTCACCCACGATCAAGTCGAGGCGTTGACCCTGAGCGACCGTGTCGCGGTCATGCGAAGGGGCAGGTTGCAGCAATTCGCGCCGCCCCAGGAGCTCTACACTCGACCCGCGAACGCGTTCGTCGGAGGCTTCATCGGATCGCCGGCGATGAACCTCCTCGAGGGCACGCTCCAACGCTCGAACGGGCAGATCAGCGTGCTGATCGGAGATCAGCAGCTCGCGCTCGACGCATCGGTTCTCGACCAGCGACCCCGCCTGCGCGCCTACGAGCACGGACAGGTGATCGTCGGCATCAGGCCGGAGAGCATCCTCGACGCTGCGCTCGTGCCGGACGCGCCCCCGGATCGCCGCCTTCATGGGACCGTTGAGCTGCGCGAAGCGCTCGGCCCTGAACTGTTCATCCACTTCACGGCGCCCGGTGTCCAGCTCGCGGACACCGAAGCGATCGCGGACGTCCCCCGCGACACAAGCAGGATCGGCATGAACGCAGACGCAGGCGCGATGCTCGTCGGCCGTTTCAGCGCGCGGTCGGGAGCTCGCGAAGGCGCCGCCATCGACGCCGTGATCGATACCGGAGACCTGCATTTCTTCGATCCCGACACGGGTATTGCGATCTATGGCACCGAAGAGAGCCAAGCCAAGGCCGCCTGACGGAGTCGGACAAACCGCTACGCGGCGAGCGGCGCGACAGGCACGACGATCCCGCCGTGGTGCCGAGCTTTGGGTCAAGCTTCCTGCGGTAGCGAAGCCTCTGGTGCACCGACGAGCTGGCCGCCGACGCAAGTCGCCGCCTCGATGTTGCGGCCCGGATTCGCGATGCCGAGGGCACCGAGGGTCGGCTGCCGAACCCGGCGCTCGTAGCCGATGGAAGGGCAAGCGTGGCGGCCCCAGTCCCGAGTAGGGCGACGATCGCTGCACTCGCCCAGCCGTAGCGGGCCCCTCAACCGAGGCGAAGACGAGACTTGCGAGCCCAACCACGCATAGGCAGGCACCGACGAGGCCGCCGAGCCGCAGATAGGGGCCAGCAGCGTCACCCGCTGTCGTCGACTCATCCGGCCGACTCGAGCGCCTCGAGACCTTGAAGGTCGACGCAGGCGACTCCGTGAGCCTCGACGACGACCATCAACACCGCGGCGCAATGTCGGCAGCGGGCGACCGTCCCGGGCCCGCGTAGATAGACGGCGAACTCGCCAACCGAGCTTCGCCTTCTGCAACTTGCACATCCGCCGGTCGCAGTAGTCAGCTCTCGTCCGAAGGCCGCCACAAGCGTGCCGGCGATTGCGTTTCCGTCGAGCGCTGTCATCGGACTAGCCTCCTGTCGGTCCGAAACGTTCCGTGCGGATGCGACCTGGGTCATGGCCGAGCGCCACGAGCACACTCGCTGCCGTCTCCACGAACGCCGTCGGTCCGCACGCGTATATGAGAGGGTGGGTGCTCGGTGGCCAGGCGACCTCCGCGAGGAGCTCGTGGTCAATCCGGCGCCCGTATCCGTCCCATCTCTCGGGCTGCTCGCGTGTCAGCGTGAAGCGGATGTCGACCGTGCCGTCGACGGCAATTCCCATCAGCTCCTCGCGGTAGATGACTTCCGCAAACGAGCGCGCCGAGTAGAGCAGTCGCAAAGGCACCGTGCTCCCGATCGCCCGGTGGTGGCGCAGGATCGAGTGGAGCGGCGCCACCCCTGAGCCGCCGGCGACGAGCAGCAGCGGTCCGCCGAGAGAGGCCTCCCAGGCGAAGTACCCGCCGATCGGGCCTCGCAACTCGAGCAGGTCGCCCGGTCGCAACTCGTCGACGAGGTAGGGCGAGACCTCGCCGTCGTCGAGCCGCTCCACCGTCAGCACTACAGCGGCGTCCTCGGGCGCGGAGGCGATCGAGTAGCTGCGCTGTGCTTGGTACCCGTCCTCGGCGGTGAGGCGCACGTCGACGTGTTGGCCGGCACTGTGTCCGGGCCAGTCCGGCAGTTCAAGCGCGACGCTCTTGGTTCGGGCGGTCTCCTCGAGAAGCTCGACCACGGTTCCCAGCTGCCAGCTCAGTCGCCGCGGTACCGCTGCTCTCTCCACGGGTCGCCGTAGTTGTGGTAGCCGTAGTACTCCCAGAAGCCGGGTTCGTCGTCGCCGCGCAGCTCGAGGCCGCGCACCCACTTCGCGCTCTTCCAGAAATAGAGGTGAGGGACGAGCAGCCTGGCCGGCCCGCCGTGCTCGGCCTCGAGCGGTTCGCCGCCGAATTCGTAGGCGATCCACGCTTGACCATTCTTCACGTCTTGGAGCGGCAGGTTGGTCGTGTAGCCGCCGTCGCAGAAGGCGAGTACGTACTCCCCGCTCGTCTCCGTACCCTCGAGCAGTGTGTCGAGCGAGACGCCCTTCCAGACCGTGTCGAGCTTCGACCACTTGGTGACGCAGTGGATATCGGCGGTGATCGTCTCGCTCGGCAAGGCCAGGAACTCCTTCCAGGTCCAGGAGCGAGGCTGATCTATCAGGCCGCGAATCGTGAAGTCCCAGTCAGCGAGCGGCTCGTGCGGCGTCGGACCGGCGGAGAGCACCGGGAAGTCGCGGGTGACGTACTGGCCCGGCGGAACTCGAGCTGGATCGGCGTCGCTGCGGCGCCTCCCTTGGAAGCCACGCGAGATGGCCATTAGGTGTGGTTCCCGAGCTGTGCGCGCAGCATCCACTGCTGCTTCTCGAGCTCGCGCACGACCTCGATCAGGACGTCCTGCGAGGCGAGGTCGACATCGCCGAGCCGGTTCATCCGCTCCCTCACCCGCTCACTGACTTCGGAGATCCGGTGCGTGAGCTCGCGGACGACGATGTGATCCTCGAGCGATCCGCTCGCGACCGGAGCCAACGGAGACCCGGTCGCAACCGCCCCCGCCTGCCCGTCGGGTACGAAGCCGAGCGCGACGGCGCGTTCGGCGACGGTGTCGCCGAGCTCGTGCCAGCTCTCGACGAGCTCGTCGAGCTGCAGGTGGAGCGGCCGAAACAGCGGGCCGACGATTCCCCAGTGCAGCTGCTTACCGATCAGCGAGAGGTCGATCAGTTCGTGCAGGGTCGCCTGCAGCTCCTGGCCGATGCCCTCGCGCTCGTGCGGCACCTCGAGCGTCGGCAGATAGGTCGATGTTGCCGGTGAAGCCATTCCGTCTCCTTCCACGCAGGTTTTGAAAGGTGCACTCCGAGCTGCTCGCTGTCCGACTCGCGGCGCTAGGTCGTACGCATACAGACGACAGAGGAGGTCGTTCCTTCCTGGAGTCGCTCCTAGGGTGATTGACCCGTCATCTCGCACGCTGCCAACCTGCGGCCCGGAGGCGGGAACGACGAGGTGCGCTTGTTCCCTCCCCCGACAAAGTCGTCTGGCGACCTTCCCAGCACAGCACCTACGGTCGCCCCATGACCAACAACGAACGCACAGCCAACAGAGTCGTGAAACCGTCGCGGAAACCAGACGCAGCTGCCGCGGATCCGCTGGCGCTATACCTGCACGAGATCGGTCGCTACCGGCTGCTGACACGGGCGGACGAGGTGCAACTGGCTAAGCGGATCGAGCGCGGTGACGAGCAGGCGAAGGAGCGTCTCATCAACGCGAACCTTCGGCTCGTCGTTTCGGTTGCCAAGCGGTACCAGCGTCAGGGGATGCCCCTCCTCGACCTCATCCAGGAAGGAACGATCGGATTGATCAGGGCGAGCGAGAAGTTCGACTGGCGTCGCGGCAACAAATTCTCCACCTATGCCATCTGGTGGATCCGGCAAGCCATCGACCGTGCGGTCTGCAACCAAGCAGAGCCGATCCGGATCCCTGTTCACGTCCACGAACGGCGACGCCGCCTGGCACGTGCGAGGCAAGAACTTGCACGCGAGCTCGAGCGCGAGCCCTCCCTCGACGAAGTCGCCGCCGCCGCAGCTGTGCCGCTCACGCAGGCCGAACAGGCACTCGACGTGCCCAGCGGCTTCATCCCCCTCGACGGTGCCAATCCCGGCGGCTTCACGGGGTCTGAGATCGTCGATGCGCAAGCAGGCGAGGCATACGAACGCGTCGACGGCCGGCTCGCCGGCACCCCCCTCGACAAGCTGCTCGACGCGCTACCCCTGCAGCAGCGTCAAGTGATCGCGCTCCGCTACGGCATCTCGGGCGAGGAGCGGACGGCCGAGCAAACAGCTGCCGATCTGAGCATCTCGCCCCGACGCGTGCACGCTCTGGAGCGCACTGCCTTGCGGCGACTGCGCGAGCTAGGTTCATTGGCCGAACTGGAGCAGGCCGCCTAGCGCGATCATCGGCGCTCGAAGGACTCCGATGCCAGAGCCGCATCGCGAAAGCCGAGGGCGGACCTCCGCAAGCGTCCTCGGCCGAGGACACGGCGGAAGCTAATGACCTAAATAGGCGACAGCGGTCGCAGCTCCGGCTCGCCTGAACGATCTGGGCTCAGAGGGATCTCGACGTCGAGCCGCGTTCCGTCTCGGCGCGTGCTCTTGACCTCAATCTTTCCGCCCAGCGCTTCGACGCGATCCTTCATTCCGAGCAGCCCGGAACCGCCGCTCGGGTCGACTCCGCCCTCACCATCGTCACTGATCGAGAAACGGAGGGCATCTTCCTCGGCACGGAGATCAACTTGCACGTGCGATGCGTTGGCATGCTTTGCCGCGTTCGTGAGCGCTTCCGAGGCCACGTAGTAAGCGGCGACCTCGATCCTCTCGGGAAGCCTGTGTTGACAGCGCACGTTGAGCTTGACCGGGACCGAGGAGCGAAGAGCCAGCGCCTCGAGTGCGGGCGAAAGACCACCCTCGGTCAGGATCGCTGGATGGATACCGCGTGACATCTCGCGCAATTCGTCGATCACACTCGTCAATCGATCGGCAACGTGGGCGACCTCTGTCTTCAGGTCATCCATGCCAACCGGAACCCGCCCTTCAGTGGCGCGCAGCCCAAGGGCGAGCGAGACCAGCTGCTGTTGCGCCCCGTCGTGGAGGTCGCGCTCGATGCGCCGTCGTGTTTCGTCGGAGGCTGCAATCACGCGCGCGCGAGAGGCAGCGAGCTCCTCGCGCATGGTGGCATTGGAGACCGAAGTTGCAATGAGTTCAGTAAAGCGGGCGAGCCGTTCCTCCGCGTCCGGAGGGAATCTCTCGTTCTTCGTCGAGGCGATATTGACGGCGCCCCAGAGGGTTCCATCGACAACGATCGGGACGCCGACCGCGGCCGTGAGGCCCGCCTGGCGCGCCACGTCGTAAAGTCCATCGGAAGCAGTAAAATCGTCGATGCGCGCGGGCTCGCCGGTGCGGTGAACCGAGGCGGGGAGACTGGGAATGTCGAGCGGCAAGCGGTGACCGGCTGGGAAAGGCGGTGGGGCCGCAGTCGGCTCCGGGGCCTCAAACGAGCTTAGGACCAGGATCGTGTCGGGCTCGTAGCGGCACACCGTCACATGCTGCACGCCGAATACGTGCGCAACCTCGTGCGCCACGGCCGAGAACACGGCTTCGCTCTTTGTTCCGTCCGCGACGAGCGTGGCCACCCGCCGTAGAGCCGCCTGTTCGTAGGCCAGCTGCGCGAGTTGCTCGCGGGAATGGCTGTCCGCGATTGCAGTCGCGACCAGCACGGTGAATCGGGCGAGACGCTCCTCGGTGCCGTCGGGGATCGGTTTCCCCGGGCGGGCGCCAGCGGTCATGAACCCCCAGATGGAGCCTTCGACGACGATCGGGACGCCGACCGCCGAGATCAGCCCTCCGTCTCTCAAGGCGGCGCCCAGCGGTCCCGGCATCGTCGTGTAGTCCTGCTTCGTCGCCGGGCACCCGGTGGAGAGGATCATCCCCGCGAGCCCCTCGTCTTCAACGGGCCAGCGACTCCCGACCGTGAACTTTGTCTCGCCGGTGATGGCCACCATCGTGAACATCCGGTCAGTCTCGTAACGCTGCAGGGCCACGACAGGCACATCGAGGACGACGGCGGCCTCCCTGGTGACGGCGGCGAACAGTTCGTCCGAGCTGGCTCCTTCGGCGACGAGCGTCGCGACTCGGCGCAGGGCGGCTTGCTCTCCGGCGAGGTCGCGCGCACGCGCCTCGGAGGTGGCCAGCTCGGCGCGGCTCTCGGTATTCGCGATCGCGGTGGCCACCATGTCGGTGAACTTCTCGACGCGCTCCTCGGCGTTGGCGGGCGGTTGGTTATCCCCTCTCCAGCTTGCGCCGATCATGCCCCAAAGCGCGCCGTCGACGACGATTGGCGCCCCCACCGTGGCGTTGACGTTGTCGTGACGGAGTACCTCGGCGACGCTGCCGCTCCCCTCCTCCCCGAAATTGAGTCGCGCCGAGCGTCCCGTGCGCAGAATGCGGGCATTCACGCTGTCGCCATCGAGCGGCAGACGCACTCCGGCGCGAACGATCTCAGGGCTCTGGCCGCGAATTGCGAGGACCGAGATTTCTTGCTCATTCTCGTAGCGGGCC
>JBJMKF010000008.1:0-267773 GCA_045805965.1 Gaiellaceae bacterium
CCACCCGCGAGGACAAAGCCGTCGCGTCCCACCAGCAAGTCCGTCTCTCTTGCCATCAGCCCGGCGTAGCGTCGACGCAACCGGGCGTCATAGTCCCGCCGTGCGTCCGCGAGCTGCTGTTCGAGCGCCCGGGCGGCCGTCGCCACGAGCTCCAGGCTGCGCGGGTGAACCAATTCCCACGGGCTCGAGAGGTCGACCACCCCGAGCACACGACCTGATCTGGGGTCATGTATGGGCGCTCCCGAACACGTCCAGCCGTGGTGACGCTCGTTGAAGTGCTCGAAGGCGAACACCTGAAGCGCGTGATCAGCCGCGAGCACGGTCCCGATGCCGTTCGTCCCCGCAGTGGCCTCGCTGTACCGGGCGCCCTCGACGAAATTCATCTCCGCAGCCCGCTCCCTCAACGAGGCTCGACCTTCGAGATGCAAGAGCAGCCCGGAAGCGTCGCTGACTACGATCAGGCTGTCGGAGTCGCTCGCGATGTTCTCTAGTCGATTGCGCAGCACGTGCGCGAGGGAGCCGAGTGGATGCTCGGCCCAGCGCTCCCGCATCTCACTCCGGTCGGCCTCGAGAGGAGCAAGCAGATCGATCGGATCCAGACCCGTGCCTAGGGAGCGCCTCCAGGAATCGACGATCGCCGGTCGCATGCCGGCGAGCGCCTGCCCGGACTCAGACCTCAGCTCGCCGGCGAGCAGGCGCTCCCAGCTCTGACGAAGCTGTCGAGCGTGTTTGCGTGAGTCGACCCCCGCTGTGAGTGCCAGCCACTGGGAAGGCAAGGCCACGCGATCATAGCTCCGATCGGAACAGATAGACGCCGGCGCAGACGGCTCACGCTGCCTCGAGGTCGGAAAAGTCAGAAGGGCGATTCGCGCCGAAGACGGAGCCGCTCTGGTACTGCCGCCGGGCCAGCTCTACGGCGGCGAGGTGCTCGTCCGCCCATTCGGCCAGCGCCATCAGCAGTTCGGTCGCCGACCAGCCGAGAGCCGTCAGCGAGTACTCCACGCGCACCGGAACCTCGGCGTAGACGTTGCGTTCTACGAAGCCGTCCCGCTCGAGGCCGCGCAGTGAGTCCGTGAGCATCTTCTTCGAGGCTCCCCGGAGATTGTCATAGAGGCGGCTGTAGCGATGAACGCCGCGGGCGAGCAGGTACAGCAGATCGACCTTCCACTTCGAAGAGAGAAGGTCGCGTGCCGCCCGGGTCCGCTCGATCATCTCTAGGTCCTGACTCGTTGGTCCCGCGCTCCGTGTCCCGTTTCGCCCGGCACCAGAGGCATGATCTCCTACTGACATGAGCTTTCCCATGCTCTTTCTCCTTCCGTCCAGTTTGGATCGTCGCCCGCCCAAATTTGGGGCCTGGCCCGTTCAGATTTCGCTCCGAAGGATCGCTTAGGAGGTGGGCCTTGTCTTCGCCGCCAGCGCACTATCTGCGCGGTAGGCAACGTCGATCTTCCTATCCGGGCTAGCGCACACAGGATGAGCCGGCGGCCGTTTTAGAAACGAACAGCTACGGCAGAAATCACCGGTGAGCAGCTATTTTCTACGCTAGCGCACATGTCCTCGACGGCTTCAGTCTGCGATCCTTGGGAGTGAATGGCCCTACGCTGTCTCATCATCGACGACTCCCCGAGCTTCTGCGAGGCTGCGCGCGACCTCCTCGAGGGGCAGGGAATCACTGTTGTCGGGTGTGCGGCCTCTAGCGCTGAGGCAATCCGAAGCATTCGGCAGTTGCGGCCGGAGGTCGCGCTAGTCGACATCGACCTCGGCAGCGAAAGCGGTTTCGACCTCGCCCGAAGTCTCGCCGACGAGTTCGACGGCAGCAAGCCTCAGGTGATTCTCGTCTCGACGCACGATGAGCGCGAGTTCGCCAGGCTGATCGAGTCGAGTCCAGCCGTGGGCTTCCTCGCCAAGACCGAACTGTCAGCCGAGCGGGTCTACCGGCTGCTCGACCGGTCCGCCACCTGACAAGCGTGCGGTCTCTCGACCCGCCAGCACACTGCTGACTATCCGGCCTGGTTGGGATCGCCTAGCGACGGCCGCAGGAAGGTGATGACGGCGAGCACGCGACGGTGGTCGTCGTCGGCCTCCGGCAGACGGAGCTTGGCCATGATGTGGTGCACGTGATTCTCGACCGTTCCTTCGGTGACCCATAGCCGGCGGCTGATCCCGGCGTTCGAGCGGCCCTCGGCCATCAAGGCGAGCACCTCCCGTTCGCGGGGCGTGAGCGCTTCGAGCGGATCGTCGACCTTTCGGGCCGAGACGAGCTCCTGCACCAGATTCGGGTCGACGACGCAGCCGCCTCGGCACACGCGCTCCAGCGTGTCGAGGAACTCGTCGATATCCGTCACGCGACTCTTCAGCAGGTAGCCGCTGCGGCTGCCGCTTGCGAGCAGCGTCATCGCGTGTGCCACCTCGACGTGCGCCGAAAGGATGAGGATCGCCGTTTCCGGGAGCTCCTCGCGGATCGCACCTGCTGCCTCGAGACCTTCCGTCGAATGAGTCGGCGGCATGCGGATGTCGACGACTACGAGATCGGGCCGCTGCTCGCGAACGAGCTTCAGCAACGTCGTGCCGTCGCCAGCCTGACCAACCAGCTGGTACCCGGCCCGCTCGAGCAGGCTCGCAAGGCCTTCTCGCAGGAGCACATCGTCGTCCGCGAGGACGACGCGACTATTGCTCTTCGGGCGGGCTTCACTTGGCCCCACCGTCGCAGTATCCCCCCTGAGGCCGCTCAGCCGAAGGCGTGACGCCGCGCACCACGGCACGAGCGCTCAGCGAACGATTTCTAGTGCCAGCTCGGGCGAGCAGCCACGCTCGACGAGTCGGGCGATCTCGTGCCAGTCAATGAACGACGCCACCGCACTTGCAATCACGTGTGAGAACCCGAGTCCGGAGAGCTGCTCTACCCGCCAGGCGTAGACGCGCGCGTCATCTTCGGACTGCTCGGTCACGATCTCGATCTCGGTTAGCTCATCCACGATCGACTCCTTTGCATTCATGTGGTCGCGTTCGAGGATCGCCGAGGAGGCCGCCCCTGTCGTCGCCGCCAGCACACAATCCACGCAGCCGCCAACCTCGATCTTGTTGCAGTGGCTAGCCCACACTGGGCGTCTCCGACCGGGCGCTCTGGAGGCTCCGGAACACCAGGGCCACGGGGGTCGTTCCTTAGAGGTACCGGCGTCCGGACACGCGGACGCCGTCCTATTTGAAGGAGGGAAGGACTTGCTTTGACCCAGCACCCGAAGCTGTACGCCGTCGACGTCTTCTGCTCGTCGTGCGGCGCGTCGTTCGACGTCCAATCGACCGTCCAGGCGATGTCAATCGACGTCTGCTCGAACTGCCATCCCGCCTATACCGGACGCGAGCGGGCAGTCGTAAGCAGTAGTCGTCTCGCGCGCTTCAACAGGCGCCGCGCGCTCGCAGCCGCGTAGGCGCCGCATCCGAGCCCGGGGTCGTCACCGACCTCTCAGAGAGATGGTCGACCGCAGAAACGTGACCGAACCTTGGCCACCTCGGCGCTCCCGAATCGGCCAGGAGCACTGGCACTGTCGGCTCGTGACGCGAATCGCTGTCATCTACTACAGCGCGACCGGCAACGTGCACGCGCTCGCGCGGGCGGTGGCGGAGGGTGCCGCTGCCGAGGGCGCGGAGGTACGCCTCCGCCACGTCGCCGAGCTGACCCCGGAGATGCTGATCTCGTTCAATCAGCACTGGGGTCGCCACCGGTCCGAGCTGGAGGATCAGCCCAACGCCGCACTCGAGGACCTCGAGTGGGCGGACGGGATCGCCTTCGGCACCCCGACTCGTTTCGGGAACGTCGCGGCGCAGCTGAAAGTGTTCCTCGATCTCGCCGGAGAGCTGTGGGAGAGAGGTGCGCTCGTCGACAAGGTCGCGACTTCGTTCACCTCGTCGCAGACCGAGCACGGCGGGCAGGAGTCGACGATTCTCGCGCTCAACAACACCTTCTACCACTGGGGCGCCATCGTCCTCCCGCTCGGGTACACGGTGCACGAGGTCTTCAACGGGGGCGGCAATCCCTACGGCGCGTCGTACACGAGCGACCATCGCGTCGACGGACATCCCGGTGAGGAGGCATTGATAGTCGCCCGCGCCCAGGGCGCTCGCCTCACACGTGTCACGGCGGCGATCGCGGCAGCACGGGCAGCCGGCCGCCTCACTCGAAAGCCCCAACAAAAGAGCGCCTGAGTGACTTCAGCTCTACTTCATTCAACAAACCCCGCTGCGGCGACGATCGCCGCGGGACTACTGATGGCCCGCCTCGGATCAGTCAAAGGATTGATCGAGTCGAGACACCGAGTTCGCTGGTGCGCCTCTTGCCATAGACGGATCACCGGTCGGCGGTGCGCCTGCGAACGAGAGCGGTAACGCTCCGCCGCTTCGTGGGGCGAGAGTCCCGAACTCATGCCTGACTGCGCCAACACACTCACCGTGGCCGAATTGGAGCGTCTGCTCGACTGGTTCCAAGGGCTTCGCCTCTGCCACGGCGACGTCCCCCGCGATTACGAGCTTGCCGACAAGATCGCACTCGAGCTTGCGAAGCTAAGGCCCAGGCTCTGGACACCTCACGGTTCCCGCACAGGGGAAATGTGACGGTACGTTCGGCTCGACTTGGTCTAGGCCGCCACCCACGGCCTGCGGAGATGTCAAGTCCGCTGAGAGAAGGAGCAGAAGCGAATGAGCGATGCGGAGACAACCAACGCAATGAGGTCGCAGCCCAAGCTCTCGCCACAGCGAGATCCGAACCACCCCCTCCCAATGTGGCCAATGGCCCACATCTATCCCGAGCCGGGGGAAATTTCCGCAACCGAAGGAAAGGCGACGGCAGCAGACGGCCAGGAATCTGACGATGCCGTCGCTCAGCCGGCCGGGGCGCTCCGACCGCCAAGCGCGCCCGCCGCGCGTAGCTGGCCGAGCTACGCGCGGGTGACTACCTGGCCGAGCCACGCCAGGGTGACGTCGAGCCCGCCGAAGACTGATCCGCCTGGTACGCCGAGTACCTGCTCGGACTGCGCTGATGGGAGAGTGGAATAGTGGACCCAGAACGGGCCCGGGCGCTTCTTGCCGCCGAGCGCCAGGAGACTGAGCGGGCGCTAAGCCATCGCGGCCACCAGGATGACGGTGACGACGCCGGCTGGCTCGAACCCGGAAACCTTGCCGCAGGCCTCTACCTGGACGAGCTCGACGAAGGACTGGCCGAAGACCTTCGCCATCGGCTCGCCGCGCTCGAGCGTGCCGAGCAGCGTCTGGCCGCGGGCACGTACGGCCTTTCGGTCGAAAGTGGCCGGACGATCCCGGATGAGCGCCTCGAGGCATTTCCGACCGCCGAGCGGACGGTGGAGGAGGAGCGCGCTCTGACCGAGGGCCGCGGCGGCTGACCCGCAGGCGGCCGTGCCGATCGCTCGCTCGGCTACCAGCGACCGCCAGCCGCTCGAAGGGGGCAGGAGCGGAGACGGTTACGCACACGAGTGGCGTTCGGGGAACGATCGTGTGCGCAGGTTTCGCCTGACGCTCAATTATGCGGCGAGGTTCCCGCAGCAGTGGCTCAGCCAGCCTACGGTCGGCGCGTGACCAGGGTCCCCTCCTGTGAGTCACACCCGTCAACCAGCCGGAGGTTCAAGCGATGTCTAGCCTCAACAAGCTTATGGGCCGCGGGATCCTTTCCCCCGTTGTCCATGGCGTACTCGACTACCCGCTGGCGGCAGTTCTGATCGTGCTGCCGCTCGTTCTCAGCTTCGACCACGCCGGCGCCAAGTGGATCGCGTTCGCGCTCGGCATCGGCGCCGCCGTACTCGCTGTCGGAACGGCGTGGCCGACGGGGATTGTCCGGATCATTCCGCCGCTCCTCCACGGCTACGCGGACATCACCGTCACGGTCGCACTAATCGTGTTGCCGTTCATCGTCGGCTTCTCGGACCACACGACCGCGCTCATCTTCTACCTAATTGTCGGCGCAGGCGGCCTGGCCGCGACTCTCGTCACCCGCTTCGAGCCGCGCATGGTGGCGGAGGAGCACGACATGACGCTCCGCATGGCGGCGTAGCTGAAGCTCCGGTGACCGCCTCGCTCGGTCCGATTGGCCGTCTCCTACGAGATCGTCACCCACGAACGCACTGGTCGCGAGCGCGTCCACCCTCATACGGGCGAGGACGCGCTCGCGGCGGGGTCGGTCGTGTTGATTGGCGGCCGGTACTGGCTCGTGGACCGCATCGAGCAGGCGCGCGTGCGGACGCAGCCGGCGCCCTACCGGCTCACGCTACGCCATCCGGGCGGACGGCGAAATGGCCACCTCGACGTTTCCTCGGAACCTCGAATTCCCTTCAGCCGGTAGCGACCCCGCCTACCGTCTCGGACATGACCGGACTCACACAACCCTGGCACATCATCCTGATCCTTCTCATCGCGTTGATGCTCTTCGGCGGCCGGCGGCTGCCGGAGGTTGGACGCTCGCTCGGGACGGGGATGCGAGAATTCAAGGACTCGATCACGGGTCACGACTCACCGGAGACCTCGAAGCAACTCAGCCCCGCCGAGTCGATCGCTCCCGCGTCGCAGCCGACCGAGCGCGAAGCGGCGTAGCCTCGCCGTGAAGAGGCTGCCGCGCCGCCTTGGCCACGGCGAAGAGGCGACACTCGCCGAGCATCTAGACGAGCTGCGGTGTCGCCTCTTCGTCGTCCTCGGCACGCTGATCGTCACGACGATCACCGCGTATGCCTTTCACTCGCGGCTCCTCACCTGGCTGAGTCGTCCCCTGCCGGCCGATCATCCCCGCCTGCTCACACTAGGCGTTGCTGAGCCTTTCACCGTCTCCCTGACAGTGAGCCTGTACGCCGGCGTCGTGCTCGCATTGCCGGTACTTCTCTGGCAAGTCTGGGGCTACTTCGCCCCCGCGTTCGAGCCGACAGCTGAACGGAAGGTGCTTGGCCTCGTGGCGTTCGCCGCCATGCTTGGCGCCGCAGGGGTCGCGTTCGGCTACTGGATCGTGCTGCCCCGTGCGCTCCGGTGGCTGACGAACTACGACAGCGCCGTCTTTCTCCACCTCATCCAGGCACGCGCGTACTACTCGTTCGTGGCAACGGTGCTGCTGGGGATCTTGATCGTCTTCCAGTTACCCCTCTTGCTGCTCGGACTCGTGGGCCTCGGTGTCCTCAGCTCCAAGACCCTCCGCAGGCACCGCCGTGTCGGGTATTTCGCGGTCACGGTCATCGCCCTCGCCCTTCCGGGGCCCGATCCAATGACCTCCTTCCTCGAGCTACTTCCGATGTGGGTGCTCTTCGAGGGCTCGATCTGGCTCGCCGTTCTCTACGAACGCAGGCAACGGGCGCCTGTAGCGCTTCGGCGCCTAGCGCCTTCCGCGTCCGACAGCGAACGCTGACAACACGGCTGCCGCAGCTGATCACGCGTCTTCCTTGGCCACCTTCCGGTGCGCGAGGCAAGCGCCCGTCCGCCGTACAAGGGCTGTATCCCGATCCCAGCCAAGAAGGAGAGCATTAGATGAATGAGTCGTCTGAGCGTCGCACCAGCCGTCGCTCCTTTCTCGCCAGAGGAGCAGCGGCTGGCGCCCTGACCCTCGGCGCAGGGAGATTCCTGATCGACACGCCGGCCGCGTTGGCCGGCGAGGCACTCCCCGCGGGAGACGCCGCGATCCTCAAGTTTCTTGCCGCCGCGGAGCTGCTCGAAGCAGACCTCTGGAGGCAGTACAACGAGCTCGGCGGCGTACAGGACGCGGAGATCGCAGGCGGAACCGGCAACCGCGCCTACACGAGGGCGCTCGCCGTCATCGACGAGGACATGCCCCAGTACATCCACGACAACGCCGACGACGAGCAGAGCCACGCGGACTTCATCAACTCCTACCTGCAAGCGCGTGGCGAGCAGCCGATCAACCTCGACCCGTTTCGCACCCTTCCCAGCAGCAAGGCGTCAGGGGCAGCGCAGATCGGACGGCTCACCAACTTGATGGAGCTCACCGTCGACACGAGTTACTGGACGCGCTACCGCAGCGACTCGAAGAACCCCGACCTCGGTGACACCCTCCCACAGGCCGTTCCCGGGCTCGCCGCCGGGAAATACCCAGCGATTCCGCGGAGCAACGATGACGTGAGGCCAGCTAAGCATCTCCAGGCGATCGCGAACACGGCAGCCTTCCACTTCGGGATGATCGAACAGGGCGGCAGCAGCCTCTACGCCGGCCTCGCGCAACGGGCTTCGGACCCGGAGGTCCTGCGCATCCTGCTCAGCATCGGCCCCACAGAGGTCATGCACTTCCAGACCTGGCAGGACAAAGCTGGAAACGCCCCGCCGCTCACCGACCCGACCAACGGCCTGGTCTTCCCCGATCTCAGCAACGGTAATGAGGACTATGAGCCGAACCGGATCATGCCGGAGCCGACTGCCTTCCTCGATCGGCGGTTCGCAAGGTGCTCGATCCTCCGCCCGACCGAAGCCGTTGGCGCTGCCGTCGGTGCGGTCAACGGACTCGCCGCCAGCGGCCTCTTCACCGGCCAGTCGCAGGAATTCTTCGCGGCGGCGACAGCGCTCGCACAGGCCGCGGACGCCGCAACCCGGAGCTAATGCGGCCGAGCGGCGACCATGGGGGCAGGGCCGATCACTCCTCCCATCTGCTCGTGCTCGCCGACGTCTGGTGCCAGGTGGAGGGCCTCTGCCACGAGGTCCTCCACCGCGCCGGCGGCGCCGGCCGCGTGCTCGTCGTCGCACCCGCGCTCTCCAGCCGCCTGCATACCTGGACGAACGACACCGACCGCGAGTCCGAGGTCGCCCAGGCCCGCTTGGAGAACATCCTCGCCCGGCTCGAGCAGCACGGCGTCCGCGCCGAGGGCCGCGTCGCTGCCCAAGATCCGGCGCTCGCCGCCGCGGAGGCGCTGGATCGCTTCCCGGCGACGGAGGTGATCGTCGTGACCGAGGATGACGCGCACGAGAACTGGTCGGAGCGCGACCTCACGGCACGGATCGCGCGGCCCGGCCTCACCGTCACCCGCCTGACCGTGGCTCGCGAGCAGGTGCTCTAGGGCCAGCGAGCTCTGCTGGCAGGCTGGTGCCGAACCGGATGAGTAAGGAGGTCGCTACGTGAGGGACAATGTTGAGAAGGCGATCCTTGCCGGAGGATGTTTCTGGGGAATGGAGGATCTCTTCCGGAAGCGACCCGGCGTCATTTCGACACGGGTCGGCTACACCGGCGGCGACATTCCGAATGCCACCTACGGCAACCATGACGGTCACGCGGAGGCGCTCGAGATCGTCTTCGATCCCGAGCGAATCTCGTACCGAGAGCTCCTCGAGTTCTTCTTCCAGATCCACGACCCGACGACCCTGAACCGCCAGGGCAACGACGTCGGGACAAGCTATCGCTCCGCGATTTTCTACATCGGTGACGAGCAGCGTCGCGTCGCCCAGCAGACAATCGCCGAGATCGATGCCTCGGGCCGCTGGCCCGGAAGGGTCGTGACCGAAGTAATGCCGGCTGGTCCCTTCTGGGAAGCCGAGCCCGAGCATCAGGACTACCTCGAGCGATACCCAAGCGGTTACACATGCCATTTCGTCCGCCCTGATTGGGTTCTCCCGCGTCAGACTCAGTCGGCGAGCTAATCGTCTGCCCCTGTTGGGCAAGTTCTCAGACCCCCGGGCGCTGGCTCAGACCGGATAGCTCCGCGCTAAGAGCGATTCAGGACGGCGCGGCCACCGCCTCGATGCCAGCGAGACCGAGGCGAACTCAGCTCAATTGGTGATACGGCGCCAGCTCTTAGGGGCCGGCGATCCGTACACGGCCCTCGCGCGGGCCGCTCCGTCGCGGACCCAGGTCGGCCGGGGACTTTGGCACCTTGCCCCTCGGTCCGTTAGAGCGCCTTCAACCTGGGCCCGCGGCGATGCGGATGTACGTCGGTGCACCCGCGCATCGGACAGAGCGTTCCTTCTCGTCATCCGTTCTCAGTCACTGAGTGCTCTGCCACGGTATGGCGTACCAGTCAGTGGAGCGGTTACCTCAGTAGCTCCTGGTGGCACCGTCGGTTCCATATTTCCACCGCCAGGGCGCCGCTCTAAAGCTGCGTCAAGATCCTGCAGCGCGACCCATCCTGTGTGGCTAGCGATCGGTGACTTCGATGATTCCGGAGGCTGCGTCAAGGGCGGTGACGGTGCGGCGGGCGGCCTCGTCGACGTGAACGCGGGGCGACTCCGGCTTCTCGCGTTCGTAGTATGTGCCGGGCCCGTAGAGCCGTCCGTATCTGAGGACAACGCGCTGGCCGCAAGCACGAGCCGTTCGAGCTCGTTGACCGCGGCCCCGGCCTCTCCCGATAGCTGCCAAGCGACGCTCTGCGCGATGAAACGCGACGCGCCCGCCGCGTTCGCTGCGGCGAGCAAGTTACGCGTCCCCTCCCGCCGCATGCGCGCATTTGCTTCGTTCGTCGCTGCCAGCTTGTCCGGCAGATCGCTGAGCTCGTTCACCACCACCCCCGGCTGAAAAGCCACGACCAGTGCCCGCAATGCGTCCGCATCGAAGGCGTTGCAGACGACCGGCTCAGCACCCAGATCGCGTAGCGCCCGAGCCTTCTCGGGCGACCGTGTCATGCCCGCCACCTCGTGCCCAGCCGCAACAAGAAGTGGCACAAGCCGTACCCCAATCACGCCACTCGCCCCGGCAACGAAGACCCGCATCAGCCGGGACCCCGAGGCGGCCGAGACTGGGGCCTCGCGCCAGCGACAAACCGGCCAAGCACTCCGCGGCTGCTTCGATAGGTGTAGCGCTTGTCGAATCTGGACGCCCGGTGTCCGGCCTGGAAACTCTCTGGTGCCTGCGAGCTGAAGCAAGGAGCGGCATCGTGATTCAGACGCTCTTTGATCGAGAACAAAGTCCGAGTGATCGACAGCAACGCAGTGCCCACGCTCAAGCTAGGCGGCGACACCGAGGTCGCGCGCATCGGGCTCGGCACAAACCGACTCACTGACACGGGCGTGAACGTCGCTTTCATCCAGGATGCGGTGACCATCGGGATGACGCACATCGACACCGCCTACTCCTACACCCAGGGCGACAGCGAGCAGACGATCGGCGATGCGCTATCACGCACTGCCGATGGAGTCACTGTCGCAACCAAGGGCGGCTACAAGCCAGGAGAAGGTCGTCCTGAGGTGCTGCGCACCCAGATCGAACAGAGTCTTCGGCGCCTGCAGACCGAAAGCATCGCGCTCTATTACCTGCACCGCGTCGATCCAGAGACGCCGCTCGAGGTGAGCTTGGCCGAGATCAAGGAGTACCGGGACAATGGCCGGATCCAGCATGTCGGCCTCTCCGAGGTGAGCGTCGAGCAGATCGAGCGAGCACGGAGAATCGTTCCGATCGCGGCGGTGCAGAACCATTACAACCTCTCGGAGCGCCGTTGGGAGGGTGTCGTCGACTACTGCGCCCGTGAGGGGATCGTCTTCGTTCCCTTCTTTCCGCTGCGCGGGGACGGCGGTCGGCCGCTCGCCAAGATAGCCAAGCGACACGGAGCCACGCCGGCACAGATCATGCTCGCCTGGCTGCTTCGGCGCTCCCCGACGATGCTGCCGATCCCCGGCACCCTCTCACTCGAGCATGTGAAGGAAAATCTCGCCGCGCTCGAGATCGAACTGACCGACGACGAGTTCGACGCCCTCCGCTAAATGGCCCCTCGGCCGGGGCGCCTCAGGGTTGCGGTGAGCATCCTTGGTGCTGCCAGTCCTAAGATTTCGAAGGAGCGCTTGAAGGAGACTCGATGATCGACAGCGATGACGGGGCCATAGACCCCCACTTCAAGGTCATCCACGGAAAGGACGGCCGCTTCCACTGGGAGCTGATTAACCCTCACGGCACGCCAGCGGCCCGATCGATGGAGACCTTTGCCACTGAGGACGAGGCAGCCGCTAACGCCGAGTACGCACGACGGCTGATTAGCCGCGCGCCGATCCAGCGCCCATGAGGCTTCCTCTCGTCCGGGAGAAGCCAGTCGTTCACGCTACGCGGCCCTGCTCAGAATGCGTTTGCGGCCGACTTCCACTCCAGGAGGCGCTGCGCGATGAGCTGAGCGCGCTCCTCCTCGCTCCCGCCCGTCCAGCACCTCGAGGTCTGAGGGGTCGGCTCGAAGGTAGACGCCGGCAGTCCGGGCATTCAGCGCGGGGTCGCGATCCGACCGTGTCGTCCAGTACCCGGTGGCGCGGTCGACGGTCTCGACCTTAATCTCGCCGGTGCCCTCGAGCTGCGGAGCATTCGGGTGCCGAGGACGCTCGCCCTTCCAGAAGTAGAAGATGCCGGCGGGATTCCTGCGCTCCTTCGCAGCCTCGCTCCAGTAGCGGGCCGACAGGGTGCCGTCTTCTTGCCAGGCCCGGCCGCTCACGTTCAGGCCACCATCGCGGTCCCGCGAGATACGCAAGAGACTCACCGCCGACGGTTCGCCCTCGCTCCGCACGGTCAGGGAGAGCTGCCACCACAGGCCCTCGACCGGGCCGCGGCGGCCCTCGGTCTCGATCGCCTTGCGGAGCTTCTGGTTGATCACGCGAACCTCCGCTGGCTTGGCGGTCGGGTCATAGCGGACCGAGGTCAGCCCGAGCAGGTCGCTCGGCAGCTTCGAGCCCTTCGCGTGGAGGATGAATGTGCGCCGGATGCCGAGCGCGCCGCCGAACAGCCCGGCCTCGAACACCACGTTGTCGCGCGGCGACGCCTGGCCGGACTCGGACGCATCCGTCGTTATCCAATCGTCTTGGGCGAACACGAACGCAGCGAAGTCGACCTCCTGGGAGAGCTCGACGAGCCGGTCGAGGGTCGACCGCCCCGGATTGAACGTGGTCGTCCAGGGCTCGACGTCGGCGACTTCCTCGAGCCCGCGCGTGATCGCGTGGAGCAGTTTGGCCTGCTTGCCCGACGACCCGAGGAAGATGCGCGGCTTGTTCATGCGCGATTCATGATCACGGACACAGCGCACACGCTACGCCGTGGGCGCCGCGCGCGGGCACCCTGAGAGCCGCTCTTAACGGAATTGTTGCCACACGCGATGGATCCCTTATGAGCCTGTGGTCGCCACGGTGCAAGCGGTGGAATCAATTCGCCTCGTACGCCGCAAGAGCAAACCGAAAACGGTTGCCTGAGTTGCGACCAGCCCGAGCCGTTCCATCGTGATGGGCGTCGACGGCCTCAGTGCGAGCGCGGCACGAAAAAATGGGTGACTTCTGTCCCGACCAGCGTCTTCCTAGGCCTGCGAACCCCCATCGAACGTGGAGCACGTGTGGAGATGCGCGGGCGCAGCCAGTGGCAGCCGTACGCAAATCCAGGTCTCCCCGCAATCCGGGTTGTCGCTGCAAAACGCCGCTTCCGGTTGCCATCCGCTGCCGCGGAGAACGCATGGTAAGGAGGGGCGACGGTTCGAGTCCGTCAGAGGGCTCTGCAAATCCCCGCATAACGGGATTTTCCTTTCGAAATGGACTTGCAGACCTTGCCGCGTGATGCAGGTATGGAGCGCTTTATGGAGGTCCCAGTTTTAAAGGCCCTTCCGAAGCCTTCGTCTGAGATCCATTAGCGCTCCGGTCAGGCCCTTCGCCGTCCGCTTGCTGACAGGCGGGGGCCGCTTGGCCCCCGTATCAAGGCCCCGTGGAAGACCCAGTTCACGATGGAGCTTGGCAACGATCGCGACGGCATCAGGCTCCCCCGCATCGCTCGCGCGCGACTAGGGACAGCCCCTACGGAAACGCGGGTTGACTCTGTATCGCCGAGCGCGGCCGCGTCCTAGCTTCGGGCCTATTGCGCCGATCAGCGGCGCGACTCAGACCGAAAGGAGCCGAAATGTTCGGCTTTCGCTCCGCAATCCTGGTGGCCGCCTTCGCCGCGATGGTCGCGATTGCTCTTGCACTCGGGCTCGCCCAATCAGCGTCCGCCACGCCGACGACGGGGCAGTTCCAGTTCGCCAACACCTATGTCGATGATGGCGCGAGCGCAGCATGCGGATTCCCGGTGACGTTTCACCAACTCGACCGAGGGACGTACGAACTGTTCTATGACAGACAGGGAAATCTCACGCGAGTGCAGGTTCAGACTCTCACGGATGGGACGGCGACTGCGAACGGCATCACGCTCCAGGAGCACGGTCGAGAGAACACCTTCTACAACGTTCTCACCGGCACGCAGATGGATGCGAGCCTCGAGTTCCGTGTCTGGCTCCCAGGCCTCGGCGTCGTGACCATGGACCGGGGGCGCCTCTTGTTCGACGCAGACGGCAATGTGGTCTTCGAAGCCGGGCCCCACCCAGCGCTGGAGGGGGACTTCAGCTCACTCTGCGCGGCCCTGACTCCGTGACGAAACGAGCCGCAACTGCGCCATTCGGGCAATCGTCGCGGGCGACGTCGCCGTTGCCGGAACCGCTCTGCGCAACCTGATCCGGCGACGGCAAGGCTGCGTAAGGAGGGACCGGCCCGATGGGGCCGGCCCCTCCTTCAGTGGTTACCGGGGAGCAGGTCTGGTCTGGGAGGCAGCCCCGTCTGGGGGACGGAGGTCTACGTCCATAAGGCAGGCGCAAAACGCCATCGACATCCGGCGTCATGGCGGGAGCGCCCAACCAATGGCACTACCCGATCACGAGTCGAAGCTGGCTCAGGAGGGCTGGGCCCCTCGCCTCAGGACTCGCTTGAGGGGTAGCCCGCTGTACTCGCCGCGACGGTCGAGGGGTGGCCCCGATGTGCGCTGGCCACACCGTCCTTAGCCTCGGCGAAGACTGCGCGACTGCCCGACCACCCAAGGAGGATTCGATGCGCAAGTTGATCGTTCTCACAGCGCTCACTGGCGTCGCGGCATTCGCTGCGGTGACGGCGCTGCCGGCCGTCGCGAGCCCGCGCGGCGGCAACGGCCAGATCGCCTACGACCGGACCAACTTCGCGACCGGCGACCAAGCCGTCTATACCGCGAATCCCGATGGAAGCCACGAACAGGAGCTCGTGGCGAATACGTCTGGTCCGGGCTGGTCCCACGATGGCAGCAAGCTGACAGTTCCTTACTTCACCGACGACGGCAGGATTGGCACCGCAACCGTCAACGCCGACGGCTCCGGCTATACACCGCTGCCGCTCACCGATCCGACCCTCAGCGTTGCCTGCTTCGACGGAATCTGGTCCCCGAACGACGTCACACTCGCCTGCCAGAGCTGGGACGACTCAAATCCGGGCCGAGCCGGGATCTACACGATCTCGTCGGCCGACGGCAGTGGTCTAACACGCTTGACGAATCCCGGCATCGGCCGAAGGGACGAGCCCGGTGCCTACTCCCCCGATGGCAAGCGCATCGTCTTCCTGCGCACCGACCAAGACGGTAACGGCGTCGGCCTCTTCGTCGTCAAGTCCGACGGCACCGACCTCAATCAGATCATGCCACCCGGGACGCTAATCCAGAGCGGTAACGACGGCGACTGGTCGCCGCAGGGCAATGAGATCATCTTCTCCCGCCACGCGACCGCCGACGCACGCGGCTCCCTCTGGGTGATCCACGCAGACGGCAGCGGACTGCACGAGATCAACGTCCAAGGCCTCGCCTGCGGCGGATCTGTCTTCGAGCCCACCGGCTTCGGCTGCCACGAGCCGCACTGGTCACCGGACGGCAAGAAGATCATCTTCGCCGGCAACTCTCCGACGACCGGTGTGAACATCTACACCGTCAACGCCGACGGGAGCGGTCTCTTCCAGGTCACCCACGACGGCGCAGACGACGACCCCTCCTGGGGCACGCACCCACCGGTCGGCTCCTCGCCGATCGTCGGGCGCTGGGAGACGGTCCGAACATGTCAGGGGCTTGTTGTCGCCCTCGAGAACGTCGGTCTCGGCCCGCTCGCCCCTGCCGTGGTTGGCGATTATTTCCCGGACCAGTCGCCGCAGGACCTTGCCGCCAAGAAGGACCTCTGTAAGGGCGCGAAGCCCCAGATCCACGACCACTTCTTCACCAGCGACGGGAGGTTCGGTTCGATCGATCAGTACGGCCAGCAGGTCGACGACGGAAACTACGAAGTGAATGGTTCGACCCTGACGATCAACTCAGAGTCGTTCCAGTTCACGATTCAGGGCCAGACGTTGATGCTGACGCCGCTCCTGACGCCGGAGCTGAAGCAGGAAGCGTTGGCCGACCCACTGAACTTCAACGTTGCAGGCTGGATGGTCGCGGTTGCCTATGGCGGGCACCCGTTCAGGCGCGTCGCGTGCGGGGTGTGGTGCTGAGCGGGATCCCCGGTGAGATCGAAGTGACAATCTGCTCTCGCGCGGCTGATGGAGACGGCCACACTAGTAGTAGAGCGCCGAGAGAGCCAGCGACTCTCTCGGCGCGAGATGTGCCGCTCGGACTGCAGTTCCACCCCACGTTCGTGTCCAGTAGTGGCTACGAGCCGAGTAGGGTCCACAGCCCGAACTTATCCCGTCCTGTCCTCCCTGATAGCGGGGAGGGTCGAGGGGCTCGAGTCCCTGAGGGGGTCTATTAGTGGCCGGGTGCAGGCCTTTCTTCGACGAAGCAGGGTGCGCCCCGATGCCGCGACGGTCTGTCTGTGCGACGCTTCGTGAGATGAGCGAGTCTGTTCTGATCGTGGACGACCACGACGGGTTCCGAGCGTTTGCTCGCTCCCTGCTTACGTCCGAAGGCTTCGATGTTGTAGGCGAAGCCGGGGACGGCGCTTCCGCAATCCGGGCCGCCGAGCAGCTCGGGCCAGATGTCGTGCTGCTCGACGTGCAGCTCCCGGATCTCGACGGCTTCGAGGTCGCTGAGCGACTCGCGATGGATCCGCATCCGCCGGCGGTCGTACTCATCTCGACCCGAGCCGCGTCCTCGTACCGCCGGCGTCTCGTCGCGACCTCTGCTCGTGGCTTCATCTCGAAAGGGGAGCTGACGGGTGCCGCGCTCGCAGCGGCCCTCCGCCGGTGAGATGAACCGTGCGATCTCCCTGTCGCTTCTTCCGCTGGCGGCCGCACTCGGGATCTTCGCCGAGTGGGCTTCCCTGCGGCGCGGGCCATTCGAGCCCGCGGCTTCGGCGTCGGATGTCCGACTCGCGGTCGCGGATTTCAGCGTCGGGATCGTCCTCGTGGGTGGCGGCCTCATTGCCCGGTTGCGCCGTCCCGAAAGCTGGACCGGCCTGCTGCTGGCCGCGGCCGGATTGTGCTGGTTCCTCGGCACGTTCGCCTCGTCGGGCTGGGCTGGGTTCGCCGCGTTCGGCGGCCTATTCGTAACTCTCCACCGGGGTCCACTCGCTCACGCGTTGCTCGCCTATCCCGATGGCCGAGCCGCAGGCTTCCCAGAACGGGCTGCGATCGCCGCCCTCTACGTCCTGTCGGCGGTGGCCGTCGCGGCCGACACGACGGTGGGTGTCCTGATTACGGCTTGCATGATCCTCGGGATGGCCGCAGCCCGCTACGTGCGGTCAGCTGGGCCGGAAAGACAGGCGCGGCTGGTAGCGGCGGTGGCGGCAACCGCCTTTTCGACGGTTCTGCTCGTCGCCGCGCGCGCGCGGATCGCGCATGCGGGAGCGGCGGTCGATCGTGGTGTTCTGTGGGGTTATCAGATCGTGGTGGTGCTGATCGCCGTCGCTCTGCTCCTCGACCTCCTGTCCCAACGGTGGACGCAGGCGACGGTCACGGGTCTTGTCGTCGACCTCGGCGCCCGCGAGGAATCCGGAGGCCTGCGGGACCGCCTCGCGGCTGCGCTGGGAGACCCGTCGCTTGAGATCGGCTATCGCCTGGTCGATCGCGACGTATACGTGGACGACGTCGGCCGTCCGCTCGCGCTGCCCGACGGACACACGGGGCGTGAGGTCACCGGACACACGGGGCGTGAGGTCACCATCCTTCGCGAGGACGGTCAGGCCGTGGCGGCTCTCGTCCACGACGGGACCGCGCTCGCCGACCGGAGCCTCCTGGATTCGGTCGCTGGCGCGGCGCGGATTGCCGTCACGAACGCACGCCTGCAGGCCGAGATCAGGAGCCAGCTCGAAGCGATCGAGAGCTCCCGGCGCCGGATCGTGGAGGCGGGCGATGCACAGAAGCAACGGCTTGAACGTCAGCTCCGCGAGGGGGCGGAGAGACGACTCGCCGAGGTCGCCGCTCTCTTGGAGGAACCGTGTGACGTAGCGGGCGCGGACTACCTCGCAACGCTTGCCGAGACCCGGGAGGAGCTTGCGCGGGCGCAGGCGGAGCTGCGCGAGTTCGCGCGCGGGATCCACCCGGCCGTCCTTACCGACGGCGGCCTCGGCCCTGCGCTCGCAGATCTCGTCGCCCGAGCCCCAGTTCCCGTCGAGCTGGTCGTTACCGAGGGTCGCTTCGCCGCGCCCGTCGAGGCGGTCGCTTACTTCGTCTGCTCGGAGGCGCTTGCGAACATCGGCAAGTACGCGGAGGCCTCGCGCGCCGCGATCGAGGTCGCAGCACGCAACGGCGTGCTTTGGGTTTCCGTCAACGATGACGGTCGGGGCGGCGCGAGCCTCGAGGCCGGTTCCGGCTTGCGCGGGCTCGCCGACCGGGTCGAGGCGCTGGGCGGCTCCCTCCATCTCGAGAGTCCCTTGGGCGCGGGGACCGCGCTCTCGGCGGAGCTGCCGCTCCGTTGATCTGGCGCGATCTCAGGGCAGCAGCGCACGCTTCGGCGGCGGGCACTCTTTGCTGAAGTAGCGTCTGGAGGGCTGCGGACTTAGGCGACGCCACGGTTGCACTCGAAAGTTGGCGGGAGACACAGCTCCGGGCACCGGCGAGAGGGTGAGCGTGTCGCGATAGCGGCTCCAGCCGAACTCGAACGCTTCGCCTGGCTTGTTGTAGGACCGATTCGGAGATCGGGTGTAACCGCCGTCGATGATCGTCCACGAGAAGATCCGGGGGCGCACGCGGACGCGTCCGTAGGCCCAGGTGCACGCCCCGGAGTCCTGCTGGCTGAACGCGAGGCGGCTCCCCTCGAAGACGAAGACCCAATGTCCCCAGTTCTCGGGCACCACGGGGCCGGTTCGAGGATCGGACTCTGCCGCAGTCGAATCCATCTCGTAGACGCCGTTCAGCTTGTCTCCGGGAGCAGAGGCGCTCGGCGCGGTGGCAGGAGGACTCTTGAGACGAGACCAGGGAGCGAACATCAGGTTCGGCGGCCCGTGGGGGACGCCTGGTGGTGCCCGGCTGAAGGTCAGCTGGTTGCGGTACACGCTCCACCGGTAGGCCCAGGTCTCGCCGACGTCGTGGCCGCTGGCGATGCGGAAGGTGACGATTCCGCCGCTGACGCTGTAGCTGCCCGTGTCATGCGAAGAGCCGGAGCCGCCCCGCAAGTTGAATTGGTACCGGCCGCGGTTCATGCGCAGGCGGTACTTTCCGGCGTCGAGCGTCACGTCTAGTCCCGTGGGTGGGTGGCCGTAGGCCGGATTGTGGATCAGGTCGCCTCGGTCGACGGCCATCCGCCACGAGCCGTCGATGGGCGATGCGGCGGCGGCGGTAGCAGTCGGTTCGGGCGCGCAGCCGATCGTTGGCGCGGGCGGCATGGCGCTCCTGAGGGCTCGGATCATCCGGATCGCTCGGCGGGTAGCCGGGTCGCGAAGGAGCCGGCGGTAGACGGGCTTGACCGCAACGGCGAGGCGAGTCAGCTGACTCGGCGTCAGGTTGACAAGCGCGACGTGGTGGCGCGCGCAGAGCGAACGCACGGCATCAGCGTCTTCCTGCCTCGAAGCTGCCATAGCATCGGGGACGGCGGCGGCCGCTGCCTCGTGCAGCGTGCGTCGCTGCTCGTCGCTCAGCGACCGTAGGACTCTCGGCGAGGCGATGATCACGAGCGGCCGCGGCCACAGGTTGAGGTTCGCGCTCAGGTAGCGCGCCTTGGTGTCGTATCGGTTGCCCACGATCCCGCTCATCTGGGAATCGACCCCGCCCAATTTGCCGAGTGGCTCCTGCGCGAACATCTGTCGCGGAATGGCGCCAAGGGCCGTGAGTGTCTGGGCTGCGATCCGCCCCGTGACGCCGAATAGGAGGCCGTGAAAGTCGGCGGGGGTGACGAGGCGCCGTCGCACGCCGAGCGCCTTCCGCATCGGCCCCGGCAGGATGCCGACTCCGACTACGCCGGCGTGCGCCACGCCATTGAGCATTCGCCTTGGCATGCCGCTCGCGAAGACCCGCCGTTCGAGCGGATAGCTGTCGATCAGGAAGGGGGCAACGAGCGGATCGAAGCTGTGCACGCCGACCGAGTCCCACGCCCGCGCGCCGACCCACGCGAGATCCACCCTGCCGGCTCTGACGTCCTCGATAGTATCGCTCTCTTGGTCCGGGTCGCCCGCCCGCCAGTTCGACTTGAAGTCGATCCGCATCGCCCCCCCTGAGAGCGACGTCACCCGGTTGGCGAGGGCTATGAGCTGGTCCGGCGGCCCTCCACGAATCTGGCTAGCGAAGGTCAGGACAATCGTGTGTCGGCCGCTGTCTATCCCGGCCTTGTTTCCGCCTCGACATCCCGCGCTCATAAGGAGCAATGACGCGGCGAGGGCCGACGCGGCGATCCAGAGAACTGGCCGCATCGGCCGACCTTACGCCGCTCGCGGAAGAAAGCAATCAGGGCGAACCCGCGATGCACGCCCACCGCCGAGGGTCAGCCCTCTAGAAGAGGACTGGCGGGCATGAGACGATCGGCTGGTGGCATTCGCCACCTTGCATCGCTGGTTTCGCCGACCTAGCTCGCCGCTCGCTCTCGCGGCGCTCGCCGTTGCCTTTGGGCTGCTGACCCTCAGTCGGGCACGGCACGATCCCGGCGGCTCGTTCGCCGGCCACTCGACCCTCGGAGCGATTGCCGAGCTTGCCGGAGGTTGGAGCGTCGTAGCTGTCGGCACTGTGTTCTGGAGCCGCCACCGTGGCAACCTCTGCGGGCCGCTCCTCGTCAGCGCGGGCTTCGCCTGGTTCCTCCCTGAGTGGACCAACCCCGGAGTCGGAAGCGCAGTCGGCTTCACGGCCGGGCTGCTCGGAGCGGCAGCCTGTCCTCCCCTCGTGGGGCACGCAGCTCTCAGCTATCCGACCGGTCGCCTTCGGTCCCGCCTCGAGCAACTGACCGTGGCGACCGCGTACGCGGGCGGCCTGGTGTTGCTCGGCCTCCTTCCAACGGCCGTCTTCGACGCGCGCGGCGAGGGTTGTTTCCAATGCTCGCGCAACCTCGCGCTCATTGCCGGAAACACGGGCCTCTACCGCACCTTCGAGCACTACGGCCTACGGGTCGGCATCGTCTGGTTGGGTGCGCTCGGCCTCCTGCTCCTCTGGCGCCTTCTTCGATCCTGGGAGGCCGGAAACCTGCTCTTGGCTCCGGTCGTCCTCCCGGCCAGCGCGTTTCTGGCGCTCGTCCTATGGGACTACCGGCACAGCTTCGGGCGCGATCTGATCGCCAACGACACGATCGACATCCGCATATGGCGCTTCGAGGCTCTCACTCTTCTGCTGCTCGCACTCAGCGTAAGCCTCAGGCTCGCCCGCGAGCGGCGCGCGCGCGGCGCCATTGCGAGGCTGGTAGTCGAACTGGGAAACGCGGCGAGCCCGGGCGCGCTTAGCGACATGCTGGCAACCGCGCTCGGCGACCCAACCCTGATTCTCGCCTACCGTCGAGCCGAGGGCGACGAGTACGTCAGCGCGGCCGGGCTCCCGGCCGAGCTCAGGGCGGGGCCCGGCCAGATCCTCACGCCGATCCGCCGCGGCCAAACCGAAGTCGGCGTGCTCGTCCACAGCGCTCGCCTGGGCGAGGAGCCGGGCCTCGTCGACGGCGTAGTGTCGGCCGCGAGTCTCGCGCTGCAAAACGAGCAGCTCCAAGCCGAGGTCCGCGCCCAGTTGCGCGACCTGCGCGCCTCCCGTGCGCGCATCGTCGAGGCAGCGGACTCGGAACGGCGCCGGCTCGAGCACGACCTCCACGACGGCGCGCAACAGCGGATCGTCGCCCTCTCACTGGCCCTGCAGCTTCTTCGATCCCAGCTCGGACACCAGCCCGATCGAGAACGAGAGGACCGCATCGCGGCTGCGCAGGTGAAGCTGCAGCAAAGCCTGACCGAGCTCCGAGAGCTCGCGCACGGGATCTACCCGGCGGCGCTGAGCGAAGAAGGCCTCGCCGCCGCGCTCGAAGGACTCGTCGAGCAGGCAGACGTTCCGCTCCAACTCGAAGCCGTACCCGAACGACGGTTTGCCAGCATCGTCGAGAACGCCGCCTACTTTACGATCGTCGAGGCAATCGATCAGATGGAAAGTGCGAGTCTTCGGCTCGAGCACAGGGATGATCGCCTCGTCATCCAGGTCCGGGGTAGCGGCAACGGCGCGGCACGCGACTGGACTCAGATCGCGGACAGAGTCGGCGCCCTCGACGGCCGCTTGGAGACGGACGAGGGAGAGATCCGCGTGGAGATACCGTGCGGGTCGTAATCGCCGACGACGCGGTCCTCATGCGCGATGGGCTCGCCCGGCTGCTGCGCGATACCGGTTTCGAGGTCGTCGGCCAAGCAAGCAACGCGGATGAGCTCATCCAGCTCGTCGAGCGGCGACTACCGGACGTGGCAGTCGTCGACATTCGGATGCCACCCACCCATACCGACGAGGGAATCGTCGCCGCAGACCGGATCCGTGAGCTGAAGCCGGCGGTCGGCGTGCTCGTCCTGTCCCATTATCTCGAGTCGCGCTATGCCATGCGCCTGCTCGAGCATCACCCGGAACGGGTCGGCTACCTGCTGAAGGAGCGGGTCTCCGATGTCGGGGTTCTCACGGATGCGATCCGACGGATCGCCGAAGGCGAGTGCGTGATCGATCCCACGATCGTCGCGCGGCTTCTCAACAGGCAACGCCCCCAGAGTCCACTCGACGAGCTCACCGACCGCGAACGCGAGGTCCTCGCGCTGATGGCGGAGGGCCACTCGAACGGCGGCATCGGACAAAAGCTGTTCCTTAGTCCCAAGACCATCGAGGCCCACATTCGGCACATCTTCCAGAAGCTCGGCCTACAGGAGACGTCGGAGTACCACCGACGGGTTCTCGCCGTCCTCGCCTACCTGCGAGCGGGATAACCGGCGTCAGCTCCAGTTTCAGGGTCTGCCCTCACGAGGTCGAGGGTGCGCCCCGTATCGGCAGTCCGCCTCACCTCCTAGCGTCGGCAGCACTTCACCTGTCTTCCGAAGGAGGAACCATGACCAGACTGAGCCACTTCACCCGGCTCGCAGCAGGCGCTAGCCGGAAACGCTTGCGCTGGACGGCAGCCGTCACGTTGGCCGGGGCTGCAACCGCCGCCACGGCGCTCACTCTCGCCCCCGCGGCGCCGGCCGCCTATCCCGGCCCGAACGGCCTGATTGCCTTCAGGGCCGCCACTGACAGCGGGATTCAGATCTTCACCATCAACCCGGGGACGCTGCAGCAGGTGCAACTCACGCAGCTCAACGGCGACGCGCAGGGCTCGCCGCAGTGGAACTTTGACAGCAGCATGATCACCTTCGAGTACGACCCGGCGAACGTGACGAGTAACGACTTCTGCCACGTGGCGACGATGAACGCCGACGGCAGCGACCTCACGTTCCTCCCCCTCGCCAATGGGGACCAGTGCGAAGCCACGCCGGACTTCAGTGCCGACGGGAAGCGGCTCTTCTATGAGGGCTACAACGGCAAGCATCGGGACGACATCTGGAGCATGAACCTCGATGGCTCCGAGCGCCGCTTGGTCACTGCCTGTGAGGGCCGCGGTGTCATCGATCCCGAGCCGTCACCCGACGGGAAGATGCTGGCCTTCACGTGCTACTCGCGTAGCGGCGGAGCGCTCTTCGTCTCCCGCATCGACGGGAGCGCGCTGCGACGGCTGACGCCGTATTCCTTCAACGTCGGCATTCATGAGGACTGGTCGCCAGACAGCCGCCACATCATGTTCATCTCGACCCACGACGAGGGCACCGCGGACGCGCAGGTGAACACGGCGACGATCAAACCGGACGGCACCGACCTCCAGTGGTTGACCAACAACCCCGCTGGCGGCCTGCGCTCGTACGGAAACTCCTACTCGCCCGACGGGCAGTGGATCGTGCTTCGGATGGAGACCGGCGACCAGGGCGGCGACTTCCAGAGCGCACTCTTCAAGATGAAGACCGACGGCAGCGACCTCACCCAGATCACCCCCTACTCGAGCTTCCGGCCCAGAGGCATGTGCTGGGGCAGCGCTAGCTGACCAAGCGAACACCGAATTGCAAGAGGTGAGGCCCACCACTACGGGCCTCACCTCAGCGGCAAGGCGCGTCAGCCACACAGCCTGCCGCCCAAGTAAGACCCCCACATGAGCAGTCGCCACCGGCGATACACATCAACTCGCGCCTTGCCCCTTTCGAGCGAGGGTCTCCGGCGCTAGGGAGGCGGGCTCTGACGACACCCGGCAGAGCCCGCCGGCGACGTCGTTCAGGACAGCGACAGCACGGTATCGCTGGAAGACAGACACCACACCTGGTAAGGAGGGGGTCGACGGTTCGAGTCCGTCAGAGGGCTCTGAAAATGCCCGCCTGCCTAACTCGCGACTCGCGCAAGAAGGCGTCATGCCATTCTCTTCCCATGACCGGCGTCGATCTCGCCGACTCCGGCCCTGTCTCGCCGACCAAGCCTTCGGGAAGGTGAAGATGACGGTGTGTTGAACGCCTTCCCGCATCGTAAGAAGCCCGGGACCGCGCCACAGCCGCCGGATCACATCGTAGGCTCGTTCCGATGACGACCTTTCAGGCCCGTGCCCGCACCGTTGACATGCTCGGGCGGCAGCAGATCGCAGGCGTCCCAACGGCGATCAGTGAGTTGTTCAAGAACGCGCACGACGCCTATGCAGAGCGGGTCGAGGTGGATCTCTACCGGCCAGAGAAGTTGATCGTCCTGCGGGACGACGGGATCGGCATGAGCCGGCGTGACTTCGAGGATCGCTGGCTGACGCTCGGAACCGACAGCAAGGTCGGACAAGGTGGGCTGAAGCCCGTTGTTCCGCCAGCCGGAGCCGCCGAGCGCCCGATCTTGGGTGAGAAAGGAATTGGCCGATTGGCAATCGCCGCCATCGGGCCGACGCTCCTCGTGTTGACCCGCGCCCAGAGACCGATCAAGGCTCCGTTGATCTGCGCCCTTCTGCACTGGGGACTTTTCTCGCTGCCGGGGATCAATCTTGGAGATGTCGATGTGCCGATCCTGGAACTCGCGCCCGGGGAGCTCCCAGACCTTGTTCACGTGCGCTCCCTCGTGGACGAGGTGGAGAAGAACGTGAGGCGCATCCAGAAACGTCTCGGTGCCGCTGCCGTGCGACCGATCCTCGACGACCTAAAGCGCTTCGATGTGGATCCCCAAGCACTCCACCGCCAACTGCCTGGCCCTTCGCTCGCCAGCAAGGGACACGGCACCGAGTTCTACATCCAACCCTTTGACGAGAGCGTCATCGCCTCGATCGACGAGTCGACGCGTGACATGCCACCCCCTCTAATCGGGACGCTGATCGGCTTCAGCAACACGATGCTTCCCGACCGACCCGAGCCTCGGATTCGCACCTTTTTCCGCGACCACCAGGAGGACGGCGAGATCGTGGAGCTACTCGCCGGGGAGAGCTTCTTCACCCGGGACGAGTTCAAGGAGGCCGATCACCGAATCACCGGCACATTCGACAAATACGGCAAGTTCCAAGGGACCGTCGATATCTACGGCGAAGCAACGGTCGACTACGAACTGCCGTGGGAGGGGTTCGACGGCAAGCCACTCGACTGCGGTCCTTTCTCGATCAGCGTCGCAGTCGTGCAGGGCGACAAGGCAGCGAGTCGGCTAGACGCGGAGAGTTATGCGCTCCTGAACGCCAAGCTGTCGGAGATCGGCGGGCTCTACATCTACCGCGATGACATTCGCGTCCTGCCATATGGCCTTCCCGATTTCGACTGGATCGGGCTGGAGCGCGCTCGCAGCCAGCACGCCGGTCGCGCTTATTTCTCATACCGGCGGATGTTCGGTGCGGTCGAAATCAACCATCTACGGAATGCAAGCCTCGTAGAAAAAGCCGGGCGAGAGGGATTCCGCGAGAACCGTGCTTACCGCCAGTTTCGCGGCGTGGTCGGTGACTTCTTCCGTCATGTCGCCGCCGACGTCTTCGTCGCAGGAGGAACTGCATCGTCGACGTTCCTTGGAGCAAAAGAGCAGCGCGATAGCAGAGCCAAGGCCAAAGCCGAGCGGGAGCGCTTAGCCCAGGAGCACCGCAGGGCATTCGAAGCCGAGCTGGACAAAGCGTTCGCCTACCTCAATGACGGTGGGGCTGTGACGGACCTCCAGTCGATAACGGACCAGCTCGAGGCGACCCTGGCGGATGCGGTTCGCACGCGCGCTCCGAAGGAAGCGGAGCAGTCCTTCATCGACGCGGAAGTTGCTGCCAGGCGAGAGCTGGTCGACCTGCTCGTGCGCTGCCGGATCGCCGAACCCGTCGGGATCGGACTCACGGTCGATCTCAGGCGCGACTTCGAGGATTACCAGACACGCTTCGCGGCTTTCCAGGCCGGTCCTTACAGTGAGACTGCGACAGCGATTTCGTCTCTTGTGGACGAGCGGGCGGAGCAACTCCGGGTCACTCCCAACCAACGCGTCCGGATCGACCGCCTTCTGCAGGAAAGCTTCCAGCAAGCGCGGACGGAGATCGAACGCCGCGCCGATGAGACAAGGATTGCGCTGCGTCAGGTCGATGAGCGCGTGGATTCGCTTCTGACCACGAGCCTGGAGGGCGTCGAGCGGACACTCGCGGAGGTAATGGATGAGGCGGCCGCGATCGACGTCCAGAGCGCGCGCCATGCCGAACTCGCCGAGCGCCTCGCAAGTCTCGACGAGCGGATCTCCGAACTGGTCGAACGTGAGGGTGAAGTCCTCTCTTCGACCGCCGCGATCCTCGAGGCGCTCGACTTGCGACGCAACGGGAACGGTCTCGGCCCCGCATCAGGGCAGGGCACTGGTGCGCTGGAAGAAGAGCTGCTGAGCTTGCGCGAACGATCGAACATCGATCTCGAGTTGGCTCAGCTGGGCATGGCCGTGGAGGTCATCAGTCATGAGTTCGGAGGGACCGTCCGCTCGATGCGTCGAAACCTTCGCCGTCTCAAGGCCTGGGCGGATGTCAACACCGACCTCGAGCCTGTGTACACGGACCTACGCACCTCGTTCGAGCACCTGGATGGGTACCTCAACCTCTTCACGCCGCTCCAACGGCGACTCAGACGCACGAAGACACGTTTCCGTGGAGCCGAGATTCACAGATTCCTGGAGGAGCTCTTCGACGAGCGACTCGCGAAGGAGAATGTCGAACTCGAAGCGACACGTGCCTTCCGCGAGCACGAGCTGATTGGCTTCCGTGCGACCTTCTATCCGGTGTTCGTCAACCTCGTCGACAACGCGATCTACTGGACGCGACCCACGCGCCACCCGGCCCGGGAAGGTCCCGGCGTAATCACGTTGGACGCCGACGGTGATGCCATGTACGTGCGCGACAACGGCTCAGGCATAGCCGAGCGTGACCGTGATCGGATATTCGAGCTCTGGTTCACTCTCAAAGATGGTGGGCGTGGTGCGGGGCTATACATCTCGCGGGCGGTGCTCGCGCGAGAGGGTTACGAGATCGACGCGATCGAGCCCGGATCGGGCGTTGGCGCAGAATTCCGGATACGTCCCACCACCGCGGAAACCGGATAGCCAGTGTCCCACGCTTCCCCGACCTTCGAGGGGTTGGTCGCAAGAGCCGTAGAGCGCTTCCTCCAGAGCGCCGTCGTCGTAGACGATCGCGCCTTCCTGCCGAGCGCTATGCGGCCAACGCGCCTCCGGACGCCAGGCCCTGAGGCCGAAATGCTGGCGGAGATCGAGGAGGAGGAGAAGGAACAGGAACAGGAACAGGTGAGCAATTCGGAGGTGAGCGATCCGGCGAACACGCCGCTGAACGCGAAGGAGATAGTCGACGCGTTTGCGGCGCGCGGCGTCGTTTGCGGCGTGCTGCGTCCGAGCGCTGACGCAACAGATGAAGTTCGTCGCGTGGCGCCGCGCGCGATCCGCCGCAGCGACCTCGTGATCGTGGACTGGCATCTGTATGGAGATGATGGGGAGGCGACCATCGCGCTGCTCGAAGACGTCCTGCAAGAAGCCGGAGCCGCGATGCGCCTCGTCGCGATCTACACGGGGGACCCGGATCTTCCACGCGTCGCGCGCAAGCTGATGGAACGGCTTGGTGGTGCGTCAATCGACGAAACGTCCGTTGAGATCGGCGCTGCGCGGATCGTGGTCATCGGGAAGGCCGACCCGGATGCGCCAAAGGAGGGCGCGGTGTCGGAAGGCGACTTGCCCAATCGGCTGGTCGAGTTGTATGCGGCCCTCGCCGATGGGCTCGTCCGCGCCACTGCCTTATCGGCACTCGGTGCGTTGCGCGGCGCCACGTATCGACTCCTTGCAGGTCTCGGTCCCGAGATCGACCTCGGCTACGTCGGGCAACGCGCGCTCGTGTACCCCAGTTCGGAGGCTGAGGACCACCTGCTGGGCATGCTGATCTCCGAGCTCCGCGCGATCATCGAAGACGACGAAGAAACGCGCGCGTGCACGGACGGCGACGCCGTCGCGTTGTGGCTCGAGCGGGAGAGCGAAGACGGTCGCGGAGGGCGGATCTCGCCCGAGGCGCTTGCCGCAGCAGTCGAAACCGATCCGTACGACGCCGACTCGGTCCGTGCGCTTCACGAGTCACACGCAGAGTTCAACGCGATCAATCTCAAGAAGGGCCTCACAGAGCACATCGCACCTACAACGGAGGCGGCGAAGGCAGCAGACGAACGTTTCGCTATGCGAATGACTTTGAAGCTCGTCTACCAGCGACCGGAACGGATCCTGTCGATTGGGACCATCGTCGCCCGTTCCGACGGCAGCTACTGGCTTTGCATCCAGCCGGCATGCGACAGCCTTCGCGTCAAAGGGTCCAGACGCTTTCCCTTCGTGCCCCTCACTGTGTCTACAAGCCGGGTCGACTATGTGATCGATGACGGCGACGAGACCACATACCTGCATCTCTCGCGGAAGCCTGCCGACATCGAGCATTGGACGTTCAAGGCAGATCCCAAGTACCGAGCAGTTGTCGCAAAAGGTGACCCTCCCGCCTTTGTCAGTACGGGTCGGCGAAGGTTTCGCTGGGTTGGGCAGCTGAACGAGGCGCATGCGCACCGTGCCGCACAGGAGGTAGGCGCGGAGCAATCTCGCATCGGACTTGCGGAGTCCGACTGGCTGAGAAGGATGCCTAAGTAATCTCGACTGAGGCTGATGCTGGCAACGTGAGAAGCGCCGCTGCCAGTTGACGCGCGTGTGCTGCAACGAACCTCGGTGGCAACGCATTGCCGATGAGGTCCGCCAGTGGGAACTTCGGGGCGTCGCGAGGAAAGCGATAGCTCCTTGGAAAGGATTGGAGAAGCGCGGCTTCGCGTAGCGTGATCGCGCGGTCGTGGACTGGGTGCAGAAAGCGCCCCTTCGAAGGGTTGACACAGCCGCTGGTAATCGTTGGCCCCGGTCTGTCCCAGGCCATCCGTCCGTAGACATCGTTGAAGCCTTTGAGTCTTTTGCGGCAATCGAGCGTGTGTTCGGCGCCGGCGTCGCGCAGGCTTCCCCCATCGCGAGGGATTGCCGCAATTCGACGTTGGACAGCGGGGCTCCGATTCTCCCCGTGGGTATGCATTGGATCGGAGCTAGCGAGAGGAGGGATGAGGGAGCCGATCGCGTCGCGCACCGTGCGTGTGCGCGCAGCTTTCGGTGCGAACTCGACGGAGCGCGCGAGCATCGCGATCATCACGAACCGTCGACGCCGCTGCGGAACACCGTAGTCGGCCGCATCAAGAATGTCACTGGTGATCAGGTAGCCGAGACGACGCAGACGCTTGAGCAGCCGGTCAAGACGCGGGTCGGACGCAAGTCCGGGAACGTTCTCCAGCATGAGAGCCTTCGGACGGAGAGCCTCCGCGTAACGCCCGAACTGAGCGACCAATGAGTTGCGTTTGTCGTCGACGCTCGTTGATCGGAGGAGTGTTCGCATCGAGGAGAACCCCTGACACGGCGGGCAGGCCGCCAGAAGATCAAGGTCACCGGGCTCGAGCCCCAACGTGCTCATCACCGTTGTTGGGCTGAGGCTGCGAATGTTTTGCTGCCAAATAGTCGTCTTACGGTGATTCAACCGGTAGGTCATGACAGCGAGTTCGGAGATCTCTACAGCGCCCAGGACATCAAAACCAGCCTGACGCAGACCCAGACTCAGCCCGCCCGCACCGCAGAACAGGTCAATCGCTGTCAGACGTCGTTCGGCCGGACGTGCGCTCACCGAGCTGCCTCCAGCGCCGAGACGACGCGCGGTAGCACATCGGTTGGACTCTCATGCTCCCAACAGCGGATCACGGTCCACCCGTTGCCGGCCAATGCGCGATTGACGCGCCGATCGCGCTCGACATTGCTGCGAAGCTTCGGAGCCCAGAACTCGCTGTTCCGCTTCGGCATCGTCGCGTGCTCGGGACACTGGTGCCAAAAGCACCCGTCCACGAACACAGCAACCTTGGCCGCCGCGAACACAACGTCGGGGCGGACTGACAGGTCCTCGAGCTTGATCCGAAAGTCCTTGCGAAAACGGAGGCCGCAGGCGTGCAGATGCGAACGCAGCGCCAGCTCTGGCGCGGTGTCGACTCGACGGTTGGCGAGCATCGACCGGCGTACGCCAGCACTCGACGCCCAAGAACCAGGCGCTGGCGCGATACCCGGTTTCGCCCCAGGGACAGTTGATCCGGGCGTTGCGGCCATGCTCCGCCCGATCCTAGCCCGTCGACATGGCAGGGAGGATCGATCCCACCAAACGAAGCCTAGGCCTCGAGTCGGATGGAGCGAGGTGATCGCGCCGGACGCGGTGCCGGGGCCAGCCGCGTGACCTTCTGCATCCGCGGTTCTACGATGCAACCAGAGTGTCAACGGCAGAAGACATCGTCACCGGCGCCCTCGTCACCTGGGGGCCGCATGAGCAGCTCGGCGTCGTCCATAAGATCGAGGTCGACGGCGACGGGGGCGCCGCCGAGGTCGCCTTCGAAGACGGAACTCACATGTTCATCAAGACCAACGCCGGGGTTCTCCGCCGGCTTCGCCTGTCCACTGGCGACCAGGTGATGCGCGGTGACGGCCAGGTGGGCGTTGTGCTCGAGCAGGTTTCGGCAGGCGAGTATCCGACGTGGAGAGTCGCGTTCGCCGGGGAGGTGACGAATGTTGCCGAGGTCGGCCTCCGACCGGCGATCATCGATGATCCGCTGGCGCGTATGCGCGCGGGACATCTCGGCACTGCAGAGGACTTCAACCTGCGGTCGACGGCAGCGGATTACTGGTTTTCGCATCAGCACAGCGCGCTCGTCTCCCTCGCGCACGCACGGGTGGACCTCAAGCCCCACCAGGTCTCCGTGGTTCATCGCGTGATCTCGCAGTACCCGCACCGCTTCATGCTGTGCGACGAGGTGGGGCTCGGGAAGACGATCGAGGCCGCGATGATCATCAAGGAGCTTCGCGCCCGTGGTCAGGCACAGCGCGTGTTGATCCTTGTTCCCTCGGGGCTGACGAGGCAATGGCAGTTCGAGCTCAAGACCAAGTTCAATGAGACCTTCGCGATCTACACCCCCGGAACGATCAGATACCTGATGGACAAGGGCGTCGCGAACCCCTGGATGGATGCGGACTCCGTCATCGCGTCGCATACGTGGGCGTCCTGGACCGAAGCTCGCCGGAAGGAGATCGCGGACGTCCCGTGGGACATGGTCATCGTCGACGAGGCGCATCACGCTCGCGCGCGTCGCCAGGGGAACAGCACGTACCGGACGAACCTGTACCGCTTGGTGGCCGACCTGGTCGCACGACCGGAATCGGCCCGACGCGCAGTTCTCCTTGTCACCGCCTCGCCCCTGCAGCTCGAGCACCATGAGCTCTACTCGCTCTGCGACATGCTGAATCCTGTCCTGTTCGCCTCCGACGACGATTTTGACGACCACGTCCGCTCGCTCGCGGGGCTCAACCGCATCGTCGAGCAACTCGAACAAGGAACGCTCCCAGGAAACCCCGACGACTTCGCGGAGCTGCGCGGCGACGTGGCGCGATATCTCGAACTTGACGAGGCGGCCGCGGAGGACGTTCTCAACGGCGACTCGTCGGCGCTGGCGGAAAGGCTGCGCTCGCTCCACAGGCTCAGTGAGGTCCTCATCCGTAACCGCAAGAAAGTGGTGGGCGGCTTTCAGCCGCGCAGTGCCTCGACCTGGGAGGTCGAGTTGTCGGGACGGGAAGATCGCGTTCACGAGTTGATGGAGGATCTGCTTCAGCGCGGCTTCGCCCGTGCGGCGGCAACAGGACAGAACGCTGTCGGATTCCAAATGGTGATCCTGCAGAAGTTGCTCGCGAGCTCCTCGCGCGCGCTCCTCGTTTCGCTGCAGAAGCGCCGTGAGCGTGTTGCTCAAGCGGCCGCGTCGGATCTCAGCACGGAGATGGCGGAGATGCTGCTCGACGACGACAGCGAGGTTGCGGAGGTTGTCAGCGCGCTGGGGGCCGCGGAGGAATCCGAGATCACCGAGTTAGACGAGATCATTGTCGAGCTGAAGCAGATCAGGGTCGATTCCAAGGCGAAGCTCCTACGCTCGAACCTCAAGCTGCTGATCGCGGACGACCCCGAGGTCAAACTGCTGATCTTCACCGAGTTCCGGGAGACGCAGTCGATGCTGCTCGAGCTGCTGGCGCCCCTCGCCGAGGCGCACGGTTTCCACGGGCAGTTGAGTGCCGAGCAAAAGGACGCCGCGGTCAACCGCTTCCGGGTCGGTACAGGACCGCAAGTGCTCGTGAGCACGGAGGCCGGCGGCGAGGGGCGCAACTTCCAGTTCTGCCACCTGATCGTGAACTACGACCTGCCGTGGAACCCGATGAAGGTCGAGCAGAGGATCGGACGTGTGGACCGAATCGGCCAGGAACATCCCGTTCTGATCTTCAACTTCCACGTCAAGGGCACGATCGAGGGCCGGATCCTGGACGTGTTGGAACGAAGGATCAACATCTTCGAGGAGGCGGTCGGCGGTCTCGACCCGATTCTCGGGGAGGCCGAAGGCGATATCCGGAAAGCCCTCAAGCTCGCAGCTCGCGAGCGCGATGTCGCCATAGAACGTCTCGGAAAGCGGCTCGGGCGCGACGTTGAACAGGCGCGTCGTGCCGAGGAGCATCTCGCCGACTTCATCATGGACGCGAAGAGCTACAGCGCTGAGATCGCGCGTCGGGCGATGGAAGCCGAGGCGCCGATCTCCCAATCGGAGTTCGAGGAGTTCGAGATCGCCTTGCTCCGCTCGGCGAACACCTACATCGGTCCGCGCGAGGAGTCCGGAGAGCGCCGCATCTTCTTCCACACGCCGTTCACGCTTGAGCGTCCCGACCTCGTGGCAGGTCAAGACGCCCGCCGTGTCTGCTTCGACCCTCGAGTTGGAACGACGTCGGAACTTGTCGAGTACCTCGGCTTTGGTCATCCCATCATCGATGCGCTTGTGCGGCGGACGCTCGAAGAGCGGCAAGACGGCGCGGCTGCGGTCCGCCGCGTCGACGCTGCGGCAGCCGGCATCGATGGGTCCGGCTGGCAGTTCAACTGGAAGGTGACGATCGGCGGCATGGCGCCGCGCCAGTTCGTCTTCCCCGTCTTCGTTCCCGACGACGGACCGGCCGATCCCGATGGGGGAGATCGGCTCCTGCGTCTGTCGCGGAGCTTTGCGCCGGAATCCGACGCCTCGAAGCCGTCAATCGACAACCTCGACGAGGCGCTCATGGCGGGACAGGCGCTCATGGTTGCACGACGCGACGAAGAGCTCGCGGCGGCGCAACGCGAGACGGCGGAACGGGCGTCAATCGAAGAGGAGCGAACGCGTGCCTTGTTCGGCGCGCGGATGCAGTCAGCACGCGACCGAATCGACTCGTGCCGACAGACGCTCGAACGTCTGCGCGCGGCGGACGATAGCCAGCGACGGCAGGCGATCCCGCTCTGGGAGGCGAACCTGACACGAGCCGAATCCGAACTGACTGCGACGCGCGATGACCTCGAGCGCTCGCTGATCGAGATCTCGAAGCGGACACAGCCGACAGGGGAGTTCGCGCTGCTCAATGTTGCCCGCGTCGAGCTGGCGACGCCGCCCCAAGCTGGAATCGAGGCCGCAACCCCGTAACGTCGCATCCGGCGGGGATGTCCGGGAGAGGAAGATATGGGATCACACCTAGCGTCCATGCAAGTCGGCGAAGCGTTCGAGGGTGAACTTGTGCGCGACCGCCTCGTCGCGGCACTTCGAAACGACCTGCTCGGACCGAGCTCTCCCGACGAGGTGCTGCTGCAATCTCCGAGCACCCGCTACCTGGTCGGGATGCTTGCGCCCCGCGGTACCACTGCCGATTCATCCGAGGACGAGTCCCTCGAATCCGAGTCCGACGAGGATGGCGACGACGGCGCGGTCCGCCTGTCTGCATCCCTCGATCCGTCCTCCATAGGGCTCTCCTGTGTGGTCGACCCTGCTGTCGACCAGATCCAGGTCACGGCGTCATGGGGCGAATACGCGAAGGTTGAGCGAGCCGAGGAGACGGATCCCGAGGAGTCCGCGTCCATCGACCGCGACGCGGACCCTGACGCGACCGTGAAGCGGCCCCAAAAGCAATACGAGTGGCGTCGGATCCCCTTCGAGACGAGCGTCTCACTTCCGACCCAACCAACCGAGCGATCCGAGACCGAGGCCCTCGCCCCCGGCGTCGCGCTGGAATGGACCTGCCGTCGGATCGGCGAGGCGCTCGTGATCTCCCTATTCCTTATGAACTGTCGCGAGGGGCCCGCCGACAAACGCCCTCCAGACGAACTCTGGCTGTACCAGCCGAAGCTCGAGCTGACCGGAGCCGGCGACCCATTCCTGCCGCGCGCGAGGCTGCGCACGTCCGCCGATCCGGATCCTGACGTCGCCTCCGCCGATCTGATCTATGCGAAGAAGCGGGAGTTCTCGACGGGACATGGCGTCGCCACGAACTGGGGCGTCGGACCTGTCGGCGACCGGGCGTCAAGCGTGTGGACCGAGGTCATTCCCGCGACCGAGGTCGCCCTCTTGGAACCTCGCGGCGGCGAAGGACTCCCGTCGCTGAGCATGGACGATTTGGCGAAGGTGGACTCGGACCGCATCGATCGACTGCTCACGCCGCTGCTCGACGCCTACGGAGCCTGGGTCAACGACCGAGAAGCGGAGGTCGGAGAGTTCCCGGCGATCGACCAAGCCGTCGGAGCTGACCATCTCCTGCTCGCCAGGCGGGCGCTCGCGCGCATGCGGGCCGGCGCGGAACTTCTCAAGCATGACGGGAAGGCACTTGCTGCGTTCAGGTTTGCGAACGCGGCTATGGCCGAGCAGCGCAGGCACACGGTGACCGTGTTGAGCATGCGCCGAGGGGAAACCACGCCGACACATATCGCGGTGGAATGGAGGCCGTTTCAGATCGGTTTCATCCTGCTGTGCCTCGCCGGTCTGGCCGATGAAGAGGACGACGACCGCGGACTCGCCGATCTGCTCTGGTTTCCAACCGGTGGCGGAAAGACCGAGGCGTATCTCGGTCTAACCGCCTTCACGCTCGCCCATCGACGGCTTGCGGACGGCGCCGGCGAGTTCGACCGATCGTGCGGCACCGCCGTGATCATGCGTTACACGCTGCGACTGCTGACGATCCAGCAGTTCGGCCGAGCGCTGACGCTGCTCTGTGCATGCGAACGCCTCCGGGAGCAAGCCCCGGAAACGTGGGGACACGAGCGCTTCACTATCGGCCTCTGGGTCGGGCAGTCGGCCACACCAAACAACTACGACGATGCAAAGGCGGCTCTCAAGGAACTCGTCGCAGGACGTCAGGTCTACGACCGCTCTCCATATCAGGTGCTTTTCTGCCCGTGGTGCGGCCACGACCTAGCGCCGTCCGACTACGTCTCGGACGACGATCTCGAGCGCACCCTCGTGAAGTGCGCGAACCAGACGTGCGACTTCGCGTCGTCGCGAAGTGAGCTCGGCCTGCCCGTTTTTATGGTCGACGAGGAGATCTACCGCAATCCCCCGTCTCTGCTGGTGGCGACAGTCGACAAGTTCGCCCAGATGGCATGGAACGGACGGATCCAATCTCTCTACGGGCGGGTCAGTCGTCGATGTCCCAGACACGGCTTCATCAGTTCGGGAGAGGATCATCCCCAGCGACACAACGAGACCCCCGGATACGGCGCCGTTGTAGTCGGTTCGGTGGAGAAGAGACTCGCCCCGCCCGACCTGATCATCCAGGACGAGCTTCACCTGATCTCCGGCCCGCTCGGAACGCTCGTCGGCATCTACGAGACGGCGGTCGAGGGTCTGTGCGCACAACGTGCTAATGGCAGGCTCGTCCGCCCGAAAGTGGTCGCGTCGACGGCAACGATCCGCCGAGCTGCGCGCCAAATCGAGGCGCTGTTCGCCCGCGATGTCGCGGTCTTTCCGCCTCTCGGCCTCAACGCAGACGACTCGTTCTTCGCGAAGGAGGCCCCACCCGAAGCGAAACCGGGCCGATTGTACGTGGGGATTTACGCGCCCGGCAAGTCGGTCAAGACGGCACTGGTCCGAGCGTACGCCGGAATGCTGAGCCGTGCCCGCCTCGAGTACGAGTCGGGACCCACCGCCGAGGCTGACTCCTACATGACGCTTGTCGGCTACTTCAATTCGCTGCGCGAACTCGGTGGCGCACTGCGCCTGGTCGAGGACGACGTGCCGGCGAGACTTCGCGTACTCGAGAAACGCGGCTTCGGACCGGGTCGAATCATCTACGAAACCCAGGAACTGACGAGCCGGAAGCGCAGCTCGCAGATCCCGGCCGTCCTGAAGCAACTCGACCTCACCTTCGCAGACCGAAGCCCCGGCGCGTATCCGATCGACGTGCTCCTCGCCTCCAACATGATCTCGGTGGGTGTCGACATCGATCGACTTGGCCTGATGGTCGTCAGCGGCCAACCAAAGACCAGCGCCGAATACATCCAGGCGACCAGTCGAGTCGGCCGGGTGCACCCCGGCCTTGTGATCGAGGTCTACAACTGGTCGCGACCTAGGGACACCTCGCACTACGAGCGTTTCCGCCACTACCACGAGACGTTCTATCGTCACGTCGAGGCGACGAGCGTCACACCGTTTTCGGCTCGAGCCCGCGACCGTGCGCTAGCCGGCGTCCTGGCGTCGTACGTTCGACTCGATCGTCCCGAGCTGTCGGCGGAAAGGTCAGCGAACGAATTCGATCCGATCGATGAATCGGTCGTCCGCATCGTCGAAGAGATCAGCGCGCGTGCGCGCGAAGTGACAGGAAGGGACGAGGTCGGTGTCGAAACGGAGCAACAACTCCGAAATCTGATCGCCGAGTGGGGACACTGGGCAGATCACGAGCAACCGCTCGTCTACTCCGGAAGAGGTGGCAAGTCGACCGACGAACGCCTGGTCTTGCTCAGACCGATGGAGCGGACCGGCGGGCGTGGGATATGGCCGGTGGCCGGCTCGCTCCGGGAGGTCGAGGGAGAAGTCGATGTCGTCCTCCGCGATGGTGCGGAGAGCTGATGGCGGTTCGCGCGGGCAAGCTGCGGCCAAGCCAAGCGGTGACCCAACACGGTCCCGGGTCGCTCATCGATCTGCCAACCCTCTCGATGGTCGTGATGTCCGCCGACGATTGGGAGCGTGGCCAGTCGCCCCGTGTGGACGAGCCGCGTCTTGCGCGTCGGCTGAAAGTGAGCACGTTTCGCGGCCCGCCCTTCTTCGACTTCAAGGCCGGGACCGGTGGGATACCGGCACGAATCTTCCCCGAGTTCCTCGTCTGCCCACGTTGCCATCGACTAGCACGGCACACGGCGTTCGCGTTCGACGAACGCCGCTCGGAGCACACCTGTAAGGCGCCCGACTGTCCCGGTAAAGGGAGAGCCCTCGCGTACCCGGCGCGCTTCATGGTCGCCTGCCCGTTGGGACACCTGGCGGACTTCCCCTGGCACGGCTATGTACACGGCCCCGAAGTCGTCTGCGACGCAGAGCTTCGCTTGGTCGACTCCGGTCAGACGGGTTCGATCACCGATCTCTGGATCAAGTGCCCCACCCACAAGCTCTCGAAGAACCTGGGACAGGCGTTCGGTCAGGCAGGCCGCAAACGCCTACCGAAGTGCGGCGCAGAGCGCCCTTGGCTCGGAGACACGGACCCCGCAGGCTGCACCGAACGCCCGCGAGTCCTGCTCCGAGGCGCCTCCAACGCTTACTTCCCGATCGTGGAATCCGCGCTGTCGATCCCGCCATGGTCAGACCCGATCCAGGTCGCCTTAGGCCTCTACGCCGACCAAATGGCCAAGGTCGACTCACTAGAGAAAGCGCGAATGTGGTTGGAGATCACGAACGCTCCCGAGCTCGAACAATTCGCAGCAGAACAGGTTTGGTCGGCGCTCACCCGTCGCCGTGAGGGCGTAGAGGAGACCGCCCTCGACCTGCGGGCCGAAGAGTGGCGCGCGTTGCAGTCCGAACCCGGCACGATCGATCCGAGAGCCGAATTCCATTCGCGCTCCGTGCCAGTCCCGACGGGGGTCGAACCGCTCATCGAACGAGTCGTACTGCTCGAACGACTACGCGAGGTCAGAGCACTGCGCGGCTTCACGCGCATCGACCCGATTCCCGACATCGGCGACCTCGGCGAGGTGGAAGCACTTCAAAGCGGCATGGCTCCAATCATGCGGCACCGACCGCCGCAGTGGTACCCGGGCGTGGACTTTCGCGGAGAAGGCGTGTTCATCCAGCTTCACGAGCCTCGCGTCGCCGAGTGGGAGGCACGGGCAGCCGTCCAGGAGATGACGTCTCAACACGGTCGCGCGCAGCGACTATGGAGCGAGGCCCGCAGCCTTGACTTCACAGGCCCGCAGCCTGCGCGGTACATCCTTTTGCACAGCCTGACGCACATGCTCATTCGACAACTCGCGCTCGACTGCGGCTACTCGTCGACCTCCCTTCGCGAACGGATCTACAGCTCGGATGACCCCGTCATGCCGATGGCGGGGATCCTCATCTACACCGCGACTTCGGACTCGGACGGGTCCCTCGGCGGCCTTGTCGAGATGGGGAAGCCAGAGGATCTCGGGCCGTTGATCCACAGGGCACTCGAGGAGGCGCTGCTTTGCGCTGGCGATCCGTTCTGCGCAAGCCAAGAGCCGTTGGGATCGGGGCAACTGAACGGCGCAGCCTGCCACGCCTGCCTCCTCATCGGCGAAACCGCCTGCGAGGCCGGCAACCGCCATCTCAACCGCGCAGCCGTCGTCCCCACGCTCCGTGAATCCCGAACGGCGTTCAGCGGCACCTGAGGTCGTCGTGAGCCTCGTGGCCGGACGCCCGGCTCCGGCTGTGGAGGCGATCGCCGACGCTCTCGACGACGGGGCGCTGACCCTTCAAAGTTCATCGGTCGGGATCTCCGCCGTCCGTGGAGTCGACACGCAAACGGCACGACGCTGCGCGGAGGCGTTCGCGCAGCTGAAGGACGACCTCGACGAATCGGCGCTCTCGCTCGCCCTCCGCGTGGCCATCGGCCTACGCGGCGTCGAGCGTCTTGCACGGCCCGAGATCGAGATCGTTTGGACAGGCCCGGAAGCCGAAGGTCCCCTCGTCAGACCTACGGCGGCGGTCATCGAGGAGATGCTGCGCGGCGTGCGCGAGTCGGGGGAGGTCCTGATCGTCGGCTACAGCCTTACTGCCGGCAACGGATCGCCGATGGGGGCGATCATCGACCTGCTCGGTGAAGTGTCACGGAGGCGGGCCGTCGTCACGCTCATTCTTCACCACGACGAGGCGTCGCGGAACCGCGCGAACCTGCTCGCGGCGTGGGACGTCCGTGCGGTCAAGCCGCGGCTCCTGACGTGGGATCCGCCGCCTGAGTTCCCGTATACGAAGTTGCACGCCAAGGCGCTCGTCGTCGATCGGCTCGAGGCGCTAGTCACCTCCGCGAACCTCACCCTTCACGGTCTCCGGTCGAACTTGGAGCTCGGGCTGCGCGTGCGCGGGCCTCAGGCGCAGGCGATCGCACTGAGATTCGACCATCTCATCGCCTCGCAGGTGCTGCGGGAGTGGGGCGATTGAGCGCGTCGGCGCGGCTCAATCGCTGAGCACGGCCCGAGTGCTTCCTCGCACGGCTGGTGCCGCTGCCGGGGACGCCTTGTCAGGTTCGCAGTTCAAAGCCCGCTCCCCTCGTCAGGCGCAGCTAGGCCAGACGCATAGACGAGTGACGCCGCGAACGCAACCGCGCCTTACGGCGGCGCAGAACCGATGAGCACCGCCGCGGTGCAGGTGTAGGCCGTAGTAGGGCAGCTCGGCGTGTGCCGTGTCTCCTGCTCCGCCCTAAGCGTGTGATCTCAGCCCAGGCTTCACCACGTGCTCCCGGACCGATCGTTGGGCGGTATCCGCTGTAACGGGAGTCGAGGCCATAGGATCTGGCCGCATGCAGGAGGCAGCGCGTGGCTTGCCTTATCGACTAAGGGAGAGCGGACTTGGCCGATACCGACGACTACTTCGACGATCCCGAGAGCGACCCGACCCAGGAGAACGAGGATGATCTCGAGCCAGCGAGTCTGTCGGACGTTGCCAATGCGGTAGTGACCGCCACTGACTGGACGACCGAGACGCTGCTCCGCCAGCTTCGGCGCGGGAACATCGACCTGAACCCAAGATTCCAGAGGCGTGACGCTTGGACGCGTCCGCGCAAAAGTCTCTTCATCGAATCGATCATCCTCGGGCTGCCCATCCCCCAGGTCGTGCTTGCTGAACAACCGGATCAGAAGGGAACATTCTTGGTGATCGACGGAAAGCAGCGCCTGCTCACGTTGCTCCAGTTCGCTGCGGGCGAGGATTCTGAATTCGATGCGCTTTCGATATCCGGACTCGAGATTCGCCGAGACCTCAACGGGCTGACATATTCCGACTTCCAGGACGATGGGCACGAGCGCGACCTGACAGCGTTCGACAATCAGACGATTCGCACGGTCATCGTGCGGAACTGGAAGGACGAAGACCTCCTTTTCCGCATCTTTCTACGACTCAACACGAATAGCGTTCCACTGTCTCCTCAGGAGCTTCGCCAGGCGCTCCATCCCGGCCCTTTCGTCGATTTCCTCGACGACGCCTCTTCTCAGAGCCGCTCTATTCAGAGGGTGCTTGGGATCGACCATCCAGACTTCCGCATGCGCGACGTGGAGCTGCTGCTGCGCTACTTCGCCTTCACATACTTCCTTCCCGACTATCGCGGCAACCTCAAGAAGTTCCTCGATGATGCGTGCGACCACCTGAACGAGAGATGGGACGACGAGAGCGCCGGCTTCGAGAAGAGCGCCGAAGGATGCGACCGGGCGATTGAGACCACCTACGCCGTATTCGCCGATGATGCATTCCGGAGGTGGAGCGGTGAGCGCTACGAGCGCCGCTTCAACCGCGCCGTGTTCGACGCCATGGTCTTCTTCTTCGAAGATGAAGAGGTCGCCGACCGCGCGATTGAGCGAGCTGAGCGGATACGCAATGCCTTTGAACGTCTCTGCGATCGAGACGAGGAATTCGATCTCTCGCTTCAGACCACGACGAAGACCCTCGCCGCTGTCACTCATCGCCTCAGCGCTTGGGGTCGCGCTCTCTCGAGGGTAGTCGACGTCAAGCTGAAGACGCCTGTCCTCAGGGACAACCGAATCCGGTACTGACGGGGTGGCGCGGTCTTCGCGCTTGCGGGCGCTCGAGCGCCGACTCAACGAGTTACGTCGGCACTTCTTGCCGGCGCAGTTCGATCCGACTGGTGCATACACCCCGCGAGCGATCGATCGGGCGCGGAGTTACAGACTACTTGCGCACGCCGAGATCGAGGCTTGCATTGAGGACCTCGTGCGCGGCCTGGTCACGAGCTCGTACGCCGCGTGGGAGCTGGATAGGCGCCCGCGCACGTGCCTCTTGGCGCTGGTCAGCTTCTACGCCGAGAAGTTCCCTCCGGTTCCTGAGACGATGCCCGCCACCCTGAGCCGCGTGACGCCTGGATTCATGAAAGATCGGATCGAGACGGCGAGGAACGCGTATGCGCGGGTTGTACTGCAAAACAACGGCGTGAAGGAGAAGAATCTCCTGCGGCTGCTCCTCCCGATTGGGATTCAGGAGTACGAGCTCGATCGCACATGGCTCGCGACGATCGACTCGTTCGGGAGCGTCCGCGGCGACACAGCACACCAATCGATGCGGGCACAGCAGCCACCTGATCCCGCGAATGAGCTAGCGATCGTTCGCCAAATCGTCACCGGCCTACGCCAGCTCGATGAACTCCTCGCCAAGCTCGGCGCGGAGTGACCCGCATCATTTCAGCCGCCGGCTGCTGCGTCGACGCCTCTTCCTCCAACGACCAAGTTCGTTCGCTAGGAAGTCTCGGGAGCTTGGGACTGCAAGCGGTGCGCAAAACCGCTTGCAGACAGCCGCCAGGCCGCTTCACTGAGATTTACTTGTGCGACCCGTCGCGAAGTCCCTTCGATCGGGTCTCAGCGACGCTTTCGCCCGGTGTCCATCTCCCTTTTGAAAACGGCCGCTTTGCAGGTAGTTCTTTAATGCCCTCGGCATGAATCGAACATGCGCACGCGGTTTAGGAAACCGCTGCGCCGACGCTGAGCCCGGAGTGGATAGTTGACATACTCACGCCTTCTCGTGCGCCCACCCCGGTGGGCTAGAGGCTTGATGTGAAATTCGCGTCGTCTCGTGCCCCATTTGCGCCTTCGACGCTTAGTAGTGCGGTCAGCCGTGCAGGGTCTTGGGATGAACGCGCCGCCCCTTGGTTCCCGCCCGGCGGCGAGGGCGCGAGTTCGGTCGCGTGAAGATGGTCTGCTCGACGCGTTAGCCCCCAGTCGGGCGGCGAGGGCAGCGCGGGCGCCGAACCTACGCGGGGTCCTTGGGCGGCGTCAGCACTCGCACGATGAAGGCGGTGCGCGACTCGCCGCGAAGGCGGGGTGCGTCTGTCCACGACGTGTCCGTGATCGTGGGCACGGCGAGGAGGTGGGCCGCCATCTCCGCGGGCGGCAATGTCCGCCACGCGGGGGCGGAGCGCGGCTTCCGGGGGCGCGGGGCACGGGCGGCAGGCGCGGGCGCGACAGGTCTCGGGTAGGTCTCGGCTGCCCCCTCGCGAGCTTTTCTGACTCTCGCAAGGTCTTTTTCGATGGACAGCCCATTGCGTATCAAGTGGTCGAGCTTGTTGCAGAGGCGGTGAGCAAGGACCGCGTTGTCGACGGTCTTGCGGCCCCCTTCCACCTTCGGGATTGGGTAATGCTCGAAGGTCGCCTCCCAGTCGTTCCATCGGTTAGTGCGCGGTGCGAAGTAACCCGCACCGCCCAGTTCCTCGGGACAGAAGCACTTGGGCATTCCGCATGTGACCTCCGTGATGTAACCAAGCTGTGCAGCTTTGATGAGCGTGCCCTTGACGCCCAAGGACCTGAGTTTCCTGGCCGCTTCTGCGCCTCGTGCCGGGTCTGGCGCCGGTCTGGTCATACGGAAAGGCTATCCGCCCCGAATCCGTAGAGGCTCCTTCGCATCAAGCCTCTAGCCGGGAAGGCGCCTGGGCCGGACGCCGGGGTATCCCACTGGGAGGAGGAAGGTGCCCTTGGTGGTCCGGTACAGGACCTGCCAGAAGTAGTAGCCGTAGAAGGCATGTGGGTCGCTGCGCATTTCATGCGCGTATGACTCGACTGCGACGACGTAGGACTGGCTGGGGTTGTAGTGAAGGAGCGCGCGGCCCATGTTGCGATGGGCGCCGTTGGCGTTGAGAAAGCGTGCGGCCGCCATGATCGAGTCGCGCTGGTTGTCGATGCTGCCTTGGCCGTATTCGGCCCAGGTCGCGGGCATGAACTGCATTGGCCCCTTAGCGCCCGTGGGGCTGAGTCCGCGGATTCGACCCATGCGCGTCTCGACCAACTCGATCGCCGCGAGGTATTGCCAGGGGATCTTGTAGGTCGCGGCCGCGGCCTGGAAGTAGCTGAGGAGCTTGCCCGGTGTGGGCGGCGCGACAATGCGCCAGTCGGGGAGGCGGTGCTCCGCCGGCACGATCTTCGAAAGTGCGTCCGCAGAGCGAAGCGCCGCCATCGCCGACGCCCGGGCGGCGGGTCTGAGCCGCAGCAGCGTCGGCCTGCGCAGAGGTCGATGGTCGGCGAGCTGCCGAAAGGCGAGCTGCTGGGAACCAGCTGCCTGCTGCAGACTCGCCTCGGATCCTGACGCGCCGTCGATTACTGCCTGCGAGCGATCGATCTCAACCGCGAGCTGCGCTGGATCCGCCCGCAGTCGGGTGCTCACCGTTGCGTTTCCCCGCTTACTCGCGCCGCAGCCCAGGCCGGCCACGCCCAGCAGGACCAGAACGAGCACAACCGAGACAGACCATCGCCGCGATCTCACGCACTCAAGATGGCGCATGCCTGCGCCTCATCGGAGTCCTCACCTCGTTGCGTGAACGAGGCGCCGTCGCAACCGCGCCTGGCGCTGAGGCCCGCGGCTACCCGAACGTCTCTCGCTAGAAATGCCAAAGCCCGAACCCCGTTGCGCTGTCTCGGGCTTGACGCTCCGTAGCCCCACGCATCGAGCTCTTCCTCGTCACGTAGAACTGGCGCGCGTCTGACTCGGAGCGGCGAAGGAGGTACCCCCGGGGGGTCTCGCGCGGAAGGGATCGTTGCCTAGGAACCCGATCAGGCAGCTGATCTAAATCGCGGATTGCGACGCCGTTTTTTTGGGGTCGTGGGTCGCGTGCGTTTTGGCCGGCGTGGCCCGAATGTTTCGGGACTTGGCCTCGCCTGGCGGCGTGACGCCCGTTTTCCGCCGTTCTGCCACTTTTTTTGCAGCCTCTTTTTGGCTTGTTCTTGCGGTTTGTGGCCGCCGAGGTGATGTTTGCCACGCCTCACCTGTCCGCGGAACGGCATTTCGCTTGATAGGCGGGGCCATGAAGAGCACAAACATAGATCTGTCGCGTCTCGTTGAGGCGCCGTGGAACGCGAACCGGCTCCCGGCTGCGCTGCGGATGAAGCTGGAGCGGTCGATTAGCCAGTTCGGCACGGTCCAGAATCTGGTCGCCCGGCCATACCGGGACGGCTCGGATCGGTTCGAGGTCTTGTCGGGCAATCAACGGCTTCGTGTGTATCGCGAGCTTGGTGTGGAGTCGGTGCCTGTGGTGGTCGTCGACCTGGACGACGCGCAGGCCCGGTTGTTGGCGCAGGCCCTGAACCGCACCCATGGAAGTGATGATCCGAAGGCGTATGCCGCCTTGTTGGAAGAGGTGCTGCGGAAGGTGCCGGCTACGGAGGTGGCGGCGGTGCTGCCCGAGTCGGAGGCGTCGATTGACCTTCTTCTGCGCCAGTACGGAAGCGAGCGGTTGGAGTGCGAGGGTCTGCTGCCGCCAGCCGAGCCGCGCTCACGGCTGGGCGAGATCTACGAGCTCGGCCCGCATCGGCTGCTCTGTGGTGATGCGACCGATCCGGATCAGGTTGAGCGGCTGCTGGCTGGCGAGTCGGTCAGCTTGTTGGTGACGGATCCGCCGTATGGGGTGGGAGTTGATCACAGCTGGCGGGACGGCGTTCGCCAGCCGGCCGGCCGCGCGCGCGCGGCGACTTTGCTCAACGACGACCGGGCTGACTGGAGCGAGGCGTACCAGTTGTCTGGCGCCCGCGTGGCTTACGTGTGGCACGGGGCCTTGCACGCTGGCCTGGTTGGGCACGGCCTGGTCGAGGCGGGATTCCAGCTGCGGCAGCAGATCATCTGGGTGAAACAGATCCATGCCTTGTCGCGGGCGCATTATCAATGGAAGCACGAGCCATGTTGGTACGCGGTACGGAAGGGCGCTTCGGCCGGCTGGCAGGGTGGCCGAAAGCAGACGACGGTGTGGGAAGAGGCCTCGCCGATCGCGGGGTTCGGAGGCGGCGGCAGCGACGACAGCGCGACCGCGCATCCAACCCAGAAGCCGGTCGCTCTTTACACGAGGCCGATCCTCAACCACACCGCACCAGGAGAGGTCGTCTACGACCCCTTCGCTGGTTCCGGCACCGCCTTGGTCGCGGCCGAGCAGCACGGCCGCCGCTGTCTCCTGATCGAACTCGATCCGGCCTGGTGCGATGTCATCCGCGACAGGTACCAGGCCCTCAACGGGGCGGAGCACTGAGATGGCACGTCCGTCCCGCAGCCTCGAGCAGCACATCCGGCAGGGCTCCTTTCGGGGCCGCCGCCACCGGCGGCTGCTCGCCCTGCAGTCATTGCCGGCCGAGTGGCCGCTGTTTGCTGGCCTGCAAGCCCGCTACCAGGCGGCGACTAGTGCCCCGGAGCGTGCCGCGATCGCCCTCCAATTCGAACAGCACGTTACCGCCGCCCACGCCCAAGCGGAGGCTCGCGACTGTGGCCTCACCGGCCGCGGCCTTGACGAGCAGCTCGGTGACTTGGGCAAGACCGGCTCCGTGTCGCAGCTGCTCAAGTTCTTCCCCACCTTCCTGCGTTACCCGGGCGGCCCCCTTTTCGGGCGACCGTTGCAACTCGAACCTTGGCAGAGGACGTTCCTGCGGGAGTTCCACCGTCGTGACCCTGCCGGCCGCCGCCTATACAAGAAAGCCCTGCTCGGACTACCCGCCGGGAACGGCAAGAGCTCTCTCGCCGCCGGACTAGGCCTCTACCAGCTCCTCTGCCAAGGCGACGCTGCGCAAATCGTCCTCGCCGCCGGCTCCCGCGAACAGGCCAAGCTTGGAATCGAGTGCGCCCGGCGGATGCTCGAAGGAAGCCCACTCAGCGACTGGGTCTTTGGCACAAGCAACCGCCTCGACTGTCCCAAGCGGCAGGCGAGCATGCAGGCAGTCTCGTCCCAGGGCGCCCTCCAGCACGGACGCGCCCCCGACGCGGCGCTGCTCGACGAACTCTGGACCTTCAGCAGCAAGCAACAGGTCGAGACCTACACCGCCATGGCAGCCGCGGTCAACAAACAACCCGACGCCTACCTCCTCGCAACCAGCACAGCCGGCAACGACCCCAACGGCCTGCTCGGACGCATCTACCGAGACGCACTCTCCTGGGACGACGTCACCGTCAGGGCCCACGGCTGCCTCACCGTCGCCAAGAACCCCCAGGCGCGGACCTTGGTCTGGTGGTATGGGGCGCCCGCCGACGCCGATACCGCCGACGGCAAGGTCCTCCGCGCCTGCAACCCCGCCAGCTGGATCAACCTCAGCGACCTGCAACAGCAACGACATGACCCCGGCCTCAGCGAGAGCGACTTCCGCCGCCTCCACCTCAACCAATGGCCCCACACGGTCGCGCAGCGGCCCAACGGCAACGCTACTACCGCCGGCCCAACGCCCAGCCCAACAAGCAAAAAGGTCAGCCTCGAAGAGATTCTGGCCCGAATCGAGGACCGGACTCATGGCCGCTAGCCACAACCACCGCAGCCATGGACTGGGCCTCCGGCACCCGACACCAACGCGGGGCCAAACTGGGACTGGATGGGCTCCGCTGGTCGGAGTTATCGTCGAGCGTGTCTCCCCCGCGCCGCCCAGACCGCAGGCTGAACAGCAAGGCGAAGGGGCGTACACACTTCGCGATGAGCCTCCGGGGCAGGGCGGGAGCCCGGACTTCCGACTACCGCCGCTTGCGTCCCGCGTGGACAACGTCCTGTCAAGGACGTGGTTCTCATGCTGAAGTGCACCAACCTCGTCGAGCGGCTCGAGCTGCCGCAGGCTGTACTCAGTCGAACCGACCTCGCCACACTCGGCTGGCAGCGGCGGGCGGTGGACGCAATCTTCCGCGAATGCGCCAAGCGGGAAGGAGTCGTGATCCTTCCCGGCTACCGGAGACCGATGGTGCGAGTCGCTACCTACCGGACGGTCATCGCCGAGTCGACCTACGACAACGAGCGCGTATGGCCGACCTGACCTCCCCCGGGTGCCCTACAGGCGTCACTGTGCGAGGGCGGCATGCCTAGCGCTTGGGTCCGTACCCGGCAGACGAAGGCCGGCCAAACCCGCTACCGCGTCGAATACAGGCTCGGCGGCCGAGCCACGCCAGCGCGTTACGGAGGATCCTTCAAGCGGAAGACGGACGCAGATGAGCGAAAACGCTGGATCATCGGCGAACTAGCCGCTCGCCGAGTCCCCGATCTCCGCTCGCTCGAGCCGCCGACCCCTGAATCGCCCAGCTTCAAAGCAGCCGCAAGCACCTGGCTCGCAGCACGAATCGACGTAAGCGAGGGCACCAGAACACAGAACCGCACCAGCCTAAACCGCGCCATCCCCCTGATAGGCGGCCGAGTCGTCCACGAGTTAACGCCACAAGACATAGCCGCGATGATCAGCCAGCTGCACGAAGCCGGCGTCAGGAAGAGCTACCTCCGAAAGATCCTGCAAGCGACCGCGATGACCCTCGACTACGCGGGCCGCCACCTCGACAACCCCGCCCGAGACAAACGCTTCGTGAAGCTGCCGCATGAGGACGAGGAAGAGGTCAACCCACCGCTCGCCGAGCACGTCCTCGCAGCCTTCAGGCTGCTGCCGCCCAGGTACCGACTACCGCTGCTCATCCTCGACGACACCGGCATGCGAATCTCGGAACTCGAGAAACTGGAGTGGGGCGACATTGACGAGCCGCGCGGCCGCTGGCGACTCCGAAAAAGTGTCACGAAGACGAGCCGCGCCCGCTGGGTAACCCCGACCCCAGTGATCTTCACCGCGATCGTCGATCTCTGCCCACGCGAGGACCGCAACCTCAGCGACCAGGTGCTGAACGGATTCAGTGGCGACGCATTCCGCACCCAACTCGGCCGCGCCTGTACAGCCGCCGGGATTCCGCTCTTTAGCCCGCACGACCTCCGCCACCGGCGGATCTCGCTCATGCACCTGCGCGGTGTCCCCTGGGCGAGGATCGGCGAACAGGTTGGACAGAGATCACTCGCCGTCACCGCCGACACTTACACGCACGTTCTTCTCGACGAAACCGAACTCGACTACACGGTCCTGCTCAAGCAGGACCGTGCGGTGCTGTCCTCCGTGCCGACCAAATACGCGGAACTCGCCCATTAGCAGGGCGGTTCGACCCCCGTTGGGGGTACTTCAGCCAGCTACGCTCGCGCCATGTCGAAGATCGAGAAGTCCGAGCAGGAATGGCGCGAGGAGCTGACGCCCGCTCAGTACCGCGTCCTCCGCGAAAAGGGGACGGAGGCGCCGTTCAGCGGCGAGTACGACCACACCTTCGAAGACGGCACGTACCGCTGCGCCGGCTGCGGCGCAGAGCTCTTCGAATCCGACGCGAAGTACGACTCCGGCTGCGGCTGGCCCGCGTTCTCTGCGCCGGCGGGCGAGCAGGCCGTGGACGAGGAGACCGACACGACGTACGGGATGGTGCGCACCGAGGTGCTCTGCTCCAAATGCGGCGGCCACCTCGGACACGTCTTCCCGGACGGCCCCCATCCGACCGGCCTTCGCTACTGCATCAACTCCGCCGCGCTGAAGCTCGACGAGAAGTAGCGGTACCCTCCGCGCACTCGGGCGGTTAGCTCAGCTGGGAGAGCGCCTGCCTTACAAGCAGGAGGTCGCGTGTTCGAGCCACGCACCGCCCACTAACTAAAAAGCCCCGCTACGGCGGGGCTTTTGTTTGCCGTGCCGACATCACAGCGGGCCAGAGAATTCCACTTGGCCCCTCTACTCGGCCCCTAGAACGAGAAAGCCGCCCGAAGGCGGCTTCTCTGACCCAGCAAGGAAGGGAGTTACCTATCCTCCACTACCTGCTGCCCGCGCCATGGCCTCCCGAACCCTCTTCTCCCTCTGCTCGCGATCGAACGCGTGGGTGTAGATGCGCTCCGTTACGCCGGCCGTCGCGATTGCCGACTACCTCGGCCTCACTGACGGGCAAGTCCGCACCTACCTGCGCGGGCATTTGTAGGGGGCCAGGCGTTTCGCACAGAGAACGGCGCGCCAAGGCGCCGTCTCTGTACCAAGGAGAGGAAGGAGAGTTAATTTCCTCGGTCACTTCCTGCGCCGGCCCGGTTTTCTGAATCGTCTGGTCGTTCCCTGGCCGGGGAGTCAGTAATCAGCCGCAGGGTCTCTGCGGCCAACGCCGCTGGCATTGGACGAACGCTCGGTCCTAGATAAGTCCATGGCGGCGTTGCTCTCCGCAGTGAAGACGGACCCACAGTTTCAGGGCCTCCGCGACCTCGCCGGGCTGCTGTGGTATCTGATGACCGGCCATCTCTAGGAGTGGAGTAGATCTAAGTCTCGCGGAGCGGAAGTTATTGGTCGGGAGCCTTGGCTCCGAGCATCCGCAGAACCGCGTTCAGGTGCTCCTCGTCGCCCTCCTCCTCAACCGCAATCGCCTGTCGCAGTCGAGCAATGAGCGCCTCATCCACAGGTTCAACAGAGTTATCCACAGAAGATTTCCACAACTCGGGGAAGCTTCCCGACCGTACAGCTAAGAAAAGCGACTCAGCTTGTTGTCCATAGGGACTTGTCGGAGTTTGCGGGAGATCGAGCGGCCAGCCAAGCACCCACGAAGCCGCTTAGGTGAGGTCGACTCCCAGGGGCAGTGTCAGGAGATCCCTGACGAATAACTCGAGCGCGCCTCCATAGGCGCTGACCTCGCCAAAGGGCGGGTACGGAGGATTGCCGTGGACAAGCGTGCTTCTCAAGGCGTAGCAGCGCTTGTAGAACTGGGGCGGCAACTCTTCTAGGTATCTGCGGCCGCCAAGAGTCTCTGCGAGCCGCTGACCCGCTTGAGAAATCGACTCCCGCTTGAGGTTCCCGAGCCCGCTGACGAGCGCGTCAGTCTGCTCATGCGCCAAGCCAGCAGCCCTTGTGACACCAATTAACTGTTCGACGAGAGCCAACGAGGCTTCCGCGCGTGGCTCTTGGACGGTCCGAGCTTCGACAGCCATCATCAGCATGAGTAGCCGTCCGTCCGCCGTTGGTTCAAAGAACGACCCTGAGAGAGCTCGAACGCGAGCTCCTCTTTGTCGTCGAGTGAGATGTCTTTTTTGGTCGCCGCAGCTATCAACTGCAGAAACCGTTCCGGCGAGCGTCCTATGGCCGAATCGAAATCCAGAGAGACAAAGACGGGGCGTGGCTCGCACTCAAATACCTGTGTGCCGCGAACGTCCTGGAGTACCCGATCTGTGGCGGTTTGAGGGCCTCCGAGGAGGCGGCTCTCGGCGGCGCGCAGCGACGCTGCGACAACTTCAGCCCTCCGGCCACTCCGAGACGGGCACTTAGGCCCGTGTTGCGGCTCCGAATTTGTCCTCGGAGCCACTCGAGCCCGTGGGGGGTGATGTGCTGCGTGGGAGCACGGGAAAAGAAGTCGGCCCCAATTAGCGAGCCCGCAAAAGCGAATCGGAGTCTTGTGCGCCATCGGGAAGCCGCCTCCCGGGCGTAAGATTCAGAGGCATAGCCCTCGCCGCTTAGCACAAGCTCCGCGGCTTCGGACAACGCGATTCGACGTTGGCCGTGCGCGAACAGCACTACCCGCTCGCCGCCTTCGGCGCCGTCAGTTAAGACGAGTTCTTCGGCCTCGGTGCCTATGCGAGTGCGAGGGTCGAGCCGGAGCGGGGTTCGGAAGCACTACACGCCGCCCGGAGGCTATGACCGAGCGGTCTGCGGTACAAGGGTCGGCCGAACGCGGCGGAGCAGCCGTCGTAGGACCTCGATCGCGTCACGTTCACCCGCGCAGAGGCTCGCCAACGCGGCAAGGGCGAGCTGCGATTCCCCGAGGGTCAAGGAACGTCGACTCCGTTTCTAGTCGGCCGTGCCACCGGACCGCTGCCCGCTCGAGCTTCGATCAGAGCGTGTCTCTGACTAACCAGATCGCCTTCACGGTGAACGTCCCGCAGTGCCTTGAGCAAGCGAGCACACGCAAACAGGCGGCGGCAGCACCCATCAGTTGCCGCCGCGGCTTACCTGCCCGCACGCGTAACACCGCCGGTGAGAGTTCGAATATATATTCGAACGATGATCAGCGGGCGACTCCGCAGGGTTCGCCTGGCCGCGCCACAGAGTGTCGCCGACGGTCGTCACCTTCCAGCGTTGCTGACGATGGCGGGCGCCATCGTTGGGACTCTGGTCATGGCCAGCTCGGGTGCGGCCATCTCCACCCCCCGTGCAAGGGGCGCCGACTCGGTCGCGAGGCCGCGAATACTGCTCGCGAGCAGTCATCGCATCATCGCGTTCTCCCTGAGCCCGCACCGAATCACTTGGATCAGCCGAGCTCGCCTGCCCGGGGATCACCACGGTTGCGGGATGTTCGTTCGGAGGCGCCACACGGGGCTGACATCCTTCTCGCCGCTCATTGGCTCTGGCTGCCCCAGGCGGGTGGGAAAATGGGCGCTCGCAGACGGAGAGGCGGCGTGGATCGACGACTACACCTGCTCGAATAGCGAGTGCGACTGGAACATCGTGGCCGTCCATGCCGGTGCTCGTCGCCCCCGGAAGATCGACTTCGTGGCCGCGCAGTGCGACTACGTTTGCGGCTTGCACAGGCCCCATCCGACGATCGCTGCTGCCGGCAACGTGCTCGTGTACTCCGCCACGGACCATCCTGGCGACGTTTTCCCGAGCCAGTGGGTGAATCGAGTCGTCGGCGGGAAATTTGCTCGCTGGTTCGACGTCGGCGGTCAGATCGAGCGTCTCGCGGCCGCAGGTGGTGTCGTCGAGGCAGTCGCCCGAGTCCTGAGCGGGGACGGCTGCGGTTGCCTGCGCTCGCCCGCCTGGTCGGTGGACGGATCGACGATTGCCTACCTTCACGGACAGTTCTACCGGCCGGCGTGGGAGCCCGGACCTTCTGTCGCGCCTCTCGCCCTGATGAATGCTGACGGCTCCGGTCGGCACGATCTGACGAAGGCGGGCTCGGCCCAGGCCGACTCGCTGACCTGGTCGCCGGACAGCCAGCAGATCGCCTACCGCACCGCCTCGGGCAACCTCGCAGTCGTCAGCGCCGACGGTTCTGCCTCGCGCCAGCTTGGGCCGGGCTCCGACCCCGCCTGGTCCCCGGACGGCTCGAAGATCGCGTTCGCGGCTTCCGATGTCAGGAACAACCCCGCGCTCTTCAGGATGAATCCCGACGGCACCGGCGTCCAGGAGCTGGCGAGCTTCGCCGGCCACAACCTAGCCGGCACCGGTATCGCCTGGTCACCTGACGGAAGCCGCATCTCCTTCTCCGTGGACGGGCTGCTCGAGGTGATGGACGCAGACGGCAGCAACGCCCACTCGCTCGGCGCCAACGCCATCGGAGACGAGCCCGCCTGGTCCCCCGACAGCAGCCAAATCGTCTTCCACACCAGCGTGGGACTCTCGCTCGTCGGCGCCGATGGCAGCGGCCTGCACCAGCTCACCACCGGACCGGACGAGCATCCTAGCTGGTCACCGGACGGACAGACGATCGTGTTCGCCAGTGGGCGCGACGACGCCTACGCCAACAGGGGCGAGAACTACTACAGGGCGTTCCTCGAGCTGTATCTCGTCGACGCCGACGGCGGCAACCTCCGTCCCCTCTCTTTCACCCAACCCTCAGCCCTAAGAGACCAAGCGACCCTCCGCACGACGAGCGGGAAGCACTTGCCCTCGCTCCCCGGACTCCCCGCGCTCGCCGGCAATATCGCCGCCATCAGAAATGTGATCGAGGGCGTCGCCCAGATCGCGCTCTACGACGCTACCACCGGCGAGCAGCTCGCTCAGGTGGCGGTTGGCAGCGCTCGAGATGCCTTCTCGGTCGCCGGCGCAGACAGGCAGTGGGTCGTCTTCCACCGTGGCAGGACAATCTCGGCTCTCAACGTCGGCACCCACCGCGTTGTTCATTTGGCTACAGCGGCGGCAGGCCCTCTCGATCTGTCCGTCTCCGGCCGCCGTGTCGCCTGGGCCGAGAACCTCAGGGGCGGCGGACGCATCCGCGCGGTGGAGTTGCCTAGCTGATGGCGGTGCCGGCTTCGAGGAGAAACCGCTCCTGCCGCTTTGCGCCGCGGCCAACCGTGAGTCTGATCCTCGTTGGGTCAGTCGGAGCCACCGCACCGGCCGGCGGCGCTCGGCCCGGCAAGTCGGCACCAGAGGCACCTCCGCCTCTCTCGCTGCAGCGCAGGAACGGTCGGAAGACGCCGAGCGGCTGACGGTCGAGCTGCGGCGGAGGATCGCCGACGCCGGGAAAGCGCCGTGGAAGCGATGCTCGCCGAGGTGCGTGAACCGCTCAGGGATGCAACGCCGGTTAGCCCTTACAAGCAGGAGGTCGCGTGTTCGAGCCACGCACCGCCCATTGCGGCCGTGACACGGGAACTTTCTGACGGCCTGCGGGCAACAGGAGGCATGACCGATGCGGAGGCGATCGGCGCCTCGCTCGCAGACCCGGAGGCTTTCGCGGTGTTGTTCGACCGCCATTTCGACGCGATCCACGGCTACGTCCAGCGTCGAGTCGGCCCGGGCCTCGCCGACGAGTTCGCGGCGGAGACGTTCACCCGCGCCTTCGACCGTCGCCGCCGCTACGACCTCACCCGCGAGGACGCACGTCCCTGGCTATTGGGCATCGCGGCGAACCTGCTGCGGCGGCAGTGGCGGTCGGAGCGCCGCCGGCTAGACGCGTATGCGAGAAGCGGCGCCCGCGGCGATTCCGAGCTATCCGGTCCGCTGGCCGCCGAGCTTGCCGCCGCGGTGAAAGCCCTGCCCCGGCGGGAGCGCGAGCCCCTCCTGCTCCTCGCCTGGGGCGACCTCTCCTACGAGGACATTGCGCACGCCCTCGACATCCCGGTCGGCACGGTGCGCTCGCGAATCTCGCGAGCGCGGGCGAAGTTGCGCGGCCAGGAACTCGACTCGTATCAAACACAGGAGGCCCCGCACAATGGCTGAGCTCGACCTCCTTCGCTCCCTGCCAACTCCGATTTCCGGCCCGAGCGACGAGGCTCGGGCGCGCGCCCGAGCGCGGTTCATGCGGCATATCGAGCGAACTCCCCCGGTGCGCCGCCGGCTGGTACTCGTTCCGGCAGTCGTGCTGGCGGCCGCAGTCGCCGTGGCCGCGTTCGCGAGCATCGGCGGCCGCGGCACGAGCCGGGCCTCGGCTGCTCCGCTCCTGCAGAGGATGGCTTCGGTGGCCAGCGTCCAGAAGGCCGGGGAGCCGCTCACCGCAGGTCACTTCGAGTACTCGAAGTGGATCGTCGGCTACCTGAGCGGCGGCGCCGGCTGGTATGCGCTCAGCCCCGGCGTCCGCGAGTCTTGGCTCGCCCCGAACGGCAGCGGCTACCTTCACGAGCGCTGGAACAAGCCGACGTTTCCGACGCACGCCGACAGGGCGGCCTGGATCGCCGCCGGACGGCCGCAGGTCAATCCACGCGAGGACTCCGGCAAGCTCCCGCCCTCACCGCGGCGTCACCTGCCGACCGACCCCGATGAGCTCTACGCGACGATCCACGACTCGGCGGTCGGTCGCGGCAACAGCACCGACGCCGAGATGTTCACGCTGGTCGCCGACGCGCTGCGCGACCCGGCCTCGCCCGAGCTGCGAGCGGCGCTCTACGACGTGGCAGCGCGCATCCCGGGTGTCGCGCTCCTCGGACCCGCTACCGACCGGCTTGGCCGGCATGGTGTCGCCGTGGCCTCCGTGGACGGGAAGATTCACGAGCGCCACGAGCTGATCTTCGATCCGCGAACCTCCGCGCTTCTGGGGGAGGAGTACACGGAGCTCGACGGCAATCCGTACGACTATCCCGCCGGAACCGTGACCGGGTACGCGACCTATGCCGTCAGCGCGGTTGTCGACCGGATAGGCGCCCGGCGCTGAGCTCAGCTCAGGACTGGTCTCCGCTCCGGAAGAACGAGGCGAACGAGCCGGCGACGGCGGTCACGACGAAGATCGCCCAGAACTCCAGAAGAACATCGACGACCTTACCTCCGCTCGTGATCGGGTTCTTCAGCGACGAGGAGACGGTCAAGATCTGAACCGTGGAGAAGAAGAGAGCGTCTCCGAAGCCGTGGACCTCGCTTCCCTTCTTGCCGCTCTCCAGCAACCACATCAGTAGTCCGCCGACCAGGTCGACGACCCCTGAGAGGCAGAAGGCGAGCATGATGCGTGCCAGCAGCCTGCGGTGGCGCTCACTCCAGGTGACCAGGCGCCGCAGCTCCTCGACCAGCATCGGGTGAGACTAGGAGGACGGTCGGCCGGACCTGCGGCGACAATTGCGGCCATGGATGAAGCGGCCATAGTCCGCCCGGAGCCGGACAAGGGTCTGCACCTGCATCACCATCTGAGCTCGCGCCGGGAGCGGGTGATGTTCGCGACGCTCGGCTTCACGCTCACGCTCGTGGTCACCCGCGGGATCACGACCTTGCTCCACAAGAAGGGCGCCGGCCCGAACGGCGGCATCATCATCGGCGGCGTCCATATCCACCATTTCGTCTTCGGGATGGTCGGACTGATCATCCTCGGCTACCTATGGCTGCTGCTCTATGGGTTCGAGGACAAGCCTCCGCGGCGGCTGTTCCGCTACACGGCCTTCGCCTACGGCGTGTGCTCTGCGCTGATCCTCGACGAGTTCGCGCTCTGGCTCAACTTGCGCGACGTCTACTGGGAGCGACAGGGGCGGGAGAGCGTCGAGGCGCTCTGCATCTTCGGCGGGATCCTGCTGTGGGGTGGGCTGATCACCCCGTTCGCCCGCGCGGTCTGGCACCACCTCCGCGGACATCCACTCCCACCGAGGCCACGCTGATGGAAGCGGCGCAGGTGAGCCTCCTCCGCTGGCTGCGGCGACAGCTGCGGCAGCCGATCCCGATGCGCGAGCACCTCGAAGCCGCGGTCGAGAACGACGACGTCGGCGAGGCTCGCCGTCTCCTGGCCCGCTTCGAGTTCAGCGACGAGCAGCGGCGGAACGTGGAGCAGCTGCTCGACGCCTGGGAGCGCCAGAGCGCGAAGTAGCCGCATGCCAGGCGGCTACGCCGAGAGCGACAGCGATCAGCGCCGATCCCACCGCCTCCACCGAGGTGTCGAGCGAGAAGACGGAGCCGAGGAGGCCGCTCGCGATCACGAAGCTCGCCACCAGGGCGTAGATGCAGGCGATGAACGCGGCCGTAACCTCGCCCCGGCGCTCGTCGGGGGCGAGCTCGTTCAACTCCTGCTGCGCCGACAGGAACCCGATCCCGTGGCCCGCGCCCGCGGCGATCACGCCCAGGACGAGAAGCGCGATCGCGCCACTCGGCCCGGCGGCGACGACTGCGCCGAGACCGAGCGCGAGCAGGATGCAACCGAGCGCCTGGTCGCGCCGATGCGAGCCGGAGACGCGCTCCATCGCAGCCTGCGCCGCGAACGACGCGACGAGCCCCGCCGCAGCGATCGCGGCCACGACCGCGAGGTTCTGCGTCCCGAGCAGGCGCTCGGAATACGAGGGGCCGATCGAGAGGAAGAGCGCCATAGCGGCCCACACGGCGCCGGCCGTGAGCCCGACGCGGAAGAACGCCCCGCGTCTCTCGGCCGGCACCCGCGGCCACTGCGGCCGCCACGGCTCTCGTTCCGAGTCGCGCCGCTCGGGCAGCCGCAGCACGAGCGCGCCGGCGACTAGCGTGACCCCGAGCGCGAGCAGATAACAGAGTCGCAACGGGTCGGGGGCCCACTCGGCGAGCACGCCGGCAGCGAGCGGGCCGAGGGCGCTTCCTCCCGCCTGCGCCAGCCCAGCGCCGAGCGCCGCACGCCGGCGGCTTCCCTGCGGATCGAGCTCGACCAAGGCAGCGGTCGCCGGGCCGCTGATCATCCCGACCGCGAGCCCTTGCACCGCACGCGCGGCGAAAAGCCAGGCGGTCCCCTGAGCGGCGGCGAACAGCGCGAGGCCGAGGCACGCCGTCGCGAGGCCGGCCGCGACGACCGGCCGACGCCCGAACCGGTCGGACAGCCGTCCAAAGAAAACGAGCGCCGGCACGAGCACGATCGCGTAGGTCGCGAAGATCGCAGTGAGTACGAGCGGCGAGAAGCCGAACTGCCTGGAGTAGACGGCGTAGAGCGGAGTCGCGAGGTTCGCGCCCGCCATCAGCACGATCCACGCGAACCAAACCGTCAGCATCCGGCGCATCCAGAGCGCCTACCACCTGGGGCGCTAGTAGAACCCTTCGCGGCGCTCGTATCGCTCCGTGCGGGCCTCTTCGTACTCCTCGACGTCGAGCTCCGGATCGGCGGTCGCGCGCAGGATCTCGCCCGAGCGCGGGAGCTCCGAGCGGTCGACGTGCCGCTCGGGGTTCCAGAGCTCCGAGCGAAGCAGCGCCTTCGGGCACTGCGTGTACGCCTCCTCGACCTCGACGAGGATCCCGAGCTGGGGCGCCTTCCCTTCGACAGTGCTCTCGGCGAGGAGCTCGGGGTCGTCGACGATGCGCGCGCGGCCGTTGACGCGGAAGGTGTCGTTGACGCCAGGGATGAGGAAGAGCAAGGCGATGCGGTCGTCCTCGAGCAGGTTGGTGAGCGTATCGGCGAGCTTGTTTCCCGGGCGGTCGGGCAGGAGGAGCGTCCGCTCGTCGAGGATCCGGACGAAGCCGGCGGGATCACCACGCGGAGAGACGTCGAGTCCGCCGTCGGGACGGCCGGTTGCGACGACGACGAAGGGCGACCGCTCGACGAACTGTCGTGTGAGCGAATTGAGCCGTTCGGCGATCTTCTGCTTCACGAGCTCCGTCGGCTCGCCTAACACCTCGCGCAGCTGTGCGTCGTCCATCACGTGAAGTTTGGCGGTCGCTTCTCGCGCACGGCGGCGACGCCCTCGCGCACATCGGGCCCGGTCATGTCGAGGAACTCCAGCTCGAGGGACGCATCGAAGATCGGCCCGGCCCGGAGCATCCACTCGTTGAGAGCGAGCTTCGTATGCGAGATCGCCGCGCGGGAGCCTGCGACCAGCCGCTGCGCGATCTCGAGTGCCCGCTCCTCGAGCTCTTCCTCCGGCACGCACAGCGAGACGAGGCCGATGCGTTCCGCCTCGGCGCCGTCGACCTCCTCGCAGAGCAGCAGGTGGTACTTCGCCTTCGCAATCCCGCAGAGCAGCGGCCAGACGATCGCCGCGTGATCGCCGGCGGCGACGCCGAGCTTCGTGTGGCCGTCGACGATGCGCGCCTTCGGGCTCGCGAGCGAGACGTCGGCGAGCAGACCGACCACGAGCCCAGCACCGACGGCAGGACCGGTGATTGCGGAGACGATCGGTGTCGGGCAGCGGAGCATGTTGTAGACGAGGTCGCGCGCCTCGTGGAAGACGCGCAGCCGCGTGTCGTCGTCGTCGGCGATCGCGAGCACGAGGTCGAGGTCGCCGCCGGAGCTGAACGCGCCGTCGGCCCCGCGGACGAGGACGGCGCGGGTCTCCTCGTCCTGCCCGATCGCCTGCCAGACGCGCGCGAGCTCGCCATGCTGCACCTCGCTCACCGCGTTCAGGCGGCCCGGCGCGCGGAGCGTGAGCCGCAGGATTCCGTCCTCCGGCCGGTCGAGGTCGAGCGACGGGAACTCGCTTTCGTACGGGTACGGCGCCACGGGCAGATCCTACGGCGCGGCGCTACGCTCGCCCGACGAGGGCCGGTAGCTCAGTTGGTAGAGCAGGGGACTTTTAATCCCAAGGTCGCAGGTTCGATCCCTGCCCGGCCCATCAGGAGATCGTGACAAATGCCGCCCGGGCGTGAGTCGTTACGATCGCGACATGCCGCTCCCGCTTCGGGTTGTTGTTGCCTGGGCGGTCGACGCCGCCTCCCTTGCGGTCGCCGCGTGGATCTTCAGCGGCATAGCGGTCGGCGGCTCGACCGGAACGCTGATCCTCGCCGCGCTCGTCTACGGGCTCCTCGCGACGTTCGTGAAGCCCGTCCTGAAGCTCCTCACGTTCCCGCTCGCGATCGTCACGCTCGGCATCGCGTGGTTCTTCGTGGCGATGTTCATCCTCTGGCTGACCGACGCGATCGTCGGCGGTCTCCACATCCACGGCTTCTGGACGCTCGTCGGTGGGACGGTCGTCGTCTGGGCGGTCGGCGCCGCCGCCGACCGCTGGCTCTTTCCGAAGCAGAGCCCGCTCAAGCGAATGCTGGGCCGATCCTCGCGTTTTACGCGCGTCTAGACGGAAAACAGCGCCGGAGCATGCGGTCGGCTCCGGCGGTGCGCGTGCGGGACGTTGCGCCGAAGGGGCCGACCGCGGCTTAGTCTCCGGCGATGCGGTTGTTCCTCCTTGCGCGCCACGGGCAGTCGCTGTTCAACATCGACAAGGCCGTGAACGGCGATCCGGCTCTCGACCGCGGGCTTTCGGAGCAGGGCATCGAGGAGGCGGAGAGGCTTGCCGGCCAGCTCGCGGCGCTGCCGGTCGACCTCGTCGCGGTCTCGCCGTTCCCGCGCGCGCTGCAGACGGCCAGCATCGCGCTCGCGGGTCGTGACGTGCCGCACCTCGTCGACGAGGAGCTCGGGGACGTCCGCATCGGCGACCTCGAGGGCAAGTCGCTCGACGATTACCGCGCCGCGCCCGCGCACTCGAACCGGAAGAAGCGCTTCCCCGGAGGCGAGAGCCTGGACGAGGCCGCGCTCCGCTACGCCGGCGTGTCCGAGCGCCTACTCGAGCGCGACGAAGAGGTGACGCTCGTCGTCTGCCACGAGATTCCCGTCCGCTACCTCGCGAACGCCGCTGCAGGAAGCGAGGAGCTGAACGGCCCGCTCCGCTTCGTCGCGAACGCGACTCCCTACCTCTTCGACGAGACGTCGCTCCGCCGCGCCGTCGAGCGCACGCGAGAGCTCGCGGGGTAGCTTCGAGACATGACCGCTGCCGAGACGCTGACGCTGCTCGACTGGAAGCGGCGGGTGTTCGCCCTCTACGCCGCTGTGCGCTCGATGGAGCCGGAATCCGGTTGGGAGCTCTGGCGCGAAACCCGCGACGAACTGTTCCGCTCGCACCCCCAGTCCCCGCGGCCCGGCTATACCGAACTTGCGTACTACGACTACGACCCCACGGCGCGTGTCCTCGCCGAGCTCGAAGATCTCGAGGCGGCTCCGGCGGCCGTCGAGACGAGCGGCCCTGAACCGATCCTCTTCACACCGTTCGCGCGGGCACACTTCAAGCTGCGAGGCGAATCGCTGGCGTTGGAGCTCGACTGGCTCGCGAGCTACGGCGGCGGGGTTTTCCTCTCCTTCCGCGACTCGACGAGCGGGACGACGACGTACGGCGGCGGCCGCTACCTCCTCGACACGGTGAAGGGCGCCGATCTCGGGGAGACGGACGGCAGGCTCGTGCTCGACTTCAACTTCGCCTACAACCCGTCGTGCTCGTACGACCCGGGTTGGGTCTGTCCGCTGGCGCCGCCGGCGAACCGGCTGTCCATCGCGGTCGAGGCCGGCGAGAAACACCTCTCATGAGCGACCTCGACGCGCTCCGCACCGAGATCTCCGAGCTCGACCGGCGGCTGCTCGAGCTCCTCAACCGGCGGCTCGAGCTCGTTGCTGCCGTGCGCGACCACAAGGACGACGCCGGCGAGCGCTGGATCGATCCCGAGCGCGAGGCCGAACTGCTGCAGGCGCTCGTCGCATCGAACCCCGGCCCGCTGTCGGAGCGCGGTGTGCGGTCGGTCTTCTCCGCCGTCCTCGACGTGCTCAAGGAGGAGGTTGCAGCCGAGCGGCGGGCTCCGAGGGCACCGGCCGCCGCTTCGGAACGGCCGCGCGCGGTCGAGCGTCTCGCCGTGATCGGCACCGGACTCGTCGGGACGTCGGTCGCCCTCGCCGCAGGCCGGGCGGGCACCCGCACGCGCGGCATCGACTCCGATCGCGGCGTGCTCGAGCGAGCCGCTGCGCGCGGCGCGCTCGAGCCGGCGTTGTCACTCGCCGAGGCCGTCGCGGACGCCGAGCTCGTCGTCGTCGCGGTTCCAGTCGGCTCAGCGCCGAACGTCGTGGAAGAGGTGCTCGCCGCTGCCGGGCCCGATGCGGTCGTCACGGACGTCGCTTCCACGAAGCGCCCGCTCGCGACGATCGCCGATCCGCGCTTCGTCCCGGGCCATCCCGTCGCCGGCGGCGCGACCGGCGGTCCTGCCCGCGCCACGGCCGACCTCTTCGATGCCGCGACGTGGTTCCTCGCACCGACCGAAGCGTCGGCAGACGAGAGCGTCGCGCTCGTCGAGCGTTTCGTCGCCTCGCTCGGCGCGCGCGTGGTACGCACGGACGCGGCCGCCCACGACCGTCTCCTCGCGCTGACGAGCCATCTCCCCCACGCGCTCGCGAACCTCCTCATGCTGCGCATCGCGGAGGCGGCGCAGGAGGACGACGCGCCACTCGCGTTCGCAGGCGCCTCGCTGCGCGAGATGACTCGGCTCGCAGGTGCGAACGCGCCCGTGTGGAGCGACATCTTCCTCGGCAACGCCGATGAGATCGCAGCCGCGCTCGCCGGCTTGCGTGCCTCGCTCGACGAGCTCGAACAGACCCTTCAGAGCGGCGACCGCGAGGCGCTCGAAGCCTCGATCGCCTCAGCCGCAGCTGCGCGCGAGCGGCTGGAGTCGTTCGCCTACCGCACCGAGCCGGCGCAGCTGAACCGGATCCGGGTCCGCATCCCGGACCGGCCCGGGGTGCTCGCGCGAATCACGCAGATCCTCGGCGCGGCGCAGATCAACCTCGAGGACTTCGAGATGCGCCACGTCTCGCCGGAGTACGGCGGCGTCCTCGTCATCCTCGTAGCGGGCGCCGACAACGCGGCGAGGGCCCGCGAGCTTCTCAGGCGGGAGGGGTACGCAGCGGCCTAGGAGCCAATGGTGTCGCAGTAGATATGTCCGCTGGAGACCCAGAGCTCACGACGTGTCGCTGCAATGCCGCAAAGCTGTCCTGCGTTGCCGCTGACGAGCGGGAACGTGCGGATGATCTTCTCCGTGCGCGGATCGATCTTGGTGACGGAGTGGTCGTTGACCGTCCAGACTCCGCCGGCACCGACGGCGACCGCGTCGGCTGCCATGGCAGAGAGATCGATGCTCCGGACCACGCGCAGCGTTATGGGGTTGATTTTCCAAAGTCGGTTGCCCGAGGTGCCTTGGGTGAGGGCCCAGACGGCGCCGTCGCCAACGGCGATCGAGACCGGGCCCCAGTTGGCGCCGTGTTTGCGCAAGACAATCTTCGCGGGCTTCGAGTGACCGGCCCTGAATACCTCGATTCGGCTGTCGTCCGGTTGACCGTACGTCGATTCCCCTGCTCCGTAGGTGCCGATCCAGACCGTGTCGTAGCCATAGGCGACGGCGGTCGCACTCTCGTCCAGGTGGAGAAGGGAAACCTGGTCGGTTTTGACGTCGACCACCGCCACGCGGTTGTCCCCTACCAGGGGGCCGTGGAATCCGACGACGACCCAGACGCGCCCGCCACCAAACGCCTCGAAGCCCGCCATTGGGAGGGGAAAGCGAATCGGGTGGACGTGAGAGGGGCCGATCTCGCCTGGGGAGGTTCCGCCGGTGCCTGCTTCGAGCCGGATGACGACCGAGTGCTGCGTCGGCTGGTCGTTCGCGGGGGTGTTCGTGATCCAGGCGTTCCCCTCCCGGTCGAAGACAATGTCGAAGGGCTGCCCGGGGGTAGCGCCGCGGGTGTCGACCGTGTGGGTCCGGAGGTCGTACCGGGACACGTCGTCACTGCCGTAGTTCGCCGTCCAGATCGCCGCGGGCGTGATCGCGATAGGTCCGGGTAGAGCCCCGACCCGCTTTACCAGGATGGGCTTGCCGGTGCGCGGGTTCAGCTCGACGAGGCTGTTCGGAACGATCTGGCGAGTCGCGGAGGCCGAGGTCGAGAGAATCGCAGCCGTGGCCGCAGAGGCGGCGAGGAGGGCGAACCCGGCGAGGACAAGCTGCCGGCGTCGCGAACGGAACCGCTGCCGCGGAGCCGCGGCAGCGGGCTCCGAGCGAGAAGTCTGCTGAGCCGGCGGCGCAGCGCTCGGAATTCCATTCACCGCCGCAGTGCCTTCGGGCGTCTCAAGGGCCGGGTCGTGAAGGAGAATCGCCTGCTGCAGACGCTGCAGCGCCTCGCTCGGTTCGATGCCTAGGTCATCGACCAGCGTCCGACGCGCTCCGGCGTACGCCTCCAGCGCCTCCGCCTGCCGGTCGGCACGGTAAAGAGCCAGCATTTGCTGGGCGCGAAGCCGTTCCCGCAGCGGGTGCTCGAGCACGAGGACGTTCAGCTCGCCGAGCACGTCTTCGTGGTGGCCCAGGGCGAGGTCGCAGTCGATCCGGTCTATCACCGCCGCAAGCCGAACCTCGTCGAGCTGCGCCACCTCGTCCCGCCCCCGAGACTCGAGCTGGAGACCGGCAAGCGTAGGGCCACGCCACAGAGAGAGCGCCTCCCGGAAGCGCCCGGCAGCGCGCTCCACGTCTCCCCGGGAGACGTGCTCCCGCGCGCTGGCGATGAGGAGTTGGACGCGACCCGCATCGACAGCGTCCGGCTCGACGACGAGGCGGTAGCCGCCGTCCGCGGTCGCGATCGGGTCGTGATCGTCGCGCGTCAGCGTCTGGCGCAGCTTCGAGATGTAGACGTTGACCGCCTTGCGCGCCGTTGGCGGCGGCGCCTCTCCCCACAGGTCGTCGATGAGGCGCTCGCGCGAGACGAACTCGTTCGCATGCAGGAGCAGGACACCGAGGACGAGTCGCTCTTTGAGCGTTCCGAGCGCGACGGTTTCTCCGTCCTCGACCACCTCGAGCGGCCCGAGGATCCGAAACTCCACGGTGCGGTTTTACCGCTTCGCGAGCCGGATTGGAAGGGTCCGAGGCGCATCGCCATAAGCCGGTCCTAATCGGGCTGCTACCCGAGCCGTCCACCTTGATCGCCATGGACAGCACCGCGTATCACGGAGAGGTATGGACGGACGGACGTGGGTTTGCCACCGTCCACGTGCCGGCCTTGGCCGATCCACTCCGGCCACCGCTCGAGTACGAGCTGCGTGACCTCGACCCGCAGACCAGCGCTCGCGTCACTGCAGAGCTCGAGGACGGCCGCTTCACGATTGCGACCGACCAACCCCACGTGAAGGTCGCCTGGCGAATCAGCCGCCGGAAGGAGGAACCGAGATGAACAAGCGACTCGCAACGTTGGCGATCCTCGTAGCCGCCGTCGCGGCGGCAGCGGGGCTGTTCGCCAGTGCGTCGAACAGCGCGCCGCAACCACCGAACTGCGGATATTTCTGGGGCTGCCTGGTGGGGCTCACAGCCACCGGCCCGTCACCGGGCACGTTGACGATGTACGCAAAAGGGAACGTGCGCTTCACGAGCCGGGATGCCGCGACGCACAAAGTCGTGTTTGCGAACGGCCTCTGCTCATTCACGGTCGACCCAGGCCACGGTAGCCACGGATGCAACGACCCCTTCATGTTCTACGCGGGCAGCTACGCCTACACAGTGGACGGCAAGTTCCACGGCACGGTGGTTCCGACACCCCTGCCCCGTTCCGTGACCCTGACCGCCCGAAGCCACACGATCCGGGGTGGGACACGACTAACCCTAGGCGGACAAGTCCACCGGAGCAAGCCAGATAGTGCGCCGCCCCCGCCAGTGATAGTTCTCGCGCGCCACAACAGCAGTCAGCCCTTCGAACCTGTTGCCACTGTCCGCACGAGAGGCTCCCACCAACACACATACGGGTGGAGGCTCGACGTACAACCGGAGGCGGCAACCACGTACATCGCCGAAGTGACAGCGCAACGCCTGTGTTACGTCGCGTCCCGTTGCGCGCAGCCGCAGGGGCAGGTTTGGGCCAACGCCAAGAGCAACCCGTTCACGGTTCGGATTCGGGGGTCGAGATGAACAAGCGACGAGCAATCGCCGTAATCGTCGCCGCGGTTTCGGCGACAGCCGGGTTCCTCGCGAGCACCTCGAGCGGCGCCCCAAAGGCGCAGCGAACGATCGGCCTGATCACCAAGGACGGCGCCGCCTCGTTCTTCACGCCTGTCGTGACCGGCGGACAGTCTGCAGCTACGGCGCTCGGGGATGACCTCACCACGGTCAACACGGTCAGTGACGGACCCGACTACATCCCCGCCATCAGGTCGCTGGTCGCGCAGCACGCGGCCGTGATCGCGGTCGACCCCGCAGGACCTGCGTCCGAGAAGCAGATTCGTCCGGCGCTCGCGCGGGCGCGCGCAGCCGGCATCCCGACCGTGGCCTTCGAATCGCGCTCTCCCGGCAGCGTCTGGGTCAGCCTGGCCAGCCCCTCACAGTACGCGCGGGCTCTCGCCGACGCGCTGGCCCCACAGATGCACGAGCGGGGCCAGTTTGTGATCGTCTCCTGCCTGCGATCGGCCGGTGCGTATCCGATCGTCCGCACCGAGCTGAAGCTGGCCGAGGTCTACATCCACCGGCGCTACCCGCAAATGCACCGGGTCGGAGTCGCCTACGGGGACCTCGGGAACGGCGACGTGGACAAGCACATGTTCCGCCGCCTGTTGCGGGCACACCCGCGGCTACGTGGCCTGCTACTCCTGTGCCCGGGCGAGGCCTTCATCCTGCCGCGGCAGCTGATCCACGCCCACGAGGTCGGCAAGGTCTTCACCGCCGGCAACGGCGACGGCTGTCCACCGATAGACGACCCCGGTGACCCCCTCGCCAACTACGTTCGGGTCGGCGCAGAGGAGGTCGTCTGCGAAGGCGACCCGGCGAAGCTCGGATATCTGACGGTCTGGGCTGAGGACTATCTCGCCGCTGGACATACGTTCGCGCCCGGAAGCTACGCCGTCGGTGGCCCCGTCGGCACCGTCCACTACTACAGCCGGAACCAGGAGCTGCGCCTTGGCCAGCCCATCACGATCACGAAGGCCAACGTGGATCAGTACGGCAGCCAGCGGTGACGACGCAGGCCATCAAGGCGGCGGATTCCCGCGCGACGAGCAGGGCGGCGGCGGGCCAGCGCCGGTTCGTCGTCGGCTTCCTCGGCTCGTTCCTCGCGGTGCTCGCCGTCGTGCTCGCCTTCAACGTCGTGATCGACCCCTTGGCACTCGCCGGTACCGGAGTCGTCCCGACCGCCGTGGAGCCGGATCGCTCGATCAAGCTCGACCTGCTCCAGCATCTAAGGCACGGCCCGCAAATCCTGATCCTCGGCGACTCGCGCGGCCGCCAGGCCCAGCCCTCGCAGCTGCAACGGTTGACCGGTCACACGGCCTTCAACGCCGCGGTGACCGGCGGCTCGGCGCCCGAGGCGTACGTCTTCGTGCGCTTCATCGCCGACCGGTTCCCGCATCAGAGGCGCCGTTACATCTGGTTCACCGACGAGGGCCTGGCCAGCGGGATCGTGCAGCCGCAGCTGGCGCAGGATCCGCGTGCACGGCGCTACCTCCCGGACGTTCGCCGCTTCGGGCTCGGCGACGTCAAGACGTACCTGAGCACCGACGCGACGAAGGCCTCCTGGCGCGTATTCGAGAAGTGCGTGCTCGCCGCCTGCCGTACGAAGATCAACTACAACGCGGACGGGTCACTGACCAGGCAGTCGCTGCGCTTCCTGCCCGAGCACGCGAAGTCGTTGCGCAGATCGGTCGTGGCGAGGCTCGCCGGGGTCAGGGCAAATCGCCAGACCCTGAGGCAGGCGCGCCAGGACCTGGCCATTCCCGGCCGCTTCGCGTACCTCGACCGGATGCTCGCCTTCATGAACCAGCGTGGCGAGGTGCCGATGATCGTGCTCAACCCCCTCTACCCGTCCGTGCTCGCAGCGGAGGAGAAGAACGGGTTTCCGGCCCACCGCGCCACGATGGAGAAGCTCGCTCAGCTGCACAACCGGTTCCGCTTCGTCGTGGTCAATTGCGAGGACATGCGCAAGTGGCACGGCACAACGCGCGACTGGTCGAACGCCTCGCACGTGAACCGCGCCAACATGCGCCGCGAGCTCCGCTACATCGTCGCCCGCTCCGCCGGAGTGCTGCGCTGAGGAGAGTGGCGGGTGCTCTTCAACAGCTACGTGTTCCTCTTCGCCTTCCTGCCGGCGGTGCTCGCCGGCTGGTGGGGCCTGAGCCGCTGGAAGCCGCTGCGGCTCGCCTTTCTGACCGGCGCCTCGTGGTTCTTCTACGCCTGGTGGGACTGGCGCTACCTGCCGGTCTTGATCGGCGCCACCTCCGTCGACTTCCTGGCCGGCCGCTGGATCGCAGCGAGCGCAAGCGAACCGCGTCGGCGGCTCCTGCTCGCCATGTCGCTGGCGACGAACGTCGGCATCCTCGCCTACTTCAAATACGCGGGCTTCTTCTTCGGCTCGCTGAACGGGATCGGACGCGCGTTGGGGCTGGGAGCCGGGCTGCCGCCGCTGCGCATCCTGCTGCCGATCGGCATCTCCTTCTACACGTTCAACTCGATGTCGTACACGATCGACATCTTCCGGCGCCGCGTCGAGCCGACCCGCAACGTGCTCGAGTACACGACCTTCGTCGGCCTCTTCCCGCACCTGATCGCGGGGCCGATCGTCCGCTTCACCGACCTGTCCGACCAGCTCAAGCGGCTCACACCGAGGTTGACGTCGGAGACGGCGTCACGCGGGGTGTTCTTCCTCTCCTGCGGCCTCGTGAAGAAGCTGCTCATCGCCGACCAGCTCAACCCCTACGTCGCCAGGCTCTACACGGATCACAACCATCTCGGTCTGGTGAGCGGCTGGGCCGCGGCGATCGGCTACTCACTGCAGCTCTACTTCGACTTCTCCGGCTACTCGGACATGGCCGTCGGGCTCGCCTGCCTGCTCGGATTCCGGTTTCCGCAGAACTTCAACTCGCCGTTCAAGGCCGTCAACATCTCGGACTTCTGGCGGCGCTGGCACATGAGTCTCTCGTCGTGGTTCCGCGACTACCTGTTCATACCTCTCGGCGGCTCCCAGCGCGGACCGAGGCGGACGGTGCTCAACCTCGTGGTGACGATGTTCCTCGCGGGTCTGTGGCACGGGGCCGCCTGGACGTTCGTGGCCTGGGGCCTCGTGCACGGACTCTTCCTCGGCAGCCACGCAGTCCTGCGCCGCGCGGGTTGGACACCGTCGAGTGCGGCGCTCAACCGCGCCATCACATTCCTTCTCGTGTGCGGGGCGTTCGTCATCTTCCGCTCACCGAGCCTCGGGGTCGCCGGCGACGTTCTCTCCTCGATGCTCGGCCTGCACGGGCTGGACGCGTCCGCACAACTCGGAGCCCTCGTGCCGCTCAAGTTCGCGCTGGTCGCGGCTGCACTCCTCGTGTTCGTCAACGTCGCGCCGAACACCTGGCAGGTCAGGTTGAGGCCGCGCGCGTGGCAGGGGATCGCCGCCGGCGTCGCCGCCGCGATCGCCGTAATGACCATCGCCCAGCCTCACCCCTTCATCTACTTCCAGTTCTGAGATGACAGCCACCCGACTCCGACAGTTCCTTGCCCTCCTCGTCCTCGCCGGCGTTGCGGCGGCGACTGCCGGCGCGGCGTCACGCCCGCCGACGGACCGCTCGATCAAGCTCGACCTGATCGCGAAGCTCAACCGCGGCCCGCAGCTCCTGATCCTCGGGGACTCGCGCGGCCGGCAGGCGGAGCCGGCCTACCTCCAGCACCTCACCGGGCTCAGCGGGTTCAACGCCGCCGTGATGGGCGGCACGGCACCCGATGCCTGGGTCTTCACCCGCTTCACCGCCGACCGCTTCCCCGGCCAGAAGCGCCGCTATATCTGGTTCGTCAGCGCCGGTCTGGCAGGCGACATCCCCGACCCGCGCACCGAAGCCGACCCGCGCGGCGCGCGGTACCTCCACGAAGTGGCCCCCTACCTCGACAACCAGCCGTTGAAGGTCGACTGGCCCAAGCACCCGTTCACGCGCTACCGAAAGGACGGATCACTCGCGGTAAGAGCCTTGCGGCCCAGTCCAGCGCGTGTGCAGCAGGTCAAAGCGCAGGCAGCAGCCATCGTGGCGGGGATCAAGGAAAAGCCGCCCACGGCCCCGCAGTACGACTCGAAGCGCTTCCAGCTCTTCGAGCACCTGCTCGGCTACATGAACTCGCGCGGCGAACGGCCGGTGATCGTCTTTAATCCGCTCTACCCGACCGTCTTCGCCGAGCTCGAGCGTCACGGCAATCCCGTCATCGCCGCATCACTCAAGTACTTGCAAAGCCTCCGGAAGCGGTTCGACTTCGTCGTCGCCGACGGCGAGGACATCGCCGCGTGGGGCGGCACCGACTACGACTGGAAGAACGCCACCCATGTCGACCAGGCCAACATGCGCCGTCTGCTCAGGTACGTCGTCGAGCAGTCGAAGGGCGCCCTGGGCTAGGCCGCTTCAAGCGCGTCGACGCCCTCCTCCGCCTCGACCACGCAGCGGTCGAACTCGGCGAACGCATGAGCCCATGTCTGCGGGTCGCGCAGGTCTACGCCGAGCGGAGCGAGCAGGTCCTGCGGCGAGCGCGAGCCACCGCTCGAAAGGAACTCGATGTAGGCAGGCGCGAACCGCTCGGGATCCTCGCGGTAGCGGGCGAGCAGCGAGAACGCGACGAGATGCGCGAACGCGTAGGCATACGTGTAGAAGCGGACGTGGATGAAGTGCGGGATGTACGACCAGCCGAGCCGGTACCCCGCGGGCAGCTCGATCGAGTCGCCGTAATAGCGCTCGTTCTCCGCGAACCACATCTCCGAGAGCCGGTCGCTCGTCAGTGCCTTCCCTTCGCCACGGATCCCGTAGGCCTGAATCTCGAAGCGCGCCATCATCGTCTGGCGGAAGATCGAGGCCATCGCGCTCTCGGCGCGGTCGGCGAGGAGCATGGCCCGCGTCGAGACGTCCTCCTCGTTGTCGATCAGCCGCTCGACGGCGAGCAGCTGCGCGAACGTCGACGGCACCTCGGCGACCGCGAGCCCGGTGTGGAATGCTCGGTACGTCTGCCGCTCGAGCGCGAGCGTCCCGTGCACGGCGTGCCCGAACTCGTGCGCCAGCGTCACGACGTCGCGGAGCTGGTCGGTGTAGTTGAGGAGGACGTACGGGAGGACGGCCTTCGAGACGGAGTTGCAGTACGCGCCGCCGACCTTGCCGGGGCGCGGCTCCGCGTCGACGTGCCCGCGGTCGAGGCAGGCGCGGAAGATCTCGCTGAAGCGCGGCGAGAAGTCGCGCAGCGAGTCGTCCACCATCGAGATCGCTTCCGTCCATTCGACCCGGCGGTCACTACCGATCGGTGCGTACTGGTCGCCGAGCTGGAGCCGGTCGAGCCCGAGCACCGACGCCTTCCGGACGAACCAGCGGCGGCCGAGCGGGTAATGGTGCTCGATCGCGGACATCATCGCCTCGACGACGTCGCCGGCCAGCTCGTTGCGCTGATTCGTGGGCCACATCGTGTCGGGGATCTCGCGCAGCCGGTCAAGGGAAAGCCGGTCGCCGACGATCGCGTCGTAGCACGCCGCCTCCACGTCCGCGACGCCTTCGAGCGCCTCGTAGAGGACTTCGAGTGCGGCGAGCCGCAGCTCGCGCTCGGGGTGGTGGACGTAGGAGAGGAGACGGTCGATCGTGTGCGGCTCGGGGCCGTCGCCGCCGTCGAACTCCACTGTCAGCGTCGCGAGCTCCCGCCCGTGGAGGGACTCCCAGGCCGAGATCGCGGGGCGCCGCGCGTTGAGCGCTTGCTCTTCACCCTCGGGCAGGACGTACGGCTTCTCCTCCCGCGCGACGCGCAAGCGGTGCGCGTACGGCTCGAGCTCGGCGGCGTGTAGCAGCGTCTCCGCCTCGGAGTCTCCCAGCGCGAGCCACTCGAGCTCGACGAAGAGGAGCATGCTCTCGAGATCGGCGGCCCGGTCGCGTGCCAGCGTCGCGAGGTCGTTCGTCTCGGGATCCGTCGCATCGGTGTGCTCGCGGGCGGTCGCGTAGAAGTGGACGCGCGAGGCGTCCTGCGAAAGCTCGTCGAGCTCGTCGAGCATGTCGCGCAACCCCTGCGCGCCCGCCGAGCCCACGGTGCCGCGCCGCCGCTCGGCGAAGTCGCGCGCTCGCGCGAACAGCTCGTCCCATTCCCGCGTCGCCTGCTCGGCGTCGGGCTCGAGATCGCGCAGGTCCCAGCGAACCCCAGTCGCGCTGAGGGATGAGCTGACGGCCACGTCCGGAGCGTATCTGGGCCTAAAGCCCAATGCCATACTTGGCCGGGTGTCTCGCCGGCTGCACTACCTCGTCCTCGGGATCGCGTTGTTCGTCGGCGTCGGCATCGGCGCGGCCATCTCGATCGTCCACTCCTCCGGAGCACCCGCGGAGCCGGTCTCGTCGGGGCCGCGGCCGATGAACCCCGCGGTTGATCCGGGGACCCACCTCAGCGGCGCCGCACCCGGCTTCAGCCTGACCGACCAGTTCGGCAAGCGCGTCTCACTGCGATCGCTCCGCGGCAAGGTCGTCGTCCTCTCCTTCAACGATCCGAAATGCACGACCATCTGCCCGCTGACGACGACCGCGCTTCTGCGCGCAAAGGAGTTGCTCGGGCCGTCGGCCTCGCGAGTCGAGCTCGTCGGCGTCGGCGCGAACCCGGAGGCGACCGGAGTCAGGTGGGTTCGGGCCTATTCGAGCGCGCACGGGATGCTCCACAAGTGGCGCTTCCTCACCGGCTCTCTCGGCGAGCTGAAGCGGGTCTGGCGTGCCTACGGCATCGAGGCGGCCGTCGTGAACGGCGCGATCGACCACACGCCGGCGACGTTCGTGATCGACTCGCGGGGTCGCTTCTCGCGCCTGTTCGTGACCTCGATGTCCTACTCGAGCGTCGACGAGCTCGGCTACGAGATGGCGCGGAGCCTGGCTGCGCTCCTCCCCGGGCACCCCCGCCTGCACGGATCGGAACCACTCGGCGCGGTCAACCTGATCGGGCCCCGCAGCCCGGTGACGCTGCCCCGCGCCGGTGGCGGCATGGTCCGGCTCGGCCCAGGGTCCGGGCCGCACCTCGTCCTCTTCTTCGACACGTGGGAGACCGAAGTCGCAGACCTCAGCGCGCAGCTCCAGGCTCTCAACGCGTACCAGGCGGCTGCGAAGCGAAACGGGCTTCCGCCGCTCGTTGCCATCGACGAGGGGAAGGTCGAGGCGTCGCCGCAGGCGCTTCCCAAGCTCCTCCGCAGCCTGCCGCACCCGGTCACGTACCCGGTCGCGGTCGACGCCAGCGGGCGCGTCGCGGACGGGTACCGAGTGCAGGATTCGCCCTGGCTCGAGCTCGTCTCCGGGTCAGGCCGCTTCCTCTTCTACCAAGACCTTGCAGAGGGTTGGCCGACCCAGCAGCAGCTGTTCAGCAAGGTTCAAGCGGCACTCGAGCGCGCAAAGTAAAGACTTTGGGAAGCCGGGGCCGACCCACCCGAAAGGGTGATACCAGCCCGGTCGCCCTGTGCTGAACTGGCGGTCCACGCCGAAAGCGAGCGGCCGCACCATGCGACGGCCGCGCCCATCGACGGGAGCACTCGTTTCTCATGCGGCCGATCCGCCTTCTCATACTGCTTCTCGCCGTTGCGCTCGCGCTCGTGCTGGCACTGGTGCGGCCGCTGCAGGGACGGGCAACGCGCCTGGCGCGGAAGCACACGCCGCGCCCGGCGAAAATCCAACCCGTGCCCAGGCAGCTCCTGATTCCGCACCCGCTCGCCGCGGAGCCCATGCCGTTCGGCCACCGCATCGTCACCTACGCTCGCCACTTCCTCGGTATCCACTACAGCTGGGGCGGCGCGAGCCCGAGCACGGGCTTCGACTGCTCGGGACTCGTCCGCTTCGTCTACGGCCACTTCGGGGTCGTCCTCCCGCACTCGAGCTTCGGCGACCTCACGCTCGGCCGCCGCGTCTCACGCCGCTGGTTGAAGCCCGGCGACCTCGTCTTCTTCGCGGGCGCCAGCCACGTCGGCATCTACGTCGGGAGCGGTCGCTTCATCGACGCGCCTCACACCGGAGCGGTCGTCCGCATCTCGACGATGGGCGAATACGGCTACTACGCCGCACGCCGCCTCGCTCATCGCGGCTAGCGCCGCCCCGACCTCTCGCTACTTCATCTTCTCGGCCATGGCCGTGAGCAGCTTCCACGCGATCGTCGAGTTGGACTCGACGAGCGGACGGAAGTCCCACGGCGTCATGCCGTAGCAGAGCATGTCCGTCTTGGCGGTCAGCGTCGCGGTGCGCGGTGACTCGTTGATGAGCGCGATCTCGCCGAAGTAGTCGCCGGGGCCGACCGTCCAGGGCTTCGTCTCGCCCGCCACGCTCACTTCCGCCTCGCCTTCCTCGATGACGAAGAAGCCCGCGCCGCCCCTGCCCTCCTGCGTCACCACATCGCCGGCGCTATAGCGGCGCTCGCGCATGCTGCTCGCGATCTGCTGGAGATCGCGGTCGTCGAGGCCCGCGAACAGAGGCACCTTCTTCAGCGTGTCAACCGGACCCGTCGCCACGGCGCAGTTATACACAGCAGCGCTTCTCCGTGCGAGCAGCGGCCAGTTGCAGCGAGGATACGGCGCATGCGGGTCCACGTCGTCGGCTGCTCGCCTGCCTGGCCCAACCCGGGCGGCGCGCAGTCGGGGTATCTCGTCGAAGAAGACGGCCGGCGCGTCCTGCTCGATTGCGGGCCGGGCGTGCTGCCGCGGCTGCGTCGGCTCGAGCCGTGGCCGCGAGTGGACGCGATCGTCATCACCCATTTCCACCTCGACCACTGGGGCGACGTCGTCCCGTGGGCGTTCGGCGGCCTCTTCGGAGCCGGCCGCGAGGTGGAGCCGCCCGAGCTCTGGCTACCGCGCGGCGGCCGCGAGGTCATCCACGGGCTCGATCCCGTCCTCTACGCGAACGCGATCCTCGAGCACTTCCCGGTGCACGAGTACGAGGAGGAGACCCCGTTCGTGGCGGCGGGCTTCGACCTCATCGCCTACCGGATGCTCCACTACGCGCTCGAGAGCTACGGCTTGCGCGTGTCGGACGGCGCCCGGACGCTCGCCTACAGCGCGGACTCCGCGCCTTGCGACGGCCTCGTCGAGCTGGCGCGCGAAGCGGACCTCTTCCTGTGCGAGGCGACGCTGGCGCAGCCCGAACCCGGCATCCGCGGCCACCTCACCGCGGATGAGGCGCTCGACGCGTACGCGTCGTCGGGGGCCAAGCGATTCGTGGTCATCCACCGGCCCGACGAGCTCCCGCTCCCGGACGGCGTCGAGCGCGCCTACGACGGGCTCAAGCTCGACGTCTAGTTCGGCGGCCGCCGGAAGGCTCGCTCGCCAAGCAGCCGGTAGCCCTCGACCGACGGATGGTCGCCGTCGTCGCTCAGGCCTTCGCCCATGCGGGACGGATCGGCGGGATCGACGAGCGTGTCGTGGAATGGGAGGAGCAATGCGGCTGTTTCGGCAGCGAGCTGCCGAGTCAGCGCGTTGAGGCGCCGGATGTCCTCCGTCGCACGCTCGTCTCCGTTGTTCCAGGGAAGCACGTCGGCGACGGCGAGCGCGAGCCCGGCGACGCGGCCCCGTTCGAGCATTGCCTTGAGGTGCTCAGCGGCGGCTTCCACGGGCCGCCGCTGCACGAGGTCGTTGATGCCGCCCTGCACGACGAGTACGTCGGCGCCGGAGAGAACGAGGTCGAGCCGGCGCGCGATCTGGTCGGTGCGCTCGCCGTAGACGGCCGCCGTACGGAACTCGAGCCGAGCGTCGGCGCGCGCCGCCCACCACTGCCATTGACTCCGCTCGTCCGGCGCCGCGATCCGTCCGCGAACGGATGGATTCGGATCCCAGAGCGGCGAGCCGGCCGAGATCGAGTCCCCCACGACGGCGACGACGATCTCCGCCATCGCCTAGCGCTTGCGGGGCTCGAGCTCGACGACGAGCTCGCAGTCGAGCGCGTCCGCGATCCGAAGCAAGGTGTCGATCCGCGGGGGGCGGCCGCCGCGCTCGAGCCGGGCGATCGCAGACTGAGTCGTGCCGCAGAGCTCCGCGAGCTGACGCTGCGATAAGCCCTTCGCAATTCGCTGCTCGGTAACCCGCTCGGCGATCTGGGCGAAGAACCAGCCGCGATCGCCGGCGATGATCCGCTCGTGCAGCCGTTCGACCGGCCCCTTTTCCTCGGTGTGCGCGCTCGCCGCCACGGCTAGAGCATAGCCATTCTGCTATGTCGCGACTGGGTCGCGCGCGACCGCCCGCACCGAATCGCCGACGCGTACGCGTCCCGGCACGGCGATGTCACAGTAGACGCCGAACGGCAAAGGCTCTTTCACTCCCTCTCGGCGGTATCCGGCGAGGAGCTTGAGCGTGTCGAAGTCGGAGACCGCGGTATCCGGGTCGCATGTGGTGACGACACAGCGACCGACGTCGCCCACGGGCACGACGACCGCGTCGCCGATCGCGACCCGACGTCCCAGCCAGCGGTCCTCCTCGTGCGGCTCGACGCCGTCGATCTCGAAGAGCATCCGGAATCGACGCCCGTCGACGGGCTCCGCACTACCCGCTTCGGCGCGCATCCGCTCGAGCGAGCCGCGCGAGATCAACGATGCCCAGCCGCCACGGTCGCGCCCGCGGTCCTGCGCCCCTCCCTCCGACCAGAGGACCGTCATTGGCTCGCCGGCGAACTCGGAGAGCGCTTCCTGCCACGGCCCTGGCACGGCCCGCGACGGATGCGGGGTTCCGTAAAGCTCTGCCGCAAACGACTCGCCGGGCTCGACGACACCGTCGACGGTCGAACCGTCGGGAAACGCCAGCACGAGTCGGCGCGAACCCTCGTCCCACTCTGGATGCACGCGCATGAGCTCGGGGTGCCGCTTCCCGTTGACGAGCCTCCGATCTGCGTCGATGAGCCAGAAGCGGCGGTCGCCGACGACCCCGGCGTGACCCAACTCGACCTCGTCCGGATTAACGAGATGCAGCGCCTTCACCGGGGCGATCGAGATCCTGGCGACACGGCCCTCCACACCATCAACCTAGCTGAGCTACTGGGGAGGCTCGCGCACCTCGACGACTTCGCCGCCCCGCCGAACGCCGCTGCCGTCGAGCTCGAAGATCCAGAAGTTACGGCCGGTCACGTGGACGGCGACGTTGTAGACCGGGATGTCGCCGATACAGCCCTCGAACGAGCCGGCGTGGGCGTGTCCGTGCAGGACCAGGTCGGCGCCGTTCTCGGCGATCGGGGTCGCCATCCGGTCGCAGCCGAGATAGGTGTAGATACCCGGCGGCTCGCCCTCGAGCGTGTCCACGACCGGCGCGTAGTGGAGGAGGACGATGCGGAGGTCGCAGTGGACGATCGCCTGCAGGCCGCGTGCGATCGCCTCGACCTCGGCGCTCGTCTCTGCGTAGATCCCTCGCAACAGCGGCTCCCCGAAGTCCGGCAGCGCCGAGCCGGGAAAGCCGCCGACGAAGCCCTTCGCGCCGACGATGCCGAGCTCGAGCTCTCCCACCTCGCAGGTCGCGCAGTCGCGGTCGAGGAGGCGAACGCGGGCGCCGCCGAGCACCTTCTCGAGCTCGTCGGTCCGCTGCGCATTGTGGTCGTGGTTGCCGAGGACGGCGAATATCGGGACGTCGAGAAGCCGGCACGCCGCAGCGAGCACTTCCGCCTGCTCCGGGTCGCCGCTCGTCGTGAGGTCGCCGGCGAGAAGGACGACGTCGGCCTCGCCCTGGAGCTCGGCGAACGCCCGCTCGACGCGCTCACTGCTCGCGTCAGAGGCGTGGATGTCGGCAGCTGCAGCAATCCGCACCACGAGGCCTCATGTTGCGCGATTGGACAAACCGGAAACGACCCGCCGGTGCCCGAGGCAACGTTCGAAGAGATGCTCGAGGCGATGAAGGTCGCGGCGGGAGCCCTGCAGCGAAGGGAGATCCCGTTCGTCCTCGGCGGCGGGCTCGCCGTCTGGGCGAGAGGGGGCCCGAAGAGCGAGCACGACGTCGATTTCATGATCAAGGCGGACGACGCGGAGCGCGCTCTCGACGCGCTGGCAGAGGACGGACTTCGCACCGAGCGTCCACCGGAGGGCTGGCTCTACAAGGCGTGGCACGAGAACGGCACGCTGGTCGACCTCATCTTCGCCCCGACGGGCGGGCCGATCACGGACGAAACGATCGAGCGCTCGCCGCAGCTCGAGGTCGCAGCCCTTCGTGTCCACGTCTTTTCCCTCGAGGACGTGATGACGGGGAAGCTGCTCGCGATCACCGAGCAAGAGCCGGATTTCGGGCAGCTCCTCAGCTACGCGCGAGCGCTGCGGGAGCAGATCGACTGGGAGGACGTGAGAGGCCGAACGGAGTCCTCGCCGTTCGCGCGAGCTTTCTTCGCGCTCGTCGAGGGGCTGGGGATCGTGGAGCCCGCGCGGTTACAAACACCTGACGGGTAGCGGGCTTCTAGAAGAAAAACGACGACCACGCTGACCACCAGTCGTCGCCGCGGATGGTGATGCTGCGCGAGCCGGTCACCTCGACCCCCTTGCGGTTTGCGTACTCCTGGAGGCGGTCGGCGGAAGTGAAGTCGATCTCGATCTCGCACGGCCGACCGGGGTCGTAGGGCGCAACGGTCGAGAGGTCGGACAGCGCTTTCTTCGCGCCGTCCTCGATCAGCTCGCGCGCTCGCTGCGGCGTCTTCATCCGGGCGCTGAAGCGGCCGAGGCCCTCTTTCACCTCGACCGTCGTGAGGCCGTCACCCAGCAACTCTCGCCCCTCCGCGCAGACCGCCCGATCACCCGTCACCAGGACAACCGGCACGCCCCACTGTCCGCAGAGCGCCGCGTTGATCCCGGTCTCGCCGACGGACGTCCCGTTGAAGCGAAGGTTCTGCCATGCCTGCCCCGAGACGGTGTGCGAGAGGACACCATCCGCCGCGCCGGCCATCGCGTGCATGCCTATGAAGAGCGCGGCGTCGCAACCGGATTCGAGGAAACCCGTGTACTCCGTCCACTCCTGCTGCACGACGTACTCGCAGTCGGGGTCGAGGAGCTCGGGGACGAGCGAGTTGAAGTCGTACGCGCCGCCCGCGCCGTGGCAGTCCATGACCACGATCTCCGTCGCGCCCGCTGCCTTCGCGCCCCGCACGGCCGCGTTGATCTCCTCGGTGTAGAGGACTCGGCCCTCGTCGTAGAGCTTCTCGCCGCCGGAGACCTGCTGCCACTTGACGATTCCGGCGACGCCCTCCATGTCGCTGATCACGTGGACGCGCACGGGCGGGACGATAACGTCAAGCCGTGGAGACGGGACTGGCCGGGAAGGGCGTCCTCGTGACCGGCGGCGGGGGCGGGATCGGCTCGGCGTGCTTGCGCGCGTTCGCGGCCGAGGGTGCGCGCGTAGCGATCCACTACCGGACGAGCCGCGACCGCGCGGAGGAGCTCGCGGGCGAGACCGGCGGCGTCGCGCTGCAGGCCGACCTGACCGTGGAGGACGAGGTCGAGCGACTGTTCGACGCCGCGGAGCGCGCGCTCCGCGGCATCGACGTCTGTATCGCGGTGGCCGGGGCCTGGCCACGCGAGGACGAGCCCGTCTGGCAGCTGTCCCTCGAGCGCTGGGAGGAAACGCTGAGCGCGAACCTCACGGCGACCTTTCTCACGGCGCGCGGGTTTCTTCGCGTGGTCGAGCGGAGCGGCCGCGGCAACCTCGTCCTCGTCGGCTCTACAGCAGGGCGTTTCGGGGAGGCAGGCCACGCCGACTACGCGGCTGCGAAGTCCGCGATCCAGGTCGGCCTGCTCCTCAGCCTCAAGAACGAGATCGTCCGCATCGCACCGCGCGGCCGCGTCAACGCCGTCGCGCCGGGGTGGACGTACTCCCCAATGACGCGCGGCGAGCTCGACGAGGCGCTTGTCTCCCGCATCAGCCGGACGATGGCGCTGCGGAAGGTCGCGCAGGCCGAGGACATCGCCCGGGCGGTCGTCGTCCTCGCGTCCGACGAGCTGTCGGGCCACGTGACCGGCGAACTCGTGACCGTGGCCGGGGGGATGGAAGGCCGCACCCTCCACGAGGCATGAGCCGGTTCCTCGAGCGGCTTGCGCAGGCCACGCCGATCGTCGCGGACGGCGGCATGGGCGCGCTGCTCTCGAGCGCCGTGCCCGGCCTGCGCTGCCCCGAGGAGGCGAACCTCCGTGCGGCCGAGAGCGTCTTAGAAGTACACCTCGGATATATCAGGGCGGGCGCGGAGCTGATCGAGACGAACAGCTTCGGCGCGAACCGCGCGAAGCTCGCGCGGCAGTTCCTCGCCGACGACGTCGAGCAGATCAACGCCGCCGCAGTGCGAATCGCGCGCGAGGCGCGGGAGGTCAGCGGCCGCGACGTCTTCATCGCTGGCTCGATCGGGCCGCTCGGCGACGTCGAGTTGGCAGGCTTCGACCGGACCGAGCTGTACGCCGAGCAGGCGGAGGTCCTCGAAGGGCGAGGCGTCGACCTGTTCATGGTCGAGACGTTCTACGACCTCGAGGAGCTCGAAACGGCCATCGCCGCTGTCCGTTCCGTCTCGGCTCTCCCACTCGTCGCGCTGATGACGTTCGACGCCCAGGGGGAAACGCTCGCGGGCGTGAAGGCGGAAGACGCAGGGGCGCGGCTGGGGCCGCTCGACCTCGCCGCCTTCGGCGCGAATCACGGCGCCGGGCCGGCGGCCGCGCTCGCGGCACTCGCGCGCATGAGCGGCGAAGACGGCGCCGTGCTGGCGGCGCTGCCCAACGTCGGCCTCGCGAGCATGACCGGCCAGCGGATCGTCTTCCCACACGCGACACCGGCCTACTTCGCGGAGTTCGCGGCGCAGGCGCGCGCGCTCGGCGCACGGTTGATCGGCGGCTGCTGCGGCACGACACCGGCGCAGGTCGCCGCGATCCGGGAGGCCATCGACGCGCACCGCCGGCCGGCCGGCTCCTTCCTCGTGCACGAACGCAAGCAGGCGGTGCCGTTCGAGCCGGCGACCGGAGAGACGGTGCTCGCGCGGATGCTCCGCGAGGGCGAGTTTGCGATCTCGGTCCAGGTCGACCCGCCGCTCGGCGCAAACCCCGAGGCGCTGATCGAGGCGGCACGCGCCGTCCGCGAGTCGGGGCGAGCGCAGTTCCTCGACGTCAACGACAATCCTCGCGCACGAGCACGGATGAGCGGGATCATGGCCTCCGTCGCGATCGAGCGCTTCACGGGCGTCGAAACGATTCCGCACCTCACCCCCCGCGACACGACGATCACCGGCCTCGAGTCGCTCCTGCTCGGCGCCCACGCCGAGGGCGTCCGCAACGTCCTCGCAGTCACCGGTGACCCGCCCGACGCCGGCGACTACCCCGGCACGCACGCTGTCTACGACGTCGACTCGATCGGCCTCGTCGAGCTGATCGCGAAGCTCAACGCAGGCGAGGACTGGCACGGCCGCGCGATCGACGCGCCCACGACTTTTTTCCCGGGCGTGGCGGTGAACCCGACCGCCGACGACCTCGGGCTCGAGGCCGACCGCTTCCACCGGAAGGTGGCGGCCGGCGCGCGCTACGCCATGACGCAGATCCTCTTCGACCTCGCGTCGCTCGAGGCGTTCCGAGAGCGGATCGGCGCCTGGCCGGTGCCTGTGCTCGTGGGCGTCTGGCCGATCCGGACGACCGAGACGCTTGTCCGCATCCACAACGAGGTGCCGGGCATCGTCGTTCCGGAGCACGTACAGGAGCGGTATCGCACCGCCGGGGCGGGCGCGCGAGACGTCGGGCTCGCGCTGGGGCAGGAGCTGATCGAAGGCGCGCGCGAGCTCGCGAACGGCGTTTACGTCGTCGCGCCGTTCCGCCGGCCGCTCGATGTCGTCGGGCTGCTGCCCGACTAGGGAGCGCAGGAGCCGGTGGAAACGCGTTGCGTGCCGGCGTGCGCGAGGTCGTCGCGGATGATCGGCGGCGGCACGCCGTAGCCGCTGGCCGAGTTGAGGCGGGCCGCGAAGATCGACGACTGGACACTCCCGCCGGCGTCGACCGCAGGGCCGCCGGAGTCGCCGTGCTGGACGTCGCCCGCGACTGCGGTGATCGTCCTCGTGACCGGCCCGTGGCCGAGCGCGTCCTGGGTCAGCACAGTTGCCGTCAGACCGATCCGGCCGGGGGTGGCCCTCAGTCCGCCGTCGAGCGGATAGCCGATGATCGCGACGGCGGCGCCGGAACGCGGGTCGGCGAGCTGCAGCGGCTTCAGCCCCAGGTTTTCGACATGCAGAACCGCGATGTCGTTGTGGACGTCGAGCACGACCACGTCCGCTCGGCGCGAAAGCCCCTGCTCTGGAATCTGGATCGTCGTGTTCTCCTCTCCTGCAACGACATGTGCCGCGGTCACCAGGAGATCGTTCGCGGCGACCCAGCCGGTGCCCTCGACGCCGACGCCGCACGCGAGTCCGAGTACCTTGACGACGCGCGTCGCGGCGTCCCGGATGGAGGGGTCCCGCAGGACGCCCTTGCTCGGCGGCAGGGAGGGCGGCTTGGGGCCGACGATCGACGGGAAAGGATCGATGCGCGCCAACAGGTTGAGGAGCGTCCTAGGCGGCAGGGCGGCGTCGAGGTGCTTCACGATCGCCGAGCGCTCGACCTCCTGGCGGATCCGCGTCTCTCCGGGTGTCAACAGCGCCACCGAGGCGCCAACCCAGACGATTCCCAGGCCGATCGCAGTGCCGAGGAGGAGGCCGCCCGCCGTGTCGATCAGCCGCAAGGGCGGGAGCTTGAGACCTCCGCGGATGAACGATCCGGCGAATAGCGCCGCGAACTGGAGGAGCATCGCGCCGATCACCGCGCCGATGAGCCCGGCCGCAGGCGTCCACGTCGACGTCGATCCGCCGTGGAGGACATGCGGAGCGACGCGCGAGCCGACGTAGGCTCCGGCCGCCAGGCCGACGAGCGAGAAGGCGCTGAGGACGAGCCCTCGCCGCAAGCCGCCGAACGCCGCTAGGAGCACGACGACGATCGCGATCCAGTCGGCGAGGTTCACTGCCGCAGCGTAGAGGCCGGGCTACGCTTACCTAGCTAGACTTGGCCACCCGCGGGGGCGTAGTTCAGTTGGTTAGAACGCCGGCCTGTCACGCCGGAGGTCGCGGGTTCGAGTCCCGTCGCTCCCGCCTCGAAAATCTCCTGCAACTCAGAAACTTCTGTTGTCGGTCACGACACCAGAGCACTCGTGGCCCGAGGTGGGAGAACCACGCCGTTCGAGGGTCGACGGCTTTCGCCGTGGAGTTGCGGATCGCAAGCTGTCTCCTCTCGCAGTCGGCCGTTTCGCGTGGCTGTGGTCGCCGTTGGCAAGGGGTACTCGCGGGTACTCGCGGGTGCTGGGGGCAGGTGAAGCGAGTTTCACCCGGAGCCCGTGCAGGGTATTTTCTTATCGACATGCAATTGGTCCGCGTCGGGAGCGTCGCGCTGCTGGCAATCGTCGGGTCGCTCGCATTGGGCGGGGGAACGGCGACCGCGACGCCCGCGACCGTCGCCTATGTCGTCATGTACAGCGACACAGGCGACTGGGTCGGCGGTGGTGTGCAGCGGGAGTTCGACCCCGGCAACGCGAGCATCACGGTCTACGGCGGTGCCTCAGCACTTACAATCTCGCTCGACGGCGGGACGAGCGGCGACTACTTCGACATGGACTTCGCCGCACAGCCCGGCGCGATCCTCACCTCCGGCGGCATCTACACGCAGGCGCAGCGGGCTCCGTTTCGCGAAGCCGGACATCCCGGGATCGACATCTACGGGAACGGAGCAGGATGCAATACCGACTCCGGCATGTTCGAGGTCAAGGACATCGCGACCGACCCGACGGGTGCGATCTCCCGCCTGTGGATCATCTACGAGCAGCATTGCGAGGGCGCCCGTCCGGCGCTCTGGGGTGAGGTGAAGCTGAACGAGCCTGTCGATTTCGGTGCGACGATCGCGGTCCCCGGGATCGTGCGCTGGCCGACGACGGATGTGGGGGCACCGAACACGGTCGTGCCGGTCACCGTCGTGGCGTTGGGGAGCACGACCATCAACGGCGTCTCGCTGACCGGCACGAATGCTGCGGACTTCACGATTCGCGCCAACGAGTGCTCCAGCCTCGCGATGACAGGCGGCGACGCCTGCCAGGTGTGGCTGCGGCTGCTCGCGAAGGCACCCGGTGCTCGACAGGCGACGCTGCACATCACCGACACGACGGGCGGCTCGTACGACGTCACGCTCCAGGGATTCGCGTACGGCGGCAAAACCGCGGTCACGATGACGAGCGACGCCGGCGACTACATCGGCCAGGGCCAGACGTGGTCGTACTCGCTCGCGAACGGTGATCAAATCGGGATGGGCGGCGGGAGATCGTTCGCGGGCTTCGGCGTCAACGGCGCCAACGGCGACTGGTGGAGCGCCGACTTCGTGCCCGCCGCGGGCGACATTCTCGTCTCGGGCGAGACCTACTCGAACGCGACGCGATACCCCTTCAACGGCAGCGGGCCCGGCCTCGACGTCTCCGGAATGGGCCGCGGTTGCAACGAGCTCACCGGCTCGTTCACCGTCAACTCCGCGACGTTCGCGGCTGACGGCACCCTCAGGACAGCCTCGATCTCGTTCGTGCAGCATTGCGAGGGCGCGACGCCGGCCCTCCACGGCACGTTCGCGTTCCGCGCGGGAGACAGCACCCCACCGGCTCCGTGGATGATCCCGACCGCGCCTGTCGTCGCACCGCCGCCGGCGACCTCTCCGCCCACGATCTCCGGCTTCACCCCCAACGCCGGTCAACCCGGCACGGTCGTGACGATCACCGGTGCGAACTTCACCGGCGCGACGGGAGTCACCTTCGGCGGTACGAGTGCCGCCTTCAGTCTCGACTCGTCCACGCAGATCACGGCGGCAGTGCCATCGAATGCGGCGACCGGCCGCATCTCGGTCACCACCGGCGCCGGCACCGCCGTCAGCGGCGGCACATTCACGGTCTCGTCGCCACCCGTCGAGCCGGCACCGACAATCGCTTCCTTCTCACCCGCGTCCGGACCTCCCGGCACCGCTGTCACGATCACCGGCACCCACCTCACCGGCGCAACGGCCGTCACGCTCCACGGCGTCGCGGCGGTCTACAACGTCATCTCGTCGACGCAGATCCAGACGGTCGTCCCGGCGGGCTCGTCGACCGGAACCTTCTCGGTGACGACCTCCGGCGGCACGGCGACGAGCTCGTCCCAGTTCCTCGTCACAGGCGGCTCTCTCTCGCCGCCACCCGGAGAGCCACTTGTCCTCAAGCGCGTCGGTTCGGGAAGGGTGCGGCACAAGGCGACCGTAACGGTCACGGCCCGCTTCCAGGCCAATCAGGCAGCGCAGCTCAGTCTCAGCGTCTCCCTGCTCGCGCGTGGGCAGAAGGTCGCGCTGCTCAGAGGCTCGCGCCTTGTCGGCACCACGCTTGCTAAGCGGCGGCTCGCTGTCACGGCGACGCTCGACCGGGCCGGACGCTACGCGCTCCGCCTGATCCTTCCGCGCCGTGGGCTGACGCAGGGGAGGACGTACGTCATAAGCCTCACCGGAAGACCGGTTGTGGGCACGCTGACGACGCTGAACATCCGCTTCCGCGCCTAGACCGAGCCTCAGGGAGGCACGGTCCGGTGGCCCACTCGCCTGATCGAGAACGTACGCAGCCGTGCGGAACGAGCGGAAATCAGAGGCTAAAAGTCCCTGCAAAACAGCTAATCTGAGGTCGCTCGTCGCGAAGCGTCGCAACGCCTGAAGCGGCCTGTCACGCCGGAGGTCGCGGGTTCGAGTCCCGTCGCTCCCGTAAAAATAACCTGCAAATCGGCATATTGTGTTGCCGGTTCAGACGCCAACCTGGCCCGACTACACAAACGTGCGTTCGCGAGGCCCCGAAACCGCGAAAACGGCCCGCAACGCGTCTGAGGAGTCGCGGTGCAAAAACCTGATCGGGTGAGGGCACGAGGGCTGCCGAGGTGGCATAGTCTCCGCCGCCGCGAGCTCGAGCACGTCCTCCGCGTCTACGTGCGCCACTACAACCGCGACAGGCCGCAGCGCGCACTCGATCTCAAACCGCCTAACCCGCTGCGGGCGCTGGACCTCGTTGACGCGGGACGCGACTCGCGACCTAGTCCGGATCACTTGTCGTCCAGCGACGGAATGCGAGGACGCTGTTGTGTCCCCCGAAGCCGAAGGAGTTCGACAGCGCCACCTCGACCTGCTCGACGCGGGCGGCGTTTGCGAGATAGTCGAGATCGCAGTCCGGGTCCGGCACTGCCTGGTTGATCGTCGGCGGAAGGACACCGTGGTGCAGCGCCAGCACGGTGAAGATGGCCTCGACGGCGCCAGCGGCGCCGAGTGCGTGCCCCGTCGCTCCCTTGGTTGAGGAAATGAGCGGCCGCCCCGGGAGGGCGTCGCCGAAGACGAGCTTCAGAACGCGCGTCTCCGCGGCGTCGCCCGCGAGGGTGGAGGTTCCGTGCGCGTTGACGTAGCCAACCTGTTCCAGTTCGATGTCAGCGTCGGCCAAGGCCATTCGCACCGCACGCGCAGCGTTTCTACCGACAGGATCCGGGTCGGAGACGTGGTTCGCGTCGGACGAGACTCCGTAGCCAGCGAGCTCCGCGTAGATCCGCGCCTTGCGTGCGAGCGCATGCTCGAGCTCCTCGAGCACGAGAACCGCAGCGGCCTCCGCGATCACGAACCCATCACGCTCCGCGTCGAACGGGCGCGAGGCTGACCCCGGATCGTCGTTTCGCGTCGAAAGCGCGCGCATCGCAGCGAACCCGGCAACCGAAGCCGGCGTCACCGGCGCCTCGGTGCCACCGCACACCATCACCTCGGCACGCCCGAGGCGAATCGCGTCGAGCGCATCGCCGATCGCCATGGTCGACGCAGCGCACGCGGTGCTCTCGGTCAGCAGCGGCCCACGAGTCCCGAGCTCGATCGACACCCACCCCGCAGCCAGGTTCGGAAGCGTCTGCACGATCGAGAACGGGCTCACCCGCCCCGGCCCACGGCTCGCCAACTGCAACACCGTCCGCTCGAACGAGGCGACTCCGCCGAGCGCCGTGCCAACCGCCGTCCCGGCGCGCTCCGCCACCGCCGCAAAGTCGAGAGCCGAATCGCGCTGCGCCTGCCGGGCAGCAGCTAGCAGCAGATGCGTGCAGCGATCCATTCGCCGCGCTGCCTTCGAATCAACAACGCCCGACACGTCGAGATCCTTCACCTCGCACGCGAACCGCACCGGGAATCCGCTCGCGTCGAAGCGAGAAATCGGCGCAGCGCCCGCGCGGCCCGCGAGCAACGCCGCCCACGCATCGACGACCGAATCGCCGATAGCACTCACGATCCCGAGACCAGTCACCACAACCCGACGCCGCGATGACACCACCTAGCCAGCCTACGCCCCGACGAGCGGCGGCCGCCGAATGGATCCACGGGCTTCCGCTAGGACGGCGCGACCGCCCTCACGCAGTGCCAGAGGTCGAAAAATTGTTCCGACACATGCGAGAGCTCAACGTTATGGGTGATTGTCGCGCGGATCCCAGAGCGGGATCGGCGCACTCGACTGGTACGCCATTCCGTGCGGGTAGCTGATCAGCTCGATGTTGGTGCCGAACGGGTTTTCGAAGTAGTTGATCGACTGTCCCGCGGCGGGGCCATCCGTCAGCGTGACCGGACCGAACAGCTTCGTTCCAGTTTCTCTCTGTAGGTAGTCGACTCCCTTGTCAATGTGGCGAACGTAGAAGGCAATGTGGTGGGCGCCCCAGTCGGAGTTCCTCCGGAACGTCTGATCCTGGTCGGGCGAGGTGTACTGGAACAGTTCTACGCCGGGCCCGTTACCGCCACGGAGCATCCGGATCTGCTGCACGACAGCGCGCGGGTTGACATCTACGAGGTCGGTCATGAACGTGCCGACCGGATCGCTGAACGGCCCGAACGTGAGCGGGTTGAAGAAGCCAAGGTTCTGCTCGAGCCACTTTGCCGCCAGATCGATGTTCGGGACGGTGATGCCGATGTGGTCGATGCCGAGCAAGCCGGGGACGCTCGTCACGACGGAGTCCATCCCGTTCAGCTTCGGCGACCAGAGCGGCTTCACGCTCGGCACCTGATACGCCATGCCATCCGGATAGCTGATGAACTCGACGTAGCCTCCCCACGGCGTCTGGAAGTACTGGATCGTCTGTCCGGCAGCTGGTCCGGCAGTTAGCGTGAACGGGCCTGCCGGCATCTTGCGCACGCCCTTCTCCACCATGTATTGGACGGCTGGGCCGATGTCGGTGACATAGAAGGCGATGTGATGGCCGGACCAGTCCGAGTTCTTGGGCATGTCATGCCGCTGCCCGTCGGGCGCCGTGTACTTGAACAGCTCGATGTTGGCGCTGTGACCGATCCGCAGCATCGTGATCTGGTCGATCGACGCCGTGTCCGCCACGTCGACGACACTCGCCGTGAACGCTCCCGCAGGGAACGGACCGAACGTGAGCGGCGCGACCGCGCCCATCACATCCTCGAACCAGTCGATCGCCTGGTTGATGTCAGGAACCGTCAGACCGACGTGATCGCAGCCAACGAGACCTAACCGGCCACGACCGACACCGCCGAACATCCCGCCTACCGCGGCCTGCGCACCGCCAATCCCCACCACAGGAGCCGCTGCAACCGACCCCACCGCGACCGCGCCCTTGGCCAGGAACTCCCTGCGGCCCATCCTCGCCTCGCTCACCTTCCACCTCCCCGACTCGGATGACGCGGATCTTCTCACGGCCCTCCGCTCCTGTCGACTGAGGGACTCTCGCGTCGGCACGAGCTGTAAATGCCAACTTCGCTTACACGCCGCTCCTTGAGCAACTCGGCTATCGCGCCCCCTCCTCGGAGGTGAGTAAGCGACGTTCTGGGCGAGGGCGGCTGCGACCGAGGCCTCGTCTCGGTCTACATCTACCCGAGCAGATGGGGTTCATCTCCTCGAACTTAAGGTCCCCTTCGACGAAGGCGGCCTACTAGCGTCGGCAGTCGGGAAGGCGATCCAGGATGAGCAGGCGTACTGATCTCTGGGCGGCTCTACGTACCGCCCTGCGGCGTAGCAGCTTCTGCGTCTCGGTCGCCGCCGTAGTTCTGCCCGCCCTCTCGTGCGGACACAAACCCGAGAGCGCCCAGACGCTGCGAACCTGCGTCGACCGCTGGAACCAGGGCAACATGGTCGGCTGGGGCCCAGGACCTGCGAACGTGGGGTTCCGCCGACCTAATGCCAAGGAACACTCCGCGATCGAGCTGTCCTCGCACCGCCGGTGCATCGTCGCGATCGCCGTGGGAGACGGGACGTGGACCTGTGTGCTGTCGAGCACGGGCGCCTACTGGTGTCCGCCGCTCCACGAGGCGACCGGGCCGCGTCTGACGGAGAACGCGACGCTCGACAGGCGCGGCGTGCTCGAGCTCGACTCGCCCTTGACCGGCACGCATCCGGCGCCGCGCCTCGCATGGCAGCGCTACCCGCGCGTGGACGGTTACATCCACCCATGGACATCGAGCGGCAAGCTCCGCCCCGGCCTCCGCTTCAAGGGCGAGCAACGGGGCCGCTGCTTCCTCGTCGACGAGACCGCTCGCTCCGCGGTCAGTTGCCTCGTCGGCAACTCGAGATACGACGCGTGCTTCCCGCAGCGGCGACCGTGGCAGCGCGGCGACCTGGGCGCCTGTGCGTTCGGTCCGGGCTCGACGACCTTCACGCGCTGGGTGATCACCCAGGGTTCGGATCCTCCGATCTTCGTTCCATGGATCCGGATCGGCGACATCTCGCTCGGCAGTTACAAGGTCGAGGTGGAGGGCGAGTACGGCTCCGAGCCCCGGTACGGCTATCGCCTCCACCAAAGCAGAGTGTTCGTGGGATTCGATCGGGGCCAGGTCAGCGAGATTCGTTTCTCGACTCCTTACTACCGGGCAAAGAACGGCTTCGGTGTGGGGAGCCGAATCCCGCTCGGGCCATGTCACAGGACGATGGGGTATCCGTGCCTCCACCTTTGGCACGGGTTCATGTGGAACCTCACCCTTCGGGAGAAGCCGTGCAGCTGCTGGGTCAAGGTCGGCCGCGGTCCGCATTCTCTTCCTGCGACCGGTGACAACTTCCTCAAGCCATGGTTCTTCATCAACGTCAGCCGGGGCCGCATCAGCAGCTTCTACTTCGCGCTGACGTTCGTCGACTGACGGTGCGGCGAGGGCGTGATCCTGAAGGCGCTCCTCTGGGCGACCCTCGGTGCTCTGCGATGTGTGCGGTCACGGAAAGGCCTGCAAAGAGGCGCCTTGCGTTGTCTCTAGAGCGGGAATCGATCGTTTGCTGGCTGTGCCCGAAGGATCAACCGGTGGTGACGAACAGATGGCCTTTGTCGCCTGCCGCGAGGTCGCTGATGGGGCGGCGGAGGTTCGTCGTCGAGACGAGCTCGCGGCTCTTGGGATCGATGCGGAGAAGCATCTGCCCGCTTGCCACCCATACGGCGTCCGTCCCGACCACGATCAGGTCAGGGTCGGCGCCCAAGGGGACGAACCAGGACACCTGGCCGCTCCTCGGATCGAGTCGGTAGACGCGTGCTGGACCGGTTGTCGTAACCCAGATCCCATCAGCGCCGGCGGTGATTCCCTGTGCCGTTCCGCTCAGGGGTGTCGGGCTCCGCAGCTTCCCCGAGTCCAGGTCGATTCGGGACACATCCCCACTGGAGAAGCCGATGCCCCACAGCGAACCCTCGGAGTGGGTCAGCACGGTGAACGGGCCTGCCGAGGAGGCCCAAAGCACTCGCAATGAGGTCGGGCTCAACGCGACGAGCCCGCCGTCGCGGATCGAGACCCAGATGCGCTGCGTGGTCGGAGCCATCGCAACCAGCCCCTCTGAGTTTGCGGTGGGTCGGTATTCCTGGCTGAGAAAGCCGGAGCGCAGGTCGTACCAGCCGATGCGGCCTGTGTAGGCGTAGGCGATCCAAACCGTCCAGCCGCTCTCACCCAGGCTGCGTGGGCTGTCGGGAAGGCCGACGCTCCGTTCGACGGCGAGCGTCTTCGGGTTGACGAGCTCCAAGGTGCGATCCTCGCTGTCGGCGACGGCCAGGACCTGCCTGACCTTGATGAGCGAGCCGGGAGCGTCGCCGATCCGACGGGCTGCGACCACGCGGCCAGAACGTTCGTCGAAGACGGCGACCGAACCGGCTCCGACATGGGCAGATGCCAGAGAGGCGCCGGCGTTGAGCTCGAGGAGAGGAACGGCCACCGCCGCCGCTGCCGCGAGGGCACCGGCTGCCGCGAGATACCAGCGGCGGCGACGAGGGGCTCCGTCGCTGGAAGGTTCCGGCTGCGGCAGATCGTCGAGCGCCGGATCCTGCCGCAGGATGGCGCTCTCGAGGTCGCGGAGGGCGCGTCCAGGCTCGATACCGAGCTCTTCGACGAGCTTCTGGCGCGTCTCCCGATAAACGGCAAGCGCATCCGCCTGTCGCCCCGCTCGGTAGAGCGCAGACATGAGCAGCCGCGCGAAACGTTCCCGATAGGGATGCGTGGCGGCGAGGCGTTCCAACTCGGCGATGAGGTGCGCACTGGAGCCGCCCTCGAGCTCTGCTTCAAGCCTCCGTTCGTAGGCGGACAAGCACAGCTCGTCGAGCCGTCTCGCTTCGCTGCCTACATCCCCTTCCAGGGCCACATCCGCGAGTACGTCTCCACGGCAGAGTGCGAGTGCCTCGGCTAGAGCGGCACCGCCCGGCTCCGGCGACGACACGAGCTCCTCGAAACGCTCGGCGTCGAGCTCGCCGTCGCGGACGACGAACCGGTAACCGGGTGCCTCGGTCAGAAGCCGCTCGTCAAGGCGGCTTGGGCGCAACCGTGCACGGAGGCCCGACACGTAGACCTGGACGAGGTGCTCGGCGCTCGCGGGCGGTGTCGGTCCCCACAGATCGTCGATCAAGGCACTGACGGAGACCACCCGCCCGCGTCCGAGCAAGAGCGCCGCCAACAGCGCACGCTGCTTGGCAGACGCGATCGAAAGCTCGCGGCCGCCCGCGACCACGCGGAGGGGGCCGAGGACGCCGAACGAAACGCTTTCAGTCACTCGTCAGAGGATCGCACAGCCGCTCCACGGCCACTAGAGCGCGATTTGAGCGCCGCTGGAGCGGTGTTTGCCCACGATCCGCGAGTCGGCGACAAAGGAGGATCATGCATACGAACATGCGTCGAAGCGTCGTCTTGTTGGCCCTGGCGGTCGCGACCGCGGCGGCTTCGGTCAACGCCGCGGCGACGGCGAGCTCGGCCGGCAAGGTGCCCAAGAGGATCCAAGTCCCCGGCACGCCGCTGGCGATCGCTGCCGGCTACAGGTCGCTCTGGGTCGCTGGTCACGACGGCACGACGCTCTACCGGATCAACCCGCGGACGGGGCGCATCCGGGCGAGGATCGGGGAGGGGACCAACGCCTGCGGCCCGCTCGGCATCGCCTACGGCCTTGTCTGGATGGGTCACTGCGACACGGGAACCACGGACGCCGTCGTCTCCGTCAGCTCGAACCGGCTCGTCGGCCGCGTCAAGGCGCTCGGGTACGGCTTCGGCTTCGGCTTCGGGAGCGTCTGGGTGGACGCACCGCAGGGGAATCCGTCGCTCCTCAACCGCGTGGATCCCAAGAACCTCCGCGTCCTCGACCGCATTCAGGTGGGCGACGGGATCGGGGACGCAGTCGCGGTCGGCGGCTTCATGTGGTGCGTCAACACGGACGGGACGCTCTCTCAGATCGACCCGAGCTCCAACCGAGTCGTCGCGAGCATGCGCTACGGGGGAGGCGGGCCGGCCTACGGTGTCGTCGCCGCCGGCAAGATCTGGATTCTCGACGAGGGCGACAACTCGCTCTACAAGTTCGACCCGCGACACAAGTCGGTGGCGAAGCTGCCGATCCAGCTCTCGTTCTCGTCGGATTTCGGCGACCCGTATATCGCGGTGGCCGGAAGCCGCATCTGGTTCGCGACGCACAACCCGCGCGGGATTGCGGGCGGGATCGATCGCCTCACCGAGATCAATGCCCCCACGGGAAAGGTGCTCCGGCGCATACGACTGCCCTTCGGCTTCGGCCCCTATTTCGCGGTCATCGGCCACTCGCTCTGGGGCTCGCTGCCGGGGGAGGGCGTCGTCCTCCGCATCCCACTCAAGTAGGCAGTTGAGGAGGAATCATGAGAAAGCTCGTACTGCTTCTGGCCCTGCTGAGTGCTCCACTCGCGGTCGCCGCGAATGCGTCCGCGGATCGGCCCCAGGTCTTCACGGTGCCGTTCGTGGACTCGTCCGTGGACACTGACACGTGCGGCGCGTCACTGCCGATCAATGACACGCGGACGGGCACGATCCGATTCACGACGTTCGCCGACGGCAGCCAAATCCGCCACGGAGACGTCACCGTCACGCTCTCCGCAAACGGGAAGACGCTGACGTACGACCAGCACTTCAATGTGTTCATCACCGACACGAGCCGGACGGTCGTCGGACTCGTCGGAACGATCAAGGTGCCGGGCTACGGCACTGTCGTCGAGGCTGGGCGGCTCGTGCTCGGCCCCGATGGCGTCGTGTTCGAATCCGGCCGGCACCAGCTCTTCAACGGCGACGTGGCCGGTCTCTGCTCGTACCTCTCGAGCTGACGGACGCTTTCCGCGGGCGGCGGTCAACCGTGCGCCGCCGCCCTGTGCTCGGCTCTCGGAAAGGTGCTAGGGTCGGAATCTCTCGGAGAGCCTTCAGCTCTTCACGCTTTTCGAGCGACGTCTTCGGTCAGAGGGGCAGAGAGCGGTCGGCCATGGTCACCGCAGCAGATCAGCCTCGTGCTGCGGCGACCAGAAGGATTGTGCTGGTTGAGCGCGAGGGCCTTCCGAGGCACGCGCGCCTTCGAGCAAGAGAGGTTCTGTAAGGAACCCACCCGACCAACAGCGAGTAGGAGGAACCATGGAACCGCATCAAAACGTAGCGATCATGGAGCGCGCTTATGAAGCGTTCAATACCGGAGACATGAACACACTCACCGAGCTCATGGATGAGACGGTGTGGCACTTGCCGGGGCGGAGCTCGATGGCCGGCGACTATCAGGGCAGCGGCGCCACCTTGGCGTACTTCGGCCAACTGGCACAGGAGACCGAAGGGACCTTCCGGGCCGAGTTGCAGCACATGGCCGCAGATGGTGATAACCGCGTCATCGGCATCCAGCGCAGCACCGCGGACCGAAACGGCAAGCACCTCGATGTTGCCAACTGCATCGTCTTCGAGCTCAAGGACGGCAAGGTGGCCGATGGTCGGGAGCACTTCGAGGACCTCTACGCCTGGGACGAGTTCTGGTCCTAGCCCGCGCCGGCGCGAACGCCCCGGCGGTACATCGATCGGGAAGCGCGTGTCGTCAGGATTGTCAACAGCTCGTGGGCCCAAGGCCGCGACGAGCGCACACGGCTTGGCGCCAGAACGGGGGTGGCGCCGTAGCGGGCGCGAGCAGCTCTCTTGCGCAGTGAGGTCACCGCGGCGATGATGACCTGATCGCTCGAACGGCAGCCCGACCGAGCAGATATGCGATCTCGGGATCCGTTCTAGCTAGCTGGTCCTCTCGGCAAGCTCTTTCTCGGGGGTGGCAACCGGCGCTACCGCTCGGTGGGAGGGCTCGGTGACGAGGTTCAGTACGCGCATGCCGTGGACGTAGACGATGCTCCCGCCGAGCCAGCCGCCGAGGGTGAGCATCGCGAAGCCGATCAGGGTGAGGACGAGTGAGCCGGTGGTGACTGAGTGGTCGACGTAGCCGCCGTGGCCGAAGATCGCCGCGAGCAAGAAGAAGAGAGTGGCGGTCACCATCGAGAGCAGGTGGATGGTTGCGGTTCGCCATAGTGGGCTGCCCCACTCGATTCCGAGCCAGTCGGCCAGCCCCGTCAGGGCGGTCGGCACGGTCGCGATCAGCCCGATCACCAGGGCCAGCCACCAGGCCGTTGCGGTGTTGCGGTCGCTGACGCCTGCCACGCTCAGAATGCCGAGGATCGTGGCGGCGGTGTAGATACCGATTGTCGCGTCCGTGAGGGGCGGGTGGAGCGGATGACCCGGTAGACCCTTAATGAGGTAGCCAAGCCTCATGTCCGACTCCTTTCTCGGAGACCACCCGGAACTACCCGTCCCGCTCGGCCTGAACCGCAGGTCAAGGACCGGTCGGGATCGAGCGGCAGCTGTCCGGGAAAGTCCGGGCCTGAGAGCTCCAATAGCGGATGAGGCGGCCCGGGGACTAAGGCCGCCGCCGTAGTCGCTCAAGCTCGGCTTCGGCAGCTTTGACGCGGACTCTTGCTTCGTCTGCCTCCGCTTGGGCGTGATCGGCCTCTCCACGCTTTCTGCGCGCCTCCGTCTCCGCGCGCTCAGCCGCGTGTGCCGCGTTGCGAGCCGCGTTCCGCAGCTCGCGCTCCTCGACACGTAGGCCGTGGAGCGACTCGCGCGCCTCCTTCAGCGCCCGGCGATGGTCGCCCTGGGTCGCGGTCTGAGCCAAAGGTCGCTCGGACTGTCGCCTCGGAGGCGCGAAGTTCATTCCGGCGAGCGCCTCGAACCCGAGTGGCTGCACTTCCTCGGTAAGCCGTCCTTGCTTCAGCAATCGTCGCCCCTCGTCTGTCAGCGACGCAGCGCGGAGCGTTTGCATGGCGCGGTCGATCGCGCTGCGGCCGACTCCTTCGCTTTCAGCGAGCCTTTGCGCTGCGCGCACCAGCCGCTCAAGGGCGCGCTGCTCCTCTCGGCGCGCGTCCAGGAATGCTTCGGGTGACTGCCCTCGGGCGACTTTCGCCTGCGCCTTGGTCATCGACTCGCCAGCTTTGAGTAGCCGCTGGACATCCAGCTCGTCTTTGCGCACCAGGCGGTTCACAAGCCAGACGGCGACGGGCGGTTTTCTCAGGGCCTTGACCTGCTCGGCCTGCTCGGCCTGGCCGTCGGCGCGGAGGCGCTTCGCGAGCTCATTCCTCGCCGAGGTGAACTGATCGAGCGGCAACTGGTACAGGGCGTCGAGTTCCCGCTCGAGGGCGGCGGCGATGGTCGTCAGGCGGCGGAGCGGAGCGCCTCGATCAGCTCCTGCTTGGACATCTTCGAGCGGCCCTCGATTTCGGCTTTACGTGCCCGCTCCTCGAGCTCGCTCTTCGAGAGCCTGTCGAGGCTGCCGCCGCGCGCGCCGTTCGAGCTCCGATTTGGCTGCCTCGCGCCGCGTTGGCGTTGGTGCGCCTCGAGGCTGGCCCGGAGCGCGGCCATCAGGTCGGTTGGCTCCTCTTCTTCGGGCTGCGCGGCAGTGTGGATCTCCTCGCCCTTCCGCTTCGCCTCGATCACCTCGCAGAGCGCGTCGCGATAGGTGTCCTTGTATTGCTCGGGCTTCCAGTCACCGGAGAAGTTGTCGATCAGCTCTTGTGCCGTCTCCAATTCGCGCTTCTCGACCCGGGCCGGCTTCGGCCGGATTTCCTTCGCGGAGCGGATCTCGTCGGCGAAGTGGAGCTGTTCGAGCGTGATCGTCCCCTCACGCACCCGCAGCGCGCCCAGATACTGGCGGTCGCGCATCACGAACTTGGCGATCGCTGCCAGCTCCGAGTCCTCCATCGCCTTCACGAGCAGCGAGTAGACCTTCTCGGCTCCCTCCTGCGGCCCCGCGTAATAGGTGTGGGCGAAGTAGATCGGGTCGATCTGCTCGTAGGGCACGAAGTCCGTGATCTCGATCGTCTTGTAGCCCTCCACCCGCGCCGCCTCGAAGTCCTCGTCTTCCATGTACACGTACTCGCCCTTGCGATACTCGAACGCTTTGACGATCTCCTTGTCCGGTACCGGCTTCTCCTCCAGCTTGCAGATCTTCTGATAGCCGATCGGGCTCTCGTCCTTCTCGTGCACGAAATGAAACTGCAGCTTGTGCTCGGAAACGGCGCTGTACAGCCGAACCGGCACATTGACAAGGCCGAAGCTGATCGAGCCAGTCCATAGGGCGCGCGGCATGAGCCACTTCTAGCCTCGCTTGGCGACCCGAAAACGCACCCAACGCAGCGCCCGATTGCGCCGGCAGGCGAGCAGCGTGGTCGCGTTTACCGGTCGGTCGACGCGGAAGATCGCCTCCCGATCGGATGACCGCCGCGAACCGAACCGCTGATGTCTGGGGCGAACGAATGCCGTTCGCCAGCGGCAGCGAATGGCCGAAGCGTGTCGACTCGCATCTGGAAGTCCCTGCGACAACCGTGGAGCGTTGGGTCCAGTCGGCTTGTGTCCTCTGCTCGAACGGGTGCGGCCTCGATATCGCCGTGGCGGACGGGCGAATCGTCGGCGTCCGCGGCCGCGGCGATGATCGGGTCAACCATGGCCGTCTCGGTCCGAAGGGTTTGTACGGCTGGCAGGCGAACAATGCACCGGATCGACTGACGCGCCCGCTCGTGCGTCGCGACGGCGAGCTGCGGGAAGCCTCGTGGGATGAGGCGATGGAGCTAATTGTGGCCCACTCGCGCGAACTACTCGAGTCGATGGGACCGCTCGCGCTCGGCTTCTATACCTCGGGGCAGCTGTTCTCGGAGGAGTACTACGCGCAAGCGAAGGTCGCGCGTGCCGGTCTCGGGACGCCCCACCTTGACGGCAACACCCGCCTCTGCACGGCCACCGCGGAGTGGGCCTTGATCGAGAGCTTCGGCTGCGACGGCGACCCGGGCTCCTACACCGACATCGACCTCTGCGACACGCTCTTCCTGGTCGGCCACAACGTCGCTGAGACGCAGACGGTTCTTTGGATGCGGATGCTCGACCGGCTGCACGGCTCCGACCGGCCGAAGCTGGTTGTCGTCGATCCGCGGCCGACGCCGGCGGCGCGCGAGGCCGACGTCTGGCTGCCGATCCGCTCCGGGACGAACGTTGCGCTGCTGAACGCGATCCAGCATGAGCTGATCGCGAACGGCTCGATCGACCGGGCGTTTATCGAGGAGCATACGGTCGGCTTCGATGCGCTCGAGCGAGTAGTCGCGCAGTATCCGCCGGAGCGGGCGGCGGAGATCTGCGGTATCTCGGCCGAGGCGATCCGGGAGGCGGCGCGCCTGCTCGGGTCGGGTGAGCGGCTCGTGTCGACCTGCCTGCAGGGCGTGTACCAGTCGAACCAGGCCACCGCCGCCGCCGTCCAGATCAACAACGTCAACCTGCTGCGCGGGATGATCGGCAAGCCGGGCTGCTCCGTGTTCCAGATGAACGGCCAGCCGACCGCCGAGAACACCCGCGAGACCGGCGCCAACGGCGCCCTTCCCGCTTTCCGCAACTTCGAGAACGACGCCCACGTCGACGATCTGGCACAGCTGTGGAACGTCGACCCGCTGACGATCCCGCACTGGGCGCCGCCGACGCCTGCGATGCAGATCTTCCGTTTCGCCGAGGAGGGCTCGATTCGCTTCCTCTGGATCACCGCTACCAACCCCGCCGTCTCGCTGCCCGAGCTGCACCGGATCCGGGCGATCCTCTCCCAGGAGCGGCTGTTCCTCGTGGTGAGCGACGCCTTCCTGACCGAGACGGCGCAGCTCGCAGATGTCGTGCTGCCGGCCGCCATGTGGGGAGAGAAGCAGGGGACATACACCAACGCCGACCGCACGGTCCACCTCTCCGAGAAGGCGGTCGAGCCGCCGGGAGACGCCCGCTCGGACTTCGACATGTTCGTCGACTACGCTGGACGGATGGGCTTCGTCGACAGGGACGGCGAGCCGCTCCTACCGTTCTCGACGCCGGAAGAGGCATTCGAGGAGTTCAAACGCGTCAGCGCCGGCCGCCCCTGCGACTACAGCGGGATGAGCTATGAGCAATTGCGCGGCAGCAGCGGGATTCAGTGGCCCTGCAACGCCGAGTTCCCCGACGGCTGCGAGCGTCTCTACACCAGCCACGAGTTCCCGAGTCACACCGACTACTGCGAGTCGTACGGCCACGACCTCATCTCCGGAGCCGAGAACGAACCGGACGAGTACGCCGCCCACGACCCTAAGGGGCGCGCTCTCCTCAAAGGCGCCGAGTATGTCCCCTCGCCGGAGCTACCGAGCGAGGAATACCCGTTCTTGCTCAACACTGGCCGCACGGTCTACCACTGGCACACCCGTACGAAGACCGGCCGCACCCTCGAGCTGCAGAAAGCAGCGCCCGAGCCGTGGGTCGAACTCGCACCCGAGGACGCCGAGCGGCTCGGCATCGCCGACGGCGACCTCGTCGCGGTCGAGTCGGCGCGCGGGAAAGTGGAAGCGGCGGCGCGTCTCACCGGCATCCGCGAGGGCGTCGTCTTCGTCCCCTTTCACTACGGCTACTGGGATGAGCCGGAAGGCAGCGAGCCGAACGGCCGCGCCCGCGCCGCGAACGAGCTCACGATCACTCGCTGGGACCCGGTTTCCAAGCAGCCGATCTACAAGACCGCAGCGGTGCGCGTGGAAAAGGTCGCCGACGGCGGCGGCGTAGCGCGCGTCCCAGCAATCGCTTCCCAGGAACGTGTCGAATGAACAAGGTTGGCCTAGCGCTAAAGGAGCTATACGAGGCCGAGGAGGAGCTCGCCGACGAATACGTCAAGGCTGGGGAGAGGCTCGCCGCCGAACACGACGTCTGGTACGGCTGCCAGCGCTTCGCCCAGCAGTGCCACAGGCACGCCGACGCGCTCCGCCCCTTCGCGGCGCTGCACGAGCAGGAACTCGACCCGGCAGACGACGACACGGTCGGGGAGACGAGCACGGCCGCACTGCGCCACAAGCTGTCCGAGATGCTGGGCCGCCGGCCCGAATCGGGCCTGCTGCTCCTCCGCTCGCTCCGGCAGCTCTACCTCCAGGCTCAGGAGGTGTCCTACCACTGGATCATCGCCGGCCAGCTCGCCCAGGCGACTCGCGACCCCCAGCTGCTCACGCTCGTCGACGAGCTGCACCGCGAGACGCTCACCCAGATCAAATGGCTCAAGACCCAGGTCAAGCAATCCTCACCGCAAGCCCTCGTCGTCGGCGCCGGCAGCTGACAGTCGCAGACGCGATGGTCACGCGCCCGACCACGCACGGGGGGACAACGACGGTCGGAGAGCTACGTGCCTTCTTTGCTGACGACCACGTGCACATGGCACTGCTCGTCGAATGCGGGGTATTAGTCGGAGCCGTCGAGCGCCCCGACCTCGACAGAGCGACCGATGACCGGACGCTCGCCCTCACACGCGCCCAGCTCGAGGGACGGACTATCTCCCCTCACGCCCCGCTCGAAGCAGTCCAGATGGACATGCGCCGCAACGGCCGACAGCGCCTCGCGGTCACAAGCCGAGAGAATGCGCTGCTCGGCCTGCTCTGCCTGAAAAGGAACGGCAGCGGCTTCTGCTCCGACGAGGACGTCTCCGCCCGCCGCTCGGACCCGGCACAGGATTCCCGAGCGTAGTCGGACAACTTCTCCGCGCGCGCCAGGGAAAGGTTGTCACGGCTGCCTATGCGGACGGGTTCCGTAGCGGGCAGCGGGCGAGCTTCCTCGAGAAAGCGGCTCAAGGCCCAGCGATGGAATCAGGCCGTGGGGTTCGTCTCGCGCCGCGAAGTACGCCGAGGTCGGCGAGTGGCCCGAGGTGGCGGAGCTTTTCGCGGTTGACGATCATGCGCACCGTCTGCACCACGCCGTCGGCGACATCGATCGTGATCACGTTGATGAGACGGCCGTCGGCGGCGAGGAGCATGACGCCGGGCTGACCGTTGATCTCGGCCCGCCGCAGCGTCAAACCCATCGCGGGCAAGTGCCGGCCGACACCCAACATCAGCCGGAGAACCTTGTCACGGCCGAAGACCGGCCGCAGGATGGACGGGCTGGTTCCTCCGCCGTCGCCGTAGGCGACCACGTCTGCGGCGAGCAGGTGGATCAGACCGTCCATGTCCCCTTCCTCGACAGCGTCGAAGAAGCGAGTGGCGAGCTGGTCGCGCTCTCGGCGTGATGCCTCGAAGCGCGGCTTGTGTTGGTCGACGTGACGCCGGGCGCGGACGGCCAGCTGGCGGCAGTTGTCCTCGCTCTTGTCGACGATCTCGGCAACCTCGTCGTAGCCGTAGTCGAAGACGTCGTGCAGGAGGAAGACCGCGCGCTCGACCGGCGAAAGGCGCTCGAGAAGGAGCAAGAACGCCATCGAAAGCGAATCGGCGTCCTCGGCAAACCGTGCACCGTCCGGAGACCGCTCGTCGGTCAGCAGCGGCTCGGGAAGCCACTCGCCGATGTAGGTCTCCTTGCGAACCCGCGCAGACCGCAAGTGGTCGATCGCGAGCCGCGTGGTAACTGCGGTGAGGTAGGCCTTCGGCGAGTCGATCTCTGTGTCCTGTTCGAACAATGCGCGCTGATAGCGGAGAAAGCTCTCCTGAACGATGTCCTCGGCCTCGCTGACGCTTCCAAGCATCCGGTAGGCGATCGAGAACAGCAGCGGGCGCAGATCCTCGTAGCTCTCGGCCACGGCAAGTCTCCCATTCAACGGCTTGCGCTGCATATGCCCCAAGACGAAAGAACCGCATCTCCTGTGACACCTCGATCAGGCGATCGAAATGTCACAGCTGGCGGGCCGTCTTCGTCTGGGGCTGTCGATCGACCTCGAAGGGACGGACGACATGCAAAGCTCAGACCTCGCAGGGACTCGCAAGTGGTGGACGCTCGCGACCGTCTGCGCCGGCGTCTTCATGCTCCTGCTCGACCTGACGATCGTGAACGTCGCACTGCCCGACATCGAGCGCGCCTTCCACGCCTCGTTGTCGGATCTGCAGTGGGTGGTCAGTGCCTATGCACTGGCTTTGGCGGCGTTCCTGCTCACCGCCGGCTCGCTGGCCGACCTGTTTGGCCGGCGGCTGCTGTTCGCGGGCGGCATCGTGCTCTTCACCACTGGGTCGCTTCTGTGCGGGCTCGCAACCGGCTCGCTCTTCCTGACGATCGCACGTGGAGCACAGGGGATCGGTGGAGCGATCATGTTTGCGACCTCCCTGGCGCTGCTGGCGCAGGCGTTCCATGGCCGCGAGCGTGGCGTCGCGCTCGGCATTTTCGGTGCGACCACCGGGGTCTCGGTGGCGATCGGGCCGGTGCTGGGCGGTGTGCTCACGACCGACCTGTCCTGGCGCTGGATTTTCTTCGTGAACATCCCGATCGGCGCCGTAGCGCTGACGCTGACGCTGCTGCGCGTCGACGAGTCGCGCAACCCTCAGGCGCATCGCCCCGACTGGATCGGGTTCGTCACCTTCAGCGCCGCGCTCGCCGGGCTCGTCTTCGGCCTGATCGAAAGCCAGCGAGACGGCTGGAACTCGGCGACCGTGATCGCCTCGCTCGCCACAAGCGCCGCCCTACTGGTCGTCTTCCTCGTCGCCGAGCTCGTGCAGGCGGACCCAATGCTCGACCTCTCGCTCCTGCACGTGCCGACCTTCGGCGGCGGCCTCCTCGCCGCCCTCGTACTAAACGGCGCGCTCTACTCGCAGCTCACCTACCTCACCATCTACCTGCAGGACAGCCTCGGCTTCTCCGCCGTCGCGACCGGCATTCGCTTCCTGCCGTTCACATGCGCGATCTTCGTCGCCGCCGGCATCGCCGGCCGCCTGACCTCGCACGTACCGCGGCGCGGACTCATCGGTGCGGGCTTCCTGCTCGTCGGTGGTGGCTTGCTGCTGATGCGCGGCCTGACGCCGAGCTCGAACTGGACGCACCTGCTCGCCGGGATGATCGTCAGCGGCGCCGGCGGCGGCTTGGTCGGCACGCCGCTCGTCTCGACCGCGGTCGGCGTAGTCGAGCCCGCCCGCGCCGGCATGGCCTCCGGCATCAACTCGACTCTGCGACAGGTCGGCGTTGCGACCGGCGTCGCCGGCTTCGGCACGATCCTCACCTCGCACGTCCGCTCCTCCGTCGTCGACCGGCTGAGCGGTACCGCGCTCGCCGGTCACGGGCACTCGATCGCGCACGCGATCGCGGGCGGCGGCGCAGCACAGGCGATCCAGCAGGCTCCGCCGCCGCTCCGCGGCCTCGTCGCGGAAAGCGCACACGCCGCGCTTGTCGGCGGCCTGAACACGATCCTGCTCGTCGCCGCGATCATCGGCTTCGCGGCCGCAGCGACCAGCTTCCTGCTGATCCGCGAGCGCGACTTCGTCGAGGCCGAATCTGCGACGGGCGAGCCGAAGCCGGAAATGGCGGTTGCCGCATGAGTGGCGAACACGCACTCACGGTGGTTGTCGGCGGCGAGATGGCGATCGTCCCCAGCAGAACGACAACGAGAGAAGGGAGAACGACGATGAACAAGACCATTCCGGCCCGGCGAGTCCAGTTGGCAGAGGAGGCGCCCAGGCAGTACGCCGCCATGTACCGCCTCGAGCGGTCGATCGAGCTCGAGCGCCCGTTCAGCGATCTGGTCGCACTGCGCGCCTCGCAGATCAACGGCTGCGCGTTCTGCATCGACATGCACTGGAAGGACGCTCGTGCCGCCGGCGAGAGCGAGGAGAGGCTGTACTCGCTTGCCGCCTGGCGCGAGAGCCCGCTCTACGGCGAACGTGAGCGGGCAGCACTCGCGCTCTGCGAGGCAATGACCCTGATCTCGGATAGCGACGTGCCGGACGACGTCTGGCAGCCGGCAGAGGCTGCTTTCACGCCGGAGGGACTTGCCCAGCTCGTTTTCGCGATCACGGCGATCAACGCCTGGAATCGACTGATGATCACCGCCCGCGTCGAGCCGGGGCACTACGAGCCCGGCCTCTTCGAAGCGGCGTGACCCCGCCGATTGCGCAACTGCTGACGACGGTAAGGCGATCCTGTTTCGCTACCTCGCGCTCATCCGTCCAAGCGAGCGCTTCCTCGCCGCCCTCGCCTCCGGCGAGGCGACGGAGTTCGCCGATCAGTACATGCGGATCGCGCTCCAGTTCGAGGTAGCCGCCGGACACCACGCGTGGCTTGGAGAGAGCCTGTGCCTCGGCCGCGGGCGGCTCACCGGTCCGAAGCAATCGCATAGGAGCTCTATCGCGTGATCTAAACGCAACGACAAGAGAAGGAGGACAGCATGAAGGTCTTTGTCGCAGGCGCGAGCGGTGCGATCGGCACACGACTCGTTCCCCAGCTGATCGAGGCCGGCCACTACGTGATCGGCACCCACAACTCGCCGGCGAGCGCAGAGCGGCTACAAACGCTGGGCGCGCGGCCGGTGATGCTCGATCTGCTCGACGCTCCTGCGGTGCGCGAGGCCGTGCTCGAGAACGAGCCCGAGGCGATCGTGCACCAGGCAACCGCGCTGGCCAATGCGAAGTTCAGCCGCAACATGAACAAGGTGCTCGCCATGACGAGCGAGCTGCGAACGAAGGGCACCGACGCGCTACTGGCGGCCGCGCGCGAGGGCGGCGTGCGCCGGTTCGTCGCGCAGAGCTTCGCACCCTTCCGGTACGCCCGCGAGGGCGGGCCGGTCAAGACGGAGGACGATCTCGACCCCACGCCGCCAAAAGGCTTCGAGCAGAGCGCCGCCGCGATGACCTACCTTGAGCAGGCGGTCACCGACTTCGGCGGGATCGCGTTGCGCTACGGCGCCTTCTACGGCGCAGCCAACGACGGCCTGATCGAGCCGGTGCGTGAACGGCGGTACCCGATCATCGGCGACGGCGGCGGCATCACCTCCTGGATCCACCTCGAGGACGCCGCCGCGGCAACCGTGCTCGCACTCGAACACGAGCGGCCGGCGATCTACAACATCGTCGACGACGATCCGGCACCGGTGCGCGAGTGGCTGCCCGAGCTCGCCCAAGCGCTCGGGGCCAAGCCGCCCCGGCATGTCCCCACCTGGCTGGCGCGGCTGCTCGCAGGCGAGACGGTCGTTGTGATGTCCACCGAGGCGCGCGGCGCCTCCAACGTGAAAGCCAAGCGCGAGCTGGGCTGGACGCCGCGCCACCCGAGCTGGCGACAAGGCTTCATAGAGGTCTACACCAAACCCTCGGAGCGGAGATCTGAGCACCCATTGCGAGCAGCCGCGACTGTCGGCCGTCCACGGTCCATGTCTCGCTGACGCAGAAGCGGCGCGCGGTCACGAGGGCGCCGTCTCCCCGAAGTCCGGCCCGCCAGCGGGTTCGAGTCCCGTTGCTCCCGCCTTCGAGGTGCCTGCATAAGGCGGCATGCGTTGCCCGGTGACGGAGCGGACAAGGCCGGGCAGCAAATGGAGCCGATACTGCCGCGGCTACCGCACCGGGTCCGCCAGCGTTTCGGAGACGAGCTCGTCCAGATCCAGTCCGGTAGCGACCTCACGCGCCGACGCTAGTTCTTCGGGGTCGAGCCTCGCCTGGAGCTCCTCGAGGGTCGGCTCCGCCACCTGCCGGTACGTCGCCGGCATCGCCTCGTGCCCCAGTGAGAAGAACAGAACCTCGGCCGCTCCGCGATCCTTCCCTTCCCGGGCAAGGAGCACGCCGACGCCACTGAGCGCGTGGAGGAGAAGTGACGTCGCCTGCATCGCTCGCGCGAGCTCCACCGCGCCGCGCAGGTGCTCGCGAGCCTCGTCGAAGCGTCCGAGCGCCGCAGCCGCGAAGCCAAGCCTGCAGAGGGCGGCCGTCATACCCCAGCGGTGATTTGCGTGCTCAAATCCCTCGTACCCTGCGAGCGCGTGCTCCAGCGCCTGCTCGTACTCGCCGAGGCAGTAGGCGCTCATGCTGGCACGGCTCTGCGTGTATCCCGCCCCAGCGTCGTCGCCTGCTCTCGCGAAGAGCTCGCGGGCCTCGAGGTGCAGACGGATCGCCGTCGCATAGTCACCCTCGGCATCCGCCAACAGCCCGAGCTTGCTGATCGCGAAGCCGAGCATCAAGGACCCGCCTAGCTCTGCCGAGACTTCGCGACACTCCTCGAAGGCCTCTCGCGCCCCGTTCAGGTCGTCGAGGAGGAGCCGGACGAAGCCGAGCCACGAAAGCGAACCCGCGACGATTAGGTGATCGCCGACCGATCGAGCGACGTCGACTGCCTCTTCCAGACTGACTGCCGACTCCGTGTAGACGTCGCGATAACAGTCGTTCGTGCCGAGCGCCAGCAGGCAGACGCCGAGCTCTCTGGTCAAACGTCGCTCGCGCAGCACCGGCAGACACGCTCGCGCGATCGCGTCCAGCCTTTCGTCATAGCCGAGCGCGCTGCCCAGATACGTCTGGTACGCGAGAGCGCAGAGCAATATGTTGCTCGCGTTCCGAGCATCGACCGGCCCGCGCGGTGTGGGCTCGAGCAGCTCGACCAGCTGGGCGAACGTCTGGGAGCCTTCATGCCAGTCGTGCGCCCAGAAGAACGCCTGGAGAGGCGAGAGAACGGCCCGCGCGTCGCCCTCACTCCAGTTTGCGACGGCCCACTCCGCGGCGGCTCGGAGGTTGTCGATCTCCACGCGAAGCTCGTCACGCGCCTCCATCATGTTTTCGCCGAGTAGCACGTCGGCCCGCTCGGCGACCATCTCGACGTAGAAGCGCGCGTGGCTCTCTCGCGCGTCCGCGAGCTCTGCGTCCTCTGCCGCTAGCCGCTCGGCGGCGTATTGGCGAAGCAGCTCGTGCAACTCGAAGCGGCCGACGCCGGTTCGCCGCACGAGTGACTTGCTCACCAGCGAGTGGAGCTCAGCCAGACGCGCTCCGGCCACCGCCGCCGCGGCATCCCGCGCGAACGTGCCACGAAAGACTGCGAGGCGCGAGAAAACCCGCCGCTCGTCGTCAGAGAGGAGCCCCCACGACTGATCGAACGCGGCGCGGAGGCTGCGGTGGCGATCCGGGACGTCTTGCATCGACGTCTCCAGGAAACCGAGGTTCCGCTCGATCTCGTCCGCGATCTCGCTGCACGGAAGGGTCGAGGCCCAGGCCGCCGCGAGCTCGATACCGAGCGGCATCCCGCTCACGAGGCGACACAGACGCTCCACGTGCGGGCGCTCGTCGTCGGTTAGTGCGTATCCGCGGTCGACCTGACGCGCACGATCGACGAACAGGCGCACCGCGGCGCCGCCGCCCGCGCTCCCATTGCCGCTTCCGTTCGCGAGCCCGTCCACGTCGAGCACCCACTCGCTCTGCAGCTGGAGGCGCTCTCGAGAGGTCGTCAACAGCTCCACCTGAGGAGCCTGCTCGATGACCTGGCTGAGCACGTCCCGCGCGTCTAGCAGGTGCTCGAAGTTGTCGAGCACGAGCAGAGTTGACCGCTCGCGCAGAAAGTCGACCAGCTGGTCGCGGGCAGGGATCGCGCTGTGCGCGTTGTCGACCTGGAACTGCAGGCTCTCGGCAAGGGCGGGTGCGAACAGGTCAGGTGCCGGAACCCCGACGAGCGGGACGAAGTGAACGCCATGCTGATAGCGGTCGATCCTGCGAGCGGCTGCCTCGAGCGCCAGTCTCGTCTTGCCGACACCGCCCGGCCCGACCAGCGTCAGCAGCCGGCAGTCAGGCTCGTCGAGCATCCGATCGATCGAGGCAAGCTCGTCGGTCCGACCCACGAACGAGGTGCGCGGAGCCGGGAGGTTGCGGATGCCCGCTTCGAGCGTCTTCAGAGGCGCGAACTCGGAGGGGAGCCCCTCGATCTCGAGTTGGAAGATGCGCTCTGGGAGGCTCAGGTCCTTGAGACGGTGCGGGCCGAGATCGCGCACGTCAGCATCGATGAGGGCCCGGGTGGCCCCCGACAGGAGCACCTGCCCACCGTGGCCAACGGCCGCGATTCGGGCTCCCTTGTGGACGTCGAGGCCGACGTACCCCTCGTCGGTGAGCCGGGGCTCACCCGTGTGCAGCCCCATCCGCACCTTGATCGGACCGCCTGAAAGCGCCACCTGCGCGCCAGCGGCTGCAGCGACCGCATCCGATGCACGGGCGAACGCGACGAAGAAGGCGTCACCTTGGGTATCCACCTCGGCGCCGTCGTGCGCCGTGAACGACTCCCTCAGGAGTCGCCGATGTTCGTGGAGGGCGCCTGCATACGCGTCTCCGAACTCGTGCAGAAGCTTCGTCGAACCCTCGACGTCCGTGAAGAGAAAAGTCACGACGCCGGTCGGAAGGGTCGACGACACGTCGCAATCATCACGGGACGGGATGCGCGTGTCTACTGCACGGGCTCTGAACCGAGAGTGGAACGCAGCCGTCGCACGCAACGGCGATCAAGCGCGAGTGCCTTCCTGCGTCTGGGTAGTCGCCGTGGAGGCGTAATTACCAGCGGCGTCCGTCAGCCACCCCGATCGCAGCGATCAGGAGTGGGCGCCACCCGGCACGGACCACCGACTGCGTCCCGTGCCGGGAGCGCGCGCCACTCAGTAACCCGGATAGGTATAGGTCGGCGTGGGCGTCGACTTCGTCGATCCCGATGCCTTGGTGCCGACGGGATGGACGACGTGCCAGCGGAACTTCTGGCCGCCGAACGCGTCCTTGAAGCCGTCGCCGGCGGCCTTGCCCGGCTTGTCCAGCTTGAAGCTGTACAGCAGCCGGCCGTTGTAGGTCACCTGGCGGCCGCCGTCGGGTCGCTTCACCGCAGCGAGCTTCCCCGACAGCGAGTGCCCTTTCGGAGTACCGCTGACGGTCAGGGGCTGCCAGAAGGACAGGCAGGCGCCGGTGCAGAGCACCATGCCGTTTCGCTCCTGCTCGCTGCGGTACAGCGGCCGGCCCTTCGAGTCGACCAGCACGCTACCTGCGCCGCCGATCTTCTCGACCGATACTGTCGCGCCGCCGGAAGTCGAATCGTTCCCGCCGCCACCCGTGGCTGCAATCGCGATTGCGACGCCGACCACAGCCGCGACGGCCACGATCACGCCAATGACGAGCAATCGTCTCACGGTGTGAACCTCCTCATCTGGATCGCATTGCCTTCACCCGTTGACCGACGCCGACCTGGGTCGATTCCTTCCCGACCCGGTAAGGCCGTCGCGGCGGCGCGGGGAACCCCCCAGATGCGCGATCGTTCCCGGATGGACGACTTCCGCGTCTCCCGGGCACGTGTCCTGAGCGGGGACCGACACCGGCCAGCGCCGACTCCTTCCCGGCGCTGATGCGCACCCCCCGCAGACTCGATCCCGAGCGCGCGGCCGAGCACCTTCCACGCCTGTACCGTGCCGCCCGCGCCTGGACGCGCTCTCGCGAGGAAGCCGAGGACCTCGTCCAGGAGACGTATGCGCGCGTGCTCGCGCGGCCACGCCTGATCCGCGGCGAGGACGAGGTCGGCTACCTGTTGCGCGCCTTGCGCAACACGCTGATCAGCCAGCGCCGCACCGAAGGGCGTCGGCCCGTGACGACCGAGCTACTCGACGAAAGCCGATTGGGCGTGCGCGCGAGCGACGATCCCGCCGAGGAGACCGAGACACGCCAGGTCTACGCGGCGATTGCCGAACTGCCGCAGGAGTTCCGCGATGCCCTCGTCGCAGTCGACGTCACCGGCCTTTCCTACCCCGAAGCCGCCCGCGCTCTGGGCGTTCCGGAAGGCACGCTCACCAGCCGGCTCTTTCGCGCCCGCGACCGTGTCGCACGCAAGCTCAGCGGTGAGGAGCAGTAAGCGGCCAGCTCGCCAGTCTGAGCAGCTCCCGCCGCGTCGCCTGCCCGATCAGTACGCAGGTATGTCCTTCGCGCCGCCACGTCACCGCGAGCCGGTTGTTGAACGGCAAGGTCTGATACTCGGCCCGGCGGATCACCGTCGCTTGCGCTGCAGAGGGGCGGGCGAGTCCGGCGCCGGCGACGATCACGTAACCGAGCCGCCTGCCGCCCTTGCGGTAGACGACCACGGTCGCGTCGCGGCCGCCGATGCGGGCGTGCCGTGCGCCGACAGCCCTCCAACCGGCAAATCGCGTGAGGTTCGGAAAGGGGACCCCCTCGACCGCGAGCGCCAGCTTCGTCCCCGCCTTTCCCGTCGGCGGCGGCGCGGGCTCCGTGGGTGGATGCGTTCCGAGACGTGCAGCATCGGCAACGGTCGGCGCTCCCGGCCCGCCGCTCAGGACGACGGCGGCCACCGCCGCGGCGACAACTGCGGCAGCGCCGGCGAGAGCGAGCCGCGCCACCCGGCGGCGGGGTCTTCCCCGTCTCGCACCGAGCGTCCGCGCCCGAGCCTCGACCTCCGCCCGCAACGGCCCCGGCACCTCTTCGGCCTCCAGCGTCTGTGCCGCGAGGACCGCACGTCGTTGCCGCTCGAGCAGCTCCTGCAGCTCGGGCGAGGCGGCCACGCGTGTCTCGATCTCGTCGCGTCGCTCCGCAGGAAGCGTCCCGTCGGCGAGCGCACACAGCTCTGCCATCTCCCGGCTGCTTAACCGTCCAACCACGTCACTCACCGCCTACATGACACCACACCGGCTCCGCTACCAGCGCCGCGCGGAGCTTCGGCTCGCGAGCCGCACTGCGAGGAAGCTGCCCAACAGCCCCATCGTGACCAGCTCGGCAATGCGGGACGCCATCAGCGCGGGCGGATCGTAGCCCGGCTCCTGAAACCCGAATAGAGGCGTCCGCTCGGCTACCAGCAAGAAGGTGAACGCCGTGCCGGCCAGCCCGACCCCGCCAAGCGCCAGCAGAGCCACGACGAATCCGCCCACGCGGCCGAGCAACCGCTCGATCGGCGCCAGCAGTCCCAGTCCGAGAGCCGTCGCGCCAGCGAAGTTGAGCAGGAACAACGTCCCGATCGTCGAGATCGCTGAATAGAGGTACTCGTACTGCTGTAGATGCACCGCACCCACAGCGAGGAGCGAAAGCGCCCCCAGGAACCTCGCCGCCAGTGCCGCCGACGACCAGTAGCTCGTCGACCGATCGGCCGCAGGCAGCTGCGCGCGCTCGGGCGCCGCTGGGCGAACTCGGCCGCTAGGCGTGCCGATCGATTGCGTGTCCTTGCTCGAGACTTCCATCTTGAACCTCCTCGACGAGTGATCTCTCACCATCGAGGACGCCAAGAAGCGCGAACCCTTCCCGAACTGCACCCGTACTCGGGAAGGACTCGCGCTGCGCCGGCGTCTGAACGCTCAGGCGAAACAGCTCAGGATCGGGGGTCCCGATGAACCAGAACAGAGCCGGCGAGCGACCGCTGAACGATGTGATCGACGTCGACCTGCCGTTCGAGGAACTTGAGCCATTGGCACGTGTCGATGCTCTTCTCCGCGTCGTCGCCGCTTACGACCTGGGTGACACGATCGCGCTGAATGACTGGCAGGCGGCCGCTGGCACTCGTGTCGATCCCGAAAGCGTCAGGAGGCGTGCGAAATGGTGAGGGCCCTTGCATTGTCTTTCATGGCAATCACAGTGTTTGCGGTGATCGCAACGCCGGGACTTGCGGGTGCAGCGTTGCTGATCGTCCCGTTCGCAGTACTGGCGGCCGTCTGGTGGATGGCGCTGGTCGCAGCGGCTCCCGGCCGCCGGAGCGAGGTCGCCGTGCGCGTCCGGCATCGCGAGTTTCTCGGACCGGGGGGACCGGACGACCCATTCGCGGGTAACGATCACGATCGCGACAACTACTGAACAGACCGGAGCAAGCGGCGGTGGCAGCGGTGACGGTTAGCTTTGCGCCAGTCATGTGTGGGAGAAACCGTCTCCTCGCCGCGTTGATTCCGCTGGTCGGAGTCATCGCCGCCTGTGGCGGGACTACGCCCAGCTCGACACAGCAGAAGGCGGTCGATCAGACGCACGCCTACAAGCAGGGCTACGGGATCGGCTACAACGCCGTCCTGACGGGTGAGGCATTGGGCTGCCGAGCCCGCTCCAAACGCCTGCGTAACGCGGGCCGACTAAAGACCAAGGCGGACATGCGCGGCTTCGTCACTGGCTGCAACGTCGGCGCGCACGACGCAGGGCTGACGGAGTAGATGTCCTCGCGCTGGGTTTCTATCGCCTGAGGCCGGGGCCACGACAGCTGGCCGCAAACCGACGACCCCGAAACTCGTCGAAAGTCATTACATGCGCGTTCTCCTCCGCCGAAAGCCATGACCGGGCTCGACCCGACGCTCGCTCCTGGTTCGCTTCAGCCCGCAGCCGGCGGAGAGTTCGCGTCGAGCGCGATCCACCGCGAGCTCGCTTCCAGCTGGCGGAAGCTGACCCGCGCAGCGACCTTCGTCGCCCTTCTCACGAGCCCGGCGCTCGTCGCGCTCTTCATGCGCCAGGACCACTGGCCGCTGTGGAAGGCCCTCGTGGTCACGCTCCTGCTCGTCGTCGTGTTCCGCGGACTCGTCGACCTGCTGTTCCGGCGGTTCATTCCGTGGCCAAGCCTCTTCGGGCTCGAGAGCCAGCAGCATCGCGAGGACGACGTGCTCGGACGACGGCGCGCGTGGTTCTGGCACTTCTGGCTGCGAGCCGGCATCGCATTCGCCCTGGTCATCACCGTCGTCTGGTTGTTCCGCGGCGGTTCGTGGATCGGTGGGCTGAACTCGATGGGTCACGGCGCTGGGCGCATCTTCGGCAATGCGCTCTTCTGGATCCAGGTCGTCTCCGTCTTCTTCCTCTTCATCGCGAACTTCGCGATCCTCCTCGGCCCACTGCTGCTCATGAACTTGACGCAGATGCGCGCCTTCGAGCCGGGTGACGCCGAATGGGGCGTGAAGATGGAGGACGTCCGCGGCCAGGCGGAGGCGAAGGAAGAGGTGCGACGCGTCGTCTCGATCTGGCAGTCGGGCGAGGCGTTCGAGCGGGCGGGGGGCAAGCGCGAACGCGGCCTGCTCTTCCTCGGCGCTCCGGGAACGGGCAAGACGATGCTCGCCAAGGCGCTCGCAACCGGGTTCAACTCGCCGTTCGTCTCCATGCCCGGCTCGGGCTTCGCTGCGACCTTCATCGGGATCGACGCGATCGTGGTGCGCGTGCTCGCACGCCGGGCGAAGAAGCTCGCGCGCAAGTGGGGCGGCCAGTGCATCGTCTTCATCGACGAGATCGACGCAGTCGGCATGCGGCGCCAGGCGGTGCAGCAGATGGCACCGGCCAGCGACCCGTACTCCTGGCGTGATGTCAGCGACTTCTCGTTCTACGGGCCATGGGGAGCGCAGAACCCGTCTGGTGACATCGTCGTCGAGACGCAGCGATGGCGTGACCGGCTGTTCGAGCAGCGAGCGCCGTCGCGCTGGACGAACCCGATCGTCGACCGGATCGTCAACCAGTTTCCCGGCGGGATCATGGGGGGGATGGGCGGCGGGGGCCAACTGGCGCTCAATCAGCTGCTCGTCGTGATGGACGGCATCGATAGCCCGCCGTTCCTGCGCCGGGTCCTGACGAACCGCATCAACACCCTGCTCGACGCCTCCTACCTCGTGCCGCGCCGCCTGGGAACGTGGTCACTGCGGATCCCGCGTGCTCGCCCGGGCGGCGAGCAGATCTACTTCATCGGCGCGACCAACGTGCCGCTCGACCGGCTCGATCCGGCACTGACGCGGCCGGGGCGGATGGGCCGGCACGTTTCGTTCCGCACGCCGACGAAGGACGACCGGAAAGACGTCTTCGACCTCTACCTCGGCAAGGTGGCGCACGACGCCGATCTCGACGGGCCCCAGCGTCGCGACGAGATCGCACGGATCACGAACGGCTACTCGCCGGCGATGATCGACCAGGTCTGCTCGATGGCGCTGACGAACGCCCAGCACGAGGGAAAGATCTCGTTCGGCTGGGCCGATCTCGTCCAGGCGATGACGACACTCGAGTCGGGCACGGCGGTCAACGTCACCTACCCCGCCCACGAGCTGCGCGCGGTCGCGATCCACGAAGCGGGTCACGCCGTGACCGCTCACGTCTATCGACCCGATCTGGAGTCGAGCCGCCTCTCGACGCGCATGCGAGGCGGAGCGCTCGGTCACCACCAGACCTTCGAGCGTGAGGAGCGCTTCAGCCGCTGGCAGCACGAGGAGATGGGATCGCTCATCCACGTGCTCGGCGCGATGGCGGCCGAGAACGTGTTCTACGGCGAGAACAGTGGCGGCGTCGGGGGTGACCTACAGACGGCGACCGACACGGTGGCCTGGATGGTCGGCACTGCGGGCATGCGCCCCCTTCGCTTCGAGCTCAACGGGAACGTGCCGAAGGGCGAGGACCCGGACGAGGTTCGCGAGCAGATCCTGAAGCGCTTCGAGCGGATCGGCCGGACGCTGATGAACCGCACCCGCGGCAGCGCCGACTTCCACGCCGACCCGATCGCGGCGATTCTCGGCGATCCCTTCAAGCAGGCGGTTGCCGCGCAGATCCTCGGGCAGGCCTATGTCACGGCCGTGAACCTCATCGGCGCCAACAGGGCTGCCGTCGAGGAGATCGCGACCCGCCTGGCGGAGAAGCGCGAGCTGTACGGCGACGAGCTGGTGAACCTCCTCGACGCGCAAGCGCTGGTGCAGCCGGAGCTCGACTACACGAAGGAGGAGACGTGGCCGACGATGTAGCGGCTCATCGGCCGGCTACGGCGGCCGAGCGAGCGACGACGAGTCGCGCCGAGCGGGCGCACGCCTCCGCGTACTACACCCGTTTCTCCTTCGCCTACGCGATTCTCGTCATGGTCGCCATCGCGGGCGTCGCAGCGTTGGTCTTGATCCTCGTACACCTCCACACCGCCAAGCAACCGCGCTGGTCGACGTTCGTGCCGACCGGCTCCCCGCTCGCCATGAAGCTCCAGATCGCGACGCGGGTCTCGTCCGAGTACAAGCAGTCGACCGCGAGCAGGCTCGTCACCGTCTTCCCCAGCGCACTCGATGCGCCGCAGATCGTCCAGTCGAGCTCCGGCCAGCAGCAGGCCGTCCAGATTCCGATCTCGTTGATCGCCGTGCGAGCTGACTCCTCGACGGGCCAGCACGAACAGGGCGATTTCACCTTCTACCACCCCGAATCGACCGTCGCCTACAGCATGTGCGGCTTCGTCGACTCCCAGCAGAACTGCGGCGTGTCGACCGCGAGCGCGGCCGATCCGGCCGGGCTGTTTCACCGGGAAGCGCTCGAGCTCGCCCTCTACACGCTCAAGTACGTTCCCGGCGTGGACGCGGTGGTCACGTACCTCCCGCCGCCTGCTAACCCGAACGCGGCGGCGACCGCGGTGTTCATCGCGCGGACGGATGTGAAGCCGAACCTCCACCTCCCGCTCGTCCGAACGCTCGAGCCGCAGCAGATCCTGCTCGGTTCGGGAGTGCCCGACGGGGGCCACGTCGCGGCGCTGACCCGAGCGCGCGTCTACACAACCGACTACCAGACCTTGCCCGGCGACGGCACGGCGGCGCTCGAGTTGACACCCGACACCACGGGGTGACGCCTCTCCCGGTCGTCCGCGCCAAGGCGCGGCTCGACCGGCTCGACTGGTATCCGCGACCGGTCCGGGTGGAGAAGATCCGGCTGCTCCACGCTCCGTGGTTCTTCGTGCTGCCGTGGCTCAGGCGATTCGACGGCTTCGCGTTGCACGGGACGATCCTGGTGCGCGACGCCGATCCTGCCGAAGACCTCGTCGTCCACGAGCTCTGCCACGTCTGGCAGATGCAGCACCATCCGCTCGCGATGCCGCTCAGTTACGTGCGTTGGGGGTACGCGAACAACGTCTACGAACAGGAGGCCCGCGACGCGGTCGAGCTCACGCGCGCTGAAGCCTGACGTGGGCAAGCTTCGCCGGGTCGGCGACGAAGTCGATCGCGTTGATCCGCCCATTCACGATCGTGAGCGCGACGACCGAGAACACCGTCCCGTCGGGCCGTCCGACGACCGCACCCGCGACGCCGTTGACGATCGCCGGCCGGCTGTGGGGCGCCATCGCGGACCATTTCTTCGCCTCCGCGAGAACTTGCGCTGCGCCGACGATGGGCGGCTGGGCAAGGGGGCTGCCGGGGCCCGCATCCACGCGCAGCACGACCCCGGGATCGAGCAGCTCGAGCAGGGTGTCGAAGTCGCCGTCGCGAGCGGCGGAGAGAAAGGCGTCCACGACGCGCTTCTGCTCGGCGAGCTCCACGTCCGGTTCCAGCTTTGCGCCCTGGATGCGCTTGCGCGCGCGGCTCGCGAGCTGGCGCGCCGTCTCGGGGGTGCGGCCGACGATCGGGGCGATCTCGTCGAACGGCAGCGCGAACATGTCATGGAGAACGAAGGCGAGACGCTCGGCGGGTGCGAGCGTCTCGAGCACGATGTAGAGGGCGAGGCCGACACCGTCGGCGATCAGCGCTTCCTCCTCCGGGGTCGGCGCGCCGTCTACCGCGACGATCGGCTCGGGCATCCACGAGCCGACGAACTCTTCGCGGCGCGACCGCCGCGTGCGGAGCATGTCGAGGCACACACGGCTCACCACCGTCGTCAGCCAGGCGCCGAGGTTCTCGACCGAGGAGTCGTCCGTGCGGCTGAGCCGGATCCATGCCTCCTGCACGGCGTCGTCGGCTTCGTCGAGCGTGCCCAGCATGCGGTACGCGATGCGGCGCAGCTGGGGGCGCTCAGCCTCGAACTGCTCTGCGAGGAGATCGCGATCGTTCATCTCACCCTGACGACGTACGGACACCCAAAAACGTGACAACGGGAGCCGGTCACGAAACCTGCCTGCGATCCGTCGGCTCGTAGAGACCGATCGCAAGGAGACAGACCATGCTCACCGCAGCACAAGAACCATCGTTTCTCGCGACCCGCCGGGGCAAGCTCACGCTCGCGCTCCTGTGCGGGATCGCCTTCCTCGATTTCGTCGACGGGTCGATCACGAACGTCGCCCTGCCGTCCATCCGCCGGTCGCTCGGCTTCTCCGTCGACGGGCTGACGTGGATCCCGAGCGGATACTTGCTCACGTACGGCGGTTTCATGCTGCTCGGCGGGCGCCTCGCCGACCTGCTCGGCCGTCGCCGCGTGCTCGTCACAGGGATCGTGGTCATCGCGATCTCGTCGCTCGTCGGGGGATTTGCCCAGAGCACGGGTGTCCTCGTCGGCGCGCGCCTCGCGCAGGGGCTCGGCGCTGCGCTCACCCTTCCCACCGCGCTCTCGATCCTGACGACGAAGTTCGCGGAGGGGAAAGACCGGAACACGGCGCTCGGCGCGTGGGGCGGCACCGGCGGCATCGCGTCCGCCGCGGGCGTCCTGCTCGGCGGCGCGCTGGTAGAGGGCGCCGGCTGGCGCTGGGTGATGTTCGTCAACCCGATCGCCTGTGCACTTCTACTCCCGCCGATCTTTCGGCTGGTCGAGGGCGACCCCGTCCGGCGGCGGTTCGTGAACTTCGACGCCTTCGGCGCCGCGCTCGTCACGGGCGGGATGCTTCTGCTCGTCTACGGGCTCGTGCGCGCGCCGATCGAGGGTTGGGGCAGTGCGCAGACGATCGGCGTGCTGGTCGGCGCCGTGGTGGTCCTCGCGGCCTTCGTCGCCAACGAGCGCCGACAGCCTGCGCCGCTCGCGCCGTTGTCGATCTTCCGGATCAACGGGCTCGGCTTCTCGAACGTGACCCAGCTCGTCGCGTTCGCGGGATTCCTGGCGCTCTTCTTCTACGTCACGCTCTACATGCAGAACATCCTCGGTTACTCAGCCGTCCAGACGGGGCTCGCGTACCTCCCCCTCTGCGGAATCGCCGTCGTCGGCGCGGGGATCTCGTCGCAGCTACTCGGGCGCGTCGGCACGCGGCCGGTGATCGTGGTCGGCGCGGTGATCGGCGCCGCCGGCCTCTACTGGCTATCGCGCATCTCCGTCGGCGGCTCGTACACGACCGACCTACTCCCGGGACTGCTGCTCGTCGGCCTCGGCATCGCCGGTCTGTTCGTCGCTGTCGCGACCGCGGCGAATGCGGGTGTCCCCGCCGACAAGGCAGGCCTCGCGGCCGCGCTGCTCAACGCGTCGCAGTGGCTCGGCGGCGCGCTCGGGCTCGCGATCTTCACGGCGGTGTCGACGAGCCGCACGAACCACCTGCTCGCCGCCGGAGAACCCTCGGCCCACGCGCTCACCTCCGGCTTCCAGCGCGCGCTGCTCGTCGGGAGCATCTTCATCCTCGCCTCCGCGGTGATCGCCCTGCGCGCCACGAACACGCGTGGCGAGACGGCGGAGCCGGCGGTCGAGGCGGAGCCGGAGGCTTCGCTCGCAGCGTGATGAACGCCGAGGGGGCGCCGGTTCGGCGCCCCCTCGAAGCTGTGTTGCTCGTTCTGGCCCTACGGGGCCGGGGTTACCTCTGACTCACTCCGCACGCAGCCGCCTGTGTGCTGGGTGGTCGAGTTGGGCTTGAGCGGACTGTTGAACCAGTCGGCGTTGCTGAACTCCTCCTGGGTGAGGTAGTGGTCTCCATTGATCGTCTGGTTGTAGTGCATCCCGGCGGGGCCGGGCACGTCGGCCCACGAGCCATCGCCACCCGCCGCCGATCCCTCGCCGTACACGTACGCGCAATCGTCACCGTTCTCGTTGCCGATAGCGTCGAACCAGCCGTCGGTCGTGTTCGGATCGGTGATCGACTCCATGATCTCGTGGCTGAGCGGACTGATCTCTACGTCCGCGTCCTTGTCCACCTGGTCGCCCAGGGAGTTCGGCGACTCGATCGTCCCATGACCGCCCCCGTCGCTGCCGCACGTGAACCCGACGGGCGACTGGTAGATCGGGTACGGCATGTTCGCGTACACGGTGCCCGACACCGGATAGTTCGGGCCGAACATGGTGTGGTATGCGCAGTAGCCCGCGGTCGGGTAGTGGGTCAGCGTGCAGACGTTCTTCTTGTTCGCCGTCGATCCAGGGTAGAAGCACGACGCGACGTGCTTCGGCGTGAGCATCACGTACTCGTGGTTGTAGTCGCTCGGCAGGTTGAGGGCGGTGACGACCTTCTGGATCTCCGCCGTGATCTGGGCGTCGTCCAGACAGGCGGAGTAGCCGGAGCCGTCCGAGTAGATGTTGCTCGTGTCCAGCTTGGCCACCCAGCAGCTTTGGCCCTTGGGGAGCAGATCGTGGTCGCGGATCGGAGTGCCCGCCACGATGTTGTAGTTGATGAAGTTTTGCGCGAGCGGCCCGTTGCTGCCGTAGTACTCGGTCGCCGTCGAGTAGACGTTCGTGTCGGTGCCGCTGGCGGCGGCGACATCCGCGAGGTACTGGTTGATGAGGGTCCTGTAGCGGGCGGGGTTGTAATACAAAGGGCTCCCGTTCGGACTGTTCGGCTCCCAGTAGATCGGGGTGATGGTGATCGGAACGAGCGGGTCGGTCCCCATCGCGGGCCCGCCGCCCCAGAGCAGCGGCGGAGCGCCACCGAGCCTGCTGATCCCGTCACCGGTACCGAGACACGAAGACCCTGAAATGGACTGCGCGTGCACGATGCCGCTGAACCGGCCCATCTTCCCGGGCTGAGACGCACAGGCACTCACATGCGCGGCCGAGCCAGTGGCGGTGAACAGTCCCGCCACGGCCATGCCCGCAGCGAGCAACACAAACAGCTTCCTCATAGATCGCTCCTCCCCCTTCTGAAGGCCCCTGCTGAACAGCGACGGGACCCTTTCGTAGGTGCAAACGCCGCGATTATGCAACGCGTCTTTGCGTAAGTCAATCGCCATGCGTCCGATTTCCCGCTCGGACGCGCTACCCGTGCGGGTAGAGGCGCTTCTCGGCCGTCGTGTAGCCGACTGCACCGCGAACGACCTGGGCGCCGGGGTGCTGGGCTTCGAGGCTGAGGAGATCCATCGACTCGGAGCTCACGGGCAGCTCCTCGTAGACCGGGAAGCGGAGCGTGACTCCTCCGCCGTTCCCTGTCGTGGTCCACTCGATCGGGTCGTAGGTCGTGGCATCGACGAGGTAGACCTGTTTCCCGTCGGCTGACTCGATGCGGATCCCGTCGCGCCCGTCGACCTCCAAATGGCCGGTGATGCGGGCCTCGCTCGAGTCGAGCAACTCGAGGATGTCCGAGCGGAACTCCTCCGGTGCTTGACCGCTGGACTGACGGTTCCGGCTGAGCTTCTTGCGCAGGCGCTCGGCGCCCTCTCTGGTCGCGACAACCGTAGGTCGGCCGCTGCCGTTCCGCGTGAGATACGCCGCCGACACATCGGCATCGCCGGTGAGCTTGGCGAGCTTGCTCCTGGAGACGATCTCGATCTCGGGCATGTTGGCCGCGCGCAGCTCCGAGCTCGTTGCGGTGTAGATCGTGTCGGTGCGCGAGTCGTAGAGCTCGTTCGTCTCGCCCCGGATCACGGACTCCGCTCGGATCCCGTCCGACTCGACTTGGATCTGACGCCGCGTGAACGGGGCGACGCGCAGCTGCCAGGTCTCGGAGTGCCAGCTGACCGACGTTCCGTCTCCATTCTGCTGCTCGGCGTTGATCTGGAAGTGGAGGATCGTGTCGTCCGAGGCCTGCAGCGCCGCCGTTGCGCGCTCGACGACCGATGGTGCGCCGCCGTTCGTCAGGGCGCTCAGGAGCCCGAGTGCACCCGCGGCGACAACCGCCAGGACGACGGTCGCCCGGACGATCCCACGCCGCGTGCGCCGATGGCCGAGATCGCGGCGGACCGCATCTTCGAGCTCGACGCCGAAGCGCTCGAGCGTTGGGGGCAGACTGGTCATGTGTCCTCCTCGAGGGGCAGGGTGGAAAGGCGCCGGAGCGCTCGCGAGACACGCAGCCGCGCGGCCGCAGGACGAACGCCCAGCCGGTCGGCAACGTCCGCGTACGGCAGCTCGTCCACGATCCGGAGCTCGAGTGCCTCGCGCTCGCCCTCGGGCAGCGTCTCGAGGGCATCGGTGAGCGCCATGCGAGGCGACAGCCGTTCCTCGACGGCGGTGTAGCCGTCCTCCGACGCGAGGTCGGTGGGCAGCCCGAGCCGGCGGCGTGCCCGCGTCTCCACCTCGTTCCGGCGGGCGGACTCGCGGGCGACGTTGCGCGCGATGCCGAAAAGCCACGGGAGCGCCGAGCCGTCAGCCTCGTCGCGGAAGCTCCGGCGAGAGAGCCATGCCTGCGCGAACGCCTCCGCGGTCAGGTCGGTCGCCGCCCACTCGAGGCGGCGGCGAAACCAGCCGTGAACCGTGGAGGCGTGCCGCCCGTAGAGCTCGCCGAACGCACCTGCATCCGACTCCGCCGCGTGGATGAGCTCGGCGTCAGTGCGGTCGATCACGCGTCTCACATCCACTAATGGAGGAACCCTGCCGAGTTGTATCCGGACGGCGTCCAAACCGTATCCCCCTGCCTTGCGTAGGACCCCCTTTGAGCGAAAAAGGGGGAATGGAGACATGCAACGTCTCGTACCGGCCGCACTCGCGGCCACGCTCGCAGCACTTCTCCTCGCCGCCGGCGCCTCATCGGCCGGACGGCCGGGCAACCACTACACGATGACGGGGCTCGCCTCTGACGTGCCCGGCCTGGCGCCGGTCACCGATGCGAACCTGCAGAACACGTGGGGGCTCGCGCGCGGCGCGTCGACCCCGTGGTGGATTGCGAACAACGGCACGGCGTCGACCTCTGTGTACACAGGCTCCGGCACGCGCGTCGACATCGGCGGGCAGCCCACGCAGGGCGTGCCGGGCGATCCGACCGGCGCGGTGTTCTCCGGCATCAGCGGCCAGTTCCGGGTAGGGACAGAGGCGGACCCGACCGCACTCGACACGTCGAACTTCGTGTTCGACAGCGAGGACGGAACCATCAGCGCGTGGCGCATCGGCTCGACGGCCGCGCAGGTCACGGTGGACATGTCCTCGTCGGGCGCGGTGTTCAAGGGCCTCGCCATCTCGAACGGCCCGTCCGGACCGCGGCTGTACGCCACGGACTTCGCCAACAAGGGGAGCGTCGACGTGTTCGACGGCAGCTGGAACCAGGTGAGCACTCCCGGAGCTTTCGTCGACCCGAGACTCCCGCAGCATTTCGCACCGTTCGGGATCCAGACGATCGGCAATCGCGTCTTCGTCACCTACGGCAAACAGCATCCCGGGTCGGCCGACGAGGTGCACGGCCGGGGGCTCGGCATCGTCGATGCCTACGACCTCGACGGGAAGTTCCTCGGCCGAGTCGCCCAGCACGGGCAGCTCAACGCTCCGTGGGGCCTCGCCTGGGCACCCGCGTCGTTCGGCCGCTTCGGAGGCGACCTGCTCGTCGGCAACTTCGGCGACGGGCAGATCAACGCCTACCAGGAGATGCCGAACGGCCACTTCGAGCACCGCGGCACGCTCCACGCCGCGACGCACGGCAAGCTCTCGATCGACGGGCTCTGGGCGCTCGAGTTCGGCAACACCGGACCGAACGGCGATCCGCAGGCCCTGTTCTTCACCGCCGGGATCGACGACGAGGCGCACGGCCTCTTCGGCACGATCACGCCGGCGGGCTGACCCGATCATTGAGGCGGGGCGGGAGTCACCGCCCCGCCTCGACTGCGTCGACCGCGCCGTTCCAGACGAAGATGCGACGCCGCTTTCCCGCTGACACGATCTGCTCGGCTACACGCTCCGTGTCGCGCGCGGCGCCGCCGACCAGCATCGAGGCGAACGGTGCAGGAACGGGAGGCCGACGAAGTAGAGACCTGGCGTCGTGCTCGCACCGCGGTACTGCACCGGGTAGCCGTCCTCGCCGATCTCGAGCGGCAGCCGGATCCAGCTGAAGTCCGGTCGGAAGCCGGTGCACCAAACAACGTTCCTTACGTCGAGGACGCGGCCGCCGTCGAGTACGGGCAGCCCGTCCTGAACGCCCGTGGTCCGTTCGAGCACGCGCTCCACACCCGCGCGACGGAGATCCGCCCGCCGGAAGCGCAGGAGCGGCGCGCCGCCGTGGCGGATTTGCGGCCGCATCTTCCTGCCAATCGGCGTGTCGACGGTCAGGACGTGCGTCCCGGCGAAGAAGAGAGCGCGGAAGAGCATGCGACCTCGCCTGGTCTCGACCGAGGCGGGCAGCTGGCCCGTGTCGCGGCCGCACAGCACGACCTCGTGCCTCGTCGCGGCCTCGTAGGCGATGTCCGAGCCCGAATGGCTGGCCCCGACGACGAGCACCGGGCCCTCCTGTAGCTGCTCCGGATTCCGGTACGCGCTCGAGTGGAGTTGCGTGATCGCGGGATCCAGCTCACCCGCGAAGGCCGGAACGTGCGGCTTCTCGAAGACCCCGGATGCAACGACGACCGTCTCCGCCTCGATGCGAGATTCGCCGGTGCGGACGACGAGCCGGCCGCCCTCCTGGGTCAAGGCCGCGACGGTGGTCCCGAGCCGTACGGGAAGCTCGAAATGCGTCGCGTAGGCCTCGAGGTAGTCCGCCATCTCGTCCTTCGTGGGATATGCGGTACGGCCGGCCGGGAACGGCAGTCCTGGTAGCCCGTCACGACTCGCCGGCGAATAGAGCTTCAGCGAATCCCACCGGTTGCGCCAGCTGTCGCCGATGCGGTCGTTCCGGTCGACGAGCAGGGTCTGCCGGCCGCGCTTCTGCAGCTGGTATCCGAGCGCGAGCCCCGACTGGCCCGCTCCGACGATCAGGACATCTGTGTGTTCGGTCGACTCCATCGCGTACGCCTCCTCGATCCGTCGTTGACCTGATCGACGGTAGGGACGCGGCCGAGCGGCGCGCATCGGGCGAATCAGCCAACTTTCGCCGCCACGCGGCATGGTCAATTTGGACCAGTAGGTCAGACGAGGCCGTGCTCGAATGCAAACGCCGTCGCGGCGGCGCGGGAAGAGACGCGGAGCTTCCCGAAGATGTTCTGGACGTGCCGCGCGGCCGTGTGCTCGCTGATCACGAGCATCGCGGCGATCTGGCGGTTGCTCTTCCCGGCCGCCAACAGGCGGAGCACTTCGAGCTCCCGCGGCGAAAGCGCGTGCGCGTTGTCGTCCGGCGCGTGTCCCAGCAGCCGCTCGACGTGGACCGCATCGGGGAGGGCGCCGAGCCGGACGAACTCCGCCAGCGCCGCCTCGAGCTCGAGCTCGCACGCATCCGTGTCGCCGAGCACGCGGCAGGCCTCGCCGATAAGCAGCCTCGTCCTCGCGACCTCGTAGGGCGCTTCGAGAATCCGCCATGCGTCGAGCGCACCCCGCAGGAGCTCGAGCGCCCCCGGCGCTTCACCGGCGGCGAGCTCGACGGCGCCACGCTCGTACGCGGTGATCGCATCGAGCAGTGCGCTCGAATAGCGTTGAGCCACCGTTTCGAGCTCGTCGCAAGCCGCGCGAGCCTCGTCCACCTCTCCGGCCGCGAGCATGATCTCGACGTAGGCCGGCAGCAGCACTGCGCGGCGCAGTGGATCGGCGGTCTCGGCCACGGCACGCCGGATCGCCGTTTCAGCCGCATCAGCCCGCCCTTGGGCAAGGCGCAACTGCGAAAGCCCGGGCTGCGGCTCCCACCCGGCGCCGCTTGCGGCCCGGTAGGCGCGCTCCGCGTCGTGGAGGTCGCCCTGAAGTCGAAGCAACTCGGCCTCGCGATACAGCGCGAGACCGGTGGTGGGGTTGTTGGTCTCGTTGAAGCGCCGAGACGCCCTTCGCGCCTCTTTCAGCGCGTCGTTCCACGACCCGCCCAACTGCAGGATCTCGGCTCGGTGGATGAGGCAGCGCCCGGTGAACGCAACCATGTCCGGCTGCTGCTGCCACCAGTCTTCGAGCGCCTGGGTCCATTCCCGCGCCCGCCGCACCTCGAAGACCTCCTGGCAGGTGAGGATGACGCCGCAGTAGGCGATGCCGGCAACGACCGGCGACAGCTCGTCGGTAGTCACCGTGACCATCGCCTCGTCGAGAAGCTGCAGACCTTCCCTCACCCGAGCGTCGAAGACTGCGGCCTGTCCCTCCAGGAGCACGGCGAATGCAAAGAGGTCGCGATCCCCGAATCGCCGCGCGATGGCGGCAGCCTCGGCGCCGACCGCTCCCGCCGCAGCCGCGTCTCCAGCAGCAAGGAGTCCCTGGCCGTAGCTGATGAGGAGGAAGCCGCGTTCGACGCAATCCGCGTCGCACTCGTCGAGGAGTCGCTGCGCGCGGCCGAACCAGCCTTCGGCCGGGCCGAGCTCACCGCGCAGAGCGAGGCTGAGCCCGATCCAGAACGCGGCCCGCGCCGCGGCCTCGGCGTCGCCGGTCTCGAGATGAAGGTGGTGCGCGCGCTCATGCGCCGCCACCCATTCGTCGTCGCGGCCGAGCATGTACGAGGCGATCGCGAGAAGGGTCAGATCCGGCGGCGCGAGCGGCTCGGATTCGTCCGCCCGCTGGAGCAGCGCGTGCGCGTCGACCCAGGCGCGAGCTGCGTAGGCGTCGCGTCCGCGCTCGAGTGCACTCGCCACCTTCCCCTGGGGCGCCATGGGCACCGCTCAGCCTAACCCAGCGTCGGCTCCCGTTTGATCGACGGTCGCGCGTTGTAAGGTCGCCCGATGGAGGAGGCGCAGCGGCCCTCTGTCGGGGCGAGCGGGGTCGAGATCTCCCGGATCGGGCTCGGCGGCTACGAGCTCGGCCCGGAGCCGGACGAGGAGCCGGACGTCCAGCGCGCCGCCGGCGTCATCGGCGCGGCGATCGAGTGCGCCGTCAACTGGCTCGATACCTCCGAGAACTATCTCGCGACGCACAACGAGCAAGTGATCGGCGAGGCGTTGCAGCTGGTCGGCGGCGACTTTCTCGTCGCGTCGAAGGTCGCGCCGGGAGCCGCGATCACCGGCGGCGGCAGCGGCTTTCGCCGCGAGCAGGTGCTGAAGGCATGCCATGACAGCCTTGCGCGCGTTCGGCGAGACCACCTCGACATCTACTTCCTCCACTGGCCCGACGACACCGGGATCCCGCTCGAGGAAACATGGGAAGCGATGGCCGAGCTCGCCGACGCGGGCCTCGTGCGCGCGATCGGGCTCTCGAACTACGAGCTCGAAGACGTCGAGCGTTGTCACCGCCAGCGCCGCGTCGATGTCGTTCAGGTCGGCCTCAGCCTCATCGACTACCTCGAGCACCGCCCGTACATCGCGAGCTGCGGCGAGCTCGGGATCGCGGTGACGATCTACGAGCCGCTCGCCAGCGGCATCCTGACCGGGAGCACGATGGAGCAGATCCTGGCCATCTGGGACGGCCCGTGGCTCGAATCTTCGTTCTACAAGCGGCTGCTCGGCCCGGGCAACGCCGAGAGGAGCTTCGCCGTCGCCGACGGTTTGCGCCCGATCGCGGAGGAGCTGAATGCCACCGTTGCGCAGGTCGCGATCGCCTGGGTCCTCCACCAACCCGGTGTGACGGCCGCAATCGCGGGCAGCCGCAGCGAGCAGCACACGCGCGACAACGCCGGCGGTGCTCGTCTCGCCCTCTCGCCGGCGATCCTGGCTCGGATCGAGGAGCTGATCCCGCTCGGGCCGGCTGCGCCCACGCCCGCATGAAGCACGTTGTGATCCTCGGTGCCGGTTTCGGCGGGCTGGAGCTGGCGAGCCGCCTCTCGCATTCGGTGGCCGACGAGGTCCGCGTGACCCTGATCGACCAGAACGACGGCTTCACGTTCGGGTTCGCGAAGCTCGGCATCCTCTTCGAGGGCAAGGACGCCGCCGCGGTGCGCATCCCCTACCGGGACCTGGCGAAGCCCGGCGTCGAGTTCCGCCAGGAGCAGGTCACCGCGATCGACCCGGCGACCCGCAGCGTCACGACCGACCGGGGCTCGTACGACGCGGACATCCTGGTCGTCGCGCTCGGCGCCGACTACGACCTCGACGCGACACCAGGGTTCGCGGAAGGCGGCCTCGAGTACTACTCGATCGCGGGAGCCGAGCGGATGCGCGACGCCTTGCCGGCGTTCACCGGAGGGACGATCCTGATCGGTGTCCTCGGCCAGCCCTTCAAGTGCCCGCCCGCTCCCTTCGAGGGCGCGTTCCTGCTGCACGACCAGCTCGTCGAGCGCGGCATCCGGGATCAGACGGAGATCCGCGTGATCGCGCCGATGGCCGCACCCGTTCCCATCACGCCGGAGGTCTCGCAGCAGTTCCTCGACGAGCTCGCTGCGCGCGGAATCGAGTACATCGGCCAGAAGCGGGTGGTCCAGCTCGATCCGTCGACCAAACAAGCGATGCTGGAAAGCGGGGAGCGGCTGTCGTACGACTTGTTCGTCGGGATCCCGATCCACCGCGTGCCGGACGTCGTCGCAGAGTCCGGCCTCACCGAGAACGGCTGGGTCGCGGTCGATCGCGACACTCTGATGACGCCGTTCCCGGACGTCTACGCGGTCGGCGACATCGTGGGCATCCCGATGGCGAAGGCAGGCGTGTTCGCGGAGAACGCGGCCGGAGTCGTTGCCGACAACATCATCGCCCGGCACCGTGGCGAGACAGTCGAACGCCGGTACGAGGGCGAAGGCAACTGCTACCTCGAGTTCGGCGGGGGACGAGTGGCGAAGGTCGAGGCCAACTTCCTCGGCGGCCCGGCCCCGACCGCGCAGCTCGTCGGCCCATCCGAGGAGCTCGCCGCGGACAAGAAGAGGTTCGCGTCGGACCGCCGCACGCGCTGGTTCGGGAGCTAGGGCTTTCCCTCACCGACGACCAGGTTGATGGATTAGAGATCGTTGCCGCCGGGAACTCGCGGACCATGCTGCTTCTGCTGCTCTTGCTGGCCGCGCTCGTCGTACTAGGGGTCGTCCTCGCGGTCGTGGTGATCAAGTGGCTGTTCATCTTGGCCGTGGTCGCCGCGCTGATCTGGGTGATCGCCTTCTTCTCGCGCGGCATCTCGCGGCGCGCGTAGCTCCCGGCTACAGCGGCTTGTAGGCCTGGCTCGCAAGCCGTCCGCTCTCCCCCGCCGAAGATGCGTTCCTCGCGACGCTCACGCGCTGCTGTGGAAGCCGTGGTCTTCCATCGGTTCGTTCATCATCCGCAGCATCGACCAGCCGCCGCCGCGCCGGAAGTAGCGCCAAGTGAGCGCTGCGGCGACGACCAGAAAGACGATGTTCAGGTACGTGCTGTAGTTCCAGCTCACGTGCGCCGTTACGACCTTCGCGTTGCGCACCGTCGGCTGCAGCCCTAGCCCCTGGAAGACGAACTCGACGACGAGCCCGGCCGCGACCATCGTCGCGTAGAACGTCGCGGCGATGAAACCGGCCATCCTCCAGCCGTAGTAGCGGCGGTAGATGTCGAGGATCGGCAGGATCAGAAGGTCGGCGAAGATGAAGGCGAGGACGCCGCCGAAGCTGATCCCGCCGTTCCAGAGCACGGCCGCGAGCGGCACGTTCCCGATCGAGCAGACGAAGCTGAGGATCGCCACGGCCGGCCCGATCAGCGGCCCCCAGAACTTGGCCACTGTGCTGTGGTGCTCGAGAAAGAGGCTGCGCCAGAACGAGTCCGGCACCCATGCCGCGAGGGCGCCGGCGATGAGCAGGCCGGCGAAGATGTCGCGTCCGACGGCGGCCCAGTCCATAACGAAGTAGTCCGCCGTCGAGGTGAAGCCCGCCGGCGTGCGCAGGCGCTGCCACCAGCTCCCGCCGCCCGCAACCGACATGTCCATCTCGGCGTGCCCCTCCATCGAGCCGAGGCGGCCCTTCTCGGCCTCGGCGCGCGCCTCGTCCACGAGTCGGCGCTTGAGGAAGAGCCGGAAGAGCAGCGCGACGAAAACGATCATCAGCGGGCCGCCGACGAATTCCCCGACGACGAACCGCCAGCCGAGCAGCAGCGCCATCACGATCCCGAGCTCGATCACGAGGTTGGTCGAGGCGATCTCGAACGCCATCGCGGCCGTGAAGTCCGCGCCCTTGCGGAAGAGCGAGCGGGCGAGGGCGACCGAGGCATACGAACAGCTCGACGAGGCGGCACCGAGACCGCTTGCGACGAGCAGCGTGCGCGGCGAGTCGTCGGGGAGAAGACGGCGCATCTCCCGCTTCGAGACGACGGCCTGGACGACCCCCGAAAGGGCGAAGCCGAGAATGAGCGCCCAGAGGATCTCCCAGGTCATCCCGAAGGCGAATGAAAGCGCCCGCCACAGCTCGTGCGGGATGTCGACAGCGAGCACTACGACGGCGCTGCTTCGGCGGTGTCGAGCTGACGACCGCCGCGCAGGAACAGCCCGCCGACGAGCAGCAGGAGGAGCTCGACCGCCGTGAGCGCGAGCCGGTTGAGGGCGACCGCGCCGAGCGCCTGGCCCGGCGTGGCGATGGCGAGCAGCAGCCCGTACATCGACGCTTCGCGGACCCCGAGCCCCGAGGGCGCGAACACGAAGACGACCGCGACGATCGCGCCGACCGCGGCCGTACCACCGAGGAAGACGATCGTCGACACTTCCGGGTGAGCGCCGACCGACCGCAGCAGCAGCCAAAGCGCGACGCCGCCGAGCACCCACGTGCCGGCGTAGAAGACGAGGAGCGCGGTCAGCGTCCGCCCGCGGAGGTTCGGCAGCTCCTTCATGTAGCCGAAGCGGCGCAGCACCTTCCCGGCGAGCGGACGAAAGACGCGCGGCTGCACGAGGACCGCGAGCACGGCCCCGAAGATGACGAGCGGCCAAGGCGACATGTCCACGTTGTCGACGAACGGCAGAGCGACCACGAAGACGATCACGCCTGCGACCGCCGAGATTCCCGCCTCGAGCAGCATCGAGGAGGTGACGAGCGCCGCATCGGTCACACCTGCCCGCCGCGCCGCGACGACGCGCGCGGCCGGAGTCCAGATCCCTCCCGGGATGTACTTCGCGAGCATCGAGATCATCTCGGCCCGCAGCGCGGCCGGGTAGGACAGCTCGATCCCCCACTCGGCGAGGATCCGCATCCAGCCGACCACGAACACGAGGTAGTAGCCGCCGAGCGCTGCGCAACCGAGCGCGAAGAGCACGAGGTTGGCGTTGTGGAGATCGTGCGCGGCTGCGTGGAGCTGGTGCCGAAGCGCCCAGCCCAGGCTGATGAAGAACGCGGCGAGCAGGACGAGCTGAATCGCGCCGAGCAGCCGGCGGTGACGGGACGCCCAGCCGGCGATGTCCGTGAGCCTGCTCATCAGTCAACTCTTAGCACGGCGGACCCCCGGATCTCACCCCGGCGGAGGCGGTCGAGCGCCTCGTTCGCCCCCTCGAGCGGGAACTCCTCGATTTCCGCCCGCACCGGCACTCGGGGCGCGAGGGCAAAAAACTCCTGCCCGTCGCGCCGCGTCAGGTTCGCGACCGACCGCACGGCGCGCTCCTCCCAGAGGAGCTCGTACGGGAAGCTCGGGATGTTGCTCATGTGGATGCCGGCGCAGACGACGATCCCGCCGCGAGCGACAGCGCGGAGCGCCGCGGGGACGAGCGCGCCCACGGGTGCGAAGATGATCGCCGCGTCGAGCTCCTCGGGGCCCGGCTCGTCCGACGGGCCGGCCCACTCGCAGCCGAGCTCGACCGCGAACCGTGCTGCCGCGTCGTCCCCGGGCCTCACGAAGCCGAACACGCGCCGCCCCTCGTGTCGCGCGACCTGGACGACGATGTGGGCCGAGGAGCCAAACCCGTAGAGGCCGAGGCGCTCGGGATCGCCGGCGAGACGCAGCGAGCGGTAGCCGATCAGTCCGGCGCAGAGGAGCGGGGCCGCGTGCGCGTCGTCGTACGCGTCGGGAATCGGCAGGCAGTAGCGCTCGTCTGCGACGACCCACTCCGCGTAGCCACCGTCGAGGTCGTAGCCCGTGAAACGGGCCGACTCGCAGAGGTTCTCGCGGCCCGAGAGGCAGTAGCGGCAGGCGTCGTCCGTCCAGCCGAGCCACGGTACGCCGAGCCGTCGGCCGTCCTCGGTCCGGCCGACGACCTGGTGACCTGGAACGAGCGGGAGCTTCGGATGCGGCAGGTCGCCGTCGACGACATGGAGGTCGGTGCGACAGACGCCGCACGCGGACACGCGCAGGAGCACGTGTCCCGGCAGTGGCTCGGGCACCGGCACGTCCTCGAGGCGCAGCGGCTCGCCGGCCGCGTGAAGCACCATCGCACGCATTGACCCATCGTCCCATCCGGCCACGTCCGGTGCCAGGCACCGGACGTGGCTCGAATGGATGGTGCGTCCTTACCCTGAGAGGCACCTTCCTGAGGTCGTTGGGCCGTTTGAGAGCTCTTGCGGCAAAGTCGCAGCGGGCCGATGTAGACACGTCCGGTGCCAGGCACCTGACATGTCCGAACGGGCGGTAGGCTCGCGCCGTGGAGACGACGCTGCCTTACGGCTGGTACACCGACCCGGAGATCCTTCGTCGCGAGCAGGAGCGGATCTTCCGCATGGCGTGGCAATACGTGGGGCACAGCGGGCAGCTGGCGCAGCCCGGCTACTTCGCGGCCCAGGTCGGCCGGACGCCCGTCGTCGTCACGCGCGACCGCGACGACGAGCTGCGCGGCTTCGTCAACGTCTGCCGGCACCGCGGCTTCACGATCGCGGAAGGAGAGCAGCGTCGCGAGACGCTGCAGTGCCCGTACCACGCCTGGACGTACGGGCTCGACGGCAGCCTCCGCGCGGCACCCCGCAGCGAGGAAGAACCGGAATTCCCGCAGGACGAGCTCGGGCTCGTGCCGGTCGCCGTCGACACCTGGGGGCCGTTCGTCTTCGCCAATGCCGGGCCGGAGCCGGAGCCACTCGAGCAGGCGCTCGGCTCGCTCCCGGCGCAGGTCGCGGAGCTCGGGCTCGACGTCGACTCGCTCGTACACCACTCGCGCTGGGAGGCCGAGATCGAGGCCAACTGGAAGATCGTCTGCGAGAACTTCCTCGAGTGCTACCACTGCCAGGTCGCGCATCCCGGCTTCAGCGACGTGATCGACGTCTCGCCCGAGGCCTACGTCCTCTCGACCGATGGACGCCTGACGACGCAGCATGGCCCGGTCCGCACGGCGAGTCCGACGAACGTGCTGCCCCGGTCGCAGTTCCACTACCTCTGGCCGAACCTCGAGATCAACATCTTTCCGGGCGAGCCCAACATCTCGATCGGGCCGAGCTTCCCGCTGGCCCCGGACCGCACGTACCGGTTCCTCGACTACTTCTTCGGCCCGGACGTCGAGCAAGCCTGGATCGACGATCTGCTCGCCTTCGACGAACAGGTCGGCCGGGAGGACGAGATCCTCGTCGCGGGCGTCCAGCGTGGCGTCAGCTCGGGAGCGCTCGAGCGCGGCGTGCTGATGAGCCACAGCGAGCAGCTGATCGGCCATTTTCAGGCGCTGACCGCAGCGGCGCTCGCCGACTAGTGAGTGTGGCCGTAGCACGGTAAAGTCAGCTCTTCTCGCTGGTTCGAACCATAGGAGGGCAATTTCTGTGAAGCGTCTACTCCCGCTGCTCGCGGTCGCAGCGCTCATCGCTGTTCCGGTCGCCATGGCCGCGAGCTCCAGCTCGCCACCCGTCCTGCACCCGGGGAAGCTCGTCGTCGCGTTCGGCGATCCGACGCCTGGCTTCGCCGTGGGCAAAGTGCGCGGTACCAAGATCACCAATCCGAGGGGCTACGAGGTCGACCTCGCGAAGGCCGTCGCGGCACAACTCCACCTCACGCCCGTCTGGATCTACGCCCCGTGGACGAGCCTGTTTGCGCCGGGCACGAAGAAGTTCGACGTCTCGTTCCAGGAGGCGACAGCGACGGCGCAGCGCAGGAAGACCGTCGACATGACCGTCGGCTACGCGACTGCGAATCAGGGCGTCCTGCTCTCGAAGAAGGCACCGGTACCGCACAGCCTCGCCGACCTGAAGAAGATGCAGACCTGCGCCCAGGCCGATACGACCAGCCTCGATTGGCTCAACTCGGTGCTCAAGCCGACCAAGCACCCGTTGACCTACCCGACGACGACTGCCGCGTATGAGGCCGTTCACGTCGGCACGTGCCAGGCATTCGTCCTCGACGTCGCTCTGGTCTCGCTGGAGAAGAAGACGAGGCCGACGGCTTATGGCCCAGTCGCGGGGCAGATCATCACGCACGAGTCCTACGGCGCAGTGCTGCAGAAGAACTCGAAGCTGACCCCGATCATGAACGGCGTTCTCAAGAAGCTGACGAAGAACAGGACGATCGCAAGGCTTCAGAAGAAGTGGTTCAACGTGAACTTCGCGAAAATCCCTGTTCTGAAGTAACGAGGTAGCTCATGCACGCGCTGCACCAGGTTCTCCACGCGTTCTTCAGCCTCCATCACTTCACGGTGACGATGCCGGACGTGTGGGCAGGCTTCCAGATCAACCTGAAGATGATGGCGATCGCGGAAGTGCTCGTCCTTGTGCTCGCGCTTGCACTCGCACTCGTACGCGGCCTGCCAGGGCCCACAGCCAAGCCGCTGCGGGCCCTGGCGATCGCCTACACCGATTTCTTCCGTGGCACGCCGATCATCATCGTCGCGTTCTTCATCGGGTTCGGCCTGCCGGGTCTGCAGCTCGGCTTCATCTCAAGTCGCTCGATCACGACCTACGGCGTCATTACCTTGACGCTCGTCTACACCGCCTACGTGACGGAGGTCTACCGGGCCGGCATCGAGTCGGTCCACGCCAGCCAGCGCGCCGCCGCCCGCTCGCTCGGGCTCACGTACATGCAGACGATGCGCTACGTCATCGTCCCGCAGGCGGTGCGACGGGTCATCCCGCCACTCCTCAACGACTTCGTGGGATTGCAAAAGGACACGGCTCTCGTCTCGGTGATCGGCGTCGCGGAGGCGGCGGCGCTCGCACAGCAGGACTCGACGAAGCTCGGTGACTTCGTCCCATACCTCGTGGCGGCGTGCTTCTTCATCTTGATCACCATCCCGCTCGCGCGCTTTACCGACCATCTGGTCGCGGCTCGCGAGAGGCGCGAGCGCGCACAGGCGTTTTGAGCACGAACGGCACCGCTCCCGAGTTCGTCCGTGTCCGTGGCGTCTCGAAGTGGTTCGGGAGCCTGCAGGTGCTCAAGCAGATCGACCTCGATGTCCCCGAGCACAACGTGGTCTGCCTGATCGGCGCCTCCGGTTCGGGTAAGTCGACACTCCTCCGCTGCCTCAACCTGCTCGAGCATGTCGAGGAGGGCGAGATCGTCGTCGACGGACAGCCGCTTACGAACGCGAAGGTCGACGTCAACGCGCTGCGCAAGAAGATCGGGATCGTCTTCCAGGCGTACAACCTCTTCCCGCATATGACCGTGCTCCAGAACGTCACGCTCGCGCCGCGCAAGGCGCTCGGCACGTCCTCCCAGCGGGCCGAGGAGTACGCGCGTGCGCTCCTCCGCCGGATCGGCCTCGAGGAAAAGGCGGACGAGTTTCCGGACCGGCTCTCGGGCGGTCAGCAGCAGCGGGTCGCGATCGTGCGCGCGCTCGCGATGGGGCCCAAGCTCATGCTCCTCGACGAGATCACGAGCGCGCTCGACCCCCAGCTCGTCTCCGAGGTGCTGAATCTCGTCCGCGAGCTCGCCGAGAGCGGAATGACGATGATCGTCGCGACGCACGAGATGGGCTTCGCGCGCGAGGTCGCCGACAAGGTCTGCTTCCTCGACGCGGGCTGCATCCTCGAGGAGGGCCCTCCGACACAGATCTTCTCCTCTCCGCGCGAGCCGCGCACGCGCGAGTTCCTGTCGCGAGTGCTCGAGGCGGAGAAGCTCTCATGACCTCCCCTCCGGCTATGGACATCCGGCCCGAAACCGGCCGCTTCGGGTTCCCCGTGTGGATGCCTGCCTCGCGCAGTCGCGCGCCGCTCGGAATCGCCGCGTTCCTGGCCATCCCGCTCTTCTTCTGTTCGCTCATGGCCTCGACGCTCGCGCAGGAGAAGCCTCACAAGATCCAGTGGCAGGGCTGCCACCACATCTGCACTATCTGGCACGACCCCACGGCCGCGAACGTTGCGCGCGTCTGGCTCTGGGCGTTCCTGCCGTCGCTCGTGCTCGTCGTCGTCGGCTTCGTCGCCAGCCGGCTGCCACTGGGCTTCTACGTCTCGTGCGTCGCGGGGATCGTGATCGCAATGGGCGTCGCTCACAAGACCGCGACCTGGGAGCGTCACCACATCGCGCGGTTCCCGCTCGGCGAGGACCTGATTCCGAAGCAGAACACGTTTTCGAACCTCTTCGATCGGGGCGAATGGGAAAGCGATGCGCGATACACCGCCCTCAGCCTTCAGCACTGGACGATCGGTATCGCCCTGGCGGCGATGCTCGTAATGGGCCTTCTGTGGCTGCGGAGCCGCTACTGGGTTCGCCGGCCGGGAGTCGTCGGAGTCCCGCAGGAGGGCGTGCACGCGCCCGACGTCACACCGCCGGGACTCTGACCCCAGCACGATTCGGCTCGCTCCTTTAGTTTTTCGTCAGCCGTTACGAGTGAACGCCGCTGGGGGGAGCCGTGGCAGAGGTCGTTTTCGACGAGGTCACGAAGGTCTACGCCGACGGAACGAAGGCCGTCAGCGGGCTGAGCCTGGACGTCGGCAACGGTGAGTTCATGGTCCTCGTCGGGCCTTCGGGCTGCGGCAAGACCACGGCCCTGCGGATGGTGGCGGGACTCGAGGACATCTCTTCGGGCGTGGTACGGATCGGCGAGCGGACCGTCAACCACGTGCCCTCGCGCGATCGCGACATCGCCATGGTCTTCCAGAGCTACGCGCTGTACCCGCACCTCTCGGTCTACGACAACATCGCGTTCGGCCTCAGGGTCAAGAGGATGCCGAAGAGCGAGATCGACCGCCGCGTGCGAAACGCGGCCCAGGTGCTCGGGCTCGACCCGTTCCTGAAGCGAAAGCCGCGAGCGCTCTCGGGCGGCCAACGCCAGCGGGTCGCCATGGGCCGCGCGATCGTGCGCGAGCCGGCCGCCTTCCTGATGGACGAGCCGCTATCGAATCTCGACGCGAAGCTGCGCGTGCAGATGCGGGCCGAGGTAAGCCGCCTCCAGCGCGACCTGGGCACGACGACGATCTACGTGACGCATGACCAGGTCGAGGCGATGACGATGGGAGACCGCGTCGCCGTGATGCGGAAGGGCGAGCTGCTGCAGGTCGCCGATCCGCAGACGCTCTACGACCGGCCGGTCAACCTCTTTGTCGGCGGCTTCATCGGATCGCCCGCGATGAACATGATCGAGGCGACGGTGACACGCGCGAACGGCGGGCTCGCCGTCGACGTGGGCAAGCAGCATCTCAAGCTCGACGAGGCGACGCTCGCGGCACGCCCCGCGCTCGCCCGCTACGAAGGGCAGAACGTCATCCTGGGCATCCGTCCCGAGGATCTCGAGGACGCATCGCTCGAGCCGGCCTCGCCGGCCGACCGCCGTCTGCACGGTGTCGTCGAGCTGCGCGAGGCGCTCGGCTCCGAGCTGATGGTTCACTTCACGGTCGAGGGCACGCGCGAGGCGCTGACCGAGGACGTCAAGGAACTCGCGCAGGACGCGGGCGCCCCCGGTGAGGCGGCGGCGCTCGAGAGCAAGGGCTCCGGCGCGCTGCTCGTCGGCCGCTTCAGCGCCCGCGCGCGCGTAGAGGAGGGGAAACCGGTCGAGGTAGCGGTCGACACCCGGTCGCTCCACTTCTTCGACGAGAAGACGAGTGAGGGGATTTACAGCGACAGAGGCAACGACGGAAACGGAGGGTCAGCGTGAAGATCAAAAAAGGGCGGATCGCAGCCATCGCGGTCGCGGTCCTCGTCGTGGCGGCGATCGGCGCCGTCGCGGCCCGGAGCGGCAGTGCGGCACAGAAGACCCATGCAAACCTGAGCGTCACGGGAAGCGTGAAGTTCTGGGGCATCTGGTCGGCGGAGGAGCAAACCGCGTTCGAGAAGGTGATCGCCGGATTCCACAAGCAGTATCCGAACGTCAACGTCAGCTACACGTCGAAGGGCAACGACATTCCGACGGTGCTCGCAACGGCCATCGCCGGAGGCAATCCTCCCGACGTCGCCGACGTCGCGCAGCCCGGTCTGGTCAAGCAGTTCGTCCAGCAAAAGCACCTGAAGCCGATCGCGTACGCGAAGAGCGTGATCTCGAAGAACTTCGCGCCGGCCTGGGCCAAGCTCGGCATCGTCAACGGCAAGCTCTACGCCCTTCTCTACAAGGCGTCCAACAAGTCGACGCTCTGGTACAACGTCCACTCCTTCAAGACGGCCGGTGTCAACGCACCGAAGACCTGGAAGCAGCTCATCAGCGCCGCGAAGACGATCAAGGCTTCCGGGACGCCGCCCTATTCGCTCTGCGGGTCGAGCGGCTGGACGCTCACGGACCTCTTCGAGAACATCTACCTGCGGGCGTTCGGCACGGCGAAGTACAACTCGCTTTCGGCTCACAAGATCAAGTGGACCGACCCGTCGGTGACGAAGGCGCTGAAGTACATGAAGCAGATCATCAGCGGCGCGAACGTCTACGGCGGTACATCCGGAGCGCTGCAGACCGCCTTTCCGCAGTGCGTCGACTTCGCCTACGCGACGCCGCCCAAGGCCGCGATGGTGATCGAGGGCGACTTCGTCGCCAATGAGATCCTCCAGGCCACGAAGGCGAAGCCGAAGAAGGACTTCAACGTCGCTACCTTCCCGTCGATCACCGCAGGGGCCAATGCGAGCGCGATCGAGACCAGCGGCGACGAGATCATCACCTTCCGGGACACGCCCGCGATCAGGGCGTTCGTGAAGTACCTCGCGACGCCGAAGGCGGCCGAGATCTGGGCCAAGCTCGGAGGCTTCGGAACGGGCAACCTGCATGTGCCTGCGACCGCCTATCCCGACGCGATCACGCGTGCAACGGAAACGCCGCTCGCCAGGGCGAAGTCGGCCGTGTTCGACATGTCCGACCAGCAGCCCGCCGCGTTCGGCTCGACGACTGGCCAGGGCGAGTGGGGGATCTTCCAGAAGTTCCTGCAGAACCCGAGCAACATCAAAAGCATCCAGCAGCAGCTCGAAGCGTCGGCCAAGAAGGCGTACAAGTGAGGGAAGTAGTCGCTTGAGCGACGCGTCGATCACGGCGGAGCCGCCCCCTGGGGCGGCTCCGCCGGGTCTCGCCGACGGCGAGGGCCGTTCCCGCTACCTGACCGGGGCGTTCTTCCTGCTGCCGGCGCTCGTCCTGCTCGGCATTTGGTTGCTCTACCCGACGATCTACACGATCGTCCGGAGTTTCTTCGATCCGTCGTCGGCCTTCCTCGGCCACTGGGTCGGGATCCACAACTACAAGACGCTGTTCACGACGTCGACGCTCACGACGGCGATCAAGAACAGCGCGATCTGGGTGGCCGTCGTGCCTGCCTTCGTGACGGCGTTCGGGCTCATCTTCGCCGTCCTCACCGAACGCATCCGCTGGGCCGTCGCCTTCAAGACGGTCATCTTCCTGCCGATGGCGATCTCGGCCTTCGCCACCGGCGTGACGTGGCGGATCATGTACCAGCAGGATCCCAGCCAGGGCGCGATCAACGCCCTCGGTCGCGTCGTCAAGGACAGTTTCTCGCCCGCGGGCGTCCTGCCGAACGCACTCCCGTCGACGACCACGGTCGAGACGCATGGAGGGGCGCTCATCCTCAAGACGCCGCTCCACCCTGGGGGCGTCGCCCTGCTCGGGCTCACCGGGATCGCCCCGGAGGCCATGCCGGCGGGAGCACAGCAGGCGGTGAAGCAGGCGCCGAAGCCGGGTGACATCGGGGGCACCGTGTGGCGGGACTTCAAGCCCGGCGGGGGCAAGCCCGGTGTCGTCGAGCAGGGCGAGCTCGGCATCCCGGGAGTCACCGTCGTGTTGCGGGACTCGTCCGGAAAGGTCGTGCAGTCGGCGAAGACCGACGCGCAGGGGGACTTCGAGTTCACGAACGTCTCGGCCGGGACCTACAACGCGGGGATCGGCGCACAGACGTTCGCGAAACCGTTCGGCGGTTACTCGTGGCTCGGCCCGAGCCTGATCACGCCGGCGCTTCTGATCGCCTACATCTGGATCTGGGCAGGCTTCGCGATGGTGGTGATCGCCGCGGGGCTTGCCGCGATGCCGCGAGACGTGCTCGAGGCGGCGCGCACGGACGGTGCGACCGAATTGCAGGTCTTCAAGCGTGTCACGGTGCCGCTGCTCGCGCCGGTGCTGAGCGTCGTCTTCATCACGATGATCATCAACGTCCTCAAGGTGTTCGACATCGTGATCGCGCTGGCGCCTGAATCGACGCAGCAAAACGCGAACGTGATCGCCCTCGCCATGTGGCGGACCGCGTTCAGCGGCAACTTCGACTTCGGCACAGGCTCGGCGATAGCTGTCTTCCTCTTCCTCCTCGTCATCCCGGTGCTCGCGCTCAACATCCGACGCTTCAGGAGAGACGTCTAGTGGTTGCCGGCGCCGAGCCGATAGTCATCCCGCGTCCGGGCGACAGCATGTCGGCGAAGATCCTGCGCGGGCTCGCGAAGACGCCGCTGCAGATCCTGCTCGCAGTAATCGGCCTGCTCTGGCTGGTGCCGACGATCGGCCTTTTCATCACGTCGATCCTGCCGCAGTCGGAGACCTCTACCGAAGGCTGGTGGAAGATCTTCGCCCACCCGAGCCTGGCGACGTTCTCGAACTACAGCCACATCATTCACAACGCCGGGCTGACGTCGGCGCTCAAGACCACGGCCTACATCGCAGTCGGCAACACCGCACTCGTCGTCGTCGTGGGCGCGCTCGCGGGCTACGCGTTCGCCTGGCTCGACTTTCCGGGCCGCGACTGGACCTTCATCGGCGTGATCGGCCTTCTGGTGGTGCCGCTCCAGATGGCGCTGATCCCGATGTTCAGGCTCTACAACGAGCTCGGCATCGGAGGGACCGTGCTGGCCGTGGTCCTCTTCCACGCCGCCTTCGGGCTTCCCTTCGCCGTCTTCCTCCTCCGCAACTTCTTCATCGGGATACCGAAGGACATCCTCGAGTCGGCCCGGATCGACGGGGCGAACGAGATCTGGATCTTCCTGCGCCTGATCCTGCCGCTCGGCCTGCCCGCGATCGCCTCACTCGCAATCTTCCAATTCCTCTGGACGTGGAACGACCTGATCATCTCGCTCACGTTCAACGTGGGGACGGTCAACGTCTTCATCTTCGACAACCTCCGCCAGTTCTCGTCGAGCGTCGACATCATCTCCACGGCGTCGTTCATCTCGCTCATCGTCCCGCTCGCGGTCTTCTTGGCCTTCCAGCGCTACTTCGTCCAGGGGCTGCTCGCCGGCTCGGTGAAGTGATGCCTCGCGTCGCCGTGGTCGGCTCCGGCCTGGCGGGCTTCACCGCGTATCAGACGCTGCGCCGCGCGCTCGAGCCGGGGGAGATCGCGGTCTTCGGGATGGACGCCGATCCTGCCGCCGCCTGGCGCGTCCGGGCCGCCGCGATCCGGCAGCGAGAGATGCGTTCGGAGAGCGACGGCCATTGCCTGCCGACGACGTTCCCGGGCCTAGCGTTCTCGAGCGTCCGCAGCCGTCGCTCGCTGCGCCCGCTCTTCCAATCCGTGCTCGACCGCTATCACCCGACGGTGGACGAGTTCCTCTCGCACGTCGAACGGCTACGCGAACGGAGCGGCTGGGACGAGAGCCTCGTCCTGCGCCATGTCGAGCGCGTTCGAGCGGTCGACGGCGGGTTCGAGCTCGACGGCGAACTGTTCCGGCACGTGCTTCTCGCCCCCGGGCATCCGGGGCTCAACGTCCCCGAGGAGCTGCGCGGCGACGAGCGGGTGGTCCACTCCTACGAGCCGCACGACTACGCGCCGTCGGTGACGGTCGTCGGCGCGGGTCTCGCAGCCGCGACCGAGTGGCTGAACGCACTCGCAGCCGGAGCGGAGGTCGTGTCCGTGCGCCGCCGCGAGCCGGAGCGGCAGCCACTCAATGTTCCGCGCCAGTACTTCTCCCGCCGAGGTCTCGCGAGCTTCCATCGCCTCGCGCCGCGCGAGCGGGTCGAGCGGCTCCGCGCCTTGACCGGCCCGTCGTATCCGGCGGGTTACCAGTGGGACGTGCCACTCGAGCTCGCGAGGCGGGATGGCCGGTTCCGGGTGGAGCAGTCGGTGAACGGAAGCGCGCAGGTGATCTGCGCGACGGGGTTCCGGCGTGGTTTCCGCCACGACCCCTTGCTGGCGCGACTCGCCGCCGACCACGACCTCGAAACCGCAGACGCCTGGCTCGTGCTCGATCCCGACTCGACCGTGCCGGGCCTGACCGACGAAACACGGACGCTCGCAGTCGCGGGCGCGCCCGCGCAATGGGCATTCCCGGCGGCGGACACCCTCGCGGGCGCACGCTACGCGGCCCACCGGTTCCTGGGGAGGATCAGGGCGTGTCGTACACGTTGAGGGGACGGGCCGAGACGCGGCTGGCAGCACTGGTGCCGGTGTTGCTCGGCGCCTGCGTGCTCGCAGGTGCGCTGCACCGGTGGTGGCCGGTCGAGCTCGTGGCGCTGGTGGGCGCAGTCGGACTCTTCCTCGACGTCGAGGTCTGGAACCGGCTGCTGCCCTATCAGCCGGCCTGGGCGACGCTTCCGCTCGGAGCGGTCGAGCTGGGCGTGCTGATGGCGATCGTCTACGGCTTCGGTCTGCATGCGCCGCTCTGGCCGGCAATCGCGCTCTTCGCTACGGGTTGGCTCAGCTCCGTAGTCCTCGCGCAGGTGGGCCTACCGCTGCTCCGGCTGGGCTACGCCGAGGACGGCGGAGAGCTCGGGCGGATCGGCGCCGTCTCAGGAGTCGCGATCGTTCTCGCGTTCGCCGGCTCGGCCGCGACGTATGTCGTGCGGCTCCCGCCGGTGGTGCATCTGAGCGCAGGCGTCCACCAGGGTCCGCTCGTGATCAGGCAGCGCGAGGTGCTCCAGGGCGACCCGGGCGCCGTCGTCCGCGGCGGCATCGTCGTTGCGCACGACGATGTCCAGGTCAAGGACGTGACCGTCATCGGGGGCGCGAACGGAATTACAGTGGACGGCGTCCACAACACGGTCCTCGACGGCGTGACCGTGCAGGGACCGAAGCTCGACGGCATCCACGTCCGCCTCGCCGGCGTCGTCATCCGCAACTGCACAGTCGACATGCTCGGCAACCGAATCGGCCAGGGGATCGACATCTCCTTCAACATGGACATGGGAATGAGCATGGTCGAGGGCTGCACGATCATGGGCGGCCAGGAGGGAATCACGACGCATTCCTCGATGACCGACATCATGGGCAATCGGGTCAGCCGCACCACCGGCGAGGCGATCGCCGTCGACGAGATGTCGATGGGAATGGCCTCACACAACACGGTGCGCGATGCGCTCGGGGTCGCCCTCTACTGCGGCGACCGCTCGATGTGCATGTTCGACCACAACACCGTCGTCGGCACGCGCGCCGACACCACCTCGGGCATCCGCACCCGGCGCGGCTTCGCCGTCCTGGCCAACTTCCAGGCGGAGGCAAGTCTGTGGCAGAACAAGCTCGTCGGGAACCCCGTCGCAACGGGCGCGGTATTCAACTCGACACTGCGAACGACGTCGCAACCCGGCTGGTGAGCCCCACCTACAACTACGAGCGCTTCGACGTCTACGTCGAGAGCGGCTAGGACGAGCGCGAGTTCGGCGCCTTCCCGAACATGCTGCACGCCGGGGAGCGGGCTCCCGACGGCGAGCTGCAGCTGCTCGACGGGGAGCGGGTTCGCCTGTCGGAGCTGTGGCATGAGCGGGGCATCGTCCTCGAGTTCGGCTCCTTCACCTGACCGTATTGCGCCGCAGAGGGTCCTCTGCTCGACCAGCTCGCAACGAAGCACCAGGGTCATGGCTGGTACTTCGTCTACACGCGCGAGGCACATCCGGGAGAACACCTCGCGGCGCACACCGGCTTCGAGGACAAGGTCGCTGCGGCGCGTCGGCTGCGGGACGAGCTCGGCATCACGCGGCCGATCCTCGTCGACGACCTCGAAGGCACCGTGCATCACGACTACGGCCTGCTGCCGAACATGTCGTGGGTGCTCGATCGCGGCGGGACGATCCTCTACAAGGCCATGTGGACGTCCGCCGCGCGGATCGACGACTTCCTCCAGCGGCGGCAGGCGCAGCGCACCGGGGTCACCACGCCCTTCCACACGGAGCAGATCGAGCTGCGCGCGGTCGACCGCGACGCCTTCTACCGGGGCCTGCGGCGCAACGGCCCTCGCGCAGCCAGCGAGTTCGCGCGGGCCGAGCAGATCTGGGCGGGGCGAGCACGCAGGTAAGGATTCTGTAACCGGGTTAGGGATAACTGCTAACCTGGTTAACGAATGACAGAGGCGACGAAGCAGGAACTGGATGCGATGACGGTGGCCGACCGTCTGCGCCCCACGCTGCTCCGCCTCGGCCGCGAGCTTCGCCAGGAGAGGATCGCCGGGGTATCGCCGCACCAGGTCGGCTTGCTCATCGCGATCAAGTACGCGCCCGGCGTCACGGTCGGCCAGCTCGCCGCCGAGGAGCGCGTCTCCACCGCCGCGATGTCGAAGCGCGTATCGCGGCTCGAGCGCAATGGCCTCGTCGCCCGGACCCCGAGCGAGGCCGACCGCCGCTGCGTCGGATTGACGCTGACCGAGGAGGGCCAGCGCACGCTCCGCCGCGTCCGCTCCCGCCGTACCGCGTGGCTTGCGAGCAGGCTTGGCGCCCTCGCGCCGGCCGAGCTCGCCGCGGTGGGAGCGGCCGCGGAGCCGCTCGCGCACCTCGTCGGGCGCGAGGCGCGCGCATGACGCGCGCCGCGAGGCGCACCTTCCACAGCCTCCGCTACCGGAACTACCGCCTCTTCTTCGGCGGCCAGATCGTCTCCCAGACGGGCTCGTGGATGCAGCGGATCGCGCTCGGCTGGTTCATCCTCCAGCTGACGCACTCGCCGTTCGACGTCGGCGTGATGGCCTTCGCGCAGTTCACGCCGTACATGCTCTTCGGCCTTTTCGCCGGCGTCCTCGCCGACCGGCTCGACGCACGCCGCACAGTGATCGCGACGCAAGTGGCGCTGCTCGTCTCGGCCTCGGCTCTCGCGTGGATCGCGCTCGGCGGCTTCGCGCAGCCGTGGATGCTCTACCTGATCGCGGCTGTCAACGGCACGGTGCTCGTGCTCGACGTGCCGTCGCGGCAGCAGCTCACGTACCGGATGGTCGGACGTGACGATCTGCCGAACGCGATCGCGCTCAACTCGACGCTCTTCAACGCATCGCGCATCTTCGGCCCGGCCGTCGCGGGCGCCCTGCTCGTGGCCGGCGTCGGAATCTGTTTCCTCGTGAACGCGATCAGCTTCCTCGCCGTCCTGCTGGGCCTCTTGGCGATGCGGGTCTCGGAGTTCTTCCCGCTCGAGGAGTTCGAGCGGCCCACGATCCTCACGGGGACGCGCGAGGGGCTCGCGTGGATCCGCAGGCAGCCGCGGATGCTGGCCCTCCTCGCGCTCGTCTTCGTGATCAGCACGTTCTGCTTCAACTTCAACGTCACCCTTCCGGTGCTCGCGAAGGTGACGCTGAACGCGCACGGCTTTGTGTACGGGCTGCTGTTCGCCTGGTTCGGCGCCGGCGCGCTAATCGGCGCGCTCGGCGCGGCATCGCTCGGGCGCGCGTCGACGAAGGTGCTGCTGATCGGCGGAGCCGTGTTCTCGGCGAGCGAGCTCCTGCTCGCGCCGCTCAACTCGGCGCTCCTCGCGGGAGTCCTGCTCTTCCTGTGCGGCGCGGGCTTCACCGCGTGGTCGGCGAACTCGAACGCAATGATGCAGCTCGCCGCTCCCGACCGGCTGCGCGGGCGGGTGATCGGCCTCTACTTCTACGCCTTCAACGGCACGGGAGCCCTGGCCGGGCTGATGACTGGTTGGCTCTGCGACGTCGGAGGAACGGAGCTCGCCTTCGCCGTCTCCGGAATCATCGGCCTCGTCGCGGTATGCGGGACGGCGCTGAGCCTTGGCTGGTCCCCGCGCGTTGTCACGCGCCGCCGTGCCGACCAGCCGCAGCACGCCTAGCCGCGGGCACAACCCCCGCAAGATCGATCAGCTAGCTGACGACCCAGGTCTCGCCGGAGTGGAGGAGCTCGCCGAGATCGCCCTTTCCGTGCTTCTCCTCGGCCTCCCGAAGCTGCTCGGCCATCAGGTCGTCGTAGACCGGGCGCTCGATGTTGCGGAAGATCCCGACCGGCGTGCCGCCGTGCTTCTCCTGCGACACCCGTGACAGCGCGAAGGCCAGCGCCGACGTCTCATGGCGTGCCGAGTGCACGAGCACGCCCGCGTCGTCGGCCGCGCACGCCTCGATCGAACCGTCCGAGCGCTGGCGCAGCGCCTTCTGCTGCTCGGCGCCCCACACGATCGGCTCGCCGTCGCGCAGGACGATCCGGTTCACGCCCTCCTTGTCGTCGCGCACCTCGTCGAACGCGTCGTCGTTGAAGATCGGGCAGTTCTGGAAGATCTCGACGAACGCACTGCCGCGATGCTCGGCTGCGGCGCGCAGCACCTCGGTCATCCCCTTCTTGTCGGTGTCGATCGCACGCGCGACGAACGTCGCCTCGGCGCCGATCGCGAGCGAGATCGGGTTGAAGGGCCAGTCGATCGAGCCCATCGGAGTCGACTTCGTCACCATCCCGACCTGGCTCGTCGGCGAATACTGCCCCTTCGTCAGCCCGTAGACCCGGTTGTTGAAGAGGAGGATCTTGAAGTTGACGTTGCGCCGGAGCGCGTGGATCAGGTGGTTGCCGCCGATCGAGAGCGCGTCGCCGTCGCCGGTCACGACCCAGACCGAGAGGTCGGGCCGCGTCGTCGCGAGCCCGGTCGCGATCGCCGGCGCGCGGCCGTGGATCGAGTGCATCCCGTATGTGTTCATGTAGTAAGGGAAGCGCGCCGCGCAGCCGATGCCGCTGATGAAGACCGTGTCCTCGCGCTTGATCCCGAGCTCCGGCATGAACGACTGGAGCGCGGCGAGGATCGCGTAGTCGCCGCAGCCCGGGCACCAGCGCACTTCCTGGTCGGTGCGGAACTCCTTCGCGGTCAACGCGCCATGGCCGTTCCCCTCGCTCAATGCCGCGGCCTTTCGTCCTGCTGGGACGGGACATACTTCGGCGGATAGGGTGCGAAGTCGCCGGCAGAGGCGCCCACGTGGCCCGGCGAGATCCCGGATGCAAGAGCGTCGACGTTGTCCTCGCCTGCCCGCATGCCCTCTCCAACCTGCAAGGAATGCCCATCTCCCTGCATGTGCGTCGGCCGGAAAATGTCGTTGAGCTTCGTGAGCAACTCGCGGAACTTCATCAGTGATGCGCCTCCTCGTCCTGCTGCGCAGGCGGCACGTTCGTGGTGTTCAGCGGACTCGGCGCCGCATGAAGGTTTCCCGCCCTCCCGGCGACGCGTCCGTCGAGCAGCGGGTCGGAGCCCGACTGCCCCTCCACGTGCATCGGCCGGAAGGTGTCGTTGAGCTTTCTCAGCAGATCCCGGAGCTTCACAGCAGTGCCTCCATCGCCTCGGCGAGCTCGGCCGCCCGTAGCGGGAAGCCGCGCACACGGTTGTAGCCGATCGCGTCGACGAGGAACTGCGACCGGACGAGCTGTAAGAGCTGGCCGAGGTTCATCTCCGGGATCAGGACCTTCTCGTAGCGCCGCAACACGTCGCCCGTGTTGCGCGGGAACGGGTTCACGTGGCGAAGGTGCGCGTGCGCGATCTGCTTGCCGTTCGTGCGGACGCGGCGGGCTCCGGCCGCGACAGGCCCGTAGGTGCCGCCCCAGCTGAGCACCAGCAGCTTCGCCTCGCCGCTCGGGTCGTCGACCTCGAGCTCCGGGATGTCGCCCGCGATTCCTGCGACCTTCTGCGCGCGCAGGCGCGTCATCAGATCGTGGTTCTCGGGGTCGTAGGAGATGTTCCCGGTGCGGTCGGCCTTTTCGAGACCGCCGATCCGGTGCTCGAGCCCCGGCGTCCCCGGCAGCGCCCACGGCCGCGCGAGCGTCTGCTCGTCGCGCAGGTACGGGAGGAACTCGTCGCCTGCGTTCGGCTCCGTTGCGAACGTAGGCGTCAGGTCGGGCAGCGTCTCGAGCTCCGGTAGGAGCCACGGCTCGGAGCCGTTCGCGAGGTACGCGTCGGACAGGAGGTAGACCGGCGTCCGGTATTTGAGCGCGATCCGGACGGCCTCGATCGCCGCGTGAAAGCAGTCCGACGGCGACCCGGCCGCCACGACCGGCACCGGCGACTCGCTGTTCCGGCCGTACATCACCATGAGCAGGTCGCCCTGCTCGGGCTTCGTGGGCATCCCCGTCGACGGGCCGGCGCGCTGGATGTCGCAGATCACGAGCGGGAGCTCGAGCATGATCGCGAGCCCGACGGTCTCGGCCTTGAGCACGATCCCCGGCCCGGCCGAGGTCGTGACGCCGAGCGCGCCGCCGAAGGCAGCGCCGACCGCGGCCCCGGCGGCCGCGATCTCGTCCTCCGCCTGGAACGTGCGGACGCCGAAGTGCTTGTAGCCCGCGAGCTCCTCGAGGATCGCGCTCGCCGGCGTGATCGGGTAGGCGCCGAGGAAGAGCGGCAGCCCCGAGAGCCGGGACGCGGCGACGAGCCCGAGCGACAGCGCCTGGTTGCCGGTGATGTTGCGGTACGTCCCCGGCGCGAGCTTCGCCGGCTTCACCTCGTACGTGACGGCGAAGGACTCCGTCGTCTCGCCGAACGCGTAGCCGGCGCGGAGCGCCTTGATGTTCGCCGCCGCGATCTCGGGCCGCTTGGCGCCGAACTTCTCCTCGAGGAACCCGATCGAGGGCTTGATCGACCGCCCGTAGAGCCACGACATCAGCCCGAGCGCGAACATGTTCTTCGAGCGCTCGGCCTCGCGCGGCGTCACGCCCTCGATCTCCTTCAACGCACCGACGGTGAGCGACGTCAGCGGCACCGCGTGCACCTGGTACTCGTCGAGCGAGCCGTCCTCGAGCGGGCTCTGCGCGTACCCGGCCTTCTTGAGGTTCCGCTCGGTGAAGGAGTCCCCGTCGACGATCAGCGTCCCGCCTCTCGGCAGGTCGCCGATGTTCGTCTTCAGCGCCGCCGGGTTCATCGCTACGAGGACGTTCGGCGCGTCGCCGGGCGTGAGGATGTCGTGGTCCGCGAAGTGGAGCTGGAAACCGGAGACGCCCGGGAGCGAGCCGGCCGGCGCGCGGATCTCGGCGGGGAAGTCGGGCAGCGTCGAGATGTCGTTGCCGAGCAGCGCGGCCTCGGACGTGAACTGCGAGCCGGTGAGCTGCATGCCGTCGCCGGAGTCGCCCGCGAAACGCACGATGACCTGCGAGAGCTGCTCGACCGGCTTGCTGCTCATGCCCTAGGGACAGGTATAGCGCACACTCCGGGTCTTAGTTGGGAGTTAGGCCGCGGGCGTACACTCGCGGCGTGGAGCCGGTCGTCTCCGTCCACGGGCTGCGCAAGCGTTACGGCCAGTTCGAGGCCGTTGCGGGAATCGACCTCGAGGTGCGGCGCGGCGAGATCTTCGCCTTCCTCGGACCGAACGGCGCGGGCAAGACGACGACGGTCGAGATCCTCGAGGGCTTCCGCACGCGCACGGAAGGCGAGGTCAGCGTGCTCGGAGTCGACCCCGCGAAGGGCGACGCAGCCTGGCGCAACCGGGTGGGCGCCGTCCTCCAGGAGTCGAACGCCGAGCCGGGGCTCACGGTACGCGAGAGCCTCCAGCTCTACTCCGGCTACTACCTCCACCCGCGGGACATCGACGAGACGATCGCGCTGGTCGGGCTCGAGGAGAAGGCCGACACGCTCGGGCCGCAACTCTCGGGCGGCCAGCGGCGCCGGCTCGACGTGGCGCTGGGGTTGATCGGCGATCCGGAGCTCATCTTCCTCGACGAGCCCACGACGGGATTCGACCCCTCGGCCCGGCGCACGGCGTGGCATGTGATCGACGGCTTGCGCGAGCTCGGCAAGACCGTCTTCTTGACGACGCACTACATGGACGAGGCCGAGCAGCTCGCCGACCGCATCGCGGTCATCGCGGGCGGCCAGATCGTCGCCGAGGGGACGCCGGGAACGCTCGACGGCCGCAACCGGATGGCAGCGACGATCCGCTTCACGCTCCCTGCGGGGACCGGCGCCGCCGACCTCCCGCCGGAGCTGCGTGCGCTGCTCGCCGGCGAGGACGGACGCGTGACACTGACGTCCGACGAGCCGCTCCGGCACGTCGGCGCCCTCGCCGACTGGGCGCTCGGGTGCGGGATCGACCTGCCCGACCTCGACGTGCGGCGGCCCACGCTCGAGGACGTCTACCTCCAGCTGACTCGGAGCGAGTCGTGACGGCGGCCGCACGCGGCCCGCTCGTGCTCGTCCTCCATCAGGCGCGCTACGACCTGCTCGCGATCCTCCGCAACCGGCAGGCCCGCTTCTTCACGCTGATCCTGCCGCTCCTCTTCCTCGTGATCTTCACCGGAGTCTTCGGCAATCACACGGCTCATGCGGACGGAACGTTCGTGAAGCTGAAGGCGTACTACGTGCCCGGCATCGGGGCACTCGGCGTGATCGCGGCCTCGTTCGTCAATCTCGTGATCTCGATCACCGCGCAGCGGGAGGGCGGGATCCTCAAACGGCGGCGGGCGACACCAGTCCCCGCGTGGGTGCTGGTCGCCGGCCGAACTCTCACGGCGGTGACTGTCTCGCTCACAGTCTTGACGGTGCTGCTCGCCTTCGGCCGCTTCGTGTACGGCGTCAAGTTGCCGACGTCGACCTTGCCGGGCATCGCGCTGACGGCGGTCGTGGGCTCGGTCACGTTCTGCGTGCTCGGCTACGCGCTCTCGACGGCGATCAGCAACGAGGACTCGGCGCAGCCGATGGTGCAGGCGATCATGCTGCCGCTGTACTTCATCTCGGGCGTCTTCGTCCCGAACATCACGCTCCCGCCGTGGCTGAAGCACGTCGCGCAGGTCTTCCCAGTCGAGCACCTCTCCGACGGCCTGCACCACGCCTACATTCCGGGAGTCCACGGCGTCGGGATCGTCTGGAGCGACATCGGCGTGCTCGCAATCTGGGCGGCGATCGGCCTCGGGGTCGCGCTCCTGCGCTTCAGCTGGCTGCCGAAGGCGGCGGCGGGCTAGCGCAGAGGGATCCGGCGCACGTCGCTCGAGCCCTGCTCGACTACCCAGAGCGCGCCGGCCGCAAGGACGAGATCGCGCGGCTCGGAGCCCACACGCATGCGTTTCAGTGTGCGCCCGCTGGAAGGGTCGAGCCGGAGCACCCGGCCGCCGCCGTAGTCGCTGACGAAGAGCTTTCGCCCGACATAGGCGATGCCACCGGCTTGCCCGCGGAACGGCACCCGGCGCACGACTTTGGCGCGGCGAGGATCGATTCGTGCGACCACGCCTCCGTCGTAGGTCGCAACCCAAAGCCCACGCGGAGTCGAGACGATCGCATCGACGTCGTGCGCGACGCGGATCCTTCGGCCGGCCTTGCCGGAGCCATCGACGGGCGTGACGTATCCCCCGTTGTTGGTCACCCACGCCTTGCCGGCGGCGAACGCGATCGCCTCCGCCTCGCCGCCAACCGTCGTCCGCTGCGTGACCGTGTTCGTCGCCGGGTCGATGCGGTCGACGGCTCCGGAGTCGTACTCCGACACCCAGATGCTGCCGTCACCGGCCCTTGCCAGGCCGCCTACGTTCGAGTCGAGGCGGATCGTCGCCGTGATCGCGGTCGAAGCGGGATCGATCCGGTAGACCGCCGCTGCACCGAAGTCGCCCACCCAGACCGAGCCCGCGCCGAAGGCGATCGCAGCCGGATGCACTCCGACGGGGATCGTCTTGATGACGCGGTGATGGACGGGATCGACGCGAGACACGGTGCCGCCGCCGTAGTTGGCAGTCCAGAGAGAGCCTGCTCCGTACGCCATCCCGGTCGGCTGGGCACCGACATGGATCGCAAGAACCGCCGCTACGAGCACTGTCATCATCTTTACAGCGTAAAGTTAACACGATGACCACGTCAACCCCGAAGCGGCGCAACCTCACTCGCGACCGTGTCGTCCAGCGCGCACTCGAGCTCGCCGACGAGGAGGGCATCGACGCGATCACGATGCGGCGCCTCGGGTCTCTCCTCGGAGTCGAGGGGATGGCTCTCTACACCCACGTTCGCGGCAAGGACGAACTCCTCTCGGCGATCGGCGTGCGTCTGCTCGACGGGTTGGACCTCGAGCCGCGTTCCCAAGACGACTGGCGCGGCCGGATCGAGTCGGTCGCACGCGCGTGGGCCGCGCTGCGCGCGCAACACCCTCGGTCGTTTCCGCTCGTGTTCCGCGCCGGAGCCCACGTCCTGCCGCTGACGGAGGAGATGATGGACGCGTTGCAGACCGGCGGTTTCGATGGCGAGCAGGCCTGGCTCGCGTATCAGACACTGATCTTCTTCCTCGACGCGCCGCTGCTCCGCTGGCCCTCGGTGCCTCCGGGACTGATCTGGGAGGAGGCCGTAGAGCGCCTCGATGCAGCCGAGGCCCGCCATTTCGTGTCGCTCGCCCCGCACGCCTCGTCCTATGCCTGGGACGACGTTTACGAGCACGGCCTTCAGCTGCTCCTCGACGGGCTCGAAGCGCAGCTCGTGCACTGAACGCGGCTGTACGATCGCCGCGTGGACGTCCGCCCGATCGATCCGCGAGTCGACATCGGCCACGTCCACCTCAAGGTGTCCGACCTCGAGCGCGCACTAGCCTTCTACTGCGGCGTCCTCGGCTTCGAGATCATGGCGCGCTATGGCGAAGAGGCGGCCTTCATCTCGGCCGGCGGCTATCACCATCACCTCGGCCTGAACACGTGGGAGTCGAAGGGCGGCTCGCCTCCGGCTCCCGGGACGACCGGCCTCTTCCACACGGCCATCCGCTATCCCGACCGGCGCACGCTCGCCGACGCGGTGCAACGCATCATGGATGCCGGCGTTCCGCTCACCGGTGCAAGTGACCATGGCGTGAGCGAAGCGATCTACCTGAACGATCCGGACTCGAACGGCGTCGAGCTCTACTGGGATCGACCTCAGGAGGAGTGGCCGCGCACCGAAGACGGCTCCTTCACGATGTTCACGAAGCCGCTCGACGTGCCGGCCCTTCTGGCCGAGCTCGACAACTAGCCGTCCGTGTGCTTCAGCGTGTCCTCGCGCTGCTGCGCCTGCGCGAGCGTGAGCTCCCCGGAGCAGACCTGGGCGTTGAGGTCGTTCTCGATCCGGTCGACTTCCGAGGCGCGGGGGTAGGGCTCGGGCCAGAGGTTGCGCGGGTCGGTCGGGTTGCCCCCGAGCTCGAGGCTGATCAGGTGATCCTCCTGGAAGTCTGAGAGCGAGCCGGTCTCGCGGTACTGGCGCATCTGCCTCCGCTTGAGCGCGTTCGTGTAGTCGACAGGCGGGCGGATCGTCGTCGTCCAGCCATGGCGGCAGATCGTGGAGCGGATGTTCGCCTGCGTCACGTCCGGGTTGAGGACGCCGGGCGTGCGCAGCGGGTCGGCGAGGACCGCCGGCGCTCGGTGGCCTCGCGGCTGGGCGAAGAACAGCACCACCGCCACGACGACCAGCAGAGCGAGCAGGAAGTCGAGTGGTCGCGCCACCTCGCCGACGGTAGGCAGCGCTCTCGCGCGCCACAAGACGCTCTTCGGGCCGTGTCCAGCTGAAACAGTAGGCTCGGGACGTGGTCGAAATCGCCGTCCGTCCGCGCGGTCCATACTCGCTCGCGCTCTCCGCGCGGCTCGCCGGCGACGCCACTCGGCGGGTGCGGGAAGGCCTCGTCACCGCCCGTTGCGGCGGGGGCGAGGCGCGGGCTTTCCAGTCCCAAGACGGCACGGTGACGATCCGATCCGAGTCTGCGACTGCCGCGGAGAAGCTCCGCTGGATGCTCGCGCTCGACGACGACCACTCGGAGTTTCTGCTGCGCTTCGCGGGCGATCCTCTGGTCGGGCGCGCGACGAAACACCTCCGCGGGTTTCGGCCCGTTCGAACGGCAACTGTCGCGCAGGCGCTCCTCCGCGCCGTCTGCGGACAGCTCATCGACTCGAAGACGGCACGAAGTCTCGAGCGTTCCGTGATCCGCGCGTTGCAGGGCCGTGCAGTGGCTGCCACCGGTCTTAGCGAACCTCCTACAACCTCCACGCTCGCCGCCGCGGCGCCGTTCGAGCTTCGTCGCCTCGGGCTGCACGAGCGTCGCGGCGCTGCCGTCGTTCGCCTCTGCCGCTCACTCGAGCTCGAGCGGCTCCACGAGCTCCCGACCGACGCAGTCGTGCGCCGGCTAGAGCGCGAGCGCGGTCTCGGCCCCTGGTCGGCGGGCGTCGTCTGCCTCGAGGGGCTCGGCCGCTACGAGCACGGGCTCGTCGGCGATCTCGGGCTGGTCAAGCTCGTGCGCAGACTGAGCGGTCGGCGGACCGTGGAAACCTGGGAGACGGCGGAGCTGCTCGAGCCATACGGAGAGTGGGCGGGCCTCGCGAGCGTGTATCTCCTCGCCGGCTTCGGCCGCGGCCTGATACCGCTGCCCGCGGCTCGCGCGGCCTAGGCTTTCCGGCATGAACAAGAAGATTGCGATCCTCGGAGGTGGGCGAATCGGAGAGGCCCTCCTCTCCGGCTTGCTCAGCTCCGGCTGGCGCGAGGCTTCCGAGATCGTCATCACGAACCGCGGCGCGGAGCGGGTCGCCGAGCTGCACGAGAGCTACGGCGTCGAGGCAACCGCGGACAACGCAGCCGCGATCGCCGGCGCCGGGATCGTCGTTGTCGCCGTCAAGCCGCAGGACATCGACGCCTTGCTCGTCCAGATCGGCGCCCATCTGACGACAGAGCAGACCGTTGTCTCGGTCGCCGCCGCCATCCCGACGGCGTATATCGAGGAGCGGATCGCCGACGGCGTCCCCGTCGTGCGCGCGATGCCGAACGCGCCGGCGACAGTGCACGAGGGCATGGCCGGCATCTGCGCCGGCTCCCATGCCGGCGACGATCAGCTGGCGCTCGCCGAGGAGCTTCTCTCGCATCTCGGCCGTGTCGTGCGCGTGCCGGAGACGTGGATGGATGCGATCACGGCCGTCTCGGGCTCCGGCCCCGCGTATTTCGCACTCCTCGCCGAGGCGATGATCGAGGCGGGGATCCTGCTCGGCCTCTCACGCGAGATCTCGACGACACTCGTGGTGCAGACGATGTTCGGGACCGCGAAGCAGCTCCGCGACCAGGGCATGCACCCGGTCGAGCTGCGTGAGTCGGTCACCTCGCCCGGCGGCACGACGATCGCCGCGATCCGCGAGCTCGAGCAGGCCGGTGTACGCGCTGCGTTTCTCAACGCGATCCAGGCAGCGATGGATCGCGCGCGCGAGCTCGCCGAAGGCGGATGAGCTCCGTCGAGATCACCGTCGTCGCGGACGCCGAGGAGGCCGCTCGGCTCGTCGCGGAACGGCTCGCCGGGCAGGCGCGCGCCGGCGGTGGCCTCGTCCTCACCGGCGGCTCGACCCCGCGCCGCGCGTACGAGATAGCGGCCGAGCTCGAGCCGGATTGGAGCCGGGTCGAGCTGTGGTGGGGAGACGAGCGCTGCGTGTCGCAGGACGACGAGCGCTCGAACTACGGCATGGCGAAGGTGGCCCTGCTCGACCGGCTCGCCGTTGGGCCCGCGGCCGTCCACCGGATCCGCGGCGAGCTCGGCCGGGACGCAGGCGCGGACGAGTACGCACGGGAGCTCACCGGCGTGAGCACCTTCGATCTCGTCCTGCTCGGCCTCGGCCCCGACGGGCACATCGCATCGCTCTTCCCCGACTTCCCCACGCTCGACGTGACGGACCGCAACGCCGTCGGCACCGAAGCCGGGCACGAGCCGTTCGTCGACCGGATCTCGATGACACTGCCCCGCCTCTGCGCGACGCGCGAGCTCCTTTTCCTCGTGGTGGGCGACGACAAGGCCGACGCCGTGTCGCGAGCGTTCGCGGGTGAGCCGTCGCACGAGACTCCGGGCAGCCTCGCGCGCGCGGCCGACGGGACGACGAGCGCAGTGCTCGACCGCGCCGCCGCCGCGAAGCTCTAGCTCAGGCCGCGCCTCGCGGCAAGAGCGTCGAGCGCGAGCGCGGTGTCTGGCACCGGGACGCCCTCGAGAAAATCGTCGCGCTCATCGAAAGAGCGCCGCACACGCTCGACGGCTTCGGCGTAGGAAGCGCCGTCATGACAGGCGATCGCGCCGACTGCAGCCGCGACGTCATCCGGAAACTCTTCGGTCAACGACTCGGCGAGCAGAGCCGCCTCCTCGTCCCGGCCGAGGACGAGGAGCGCCAGGGACGCGGCATAGCGACCGATCGGCGATTCCGCCTGCGCAGCGCCGATGTCGAGTGTCCATCGCGCCACTTCCGCAGCGCTGACACCCGCGATCAGAAGCGCCTTCATCGCGCCGATCGGCCTCCCCCAAGCGTCGGTCGCCGTCCCGGCGTCCCAGCTCTCCCGATACCGCGCAGCCGACCTCCGGAGCCACTCGCCTGCTCCGTCGCGGTCGCCCGCCGCCCGCAGCGACAGTCCGGCAGCCCACGCCGCGTTCGCGAGCTGCACGAGTTGCCGCTTGTCGAGCTCACGGGCCTCCCCCGCCGCGTACCGCGCCGCCGCGCGCTCGTACCGCTCGCGCCAGTCCACCCGCGGAGACTAGGCTCGAAAGGACATGGCCGAAGATGACTGGCGCATCCGGATCGAGGTCGAGGAAGAGGAGCACGCCGCGGGCCTGCTCGAGCGGCTCGCCGGGGAGCTCGGCTCGGAAGCGCGCGAGCTTGCCGAGGAGCTGAGAGAGCGCCGCCTCGCCGTTTCCCGCGACGGCGACATCCTCTTCGTCTACGCCGACACTCGCACGGAGGCGGAGCAGGCCTACAAGGTGATCGAGGCAGAGCTCCACGAGAACGGGATCAAGGCACGCACGAGCCGGGTCGAGCACTGGCTCGACGAGGAGGATCGGTGGGACGACGAGCCGCCGGGCGAGACGTGGGAGGAGGAAGAGCTCGAGCGCGGCTTTGCGCCGTGGGAGGTGCGCGTCGAGTGCCCGTCGCGGCAGGAGGCGCGGAATCTCGCCGACCGCCTCGCCGCGGAGGGGTACAAGCCCGAACGCCGCTTCCACTACCTCATCGTCGGCACAGCGACCCGCGAGGACGCCGACGCGCTGGCCGCCCGCCTCCACGGCGAGGTCGAGCCGGGCGGGGAGCTGGTCTACGAGACGGGCCCAGCCAATCCCTTCGCCATCTTCGGCGGACTCGGTAGCTAGTCCCACGTTGACGGATCCGGCCGGGAGGGTATTCTTCCCGTTGCGCCGCTCGCACAGGGGAATCAGCAGAGCGCAGCGCATCTCTTCGTTGGATGGCAGCACCGCAGTGTGCTGCGCAGATGCAAGAAGCGATTCAGCAGCCGACCAGCTCTCTGGAGGCGACAGACCCGATAGTCGCCGCCGCCCTCCGCGCCGAGGCGTGGGCGGGCGAGCCGTTCCTGCGTGACGGCGAGGATCCGGCCGAGGCGCTCGCGGAAGGCACCGCGCGCCGGCGCGCGCTCGACGACGCAATCGCCGAGATGGACGCGGGGCAGAAGAGGCCGTCCTCGCAGTGGATGGTGCGTTACGGCCTTCTCCTCGGCCTCGAGCGCGTGCTCGCCGAGCCCGACCCGACGACCGCTTCCGGCACCGCGCTCCGCCGCCACCAGGTCGACGCGCTCGCCGGGATGCTCACCGAGCTGATCGCGGCGAGCCAGCGCTACGACTCGAACGGCAACGGCAACGGCCACGCGGCGACGGCCGAGGAGCTCGAGGAGCAGCAGGTCGAAGACGAGGACGAGGACTCGACACTCGTCGTCGAGATCGAGAACGCCGAGCTACCGGAGGAGCCGGAGCAGGACGACCCGGGCGCAATCCGCCGCTACCGCTTCCGTCACCCGACAGCCTCGGGCAAGACGATCGCCGCGGCAGGATTCGTCGAGGCGGCCCGCACCCTGGGCGTCCTCATCCTCACGCACCGACGCCTCCTCGTCTCCCAGTTCACGCGTGATCTGACCACCGAGGGCTACGGCAAACGGTTCACCGATGTGATCACGCGGGACAGCCGCAGCGGGAAGAAGGCACCGCTCACGATCCAGACGTACGCGTGGTTCGCGCGCCACGTCGAGTCGATTGACCGCGACGCGTACCAGCTCGTGATCTGCGACGAGGCGCACACGGCGCTCGGGGAGAAGACCTCGGCTGCGATCCGCTCCTTCCCCGAGCCGATTTACATCGGCATGACGGCGACGGAGCAACTGATCGCGAAGCAGGTCTCCGACGTGTTCCCGGCCTCGGTCGACGACCTGCCTCTGCAGGACGCCGCGCGCCGCGGCCTGATCGCGCCGCTGCGGGACCTGCGCGTGCCGCCGGTCACCGCGATCAACGCGGTGCCGATCGTCGGCGGCGACTTCGACCAGGAGATCCTCGCCAAGACGCTCGACCACCAGGCCCTGAACCAGGCCGCCGCGGGCATGTACCGCGACCGCTTCGACAACACGCCCGGCATCGTCTACGCCGCCGGCGTCGACCACGCGTACAACCTCGCGAAGGAGTTCCGCGCAGCCGGCCTGAAAGCCGAGGCGGTCTCCGGGCGCACCCCGCCGGTTCGCCTCGCCGAGACGCTGGCGGCCTACGAGCGCGGCGAGATCAACGTCCTCATCAACGCGCAGCTGCTCGCCGAGGGCTGGAACTCGCCGCGGGCGACCGTGTGCATGCACCTCGCGCCGACGGCGTCGAAGCGGGTGTACCAGCAGCGGATCGGCCGCATCATGCGCCTCCATCCGCGCAAGGAGGCGGGGATCGTCGTCGACTTCGTCCCGAAGGGCGCGACCCACAACGAGCGCGTCGTCTCACTGCACTCGCTTCTCGACGCCGACTTCTACCGCGAGGGGGCGCGCGTCACTCCCGCGCCGCGCCGCCGCTCGCAGCGACGCGCGCGCCGCCGCCTCACGCCGGCGCCGTGGCTCGTACCGGTCACGCCGGACGTCCGCCGTCGCTACGGCGTCATCCAGCGCGAGTGGCAGCGCATCGATCCGAAGTACCTCGACGAGGACGAGCAGCGCGCCTGGGCGATGATCGCCGGCCGCCAGATCCGCTTCGACGAGCGCGCTTCGTTCGTCCAGAAGCTGACGGATCGGAGCGCGAGCAAGGCGGCGCTCGAGCAGTTCCTGACCACGGCCGCAGCCGAGAATCCGAATCGACGACTGCGGATGATGGCGCTGCAGGACCGCGTCTCGATGCGCGTCGAGCGTGCCGACTTCGACGACCTCGTCACGCTCGTGACGCAGGCGCCGACCTGGGAAAAGGAACGGCTCGCGGGGATCCGCATCCTCCTGCGGGCCATCGGCGCCGAGAAACCGGACGCGCCGGAGCAGATCCTCGCCCGCTGGACCTGGCGGTTGGCGCGGGCGACGCGCAAAGTGCAGGACCGGCGCGCCTCAGCGGAGTACCCGGAGGCGAAACGCCTGCTCGGCGCCCTCGCGAACTCGCGCGGACACCGGCACGAGGAGAACGCCGCGAAGCTGGTCAAGGCCGCGCTCGAGCTGCCGGTGCCGGGGGGCGCCGCGCTCCTGGCGTCGGCGGAGGGGTACACGCCGCGCGCGACGAAGCTCATCGACGAGGCGCGCGAGCGGCTCGGCACGGTCCAGGAGGTCGCGCTCGCGCTCGCGGAGAACCTCCCCGCACCGAAGCAGGGCGGCGGCCGCACGAAGCGGCGCCGGCGGCGGAGGCGCAAGGGCGGCGGCACGAAGCCCGAGGCTCAGGCGACGAAGACCGAGACTCCCGCCGAGGACGCGCCGGCCGATCAGGCCGAGAAGCCATCGAGCTAGACCACGTCCAGCTCGCCGCGCCGCCGGGCTGCGAGCCGGAGGCGCGCCGCTTCTTCGGCGATCTGCTCGGCCTGGAGGAGCTCGAGAAGCCCGAGTCGTTGCGCTCGCGTGGCGGCGCCTGGTTTGCAGTCGGCCGCGGAGGCCAGCTCCATATCGGCATCGAAGACCCCTTCGCCCCAGCGCGGAAGGCGCATCCCGCATTCCGCCTTTCAGCCGAAGGGCTCGAGGTTCTCGCGAAGCGGCTCGAAGCGGCGGGCGAGCGCGTCGAGTGGGACGACTCGCTTCCAGGCGTCAGGCGCTTCTACACGGCGGACCCCTGGGGCAACCGGCTGGAGCTAGTCGCCGCAAATTAGGTCACCGTTAGGGCCGTTGCCTACCCTGCGGACGTGCCTCGGAGACGAATCGCCTGTCTGGCGGCGCTGCTCGCGATCCCACTCGGGGTCGGCGCGACGCGCGCTGCAACACCGTCACTAATCGTCTTCTCGGCCGATCGCGCACCGTCCGTCTCGGGCGAGATCTACCGGGTCGACCCGAACGGGCACCGCGTCAACCTCACCCACAGCCCGTACCAGGACACCCGTCCAGTCGTCTCTTCGGACGGAAAGACGGTCGCGTTCCTGAGCCAGCGAGGCAACTCGGTCAGCGTCTACGAGATGAGGATCAACGGCCGCGGTCTCGTCCGCATCGGCCCGTCGCTGTCGCCGCAGGCGCAGTACCCGTACCTCGCGTGGCAGCCGCACGGGAACCTGGTCGCGCTCACGGGCGGCGGCACTGCGTCGTCGCCGCAGGCGGGTCTCTGGATCCTCGGCGCTGGCCACATGCCAATTCGCGTGCGGGGCGCCAACGGCACCGTCCAGCCGAGCTGGTCGCCGGATGGGCGTGTCCTGCTCGTCTACACGTACGGGAGGCGGACGGCTGTGGCGGTCTCGCCGAGCGGGCGGCGACTCTTCACGGTGCCGGCCGCGAGCAACTTCTCGCGCTGGTCGTCGGGGGGTCTGCTGGCAATCGCGGCCAAACCGGGACTCGACGTCTACGACGAGAGCGGCCGTCGCCGGTTCGCAGCGAGTGGACAGGTCTCGGGCGGACCCGCCTGGTCGCCGGACGGCGACCTCCTCGCCGCGCTCGTCGCGAACAAGCTCGAGGTGCTGACGCAGACGGGCGGGGTCGTGCTGCGGAAGCCGTTCTCAGGCCATCACGGTCTCGTCTGGGACGGGAACGGTCGCGTCGTGCTCGGCGGCTTCGGCCGCTGCGAGTGCCAAGGCGCGAAGAGCGTGGACATCCGCACCGGGACGATCTCGGGCGCATCGGACCTATGGTTCGCGCCGCTGTCGGCTGACAGGAAGCAGGCGGTCGAAACCCGGAGGGCCGGCAGCCATTTCGCTATCGAGGTGGCGCCGACCGCCGGAGGCGCCGCGAAGACCTACGGGCACGTCCCCGGCTGCTACGCGGACATGGCGTTGGGCGCCGCGGTGGACTCGCTTCAATTCGTCGGTCGGAGCAGATCGCTTCTCTACGCGAGTCTCTGTTACGAGCCGTTCTCGCAGCTCTATGCGGTCGCGCCTGACGGAGGAACACTACGAGAGCTCCCGGGCGCCAAGCCCTATGCAATCGAGCCGGCGCTCTCTCCCGATGGCAGCCACATCGCGTACTCCTGGGCCCAACTCACCGGCCTGAGCTGTGGCGGCTGCCCCTCGCAGATTCGCGTCGTGAACGCAGACGGCACAGGCGAACGCATCCTGACGAAGCCGGACCAGTGCACGTACGACGTCGCGCCCACCTGGTCCCCCGACGGCCAGACGATCCTGTACTCCGAGTCGGGCTGTGGTGAGAACTTTCCGGACCTCCACACGATCTCCGCCGCGGGCGGTTCCGCGCACGACCTCCAGGTTCCCGGTGCCAGCCCGGCGTGGGGACCGTCGCGAATCGCCTACGTCGACCGCGGGATCTGGACGGCCAATCCCGACGGCAGTGAACAGGTGAGGGTGGCGAAGTCAGGCACGTCCCCGGCCTGGTCGGCCGACGGCCGCCTCGCCTACCTCCTCGGCAGCAACGGGACGACCCTCGTCGTCGGCTCGAGCCAGGTGAGCCTGCCGTTCGCGCAGGTCACGTCGCTTGCCTGGTCTGCCGACGGGACGCGATTCGTCGTCACTGCCCGCGAGAACGGTGCACCGGCACTCGACCTGTACACCGTGAAGACCGACGGCAGCGACCCTGTCCGCCTGACCACGAACTACGACGCTTCCGGCGCGAGCTAGCCCGCCGGGCCCCCGGCGCTTTGGCTACCGCCGTCCTCGCCGTTCTGCTCACGCTCGCGGAGGAAGCGCGTCAGCTCCGCGGCCAGGCTCTCACCGGACGGGAGCTCCTCCGCCGCCTCCATCAGGTCGACACGCCGCTCGAGCTCCTCGACATACGCAGAAGTCTCGGCGTCTGACGCGACCGCCTCCGTCACCTGCTCGTTGTACTCCTCCGCCGCCTGCTCGAGCTCGGCGAGGTCGATGTCGGTGCGAACGAGCTCGCCGAGGCGGCGACAGAGCGCGAGCGCTGCGCGCGGGCTCGGCGCAAGCGAGACGTAGTGGGGCACGGCCGCCCACAGGCTCACCGACGGAATGCCCGCACGCCGGCACGAGTCGAGCAGCACACCGAGGATGCCGGTCGGCCCCTCGTAGCGCGAGGGCTCGACTCCGAGCTCCTCCACGAGCGCCGGATCGCTCGCCGCGGCGCTCACCGGAGCCGGGCGGGTGTGCGGGACGTCCGCGAGGAGCGATCCGAGCGTGACGACCATCTCGACCCCGAGCTCCTGCGCCAAGTCGAGGACGAGCTGCGAGTACGTCTTCCAGCGGAGGTTGGGCTCGACGCCGAGCATGACCACGGCGTCGCGGTCGAGATCCGGAATCGGCGCATGAAGAAAGGTGTTCGACGGCCATTCGAGCTTCCGCGTCAGCCCCTCCTCGAGGGAGACGTTCGGCCGCACCGCCTGGAAGTCGTAGAAGTTCTCCGGGTCGATCTCGGCGAACGCCTCCGCGCCCCATTGCCGGGCCAGGTACCCGGCTCCGAGCGTCGCGCCCTGACCGCCGTCGTTCCAGCCGCGGAAAGCGGCGATGAGCACCGGGCGACGCAGCTCCGGCCGCGAGGAGACGATCAGCTCCGACATTTCCCCAGTCTAGGTCGAGCCGGCGCCAACCGGACGCCAGAGACGCCCGACGACGCCCACCGTCCAACCCACCAGGGTCGCCGCCGTCGCGACATGCAACAACACGAGCCACCACGGCACGTGGCCATAGGTCCGGTACTGCACTTCGCCGATCGTCATCTGTGCGGCGAGGACCGCCAACAGCCCGATGCAGCCGCGCAACAGCCACGGGTAACGCGCACGCTGGATCCACGCCCAGACCGCGAGCACGAGGAAGACGATCCCGAACGCCGCGACGGCGCGCACGTGCCAGTAGACCTCGGGCTTGAAGGAACCGAGCCGCGGCACGATCTTCGTGCCGGAGCTTCCCGGGAAGCGGCCTGCGGCGGTCGCGGCGGTCCCGCTCACCGCGAGCCCGACCACAGCCACCGCGAGGGCGACACCTCCGAGCCGCGCGATCCCGGGCAGCGGAGTCCCGCTACCGCGGACGAGGCGCGACGCCTCGAGCAGCGTCAGCACGGCGAGCGAGACGAGCGTGAACGAGAGCAGCAGATGCGTGATCACGAGGTACGGGTTGAGGTCGTAGTAGACGGTGATGGCCCCGAGCGGCGCCTGCGCGACCGTCCCGACGAAGACAGCCGACGCCAGCCAGCGCCCGCGACGGCCGAGGCCGCGGGTGCGCCACGCCGCCAAAGCAAGAACGAGGGTCGTGAAGACCGTGACCGCCGAGACCACCCGGTTCGAGAACTCGATGTCCGAGTGGTAGCCGCGCGGCAGCGCGTGCTTCGTCGTGCAGGTCGGCCAGTGCGGACAGCCGAGCCCTGAGCCGGTGAGGCGCACCGTCGCGCCGGTGGCGACGATGAGGATGAGCACCCCGACGGCCGCAAAGGCGACGCGCCGGAAGACGACCGGCGAGACCGTCCGCGCCAACCGGCGCGGCAGCGCGGCCGATGCGGACCCCGCGTGCACGAATCGAGTGTAGAGGGGTTTCCCGGCTCCCTACGGCTCCAGCACGACGCCTGCGCCCTTCTCCACTGCGCCGACGCGCGCGAGGAAGAGGCCGACGCGTTCGAACTCCGCTTCGAGGGAGAGCGCTTTCTCCGCGGACAGCGTCACGAGGAGCCCGCCCGCTGTCTGGGCGTCGTACGCGAGAGCGAGCAGCTCCTCCGGCACACCCTCGCTCGAGACGTGCGCGCCGGCGAACTCGCGGTTGCGCGGATCGCCGCCCGTGCGGACGCCTGCGCGCGCCGCCTCGAGCGCTCCGTCGAGCGCAGGGAGCGCGGAGGCGCGGAGACGGATCCGGACGCCGCTCCGGTCCGCCGTCTCGTGCGCGTGACCGAGCAGGCCGAAGCCGGTGACGTCGGTGACCGCGTGCGGCGAGAACGGCCGCAGGACCTCGGCGGCGCGGTCGTTGAGCATCGTCATCCAACGAGTCGCTTCGGACAGGTCGCCTTTCGTTGCGAGTACGAGCCCGGTACCGAGCGGCTTCGTGAGGAAGACGGCGTCACCAGGCTGAGCGCCGCTCTTTACCCAGACGCCGTCCGGATGGACGGTGCCGACGACCGCCAGGCCGTACTTCGGCTCGGTGTCCCGAATCGTGTGGCCGCCGGCGAGGATCGCGCCCGCCGCTCGCACAGCTTCGTCCGCTCCCGAAAACACCGCCGAGACGAGATCGGTCGCAAGCTCCTCGGGAAAAGCGGCGATCGAGAGCGCGAGGAGCGGGGTGCCGCCCATCGCGAACACGTCGTTGAGCGCGTTTGTCGCTGCGATCCGGCCGAAAAGCGCGGGGTCGTCGACGAGCGGCGGGAAGAAGTCGACGGTGAAGACGAGCGCACGCTCGTCGTCGAGCCGATACACAGCAGCGTCGTCCGCGGGGTCGAGGCCGACGAGGAGATCCTCCGTCTCGACCGGGACGAATCCCTTCAACAGCTCCTCGAGCCGCGCGGCCGAGTACTTCGCCGCGCAGCCGCCGCCGACCGTGAGGCTCGTCAGTCCGGCCGCCTCGATCTCCACCCCGTCTACTGTAGGCGCAATGGGCCGGGCCGCACTCGTCACCGGGGGCTCGTCGGGAATCGGGCTCGCGATCGCACGGATGTTGCGGGACGAGAGCTTCGACCTGACGCTTGCCTCCCGCCGGCCCGAGCGAGTCGAGGCCGCGGCGTCGGAGCTCGGCGCCTTCGCAGTCGCCGCGAACGTCGCCGAGGCGAACGACTGCGAGAAGGTCGTCGCCGAGCATCGCGATCGGTTCGGGCGCCTCGATGTGCTCGTCAACTCGGCCGGCGTCGGGTTCGGCGGCCGGGTCGAAGACCTGCCCCTGAAGCAGCTCGACCTACAGCTGGACGTCAATCTCCGCGGGCTCTTCCTCGTCACGCAGGCGGCGATCCCGCTCCTCCGCGAGTCGAAGGGCTGGATCGTCAACCTCGCCTCGATCGCCGGCACCGTCCCGACGCCCGGGCTGGCGACCTATGGCGCCACGAAGGCGGCCGTGATCGCGCTCACCCGATCGCTCAACGCCGAGCTCGACGGCGACGGCGTGCGGGCGATCGCCCTCTGTCCCGGCTTCGTCGACACGCCGATGGCGCAGTGGTCCGGGCTCGAGCCGGGCGAGATGATCCGCCCCGAGGATTGCGCAGAGGTCGTCCGCATGTGCACGCGGCTAAGCCCGACGGCTCGCGTGCCGCAGGTTGTGATGGAGCGCATGGGCTCCGCGAACGGCGACGCCTAGAGCACGTCGCCGCTGCCGCGAGAATTCGCTAGTGGCCGCCGCCGTCACTCATGCCGTGACCGCCGATGAGGTGCCCGAGGTTGAGGCAGGCGAGCATGTAGGCGAAGAGCGACGCGATGAGCAACACATAGATGAGCCGTCCCTTGGTCAATTCGTCACCTCCTTCCGGTTCCTAGAAGCGGACGTCCTGTAGGGCCTCTGCCGCGGCGCGGTAGAGGTCGGCCGCCCGTTTGTGATCCCCCCGTCGAGCCGCCAGGTCGCCGCGCGCGACCCAGGCTGCGGCCCGGTGACTGCCGGAGCCGAGCTCCCCGAAACATGTCTCGGCTGCTGTGAAAGCTGTCTCCGCCTCGTCGAGGCGGTCCTGTTCGAGCAGGGCGCGCCCGAGCACGAGCTGCGCGCTGCCGACCTCGTCGATGTAGTCGACGCGATCGTCGAGCAGCTCGAGCGCATGACGGGCTTGCTCCTCCGCCTGCTCGACGTCGCCCATGCGCAGGTGAATCTGCGCAAGGGACGAAACTGCGCGACCGGCGTCTGCGTCGCGGCCCAGATCGAGTGCGATCGAGAACGACTCCTTGAGCAGCGTCACCGCCTGGTCGGTGTTGCCGAGCAGGAAGTTGAGACCGCCGAGGTTGTTCGTGAGCTGGCCGACGTGGACACGGTCGGAGAGCTCGGCATACGCCTCCCGAGCCCGCTCTGCGTAGTTGCGCGCGAGCACCCAATGGCCCTCGCGGTCGGCGATGAGCGAGGCCTGGAAGAAGGCTGCGCCGATCGTCCGGAGATCCTCGACGCCGCGGGACAGCTCGAGCGCGCGCTCGACGTCGTCGCGCGCAGCCACGAAGTCGCGCTGCCGCTGCCAGCATCGCGAGCGCCAGGAAAGGATGTCGGCCTTGAGCGCATCGCATGGCAGCCCGGACCGGTCGGCCAGGGCCAGCGCCTCGTTCAACAGCGCGAGCGCCGTCTGCACGCTGCTGAGCTGGTAGCGGCAGGAACCGAGCCAGAACAGGACCTCCGCCCGCTCGACGTCGGAGAACGATCCCGCCTCGCAGATCTCGCGTGCCTCGTTGAACAGCTCGAGCGCTGAGCGATGCGCTCCAATCCTCATTTTGGCGAGGCCGCTCCCGCAGAGCGCACGCACCTGCAGCTCGGGCATGCCGGTCGCACGAGCGGCGGCAGGCAGCGGCTCGAAGGCGACGACCGCCTCCTCGTCCTCGTGCGCCTCGTACAGCGCCTCCGCCCGTGACAACGCGCCTTCGAGCCGCGCGCGCTCGTCGGTCGCGACGCCGCTCGCGAGGAAGCCGGCATCGACACCGAGGCGGTCGGCGAGCCACTCGATCGTGCCGGCGGTCGGGCGCGTCTTGCCGCGCTCGATCTGGGACACGTACTCCTTGGAGAAGCGGTCGCCCGCGAGCTCGCTCTGGGTCAGGCCCGCGGCAACACGAAGCTGCCGAAGGCGTTCTCCCAGTCGGAGCCCTTCGTGGCTGGTCTTGCGAGTTGTGCGGCTGGCTGTGTCTCGCATTGGCATGTCTGCGCTGGGCTAGCTAAGCGCATACTTCACTGAAGCGCAAGATGCCCAGTTTGGACATCCCCCTTTTGAGCGTATTCATCGCAAAAGGCGGGTCAACCACACGCCTTGCAAAATCACTTGACCGAGCTACTTGACTAGCGGTTCGAACCCTCCTATAGTGAGCCCACCTTGCAACCAGGCCGGACGCCAGGCCGAGGTTTGCAGGGGGCGCGCCGGGAACTCCCGGTGAAGGAACGAGGCGGGTGGGCCGCAGATCCGTCTCCTCAGACCCCACCAGGAGTGGCGCGCCTCTTGAGAAGGCCCCGGAGCCGCAGCCGGGGCCTTTTCATTGGTCCGCCTCGCCCGCTCGCGAACGGGTGCCGGGCCCGCACAGAGGAGAGCTAGATCAGCCCCGCAGCCAGGACAACCGGGCGGCGCGGATTCCGGCCAGCTCCCGGTCGTCGAGGAGACCGACCCGCCGGCCGACCATGCCGAGGATGCCGCCGGCGAGCATGATCCACGCCTCCGAGTCGGGGTCGCGCTCGGCGGCGATCGCTCCCTGCGCCTGGCCGTTACGGACCAGGTCGGCCACGAAATCGTGCACCTCGCGCATATGGGCGCGCAGGTGGCGTCGCAGCTCGGGGTCCCCCGAGGCCTCGCTCAGCGCCTGCACCCAGAGCTCCGCAAGCTGGAGCTTCGGCGAACGAACGGAGACGTGCCCCTTGCCGATCGCCTCGATCGCTGCACACGCGTCGGGCGTTTCGTCGAGCTTCCGCTGCCAGTCCGCACGCGCCTTTGCCCAGACGTGCTCGAGCGCCGCGAGGTAGAGCTCGCGCTTCGAGGCGAAGTGGCGGTAGAGGATCGGCTCGGAGATTCCGGCGGCGCGGGCGATCTCGGCGGTGGTGGTGCTGTGGTAGCTCCCGTCGGTGAAGAGACGGATCGCCGTCTCGATCAAATGCTGACGGCGCTCGGCAGCCGCCATCCGGGGCGCGGTGACGCTCACGCGGCGAGCTCCGCGATGTGCTCGCGGACGACCTCGGGCCGGGTCCGCACGAGCGCGATCGCGACGATGGCTGCGGCGAAGGTGACCGCCGACCCGACCTCGAAGCCCGCATGCAGGCCGTCCACGTAGTTCTGGGCCGCCGCGAGTCCGTGGACGTTGGGGTGGATGTACGAGCCGACGATCGCGCCCATCAGCGCGATGCCGAGCGACCCTCCGACCTGGCGGAAGCTGTTCAGGACCCCCGAGCCGACCCCCGCTTTGTCGACGGGAACGGCGCCCATCGCCGCCGACGTCATCGGCGACATCGTCATCGCCATCCCGAACCCGCCGACGAGCATCGGGGGGAGCAAAGTCCAGAAGTCTGAGTGGACGGTGACGCGCTCGTAGAGGAGGAGCGAGGTCCCCACCAGGGTCATCCCGCCTCCCATCAGCCAGCGCGAGCCGATCCGGTCCGAGAGGCGGCCGGCGATCGGCGCGATGAAGATGATCAGGAGCACCATCGGCAGGAAGGTCGCTCCGGCCTCCGTGGGGCTGTAGTGGAGGATGTTCTGCACGTACAGCGTCACGAAGAAGAAGACGCCGAACATCGACAGCGAGACGAGCATCGCGACGATGTTCGCGCCGGTGAAGGCGCCGATACGGAAGAGCGACAGGTCGAGCATTGCCAGGCGCTGATGCCGCTCGAACGCGACGAACGCACTCAGCGCACAGACTGCGAGGGCGAAGAAGAGGAGGATCTCGGGGGACGTCCAGCCGTGCCGGTTCCCCTCCACGAGCGCGTAGCTGAGGAAGAAGAGCCCGCCGCCCGAGGTGACGAGCCCCGGAGCGTCGATGCTCTGCTCGACCGAGGTATCCCGCGACTCGCGGATCACGAGTTGTGAGACGACGATCGCGAGCGCGCCGACCGGGACGTTGACGAAGAAGATCCAGTTCCAGTTGATGTGCTGGACGATCAGCCCACCGCCGAGCGGCCCGATCGCGAGCGCGAGTGCAGAGACGCCGGCCCAGATGCCGATCGCCGTCCCGCGCTGCTTGGGTGGGAAGGTCGCGACGATGATCGACAGCGTCGCGGGGTTCATGAGCGCCGCGCCCACGCCCTGCACCATGCGCGCGCCGATGAGGAAGCCCGCAGTCGGGGCAAGGCCGCAGGCGAGCGAGGAGAGCGTGAACACGATGAGCCCGAGGACGAAGATGCGGCGGCGACCGTAGAGGTCGGCGAGCTTGCCACCCGTGATGAGAAGAGCCGCGAAGGTGAGCGCGTAGGCGATCACGACCCACTCGAGCTGGGAGATCGAAACGTGGAGGTCGCGCTGCATCGTCGGCAGGGCGACGTTCACGACCGTGTTGTCGAGCATGATCATGAAGAGGCCGAACGCGACCGCAAACAGCGTCCACCACTTGCGGTTCTCCTCGGCCAACAGCACTGCGACCAGCCTTGCTCTCACGCGCTTCTCCTCGTCCGTAAGTTAGCGCCCACTAGGTTAGCGGACGCTAACTTTCTCCCGCGTCGTAGACTCCTGCCGTGACCGACTTGGAGGGACGCGCGTTCGTGACCGGCGGCGGGCGCGGGATCGGCAAGAGCCTCGCCCGCGAGCTCGCGACGGCCGGCATGGAGGTCGCCGTCAGCGGCCGCACCGCCGAGCAGGTCGAGGCGGTCGCTGCAGAGGTCGGCGGCCGCGCACTGGTCGGCGACGTGACGAATCGCGAGGACGTCGAGCGCTGGTTCTCCGGGTCGGGGCCGCTCGACCTGCTCGTCGCAAACGCCGGCACAGCCCAGGGCGAAGGTTCGCCGTGGGAGCGGGACCCTGAGGTGTGGTGGCGGACATTCGAGGTGAATGTGCTCGGCGTCCACCTCTGCTGCAGTGCCGTCATTCCCGGGATGCTCGAGCGCGGCTCTGGCCGGATCGTGATTGTCGGCAGCGGGTCCGCGTACCTGCCCGGACAGAGCGAGACCGCGTACACGTCCTCCAAGGCCGCTGTGTGCCGCTACGGCGAGACGCTCGCAACTGCCCTTGACGACCGGATCCCGGTCTTCGTGATCAGCCCGGGCATGGTGCGGACGGAGATGACGTCGAGCTTCCCGGACGACATGCCGTGGACGCCTCCGGAGTGCGCGCCTCGGCTCGTGCGGGCGCTCGCCTCGGGCGAGTTCGACGCGCTCTCCGGTCGGTACCTGCACGCCGAGCACGACCCGCCGGAGTCGCTGCGCGGGCGGATCGACGAGATCCTCGAACACGACTGGAACGCGATCCGGCTACGGCGTCCGTAAGCCGCGCGGTGGCCGAACGCACCGTCCTCTGCTTCGGCGACTCGAACACGTACGGGTCGGTTCCCGGGGAGCTGGGCGGCCGCTTCGCACGGGACGTCCGCTGGCCGGGAGTGCTGGCGCGCGAGCTCGGTGAGGGCTGGCACGTGGTCGAGGAGGGCCTGCCGGGACGGACGACGGTCTTCGACGACCCGCTCTCGCCGTACCGCCGAGGCGCCGACTACCTGCCGCCGTGCCTCGCGTCCCACTCCCCGCTCGACGCGGTCGTGATCTTCCTCGGGACGAACGACCTGAAAGCGCGCCTGGCCGCGGGCGCCTCGGACATCGCGGCCGGCGTCGGGGTGCTTGCCCAGACGGTGCTCGACAGCGGAAGTGGCCCCGGCGGCGAAGCACCGCGCGTGCTCCTGCTCGGACTACCGCGACTCGGCGGTCCTCTGGGGCCCGAGTTCAGCGGTGCCGAGCAGAAGGCTGCAGAGCTGCCGCGCTACCTGGCGGGGGAGGCAGGCATGATCGGAGCGGAGCATCTCGATCTCGCGGACGTCGTCGCCTATTCACCCTTGGACGGGTTTCACCTGGACGCCGCCGCGCACGCCGCGGTCGGCGCGGCCGTCGCCCGTCGCATAGTTGCGATGTTTTAGACTCAGAGGCGGAAACCTATGAAGCTGGCGCTTGCACAGGTCGATCCGATAGTCGGAGACCTCGAGGGAAACCGTGAGCTGATCCTCGCGCGCGTCGAGGAAGCCAAGACCGCCGGCGCCGACCTCGTCCTCCTCCCCGAGCTGGCGGTGACCGGCTACCCGCCGGAGGATCTGCTCTTGCGGCCCGGCTTCGTCCGCGCCGCGCGCGCTTCGCTCGAGCTCATCGCGGCGGAGACGCGGGACATCGTCGCGCTCGTCGGCGCGCCGCTTCTCGACGGCGAGCTCTACAACGCGTGCGCGATCTGCGCCGACGGCGAAGTCGCCGGCTGGGCGAAGAAGCGGCACCTTCCGAACTACGGCGTCTTCGACGAGAAGCGCTACTTCGCCTCGGGCGACGAGCTCACGCTCGTCGACGTGGCGGGTACGAAGGTCGGGATCACGATCTGCGAGGACATGTGGGTTCCGGGACCGCCGACGACCGAGCTCGTCGCGGCGGGTGCCGAGCTCGTCGTCAACCTCTCGGCCTCGCCGTTCCACCTCGGGCGGGCACAGGAGCGCGAGGCGATCTTCTCCGCGCGGGCCCGAGAGAGCGGCGTGCGCGTCGCGCTGTGCAATACCGTCGGCGGCCAGGACGAGCTCATCTTCGATGGGCATTCCCTCGTTCTCGAGAGCGACGGCAGCGTGCTGGCGCGTGCGCCGGGCTTCGAGGAGACGCTTCTCGTCGTCGATCTCGAGCAGCCGGAGGCGGCGCCGATCGCGGCGCTCGCCGACGACCTCGAGCAGATGCGCTGCGCCCTCGTGCTCGGCCTGCGCGACTATGTCGGCAAGAACGGATTCGCGGAGATCGTCGTCGGCGTCTCGGGCGGCATCGACTCGGCCCTTACGGCGGCGCTTGCCGTGGAAGCGCTTGGGCCCGAGCGCGTGCACTGCGTTTCGATGCCGTCCCGTTACTCGTCCGGGGGCACCCGGAGCGATGCGCGCCGTCTCACCGAGAACCTCGGCTGCGACTTCCGCGAGCTTCCGATCGAGCCGGTCGTCGAGGCGTTTGGCACCGTGCTGGCAGAGCCATTTGCCGGGCGCGAGCCCGACCTTGCGGAGGAGAACCTGCAGGCGCGGATCCGCGGCACGCTCCTCATGGCGCTCTCGAACAAGTTCGGCTGGCTGCTCGTGGCGACCGGAAACAAGTCGGAGCTGTCGGTGGGCTACGCGACGCTGTACGGCGACATGGCAGGCGGGTTCGCGCTGCTCAAGGACGTCTTCAAGACGGACGTCTTCCGGCTCGCGATACACCTGAACGAGCGGGCGGGCCGAGAGCTCGTCCCTCAGTCGACGATCGACCGGGCGCCGAGCGCCGAGCTGCGGGACAACCAACTCGACGCGGACTCGCTGCCGCCGTATCCCGAGCTCGACCAGGTGCTCGAGGCGTACGTCGAGGAGGACAGGTCGCTCGACGAGCTGAGCGCAGACGGTTTCGATCCGGACGTGGTCGCGCGAGCCGTCGCGTTCGTCGACCGGGCGGAATACAAGCGGCGGCAGGCACCTCCCGGGGTACGGCTCCGCCCCAAGGCCTTCGGGCGCGACCGGCGAACGCCGATCACGAACCGCTGGCGGGGCTGACCCGGTCGGCGAGGTCCGGCGGCCGCGTCGCCACCGCGGACAGCTCCGCGATCGAGAACCAGCGGAGCTCGAGCGCCTCGGTGAGATGCGGCGGCTCGAAGCCATCGACACGCACGAGGTAGACGCGGGAGAGAAAGCTTCCGAACCCGGGTTCGTCGAGCGTCCAGCCGGTGCGTTCCCACAGCAGGGGGCCGACCTCGAAATCGACGAGGCCGATCTCCTCCTCCAGCTCGCGGCGCAGGGTCTGCTCGTCGGTCTCTCCCTCCTCGCGACCGCCCCCCGGCGTGACCCACCAGTTGCCGTAGTCGTCGCCGTACCGGAGCAGCAGGATGCGATCGTCTTCGTCGACGACCGCGGCGCGCACGTTCTGGCGCTGGGACAGGCCGCTCGCCCGGCCGGCGAGCTCCTGGAACCAGCGTGAGCGCTCGTCCCACGGCACCGCGGCATTCGCCGGCGACGTCGAGGGGAGGACGAAGAGCTGCGTCTCGCCGAGCCTCCGTTCCTGCACGCCGAGCTCGGGACGCTCGCCGAAGGCACCGCGGTACGCCTCCTTGCCGACGAACGCGAGCCACGTGGGCCCGAACTCGCGGGCGATGCGCTCGAGCCTCTCCGCCGAGCCGGCGAAGTCGGCGCGCCTAAGGTCACCCGAGCCGGGCGTCGTGCGGTACGCGGCGTTCGTCACGCCGATCCTCTCGTCGAGCAGCCCGAATTGCTCTTGCGGCTCGTAGAGGCGAGGGGTCAGTCTGGCCGCGTGGAGGAGCCGCCAGAAGTCGTTGCGAGGATTCGCGAAATGCGCAGCGGCGGCAGCTGAGAAGCGGCCGGGGTTGATGCCGACGAAGACGATCCGGAGACCCGGAGCGAGCACGTCCGGCACGTCACTCGGAGTCGAGTCCCTTTCGGCCATGTCCGTCACCTGAGCCACGCATTCCCCCATGGGGGAGCGAGGCTCCCTTTGCGAACGGTAAGGCACGAGGCGTGACGCCAGGGTCGCAGCTTTGCGCCGATACGCCGGCGCCCTGTTATGCAGCCTCGGCAGCGGCCTCTGCTGCGTCGAGCTCGGCCACGAGCTCGTCGGGCCGGGCCTCGATGCGCGCCTCGAACTCGCGGCGCAGATCCTCGCCCGACACGCTGAGCTGGTAGCGCGGACGGCGCGGTTCGATCTTCACAAGGGTCACCGTCGGGTCCCAGCCGCCGTATAGGCGGACATAGCACTCGGTCTCCGACAGCGAACGCAGCCGTCGCACGTGCCGCAGCGTACGAGTCCGCTCGGACGGATCCGTCCATCTGAGACCATGAGGCCATGGCGGTCAGGGCGAAGGAGCTGCGGTACGTGGTCGACCTCTCCGCGAGCGGTGAGCTCTCCGACGAGAACGGCATCGTGCTCGAGGCGCCACCCGAGTGGTCGCCCGAGCACCTGCTGCTCGCAGCGCTCGTCGGCTGCTCGCTCAAAAGTCTCCGCTTCCACGCGAAGCGCGCGGGCGCCGACGTGGGTTCGGCCGCCGGCAGCGCCCGCACGCTCGTCACGAAGCGCCAGGCCGACGAGCGGTACGCCTTGGTCGACACCGAGGTCGAGCTCGCCGTCGAGATCGACCCCGAGCCTGAGCCGGCAGGGCTGGCCCAGCTTCTTGCACTGGCCGAGCGCGACTGCTTCGTCGGCTCCTCCCTCACCGCCACGCCGGACTATCGGTGGACGGTGAACGGCCGGACGACCGGTTCGTGAGCGGCACGCTGACGCCGCCGCGGGAGCGGCTCGACCGTGGCGAGGGCACGGGGCTCGGTAGGCCGTGGCATGTGATCGTCCTCAACGACCACCACAACACGTTCCAGAGCGTGGCGGCCGCCCTTTCGACAGTAGTGCCCGGCGTCTCGTACGAGGAAGGAATGCGGATGGCGAACCGGATCCACAACTCTGGCCGGGCTGTCGTCTGGTCGGGCCTCCACGAGCTGGCCGAGCTTTACTGGGAGCAGTTGCGCGAGCATGGGTTGACAATGGCGCCACTGGAGCAGAGCTAGATGGCCACCACAGCCCTCGACCTCGAAGCGGTCCGAGCACAGTTCCCGGCGCTCGCGTCCGGCGTCGCCTTCCTCGACGGACCCGGTGGAACGCAGTGCCCGCAGTCCGTGATCGATGCGATCGCCGCCTACCTGCGCGAGTCGAACGCGAATCTCGGCGGCGCGTTCGCTGCCAGCCGGCGCAGCGACGAGCTCGTCGAGCTCGCACACGAAACCGCCGGACGCTTTCTCGGCTGCCGGTCCGAGGAGACGGTTTTCGGCCAGAACATGACGACGCTCAACTTTGCTCTCACACGCGCGCTCGGACGGACGCTCGCCGCGGGCGACGAGATCCTCGTCACCCGTCTCGACCATGACGGGAACGTCGCCCCGTGGTTGGAGCTCGCTCACGATCTCGATCTTCGGGTCGGGTTCGTCGAAACCCACGCAGACACGAGCCTCGACCTCGCCGACCTCGAGCGGAAGCTGACCGCGCGCACTCGCGTCATCGCCTTTCCGCTCGCCTCGAACGCGTTCGGCACGATGCCCGACGCGGCGAGAATCGTCTCGCTCGCGCACGAAGCAGGAGCACTCGCGTGGGCCGACGCCGTCCACTTCGCCCCGCACGGACCGATCGACGTCGGCGCGCTCGGTGTCGACGTCCTCCTCTGTTCGCCGTACAAGTTCTTCGGTCCGCATCTCGGTCTCGCCTTCGGACGAGAGGAGCTTCTGCGCTCGTGGCGGCCGTACAAGGTGCGGCCCGCCGCGGACGAGCCTGTCGGCCACCGCTTCGAGACCGGGACGCTGGCGCACGAGCTCCTGGCGGGCTTCGTCGCGGCGGTCGAGTACCTCGCCGAGCTCGGCTGGGACGCGATCCAGGCGCATGAGCGAGCGCTCGGGCAACGCGTCCTCGACGGGTTGCCGGACAGCTGCACGCTCTACGGGCTCGAGACGATGGAAGGCCGGGCGCCGACCTTCGCCTTCCGAGTCGACGGAGTACCGCCTCGCGCCGTTGCGGAGCGGTTGGCAGAGCGCAAGATCGCGGTCTGGGACGGCGACTACTACGCAGTCGAGGCGATGACGCGGCTCGGGCTACAGCCAGACGGGGCTGTCCGCGCCGGCTTCGTCCACTACAACACGTTCGAGGAGGTCGACCGGCTCCTCGCCACCCTCGCGGAGCTCTAGGCCGCGTTGTCGGCTTTCGCCGCGCTCGCGGCGGCGATCCAGCGCGGATCGTGGCGGCGGATGCGGTCCGGCTCGCGTCCGTGCGCCTCGGCGAGCTCGACGGTCAGCCGCTGGAAGAGCACGATGTCGACGACTGGATGACGCGTCGGCACCAGTTCGACGTGGCAGCCCAGCTCCCGTAGCGCCGCCGCGGCGGCAGCTCCCCTCTCTGCCGCGAGCCCTTCGCCCTCGAGGACGAACGCGCGCACCGATTCGTCGACCGCGGCGAGGTAGCCGTGCAGGAGCTGCTCGGTCTCGTATGGCTCGGCCGCGACCCAGGCGCCCTCGCGCAGCTTCAGCACCGCCTCGTGCGCGGTCGCGAGGTCGCGACCAGCGCCCGCGACGAGGAACCGCTCCTGCTGCCCGAACTCAGGCGCACCCACTGTCAATGCCTCCTCGACGGCGCCCGGCAACCAGCCGATGTCATCCCCGAGCAATGCAGCGATCGCCGCCACCGCGGCCGTATAGCTCGCGGTATGACACCAGCTCTCCTCGATCTCGGGCGTGCAGACGATCACCTCGTCGCAGAGCTCTGCTATCGGCCCATCCGCCTTTCCGGTCACGAGCCAGCGCGGGCCCTGCCATGCTCGGGCCGCCTCGAGGGTGAGCGGCGTCTCGCCTTCGTGCGAGACGAGCACGAGCAGGTCGGCCTCGCGGTCGCGGCGCAGGACGAGCTCGAGCGCCTGCACCGCATCCCCTCCCGTCATGGCTGCGTGGAACGACGTTCCGCAGCCGGTGAAGAGGAGCCGCGCGCCGTCGGGAAAACGCCGATCCGTCGGCACCTGCGCCAGCCACTCGGGCTGCGCCGCTATCGCGCGTCTTGTCTGGGCCCCATGCACAGAGGTACGTCTATACGATCGCGCGGGGTGACGGTGTTCCAACGAGACACGCTCGACAACGGCCTGCGCGTCCTCACGGCCGATTTGCCATACGCGCAGTCGGTCGTGGTGATGGTGATGTTCGCCGCGGGCTCCCGGTACGAGACCGTCGAGGCAGGCGGGATCGCGCACTTCGCCGAGCACATGTTCTTCAAGGGAACCGAGCGGCGGCCGAGCGCCCGGCAGATCGCGGGCGAGATCGACGCGATCGGCGGCGAGTTCAACGCGTTCACCGGCAAGGAGAGCACGGCGTACTACGTCAAATGCGCCGCCGAACACCGCGACGTCGCGCTCGACGTCCTCGTCGACATGCTCCGCAACTCCCGCTTCGAGGCCGACGAGATCGAACGGGAGAAGGGCGTGATCATCGAGGAGATGAACATGTACTACGACACGCCACGCGACTACATCGAGGGCGTGTACGAGAAGCTCCTGTGGGGCGACCAGCCGCTCGGGCGAGACCTCATCGGCACCAAGGAGACGATTCGCGCCGCGACGCGGGACACGTTCATGGGCTACCTCGACCGCTGGTACAAGCCCTCGCGCATGGTGCTGGGCGTCGCGGGAAAGATCGGCGACGGTCTGCTCGAGCGCGTGCAGAATCTGCTCGGCGATCTTCCGGACGCCGAGTCGGGCGAGCCGGAGGGAACGGCGCCGCATCTGAACGGCCGGGTCAGCCTCTCGACGAAGCAATCCGAGCAGGCCCACGTCTCGCTCGGCGTGCACAGTGTGCCGCTCGATCATCCCGACCGCTACGCGATCCAGCTCCTCGCAACCGCTCTCGGCGGCGGGATGTCCTCGCGCCTCTTCACCGAGGTTCGCGAGCGGCGCGGGCTTGCGTACTACGTCTACGGGCTCAACCACAGCTACACCGACGCCGGCACCCTCTACTCCCAGGCCGGCGTGGACATCAGCCGCATTGACGACGCCGTCACGACGATCGCCTCGGAGCTACGGAGGATCGCCGCCGAGCCGCTACCTGCGGACGAGCTCGAGAAGGCGCGCAACTTCACCAAGGGGCGGTTCGTCCTCCAGCTCGAGAGCCCGCAGGGGCTGACGATGTTCGGGCTGCGGAAAGAGGTGCTCGAGCACCGCCTCCCCGATTCCGAGGAAGTGGTACGCGGCCTCGATGCGGTGACGAGCGACGACGTTGCGCGCGTCGCGACGGAGCTGATCGCGACCGACCGAATGCGACTCGCGGTGATCGGCCCCTTCGACGACGCCTCCCGGTTCGAGCGACTCCTCGACGACTAGCGGGACGCGCGCCAGGTCCACCACGTCCAGCGGGCCAGTGTGACGTAGGCGGTGAGGATGCTCGCCAGCAAGAGGTAGGAGGGGAAGCCGTCGCTGAGAGCGGTCGCAAGCCCGAGCGCCGCGGCCGCCACGACACTGAGGATCGTCAGCCAGAAGAACCGGGCGTCCGCAGCCGAGCGCCATCCGCCGAGACCGAGGGCGCGCCGTCCGCTCATGGCTGCCGCGATCAGCAACACCAGCGTGCCCGCGGACGATGCCGCGAAGATGACCAACCAGCGTGCCGGAACGACGCCGGTGAGGTCCTCACCAAGAATGAGGAAGCCCAGGGCCAGGCTGAACAGGGCGCCGATGCCGGCGAGTGCCACCGCCACGACGCTGAGCACCGGGATGCGCAACGCTGCATTCTGATCCTCGGGCACGCCGAGCAGATGTGCCCGGCGCAGATTCAAAGAGGACGGGCGGCGGCGTCTTGCGAGGTCGGCGGTCCAGTTGGCACCTGGCCCGGAATCCGCCCGTTGGAGTGCCTTCGACCTCCGCAGCCGCTCGTACGCGAGTTCTTACCATTCGCCGCGGACGGCTCAACCCCTTTTCAGGGGAGAACGGACGCGAACTGAGATTCGAGATGCTCGCGATCCTCGGCGTCGGCGATCGTCGAGATCTCCGCGCGCCCGACCGCGAGGAAGCGCCGCGCCTCCTCGCTACGCCCGGCTACGGCATGCGCGCGGGCGAGCGCCTCGTAGGCCGCGGGCAGGTCGAACTCCTCCATCTCATCCGGTGTGCCCTGGACGAGGGCAAGGCATCGCTCTGCGTGGTAGAGGGCAGGCTCGGGCCGCCCGAGAACCGCGTAGACGTGCGAGCAGAGCCACTGGCTGCGGGCACGATTCGCGGCCGTCGCGCCGGCTGCATGCGACCAGTGGAACGCGGACGCATGCGCCGTATCGATGACGACGTCGGGAGCTGCTCCCCCCTCGAGCAGCTCCCACGTCGTGTTGTAGAGCTCGACGCCGAGAGCGCGGTGCTCGTCCGGCGTCAAGCCTCCGCTTCCTGCGTTGTCTCGTCGCCCGCCCGCTTCGCGATCTCGTCGACGACCGTCGGGTCGGCCAGCGTCGTCGTGTCGCCGAGCTGCCGGTTGTTCGCGACGTCCCGAAGCAGCCGGCGCATGATCTTGCCGCTTCGCGTCTTGGGCAGCTCCGGGGTGAACACGATGTTCGCGGGCTTCGCGATCGGCCCGATCTTCTGCGCGACGTGGCTCCTCAGCTCCTCGAGCTTCTCGACGGAGCCATCGGCACCGCCCTTCAGTGTCACGTATGCGACGATCGCCTCGCCCGTGACCGAGTCGGCGCGGGAGCAGACCGCGGCCTCCGCTACCTCCTGGTGGTCGACGAGCGCCGACTCCACCTCGATCGTCGAGATGCGGTGCCCAGAGACGTTCATCACGTCGTCGATCCGCCCGAGCAGCCAGTAGTCGCCGTCCTGGTCGATCCGGGCGCCGTCACCGGCGAGGTACACGTCGTCGTATTTCGACCAGTACGTCTCGCGGTACCGCTCGTCGTCGCCGAAGATGCCTCGCAGCATCGCCGGCCACGGGCGCTTGAGGACGAGGTACCCGCCCCCACCGGGGCCGACCTCGTTCCCCTCCTCGTCGTAGACGGCCGGCACGACGCCGGGGAACGGCTGGCTCGCCGAGCCCGGCTTGAGCGTCGTGATGCCCGGCAGCGGCGTGATCAGGATCATCCCGGTCTCCGTCTGCCACCAGGTGTCGACGATCGGCGTCCGGTCGCCGCCGACGTGCTCGCGGTACCAGATCCACGCCTCCGGGTTGATCGGCTCGCCGACCGAGCCGAGCAGACGCAGCGACGAGAGGTCGTGCTTCTGCGCGTGCTCCGGCCCCCATTTCATGTGCGAGCGGATCGCCGTCGGCGCGGTGTAGAGGATCGTCACCTTGTACTTCTCGGCGATCGCCCACCAGCGGTCCTTGTCGGGGTAATCCGGCGTCCCTTCGTAGAGGACCGACGTCGCCCGGTTGCAGAGCGGCCCGTACACGATGTAGCTGTGGCCGGTGATCCAGCCGATGTCGGCCGCGCACCAGTACACGTCCTCGTCCTTCTTCAGGTCGAAGATGTAGTTGTGCGTCGCCGACGTGCCGACGAGGTAACCGGCCGTCGTGTGGATGATCCCCTTCGGCTTCGCCGTCGTGCCGCTCGTGTACATGAGGAAGAGCAGGTCCTCGCTGTCCATCGGCTCGCACGGGCACGACTCCGGATCGTCCGACGCGTCGCTCTCGAGGTCGTGCCACCAGTGGTCACGGCCGTCCTCCATCGACACGTCGCCGCCGGTGCGGCGGAGGACGACGCAGTGCTTCACGCCGGGCGCGTCGCCCATCGCCTCGTCCGCGATCTTCTTCAGCCCGACCTTCGAGCCGCGCCGCCACGCCTCGTCCTGGGTGATGATGACCTCGCACTTCATGTCGTTCATCCGCCCCGAGAGCGAGTCGGCCGAGAAGCCGCCGAAGACGACGGTGTGCGGCGCGCCGAGCCGGGTGCACGCAAGCATCGCCACCGGCAGCTCCGGAACCATGCCCATGTAGATCCCGACCGGCGTTCCCTTCTCGACGCCGAGTTCCTTCAGCGCGTTCGCGAAGCGGACGACGTCCTTCTGGAGGTCGGCGTACGTGATCGTGCGCGTCTCTCCCTCGGGCTCGCCCTCCCAGTGATAGGCGACAACGCCGCCTGCGCCGGCCTCGACGTGCCGGTCGACGCAGTTGAAGCAGACGTTGAGCTTGCCGCCCAGATACCACTTCGCATACGGCGGCTCCCACTGGTAGAGCTCCGTGAAGGGCTCGAACCACGTGACCCGCTCGCGACCCTCCCGCTCCCAGAACTCCTCGAACGGGACGTCGTAGATGTCCGGTTGCGCGTTCGCCTGGGAGGCGAAGTCCTCGGGCGGCGGATAGGTCCGCTCCTCGAGGAGCATCGTGTCGATCGCGTGGTGGCCCGCCTCTGTGGCCAAGAACGGCCTCCTTCCTTGTCGCTACCTGCTGGATCCTAGGCAGTCGCCGCCGTTCGAGATTCGGTGACGAACGGCCGCCCGACAGGCAGAACCGACTTGCCGGCGACGCCGTTCCAGACGCCGGCGGCCGATGTGTACCAGGCGACGCCCGCAGTGACGATTCCCGCCCATCCGCCGGCGTGCAGCAACCACGGACTGCCGCCGTGCGAGATGTTGAAGAAACCGATCACGAGCAGGATCTCCGTGATCTCCAGGGTGAGAAAGACCCCGAAGACGGCAGCGTTCACGCGCATGCTCCCGATCAGCATGTAGGTGTTGAAGATGGCGAAGGCGAACAGGAACCACGCGAGCGAGCTGTCGATGTTGGTCGCGCCGACTCCGGCGAACCAGTTCTTCGTCACGACGCCGAGGGTGACGAAGATCCCAAGGCCCATCCAGAAGCCACCGTAGGTCGCGAACGCCGTCGCGCCGAACACGTTCCGGTTCCGGAACTCCCACATCCCGGCGCAGAACTGTGCGAGACCACCGTAAAAGAGCGCGGGGCCCACCCAGATCAAATCCGGGATAAATGAAGCGTTGTGCCCGCTGAGCAGGAACGTCGTAAGGGCGAATCCTGCAAGGCCGAGCGGCGCGGGATCGGCGACCGGTGTGCTTTCGATCAACTGCACCGGCCGGTCGGAAGACAAAGCGCTCATCCAGCCCTCCTAGTTGGGACGGCGGCGGAAATCGCCCATGCGACGCCCGTCGGCTCCCGATCTATTTGGGCGGCCCCTACCCGAATTGAGGTGAATTACTCAGGGTTCGAGGTCGTACGGGTACTGCGTGAGGTTCTCGGCGCCATCCTCGGTCACGAGGACGATGTCCTCGAGCCGCACGCCGCCGTAGCCGGCGCGGTACAGGCCGGGCTCGATCGTCACGACATCTCCGGCAACGAGCTTCTGATCGGAGGTCAGGCCCAGGCCCGGCTCCTCGTGAACCTCGAGGCCCACACCGTGACCGAGCCCGTGGAAGAAGCCGTCGGCGAGCGGCTCGCCGGGCGTCTTCGTCCGCTGGGTCGGCTCTCCTGCGGCCTCGAAGATCTCGCAGGTGCCGTCGAAGATCGCACGCGTGTCGGCACCGGGCCGAGTCTCCGAGATCGCCCGGTCGAGCGCCTCCTTGACGAGGCGGTGCCATTCGCGGACATCGTCCGGGACGTCGCCGACGACGAAGGTGCGCGTCATGTCGGTGTAGACGCCGGAGCCGTTGTCGCGCGGGAAGATGTCGACGACGAGCGGCGTGCCCGGCCGGATCGCACCCGAGCCCATGTCGTGGCCGACGGCGCCCTGCGCGCCCGGCGCGACGATGTACTCGTCGGCCGTGGTGTCGTGCGCGGCGAAGACGATGCTCATATCCGCCTTCACGCGCTCCACGGTCAGCGGCTCTCCGTCGAGGAGCAGGTCGTCGCCGCTGATCTGCGACCGGCGGAGCAGGTCGCGGCACTTGTCCATCGCAGCCTCGGCCGCATGCTGAGCGTGTCTCATCCCGGCGAGCTGCTCTTCGGTCTTCGCGCGGCGGCGCTCGTCGAAGTGCTCCTGGTCGACCTCGAGCTCGACGCCATCAGCGCGAAGGCGATCGGCGAGCCACACGGGGAAATTCTCCGGAACCGTCGCGCGCTCGATGCCGACGCTCGCGACTCCGCGCAGCGCGAGCTGCGCCACGATCTCGCGGCGCGGAAGGCCCTCCCCGATCAGCTCGTCGATGCCGAACTCCTCGTGCACGTGCACGTCGAAGAGCCCAAGGTCCCGCAACCGGGCAGCCTCCATCGAATTGGAGAACACGTGCCGATCGCCGTTCTGCTCGGCGTAGAGGAACGGATCCGGCACTCCGAGCGGCACCGCGTGCCGCAGGTCCGCCGAGCGGAACGAATCGCCGTAGATGAGGACGCCGTCTGCCAAGGCGGGACCGATCCTAGCGATCGGGGCGCGGGTTGCTCTTCGCACCGTCCCGCGAAACGGCGATACTCCGGCGTCACATGGCGGTGACCAGCGAGCGAGACGATCCGTCCTTCCCCGTCGGAGCCGCCTGTCGGATCGACTCGCGCTCCCCGTGGAGGGCGATCGCCGAGATCCCGGTCGGCCTCGATCCCGAAGGAATCGCCGTCGACAACCTACGGCGGCGCGCATTTGTCGCCTGCTCCCGCAGCGACTTCGTCTCGGTCGTCGACCTCGAGACGCACGAGGTGATCACGGAGATCGCAACCGGGTCTGAGCCGATCGACATCGGCCTCGACGAGGAGACAGGGCGGGTGTTCTCCGCGGACGCCCACTCCGACCAGGTGACGATCATCGACTCGGCGACGCTCGAGGTGGAGACGGCGCTGCCGGTCGGCGGCTACCCCTCCGGACTGACCCACGTGCCGGAGTTCCGCCGCCTCTACGTCGGGAACTCCCTCGGTTCGACGATGACCGTGATCAACCTCGACACGCTCGAGACCGTGGCCACCGTCGACGCCGAGCCGGGTGCCGGCGCGATCGGCGTCGATCCGACTCGCCGTCTTGCAGTCTGCGTCAACTTCGTCGCCGCGTCGGCGAACTTCTACGACGCAGACTCGTTCGAGGAGGTCGGTCGCCTCGAGCTCGGCGTCGGCACCTGCGCGATCGGAATCGTTCCCGAGCGCGGCGAGGCCTTCATCGTCAACTCGATCGCAGGAACCGTGGCGCGGGTGGACCTCGACGCGATCGAGGTCGTGGAGGAGATCCGCACCGGCCAGGCGCCGGTCGGGCTCGCGGTCGCCCCGGCGCACGACCGGATCTACGTGACGAACCGCGGCGCCGGATCGCTGAGCGTGCTGGGCGTGGCCGACGGCGTCGAGTGGTCGCAGATCCCGGTCGGGCACGGCCCGGGTGGAGTCGTCGTCGACCCGCACGACGGCCGCATCCTGGTGGCGAACGCGGGCAGCCAGACGATGTCGATCGTCGAGGACTTGCTCGCGGCCCGGCCGCCGGCCCCCGTTTTCGAGCAGCCGAGCACGTTCATCGGCGGCAAGCTGCCGGCGTTCGCGCTCGAGGATTACTGGACGGGTAAGCGCAAGACGAACCATGACTGGGCCGAGAAGAAGTACATCCTCAATTTCTTCGCCTCCTGGTGAGGACCGTGCAACGCGGAGGCGCCGTTCCTCGAGGAGCTGCGCATTCGCGAGGCGGCCCGGTCGGGCCTCGAAGTCGTGCTGGTCGACATCTGGGAAGGGACGGAGCCGCGTCCCGAGGTCGAGCGGTTCTGCGAGATGTGGGGCATCAAGGGGCCGATCCTGCTCGACCCCGGCGCCGAGCTCGCGGGCGTTCTCGGGGTACGCGGCGTGCCGACGAACGTCGTCGTCGACTCGGATGGGACGATCCGCGCCTTCGGAGCGGCCCGGCTCGACGAGCTCGAGCAGGCGATCGACGACCTCTACGGGCGGTAGCCCGTGGCGCTGTTGCGCGCCGAGGAGGAGACGAAGGTGCGGGAGTGGTTCGCCGAGCTCGAGCATCCCGTCGAGCTCCTCGTCGCGATCGGCCCCGAGGAGACTCCACTCGTTGGAGCCGGGGATGTCGACTTCGGCGCGGAGATGGTTCAGGTCTGCGAAGGGCTCGCGGAGCTCGGCGAGCGCTTGACCTGCCGCGTGGAGGACGAGCCGGACGGTTTCCCGCGCTTTCCCGCGGTCTCCATCCGCCCCGACGGCCGCGACGCGGGCGTCCGTTACGACGGGTTGCCGTGGGGCTACGAGCTCGGCTCGCTCGTGGGCGCGATCGTCGAGGCGGGACGCGCGGAGTCGTCGCTGCGTCCCGATTCGCTCGCAACGCTTGCAGAGCTCGAGCGCAACCTCGCGCTCGATGTCTTCGTCACGCCGACCTGACCGCACTGCCCGCCGGCCGTGCTGCTGGCGTACAAGCTCTCTTACGCCTCGGAGCGCGTGACTGCAACCGCGATCGAGGCGAACGAGTTCCCGCAGCTCGCCCAGGAGATGCAGGTGTGGGCGGTGCCGCGGATCGTCGTGGACGGCGAGCCCCGGTGGGACGGCGCGGTTCCGGAGCCGGAGTTCCTCCGCCGTGTTCTCGCCACCTAGCCGGCCAGCCGGAAGGCGAGCCAGATTCCGGCCACGCCGAGGCAGCCGAAGGCGAGCGACGCAAGTCCGGACGCGCTCGCCCCGAGCGCTCACAGGCGCAGACGGAACCTACGCCGCGGCCCGTGCACCGCAGGTCGCACCGCGACTTGCGCCAGAACGTCGCCTCGAACGCCTCCGCGGTACGCGAACTCCGCGATGCCGGCGCTGTGGGGGAGGAGCTCCCGGCTGCGCGGACGGAGCGTTGCGAAGGGTCGCCCCCGGCGGAGGAGCACGAGGCGCAGGCGGTCGGTGACGAGTCGCTCCGTCACGTTGCCGCGATTGACGAGGAGCAGCTCGAGCACGCGTCGCGTTCCGGCGTGGCGGACGGTGAGCGAACGAGCATCGAGGCGCCGCGTGATCCGTCCGCGGACGTGGAGGACGACGATCACGCCGACCTGCAACCGCAGCCGGACGCGGCGCACGCCCAGCGGCCGCGTCGTCAGGAGCGCGAGCGCGAGGTGGTCTCCGGGGACGGCGCCCCGCGGTGGCCTTGCAGACACGTGCAGCGTGGCCTTCGCGCCCGCCGCGATCCGCAATCGCCGTGGACGCACCCGAAGCCAGGCGATCGCAGGTCGCCCCGGCTGCACTCGGGGCCTGCCGCTGAGCGAGCGGGCGAACCCCGCGCGGGAGACATCGACGCGCAGCGCCCTTCCGCCCGGATTCCGCACCGTGATGACGGTGGCGGACGCGCCCCGGAGCGTCACGCGAAGCGGGCTCGCGCTGAGCTCGATGCCGCGGCCGGCCGCGGCACCCGGGATGGATGCCGCGGCCGCTACGAGAACCAACGCTGCGAGCGCGCGTCTCACCGGCCGATCACCGTGTAGGTCAGCGTCGCCGTGTAGCGCCCGGCGGGGACGACCGGGAGCGGCGAGACGAACCCGACGCTCGTGTTCCAGATGTCTCCCGAGGCTGCGCTTGCGCTGCTCGTCGTCGCCACGAGCAGGTCCGGAGCGGGAGCGATCGGCACCGCTGCGAGACTTCCGCTACCGACGCCGATGCCGAGCGGCAGGTCGTGCGGCGCGAACGTCGTCCGATGAACGCTGAGCGTGTAGCCGCTCGGGTCGTTGCTCGTCACCGTGACGTGCTCGGGGAGCGGTGCCGGCGTCGTCCCGGGCACGGCTGCCGGGAAGCTCAGCGTCGGGTGGTCGAGCGCGATCGAGATGGCCGGTTGAACGTCGACGGTGACGTCCGCATCGCCGGGGGAACCGCCGCCTCCACCGGATCCCGAGCAAGCGGCTGCCGTTGTCGAGGAGTTGAGCGGATTCGGAGCCCCGGTGGCGAAGTCCGCCGCGTTGTCGTCGGTGTCGGTGCACCCGGCGCCCGCGCGGGCGATCGCCGTCGTCGCGCTCGGCGCCGGCGCGGCACCGCTTCCCTCGTAGTCGGCCGCACTGCCGTAGCCGGCGAGGTCCTCGATCGAGCCGCTGCTCGCGCAGCTTCCGGCGGAAGCACCGCACGCGAGCGCACTCGCGTTGTCGACGATCGCGACCTTGCCTCCCGTCGCCGCGAGATTCGAGGTGCCTGTTGCGTCAGCGGTCGGGAGCGCCGCTCCGTTCACTCCGCCAGAGGCGAGCTGCACGAGATAGCGGCCGCCCGCCGGGATGGAGCCACTCAGCGCGGTCATCTGCCACGTTGCGCTGGCGGCCGAGGCGTACTGGAGCGTCCAGCCGTCGATCGCGACAGCGGCCGCGCCTCGGTTGAACAGCTCGACGTAGTCGTTGGCGTACAACGCGCCGCTGTTGCCGCCGGACGCGTAGAGCTCGCCGACGACAATGCTGCCCGAGCCGCTGCCGCTCGCCGGCGCGGCGGCGAGAAGGAGCGCGAGGGCGGAGAGCAGGACGAGCACGTGGATGCGCTTCATGGAGCCTCCGATCAGGGACGACATGACGGCTCCCTTGCTACCTCCGGCCGCGCCCCGCCGACAGTGTCCTTTGCGGAGTCGACACGGAATCGGCACTGCTCTCTATAGATTCGGGGCATGGAACCCCTCGAGCGAGCCGGACAGGTCGTCACGGATTGGGACGAGCGGCTGCGCGGGGATCTCCCGTCCGACCTCGACGTCTTCGACGCCCACACGCACCTCGGCACCGACATCGACGGGATGGTCGGCCGGCCCGACGAGCTGCTCGGCGGGATGGACCGGTATGGGATCTCGCGGGCCTTCATGTTCTGCCTCGACGAGCCAGATCGGCACCCCGGATTTCGAGCGGGCAACGACCGGACGCTGGAGTTCGCCGCCGGCTCGGAGGGACGCCTCATCCCGTTCGTGCGCCTCGACCTCGGCGAAGGCCCCATCGAGGAGGCGCGCCGCTGCCTCGACCTCGGCGCGCGCGGCATCAAGCTCCACCCCCGCGCCCAGAAGTTCCTCCTCAACGACGAGCGGCTCGCGCCCGTCTTCGCCCTGGCCGCCGAGCGCGGTGTGCCGATCCTCGTCCACGCCGGTCGTGGCCTGCCGCCGATCGCAGCCGCTCTCGAGCGCCTCGTCGACGCGAACCCCGGCGTACAGCTGATCCTCGCCCACGCGGGCATCGCCGACCTCGCCAATCTCGCCTCCCGCTTCTCGGGCAAGCGCGGCGTCTTCTTCGACACCTCGGTCTGGAGCGCGATCGACCTGCTCGGGCTGCTGCGACTCGTCCCGCCGGAACAGGTCGTCTACGCCTCGGACTACCCCTACGGGGGGCAGCCCGGCTCGCTGCTGATGTCCTTCCGGGTCGCGCGCGTGGCCGACTTCGACGACGCACAACTGCGTGCGATGTTCGCCGGCAACGCGGCGCGGATCGCGAACGCGGAGGAACCGCTCGAGCCGACGCGGCCGCTAGGCCCCCACGTCCTCGAGCAGCCCCTCGCGCAGGCGCGCATCCACCAGTACCTCTCCATGGCGATGCCGCTGCTCTTCATCCGGCAGCCGGATGCGTTCGGCGCACTCGGTCTCGCGCTCAACGCGACCGAGGAGCCGAACGGCACGCGCGGCGACGAGCTGCAGCAGATCCGCGAGTTGCTCGAAGCCGCACGCGATCTGTGGCGGACGCTGCCCGAGGAGGAGGACGACGACCAGCGCCGTCTTGTCGCACGCACCGCCGTGCGGTTGATTCAGATCGCCGACACGGTGGCAGTCACATCCACATGAGCGAGCTGCGCCTCACGGTGAACGGCGGCGAGCACGTCCTCGACGCTCCGGTCGGGACGAGCCTCGCTCACGTCCTGCGCGAGGAGCTCGGTCTGACGGGGACGAAGGTCGCGTGCAACGAGGGGCACTGCGGCGCCTGCACCGTCCAGATCGACGGCGTGCCCCGGCTCTCGTGCATCACGCTTGCGCACGCGGTCGACGCCGAGGTGACGACGATCGAGGGGCTCCGCGAGCACCCACTGGTCGAGGCGTTCGTCCGCGCCGACGCCGTCCAGTGCGGCTTCTGCACGCCCGGCCAGGTCGTCTCGGCAGCCGCGCTCGTCGCGGCGAACCCTGAGCCGACGCGCGAGGAGATCCGTCACGCGATGGTCGGAAACATCTGCCGCTGCGGCACATATCCGAAGATCGAGGAGGCGATTCTCAGTTGGCAAGGCTGATCCGCACCGAGAAGGAGGTCGAGGGACGCTTCGAGGAGGTGTGGCTCGTCGTCGAGGAGGATCCGCTCGAACAGTGGCCGGAGGGGCCGCTCGCCGTGGTCGGCCGGGCGGCACCCCGTCAGGACGGCGCCCTGCGTGTGCGCGGCGAGGCGCGTTACACGGCCGACATCAAGTTGCCGGGAATGCTCCATGCGGCCGTGCTTCGCTCGCCTCACGCGCACGCGAGAGTGCGACGGATCGACCTCGCTCCGGCGCTCGGGCTGCCGGGCGTGCGCGCGGCGATCGGCCCAGGCGAGGCACACGGGCTCGAGGAGGAAGCGGGCTGGGCCGGAGCGCCGGTCGCTGCGCTCGCGGCCGACTCGTTCGCGCAGGCGCGCGCCGCGGTCGAGGCCGTCGACGTCGAGTGGGAAGAGCTCGAGGTCGTGCTCGATCCCGAGGAGGCCGTGCGGCGCGGGCTCGTCACGGCAGAGGCGCGCCGCTCCGAGCGCGGCGACGTCGACCGCGCCTTCACCGGGGCAGACGTCGTCGTCGAGGCGACCTACCGGACGCAAACCGTCCTCCACAACTCGCTCGAAACCCACCAGGCGACCTGCGAGTGGCAAGGCGACACTCTCCACGTCTACATCTCGACGCAGTACATCTGGGGAATCCGGCAGGAGGTCGCGCAAACGCTGGGCCTGCCCGAGGACAAGGTGCGCGTCGTGTGCGACTTCATGGGCGGCGGCTTCGGCGCGAAGAACAGCCCCGACGAGTACACGTTCGTCGCGGCGGAGCTCGCGAAGCGGACCGGGCGGCCGGTGCGCTGCGCGCTCACGCGTCGCGAGGAGCACACTTCGGCCGGCAACCGCAACTCCACGATCCAGCGACTTCGCGCGGGCGCCCGCAGCGACGGGACGATCGTGGCGCTCGACGGCGAGTTCACGAACTCCGTCGGTTGGTCGGGCTGGAGCGCGCCCACCGAGGGGCCGATGCGTGCGCTGTACGCGTGCGAGAACGTCCGCACGGTCACCCACGCCGCGCAGCTCAACACGCCGCCGATGAAGGCGTTCCGTGCGCCGGGTTTTGCCGAGGGGACGTTCGGTCTCGAGTGCCTGATCGAGGAGCTGGCAGTGCGACTCGACATCGATCCGCTCGAGCTGCGCCGCAACAATTACGCCGAGTCGAACGAGGGGACGCCGTTCTCCTCGAAGAACCTCGAGGACTGTTACCGCATGGCGGAGCCGCACTGGGAGCGGCGCCACGAGGTACGCGCGCGGTCGGATTCGGTCTGGAAGCGCGGCGTCGGAATGGCGAGCCAGATCTGGTACGGCGGCGGCGGGCCCCCCTCCTACGCGTGGGTACGGCTCGGCTCCGACGGGCGTGCGACCGTGGTCACGGCGATGCAGGACATCGGCACCGGCACGCGGACGGCGATGGCGCAGATCGCAGCCGAGGAGCTGCGCGTACCGCTCGAGAACGTCGATGTCGTGCTCGGCGACTCGGCGCGCGGGCCGTACGCCTCGATCTCGGCCGGCTCTTCGACGACGCCCTCGATGGGACCGGCGGTGCGTGCCGCGGCGGCAGATGCGCGCGAGCAGATCGAGGACATCGCGGAGCAGCGTGGCCTGCCGCGGGACACGTCGGTCGAGGAGGTCGTCGGCCTGCTCGAGGAGTCGCAGATCCTTGGCAAGGGCGCACGCGGCCCGAATCCGACGGGGATGAGCGTCCTCACCTTCGGCGTCCACGTCGTCGAGGTAGCGGTCGACGTCGAGACCGGCGAGGTTCGCGTCGAGCGTGTCGCGGCGATCCACGACGTCGGGCGCATCGTCAATCCGCTCGGCGCCTCGAGCCAGGTCGAGGGCGGGGTGATCCAGGGCATCGGCCACACGCTCTCGGAAGAGCGACTGCTCGATCCCGAGACGGGGCGCGTCCTCACCACGTCGCTCGACGCCTACCGGATGCCGACCATCGCCGACGTGCCGGAGATCGTGTGCGAGTTCGTCGACAAGCCGGACGAGCACCTGACGAACCTCGGCTCGAAGGGGCTCGGCGAGCCGCCGATCGTGCCAATCGCGGCCGCGATCGCGAACGCGATCCGCGACGCAACCGGCGCCGAGGTGCACGAGCTGCCGATCTCCCGGGAGGAGATGCTGCGCGCACTGCGCGAGGCCGCAAAGAAGGAACGGCGTGGAGCTCCTGCGGCCGTCTAGCGTCGAGGATCTCGACGGCGGAGTAGTCGTCCACGGCGGGACCGAGGTCGTGCCGCTGCTGCGCGAGGGATTGCTCGAGGCGGAGCGACTCGTCGACGTGCGCGGCATCGTGCCGCGCGGAATCCAGGGCGACGTGATCGGAGCAGGCACGACGCTCGCCGAGCTCGAGGTCGAGCCGGCGATCCCCGAGGCACTGCGCGAAGCGTGCCGGCTCGCCGCGTCGCCGCAACTGCGGAACATGGGCTCCCTCGGCGGCAACCTCCTCCAGGCGACCCGCTGCTGGTATTGGCGGCTCGGCTACCGCTGCCGCCTCCACGGCGGCGACCGCTGCCATGCGCGGGAGGGCGAGCACCGCGAGCACGCGATCTTCGCAAACGACTTCTGCGCCTCGGCCCACCCCTCCGACGTCGCGGCCGCGCTCGTCGCGCTCGGCGCGCGGCTGCGGACGAACCGACGCGAACTGGAGATCGAAGACCTGTACCGGCTACCGGACGATGGCGACCGCCGGACGACGACGCTCGAGGACGGCGAGCTGATCCTCGAGGTCGAGCTGGCGCCGGTGGAGGCGAGCGCGTACCTCAAGGCGATGGACCGCAAGCGGTGGGCGTTCCCGCAGGTGGGCGTCGCCGCGGCACGTCACGCGGACGGCTCGACGCGCGTCGCGCTGGCGGGAGTCGCGCCGATCCCGTGGTGGATCGAGAGCGCAGACGAGCTCGACAAGGCGACCCCACTCCCGCGGACGGAGTGGAAGGTGCCGCTCGCGCAAACGCTGATCCGGCGAGCACTCGCCGCGATCGACTAGGCCCTGTCCCTTAGGGACACGACCGGTGCCAGGCACCGGTCGTGTCGGAACGGGACGCGGCTCGGCGGACATCGTTGCGTCTCAGCAGGGAAATCGCTCGTGCTCTTGCTTCGCACGGACATGTCCGGTACCTGGTACCAGACGTGTCCGTTTTCGCCATCGTCCTCGCGGCTGGGGCCTCGTCTCGTTACGGGACGGAACCGCCGAAGCAGGTCGCGCTGCTGCCGGAGGTGCTCGCCGCGCTGCGGGAGAGCTCCGTCGACGGGATCGTTGTCGTGAGCGGAGCGCACCCGCTGCCGGTGGAAAGCGTCAAGTGCGCCGACTGGGCGCGCGGACCCGGCGCCTCCCTTCGCTGCGGCCTCGCCGCTCTCCCGCCCGAGGCGGAGGCCGCGGCCGTCGTGCTCGCCGACGGCCCCGATCTCGACCCGCGCGCGGTCGACCGTGTGATCGAGGATTGGCGGGCCGAAGGCGGCGACGCGGTCGCCGCGACCTACGGTGGCGTCCGCCTCCATCCCGTCCTGCTCGCGCGCGCGATCTGGAGCGACGTCCCCGACGAGGGCGCAAAATCGCTGCCCGCGAGGCTCGTCGCCTGCGACGACCTGACCCCGCCCGGCGACGTCGACGTCGCTACTCGAGCGGAATCCTGAGCGCGGCGAGCTTTTGCCGGAGCTCCACCGGCATCATCTGCTCGTCGGCCGCCTTGCGCACGTACACACGCAGGCTCTCCTCGAAGCGGTATCGCCTGCTGCACTTTTCGCACTCGGCGAGATGTTCCTCCGCCGCGACCATCTCCTCGTCGGTGAGGACGTGGTCGAGGTACGGCTGCATCATCTCCTCGCAGTGCGCGCACGGGTCCATCATGTCGCCTCCTCCAGGGCCGACTCGGCCAGCTCCCGCTTCAGGATGCGGCGCCCCCTGTGCAGTCTCGACATCACCGTGCCCACCGGTATGTCGAGGATCTGCGCCGCGTCCGCGTAGCTGAAGTCGCCGAGATCGACGAGTACGAGCACGTCGCGAAAGTCGTGCGGCACCGCCGAGAGCGCCGTCACGATGTCGTCCTGCGAGAGTCGCTCGACGACCCGCTGCTCGTCGGAGATCCCGTCTCCGTCCTCCGAGAGCCGGTCGTAGAGGTAGTAGTCGTTCGCTTCGAGCGGCTGCATCTGCGGGGCCCGCTGCTGCCTCCGCCCGCGGTCGATGTTGAGGTTGGTGAGGATGCGGAGCAGCCACGCGCGCATGTTCGTGCCGGGCTGGAACGAGCGCCAGCTACGGAACGCCCGCGCGTATGTCTCCTGCACGAGGTCGTCGGCCTCCTCGCGGGAGCCCGCCAGGTGCCGCGCGACGCGATAGACCTGCTCGGAGAGCGCGAGCGCGTCCTCTTCGAAGCGAACGCGGTCACGCGCCTCGGTCGCGAGCCGCTGCGAGTCCTCCGGCTCCGCTTCCACGTGATCAACCGTACCAGCGGCCGCCATGCCCTCCCGAAACGGCGCTCTGGACGTTGCTATTCCGCCCGGGTGGGTACACGCGGGCCATGGAAGAGAAGCCTGAGACCGAAGAGCGCGCTGAGAGCGAGCCCACCTCGCTCGAAGGCGGCGAGTCGACCGAGCGTGGCGAAGGGCCCCGCGACCAGCCTGCCGACGTCGAGCAACTGCACGGCGTACCGACTGACCGCGAGCGGGACGAAGAGCGCTAGTTAGACCGCGGCCAGCTCGGGGAAGCCGGACTTGGTCAGCCGCTCGATGATCGCGTCGCGGCTCGTCCGCTCATCGTCCCAGGCGAGCGCGACCTGACCCATGAGATTCGCATTCGCGCTCTCGAGGCCCCCGTGGCCCTCGAGGGCCTGCGCCAGCCGCATCACGCACCGCTCGCAGCGGACGCCGCCCACCTGGATCGTCTCGGTCTGCGTAGCCATGGTTTCACCCTAACGTCACGGCTGCGATCTCCCGCACGGCAGCCTCGGGCCCGAGCTCGAGCTGGCGCTCGGCCTCCGGCCCGCCGCCCTCACGCCCGGCGCGCTCACGCGCCACCTCGTACTCCTCGCGGTCGAACGGCTCTCTGCCGAAGTCCACGGCCTCGCGAACGAGTCGCTGCACCTCGGCCGCGAGCTCCGCGGTGCGTCGCAGCGATGTCGGCTGGTCCATGACGCGCACCTCGAGCGTCCCGTACTCCGGCCGCGGCCAGACGTCCCAGTGGCGGCGCGTGCTGTCGTCGCGGCTCGCCGCGCGCCAGTCGTCCCAGGTCCGCAGGACCGGCGGCGTGCCGCCGGTCGGCATCTCGAGCAGGATCTGGGAGCGAATCGACCGCCAGCCGCTGTCCTCGCCGTCCCAGTACGGCGAGTTCGCGGAAGCGGCGAGGAGCCCGGGCAGTCGCGGCACGACACCTTCGAAGGCGCGCAAACAGGTGTCGGCATCCGGCACGGAGACGTGAACGTGAAGCCCACAGACCAGCTGCCGGCAGAGCTGCGGCCCGAGCTCTGCCTTCATCCGCTCGTAGCGCTCGACCGGGACGATCGGCACACGACCGTGCGCCGTCGGATGGGAGCCGGTCGCGAGGACGGCAAAGCCGTGGTCGGCGGCCCGCTCCGCCACCTCCAGCCGCCGTGCGCGGAGCTCAGCCTCGATCTCCTCCGGAGTCTCCACGACGGTGGTCGTGATCTCGACGAAGGACTCGAACAGCTCGGGCTTGATCCGCTCCGTCGCCTCGCCGAAGACCCGCGAGAAGCCATCGCGCGCGGGCTCGAGCGTCTCGGCATCGACGACCATGAGCTCCTCCTCGACCCCGAGCGACCACGCCGGGGCCGAGCCGAAACGGCTCAGATCCACCGTTACTTGCCGCGGACGCCGTGCACCGGCCGCCCAGCGGCCTCCCACGCGTAGTACGACGCGCTCGGGCCGTAGTCGGTCTCGTAGGAGATGATCCGCGGGTTGCGGCCGACCTCCTTGGCACGCTGTGCATGGCGGAGGAGATTCGGGTCGTCCTGCTCCTCCCAGACAAGCACGAGATGCGCGGCCGTCATGAACACGGCGACGAACGAGCATCCGGGCGCCGGGCACGGGAACGGATCAGTGCGGACGCAGAACCAGCCGACGTGCTCGGCGCCATCCTCCGCCCAGAGCTCTTCTGCCTCTTCGGGGATGGCGTGCTCGACGAGGCCGCCTCTGCCCCCGTGGATCTCCCCACGCTCCACCGCGCAAAGGTAGCGACACCGTCCCGGTGGTCGCTACCCATGGAGAAGGAACGCCCAGATGCCGCCGGTCACGGCGGTACCGACGGCGACCCACGTCACGTAGTCGCCGACCACGCCGCTGTGCAGGGCGTGGAGGACGCGGATCGGCGGCGCCAGCGTCCGCCTCGCTGCTCGAGAGATCCCACGCGGCAGCCGACTCCGATAGAGGCCGACGAAGGCGAGTCCGAGCGCGAAGATCGTCGTGCCGGTCGCGGAGAGGATCGACTCGAGCGACGTGTGGCGAATCGAAACCGGCAGGCTCGCCGGCGGCGTCACCGCCCGGCCGTGCAAGACGGTCGCGGCGTAGCCGCTCGTGTCGCGGAAACGTTCCGCGGCGTACTCGGCGCGCTGCCCGAGCCCCGGCACGATGCTGATCGCCACGCCGAGGACGACGGAGACGAGCGCGACGCCGACGAGCAGCGGACGGAGAACGTCGCGCTCAACCGGATCCTCTTCGATGGCCCTCCCGAGCAGCTCTTCCTCGACGTCTCCCCAGCCGAGGAAGATACGGGCGCCCGCGCGCAGCAGCGCAGCCCCCGTGAGGCCCGAGCCGAGCCAGAGCAGCGCGAGCACCCACGTTCTGGCGCCTTCGTCGATCAGCCCGTGCCCGAGGTAGATGCCGACGTACGGCGTGCCGACGAGCCCGATCGTGCCGGCGAACCAGGCCGCCGCGAGCGCCCATGAGCCGCGACCGCGGCCACGCAGATGCAGCTCGTCGATCAGCGCGTGGTCGACGTGGAGGATGCCGGCGACGAAGAAGAGCCCGGCCGTGAGTAACGCGTGGGCGAGGAACATCAGCTCGGCGCCTGCAAGCCCCGACGAGTCGAGCAGGCCGATCCCCGCAAGCATGATCCCGATGTGGCAGACGACCGAGTAGGCGAGCATTCGCTTCAGGTGCCGCTGCAGGAACGCCATCGTCCCCGCGAGCACAGCCGTCGCGATCCCGAGCCAGAGGAGAACGTCGCCCACCCCGTGCCCATGCCCGAACGGCACCGCGAACGCTGACCAGTAGAGGCGCGCAACGCCGATCAGCCCGATGTCCGTCATCACGCCGCCGAGGACGGCACAGACGGGCGCCGGCGCCACCGCGTACGCATCCGCCGCCCAGAGGTGAAACGGGACGACCGCGCCCTTGATGAGGAAGCCGCAGAAGAGCAGCGTCATCGCAAAGATCACGAGACCGCCTGCCGGGCCGTGCGAGAGGGCATTCCCGATCTGAGCGAGGTTGAGCGCGCCCGTCCGCGCATAGATCAGGGCGATCCCGATCGCGAAGAGGTAGCCGCCGAGGCTGTTCGTGATCGCGAAGTTGACGGCGCCCTGCACCGGGCCGAGCCGCTCTACCTGGAATCCGGTGAGGGCAAATGCTGCCACGCCCATCAGCTCGAGCCAAATGAACAGGTTGAAGAGGTCGCCCGACATCGCGAAGCCGCACATCGCCCCGAGCGCCAGGAGCATCAGCGCGTCGAAGAGACGCGCCGCCTCGCGGAGGAACGTCAGCGAGTAGAGGAGCGCAAGCGTCACGACGAGGCCGATCACGGCGCACATTCCGGCCGCCAGCGGTCCGACCGCGAAGTCGATCCCGAGTGCGACACCGTGGTGCGGCCGCCAGCCGCCGAACCACTCGACGACCTCGTGACTCTCCGCATGCCAGAGCAGGACGAAGGCGAGCGCGGTCGTCGCCGTGGAGGCGGCGATGACGAGCGCATCCTGGAGCGGTCGTGGCGTGACGTGGTCGAGACCGGCCGTCACCGCGGCGGAGAGCAGCGGTATCGCCACGAGAAGGGGAGGGATCCAGGTCATCCCGAGACGTCGGCGATGCCGTCCGGATCGACGCTCCCCGAGAGGCGGTGCGCGTCGAGCGCGAGCGCGAGGATAAGCGCGATCACCGCGACGCTGACGACGACGTCGGTGAGCGCGAGCGCCTGCACGACCGGATCCGCGGCGGTGGAGCCGACCTTCGTCCCGATGAAGATCGGGGCCTTCCCGTGCTTGACGTAGCCGACCGAGAGCAGGAGGACGTAGCTCGACGACTGCGTGACGGTCAGGCAGACCGCGAGATGGATCAGGTTCCGGCTCGTGGCCATGCCTGCGATCCCCACGAGGCAGATCCACGCCGCCACGACGTACGGGAGATAGCTCACGACGCAGCGTCCTCCGGCTCGAGCGGGACGACGTAGGTCTCGAGGAACTCCGCGAAAAGGAGCACCATCGCGCAGCTCACGGCGATCGCCGACGCCCAGTTGAGGAGCGCGATGCTGCCGCTCGACACGAGCGTCCCGGTCGTGCCGAGCCCGAAGAGGTTCGTCAGGAACGCGGTACCCGAGGCGAGCGCCGCGAGGCCGACGACTATGTAGCCGCCGGTGCCGACGGCTTCCAGCGGATCCAGGAAGTGCTCGTTGCGGAACGGCCGGTAGTCGCGGTGACTGCCCACGAGGTAGAGCAGCAGCACCGCGCCCGCGGCGAGCACGCCGCCCTGGAAGCCTCCGCCGGGCGTGATGTAGCCGAAGGCCATGAGCCAGAGGCCGACGAGGAGCCCGCCGCCGATCATGGCGACGCCGACGAGGCGGACCGCGTCGTCGTCGAGCCTGCTGGTCCTGCGTTCCGCCTGCCTCGAACGCGTCTCGTCGCGCAGCAGGAGCGTCACGCCGACGATCGCCGCATAGAGGATGAACTCCTCCCCCATGGTGTCGAGGCCGCGCACGTCGAACGTCGTCCCCATCACGACGTTCGTCGTGTGCCGCAGCGGGACGACGACCCGGTTGAGGACGAAGCCGTATGGCCCCCGGTACTCGCCGAACGCAGGCAGCCCCGTGATCGCCCAGGCGAAGAGCGCGCCGAGACCGAGTAGCGCCGGCCCGAGGACGAGCATCCGCATCCGCCTCCTCATTGCTCCTCGTCCTTCTTCTGCTCGGTGCGCTCGTGCCCGCGCACCCGAGTGACCGCCGCCAGGATCACGAGCGGGTAGCCGATCCCCGAGACCACGAGCATGGAGAGCGCCGGATCCGGCGCCTGGAGCACGACGAACAGGCAGACGAGCGAGACACCGTAAATGCCGTTCACGAGCGCCTGTCGGAGCGGGTCGCGCGTGAGGACGACGAGCGGAGCGCCGAGGGCGACGAGAGCGAAAGCGACGGCCTGGAGCGGGACGAGCGTCCCGAGCAGCATCAGGCGTCCTCCGGCTCGTAGCTGCGCAACGCCGCGCGCGCGGTCAGGATCACGAGCGCAGGATTGAGGAGGAAAAGCAGGCCAACCGCCGCGATCGCCTGCAGGCCGCCCGCAGACATGTGCTCGCGGACGAGCACTGCGGCGAGAATGAGTCCCGCGGGCACGCTCGTCGCCGCGCTCGCGTAGTGGAGCCGGTCGAGGGTCGTCCGCATTGCGACGACGCCGGCGACGCAGAGCAGCTCGGCGGCTACGCCGAGCCCGAGGAGAACGTCGACGGCCAGATCCGACGCATCCATCAGGTCCAGCGGCCCAGGAAGCGAACGACCACCAAGCCGCCGGTCCAGCACGCGACGGCGGCGACGATCGCCACCGTGAAGAAGATCGACTCGCCGAGGCCCACGGAGAGACAGAGGAGCGTGAGAGTCGTCACCGCTCCCGCTGTTTCGAGCGCCACGAGCCCGTCGATCGGCCGTCGTAGGGAGGCCGCGAACAGCAGCGGCGCGAGCGCCGCTAGCAGGACCGTGGCGGCGACGAGAAAGGCGTTCAAACCGGGCTCTCCGACTTGCGGTTCGGGACGAGGTCGTGGAGCAGAACGTGACGCTCTTCCGGGTCGACGCGGACGACGTACGCGTTCGGGCTGTACGACGCGGCGAGGACCGTCCAGGCGCGCGGACCGGTTCCGCGTGTGACCCAGCTTCCGGCTGGGAGCTCGCGCGAGACGAGCTCTCCGCGCACGATCTGGCGGCGGGCGACGCTTGTGAGGAGCGCCCAGACGAGGATTCCGAAGTCCACGACCACCATGCCGAGCGCCTGAGGCACGTCGGCCAGGACGCGAACTGGAAACGCCGCGGCGAAGCCGGTGCGCGAGCGCGCAAACTCCGCCGCGCCCCCGGCAATCGTCGCCGCGATCGCGGCAGCCACCACCTGTTCGCGGTTCCACTGACCGACGAGGAGGAGCCAGAGGAAGAACAGCGCGACCCACCAGACAGCCCACACGACGAGGTGCTTCACGCGGCGCGTATCCCCGCTTGGCGACAGCGCGAATCGTCTGTTGCCGTTTACGTGTCCTCGCGCCTCGGAAGGACATCTCGCGATGAACGTCTCGAAGCTACTCGCGTCGTGGCCGGCTCTCCGCCAGCTCCGCGAGGGAGATCCCTTCGGCCTCGGCAAGGCGGTGCAATCGCCGCGCTCGATGGGCCTTGTGCCGCGGATCGACGAGGCCGAGCACGTCGTCCAGTCGGTCTGTCCCTACTGCGCGGTCGGCTGCGGTCAGCTCGTCTACGTCAAGGACGGCGATGTCGCACACATCGAAGGCGACCCCGCGTCGCCGATTTCGCGCGGGCGCCTCTGCCCCAAGGGCCAGGCGTCGAAGAGCTATGTGCAGAGCCCGCTGCGCGAGTACCGCGTCAAGTACCGGCGGTCGTACGGCACCGAGTGGGAGGAGCTCTCGCTCGAGGACGCGATGGAGATGATCGCCGACCGGATCATCTCTACGCGCGCCGACAACTGGGAGTGGAAGACTGAGGACGGCAGCCCCGCGAACCGGACGATGGCGATCGGCAACCTCGGCGGCGCCACCCTGGACAACGAGGAGAACTACCTCATCAAGAAGCTGATGACGGCCCTCGGCGTCGTCCAGGTCGAGAACCAGGCCCGCATATGACACAGCTCCACGGTGCCCGGTCTGGGCACCTCGTTCGGGCGAGGCGGCGCGACGACGTTCCAGCAGGACCTGCAGAACTCGGACTGCATCGTGATCATGGGCTCGAACATGGCCGAGAACCACCCGGTGGGATTCCAGTGGGTGATGGAGGCCAGGGAGCGCGGCGCGCAGGTCATACACGTCGACCCGCGCTTCACCCGCACGAGCGCGATGGCCACGAGGCACGTCGGCATCCGCGCCGGTAGCGACATCGCCTTCCTCGGCGGTATCGCCAACTACATCCTCCAGAACGACCTCTACTTCCGGGAGTACGTCGAGCACTACACGAACGCCCCGGTGATCATCAACGAGGAGTTCGCCGACACCGAGGAGCTCGACGGCTTCTTCTCCGGCTGGGACCCCGAAGAGCGCGAGTACAGCGTCGAGAGCTGGATGTACGACGGCATGGAGATCCACGCCTCGGCCGGGCAGCGGGAGCAGGGCTTCAAGCCGACGAAGGGCGAGGCGTCGGGCCACGGCGGCCACGGCGGCGGCCTCCACCACGGCGAGCCTCCGTCGGAGGACGAGACGATGCAGCACCCGCGCTGCGTCCTCCAGCTGCTGAAGAAGCACTACGCCCGCTACACGCCCGAGTTCGTGGCCGAGACGTGCGGCTGCTCCGTCCAGGACTTCGTCGAGGTCTGCGAGACGCTCATCGCCAACTCCGGCCGCGAGCGGACGAGCGCGTTCTGTTACGCGGTCGGCTGGACGCAGCACACGGTCGGGGTGCAGATGATCCGCGCGGCCGCGGTCGTGCAGCAGCTGCTCGGCAACATCGGCCGGCCCGGCGGCGGAATCATGGCGCTGCGAGGGCACGCGTCGATCCAGGGCTCGACGGACATCCCGACGCTCTACAACATCCTCCCCGGCTACCTGCCGATGCCGCACACGGAGTCGTACGGAGACCTCGACGGGTATGTCGAGGCGAACACGTCGCCGACGGGCTGGTGGGGCCGCTTCCGCGCCTACTTCGTCAGCCTGATGAAGGCGTACTTCGGCGAGCACGCGAACGCCGACAACGACTTCCTCTTCACCTCGCTGCCGCGGATCGACGACGACAACTCTGTCTACTGGACCGTCGAGCAGATGCTCGAGGGGAAGGTGAAGGGCTACATCATCGCCGGCGAGAACCCCGCTGTCGGGCACGCGAACGGCAAGGCCCACCGTCTCGGGCTCTCACGCCTCGACTGGCTCGTCGTGCGCGACGTGGTCGAGATCGAGTCGGCCTCCTTCTGGTACGACGGCCCGGAGGTCGAGTCCGGGGAGCTCGCGCCCGAGCAGATCGCGACGGAGATCTTCTTCCTCCCCGCTGCGACGCACACCGAGAAGGACGGCTCCTTCACGAACACGCAGCGGCTTCTGCAGTGGCACTGGCAGGCGGTGGAGCCGAAGGAGGACTGCCGCTCGGAGCTCTGGTTCTACTTCCATCTCGGCCGACTGATCAAGCAGAAGCTCTCCGAGTCGGAGGACGAGCGCGACAAGCTGATCAAGGCGCTGCGCTGGGAGTACCCGACCCATTCCGCGATCCAGGAGCCCGACGCCGAGGCGGTTCTGCAAGAGATCAGCGGCCAGGAGATCGCGACCGGAAGGTTCCTCTCGGGCTACCCGGAGCTGAAAGACGACGGCTCGACCCTCTGCGGTTGTTGGATCTACTCCGGCTGTTTCCAGGACGGGATCAACCAGACGGCACGGAAGAAACCGCACTGGGAGCAGGAGAGCTACGTCGCCGACGAGTGGGCATGGGCCTGGCCGGACAACCGGCGCCTGCTCTACAACCGCGCCTCGGCCGACCCGGACGGCAAGCCGTGGTCGGAGCGCAAGCGGTACGTCTGGTGGGACGCGGACGACGGCAAGTGGACGGGGCTCGACACGCCGGACTTCAAGGAGGACAAGGAGCCGAGCTACGTACCGCCCGACGACGCGGAGGCCGAAGACGCCATCGCCGGCGACCACCCGTTCATCATGCAGGCGGACGGCCGTTCGTGGCTCTACGTCCCGCAGGGCCTCGAGGACGGGCCGCTGCCGACGCACTACGAGCCGCACGAGTCCCCATTCGGAAATCCGCTCTACTCGCAGCGCGCGAACCCGCGCCGTCAGCACAACGACGAGCTCGCGGAGGACCCGTACAACCCGGTGGCGGACGAGCCGGGCGCGGAGGTCTATCCGTACGTCGTCACGACCTACCGTCTGACCGAGCACCACACCGCGGGCGGGATGACCCGGTCGGTGCCCTACCTCGCCGAGCTGCAGCCGCAGATGTTCTGCGAGGTGCACCCCGACCTCGCGCGGGAGGTCGGCCTCGAGCACGGCGGCTGGGCGACGATCTACACCTCGCGCTCGGCGATCGAGGCACGCGTCCTCGTCACCGACCGGATGCGGCCGATGCGGATGGACGGCCGCGAGGTGCACCAGATCGGCCTCCCCTACCACTGGGGCAAGCGAGGGCTCGTCAGCGGCGACTCGGCGAACGATCTCACGCATATGGCGCTCGACCCGAACGTCCATATCCAGGAGGTCAAGGCGTTCACCTGCGGCATCCGGCCCGGGCGCAGACCACGAGGCTCCGACCTGCCGCGCTTCGTGGCCGAGCTGCGGGAGCAGGCGCACTCGAGGAGAGAGCAGGAGCCGCGCGTCGAGCCGGAGCAGGCGAGGAAGACGTGAGCGTCGCAGACGGCTTGTCGACGTATGGCGGCGAGCAGCAGGAGCGGGTCGGCTTCTTCACCGACACCTCGGTCTGCATCGGCTGCAAGGCGTGCGAGGTGGCGTGCAAAGAGTGGAACCTCATTCCGGAAGACGGCAGCGCCTGGACCGGCGAGTCGTACGACCACACCTCGCAGCTCGGCGCGAACACCTGGCGTCACGTCGCGTTCGTCGAGCAGCGCAAACCACTCCTCACGAACGGCGACGGCGGCACCGGCCTGCGCTGGCTCATGGAGTCCGACGTCTGCAAGCACTGCACACACGCCGCTTGCCTCGACGTCTGTCCGACGGGCTCTCTCTTCCGCACCGAGTTCGGGACGGTGGTGGTGCAGCAGGACATCTGCAACGGCTGCGGCTACTGCGTGCCTGCCTGTCCGTTCGGCGTTCTCGACAAGCGGCATCTCGCCCCCGCCCCCGACCTGCCGGCATTCGCGAAGGAGGACGGCCGTGTGTGGAAGTGCACGCTCTGCTACGACCGTCTCAAGGGGGGCCACGAGCCCGCCTGCGCGAAAGCGTGTCCGACGAAGTCGATCCAGTTCGGGCCGCTCGACGAGCTGCGCGAGCGAGCCGACGCGCGGCTCCAGAAGCTGTCGGCCGAAGGTTGGAACGGCGTGCAGCTCTACGGTCGCGATCCCGAGGACGGCGTCGGAGGATTCGGCGCCTTCTTCCTCCTGCTCGACGATCCGGAGGTCTACGGCCTGCCGCCCGACCCCGTGGTGACGACGCGAGACCTGCCCGAGATGTGGACGAACATGCTTGCGGCCGCGGGAGCGCTGCTCGTCGGCGTCGCGGCGGCCTTTGCCGGAGGACGCTCGTGAGCTCGATCACCGCCACCGGCACGGAGATGCGGTCGTACTACGGCCGGCCGATCGTCAAGGAGCCGACTTGGACGTGGGAGATCCCGACCTACTTCTTCACGGGCGGCCTCGCCGGTGCGTCGTCGGTCCTCTCGACGGCCGCCCGGTTGGCCGGGAACGAGAAGCTCGCGCGGACGTCGCTCTACCTCGGCGCGGTCGCGGACATCGTCTCACCGGCCCTGCTCATCTCCGATCTCGGCAGGCCGGAGCGCTTCCACCACATGCTCCGCGTCGTCAAGGTCACGTCTCCCATGAACGTCGGCTCCTGGGTCCTGCTCGCGAGCGGTGGGGCGTCGAACGTCGCCGCAGCCCTCGAGCTGCTCGGCCGACTGAAGCCGCTCAAGCTCCTCGCAGAAGCGGCGGCGACCCTGACCGGAGCGCCGCTGGCGACGTACACAGGCGTCCTGATCGCGGACACCGCCGTGCCGGTGTGGCACGAGGGGCGGCGCGAGCTGCCGTGGATCTTCGGCGCGAGTGCGGCGGCGAGCGCCGGCGCCGCTGCGTCCGTCTTCCTGCAGCCGCAGGATGCAGGGCCGGCACGACGCCTCGCCGTCGCAGGCGTGCTCGCCGAGGGCGCCCTCATGCAGTTGATGGAGCTGCGACTGGGGAAAATCGGCGAGGTCTACCGGCAGGGCGCGGCCGGCAGGTTCACGTGGGCCGCGAAAGGCCTCGCGATTGCGGGCGCCACCCTGCTCGCCCGGCGCGGGAGGCAGAGCCGCGCGGCTGTGGCAGTCGGCGGCGCACTCGTCTGTGCCGGCGAGCTGTGCCTCCGGTGGGCCGTGTTCAACGCAGGGAAACAATCGGCTCGCAACCCGGCGTACGTCGTCGAGCCGCAGCGTCGTCGGGCCACGCAACGTTTGCAGGAATCCCGAACCGGTACCTGAGCCGCATGGAGCTCGGCTTCGCCCTCTCCTCCGAAGACCATTCGCCGAACGAGCTCGTCCGTCAGGCGCAGATCGCCGAGCGGGCGGGCTTCACGTTCGCGCTCATCTCCGACCACTTCCACCCGTGGGTGAGCGACCAGGGCGAGAGCCCGTTCGTCTGGTCGACGCTCGGCGGGATCGCGCAGGCGACCGAGAAGATCCGGGTCGGGACGGGCGTCACCTGCCCGCTGATCCGGATCCACCCGGCGATCGTCGCCCAGGCCGCCGCGTCGGTGGCCGCGATGATGCCCGGGCGCTTCTTCCTCGGGGTCGGCACGGGCGAGAACCTGAACGAGCACGTGACCGGCGCGCGCTGGCCGCTGGCGTGGGAGCGGCTCGAGATGCTCGAGGAAGCGGTCGAGGTGATCCGCATGCTCTGGAGCGGCGACGAGATCACGCACCGGGGCGAGCACTACACCGTCGAGCAGGCCCGGCTGTACACGCTTCCCGACGCGCCGCCGGAGATCTATGTCGCGGCCGCGAAGCCGCAGGCAGCGCAGCTCGCCGGACGAATCGGAGACGGCCTGATCTCGACGGCACCCGACGAGGAGATCGTCGAGACGTTCGAGTCAGCTGGTGGGAATGGCAAGCCGAAGGTAGGCATGGCGCACGTGGCCTACGGCGAGGACGAGGAGGCCGGGCACGAGCGGGCGCACAAGCTCTGGCCGAACCTCGCGCTCGCCGGCTCCGGCGGCCAGGAGCTTCCGGCGCCGCGCGACTTCGAGGAGGCTGCCGGCAACGTGACCGTCGCCGACGTCGCCGAGACGACGCCTGCCGGCCCCGATCCCGAGCCGTACCTCGACCTGATCCGCAAGTACGAGGACGCCGGCTTCACGCATCTCTACATCCATCAAATCGGCGACAACCAACAGGAGTTCGCCGAGTTCGCGCGCCGGGAGCTGATCGACCGCCTCTAGACTCGAAGCATGGAGCAGCTACGTGTCGGCAACGAGGGCTACGGCTTCCACAGGCTCGATCCCGCGGCCGCGCGCCTCCCGTACACGCTGCGGATCCTGCTCGAGAACGTGCTGCGCAACGGGGGCGACGAGGAGGTCGAGGCGGTCTCCGGCTGGGTCGCCGACGCGGAGCCGTCGCAGGAGATCTCGTTCCATCCCGCGCGCGTCCTGCTGCAGGACTTCACGGGCGTGCCGGCGGTCGTCGATCTCGCGGCGATGCGCGACGCGATGCGCGACCAGGGCGGCGACCCGAAGGCGATCAACCCCCAGATTCCGGCGGAGCTCGTGATCGACCACTCGGTTCAGGTCGACGAGTTCGCGTCGCGGCTCGCGATCGAGCGGAACGTCGAGCTCGAGTTCGAGCGAAACAAGGAGCGCTACGCATTCCTCCGCTGGGGGCAGGGCGCGTTCGACAACTTCCGAGTCGTGCCGCCGAACACCGGCATCGTCCACCAGGTCAACCTCGAGTACCTCGCGCGCGTCGTCGAGGCGCGCGACGGCGTGGCCTTCCCGGACACGGTCATCGGCACCGACTCGCACACGACGATGGTCAACGGCCTCGGCGTGCTCGGCTGGGGCGTCGGCGGGATCGAGGCCGAGGCGGCGATGCTCGGGGAGGCGCTCTCGATGCTCGTGCCGCAGGTGGTCGGCTTCAGGCTGACCGGCGCGCTCAGGGAGGGCGCGACCGCGACTGACCTCGTCCTCACCGTCACCGAGATCCTGCGGCGCACCGGCGTCGTGGGGAAGTTCGTCGAGTACTTCGGGCCGGGCGTCGGCTCGCTTGCCCTCGCCGACCGCGGGACGCTCGGGAACATGAGCCCGGAGTACGGTGCGACGTGCGGCTTCTTCCCCGTCGACGACGTGACGTTGAACTACCTGCGCCTCACGAGCCGCGACGAGCAGCGGATCGCGCTCGTCGAGGCGTACTGCAAGGAGAACGTCCTCTGGCACGAGCCGGACGAGCATCCCGAATACTCACAGGTGGTCGAGCTCGATCTCGACGACGTCGAGCCGTCGCTCGCGGGCCCGCGACGACCGCAGGATCGCGTCCCGCTCGCAAAGGCAAAGGAGATGTTCATCGACTCGCTCGGCACTTTCGGCGTCGACCTCGAGAACGGGACGTACGACAAGGAGATCGCCGACTCGTTCCCGGCGAGTGACCCGCCGACCGGTGACGCCGTGGCCGACTACGAGCCCGTCCGGGCGCAGACGGCGACGCTCGAGCAGCATCGCGTCCCGGTGAGCGGCGAGGATTACGCCCTCGAGCACGGCTCGGTCGTGATCGCCGCGATCACGTCCTGCACGAACACGTCGAACCCGTCGGTCATGATCGCCGCCGGGCTCCTCGCGAAGAACGCCGTCGAGCGCGGGCTGACGCGGAAGCCGTGGGTCAAGTCGTCGCTCGCACCCGGCTCGAAGGTCGTGAGCAGGTACTACCGCGCCGCCGGCCTCGACGGCTATCTCGACGAGCTCGGCTTCAACACGGTCGGTTACGGCTGCACGACGTGCATCGGGAACTCCGGCCCACTGCCCGAGGCGATCAGCGAAGCGGTCACGGAGGGTGACCTCGTCGTCGCCGCCGTCCTTTCCGGCAACCGGAACTTCGAGGCGCGGATCCACGGCGAGGTGAAGGCGAACTACCTCGCGTCGCCGCCGCTCGTCGTCGCCTATGCGCTCGCCGGCCGGATGGACGTCGACCTCGTCACCGAGCCGCTCGGGCAGGGCTCCGACGGTGAGGACGTCTTCCTCCGCGACCTGTGGCCGAGCCGCGACGAGATCGACGCCGTGATCGGCGAGTCCGTGCAGGGCCAGATGTACACGGATGTCTACGCAGACGTCTTCACGGGAGACGAGCGCTGGCGCGCTCTCGACACGCCCGAAGGCGAGCTCTATGCGTGGGACGAGGGCTCGACGTACGTCCGCCTCCCGCCCTACTTCGACGGGATGCCACGGGAACCGCAGCCGGTCGCCGACGTCGAGGGCGCGCGCTGCCTCGTGATGATCGGCGACTCGGTCACGACCGACCACATCTCGCCCGCGGGCGCGATCCGGCCGGATTCACCCGCGGGGAAGTACCTGATCGAGCACGGCGTCGAGCGCCGCGAGTTCAACTCCTACGGCGCGCGCCGCGGCAACCACGAGGTGATGATCCGCGGCACGTTCGCGAACGTCCGGCTCAAGAACCTCCTCGTCCCCGGCAGCGAAGGGACGTGGACGGTTCACCTGCCCGACGGCGAGGAAGGGACGATCTTCGAGGTCGCAGAGCGCTACCGCACCGAGGGTGTGCCGACCGTCGTGATCGCCGGCAAGGAGTACGGCTCCGGGTCGTCGCGAGACTGGGCGGCCAAAGGGCCGAACCTGCTCGGCGTGCGCGCCGCGATCGCGGACTCGTACGAGCGGATTCACCGCTCGAACCTCCTGATGATGGGGATCGCGCCGCTGCAGTTCATGCCGGGCGAGAACGCGGAGTCGCTCGGATTGACGGGCCGCGAGGAGTTCTCGATCTCAGGGCTCGAGGGCGGCGAGGCCGACGAGGTCACGGTGCGGGCGGACGACAAGGAGTTTCGCGCTCGCCTCCGCCTCGATACGCCGCGCGAGCGGGAGTACTTCCGCCACGGCGGCATCCTCCAGTACGTGCTGCGCCGACTGCTGAGCGAGAGCTAGCTCGCGCTTGGCGACGCCGGTCGTCGTCGTCGTCCAAGGGCCCCCGGCGGCGGGGAAGACGACGGTTGCACGCGAGCTCGCCGCACTCCTCCACCTGCCGCTGATCGCGAAGGACACGATCAAGGAGGCGCTCTTCGACGAGCTCGGGACGGGCGATCTGGCGTGGTCGGCGCGGCTCGGTGCAGCGACGTATCTCGTTCTCGGCGCGCTCGTCGAGGAGTCTGCGGGCACGGGCGCAAGCCTCGTCCTCGAAGGGAATTTCGCGCGCGGGAGCGAGCTCGAGGCGCAGCTCGCCGCGTTCCCCACCCGCATCGTCCAGGTGCACTGCAGTGCTCCGCTCGAGCTACTGCTCGAGCGCTACGCCTCCCGCGGGCGGCATCCTGGCCATTTGGACAACGAGCGGATCGACGCACTGCGGGAGGCGGTCGAATCGCGAAAGCACGACCCGCTCGAGCTTCCCGGCGAGACGATCCGAATCGACACGAGCGGCCCGGTAGACCTTACGGCACTCGCCGTGCGCATCGCCGAGACCGGTGGCAGCCACCGTGACGAAACCGTCGCGACGTGGCCGGGTGCAGGGTGTCATATCGGCTAGAAGCCGCTGCACGGGCCCGATCTCGCCGTCACAGAGTCGCCCGGAAGTCGTAACCGTGACGTGCAGTGCCTGCCACCGGCCGTTCGCTAGGGGCCGTGCGCGCTCTGATCGGCGGACAGCTCGCGGCGTCGCCGCATCCGGGCCAGCCGCGCCTCAGCCTCGGCCTTGTGCCGCGCCTCCACCACGCGCTCGCTCGCTTGCAGCTCCTTGCAGATTCGCCACGCGACGAGCCCGAACAGGGCCGGCAGCACCCAGACCAGGATCCGATACGCCGAGATCTGGCCGGTGTAGCTCAACCCGAACGTGACGAAGACGCGGTCGGACGCCCCTGCGAAGAAGACGAGGACGACCCAGCTGACCATCGCTACGCCGATGCCCGTGCGCGCCGGCGCGTCGCGCGGACGGTCGAGAAGATTGTGAAATGCGTGGTCGCCGGTGAACCGGCGCTCGAGCCACGGCCAGAGGTAGAGGAAGCCGAAGACGACGAGCGGAAAGGCGGCGCCTCCCCAGAACGGGTTCGGCACGAGCGTGTAGCCGGCGATCGTCAGGTCGAAGCTCGGCACGAGGCGCAGCCCGCCGATCAGCCAGCCGAGGTACCAGTCCGGCTGCGCGCCGTTCGTGGACGAGTACGTGTGGTACGGACCCCAGAGCCAGATCGGGTTGATCTGGATAAGGCCGCCCAGCAGGAAGAGGACGCCGGCCGTCCCGACCATCAGCCCGAGCGACCGCGGCGCTTGCCCCGGAAAGGCGGGCACGCCGACGACCGTGTGCTCGGTCTGCGCCTTGCGTCGCCGGAACTGCGTGTGGTGCCGCATCGCGACCAGCAACAGGTGCGCCCCGAGTAAGAGCCCGATCAGGATCGGGAAGATCAGGACGTGCGCGATGTACATCCGCGGCCAGAGCTTGGGGCTGCCGGGAAACATCCCGTCGAACAGCCAGTTCATGACGTTCTCGCCGACGAATGGAAGCGCGAGCCCCACCGAGTAGCCGATCACGAGCCCCATCCCCGACATGAGGTCGTCGACGAGCGAGTAGCCCAGGTAGGCCTCGAGCAGTGCGAGCATCAGCATGGTTACGCCGAGCCAGTAGATCAGCTCGCGCGGCTTTCGGTACGCGCCCGTGAAGAAGATGCGAAAGAGGTGGAGGACGATCGCCGCGATGAAGACGTTCGCGGCCCAGTGGTGGGTCTGCCGGAGGAGCAGGCCGGCCCGTACCGCCAGCGACAGGTGGACGACGGACGCGTATGCCTCGCTCATCCGCTGGCCGTAGAGCGGCGGGTAGTAGTCGCCGTGGAAGACGACCTCCTTCGTCGAGTCGACGAAGAAGAACGTCAGGTAGACCCCGGTCGCGACGAGGACGATGAACGCGTAGAGCGCGACCTCGCCGAGGAGGAACGACCAGTGGTCGGGGAACAGATAGCGCAGTGCCTTGCGCAGGAGGGGCGCGCTCGCAGTTCGCTGGTCGACCCAGCGGACGGCACGGCGGGTGACGGGAGCTCCGCGCGACATCGTCACGGCTGGGCCTTCCAGAGCCGGACGCCCCACCACGACGGTCCGACCGGCCCGTCGAAGTTGCCCTTCGCGCGTAGGTAGCCATTCGAGTCCTTATAAACCGGGAGGAGGGGCAGATCGCGTCCCGCCGGGCCGAAGGTGACGCTGCCTCCGGTGGCGGGGTCGAATGTCGAGTAGTGACAGGGACAGACGAGCGCCGGCCTCGGCTCGTCCGGCTGGAAGAGCGGCGCGCGGTAGAGCGTGATGGCGCAGCCGGCGTGGGTGCAGATCCGCGAGTAGGCGAGGATCCCGTTCGCGTCGTAGCCCTTCAGGTGCGGTGGCAGGCGTAGCTCCTCCGGCGGGAGCCTGATCACGACGAGCGAGGCCGCCATCTGCTCCTTCTCCTCATCGGTGCTGCCCTCGGGGAAGGCGAGATAGAAGTTCTTCTCCGAGATGTCCGACGTCTTGTACGGCTTGCCGTGCTCGTCGACGAGCCGCCGCCCGCGACGCCAGGGGGTGCGGAGAAAGTCGCCGACGCGGAACAGCGGCCCGAAGGAGACGGCGGGCGCGAGGATCGCGAGCCCGAGTGTCCCTCCCGCCCCGAGCAGCCCGAGCTTGAAGAAGCGTGACCGCGTGAAGCGTGTGCCGCTCTCGTCGATCAGCTCCGTGATCACCTGCTGCTCGTACGGATGCTCGTGCGGCGGGTACTCCTCCGCAACCTCCTCGTTCGGCACGAGCTTGAGCCCGACGACGATCAGCGCCGCCGCCAGGAAGAGGAAGGCGAGCCCGATTGCCACGCCGAGGAACTGCGTCTCGTTCGGTATCGAGGCCGCGAAGGCGTAGACGAGGATGAAGCCGAGCGCGCAGAGCGACGAGAGACCGAGCAGGGCGAGCGCGGCGAGCTCTGCCGCCGGATTCGGCGGCAGCCCTGGCACGATCCGCGTGTCCTCGGGTTTCGGCCGCCGTCGGCCGCGGCCGACGAGGAGGACGAGCGCCGATACGATCGCGTTCCGGATGCGGCTCACGAGCGCAGCCGCCTCCCGAGCAGCAGGCAGAGCACGATCAGCGCCGGGATCGCGAGAAGCCACGTCACGAGGCCTTCCGGAACCGGCCCGAGCAAGCCGAGCCCCCAACCGCCCGGTCGGGCCGGGTTCTTCGTGAACTCGACGTAGCGGATGATCGAGTCGAGCTGCCGGTCGCTGAGATCCCGCTGCGAGAACTTCGGCATCACGTACGGCCCGATCCGTACCGCCTCCGCGACCTGAAGCGGCGTCGCGTCGACGAGGGCGGGCGGAAGCGCGCCCGTCACGACTCCGCCCTGCGCGACGACCTGGTGACAACCGGCGCAGTGCTCCGTGAACAGCTCCAGACCTTTCGAGATGTCCCCGATCTCGGGCTTTGGCTTCGGGACCGGTGGCCCGCCGAAGCTCGCGATGTAGGCGACAAGCGCGCGGATCTGGTGGTCGCTGAGGAAGACGAGCTCCCGGCGAGGCTGCATGCCGAGGTGGCGGAGGGGCATGTAGCCGGTGCGGAGGTAGAAGTCGGCGGCGATAGCGCCCACGCCCCGCAGCGACGGCCCGACGCCGTTCTGCTGTTGCTGCACGCGGCCGGGCCCGGCGCCGGTCGAGGCCGACGTCTGGTTCATCCGTCCGGCGGCGTTCGCGCCGTGACAGCTGAGGCAGTACTCGCCGTAGAGGTGGTAGCCGTACGCAGTGAGCGGCTTCTTCGGCGTGCCCGACGCAGCCGCCGCCGGACCCGCAGCGAGGAGGCCGGCAGCCGCGACACACGCGATGGTCAGGACTGCACGCATAGCGAGTCGAAGACCGAGCCGAGCCCGTCGAGGAAGATGACCGCGAGGAAGAGGACGTTGGCGACCATCGCCGCGGTCGCGAAGAAATGGAGCCTGCTGTACGGGACGGCGCCGCCCCAGCGCCCGTCCCCCGGCGGCCCGTCGCCGTAGTTCGTCTCCCGAGTCGCGACGAAGACCGTCACTGCCGCAGCCTCCGAGATCACCACGAGGAGGCCGGCCGCCGCGAGGATCGCAAGCTGCCACGTGTCGAAGCCGATTCCCCAGCGCATCCCGGCGACCGAGCAACGCGCCTGGCCGATGCCGTAGCCGACGACGTGCTGCGCCGTCCAGACGAGTGGCGCCACGACGACCCCGATCCACTGCACGATGCCGAGTCGCCGGAGGCTCATAGCGTCGCGCTCACGAGGACCCCGATCACGATCAGGGTCAGGACGTTGACGGCATGCCAGTAGAACGCGACGACCTGGACAGCGCGGAGCCGGTACGTCGTCAGGCCGCCGAGGAGCTTCCAGAGCAGCCAGACGACGAGGACGATCCCGACCGCGACGTGCACGTGGTCGGCGCCGAGCAGCGTGTAGTAGATCGAGCTGTACGCGTTGTCCTGCGGCAGCGAGCGATGCAGCTGATGGAGGTAGTCGTGCACCTCGTAGACGAGGTAGCCGACCTGGACGACGAGCGCCCACACGAGAGAGAAGCGCGCCGCCCAGAGCCCTCCGCGGCGCACAGCCCGAGCCGCGAGCCACATGGGCAGGCTCGTGGTCGCCAGCACTCCGGCCAGGATCAGCGGCACGACGACGCGCGGCTCCGGCGTTCCCGACGGCGGCCAGTGCGGTGTGCCGAAGCGGAGGTAGTAGTAGGAGCCGATGAACGTGCCGAAGAGCGTCGCCTCGCTCGCGACGAGCATCGCCATGCCCCAGAACGCGACGCTCGGCCCGCCGCCACGCCGCAGCTCGCCGACGTAGCCGCTCACGCTTCTGCCTCCTCCGGCTCTTCGCCATGCCAGCCGAGCAGCACGAGCACGATTCCCGCCAGCGCGAACGCCGTCCCCATCCAGAGGTGGAGGAGCAGAAGGATGAAGACGATCGACATCGCGAGCGCGAGCAGGATCGGCCACGGCGAGTCGTGGGGCATCTTCGCGACCTCGGCCCACCAGCCGTCGACGGGAGAGCTCACCGGCTGCTCGTGCCCGTCGTCGAGCACCATGATCCCGCCGGCGAGCTTGCGCCGGTCCTCCTCCCGGTCCTCCTCGTCCCAGTTCGCGTACGCGCTCGAAACCTTGGGGATGACCGCGAAGTTGTAGTCCGGCGGCGGCGACGGGATCGTCCACTCGAGGGTTGCGCCGTGCCAAGGATCGGGCCCTGCCGGCGGGCCGCGGAAGTAGCTGACGAGCAGGTTGACCAGCAGGAGGACGATCCCGACCGTCGTGATGTAGGAGCCGATCGTCTCGGCGAGGTTGTCCGCGCCCCAGCCAAGCCCGGCCGGGTACGTGTAATTGCGGCGCGGCATCCCCTCGAGGCCGACGATGTGCATCGGGAAGAAGAGGAGGTTGGTGCCGAGAAAGATGATCCAGAAGCTGATCTGGCCGGGCAGCTCGAAGTAGAGCTTCCCCGTCACCTTCGGGAACCAGAAGTACATGCCCCCGAAGATCGGGAAGACCGCGGCGCCGAAGATGATGTAGTGGAAGTGCGCGACGACGAAGTAGGTGTCCGTCACCTGCTGGTCGAACGGCACCGCGAGGAACATGATCCCGGTCAGCCCGCCGGCGACGAACATGAAGATGAAGCCGGCGATGAAGAGCAGCGGCGTCTTGAAGCGCGCGTTGCCGGTGATGAAGGTCATGCACCAGGCGAAGACCTGGATCGTGCTCGGGATCACGACGACTGCGGTGGCCGCGGCGAAGAAGATCACCGTGACCGTCGGCATCCCCGTGGCGAACATGTGGTGGGCCCAGACGCCGAAGCCGATGAAGACGACGAGCAGCTCGGCGACCGCGACGAGCGGGAACGCGACGACGCGACGCTGGGTGAAGGCCGGGATGATCTCCGTGGCTATCCCGAAGGCCGGGACGATGAGGATGTAGACCTCGGGGTGGCCGAAGATCCAGAACAGGTGCTGCCAGAGGAGCGTCGAGCCACCTTTCGCGACGTCGAAGAAGTGGGTGCCGACGTTGCGGTCGAGGAAGAGGAAGATCGTGTCCGCGCTGAGCGAGGGCAGCGCGAAGAGAAGGCCCCAGGAGGCCGCGAGGAAGGCGAAGCAGAAGAGCGGCATCCGGTTGAAGGACATCCCGGGCGCGCGCAGCTTGAGGATCGTGACGATGAAATTCGCGGCGGTGAGCGTCGACGAGATGCCGTTGAAGATGATCCCGAGGCAGTAGAAGTCGATCGCGTGGCCGGGGTCGAATTTCGCGCTCGCGAGCGGCACGTAGTCGAACCAGCCGGCGTTCGGCGCCATCCCGAGGAAGAGGCTCGTGTAGATGAAGAGCCCCGAGCCGAGGAAGACCCAGTAGCTCAGCGCGTTCAGCCGCGGGAACGCCATGTCCCGCGCGCCGAGCATCAGCGGGAGCAGGTAGTTCCCGAACGCTCCCGTCGTCATCGGGATGATGAAGAAGAAGATCATCGTCACCCCGTGCAGCGTGAAAAGCTCGTCGTAGGTGGCCGGGCCGACGACGTGCTCGTTCGGCTGGATCAGCTGCGTGCGGATGGCCAGCGCCTCGGCGCCGCCGGCCGCGAAGAGGACGAGCGTCGTCCAGAAGTAGAGAAGCCCAATGCGCTTGTGGTCGGTCGTCATCACCCAGCCGAGCACGCCGGGACGCGGCTGCCACATGCGCTCGAGGCGCTCCTCGTAGACCGCGGTGGCCACTACCTGAGGCTTCCGAGGTAGGCGACGAGCGCGCGAACCTGCGTCTGCGGCAGGGGGAAGTTCGGCATCCGGTTTCCCGGCTTGAAGTGCTGCGAGTCGGTGATCCAGCGCGCGAGGTAGTCGGGCGTGTTCGGGATCGTCAGGCCGGCGAGCATCGTGCGACTCGCGAGGTGCGTGAGGTCCGGGCCGACGTAGCCGCGAGCGCTCGTGCCGCGGATCGCGTGGCAGCTCGAGCACGCCCCGTTGAGGAAGATCTGCTCGCCGCGCCGTTCGAGCGCTGTCTGCGGTGCGGCAGCGGGCGCGGCCTGTTGCCGCAGCCACTTCCGGAACTCCGCTTTCGGCTGGACGAAGACCAGCATCCCCATGTGCGCGTGCTGGAGCCCGCAGTACTCCGCGCATTGGCCGCGATACACGTCGGCCTGGTTCGCGTAGAGGAGGATCCGGTTCTGCTGGCCGGGCAGTGTGTCGATCTTCCGGTTGAGCTCCGGCACCCAGAAGCTGTGGATGACGTCGGCGGTCGTCGCCACGAGGTTGACGCGCGTATCGACGGGAATGTGCATCTCGTCGGCCGTGACCGCCTTCGTCCCCGGATACCGAAACGCCCAGTACCACTGGTGACCGATGGCCTTCACGGTCATGGCCGTGCTGGACGCAGAGGGCGCCTGCGTGACCTTGACGATTGCCCAGTCGCTGACGATGAACAGGGCCACGATCACGGTCAGTGGGAAGACGACTCCCATCCCCACGACGACGAACCACGCCGGCTTCTCGCCCGGATGCGGACCGTCGGCGTCGGCGCCGAGGCCGCGCCTTCCACGGCGGACCCACGCGAACACGAGGAGCCCGGTCACGAGTGCGAGGCCGCCGAAGGCGACCGCCATCATCACCCAGAAGAGATTCGTGATGTCGCGGGCGGCGTGACTGTGCGGGTTGAGCGTGTCCTGGAAGCCGCCGCAACCGGCGAGCACCAACGGCAGAAGCACCGCAGCTGCCGCGAGTCCCCTGCGCCCACGATGCGTAGCCAAACCGGACACCGGGTACCCGGGCCGGTGCCAGACAAACGCACGGGACCCCGATGAATCAGTGGAGCTTCGATCCACTCGAGCTCTGCGTGCTCGCGCTCGCCGGCGCGCTCTACTGGCGGCGGGCGAGGACGTTGGCGCAGCGCGGGCGACGGATACCGCGTCTGCGCCTCGCGGCATTCGGCGCAGGGCTGCTCACGCTGTTCGTCGCTCTGGCGTCTCCGGTCGACACGATCGGCGAGGAGCGTCTGTTCTCGGTGCACATGCTCCAGCACCTGCTGCTCGGTGACGTCGGTGCGCTCCTGCTCGTGCTCGGTCTGGACGGACGGCTCCTGCGGCCTCTGCTCAGCCTGCGCCTCGCCCAGCGACTGCGGGTGCTCGCCCATCCACTCGTCGCGCTACCGCTCTGGGCGGCGAACTTCGTCCTCTGGCACCTGCCCGCGCTGTTCGACGCGGCGCTGCGGCACGACGCGATCCACGCGCTCCAGCACTCGCTCTTCGTCGCGCTCGGGATGCTGCTGTGGGCCGCGCTCCTCGAGCCGCTGCCGGGACCGGCGTGGTTCACAGCGTCCTGGAAGATCCCCTACGTCCTCGTGATGTGGCTCGTGATGCTCGTCCTCTCGCAGGTGTTCATCTGGTCGAGCCACCCGTACTACTTCCGCTACGACCTGACCGACCAGAAAGCCGGCGGCGGCGTGATGCTCGTCGAGAGCGCGCTCACGATGCTGCCCGCGCTCGTCTGGGTGCTGCTCCAGGTGCTGCGGGAAAGCGAGGCACGCCAGCGCATGCTGGATGCCGGAGTTGCGCCGGCGGCCGCCGCCCGCGCCGCGCGCTACGGACGAGCGTGACCGGGATCTGGACGGGCGGAGGACGCTGGCCCAGTCGAGCCGTGAGGCATCATGCGCGGCGGGTATGGACCTCTGGTAGCCGCCGGCTATCCGAACGGGTGTGTATCACCGCGCGCCGCCGACCTACGAAGAAGGCATGGCGACCCAGAGCGAGATGGGCACGTGGTAACTGCGGCGACGAGACCACCTGTTTTCTGGATAGGGGATCGCGCGAAGCACAAGCGCGTTCGTAGTTGGCCGATCGGGCCGGCGCTGCTGGAGATGTTGGGCGATCTCAACTCGGGGGTGCGCGAGGCGCTCGCCGATGAGCGTGCTCGTCTCCGGAACAACGGCTACCCGGACGATCTTCCGCAGCCTGCTTTGTGGTGGACTCCTTCAGCTCGACCCGAGCTCGTCGGGCTTAGCGGCAGCGTCGCGTAAACATCGGCGCTTAGCGCCCGCCGCTGCGCGGAACAACCTGCGCATGGCCGAAGCAGTCGTGACCGTCGCCGAGGTCAAGGCATTCAAGACGCAGTCGGGGAACACGCGCTTCGTCCTGCGCGACGACGAAGGGCGGGAGTTCACGACCTTCCGTGAGCAGATCGCCCGCGACGCGCTCGCGGCCGAGGGACGTCGCGCGCGCATCACCTTCCACGAGCAGCAGCGCGGCAACTTCACGAACGTCTACCTCGACGGCGTGCAGCCGCTCGAGGAGGCGCGCGAAGACGATTCGTCGGAGGCGGTGGAGGAGGTCGCGTGGAAGACGGCCGTGGACGCGGCGCCGTGGCTGCTCGGAGGCGAGCCGGAGGAAGCCGTTCCGCCGGACGAGCTCTACGAGCGCTTGCAGCCGTTCAAGGAGCGCGTCGCCGACGACATCCGCGGCGAGGCGCCGGACGAGGAGGACTAGAGCAGCTCGCTCTCGACCCTTTCGGCGAGCAGCTTCGCCATCGCTCCCTCGACCTGCGCGAGCGCGAACTCCTCCTGCTCGAGCACCTCGCGCAAGCGGATCCCGACCTCCTCCTCGCCGGCCGACTCCGCCACCATCACGAGCGCCTCGTATGTCGCCATCTCGAGGTGCTCGGCCGCGAGGGCAGCCACGGCGTGAGCGAGGTCGGCCAGGACGGGATGTTCGTCGCAGCAGTCGGCAAGCTGCTCGTGCTCGGCGACGAGCCCCCGGAAGGCGGGGCTCTCTTCCGGCTCCGCCGGTAGGTCGAGGTCGTCGAGGACGCCGCGAACCATCCGGATATGTCCTTCCGTCTCGAGACGATGCCGATCGAAGCTGCGCTTCAGGTCTGGCGACCGGGCCCGTTCGCTCAGCTCCGGCAACACCTCCTCTGCAAGCTTCTGCTCGATCCAGAGCATCTGACGGAGACAGGCAGCAAGCAGCTCCCGCGGGGTGGTCAACGACTCGGCCATGTCCGGATGGTTTCCGGGCCGAACCGGATCTACACGCGAACGGTCAGCGAGGTCGGACGGCGACCCTGAACGACTCGCTCCAGGCCCTGTCCCAGTACTGACCGCCGCTCGGCTGGAAGTTCGCCTCGGCGATGTAAATCGTGCGCGTTCGGGGCCGGACATGGAGTTGCCACTGCAAGTGCCAGCCGTGAGCCGTCGCCGTGACGACTCTGATGCGGTGGAACGGGTGGTAGCGGTCAGGGCGGGCGAGGACGACTACCGGCTGCGGGGCGGGCGGCCCGGGCGGCGAAAGGATTGAGATGTCGAGTTCGCCGTGCAGGGTCAGCCCGGCGCCTCGCTCGATGCGGTGGCTCCTGGCATGGAGATACACGGCCCGCCCCTCGGCGACCACGACGACGCTCGCCTGAACCGTTCCGTCAATGACGTACGGGAATGTTCCGACGAAACTGTGAAAGCCGGGGCACTGCCCGACGTCGCCTGGTGTGACCCGGAACGAACAGGAGCCGTCGGTAAAAGTGACGGTATGGGTCACGCTGTCGTTGTTGAACCAGAGCGGGTACATCCCGGCCGGGATGTTCAGGACGGCGGGAGATGGTCCGGTCGGGGTGAGCGTGATACCGACGGCCCGGAGCGCCGACCCGTCCGCGGGAAACGCGAGCACGGCCAAGACACCCAGGAGAGCAACGGCCGCGATGAGCCGCCCGGCTCGCACCATGCGGCAACCGTAACGTCGGGCCTGGAAGCCCGCACGCGCCCTTCGTTCAGGCCGATCCGTACACTCGTAGCACCGGGGTGTCGCGCGTGGCGCGGCTGAGATCACACCCGTTGAACCTGATCCGGGTCATGCCGGCGAAGGGAGGCAGATGAGCGAGCGTGCACCGACCTGGGGCATCAGTCCGGTCCCCGACCGGCTGCGGACGCTCGGCGCGCTCGAGAACGGGATGCTGTGGAGCAGCCTCGGCCTGAGCCTGCTCGTCCTCGTCGCGGGCGCGTTCCTCGTCCCCGCACTCTCGCTTCCCAAAGCGCTGCTCGCGATTCTCGTCGGCGGGATATTCGGCAACGTGCTGCTCGGCTTCGCCGCAGCGGTCGGCGCGGAGGCGCGCGTGCCTGCGATGGTGCTCTTACGGGCGCCGCTCGGCCGCACCGGGTCGTACCTCCCAACCGGGCTCAACGTCCTTCAGAACCTCGGCTGGACGATCTTCGAGGTGCTCGTGATCGCCACCGCAGCACGGGCGCTCGTGCACGGCCCGCTGTGGGTGTGGAAGCTCGCGGCCGCGGCGGCGGCGACGCTCCTCGCGCTCGTCGGGCCGGTCGGCTTCGTCCGCGAGTGGGTGAAGCGCGTCGCGCTCTGGGTCGTCCTCGCCTCGCTCGCCTACCTCACGTGGTGGGCGCTGCATGACGCGCACCTCGGCGCGCTGTGGTCGCGGCCCGGAACGGGCGGGCTCAGCTTCTGGCAGGGAGTCGACCTGATGGTCGCGATGCCCGTCTCCTGGCTGCCGCTCGCCGCCGACTACACGCGCTTCTCGAAGGATGGTCGCGGTGCGTTCTGGGGAGCGGCCGCCGGCTATTTCCTGCCGAACGTGTGGCTCTACGCGCTCGGCGCGATCCTGCTGCTCTCGCGCGGCCTCGGGGACGCTCCCTCGGTGATCGACGCGATCGCGACCGGTGGAGTCGGAGCGGCACTCGCCCTCGTCGCCCTCGGCGTCGACGAGACGAAGGAGCCGTTCGCGAACGTCTACTCGGCCGCCGTCTCGCTGCAGAACGCGCTGCCGGGCGTGCCGCAAAGGTTGCTGATCCTGGTCGTCGCCGCCGTGGCGACGGCGGGCACGTTCGTCGTCAACCTCGTCCACTACCAGGACTTCCTCTATCTGCTCGGCTCGTTCTTCGTCCCGCTCTTCGGCGTGCTCCTCGCGCAGTGGCTCGTCGGGAACCGCGACGCCCTCGGCGCGCCGGAGATCCGCCCGGCTCAGATCGTCGCGTGGCTCGCTGGCTTCTGCCTCTACCAGTGGCTTGCGCCGGTCGGGCCAGCCTCGTGGATCCACTTCGTCGACCACACGCACCCGGGGCAGGGAGCGGTCGGCGGCTCCCTGCCGAGCTTCGGCCTCGCCTTCGCCCTCTCTGTCGCGCTTACGCTTGCGGGTCGTGCGACCGCTCGCCGTGATCGGCCCTCTTGCGTGTGACGTCCTGGACGGGCGCGGCTCGCGCATCGGCGGAGGGCCGTGGTATGCCGGACGCGCGCTGCGCGCGATGCATCAGGAGGCGATCGTGATCGCGAAGTGCGGCGAGCGCGAGCGGCGCTCGTATCTCAGGCGACTCGCTGCGCTCGGCCTGCCGGTCTCACTCTCCGCGGGCGGCGAGACGACTGCTTTCTCCTTCCGCTACGACGCCGACGGCCGTCGCGCGATGCAGGTCGACACGGTCGGCGAGCCATGGAGCGAGGCCGATGGGCCGGAGCGCGTGCTGCGCCGGGTCGAGTGGGTGCACGTCGCGCCGCTCCTGCGCGACGACTTCCCGCCGGCGACGCTCGAGCGGATCGCATACAGGCGCCGCGTGCTTCTCGACGGCCACGGCCTCGTTCGCCCGCGACGGGTCGGCGCGCTCGAGCTCGACGGCGACTTCGACCGGGCGCTTCTCCGGCATGTCTCGATCCTCAAGCTCGCCGAGGAGGAGGCGCAGACGATTCTCGGCGGCGGCGAGCTCGAGAAGCTGCGCGAGCTCGGCGTTCCCGAGGTCGTGGTGACCTTCGGCGCCGGCGGCTCCCTCGTCCTCACCCGCGAGGCCGCGGTTCGGGTGACGACGCGGCCGGCCCGGGGCGACCCGACCGGAGCGGGCGACGCGTTCTCGGTCGCCTATCTGAGCGCGCGGGCCGGCGGGCACAGGCCGATCTCGGCGGCCCGCCGCGCGAGCGCCCTCGTCTCGGCCCTGCTCTCGGCGGCGCCGCGATGATCGCCGCGGTCGGCACCGTGGCAGGCGTGTTCCTCGTCGACGTCGAGGCCGAGTCGCTGCTCGGCGAGGGGAACGAGGTGCCTGTGCCGGAACGGCCCGAGGTGTCGCTGCCGCGCGTGGTCGCGGCGGCGCGCGCCGGATCGACCGTGGTCGCCGTCGTCGAGCACCGGCCTCCGCTGATGCTCTCGAACGACGGCGGAGCGACCTGGCGCGAGGCGGGCGGCGGCCTGCCGCCGGGCTTCGCGGTCGCGATCGCCGAGGATGAGCCCGACCGGATGCTCTACGCCGCGCGCAACCGGCTCTACGTCTCCGCCAACGGCGGCGTCTTCTGGCACTCGCTCCCGTTCGAGCTGCCGGACATCGGCTCGGTCGCCTGGATCGACTGACATCCTCCTAGCCAGCGCTCGATCTCGTCCGGTGTGCGCAGGTGCACGACGTCGAGGTGCGGCTGCTGGGCGACGCGCTCCGCGATCTCGCCCGCGTAGTGCCGGTGGGTCCGCAGCACCCACCACGGGATCCAGTAGCGCGTGAACAGGTGCCGGATCTGCTCGCGGTTCCCGTTCCACAACTCCTCCCGCGTGATCGTGCGAGTGATCGTCCGGCGCAGGGCCCGGCCGAACGTGAGGAGAAACGGCGGCTCGAGGTGGACGGCCGTGTCGGCACGCTCGAGGACGAGCGAGCCGAGCTTCGAACCGTAGTTGCCGTCGACCACCCAGCCGTGGGGCGCGGCATCGAGAGCTGCACGGACGCGTGCCTGGAGCACGTCGGCGGGCGCCTCGTTCCAGCCCGCGTCGTGGTGAAGCGCGTCGAGCTCGATGTGCGGCACTCCGAGTGCCTCGGCGAGGCGGCGCGAGACGGTCGTCTTCCCCACCGAGGAGCCCCCCATGACGGCGACTCGCTTCATGCGCCTGCGGCGGAAAGCGCCTCGCGCAGGGCAGCGGCCATGGGACGCGACGCCTGCGCGAGCAACACTCGTCGCTGCGCGGGCGAAAGCCGGTGTCCGACTGCGCTGCCGAGCAGCTTCGGATCGCAACGCCGAGCCTCGAAGTCGCCGAGCTGCTGGCGCAACAGCATGTAGTACGGATCCGCCGGAGACGCCGCCAGCGCGCCGTAGTGCGTGAGGAATTGAGCGGAGCCGCGGGCGAACGCGACCGCGTCCCGGTGGCATGAATCGGACCTGGGATCGGTCGTCGAAACCGGGGACGTGGCGCCCGGGTAGATGCCGTAGCGAACCGTCGTAGGTCCCGCTTCGCCGCGATGCGAGGCGCCGCACCCGCAGACCAGGAGAGCAGCACCCACGACTGCAAGGACGCATCTCACAGCCGGAATTCGCCGCGCGCGACGACGACTGCCGAGCCGCCTACGTCGATCTCCTCCGTCGATCGCGCAACAGCATGCAGCGTCGACGGCCTACCGACCTCCACCCCCTGTCGGATCACGATCTCGTCCCCGAACTCGATCCGGCCGTGCCGTGCGAGATGAAGTGCGAGCGGCCCGGCGGCCGAGCCGGTCGCCGGATCCTCGTCGACGCCGTGCGCGGGGACGAACACGCGCGTCTTCCACGCGTCGCCGTCGCGGGCAAAGCACACCGTCCCCCACTCCGAGAGCTCCTCGAGCGCGCCGAGGTCCGGCCGCAAGGCCGCGACGGATTCGGGAGAGTCGAGCTCGATGTAGACGTGACCGGGGCCCTGCCGGTACAGCTCCACCGGCAGCCCGCTCCGCGCGAGACCGAGCAAAGCGACCAGCTCGTCGGCCTGCTCGTACTCCTCGGCAGCGACGACCGGCTGCCGCATCCAGCCGAAGCCGATGCGCGAGCCGTCGCGCTCGAGGCGGATCGGCACGATCCCGCTTCCGGTCTCGAGCCGGATCTCGTCGAGCTGGAGCGGCCCGGCGAGGACGAACGCCGTCCCGAGAACCGGGTGCCCGGCGAACGGCAGCTCGAGCGTCGGCGTGAAGATCCTAATCCGCACGTGTCCGTCACGGTCAGGCGTGTAGACGAAGACGGTCTCGGAGAGATTGAGCTCGCGCGCGAGCGGCTGCAGCCGCTCCTCGGGGATGTCGCGCGCGTCGGTGAAGACGGCCACGGGATTGCCCGCGAGCGGCACGTCGGTGAAGACGTCGGCGACGACGTAGCGGAACGGGCCCACGGCAGCAGTGAACCACAGAGGGCCGGGAGCGCTTTGCTCCCGGCCCTCTCCGATCTCCTGGTGTCAGCAGCCGGTGGCGGGCTCCCGGAATCCCGAGAACGGATTCAGCGTGCCCATGAGCGAATAGCGGCCGATATTCGACGTTGGGTCCTGCGTCGACTCCGATACCAGGTTCGGCGACGTCCGCATGTACCACGGCAGGAACACCTCGTCCTCGGGGTGGTAGTACCCGTCCGCCATTTGCTCGTCGTCGGGCAGCGGGCCCTGCTCGAACGTGTTGGTCCCCATCGCGAACCCGATTCCGACCACCGGATCGCCGGTTTCGAGGATGTTGGTGCAGCCATACTGCGGCGCAGTCGGCGTCTGCCAGGGCTCGACCAGGTTGTTGACGAACGGGTCGTCGCCCCATTCAGCGATTTCGTGGCTGAGTGCGTGGATGTCCTGCAGCGCCCAGTCGGTCGGCAACGGCCTCCCTGGTACCCGCGGGTATGTCCCCGGCGTGACCCAAGAGGCCCACGCGAAGGTCTGCACCACGGCGTTGCCGTTGCCGTTGGCACTACGGGACTTCGTCCCGTGGAACCCGATCACGCAACAGCCGCCACCGCCGAGCTGGAGCAGAACGCCGTTGCTCAGGTAGATCGGCAGGTGAGTCGGGTCGGCCGTGCTCTCCAGGTTGTTGATCTGCGACGCCCACCAGCTGTAGTTGATGGTCGGGAAGATCACCTGCTGTGGGCTCTCCCTCAAGACGCCTTGGTTGTGTGGCACGTTGAGCGTCACTGCCGGGAGGACGTTCGGATGCAAGATCAGGTGGTAGGGATTGTCGCCGCCCACCTGGTTGAACTGCGCCCGCATCGTTGCGTCCTCGAGCTGCAGCGGCACACCGCTGTCACCCTGCGAGAGCGGCCCTCCGGGCCCGTTGATGAGCTGCGGATAGTCCGGGAAGTCACCTGCTGCGGTCGCAGCCGGCGTGAAGCCGTAGTCGTTGTCGGCGAACTGCGGTGAATCGCGCGTTGGACCGACGACCGCCGTGCCGTCGAAGGTCATGCCGTCGAAGTTGACGATGAGCGGCGTGATGTCCGCCTCGATCGTCACCGAACAGCCACTCCCCGAGCAGGTGTGCGGGTCCGCCCCGACCATGTTGTAGCCGTACGTGATGCCGTCGTCCGGATTCAGCGTGCTGCCCCACCAGTGGATGAGGGTGCGCGTCGTGGGGAGCACAGGAACTCCGCCTCCGATCGTGGTCGTGGTCGGGCTGAACGACTGCGCATCGATCGGCTGCGGCTTGGTGCTCGGCTTCCCCGAGATGCCGTTCTTGTCCGCCAGCGCCGGCGTCGCGGTCAGCAGCCCGATCGCGAACGTGGCCAGCAGCGCAGGAAAAAGTCTCTTCACCTCTCCCCCTTCTCCTTGATATCGCCCAGAAAGGCGGGCCGCGAGTATAAGCCCTACCCTTCTCCGCGGATGCATGCGATCGAGGTCAGCGGCCTGCACAAGGCCTATGGGAGCCTCGAGGCGGTCCGGGGGGTCGACTTCACGATCGAGGAGGGAGAGGTCTTCGGGCTGCTCGGGCCGAACGGCGCCGGCAAGACGACGACGGTCGAGATCCTCGAGGGCTACCGCAAGCGTGACGCCGGCGAGGTGCGCGTGCTCGGGAGCGATCCTGAGCGGCCCGCGCCCGACTTCCGCGAGCGGATCGGCGTCGTGCTCCAGCAGTCACAGCTCTGGCCGAACCTGACCGTGCGCGAGACACACGCGATCTTCGCGGGCTACTACCGCGCTCCGCGGGACGTGGACGAGGTGATCGCGCTCGTCGGCCTCCGCGAGAAGGCAGGCGCGCGGGTGAAGACGCTGTCCGGCGGCCAGAAGCGGCGGCTCGATCTCGGCATCGCGCTCGTCGGCGATCCCGACCTCGTCTTCCTCGACGAGCCGACCACCGGGTTCGACCCGGCAGCGAGGCGCGCGGCGTGGGAGATGATCCGCTCGCTCCGCTCGCTCGGGAAGACCGTTCTGCTCACGACGCACTATCTGGACGAGGCGGAGCAGCTCGCCGATCGCGTCGCCGTCATGCGCGAGGGGCAGATCGTGCGCGTCGGCACACCGCGGGAGCTGACGTCGACCGATTTGCAGACGGAGATCCGCTACCGGCAGAACGGCGAGGAGGTGCTCGTGCGAACGGACGAGCCGACACGCGTGCTCGCCGAGCTGACAGCTGCGGCCGTCGCGCGCGGCGAGGAGCTCGAGGGCCTGCAGGTGCGGCGGCCCTCGCTCGAGGAGGTCTACCTCGCGCTCACCGCCGAGCAAGAAGCGGAGGTCGAGGCGTGAGCGCCGAGGCGATCCGCATCGCAGTGCGCCGCCCCGCTCGACGGCTCTTCATGCACCAGCTGCGCTCGGAGCAGCTCGTCTTCTGGCGGAGCAGCGAAGCGGCGTTCTTCATCTTCCTCTTCCCGCTGCTGCTCTTCGTCCTGCTCGGCTCGGTCTACTCGGGGGATTACCAGGGCGTGCCGGCGGCGTGGGCCGTGCTCGCCGGGCTCGTCGGGTACGGGTGCGCGAACACCGCCTTCGCCGGGCTCGCGATCCAGCTCGTCGTGCGCCGCGAGAACGGGATCCTCAAGCGGCTGCGTTCGACCCCGTTGCCGCCTGCGACGTACGTGATCGCTCTGCTCGTCTCGACACTGGCTGTGTTCGCGCTGCAGACGGTGGCATTGCTGCTTCTCGGGCGCGCCTTCTACGGAACACCGTTTCCCCCGGACTGGGGCTCCTTCCTGGCGATCATCGTGATCGGCGCGGCCGCGTTCGCGGCGCTCGGCACCGCCACCGCGTCGGCGATCCGTTCCGCGGAGGGATCGTCGGCGGTCGTCAACTTCATCCTCCTGCCGATGGCGTTCCTCACCGGGTCGTTCGGACCGGTACACAAGTATCCGGCCGTCCTGCGCGCGATCGGCGACGTCCTGCCGCTCAAGTACTTCGTCAAGCTCGTCAACGCCGTCTACCTGCACGGCGACGGCTTCTGGACGCAGCCGGGGGCGCTTGCAGTCCTCGGCGCCTGGGGAGCCGCGGGCCTGATGTTCACCGCATTCAAGTTCCGCTGGGAACCGCGAGAGAGTTAAGGACTCGGCGTTACCGGTTACGAGCAGCGCATGAACCCACTGCTCGACGAGCCCGCCATCTCCCTGCTCGTGCGCGAGCACGAGGAGCCCGGAATCGAGGTGCGCGTCAACTTCGGCGTGTTCGCCGGCAGGCACGCCACACCCGCCGAGATCGACGAGCTCGCGTTGGGGCTCCGCGCCCTCGCGCCGGAGTTCGCGATCGTGGCGGAGGAACGGCACGAGTTTGGCGACGCCGCCGAAGCCCGGGTGCACCAAGTGGTCGTGGAAGTGCCGCGCGAGCACGCCCGCGAACGGGCAGACGTGCTCGCGCAACGGATCGTCCTCGCCGCGAACGGCTGGGCGCTCGAGTGCATCGCCTCCCGGCACGGCGGCGGCGAGCTCTAGGTCGCGCTGTAGGTCACGGTCACCGACGCCTGGATCTGCTGGGTTCCGGCCTCGATCGGCACGGAAACTGCAGCCTTGTCCGCCGCGAACATGGACACCGGGGGCGCGGCGTTGCCACCTTCTTCCACCTTCACGAGCGTGCCGAGAGTCAGGCCCGCGCCGTCGGCGATCGCCTGTGCCTTCACCTTTGCGTCGGCGACCGCCCTCTTCAGCGCCTCACCGTAGAGGGAGGACTTGTCCGCCGTGTCGAGGCTGGGACCGTCGACGTTGTTCGCGCCCGCCCGAACCGCGGCGTCGACGAGCGCGCCCGACCTGCCGAGCCCGGCCGTGACCTGCACCGAGTTCGACGCCTGGTAGCCGGTGATCGTGTTCCCGTTGCTCGACGTCTGGGGCCAGAGCGAGACCTGCGTCGTCTGGATCTCGGCTGCGTCGATGCCGGCCCTTTTCAAGGCATCGATGATGCGACGCGCCTCCGAGTTGTTGCGGCTCAATGCTTCTGCAGCCGTGGCGCCTCGTGTGGTCACGCCGAAGTTGAAGGAGGCCTGGTCGGGCGTCGCGTCGACCGTGCCGTCGCCGGTCACGGTGATGACGGTGCCGGCCGGGGGCGTAGCGCTGCGGCCGAGGCGAGGTTGCGCGACGCCGGCGATCGCGGCCGCGACGAGGAGCACGCCGGCGAGGAGGAGGATCGTGCGGAGTCTGTTCATGCGCGACATACGGCGCGAGTGCGCCGAACGTCACATCACGAAGACTGGGACTGCGGAGGCGTGGATTCCGTGCCGTGGACGGCGACGGCTCGACCGCTGCGGTCGAGCGTCACGACCCAGCCGGCTGTGTTCCTGTGGCCAGGTGGTTTGCTCAGCGGCCAGTGCTCGAGGAAATCGACCTCGTCTGAACCGGCGAGCTTCGCCTCGCACAGGCCGCCGACGGTGCCACCTCCGCCCCGAGGAATCTTGCAGCGGACGAGCAGGCCTGGGAAGTCGGGGAAGATGCTGAACGCGCGCCGTGCCTTCCACGCCTCGGCAACCATGCGCGCGTAGCCGTGGTCGAGGAAATCGGCAAATCCGGCGGACGCCCCCGGACGGACCGCGAAATACACCTGCGTCGGAAGGCAGCGGCCGTGGACCTTCGGCATCGTCACGCCGTTTTTCGTGCCACCACAGAAACGAGCCCGCACAAGCACGACATCGACGGCATCCCCGTTGGCGATCCGCCAATGCTCCACGCGCGTCACACGCGGCTGCGTTCCTGCGGACTCACGCGCTTCGCGGAGAGCCGCTTTGCTCGATGTCATGGCGCCACACCCGGCGGCCCCGGCAACTATCGCGACGAGCAGCACGGCTGAAGGAGCGCTCTTCATGCCGCTGTTATACGGCGCCGAGCATCAGCCGGTCTAGTGCGAGCACGCTGGACTGGGCCAGTGCTCACGAAGACACACCCTGAGCCCGTGAGCTTCAATCGAGCCGGAACTGCCAGCCGCCTGTGCGCTCGACGACCTCGAACCCGACTTCTCGGTATGCGTCGATGACCGTGGGGCAGTCGCCCCAGGAGTCGAGTTCAATACGGCCCGTCCCAAGATCCGCACAGGCGCCCAGGAGTAGCCGTGTATAGACGGCAGCATCGCGACTACTGGGAAGGACTCCGGGACCGTCCACGAGCCGTTCCGCAGTGAATACGGTGCAGAGCCCGATGGGTTCCTGCCGCTCGTAGAGTCCAAGGACGACCGCTCCCGAAGGCGGTTCGGCGTCAGGCGAGACGAACTTGTGGCCCCAGAGGCCGCAGTAAGCGCCTTCCAGTGTCCGCGCATAGTGCTCTGGCTTGAGCCGTAGCAGAGGCTTACCACGAGGGGGACGCTCCGTCCGCATCCGGACGTAACCGGGGAAGCGCTTGAAGCCGTGTGCGGCAAGGTCGACATTCGTGTGGAGCCAGAGCAGTTCGGCGCCTGCTTCGCGCGCCCGCCCGATCCAGTCGCCGACTGCCTCGTCCCCCAACTCCGCTTCGAGCACGCGTTGACCGTCCGACGACACCGCCTCCAAGAACTCAGCTCGGTCCGCCACAAACGAGGATAGGGTCGCTCGATCCGCCGCCGACCACAGCCAGCAGCCGGGCGGCGGCACCCTCAGCTGGCCCAGTATTCCGGAACGACACCCAAGGGGGTTGTGCGTCTTCGAACTGCCGTTGCCAATCGAGGGGCTAGGGCCGCGTCTCGAAATACGAGTCCACGTCCATCGCCGCCGACCATCCCTTCCGTCCGCAGGTAGCGCAAACGACAAGCCACTTCTTGAACTCCGGGCTTCGTTCCTCGAACGGTATGCGTTCCAATTTTTCGGATTCGCAAGCCGAAAGGTGCGTCTTCTGCCTCGTACATCCGCGGGGCGCTGCTGGCCCTCACGTTGTCCAGGGGATAGTCCGATCGGGCGGACCAGTGTCCCGAATGACCCCCGACGCTGGGTTTCGTCAATGGCCCGCTAGTAGTCCCAGTTCTTGAAGATCCATCGTGCAATAGCCACCGTGGCTACGAGGGCGGGAACGCCCACGTACAGCCCAAGCAGGCTCCCAGCCCCTGCGAAGCTAGCGCCGACGATCGTGGTGCCGAACGCGAGGGTGAACAGCAGCTGTGACGGCCGGTTCTTAGGCTGCCGCTGGTAATCGCTGACGAAGGCGCGCTCCTCGGCGTGCGCTGCGCGTTCGCGCTGTCGCTTTGTCCGCCACAAGCCGAAGGTCGCCAGGAACCACATACAGGAAATTGTGCCTCTGCGGGCCTCGAGGTACAAGCAAGCTCGCGCCGGAATGACGTCTAAGACGTAGCGTTAGGCCAGGCTGATGATGTGCGGCTGGCCGAGACGCGATAGGGCTGCCGGCGGCTCATGCCTAAGTCCGAACGTAGTCATGAAGTTCGTCGGCGACCAGGAAAGCGTGGCAATGGAGCGAGGTGGAGCGCCGGGCCCCGGGTAAACGAACTGGCCACGCAGAACGACGATGTAAGGCCATCCATCGTCACTTTCATGCCAGGCGCGCCGGGGCCAGTGATCCTCAACCTGGCACCAACTGCCAGATGCATAGAAGATCTTCAGGTACGTGGCTGGCCCGTACACCTCGGCTGTTGCTGGCGGCTCGAAACGGAAGAAACTGACGCACATCTTTCTCGTCTCTTCGACTAGTTGCTCGACTAACGACGCGGAGAGCGAACCGTTCGACGGCACGTCTGGCACAACCGCCATCTTCGCACCGTGGGCTGGGCCAGTGTCCCGGAATGACCCCTGACGCGACCGGGAGTTGCTCGCGTCATCCTCGCTGATGAGCGACCCAGTCGACGAGTGTTTGCTGGTAATCGGGAGAGAGGCTTCCGTCACGAAGGGTCAGGTCGTGCTCCGCCTCGGGGATGACAACGATCTCGACCTGATCGCCGCGGGCGTTGCGCCACGCTTCGACACTCGGCTCGACGGGTGTCCACGAGTCAGCCTCTCCGTAGAAGAGCAGCGTCGGAACCTCCACGCGCGCGAAGACCAGGCGGGGGTCGAAGTCCATCTCCTCGATCCACAGGCGCCGTCCCTCTTCATCGAGAAGCACAGGCGGCAGCCATAGGTGTGGATGCCACGGCTCGTCGAGTGCGGCCAGCAACTCGTTCGCCAGCTCCTCGTCTTGCTCGGGAGCCTCCTGATGTACCCAGTTCTCGAACCGTCGCCGCAGGCCGAGTGCGCGAGCGACCACGTCGTTGCCGTAGCCAGCGAGCCGAAGCTGGCGCTCGACCGCGTACATCATCTGCTCGGAAGGCGTGACGCCGGTCGAGGCGATCAGAACCAGGAACGCCACCTCGCCTGATGCTGCTGCAGCAAGCGGTCCGATCCAACCGCCCTGACTGATCCCCCACAGACCGACGCGCGTCGCGTCGATCGCATCGATCACCGCCAGGGCGTCCTCAACCTGAAGCTCGAAGCGTCCGCGCGTTGAGTCTCCGGTCGATTCGCCCTCGCCGCGGCGGTCGAAGGTGACGACGCCGATCCCAGCGGGCGGAAGCAGCTCATGCAGATGGCGGTAGACAGGGCTGTTCCGGCTTCCCTCGCCCGCACCATGGACGGCAACGACGGCAGTGCTTCCGGCGGGCGAGTAGCTCGCCGCAAGTGTGGCCGCGCCTAGTTCAATCCTCCACTCCTCCCTCACGAGGCGAAGACCATACGCCAGGCCCAGAGAAGAGAACGTCGCCTGGGCCAGTGTTCCGGAATGACCCCTGAGGGCGCTGCGACAGGCCAGCGCAATGTTTTCGGTAGGTGCTTGATCTGCTCAGAAGCACGTGGGACGCTACTAGGTGAACGCGGGCGGGGAGCGCTGAGGCTGCGGCCGATGATTGACGACGCCCCGCCGTAAGCCGATAACGGGGAGAGGAGAAATACATGCGCAAGGGCTCAAGGCTGGCATTGCTAGCGATTGCCACATTTGCTGCTGCCGTCGTCGCCGGTCTCGGTACGAGCGTCGCATTCGCTGGCGAGTCGACGGGGAACTGCGGCGCGGGCCAGCCGGTCGACCCCTTCAAAGGGAGCGCGACGGCCGCCGCCAACTGCAAGGGCCCTCTGGCCGAGGCCGGTACCCGCGTGTCGAACGGTAATTCGTGGTGCAGTTACTCCGGACAGAACGACTACCCAGATGGCTCACAGAGCGGCCCTGCTGGTCGGACGCAGAGCTACGGGCAGGACGTCAAGCTTGGTCTCTTTGATCCGTCTACTTTGAAGGGGGACTTCCCAAGTCCTGGAACGGCATGCAATCCGCAAGATCCGAACAACTTCGGAGGCGGCAACCCTCCACCTAGAAAGTAGGACGGCGTAGCCGAGCGTCTCGGTTGGCCCCGGCACGAGCGTCGGGGCCAACCAACAACCCCTTTAGGCGTCGCCTGGGCGAGCGTCCTCTCGCCCGAGACGCCCGGGCGCTACGCAGTCGCGGGCAGGTACGGCGTCCAGCCGGACGGAATCCGGGGCGCCGCGAGCTTGATGAACAGCGTCGGGGTCGGCGCCCGCGGCGCGGTGTGGAGCACCATTCCCGCCTGCTCGACCGTCCGATCGCCCTTGCGCAGGTTGCAGGGCGCGCAGGCGGTGACGACGTTCTCCCAGATCGACTCGCCACCCTTCGAGCGCGGGACGATGTGGTCGAGCGTGAGACGGCCGTTCGTCGTCCCGCAGTACGCGCAGCGCCAGCCGTCCCGCGCGAAGAGCGCCCGGCGGGAGATCTTCCGCTGGATCGCACGCGGCACGCGCACGTAGTGGATCAGCCGGATCACGTGCGGCCAGATGAAGCTGCCGGTCGACGAGCGCAGTGGCTTGTCGAGCCGCTCGATCACCTCGGCCTTGCCCTTGTAGACGAGCACGTGTGCGCGCCGCACAGTGCAGACGTTGAGCGGCTCATAACTCGCGTTCAAGACGAGAACGTGCTGCATCCTGGCGGAAAAGTAGCAGTGTCCGAACTGGCTACTGCGGCGATTTCATGGCGCGTTCGACGGCCGCCTGCTCCTCTGGAGAGAGGGAGACGGCGGCGCGCCCGTCGTCGAGCTCCTTGACGTAGATCCGCGCGTAGTCCCTCCCCTGGATGGCGCTCAGGACGACGCCGCTGCGCGAGTTGTCGAGCAGCGCGACCGATGCGGACTGGTGTCCGCCCGTGTTCTCGTAGGCGTCGTAGCGGACGACGGCGAGGCGTGACACCGTCGAGTCGACGCGGCGCTCGAGCCGCGAAAGCGCGGCAGCCACGTCGTCGATCGTACGGTGCAGTCCGTCGATCCGTCCCTGGAGGGAGACGGCGAAGTCCACGAGATCCCTGCCGCCGTTCCCAAGCAGCGCGAGTTGCGCGCTGCGCACCCGGCGCAGCCGCACGTGGAGCGCGAGCGCAATCGCAATGCCGACGACCGCGACGGCCGCGGCCGCGATCGCGATCACCCCGGCGACCCCCGAGCTCACGCGTGCTCCGCACGGTGGTGGTCACGCGTTTCCGCCACGCGAAAAGCGAGCGAGGCAAGGACGCAGGGAGCGCTCGTAGCGCTAGCTACGGGCGCGACTGAGGACGCCGCAGTCGGCGAAGGCTTGCCGAAGCCGGCCGACGAGCGAAGCGAGGAGTCGCGACGCTTTGCAGCCGGCGGAGACGCGTTGACTACCACCGTGCGGAGCACATTTACCCGCCCGTGGGAAGGCTGAAGAAGACCGAGTACGTGGCGCTGTTGTTGTCGAGGTTCTTCTCCCCAGGCACCTTGCCGACCTCGACCTTGAGTCGCGCGCTCGCGCCGAACGCCGACGGTGGCAGACCGAGGTTCCCGAAGGAGACCGACGTCGTCTGCTTCGGTGGGATCGAGTCGACGGTCTGCTTCTTCGTCAGGACGGTCTTGCCGAAGACGGTCACCGTCAGCGTCACGGGAACCTGCGACTCCTGGAAGTTGCCGGAGTCTGTGAAGGTGACCTTGAACGCGAGGTTCGCCCCTACGTTCACAGTCGTCGGGGAAGAGGTGGAGAGCTGTTTCGTGCTCGTGCCCGCCACGGCCTCGGTGCTCACGAGCTCGCTCCCGTGCAGCCCGGTCACCTTGCCGCCGGTGGTCGTCGATTTCAGGCGCCCCAGGACGAGCCCGAGCGAGGTGGCGCTGAACACCTCGGGGTTCGAGACGATCTGCGACGGCGGCGCGATCACGCCCTTCACGCCGACGCTCTTTAGCGTCTGCGTCGCCGGGAGATGGAAGAGGTTCGTCCAGACGAGGTCGCTCGCGCTCAGCAGTTGGGCCTGCTCGGCGAGAGCAGCCGCCACATCCGTCGCACTCTTGGAGCTCGCCTGGGCGAGAGCGTCGGCGAGACCCGTCATGCCGATCGCGCGGAGCTGGAACGTGGCCAGCGCCTCCTGATGAGCGGCCTGGAGCGGGCCCGGCGGCCGCAGGCGCAGCGCGTCGTCGTAGTCCTGCTGCTCCTGCCGCGACCACTCTTGAAGCTTCGACTGGAGCCCGACGATGGTCAGTTTCTTGAGGCCGAGCGTGTTCGTGAAGTCCGTGCCGGCCTGCGCGGAGTTCTGCGCGGTCGAGCGAAGGTCGGTCATGTAGGAGGAGTACTCGTCGTGCTTGCTCTTGCCCTGGCAGGAGCCGACCCAGAAGACGAAGCCGACCACGACGGCGATCGCGAGCGCGACGAAGCCGGCGAGCCTCGCGAGGGCCACGGCTCCGGGAGGTGGCGGGGAGGGCCGGCGCGGCCCACCCGGACGCCGCGGCCGGATCCGCCGGCGCGGGCGGTCAGGCGCCTCGAGGGTCTCCGGCTCCTCGAAGAACTCGAGCTCCGTTCCGTCGTCGAAGGTGCTCACTGGTTGGCAAGCCTAACCGTGTCGGGGAGGACAGTCCGGCACGGTCGCCAATCTCCGCTAGGCATGGGAGAGGCCGCACCAACGCTCGCAGGCTCCGAGCTCGTCCTCAACCGCTACCGGCCGCTGCGCCCGTTGGGCAGCGGCGGCTCGGGCTCGGTGTGGCTCTGCCGCGATGAAAAGACGGGGCTCGACGTCGCGCTGAAGATCGTCGCCCGCGAGGGCAAGTCGGCGATGCGGGCCGAGCGCGAAGCGAAGGCCGCGGCGCAGCTGCGCCATCCGGCCTGCCTGCGGGCGTACGCGTTCGGGCGCGACTCACGCCACGTCTACATCGCGTACGAGTTCGTCCCCGGGCACACGTTCCGCGAGGCCCTGCGCGGCGGTGGGTTGTCCGAGGACGCGGCGATCGAGGCCTGCGCGCAGGTGTGCGACGGGCTGGCCCACGCTCACTCCGCCGGCATCCTGCACCGGGACATCAAGCCCTCGAACGTCCTGCTCATGGACGGCGAGAGAGTTTCGGCACGCGTGCTCGACTTCGGTCTCGCGCAGATGGCGGAGGCCGAGACGCTGACCGAGGCCGGCGATGTCCCCGGAACGCTCGCATACATCTCGCCCGAGCGGCTCGCGGGCGGCCAGGCGACGCCGGCTGCGGACGTCTGGGCCGTCGGCGTGATGCTGTGGGAGGCGCTCGCGGGAAGACATCCGTTCTGGCGCGGCTCGATGCTCGAGACTGCGCGCGCGATCGAGGCCGGAGCGCGGCCGCTGGGCGAGCTTCGCCCCGACCTGCCGAAGCGCGTCCTCCGCGTCGTCGACAGCTCGCTGGCGACGAACCCGGCCAGGCGGCCCACGGCCAGGGATCTCGCGGACGCGCTGCGCGGGGCGGCCTCGTTCGCGTCCACGCCGCGGCCCGCGTTCCGACTTCCTCCCCGGATCGAGGCTGGACATGCGATGACGGCTCTCCTCGCGGCGATCCTCGCCGGCTGGACCGCCGCAGCATTGCCCTTCTATCCGCATGGCTGGCCCTTCGGCCTCGCAGTGCTCGCGGCTGCGGCGACCGCCTACCGCGAGCGCGCCGGGATCGCGCTCGCACTCGCCGTGCCGGTGCTCCCGCTCGGGAACATCTCGCTCGGGCTGGCGCTTCTCTACGCCGCGCTGGCCGCCGCCTGGCTGCTCGTGACCTGGCGGGAGCCGCGAGCCGGCCTCCTCTTCGTGCTCGGGCCGCTGCTCGCACCAGTCGCCGCGCTCGGTCTTCTCCCGCTCGCCACGGCTCGCGTGCGCGCCGCGCCGCTGCGCGGCCTCAGCGTCATCCTCGGCGTGCTGACCGCCGCGCTCGCCGCCGGGATCCGCCACGTCTCCCTGCCGCTCGTCGGCGGATCGGCGCCGCTCGGGCTCGGGGTCGCGCGGGCCCGCGATCCGCTCGACGTTGCGGGCTCGCTCGCCCGCGCCGCCGGCGACCATCCGTCGCTCCTGCTCGAGGCCTGCGCGCTCGCGCTCGTCGCGGTCGCTCTCCCGCATGCGCGTGCCCGCGGGCGCTGGGCAGCCGCCGCCCTTGGCGCGGGAATGATCGTCCTCACCGTGGCGGCCGTCCCGAGCTCCGCAGCCGTGCCGCTTCTCCTCGCGTCGTGGGCGATCGCAGCGTTCACAGCGCTTCGCGCACCTGTGCTGGGGGTACGCTCAGCCGCAAGCTGATGGTGTTGCGGGGCATCGAGGAGAGGTTGGAGCGCGTTTTCGAGGGCGTCTTCGGCCGCGCCTTCCGCACGAACGTCCAGCCGGTCGAGCTCGCACGCAAGCTCGCGAAGGAGATGGACGACCACCGCTCGACGTCGGTGCGGAACGTCTATGTCCCGAACGAGTACACGATCTACCTCTCCACCGGCGACCGCGAGCAGTTCGAGGGCTACGAGAACTCGCTCGTGTCGGAGCTCGAGGAGTACCTCGCCGAGCACGCCGCGCGCGAGAACTACGCATTGCTGACGCCGCCGCGCATCCTCTTCGAGACCGATGAGGACCTCGGCGTCGGCGAGTTCGGCATCGCGACACGCATGGCGCAGCACGGTCGGCACGGCGAGATGGAGGTACCCGAGAGCACGGCACCGGGCGCGACGATGATCTACAAGCCGCAGACGCAGCCGACCGAGGCCGCGTCGCTCGTCGAGCTCGGGGTCGAGCGCGAGGTCGCGGTGCTCAGCTGGAACGGCGAGCGGCGCGTCCTCGAGAACAAGCGCTCCGTCCTCGGCCGCTCGCGCGACGTGGACGTCCAGATCGAGGATCCGAACGTGTCGCGCCGCCACGCGGAGATCGTGCAGGAAGGCTCGGCCTACTGGCTCGTCGACCTCGGCTCGACGAACGGGATAGAGGTGGACGGCCGGCGCGTCCAGCGCGCGCGGCTCGACGACGGCTCGCGCTTCAGGATCGGCGAGACGACGGTCACCTTCTCGACCGAGCGGGAATAGGAGCAGCCGTGACGTTGGTCGCCTCGACGACGGTCGCGGAGGTGCTTCTCGCGCTCAAGATCGCCTTCCTCGTCCTCCTCTATCTGTTTGTGCTCCGGGTCATCCGCTCGGCCGGACGCGAGCGACAAGCGCCGAGCCAGGACAGCATGATCCTCACCCCCGCAGCCGCCGCCGCAGCCGGGTTGGGCCGCTCGGGCGCGAGGCGGAAGACGACGCGGCTCGTCGTCCAGCGCAGTCCGAGCCTCGATGAGGGAGACGAGTTCCCGCTCAACTCCGCCCCGGTGACCGTCGGGCGCGGTGGACAGAACGACCTCGTGCTGAACGGGGACGAGTTCGCGTCGGCCCGGCATGCGCGGATCGAGGCACGCGGCGACGGCGTCTGGGTGCAGGACCTCGACTCGACGAACGGCACGTACGTCAACGGCGCGCGCGTCGTGGGCGCGCAGCGGGTGAATGCGGGCGACGTCGTGCGCGTGGGAGACACCGACCTCGTGGTGGAGGAGGACTGAGGTGCCGGTCGGCGCGTACGCAGTGGCGAGCGACACGGGGCGCAGGCGGCGCCGCAACGAGGACAACTACGTCGTCGCTCCGCCGCTCTTTGCCGTCGCCGACGGGATGGGCGGCGCACAGGCCGGCGAGGTTGCGTCTCGGCTCGCCGCCTCGGCGCTCGAGGGAGGCGACTCCGACGGGCTCGACGGGCCCGAGCGGATCGACGCCCTGATCCAGGAGGCGAACCGGCGCATCTACGACCGCGCGTCCACCGACCCGGCCGCGTCGGGGATGGGCACGACGATGACGGTCGCGCTCGTCGATGGGATGACCGTTGCGATCGGCCACGTCGGAGACTCGCGCGCCTATCTCGTGCGCGGCGAGCACATGGAGCAGCTGACCGAGGACCACTCACTCGTGAACGAGCTGCTGAAGAGCGGGCGGCTCTCGGAGGAGGAGGCGCACGTGCATCCGCAGCGGAGTGTGATCACGCGCGCCGTGGGAACGGATCCAGATGTCGACGTCGACGGCTTCACGATCGAGGCCGAGGAGGGCGACGTCTTCCTGCTCTGCTCCGACGGGCTCACCGACATGGTCTCCGACGAGGAGATCCTCGAGCTCGTCCACGAGCACCGCGACGACCTCGACAAGGCCGTGAAGTCCCTGGTGAACGCAGCGAACCGGGGCGGCGGCGAGGACAACATCACCGCGGTTGCGTTCCGGATCGCGGCGGAAGCGCCGGCGGCGAACCTCGAGGACACGGTCGCTATGCCTGCGCTCACGATGGACGGAGACGAGCCCGATGAGCAGACGCGCGAGCAGGTGCAGGAGCCCGAGCCCACGGTGCCCGCGGCCGACGCGCGGCGCGTCCGGTTCGTCCTGCTCGGGCTCATTCTGCTGCTGATCGTGGCGGGGGTCGTCATCTGGGGGCTGTCGCGCTGACCCTCCGCAACCGTGAGCTCGCCGCACTCCTCACGGTCGGCGTCCTGACGGCGATCGGCTTCGCCACCGTCTACATCGCGCTCGAGTCCCAGATCTCGGGCGGCTCACTCGGCTACGCCGTCTTCTTCTTCGGCCTCTACCTCGTCGCGCATCTGGTGGCGCGCGTGACCGTGCCGCTCGCCGACCCGTACCTCCTGCCGATGGCCGCGCTCCTCACGGCGATCGGGGTGACGGAGATCTACCGCCTCGGGCCGGCCGGCAACGCATTCCGGCAGGGGCTCTGGGTCGTGATCGGCGTCGGCGCGTTCTCGGCGACGCTCTTCTGGCTGCACAAGGACTACCGCGTGCTCGAGCGGTACAAGTACGTCTTCGGCGTCACGGCGCTCGGCCTGCTCTTCCTGCCGCGGTTACCCGTGATCGGCGAGCCGATCAACGGCGCCCGCCTCTGGATCCACGTCGGTTCGCTCCAGTTCCAGCCGGGCGAGCTCGGGAAGATCGCGCTGATCGTCTTCCTGGCCGCCTACCTGCGCGAGAGGCGCGAGGTGCTCGCACAGGGGAGGCTGAAGGACTGGGGGCCGCTGCTCGTGATCTGGGGCGCGGCGATGCTCCTCCTTTTCGTGACCAACGACCTCGGCAGCGCGCTCCTCTACTACGCGATCTTCCTCGCGATGCTCTACATCGCGACGGCGCGAATCGCGTTCGTCGCCGCCGCGCTCGGCCTCTTCCTCGTCGGGTCGTTCGCCGTCGCACAGGGGACGCCGCACGTGCGCGAGCGCGTTACGAACTGGCTCTCGCCCTGGTCGACGCACACGACCTTCTGTCCGGCGAACGGCCAAATGATGTTGCGCCAGAACTGCCAGAGCTATCAGGAGGTGCAGTCGCTCTACTCGCTCGGCCACGGCGGCTTCGGCGGCACCGGGCTAGGCCACGGGATCTTCACCGGGGCGACCGGGAAGCAGGTCATCCCCGACCTGAACACCGACTTCATCTACTCGGCGCTCGCCCAGGAGCTCGGGCTGATCGGCGCGGCGGCCCTGCTGCTCCTCTACATGGCGTTCGTCCTGCGCGGCTTCCGGATCGCCCTCGCCGCGACCGACGGCTTCTCGAAGCTGCTCGCCGCGGGCCTCAGCTTCGGCTTCGCCTTCCAGACGTTCGTCATCGTCGGCGGCATCACGCGGGTCATCCCGCTCACGGGCATCACGCTCCCCTTCGTCTCCTACGGCGGGTCGAGCGTCGTCGCCAACTTCCTCCTCGTCGCGGGCCTGCTGCTCATCTCGCACCGCGCGAACCGGCAGGGGGCCGGGACGTGAACAAGCAGCTCCTGCACGTCTCGGTCGCGGCACTCGTCCTGCTCGCCGCGCTCATCGTCTCGACGACCTACTGGCAGACGTGGGCCGTCGGCGACCTCGCCGACAAGCAGGACAACTCGATCCAGCTCGTTTCGCGGCTCACGGTCGACCGCGGCCAGATCCTCGCCGGGGGCACCGTGCTCGCGACGAACCGCAGGCACCGCAAGCACGGCCTTACGATCTTCACGCGGCGCTACCCGGCAGGCGACCTCGCGTCGCAGGTCGTCGGTTACGCGACCGAGGCCGGCACGACGACGGGCCTCGAGCAGTCGCTCGAGGACTACCTCACCGGCGCGAACACGAACCTCACCAACACGTTCAAGGAGGAGCTCCGCAAGCTCGGCGGGCAGACCGTGCACGGCGACAACGTGATCCTCACCCTGCGTCCGGCCGTGCAGAGGCTCGCGCTCCAGTACCTCGCCGGCCGCTGCGGCGCGGTCGTCGCCCTCGACGCGAAAACCGGAGCGGTCCTCGCGATGGCATCGTCGCCGACGTACAACGCAAACGTGGCGCTCCAGCCGCACGGGATCGCGAGGATCGGTCACATCAAGGGCACGTGCGGCGACGCGTCGGCCCTCTACAACAACGCTACGCAGGGCCTGTATCCGCCGGGCTCGACGTTCAAGATGGTGACCGCCGCGGCCGCGCTCGACTCGGGCGCCTACACGCCGAGCTCGCCGTTCAACGACCCGGGCTACTGCGTCGAGTACGGCCGGCACGTCTCGAACGCGGGCAACCCGGACCAGAACGGGCCGGAGGCGTTCGGCAACGTCACGCTCGAGCAGGGCTTCGAGCACTCGATCAACTCGGTGTTCTGCAACGTCGGCAAGCACATCGGGGGCCTGGAGATCCTCAAGTACGCGAAGCGGTTCGGCTTCTACTCGCTGCCGCCGCTCGACACACCGCCGAACGCGAGCAGTCCGTCCGGCCTGTACAAGAACGGGAGGCTCTGGGATCCCAAGAACAATTCCCAGATCGATTCGGGCCGGCTCGCGTTCGGGCAGTTCAGCATGCTCACGACCCCGCTCCAGATGGCACTCGTCGCCGCGACGATCGCCGACAGGGGAATGGAGCCGAAGCCCTACCTCGTGCAGAAGATCGTCGCGGCCGACGGCTCGACCGTCGCCAAGACGACCCCGCAGATGCTGGGCCGCGTGATCAAGCCGCAGACCGCCGCCGAGCTCAACCAGATGATGCAGCTCGTCGTCCAGGCAGGCACCGGCACGACCGCGCAGATCCCCGGCGTGCCTGTCGCGGGCAAGACGGGAACGGCCGAACTCGGGCTCGGCAGCATCTACGACGCGTGGTTCGTCTGCTTCGCGCCCGCGAACAATCCGCGCTTCGTGGTCGCTGTGGTCGTCGAGAAGCAGCCGAACGGCTTCGGCGCTTCCGTCTCGGCGCCGATTGCCAAGGCGATCCTCCTAAAGCTCCTGGGGCGCTGACGATGATTTCTCTCAGAGCCGCCGAAATCACTGGATCCGTGACCTTGCCTCTACCCTTTAGCCGGCCGTGGCTGTAAGCGACTCCCTCATCGACACCCTTTTCGACGGGCGCTACCGGATCCAGCGCAAGCTCGGCGCCGGAGGGATGGCCGACGTGTACCTCGCCGAGGATCAGGAGCTCGGCCGCCGGGTCGCGATCAAGATCCTCAACGGCCGCCACGCGAACGACGACCAGTTCATCGAGCGCTTCCGCCGCGAGGCCAAGAACGCGGCGGCGCTCAACCACCCGAGCATCGTCTCGATCTACGACCGCGGCGAGGCGGAGGACACCTACTACATCGCGATGGAGTTCCTCGACGGTCGCACGCTGAAGGAGCTGATCGTCGGCCGCGGCGCCGCTCCGATCAACGTCGCGATCGAGTACGGGCGCCAGATCCTCTCCGCGCTCCGCTTCGCCCACCGGCACGGGATCGTTCATCGCGACATCAAGCCGCACAACGTGCTCGTCGACGCCGAGGGACGCGTGAAGGTCACCGACTTCGGGATCGCGCGGGCCGGGACGAGCCAGATGACCGAGACGGGCTCGATCGTCGGCACCGCGCAGTACCTCTCCCCTGAGCAGGCGCGCGGCGGCGAGGTCGACCCGCGCTCCGACCTCTACTCGCTCGGCGTCGTCCTCTACGAGCTGCTGACGGGGAAGACGCCGTTCGACGGCGAGACGCCGGTCGAGATCGCGATGAAGCACCTCTCGAACGCGCCGAAGCCGCCTTCGAAGCTGCGTCCCGAGGTCCCGCCCGAGCTCGACAAGGTCGTGCTGCGCGCACTCGCGAAGAATCCCGACGAGCGCTACCAGAGCGCCGACGAGATGGAGGCCGACCTCGAGCGGGTCGCGCGGGGCGCACCGGTCTCGGCCGCCACCGCGGCGACGCAGATCCTGCCCGCCGCGCCGCCCGTGGCGACGGATCCGACCTCGGCCACGATGATCGCGCCGCCGCCAACGACACGAGCCCGCGACGTTCCGCCGCCGCCCGTCGTCGCGGAGGAGGAGTACGCCGAGCGTGGCGGCCCGGAGCGGCCGCTCTGGCCGTGGCTCCTCGCGGCCGCCTTCGTCATTGCGGCCGCGATTGCCGGCTTCTTCGTCTGGCACGAGCTCTCCGGCTCGACGGTGAAGGAGCCGGTCAACAACTATGTGAACGAGAAGCAGGCGCAGGCCGAGCGGCAGATTCGCGCTGCGCAGCTGGTCCCGTCCGTGAAGAAGGCCCCGAACGAGAAGTTCCCGAAGGGCATCGTCTACGACCAGGATCCCGACGCGGGCTCCAAGGTCGACAAGGGGGGCACGGTCACAATCTTCGTCTCGACCGGCCCGCCGAAGGTGAACGTGCCGGCGGTGAAGGGGAAAACGTGGTCAGACGCCCAACAGGAGCTGACCGACGCAGGCTTCAAGCCCGAGGAGCACTTCGTCCCAGGCGGGAAGACGAGGGGCATCGTAAGCGCCACCGATCCGCCGGCGGGTACGGCCGCGCCGAAGGGCTCGACGGTGCGCGTCAACGTCTACAGCGGGCCGGCGCCGGCGATCGTCCCCAGTGTCGTCGGCCTCAGCCTCGCGGACGCGATCGCCAAGCTCCGCGCGGAAGGCCTCAACCCCAACCCGACGATCGTGACCAGCGACGCGCCGCAGAATCAGGTCATCCACCAGGATCCGGCCCCCGGAACGAGAGCTACGAAGGGCTCGTCCGTTGCGCTTCAGGTCTCGAACGGCCCGCCGCAGGTGAGCGTGCCGCCGGTTGTCGGCGAGACGGCCCAACAGGCGGTGGCAGACCTCGAAGGCGCCGGCTTCCACGTCGTCCAGCAGCCCGTGTCGGTGGACTCCGCGGACCAAAACGACATCGTCCAGTCGCAGAATCCGGACGGTGGCACCTCGGCGACCAAGGGCTCGACGGTGACGATCGAAGTGGGTCAGTTCTCGCCGGGGCCACCAACGACGTCCACCACCACGACAACCCCCTAGTGAGCCAGGCTCGGCGCCTCCGCGTGGCCGTTCTCGCGGGCGGCCGGTCGAGCGAGCACGACATCTCCCTCGCCTCGGCCCGGTCGGTGGTCGGCGCACTCGACCCCGAGCGATACGAAGTCGCGGAGGTGGCGATCGGCCGCGACGGGCGTTGGGCGCTCGAAGCCGGCGATCCGCCTCGTGAGCTCGGACGCGGCCCGGCGGAGACGCTGCCGGTGCCGGCCAAGAGCGGGACGCTCGAGGCGATCGGAACCGTCGACGTCGTGCTGCCCATCCTCCACGGCCCGTTCGGCGAGGACGGCACGGTGCAGGGACTGCTCGAGCTCGCGGACGTCCCGTACGTCGGCGCGGGAGTCGCGGCCTCGGCGCTGGCGATGGACAAGGACCTGTTCAAGAAGGTGATGCGCGACAGCGGCATCCCGGTCGCGGCGCACCACTCGATCCGGCTCGGGGACACGATCCAGAACCCGTTCGGGTATCCGGTGTTCGTCAAGCCGGCGTCGCTCGGCTCGTCCGTCGGCATCACGAAGGTGCACAACGAAGAAGAGTTGGCCCCGGCGGTCGAGCTCGCGTTCCGACACGACGAGGAGGTGCTCGTCGAGGAATTCGTGGAGGGAACGGAGGTCGAGGTCGGCGTGCTCGGAAACCGCGTCCCGCCACCAATCGCTTCGCTACCTGGCCAGATCGACACGCTCGGGCACGAGTGGTACGACTACGCCTCGAAGTACGACGAAGGCGGAATGGAGCTCATCGTCCCGCCGCCCGGCCTATCGCAGGAGACGATCGAGCTGCTCCAGCGCCGCGCCGTCGAGTCGTTCGTCATGAGCAAGTGCGAAGGCCTGGCGCGCGTCGACTTCTTCGTGCGCGACTCGGACGACGAGGTCGTCCTCAACGAGCTCAACACGATGCCGGGCTTCACCGCGACGAGCGTCTGGGCGCGGCTGTTCGAAGCGTCGGGCCTGAGCTACGCGGACGCGCTGGACCGGCTGATCGAGCTCGCGCTCGAGCGGCACGAGCGCCGCTCGAAGCTCGTCTACTAGCTCGTCGCGGTCACCTCGGAGATCTCGGCGCGAAGGCCGGGCGGCAGCTGCGTGATCCAGACGACGTAGTACTGCCCGCTCTTGCCATCGAGGGTGAAGGTCGTCGTCGCTCCAACGGTTTGCGAGGAGGAGTCGGCGGTGAACGGACCGCTCTCCGAATCGCCGACCTCAACCTCGGCGACGAAGTCGGGCGTGGGCGTGTCAACCGTCAGCTGCGCGAGCTTCACCGAGCGTCCTGCGTCGAGGACGAGCCCGAGGCCGTCCTTGAGGCCGCCGAAATCCTGGCTGTTGTAGTGCTCGGTCATCCAGACGGTCGAGGGGTTGCCGTCGGTCGCGCGCGGCGCCGTAAAGGCGTGCTCGCCGCCGGTCCCCTGTGGGTCGTAGTCGGTCACGCCGCTCAGCTGCACCCTCGAGCCGGACCCGCCTCCGCCGTCGCCGCCGCCGGACCCGCCGCCGTGGTGACTCCCGCCGCCGAGCAGCACGACCGCCGCGAACGCAGCACCGGCAATCGCAAGCGCAAGCAGTGCCCAGGCGAACGGGCGCCGGCGTGAGCGCCGCCGGCGGACACGCCGAGGAGGAGCAGACGCAGGCGAGGGCGGCGTGATGAGCGTCAGCGCGGCGTCGTCCTGCGCCACGGGCATCGCTCCTTCCCCCTCGGCGAGGCAGGCGCGCAGCTCCTTCGCCAGCGCCCCCATCGACGGGAAGCGGCTGGCCGGATCCTTCGCGAGCGCGCGTTCGACCGCGGCGGCGAGCCTCGGCGAGACGTCCGGGCGGACGTCGCGGAGGTGCGGGACCGGCTCGTTGACGTGTCGCAGCGCGACGGCCACGAAGTTGTCGCCCTTGAACGGCACCTCGCCGGCGAGCAGCTCCCAGAGCACGACCCCGAGGGAGTAGACGTCGGTCGCGGGCGAGACGCGCTTGCCGCTCGCCTGCTCGGGGGCGAGGTACTCCCCGGTGCCGAGCACCGTCCCGGTCTGCGTGACGCCGTGCTCGACGTCGAGCGAGCGCGCGATGCCGAAGTCGGTGACCTTCACCTCGCCTTCCCGGCTGAGGAGGACGTTCTGCGGCTTCACGTCGCGATGGACGAGGCCCTCCTGGTGTGCGAACGCCAGCCCGTCGGCGACTGGGAGCGCGAGCTCGATTGCTCGGCGGACCGGGAGCCGGCCGGAGCGGACGACGAGCTCCTTGAGGTTCTCGCCGTCGACGTGCTCGAAGACGATGTACTGCCGGCCCGCATCGTCGCCGCGGTCGATGACCGTGACGATGTTCGGATGCGAGAGGCGCGCGACCGCTCGCGCTTCGGTGCGGAAGCGCTGGAGGTACTCCGGATCGCCGGCGTACCGCTGGTGGAGAACCTTGATCGCGACGCGCCGGTCGAGCTGGTTGTCGCGGGCGCGGAAGACGTCCGACATCCCACCGCTGCCCACGAGCTCCTCGAGCTCGTAGCGGCCGGCGATCAGGTCGCCGGGCTGAGGAGGGCGAGACACGGTGTGACTTGTGGACCTGGTGCCCGGCACAGCGCTGGAACGCAGAAGCGCGGGACGCGGCTAGGCAAGGACCGCTTCCAACGCCTCCTCCCACGCCGCGAGCCCCTCTTCGAGCTCGGCGTCCGTGATCACGAGCGGGCAGAGGACGCGGTTGCAGTTCGAGTAGATGCCGGCCTTGAGGAGCAGCAGGCCTCGGAGCGCAGCCTCCTCGGCGACCCGCGACGCGAGCCCCGGCGCAGGCTCCTTCGTCACGCGGTCCTCGACGTACTCGACGGCGAGCATCGCGCCGACCCCGCGGACGTCGCCGATCGCCGCGAAGCGCTCCTGCCACGCAAGCATGCGGGCCCGCACGACGTCGCCGATCCGTTGCGCGCGCTCGACGAGCGCTTCCTCCTCGAACACGTCGAGGACGGCGACAGCCGCCGCCAGGGCGACCGGGTTGCCGACAAAGGTGCCGCCGACCGCGTTGTCCCAGAGCGAGTCCATGATCTCCGGCTTGCCGACGACACCCGACAGCGGCAGCCCGGCGGCCATCGACTTCGCCACCGTGATCAGGTCCGGCTCGACGCCGTAGTGCTCGACGGCGAACATCCGGCCGGTGCGCCCGAAGCCGGTCTGTACCTCGTCGACGACGAGGAGGATCCCCTCGCGGTCGCAGATCGCCCGCAGCCCCTCCATGAACTCCGGCGGGGCGACGATGAAGCCGCCCTCGCCCTGCACCACCTCGACGACGATCGCAGCGACGGTCTCGGCGGCGACCTGCGTCGAGAGCGCGCGCTCGAGCGTCTTCAGCGCGTCCCCCGCGGTGATCCCGCGGTACTCATCCGGGAACGGGACGCGGTAGACCTCGGGCGCGAACGGCCCGAGCCCGGCCTTGTAGGGATGCGTCTTCGAGGTGAGTGTGAGCGAGAGAAGCGTGCGGCCGTGGAATCCTCCCTCGAAGCCGATCACGGCCGGCCGCCGCGTGTAGCCGCGCGCGAACTTGACGGCGTTCTCGACCGCCTCGGTGCCGGCGTTGAAGAATGCCGCCTTGGTCGGCCCCGCGAACGGCGCGATCGCGGTCAGCCGCTCGGCGTACTCGACGTAGATCTCGTAGGGGACGATCGTGAAGTCGGTGTGGAAGAAGCGCGCTGCCTGCTCCTGCACCGCGGCCACGACGCGCGGATGCGCGTGGCCGACGTTGAGGCAGCCGACGCCGCCCGTGAAGTCGACGAAGCTGTTGCCGTCGACGTCGGTGACGATCGCCCCGTTGCCCTCGGCGATCATGATCGGCAGGTAGAGGCCGAGCGGATCGGCGACGACCTGTTCCTTCCGTTCCGTCATCTCGCGGGAGCGCGGCCCTGGGATCTCCGTGCGGAGCTCGATTGCGCGCGTCACGGCCACGGCGCCACCTTAGCCACTCCGCCCGACAGGGAATCGCGGTAAGAATCGCGGCAATGGTCCTTTCCGACGCCACGATCGCCCGCCTGCTGGCCGAGGGGAGGATCGAGATCGACCCCTACGACGCCGCGCTTTTGCAGCCGTCGAGCGTCGATGTGCGCGTCGACCGCTTCTTCCGCGTCTTCCACAACAACCGCTACCCGTTCATCGACGTCAAGGTCGAGCAGGCGGAGCTGACCGAGCTCGTCGAGGTCGACGGAGAGCATCCCTTCGTGCTCCATCCAGGCGAGTTCGTGCTCGGCTCGACGCTCGAGCGCATCCGGCTGCCCGACGACCTGGTCGCCCGGCTGGAGGGAAAGTCGAGCCTCGGACGGCTGGGGCTTCTCATCCACTCGACCGCGGGCTTCATCGACCCGGGCTGGGACGGGCACGTGACGCTCGAGCTCTCGAACGTCGCGAACCTGCCGATCACGATCTATCCGGGCATGAAGATCGGGCAGATCTCCTTCATGCAGATGACGGAACCGGCCGTGACGCCGTACGGCTCGGCCTCCATCGGCTCGAAGTACAAAGGCCAGCGCGGCCCGACCGCGAGCCGCTACTGGCAGAACTTCGGGGAGGACTCGTGACCGTTCTCGTCACCGGCGGGACCGGGTTTATCGGCCCGCACGTCGTGCACACGCTGCGGGCGCAAGAGACGCCGGTGCGCGCGCTCGTGCGCAAGCCCGCGCACGCCGGACGTCTCGCCGCGTGGGGCGCCGAGCTGGCGACGGGAGACGTGACGGATCCGGCGTCCCTCCGCGCGGCATGCGAGGGCATCGACGCGGTCGTCCATCTCGTCGCGATCATCAAGGGGCCTCCCGGCGACTTCGAGCGGGTGATGTCGGAAGGGACGCGGAACGTCGTCGCGGCGGCGCAAGAGGCGGGAGTGCGGCGCTTCGTGCTCGCGAGCGCGCTCGGCCTCGACGAGCGAACGAAGGACGCGGTGCCGTACTTCACGGCGAAATGGGCGATGGAACGGGCGGTCAAGGAGTCCGGGCTCGAGCACGTGATCTTTCGCCCGAGCTTCGTCTTCGGCAGCGACGGCGGCGTCCTGCCGACCTTCATCCGGCTCGCGCGCCTCGCGCCGGTGACGCCGATCATCGGGCCGGGAACCCAGCGGCTGCAGCCGATCTGGGTCGAGGACCTCGCGCAGTACTACGCACACGCGATCAGCGAGCCGGCAGCCGCGAACAAGACCTTCGACCTCGGAGGCCCGGAAGCGGTGAGCTGGAACGATTTCTGGGAACGGCTGAAGCGCGTCCTCGGGGTTCGCCGACCCTCCGTACACGTCCCCTTCGGTGCAATGCGCCTCCAGGCAACCCTGACCGAGCGGCTGCCGGGCGCGCCGGTCACGCGCGACCAGCTCACGATGCTCGAGCTCGGCGACAACGTCGTGACCGATGCGAACGCCGCGGTCGAGACGTTCCGGCTGCCGCTCGTGGCGCTGAGCGAGCAGCTGCGCCGCGCGTCGTGACGCGGGGCGTCGTGTACGCATCGCCGGAGCTCGAGCTCGCCGTCGAGGAGCTCACGGTCGAGCCGCCGGGGCCGCGGGAAGTCCGCGTTCGCGTTCTCGCGTGCGGGCTTTGCCACTCCGATCTCTACGTCGTCGAGACGAAGGGCTGGGGCATGCGGTTCCCGATCCTCCTCGGCCACGAAGGCGCCGGCGTCGTGGAGGAGGTGGGACGAGACGTGACCTCGGTCGCCCCGGGCGACCGCGTCGTCGTCGCCTGGCGTGCTCCGTGCGGCGAGTGTCCGCAGTGCCGCCTTGGCGATTCCCGCCGCTGCTCGTCGCAGCTGCGTGCGAAGCGGCGCCTGCACCGCGCGGCCGACCGTGCGCTGCTGACGCCGGTTCTCCGGTGCGGGACGCTCGCCGACCACGCGGTCGTCCACGAGGCGTGCGCGGTGAAGGTGCCGGAGGAGCTGCCGATCGAGCAGGCGGCACTGCTCGCGTGCGGCTTCTCGACCGGCGCCGGAGCCGCTCTCTGGGCGACGCCCGTGCGTGAAGGCGCGTCGGTGGCCGTGATCGGCTGCGGCGGCGTCGGGCTCGCCGTCGTCCAGGGCGCGTTGCTCGCCGGCGCGGAGCGAATCGTCGCAGTCGACGTCGCCTCTCAGAAGCTCGACCACGCACGAGCGCTCGGCGCGACCGACGCCGTGGATGCCAGTGACGGCGACGCGGTCGAGGCGGTGCGCGAGCTGACGGCCGGTCGCGGGGTGGAGTTCGCGTTCTCGGCGATCGGCGCAGGGATCGGCCTCACGCAGGCGATCCGGATGTGCGCCTACGCGGGAACCGCCACGCTCGTGGGGATGCCGCTGCCGGACACGACGCTCGACGTCGACCTCTACGCGGACGTCTTCGGGCCCAAACCGACGATCGCCGTCACGCATGGCGGCGACACGATCCCCCAGGAGGACTTCCCCTTCCTCGCGCAGGCGGCCCTCGACGGCCGGATCGACCTCGCCCGCTTCGTGACGAGCACGATCTCGCTCGACGAGGTGCCGGAACGCCTCCCGCACATCGGCGCGGGCGGCGAGATCCGCACCGTCGTCGCTCTGTAGCTCAGGCGACTCGGCGGTCCGCGAGCGTCAATTCGGACGCGGCTGCCGGTCGTCCGATGTAGTAGCCCTGCGCAAGGTCGCAGCCAAGGCTCGTGAGAGCCGTAAGCGTCTCCACCTCCTCGACACCCTCCGCCACGACGTTCAGGCCGAGCGCATGGGCGAGGTTGATCGTGGCCTCGACGAGCGCTCGAGTTTCCGGCTCCCGGCCGAGCGTCGTGAGGAAGCTTCGGTCGAGCTTGACCTCGCCGACCGCAAGCTTGCCGAGCGAGGCGAGAGAAGTGAAGCCGGCGCCGAAATCGTCGATCGAGACCATGCAGCCGAGCTCGCGAAGTTGGTCGATGACCGTCCCGCAATGGTCGAGATCCGAGATGAGCGTCGTCTCGGTGATCTCGAGGATGAGGGATTCCGGGGGAACACGGGTCCGGCGCAATTGCTCCTGCACGAGGGCGACGAAGTCGACATCGAGGAGGTTCGTCGCGGACACGTTGATCGAGATCGTGATGTTGTGGCCTCCGCTGCGCCACCGTGCACACTGGACGAGTCCCTCTCGTAGGACGAAGGTCGTGAGAGGACGCATCAGGCCCGCCTCCTCCGCGAGGGGCAGGAACTCGAGCGGCGGTACGAAGCCGAGACGAGGGTGTCGCCAGCGGAGGAGTGCCTCGGCCGCGACGACCGCGCCCGACTCGAGGTCGATCTGGGGCTGGTAGTGGAGCTCGAGCGCGTTGTCCCGAAGCGCTGCTCGCAGGTCGTCGACGAGACGCAGACGATCGATCTCCGTGTCGACCGTCGGGTCGTAGACCGCGTACGCCGAGCCACTCTCCTTCGCGCGGTACATCGCCTGGTCGGCGCAGTGCATCAGGGCGCCCGGCTCGTCGGCATGGAGGCCGGCGAGCGCGATCCCGATGCTCGCACCGATCCGAACGGTGACCATCTCCAGCTCGAAGGGCTCGAAGATGGCGGTCGAGACTCGTTCGGCGACGGAGACGGCCCCGTCCTCCGCGGTGTCGAAGAGGATGATCGCAAGCTCGTCGCCGCCGATCCGGACGAGGAGGTCCTGTCCGCCGAGGCACGCAAGGATGCGAGGCCCGATCTGCTTGAGGAGCTGATCGCCGGCGGCGTGGCCAAAGGAGTCGTTGACCTCCTTGAAGTGGTTGAGGTCCACGAACAGGAATGCGAGCTCTGCCGGCTCCTCCGTCGGCCGTCGGTCGAAGTAGCGCGCCAGGACCTGGTCGAGCCGGCGTCGATTGCCCAGGCCCGTCAGCTGATCGGTCACCGCCTCCCACTGGCGCTCGATCGTGAGGGTGCGGAGGCTCCCGAGCGAGAGAGCGAGCCGGAGCCCGGCGACGAGCAGCGTGGCTGCCGACAGTGCGATGGCAACGGTGCTCGCGCCGCTCAGACTCGCGAGCAGCAGCACCGACAGCGCGGCGGCGGCTCCGGCTCCCGGGAGCAGGAAGCCCGGAGTGGCCGGCTCGGCGAGTGGATCCGTCCGTCGGTCGGGAAGCCAGGCTGCAACCGACATCAAGAACAGCGAGCCGGGCCAGGCCATCGCATCGACGATTGAGCCGAGCGTCGGCGCCCCGGCGCCGTGGAAGAGGTTGAACGTGTCGCCCGCCCCGTTCAGCGCGCAGGCAACGGCGACCAGATACCACCCCCCTCGCCGCTTCCCGGCCAGGACCACGGTGCCCCCGACGACCAGCGCCAGAAGCAGGACGTCCCCGAGCGGGTACGCGAGGTTGGTTGCGACCTCAGCGGCTCCGCCACCGGCGAGCCGCTCGATGTCGTGGAACGCGAAGGCAGCGCAGAGCGCAGCCGCTCCCAGGCCGGCGATTCCGCCGTCCAACCAGAGCGCCGGCACCATCCGGATCGCCTCCTGTCGCACCATCCGCACGAGCGCGAGATAGGCGAGAGGGAAGAACAGGATGTAGAAGGCATCCGCCGGTGACGGGGACATGGGCGATGCGCCGTGACGGGACTCGAAGGTGATCACGAGATCGCCCAGCGCCCACATCAGCATCCCCGTTCCGAACGCGATTGGGATTGCCCGATCACGGCGCGTCGCGAAGCCGCTGATGAGCGTGAGCACGCTCACGGCGATCTCGAACGCCGCCGAACCCCATCCGTTTAGAAGCAGGGAATCACGGGCCGCCGGGCGAGCGACGAGCGTCACGAAATAGGCGACCAGGAGCAAGCCAAGGAATCCGTAGAGACCCGGGAGGTACGGGCGGAGACGCCTCGTCAGGTCGCGCGGAGGCTGGGCCGCAGACTCAACAGCCGACATTCATCACCAGATCGACACGGGATCTGGACAGCCGATCCCCAAAAGGGGTATCCGCCCTTCGCGGCGCGCCCGATTACGGCTTGCCGAAAGCGGCGCGGCGGGAGATGTCCGCCTCGTCGACCATGTGGCCGTCGCGCTCGACGTAGCCGTCCTTGCCGCCGATGGCGAGGACTACCGCCTCTTCGTCGAAGGGATTCGACACTTTGCGCGGTGTCGTCGACTCGACGTGGAACAGACCGCCTTCGCCGAGGACGCGCGTCTCGCCGTCCACCTCGACCTCGACCCGTCCGCGGTGGACGAAGTAGAGCTCGTCCTGCGTGTCGTGCCAGTGGAAGAAGCCCTCGTGACCTGGTGCCATGACGATCCCGTTGATCCCGAACGCCGCCACACCCAACGCAGCACGGATCTTGCGGAAGCCGGGACCGCTACCGAGCTCGTCGAGCGAGCCGAAGGCGTAGGTCACGTCTCGCACGCCTCGGCGGTGTGTGCGAGCGGCAGGCGGCCGAGCAGCTCAGCCAGTTGCTGCCGCTCCTCCGGCGCGAACTGCGAGCCGAACAGCTCGTCGACGTCGGCCAGGTGCGTGTCTCGCGCGGCCTCGACCTTGCGCAGGCCGGCCTCGGTGAGCACGGCGTAGCTGACGCGTGCGTCGCTCGCGCAGGCCTGCTTCGCGACGAGCCCGCAGCGCTCCAGCCCGTCGAGCAGCCGTGTGATGCCCGACGCAGTCAAGAGCACCTGGCGCGCGATGTCGACGCGGCGCATCGCGTGGCCCTCGGCGAAGTAGAGCTGGATGAGGACGTCGTAGTCGCTCATCGTCAGCCCGTGGTCGGCCTCGAGGCGCGCGCCGAGCTCCCGCGTGAGCTGCGCATGAGCACGGAGAAACCGAACCCAGGCGGTCAGCGTGGGATCCCCCGAAGTTTCTTGTGCGCTCAATACTTGACTAGACAATCTTTCCTCGCTATGATCCTTGCGACCTCAAGTATACGTAAGGAGTAACCCGATGTCCACCATCACCACCAGCAAGACAGCACCGGCAGGCAGCTGGAATGCCGATCCGGTCCACTCGAACGTCTCGTTCGAGATCGACTACGCCGGGACGAACATCTTCCGCGGCGGCTTTCACGAGTATGCAGCCGGCCTGCACGACGGCGTCCTCGAAGGTTCGGCCAAGGTCGCCAGCGTCGACGTCAAGGACGAGCAGCTGAACGGCCACCTCCAGACGGCGGACTTCTTCGACGCCGACCGCTTCCCGGAGATCACCTTCCGGACAAGCGATCTCGAGCACGGCGAGCTGACTATCAAGGGCGTCACCCGCCCGGTCGCGATCACCGCGTCCGTCTCGAAGCCGAACGTCGATCCGTTCGGCCGCGAGCGCGTCGGCATCACGCTCGAGGCGAAGGTCGACCGCAACGAGTACGGCATCAGCTGGAACGCGCCCAACCAGGGCGGCGGCAACTACCTCGGCGACGACGTCACGATCAAGGCCGACCTCGCGCTCGTCAAGCAGGCGAGCTGACGATGCGCATCCTCGCCGTCTCCGGCAGCCTGCGGGAGGGCTCGTTCAACACGAGCCTCCTGCGGGCCGCGATCGAGGCCGCGCCCGAGGGCGTCGAGCTCGAGCTCTGGGAGGGAATCGGCGAGTTGCCGCTCTACGACGAGGATCTCGAAGGCGACGACGCGCCCGAGTCGGCGCGCCGGCTCCGCGAAGACTGGGCAGCCGCCGACGCGATCCTCTTCTCGACACCCGAGTACAACGGCTCCGTGCCGGGCGGGCTCAAGAACGCCGTCGACTGGGCATCCCGCCCACGGATCGGGGCCGTGCTCCGCAACAAGCCCGTCGCGGTGGTCGGCGCGAGCACGGGACAGTTCGGCGCGCTCTGGGCGCAGCAGGACTTGAAGCGGATCCTCGGCATCGCCGGCGCCCGCGTCGTCGGTACCGAGATCCCGGTCTCGCGCGCGGAAGAGCACTTCGACGCTGAAGGCCGGCTCCTCGACGGGGAGATCTTCGAACAGCTCCGGCTGCACCTGACCACACTCGCGTCGGAAGCCGTTCCGGCTCCCGATCGCGTTGCCGCCTGAGCACCTTGGAAAAACACGAGGGGCCGCTTTCGCGGCCCCTCGAGACGGTCACCAGCGCGTAGTGGCAGAGGCGCTCTCCAGCTCCGGTCTCGGTAGTTAGACCGGGCGGCGCGGAACGCGGTGTCCCCCACGCTGGCTAGGCGGTTTCCCCGTAGGTCCCGGGGACGGCACCCCTACCCGCTGGTACCTCCACTGCCCGTACTGTCTGAAATCACTGCCGGACCACCTCCTTTCCGCGGTAGTCGCACGATAGCGAAGAGCGCGGCTACCGCAAGGCCTATCTTGGTTGCATGCGTGCCGAGCTGACGATCGAGATCGAGCGGACGCCGGAGGACGTCTTCGCCTACCTCTCCGATGTCTCAAACCTGCCGGCGTGGCAGACCGGCGTGAAGAGCGCAACGCAGCGTGACGGCCGCATCGAGGAATCGCGGTCGATCTTCGGAAGAGAGCTCAACACGACCCTCGAGATCGTCGACGAGGAAGAGCCACGCCTCTTCACGCTGCGTGCGCTCGACAGCCCGTTTCAGTTCACCGTCCGGCACGAGCTCGAGCCGACGGACGGCGGAACGCGGCTGACGGTCACAGCCGAAGGCGACGTTCCCGGTGTCGCCGCAGGATTCTTCGAGCGTCGCGCCGAGAAGCAGTTCCGCAGGGACTTCGAGCGTCTGAAGCAGATCCTCGAGGGCTAGGCCACTGCCCGGCGCTGAGCCTCGACCGCATCGCGCACCCAGCAGGCGGCGATGTGGCCGTTCACGATCCCGCACGCCTCCAGCGAGGAGTAGACCGTCGTCGGGCCGACGAAGCGGAAGCCTGCAGCCTTCAGACGACGCGACAGCTCCTTCCCGTCGGCGTGATCGCGGTACTCCCACATGAGCTTGTCGAGAGGTGTCGCCGCCTCGCGCAACGCGAGCGTGGCCCGCGCGTTCGCGATCGCGGCCTCGATCTTGCCGCGGTGGCGAACGATTCCCGCATCCCCCAGGAGCCGCTCGACGTCGCGCTCACCGAAGCGTGCGACGCGCTCGGGGTCGAAGCCGTCAAAGGCCCGCCGGAACGCATCACGCTTCCGGAGAATCGTGATCCACGCGAGCCCCGACTGAAAACCCTCGAGGCACAGTCGCTCGTAGAGGCCGCTCTCGTCGCGCACGGGCCGCCCCCACTCCTCGTCGTGATAGGCGATGTACGACGGGTCGGTCGTCGGCCAGCAGCGAACGAGGTCGGTCACGCGCCGGTCACGGAGAAGAGCTGCCACTCGCCGGGAACTCCTTTGAGCTCGGAGGCGCCGCCGTCCGCCTTCCGAGACACCGCAGACGGCAGCCGACTCGCTTCCCGCCGCGTCGATCACGGTGTGAAAGAGCGCCGGGAGTCCAGAGGAGCTCGAACGGCCCGTCGCCAACCACCTGATAGGCGATCGAGACGTCACCGGAGCGGGCGTAGCGAACGTCCGGGACCACGACTAGCAGTGTCGATCCTCGGGTGCCGCTCCGCAAGGCCGCCGCGCTTGGAAATGAATCTTTCGGAAAGAGCGGGTCTGAGTGATGGATCCCGGTTGAACTGTGAACGGGTTTCTTGTATCTCTCTCCGCCAAGGCCGGGGAAGGGTCCTTCCGGAAGGGGAGTAGAACGCAGTGGCGGCAAACGAGCCCCGCACGGGGCGCGCTGTTTTGGCAATCGCTCGCGTGGCGGCAGTGCCGGTGATCGCACTCGTCGTCGCCGGGGTCGCATTGCCCCGGATTCTCGACTCGGGGCCAGGTCATCTCCCCACGCTCGGGCTCGGTTCCGGCCCGGGCTCGCACTCCGGCTCCGGCCCCGGACCGGTGGCGAAGGTCGTCGTGCCGCCTCTCTCGACGTCCAGGCACGCCCACCACCGGTCGGGCGCGCAGGCGCACTCGACTCCGGCTGCCGGGGCGACCGCAACTGCGAGCGGCGGCTCGAGGCAAGCGACCAGCGGCAGGGCAGCGACGAGCCCGGTCAGCCACCCTGCGCACCACCCTTCCACCGGAGGAAAACAGCCTACGCCCACGCCCACGCCCACACCGACGCCCACACCGACGCCACCACCAAGCGCAGGCGGGGGCACTGGATCCGGAGTTACGCCGCCGACGACGACGCCGACGATCCAGCCGACGCCCGCCGCAACGGGAGAGAACGACCAGGGAAACCACTCGTCGAATGGGCTGGCGCTGGGGCATCAGAAGCATCGGAGCGACGTCCCGCCGGGCCAAATCCGCAAGGCGCAGAACCCGCCCCGATCGTCGAATGGGCTGGCGCTCGGGCATCAGAAGCATCGGAGCCACGTCCCGCCGGGCCAAATCCGCAAGGCGCAGAACGCGCCTCCACGAGGACGGGCGCTCGGGCACCGAACGCATTACCCGCCGGGACAGGCTCGAAAGGCCGAGCGCCCACGCGACAGCAACGACGATGACCAGGACGAGGGCTCGAAGGGCAGCAGCGGCCATAAGCACGCCGGGCACGGCCGGGGCGCCGGCGGCTAGCCTCGTGGCGCGGCCCGCATCGCCGCTCGAGCTCGGGCTCCGCCTGCGGCTGATGCTCACCTTGGCGGCGGTCGCGATCTTCCCCGTTGCGTTCGTCTCCTACGTGATCGTGCGCGACGAGGTCCGTAACGTCACCCGCTCGATCGACTTCGAGGTGCACGACGCGGCGCTGTCCGCACAAGCGCGATTCGCACGGCTCCTCGACCGGCGCGAGTTGCACGCTCTCGCGCTGGCTTCCTCCACCCGCCTGCAGACCGCGCTCGGAAACCACGACACCAAGAGCCTCGAGGGGTTCGCGCGGCGAAACGACCTGCTGCTCGAGATCGGCGGCCAGAGCTACGGGCAGCGCCTCGACCACGCCGTCACCGGTCGCGTGCAGCTCCTCAGCGCGGGGAAGGCGATCGGGTCGATCGTCGCGCAGTTACCGGCCGATGCGGCCACGCTTCGGCGCGTTTCGGAGTCGGCGGCGCGGGACGTCCGGCTCACGTTCGTCGGTCCCGGCGCACAGCCGGCTCAGAGCGGGCGTGGCGTGACGCTGCCGCTCGCATCGCAGATCGGGATCCGCGCCTACGTCCCCGGACACATCGAGTCGCATCGGAAGAACGGCGCGTACGAGAGGGTCGCCCTGGCCGGCCTGCTGGCGCTGGCCGCGCTGATGCTCCTCACACTCGTCCTCGCCCGCCCGCTGCTGCGCGCGTTCCGCTGGACGGAGGAGCAGGCGAGCGAGGCGCGCGTCGACTCCCTCACCGGCCTCGCAAACCGCCGTGCCCTCGAGGAGGTCCTCGCCGCCGAGATCTCCCGCGCCCAGCGCTTCACGCACCAGCTCGCGGTCGTCCTCCTCGACCTCGACCGCTTCAAGGAGATCAACGACTCCTTCGGTCACGCCGCCGGCGACGTGATGCTGCGCGCGGTCAGCCGCCTGCTCACCTCGCTGGCGCGGCAGGGGGACACCGTGGCCCGCTGGGGCGGCGAGGAGTTCGTCGTCGTCCTGCCCGAGACGGATCTCGCTGGAGCGCAGCGGTTTGCCGAGCGGCTCCGCCGCACGATCGAGGCGCAGTCGGTCGGAGACATGCAGACGAGTGCCAGCTGCGGCGTCGCCACCATGCTCCCCGAGGACAACGTCGAGGAGCTGCTCCGCGCCGCCGACCAGGCGCTGTACCGGGCGAAGACGAACGGCCGTAACCGCACCGAGAGCGCGACCCGCGGCCCTCGGCCGGCCGCGGCCTGATTGACCAAACGAAGCCGGCCACAGAGCTACGGGAGTTCGACGACTATCGCGCCGTCGACCACGCGAACCGGGTACGTCTCGACGGGCTCCGTCGCCGGGAGCGAGATCGGCTGGCCGGTCGAGAGCTCGAACATCGAGCCGTGCCGTGGGCAGACGACGCAGCAGCGATCCTCGTCCCAGTCGCCCTCGCAGAGCGGGCCGTCGTCGTGCGAGCAGCGGTCCTCGATCGCGTACAGCTCGCCTCCGCAGTTGTAGACGCCGACGAAGAGATTCCCGTGGCGGACGATCTTCGACGAGCCGGGCGGGAACGCGTCGGCCGCAGCGACCTCGACCTCGGGCATACGCCTACGCCAGGTCGAGCTCGTCGAAGCCGGCGAGACCCTCGGGAAGCGGCGTCCCCTTCGCCTTGTGGAGCGCGACCTTGAGCGTCGTGAGGCCGAGCATCGCGCACTTGAGGCGCACGGGCGTAAGCGGGACGCCGATCTCGGCGAGCAGCTCGTCCTTGTCGAGCGCTGCAACCTCGTCTGCGGTGCGACCCTTGGTCATCTCCATCAGCATCGACGTCGCTGCCTGCGAGATCGCGCAGCCGCGGCCAGAGAACTTCACGTCGTCGATCGTCTCGCCGTCCTCGTCGAACGCGACGTAGATCGAGACCTCGTCGCCGCAGAGCGGGTTCTGCCCCTCGGCCTCGGCGTCGGCGTCCTCGATCACCCCGTGCCCGCGGGGGTTCTTGTAGTGGTCGAGGATGACCTCGCGGTACAGGCTCTCGAGTCCGGGGTCGGTGCTCACGCGAACACCTTACGGACCGCGTGGAGGCCCTCGACGAGCTGGTCGATCTCCTCGGGAATCGTGTAGAGGTAGAAGCTCGCCCGGTTCGTCGCCGCGACGCCGAGCTTCTGCATCAGCGGCTGGCAGCAGTGGTGACCGGCGCGGATCGCGACGCCCTGTAGGTCGAGGATCTGCGCGACGTCGTGGGGGTGGATCTCACCGAGGTTGAAGGAGACGACTCCGGCACGGCGCTCTGCTGGGGGTCCGTAGAGCCTGATGTCCGGAACTTCCGCCAGGCGTCCCAGTGCGTACGCGGCGAGCTCGTGCTCGTGAGCCTCGATTGCCTCGAGTCCGATCGCGTCGAGATAGTCGATCGCAAGGCCGAGGCCGTAAGCCTCGGCAATGGGCGACGTGCCCGCCTCGAATTTGTGCGGCAGCTCGCCCCAGGTGGTCTTGTCGACGCGGACGGAATTGATCATGTGCCCGCCGAGCAAGAACGGTTCCATCGAGCGCAGCAGCTCACCGCGTCCCCAGAGCGCTCCGATGCCGCTCGGCGCGCACATCTTGTGTCCCGAGAGCGCGACGAAGTCGGCGCCGATTGCCTGCACGTCGACCTTCATGTGCGGCGCCGCCTGGGCCGCGTCGCAGACGAAGATCGCGCCTTGCTCGTGCGCCCAGGAGACGAGCGGCCCGAGATCGTGGATGGTGCCGAGCGAGTTCGAGACAAGATTCGTGGCGACGACCTTCACCGTGTGGTCCCGCGCGATCTCGTCGAGGTGCGAGAGGTCCGGATCGCCGTTCTCGTCGATCCGCAGCATCAGGAATTCGGCCCCCTGCCGCTGAGCGATGTACTGCCAGGGCACGAAGTTCGAATGGTGCTCGAGCTCGGTCACGACTACAGCGTCTCCGGGGCCGAGGTTGTTTCCGCCCCACGCGTATGCGACGAGGTTCAAGCCCTCCGTCGCATTGCGGAGGAAGATCACCTCGCGAGCGTCCGGGGCATTGAGGAACGCGCGCGTCTTCTCTCGCGCGCCCTCGAGGCCGCTGGTCGCGCGCTCGGCCAACACGTGGACCGCGCGGTGGACGTTCGCGTACGACGTCTCGTAGAACTTTGTCATCCCGTCGAGCACCTGGCGCGGCTTCTGCGAGGTGTTCGCGGAGTCGAGGTACGCAAGACGCTTGCCGTGGATCTCCTGCTCGAAGATCGGGAAGTCGCAGCGCAGCGTGCGCGCGTCGAGCTTGGTTCCGGCTGTCACAGCCACGATTTCATCGTAACCACGGGCACCTCACAGAGATCTCTCAGGGACTTCTCATTGCCCTGAGGCACTCTGAAACGGCTATGGAAAAGGAATCTCGGATCGCCCGCGCCCAGCGGCGGGCCCGCGGCGCCAAGACCGCCATCGGCGCGCTGACGGTCCTGGTCTTCGGCGCCGCGTTCGTCGGCGCGAAGGTCCACGCGCCGGGCCACTCGAAGGGGACGGCGAAATCGCTCGGCGCGCCATCTTCCTTCGAGCGCGCCGTGCACAGAAGCGTTGTGCAGGGCGGTCAGATCGCGCCCGCGGTCCAGCCTCCCACGGTCGCCACGTCCACCTCGTGAGCTCGTTGCGCGTCCATCGATTTCGCGCCATGGGCTGCGACGTCGCCCTCACCGGAGGAGACCCGGACGCCGTGGCCGCGGTCCTCGAGCGGTGGGAGTCGACCTTCAGCCTCTACCGCGCGGAGTCGGAGCTCGCACGTCTGAACCGGTCGCGGGCGCGCGTGCTCAGCGTCTCACCGTTCCTCGCCAGGACGCTGGGGATTGCGCTCGGCGTCGCCTCCGAGACCGACGGGCTCGTCGATCCGACGCTTTGCGGCCGCTGGCCCGACGTCGTCCTATCGAGACGAATCCTTTCGCGGCCGCCGGGCCTGGCACTCGACCTGAACGGTGTAGCCAAGGCACTCGCCGTCGACGAAGCCGTGGCGACGCTCGACGGGCCTGGCTTCGTCTCCGTCGGCGGAGACCTCGCCGTTCGGGGCCCGGTCGACGTGGCGCTCCCCGCGGACGAGGCCATCCGCGTCGTCGCCGGCGGCCTGGCGACGAGCGGCACGGCCTCACGCGGCGGGCACCTCGTGGATCCCGCGACCGGCTGCCCGAGTGAGTCGTGCTGGGAGCAGGTGACGGCGTCGGGCGCGTCGTGCCTCGGCGCCGACGTCGCCGCGAAGACCGGCTTCCTGCTCGGTGAGCCTGGGCCGGATTGGCTCGACGAGCGCGGCGTCCCCGGTCGGTTCGTCGGCGTCAACGGAGAGATCGTCGAGAACGCGGCCTGGGCCGGCGCAGCTCGAGAGGTGCCGTCGTGCATGTGACCTCGAACCCTGTGATCTGGTACGCGGCTCGCGCCTCGGGTGTCGCCGCCTACGTCGTCCTCAGCCTGGTCGTCTCGATTGGGCTCGCGCTTGGCGGCAAGGCGCAGAGCCGTCGCTGGCCGCGGTTCTCGGTCGAGGACATCCACCGCTTCGGCGGACTGCTCGTCGGATCGCTGATCGGCATCCACGTTCTGACGATCGCGGCCGACTCGTTCCTCCCCTTCTCACTCACCCAACTGCTGGTCCCGTTCACATCGAGCTACCGGCCGCTCTGGACGGGCCTAGGGATCGCTGCCGCCGAGCTTCTCGTGGCGCTGGCGATCACGAACCACTACCGAAAGCGGCTGCCGTACCGGTTCTGGCGCAAAGCGCACTACGTGAACTTCGCCGTCTGGGCGCTCGCGTCGTTGCACGGGCTCATGTCGGGAACCGATCGGGGAGCCGCCTGGCTGGCGATCCTCTACGGAGTCTCCGTCGCGAGCGTCCTGATGCTTCTGCTCTGGCGCTTCGGAGGCCAAGGCGTCCGGTCGCGAGTGGTCGCGATCGTGGGAGCCCTGACCGTCGTCGGACTGCCGTTGCTCATCCTCGGACCGCTTCGCCATTCGCCACCGGCCTGGAACGCGGCGCACGTGGACGAGAACCTGACGGGAAGCGTGGTCCGAAACGGCACGGAGACCCGGCAGATCGTCTCCTTCGTCGGGCAGGCCGGGCGGCCGCAGAAGCTGCTCGTCCGCGCCGACCTGCTCGTCTCGCCCCAGAGACTCGAGTCGACATCGCTTCAGCTCGAATACCTGCCGAGCGGCGACGTCTGCCGTGGTCGCGTGACCAGTGTCGGTGGGACGAGCTTCCAGGGAACGTGCAGGCTTCCGAACGGCGCCACACGGACGATCGAGGCGAGCTGGCAAACGAACGAGGAGGGAACCGGCGTCGTTGGGGAAATTCGCGTGCGTGCGTAGCTGCGCGCTCGGGGTTCTCGCCGTCGCGTTCCTGACTGCCGGTTGCGGCGGCAGCGGTGCGCTGGGGCCCACGACGAGCACGCGGCGGACGCCGCCACCCGTGACCATGCGCCTCAGGGTGGCGCGGATCGGGTCGCTTCCGCAAGCGTTCTCCAAAGCCGCCGCGGCCGCGCTTGCCCGCGGCCGGCTGATGGTGCTGGGCGGCTACGCGAATGGACAGTCGCTCGACACCATCCTCGAAGGGCCGCCGGGCCGCCTTCGCGTGGTCGGCCGCCTCCCGGAGCCGACGCATGACGCCGCCGCGGCTGTCCTGGGGCACTTCGTCTACCTCTTCGGCGGCGGGGAAACGCTGTCGACGCCGAGCGTCGTCCGCATCGATCCCCGCACCGGCAGTGCGGTCGAGGTCCCGGCGCTCGGCAATCCGCTCTCCGACCTGGGCGCAGCCGTGATCGGCGGCCGGGCGTATCTGAGCGGCGGCTACACCGACGCCGAGTTCTCGGCGGGGATCGTGCGCTACATCCGAGGCGGCGGAACGACGCCGATCGCGCGCCTGCCGTACGGGACGCGCTACGCCGGAGTGACCGCGATCGGCCGGACGATCTACGTCGCCGGCGGGCTGACGCGCGCCGGAGCGACGCGCGCCGTGTACGCGGTCTCGCTCGGCGGCCACGTCCGGCAGTTCGCCACCCTTCCCGCGCCGGAGGATCACGCCGCCATGGCCGCGCTCGGAGGCCGGCTCTACCTCGTCGGCGGACAGCGTGTGCTCGCGATCGATCCGTCCTCCGGCGCGATCTCGGTCGCCGCCCGGCTGCCGGCGTCCCTCTCCGATCCGACCGCGACGACCCTCGGCACGCGCATCGTCGTGACAGGCGGCGGGACGAACGGCGTCTGGGCGCTATCGTCGGCCCGCGGTGGCTAGCGACTACGTCTACACGATGTACCGGGCCGACAAGTTCTATGGCCCGGACCGGCAGGTGCTGGCGAACATCTCGCTCTCCTTCCTGCCTGGAGCCAAGATCGGCGTCCTCGGCCCGAACGGGGCCGGCAAGTCGACGCTCCTCCGGATCATGGCCGGCAAGGACGAGCCCTCGTCCGGCGTCGCCGAGCTCGCGCCGAACGCGGCCGTCGGGATGCTCGAACAGGAGCCGGAGCTCGATCCGGCCAAGGACGTGCGTGGCAACGTCGAGGACGGCGTCCGCCCGCTGCGCGACCTGCTCGACCGCTTCAACGAAATCAGCGCCGCGTTCGCCGAGCCCGACGCCGACTACGACACGCTCCTCGCCGAGCAGGCGAAGGTGCAGGACGCGATCGACCGCGCCGACCTCTGGCAGCTCGACGACAAGCTCGACCACGCGATGGATGCGCTCCGACTCCCCGAGGGAGACCGCGACGTCGAGACACTCTCGGGCGGCGAGCGCCGCCGGGTCGCGCTCTGCCGGTTGCTGCTCTCGTCGCCCGACCTGCTGCTCCTCGACGAGCCGACGAACCACCTCGACGCGGAGTCCGTCCTCTGGCTCGAGCGCTTCCTTGCGGAATACAAGGGCACCGTCGTCGCCGTGACGCACGACCGCTACTTCCTCGACAACGTCGCAGGTTGGATCCTCGAGCTCGACCGCGGCCGCGGCATCCCGTTCCAGGGCAACTACTCGTCGTGGCTCGAGCAGAAGCAGGAGCGGCTCGCGCACGAGGAGAAGACGGAGTCGGCGCGGCGCCGCACGCTCGCTAGGGAGCTCGAGTGGGTGCGCGCGAGCCCGCGCGCGCGACACGCGAAGGCGAAGGCGCGGCTCGGCGCGTACGAGCGCCTATTCGCGGAGGAGCAGAACGTCAAGCTCGACAAGGTCGAGATCCACATCCCGTCGGGCCCGCGGCTCGGCGACGTCGTGATCGACGCGGACGGCGTGCGCAAGGGCTTCGGCGACCGCCTGCTCGTCGACGACCTCACGTTCTCGCTTCCGCCCGCAGGGATCGTGGGCGTCGTCGGCCCGAACGGCGCGGGCAAGACGACGCTGTTCAAGATGATCGCGGGCGAGGAGCAGCCCGACGACGGGGCGCTCCGGGTCGGCGACACCGTCGAGCTCGCCTACGTCGACCAGTCGCGCGGCGACCTCGATGCGGCGAACAACGTCTGGAAGGAGATCTCGGGCGGCCACGACACGATCGAGCTCGGCAGGCGCGAGGTCAACTCGCGCCAGTACGTCTCGTGGTTCAACTTCAAGGGCGGCGATCAGCAGAAGCGGGTCTCGGATCTCTCGGGCGGCGAGCGGAACCGCGTCCACCTCGCGAAGCTGCTGCGCGCCGGCGGCAACGTCCTCCTACTCGACGAGCCGACGAACGACCTCGACGTCGACACGCTGCGCGCGCTGGAGGAAGCACTGCTCGAGTTCGCCGGCTGCGCCGTCGTGATCACGCACGACCGCTGGTTCCTCGACCGCGTCGCGACGCACATCCTCGCGTTCGAGGGGAACAGCGAGACGATCTGGTTCGAGGGCGCCTGGGGCGAGTACGTCGAGTGGATGAAGGAGACGCGCGGCCCCGACGCGCTCGAGCCGCACCGGATCAAGTACAAGCCGCTCGTGCGGGGATGATCGGTTTCGTCCTGCTCGCGGCGGTGGTGATCTGTACGCCGGGGCCGGACACCGCGCTGACGATCCGGAACACGCTTCTCGGCGGACGCGCGAACGGTCTCCGCACCGCGCAAGGTGTTGCGGTCGGCCAGGCGCTGTGGACGCTCGCGACGAGCGCCGGAATCGCCGCACTCGTCGCCGCGTCGCAGCCGGTGTTCACCGCCGTCCGGATCATCGGTGCCGCGTACCTCGTCTGGCTCGGCCTGCAAGCGCTCGCGGCAGCGTTGCGGGGGCGCCGGCACGAGGAACGGCTGCGGGGATCGGCCGCGGGATTCCGCCAGGGCCTGCTCAGCAACCTCGCGAACCCCAAGACGGCGGTCTTCTTCACCAGCCTGTTGCCGCAGTTCGGGACAGGATTCGGTGAGCTGCTCGCGCTCGGTCTCGTCTTCTCGACGATGACGCTCGTGTGGCTCTCGGGGTACGCGTTCGCGGTCGCCCGCACGAAGCGCTTCCTCATTCGCGGCCGTGTGAGACGAGTGCTCGACGCCGTCACGGCGTTCATGTTGGTCGCTTTCGGGGTACGGCTCGCAGCGGAGCGTTAGCGTGGAGTCAGCGAGCCAAACGGTCTGGCCGTACCTCTTCTACGGCGACGTCGAGGCAGCGGCCGAGTTCCTCCAGCGTGCCTTCGGCTTCCGCGAGATCGACCGGCAGACCGGAGCCGCCGGAAGGACCCACCTCGAGTTCGAGACCGAGTCGGGCGGGAGGGTCTACGTCGGCCAGGCGGAGGCGGAGGGGCGGTCGGGGATGGTGGTCGTGTTCGTTCCGGACGTCGATGCGCACCATGAGCGAGCGAAGGCCGAGGGAGCCGAGATCTTCGAGGAGCTGTTCGACACGCCGTTCGGCCACAGGCGGTACAGCTGCGCCGATCCGCAGGGCCAGTGGTGGTCGTTCGCGACGCCCGTGACCTGAGCCCAGGTTTACGGCTCTAGCAACGCGTCGAGCATGGGAGCGTGATCGCGCTCTATCAGGCCGAGTGGTGCCCGTACTCGTCCTCCGTGCGTCAGCGGCTGACCGAGCTCGGCATCGACTTCGTCGCGAAGCAAGTAGCGCCGAAGCAGGAGCAGCGGGACGGAGAGCACGAGATCCCCATGCTCACGAACGGAGACGGCGAATGCTTCGAGGGAACGGAAGCGATCTTCGAGTACCTCGCTGCGCTGACGCCGGGAGAGTGGGAGCGCGAGCACCGAGCGCAGTACCGCGCACATCGTGCCGACCGCGCCCGCGAGACGACGGCAATAGTCCTGAGCGAGCAAGCGCCGCTGACGCTGACCGTGTCCCGGGAGTAGCCCCGTAGTTGCCAGTGCGTTGCCAGATGTCCGGGCGCTGCCGGAGACGCCTTCCGTCTGAGGTCGTACGATTCGCGCGCGGTGGACACACTCTCGACTTTGGAGGTTGGGTTTGACTTAGTGAGGCTTCGGGGCTCAGGCCGAGGTGCTCGGGTCCTCGCCGAGCAAGCCCCCTATCAACCTAAGGCGCGACCCTTTCTGAAGTGGGCCGGAGGCAAGCAGTGGCTTGTGCCGCTCGCTGGCGCCTTCTTGCCAGAGAACTTCACCGGCCGTTACTACGAACCTTTCCTTGGTGGCGGCGCCGTCTTCTTCGCCTTGTCGCCTCCTCGGGCCACGCTTGGAGACTCGAATCGCGAACTCGTCAACGCCTACACGACCCTTCGTACACATCCGGATGCGGTGGTTGCGTTGCTGAAGGGATATCCGAACAACCGAGACTTCTATGACGAGCTCCGCGATCTCAGCCCTGAGACTTCGCCCGCCTGTGCAGCACGGCTGATCTATCTCAACAAGACCGCGTTTAACGGCCTCTATCGGGTCAGTCGCGCCGGACGGTTCAACGTTCCGTACGGCAGGTACGCGAATCCGACGATCTGCAATGAGCCGCGACTCCGTCAAGCTGCTTCGGCTCTCCGCGGAGTGTCCCTGCAACCTCGGCCTTTTACCCGCACACTTGCCCACGCGCGAAGCGGAGACTTCGCGTATCTCGACCCCCCCTACATCACCGGCCACTCCAACAACGGCTTTCTGAAATACAACGCTCACCTGTTCGCGTGGCCCGATCAGGTCAAGCTCGCCAAGCAGGTACACGTTCTTTCGAACCGCGGAGTGCGATTTGCGGTGACCAACGCAGATCACGCGCACGTCGCGGCGCTATATGGCGGAATGTATGGCTACCGCGTTGCCAGGCGTAGCGCGATCGGCGGAGGTATCCAGTACCGCGGGAGGGTCTCCGAGCTTCTAGTGACCAACTTCCCCCTCTTCGATGTAGACGTTCCGACGCTTCCATGAGCAGCGTTGCGCAACTCGTAGGACTCGATCCGGATCTGATCAAGGCGAATCCCGACAACCCGAGGCTCGTCTTCCGAGAGGGCGAGATGAGCCAGTTGCTCGAATCGATACGCACGGTGGGCATTCAGGTGCCGCTGAGCGTCTATCAGGATGGCAAGAGCTGGATCCTCATCGACGGTGAGCGTCGGTGGCGATGCGCTCGGCGGTTGAACCTCGATTCTGTGCCAGTCCTCGTTCAGCCAAAGCCTGGGCGCCTCGAGAACATCCTGATGATGTTCAACATCCACAACGTCCGCACGGACTGGGACTTGATTTCAATAGCCAAGAAGCTTGGCGAAGTGCGCGACATGCTCGTCTCGGAAGGCAAGCGAGCACGACCGCGTGATCTCTCAGGACTGACCGGCGTGACTTTGCCGACCGTGAACCGAGCGCTAGAGCTTCTAGAACTCCCAGACCGCTACCAACAGATGCTCCTGAATGAGGCAGAGAAGCCGCGCGAGGAACAGACAATCACCCCCGACGTATTCATCGAAATCAACAAATCACGCCGGGTGATTGCTAGCTACGCGCCCGAGGTCTTCGACGAGGTTAGCCACGGCGAGTACCTCGATTCGATGATCGACAAGTATCAGAGCGGAGTCGTGAAGAACCTCGTCAACTACCGCGACGTCAGCAAGATCGCGCGGGCGGAGCGGGCAGGCGGAGAGAAGTCTGAGGTTGTCCCGGTTCTCGTACGTCTCGTGAGGGATCCGAAGCTTGGCGTCGCTGAGGCGTACGAGGAAACGGTTCGCGCTGCGTACGACGCTCGCGACCTTACCTCGCGTGCCGATGCGCTTTTCCAGCGGCTTCACGGCCTCGAGCACGGAAGCGGCCTCACCGTCGAGCTACGGGCGCTGCTGCTAAATCTGCGAAAGGAGATCGATCGGCTTCTGGGGGCTCAGTGAGTCTCCCCTCCTTCGACCTCAACTCATTTACCCCGGATGAGGCTCGACCCACCGCTCTCGCTGTCGCCGCATGGCTCGAGCCCGAGAAGTTCAAGATCAAGCTGGAAGAGACGATCGACGGAGCACCTTATCGTCCGACCATCCTCGCGACCAACGCTGGGTTGTCGTTCCTGGTCGAGGCCCAAGGGACACCGTCGTTTTCCGCCGGCCTCAAAGAGTTCGCGACTTGGCTACGGGCGGAACGAGCGTACGCCCAGCTCTATGTTGCTGTCTCCACCGGAGACGAGACCATGCTCAGCGGGCGCATGCTCAATGAATTGAAGGCCCATGGCTGCGGCTTGCTCCTTGTGACCGGTGCGGCAGTGGTCGTCGCATTCGAGGCTGTGAACCCGGCGCTCGTCATCACTCCAGACCCGACGCTCAAATTCGGCCACTGCAAGATTGAGGTCCAAGCAGCTGTATCACGCTTCAATGGCGGCGAAAGGAAAGCTGGCCTGCGCGATATGTGTGAGCTGATAGAGCGCGAAACCAATGTCTTAGGTCGCAAGCTGGCAAGAAAAGGGTGGCTCGATAAGGATCAGCGCACCGTCGACGCAATGGACTTCAGCGCGACGATCAATGTCATCGCGTCGAATCAGCGTTACACCGGTGGTCGATCGCCACTCATGTCGGACAAGCTGAAGACCGATCTGCACTCCTTTAGAGGGGCGCGCAATTTGGTTGATCACCCTGTCAGCTCTAAGCGGGAAGAGATCAAGCGGGAACGTCAGTTCCCAGAGCGGATGATGATGGGCCCGCGATTGATTTCAGAGCTCGTTCCGCTTCAACGCAGAGTACGCTGACCGAGCCCCCGCCGTTCGCTAAGCCTGCGGAATCCGCGCCTCGAGCGCCGCCGTAACAGCCTCGCGCACAGGCTCGAGCTCGATCCGGTCGAGCACTTCCTGGAAGAAGCCGCGCACGATCAGACGCTCGGCTTCCTGCCGCGTCAGCCCGCGCGACATCAAATAGAACATGTCCTCCCGGTTCACCCGCCCGACCGTCGCCGCGTGCGTGCAGCGGACGTCGTTCGCCAGGATCTCGAGGCCCGGGATCGGTACTGCGTGCGTCGTCGGGCTCAGCATCAGGTTGCGGCACTCCTGGTACGCGTTCGTCTTCTGCGCGTCCTTCTCGACGCGGATCATCCCGCGCCAGACCGCCGTCGCATCGTCCCGTAGCGCGCCCTTGAAGGCGAAGTCGCTCTCGCAGTCGGGCGCGATGTGCTCCTGGAACGTGTCGTAGTCGAGGTGCTGCGTGCCGTCGGCGAAGTAGGCGCCGGTCACGCGCGACGTCGCGCCGCGCCCCGAGAGGTCGTTCTGGATCCGCGTCTTGCCCTTTTTCGAGCCGAAGCCGCCGGCGACCCAGTCGAGTTCGGCGTCGCGCTCGACGCGCGCGTGGTGGCTCGCGAAATGCCACGTCTCGCGCGAGAGGTTCTGCAGGGAGACGTATTCGAGCTTCGCGGCCGGCTCGACGAAGAGCTCGGTGACCGCGTTCGAGTAGGCCTCGGTGTCGGGCGCAGGCGACGCGTACTCCTCGATCAGCGACGCGCGCGCGCCTTCCTCGACCACGACCACGAGCCGCCAGAAGGTCTGGCCGGTCGCGGAGATGCGGACGTAGAGCGGCTTCTCGAGCTCGACGCCCTTCGGGACAACGACGAGCAGGCCGTGCTTCCACATCGCGGCGTTGTGGGCCGCGAACTTCTCGTCCCAGCCGACCAGCGAGTAGAGGCGCTCGTGCTCCTCGGGGAGCGGCTCGAAGGTCACGCCCTCGGGCGCATTCTCGATCTCGATCCCGTCGGCGGTGACCGTCGCGTAGCCGGCGACGTCGAGATCGAGCAGTGTCTCGATCTCCGCCGAGGCCGCGCCCGCGAACGACTCGGGGTCGAAGCCGCGGAGATTCGTGAAGCGCCAGTGCTCCTCGGTCGTGTCGGGGATTGGCAGCGCCTCGTAGGCGGCGAGGGCGTCGTTACGACTCATGCGGCGCGTACCTCCGGTGGAGCATCAAGACGTTGCCGTCCGGGTCCTTGAAGATCCCCATGTGACAGACCCCGGTGTCGAACGGCTCGCCGCCGAATTCGACGCCCTTCGCCTCGAGCTCCTTCTGCGCCTCGACGACGTCCGGCACGCGCAGCGCGATGGACGCGGTGTGCGGCCCCTCGAACGTCTGCCCGATGTTCTCCATCTGGAGGAGGTAGAGGCTGACATTCTCGCCGAGCTGGTACTCGGGAAAGCCCTGCTGCGGGTGCTCGATCTCCGGTAGGCCGAGCGTCTCGCCGTAGAACCGCTTCGCCCGTTCCATGTCCGTGACCGGCACCGAGATGAAGTCGGTGCGCTCGACGATCAACCGACCGAGCCCTCCATTTGGAGTTGGATCAGCCGGTTCATCTCGACGGCGTACTCGAGCGGCAGCTCCTTGGTGATCGGCTCGACGAAGCCGCTCACGATCATCGCGCTCGCCTCGGCCTCGGTCAGCCCGCGCGACATGAGGTAGAAGAGCTGCTCCTCGCCGATCTTGGAGACGGTCGCCTCGTGTCCGATGTCGACGTTGTCGGCGTCGATCTTGATGTACGGGTAGGTGTCGGAGCGGGAATGGTCGTCGAGGATCAGCGCG
>JBJMKF010000009.1:0-253213 GCA_045805965.1 Gaiellaceae bacterium
ATGGGCGACAACGTCTACCTCGGCGATCGCGACGGCGTGCGGACGCCGATGCAGTGGTCGGGCGACCGCAACTCAGGCTTCTCGCGCGCCGACTGGGCCCAGCTGTACCTCCAGCCGCTGATGGATCCGGTCTACGGCTTTCAGGCGGTCAACGTCGAGGCGCAGCTGCGCACGCCGAACTCACTCCTGCGCTGGATGCAGCGCTTCATCGCGCTGCGCAAGGAGCATCCCGTCTTCGGCCTCGGCTCGTACCAGCCTCTGCCGGCCGAGAACACGCGGATCTTCGCCCACATCAGGACGTGGGAGGAAGACATCGTCCTCTGCGTCCACAACCTCGCGCGCTCGGCCCAAGCCGTGCAGCTCGACCTTTCGGAGTACGCCGGCATGGTGCCGGTGGAGATGCTGGGCCGGACGGCTTTCCCGCCGATCGGGGAGCTGCCCTATCTCCTGACGCTCGCGCCGCGCGGGTTCTTCTGGTTCCAGCTTCGGCCGGCGGAGCAAGTGGAGTGACGATGGACGAGAGCGCGCTGATCGACCACGTCACCCGGCAGCGCTGGTACGGGGCGAAGTCGCGCAGCGTCTCGCACTCCGAGCTGCTCGACACGGTCGCGATCCGGCAGGCCGAACCGCAGCTGACGCTCGCCCTCGTCGAGATGCGGTACGACACGGGCGCGCACGACATCTACCAGCTCCTCTTCTCGGGCAACCTCGACGCCGACCCCGTCGACGTGCTCGCGGGGGACGCGGGGAGCGCGCGGGAGATCGTCAGTGCGATGCGAACGGGCCTCACGCTGCAGGGCTCGCAGGGCGTGGCAGAGTTCCGGCCGGCCGAGGACTTCTCCGCGCTCGGACGCGAGCTCGGCGCCGCGAAGCTCGTCTCGTCGGAACAGTCGAACAGCTCGATCATCTTCGACGACGCGCTGATCCTGAAGGTCTTCCGCCATCTCGAGCCGGGGATCAACCCGGAGCTCGAGATGCTCCGCTTCCTCACCGAGCAGGGCTTCCGCAGCATCCCGGCACTCGGCGGCTGGTATGCCTATTCCGGCGGGCCTCTGACGGCCACGCTCGGTCTGCTGCAGGAGTACGTCGCCGGCGCGGCCGGAGGCTGGGAGCTCGCGCTCGACGAGATCACCGATGCGCCGGAGCGGTTCCTCGACCGGCTCGGGCGGCTCGGCGAGGTGACGGCGCAGATGCATACCGCGCTCGGCGCCGATCCGAGCGATCCGGCTTTCGCGCCCGAGGAGCCGAGTGTCGAATCGCTCGGCCTCTTGACGGCAACGGTGGACGAGGAGATCGCGCGCGTCTTTCTCTTGCTGCCGGACGACGACGAGCGCCTCGGGCCGATTCTCGGCCGCGGGGAGGAGGTGCGCGAGCAGCTGCGCCTGCTCACGCACGCCGGATCGTCGGGTCGTGTGATCCGCACCCACGGCGACTACCACCTCGGCCAGACCCTCATGGACGGCAACGACTGGGTGATCCTCGACTTCGAGGGCGAGCCCGCGCGAACGCTCGTCGAGCGCCGCCGCAAGCGCTCGCCGCTCCGCGACGTCGCCGGCATGCTCCGCTCCTTCGCCTACGCGGCGACCGCGGCCGAGCTCACGCGCGGCGCCGAGATCCCCGAGAGCTGGGAGGAGCGGGCGCGCGAGCGGTTCCTCGAGAGCTATCTCGACACGGTCGACGTGACGCTGCTACCGGCCGGCGGGGCTGCGATCGAGCGCCTGCTCGCCGTGTTCGAGCTCGAGAAGGCCGTCTACGAGCTGCGGTACGAGCTCGACAACCGGCCCGACTGGGTTGGAATCCCCGTCGCGGGTATCGAGCGGCTCATGAATGCGGCAGCCGAGGCGCTGTGACCGTCGAGCTGGGCGCAAATCCCCATGGCGTCCTCGGTGCGCACCAGGCGGAGGACGGCGTCGTTGTCCGTGCGCTCAGGCCCGAGGCTCGTGCGGTGCGGGTGCAGCCCGGGGATGACAAGGCGGCAGCGGTCGAGGCGGAGCTGAAGGATCCGGGCGGTTTGTGGGAAGCGCTGCTGCCGAAGGCGCGGCTGCCGCTCGACTACGAGCTCGAGGTCGAGTATCCGGACGGCCAGACGTTCACCGTCCGCGACCCGTACTCGTTCCTCCCCACCCTCGGCGAGCTCGACCTCCACCTGGCGATGGAAGGGCGACACGAGCATCTCTACGAGCGACTCGGCGCCCACGTGCGCGAGCTCGAGGGCGTCGTGGGGACAGCCTTCGCCGTCTGGGCGCCGAACGCGCGGTCGGTGGCAGTCGTCGGCGACTTCAACTCCTGGGACGGGCGCCTGCACCCGATGCGCTCGCTCGGCGCATCCGGGATCTGGGAGCTCTTCGTGCCCGGCGCCGACGAGGGGACGAAGTACAAGTTCGAGATCCGCACGCAGGACGGCCGGCTGCGCCTGAAGAGCGATCCGGTCGCGTTCCACACCGAGGTGCCGCCGGCGAACGCGTCCGTCGTCTGGAAGGCGAAGCACGTCTGGCGCGACGAGGAGTGGCTCGAGCGGCGCGCCGCCTCCGACCCGTTGCGGAGCCCCGTCTCGATCTACGAAGTCCACCTCGGATCGTGGCGGCGCAACCCTGTCGAAGACAACCGTCCGCTGACGTACGCCGAACTCGGCGACGAGCTCGCGGACTACGTCTCGGATCTCGGCTTCACGCATGTCGAGCTGCTGCCGGTGATGGAGCACCCGTTCTCCGGCTCGTGGGGCTACCAGGTGACCGGCTACTACGCCCCCACGTCGCGTTTCGGCACGCCCGACGACTTCCGCGACCTCGTCGACCGCCTCCACCAGCGCGGCATCGGCGTGATCCTCGACTGGGTTCCAGCCCACTTCCCGCGCGACGACTGGGCGCTCGCCACCTTCGATGGGACGCACCTGTACGAGCACGCCGACCCGCGACGCGGCTCGCACCCCGACTGGGGCACGCTCGTCTTCAACCTCGGCCGCACCGAGGTGCGGAACTTCCTCCTCGCGAACGCGCTCTACTGGCACCGCGAGCACCACGCCGACGGGATCCGCGTCGACGCCGTCGCCTCGATGCTCTACCTCGACTATTCGCGCAAGACCGGCGAGTGGGTGCCGAACATGTTCGGCGGCAACGAGGACCTCGACTCGGTTGCCTTCCTCAAGGAGATGAACGAGGTCGTCTACGCGCGCGAGCCGGGCGTGATTTCGGCTGCCGAGGAGTCGACGGCCTGGCCTGGGGTCTCACGGCCGACGTACCTCGGCGGGCTCGGCTTCGGCTTCAAGTGGAACATGGGCTGGATGCACGACACGCTCCTCTACTTCCAGAAGGAGCCCGTCTACCGCCGCTTCCACCACCACACGCTGACGTTCTCGCTCATGTACGCCTTCAGCGAGAACTTCGTCCTGCCGCTGTCGCACGACGAGGTCGTGCACGGCAAGCGGTCGCTGCTCGACAAGATGCCCGGCGACCGCTGGCAGAAGTTCGCGAACCTCCGCTCGCTCTACGCCTACATGTGGGCACATCCGGGCAAGAAGCTCCTCTTCATGGGCGGCGAGCTGGGTGAGTGGGAGGAGTGGAACGCCGAGGGATCGCTCCACTGGAACCTGCTCGAGCACGCCGAGCACGAGGGGATCCAGGCGCTCGTCCGCGATCTCAACAAGACGTACCGCGCGACGCCCGCGCTCTGGGAGCTCGACTTCGACCCGGCCGGCTTCCGCTGGCTCGAGGCGAACGACACCACGAACAACGTCCTCGCGTTCGCGCGGCTTGGCGAAGGCGACGCGCCGCCGCTCGTCTGCGTCCTCAACCTGTCACCGGTGCCGCGCTACAACTATCGCGTCGGCATGCCTCGGTGCTGCCGCTGGCGGGAGGTGCTCAACACCGACGCGGACTTCTACGGCGGCAGCGGCGTCGGCAACCTCGGCGGCGTCGAGGCGGAGGCAGTGCCGTGGCACGAGCAGCCGTTCTCCGCGACGCTGACGCTGCCTCCGCTCGGCGCGGTCTGGCTCGTTCCGGAGTAATTGGGGCGTGCGGCGGCTGGGTGCGGCCGTGCCGGTGGGCGACGGCACGGTGGAGCTATCCGTGTGGGCGCCTGCGGCCCGCTCGGTCTTCGTACGCTCGGACGAAGAGGCCGGGCTCGAGCAAGTGGGCGAGTGGTGGTTCGGCAGGTTCACCGGTCAGGACTACGTTCTCGTCGTTGACGGCACAGCGTGGCCTGATCCCTGCTCCCGCTGGCAGCCGGAGGGCGTGACCGGCCCGTCGCGCGTCCTCGACACGGGCGCGTTCGAGTGGAGCGACGGCGACTGGGACGGGGTTGCGCTCGACGACCTCGTGATCTACGAGCTCCACGTCGGCACCTTCAGCGATGAGGGAACCTTCGACGGCGTCATCCCGCAGCTGGCCGGCCTGCGCGAGCTCGGCGTCACGGCGATCGAGCTGATGCCCGTAGCGAGCTTTCCCGGCGATCGCGGCTGGGGCTACGACGGTCTCTACACCTACGCCGCGCATCCCGCTTACGGCGGTCCGTTCGGCCTAGCGCGCCTCGTCGACGCGGCACACGCGGAAGGGCTCGGCGTGATTCTCGACGTCGTCTACAACCACGTCGGCCCAGGCGACGAGGCATTCCGCGCGTTCGGGCCGTACTTCACCGACCGGCACGAGACGTTCTGGGGCGACGCGCTCGACTACTCGCAGCACGGCGTCCGCGAGTGGGCGATCCAGAACGCCCAGCAATGGGTGCGCGACTTCCACGTCGACGGCCTGCGCCTCGACGCGGTGCACGCAATCTTCGACGAGTCCGCACTGCACGTCTGTGCGGAGCTGAAGCAGCGAGTCGGTGACGCGCTCGTCATTTCCGAGATGGCGGTCGACGACTGGCGTCCCGTCGACGAGTGGGGACACGACGCGCAATGGGTCGACCGCTCGCATCACGAGCTGCACGTGCTCCTCACAGGCGAGCGCGACGGCTACTACGCCGGCTACGGGTCGGTCGCCTCGCTCGCCGAGGACCTACGCGGGCGAGGCCGCGATCCGCGCCGAAGCGTGATCTGCGCCCAGAACCACGACCAGGTCGGCAACCGCGCCCTCGGCGACCGCCTGCCGGAGGACGCGCTCCGCGTCGCCGCCGCGGTCACCCTCTTCTCCCCGTGCACACCGCTGCTGTTCATGGGCGAGGACCGGTTCGAGACCGCGCCGTTCCAGTTCTTCACCGACCACATCGACCCGGCGATCGCGGAGGCGACGCGCGAAGGGCGGAGGCGCGAGTTCGCGGACTTCACCGCGTTCGCGGGCGAGGAAGTGCCGGATCCCCAGGCGCTCGCGACGTTTCTCCGCTCGAAGGTGAACCCGGGCGAGCCGGATCCGCTCTACCGCGAGCTGCTCGCACTCCGCCGCGAGCTGCCGCGCGAGCTCGAGACCGAGGTGGACGAGGAGGCGAAGATCCTGCGCCTACGGCGTGGCCACGTGACGCTCATCGCCGACTTCGGCAACCGCCGCGTGGAATTCTCCCGCTGATGGAGGTCTGGCCGGGACGGCCGTTCCCGCTCGGCGCGACGTGGGACGGCGAGGGGACGAACTTCGCGCTCTTCTCCGAGCACGCCGAGCGCGTGGAGCTCTGCTTGTTCGACGGCGACCGCGAGACGCGCTTCGACCTGAGCGACGTCACGGCCCACAACTGGCACTGCTACCTCCCCGGAGTCGGGCCGGGACACCGATACGGCTACCGGGTCCACGGGCCGTACGACCCGGCCGCCGGCCACCGCTTCAACCCGAACAAGCTCCTGCTCGACCCGTACGCGAAGGCGATCGAGGGGCCCGTGCTGTGGGATCTCGCGAACGTCCTCCCCTACGTGCCGAGCTCCGCCGAGGACGCCGATCTCGAGCTCGACGACGAGGACGACGCCGAGGCGATTCCGAAGTGCGTCGTCGCCGATCCCGCCTTCGACTGGGAGGACGACCGCCCGCCCGACACGCCCTGGACCGACACCGTGATCTACGAGGTGCACGTCAAGGGCTTCACCGAGCGGCACCCCGAGATTCGCGACGACCTGCGCGGCACGTACGCCGCCCTCGCCTCGGAGCCCGCGCTCGCGTACCTCCAGGACCTCGGTGTCACCGCGGTCGAGCTCCTCCCGATCCACCACATCGCCGACGAGGGATTCCTCCACGACCGCGGGCTCTCGAACTACTGGGGCTACTCCTCGATCGGCTATCTCGCGCCACACGCGCTCTATGCCGCCACGGGCACGAGCGGCGAGCAGGTGCGCGAGTTCAAGGGGATGGTCAAGGCGCTGCACGGAGCCGGGATCGAGGTGATCCTCGACGTCGTCTACAACCACACCGCCGAGGGCAACCACCTCGGGCCGATGCTCTCCTTCCGCGGGCTCGACAACCGGAGCTACTACCGGCTGATGCCAGACGACCTGCGCTACTACATGGACTTCACGGGCACCGGCAACTCGCTCAACCCGGTTCACCCCTCGGTGCTGCGGCTGATCATGGACTCGCTGCGCTACTGGGTGCTCGAGTGCCGCGTCGACGGCTTCCGCTTCGACCTCGCGTCGGCGCTCGCGCGCGAGTTCTACGACGTCGACCGGCTCTCGGCCTTCTTCGACACGATCCACCAGGACCCGGTGCTCTCGCAGGTGAAGCTGATCGCCGAGCCTTGGGACGTCGGGCCGGGCGGCTACCAAGTCGGCAACTTCCCCGTGCTCTGGGCGGAGTGGAACGGCAAGTACCGCGACTCCGTGCGCGACTTCTGGCGCGGCCATGGCAACGTGGGCGAGTTCGCGCAGCGCTTCACGGGCTCGTCCGACCTGTACGGCGAGGAGGGCCGCACTCCGTTCGCCTCGATCAACTTCGTCACGGCGCACGACGGCTTCACGCTGCGCGACCTCGTCTCGTACAACGAGAAGCACAACGAGGCGAACCTCGAGGAAAACCGGGACGGGACGGACGACAACCGCTCGTGGAACCTCGGCGCCGAGGGCCCGACCGACGACCCCGCGGTGCTGGCGCTGCGGGCGCGGCAGCAGCGCAACTTCCTTGCCACGCTGCTCCTCTCACAGGGCATGCCGATGCTGCTCGGCGGCGACGAATTCGGACGGACGCAGGGCGGCAACAACAACGCGTGGTGCCAGGACAACGAGATCTCCTGGTTCGACTGGGCCTCGGCGGACGCCGAGCTCGTCGAGTTCGTGCGCCGGCTGATCGCTCTGCGCCGCGAGCACCCGGTGTTCCGGCGGACGTCGTTCCTCACCGGGAACGCCGGCGAGAGCGGGCTGCCCGACGCATGGTGGTTCCGGCCCGACGGGCGCCGGATGACGCAGCGCGACTGGACGAACCCGGAGGCGCGGACGCTCGGGGTCTTCCTCAACGGCCGGGAGATCCGCGAGCGGACACCTCACGGGGAGCCGACCTTCGGCGAGTCGTTCCTCGTCGTGTTCAACGTGCACTCGGAGCCGGTCGTCTTCACGCTTCCTGCCCGGCGCTTCGGCGCCCGCTGGGACGTCGAGCTCGCCACGGGCGAGGCGCCATACGGGCCGCTGGGCGCGCGGGCGCTCGTCGCCGTGCAGGAGCACTCCCTCCTGCTGCTGCGGCGAGTCTGAACGCGCGGCGCGGGTAAGCACGGCCTTCGTGGCCGATTACCGCTGCACGTATCGCCTCCAGCTCACGCCCGAGCTCGGCTTCCGCCGCGCGCGCGAGGTCGTCGTCCCGTACGCCGCCGAGCTGGGCGTGTCCCATCTGTACCTCTCTCCCGTCCTGCAGGCGCGGCGCGAGTCGACCCACGGGTACGACGTCGTCGACCCGACACGGGTCTCGGCCGAGCTCGGCGGCGAGGAGGAGCTGCGGGCCCTCTGCGAGTCGGCTCGCGCGGCCGGGCTCGGCACGATCCTCGACGTCGTCCCGAACCACATGGCTACGTCGGAGGACGAGAACCGGTTCTGGCGCGACCCGGAGCTCCGCGCGAGGTTCTTCGACTGGGACCGAGAGACCGGCTGGTACCGCCGCTTCTTCGACATCGGCGACCTCGCGGGCATCCGTGTCGAGGATCCAGAGGTCTTCGACGAGACACACGCGAAGATCCTGAAGCTCGTGGGCGATGGGCTCGTCGACGGGCTCCGCATCGACCACCCCGACGGGCTCGCGAACCCGCGCGAGTACCTCGACCGGCTGCGCGAGCGCGGCGTCGAGCGGATCTGGGTTGAGAAGATCCTCGAGCCCGGCGAGCGGCTGCGCGCCGACTGGCCGGTCGAGGGCACGACGGGGTACGAGTTCGCCAACGACGTGACCGCGCTTTTCATCGACCCCGCCGGGGAGGAGCCGCTGACGGAGCTCTACGGAGAGCTGACGGGCGAGTGGCGGTCCTTCGCGGAGGTCGCGGGCGAGGCGAAGCTCGAGGTGGCGAGGACGACGTTCGCGCAGGAGTTCGAGCGGCTGCGCACCCTCCATCCTCACGACGGACTGGAGGAGGCGGCTGCTGCGCTGTACGTCTACCGGACGTACGTCGAGCCTGAGACGAACCGGGTTGGCGAAGAGGATCGGCGCGCAGTCGACACGCTTCCCGAAGACCTCCGCGCCAACCTCCTGCTCGAGGGCGAGCGGACGCCCGCTCGCGACGAGTTCGTGGTCCGTTGGCAGCAGTCGACCGGCGCCGTGATGGCGAAGGGTGTCGAGGACACGGCGTTCTACCGGTGGTTCCGCCTCACGGCGCTGAACGAGGTCGGCGGCAACCCCGACCGCTTCTCGCTTTCACCGCAGGAGTTCCACGACGCGGCGCTCGAGCGCCTCGAACGCCATCCGCATGCGCTGCTCGCGTCCCAGACCCACGACACGAAACGCGCCGGCGACGTGCGCGCGCGCATCGGCGCGCTCGCCGCGCTGCACGACGAATGGGCCGAGCGGGTGCGCCGCTGGCACGCGCTCACTGGTGGAATGGACGATCCGAACGAGGAGTACCTCGTCTGGCAGACGCTGGTCGGCGCCTGGCCGATCGTCCCCTCGCGTCTCGAGCTCTATCTGCAGAAGGCGCTGCGCGAGGGAAAGCGCACGACGAGCTGGCTCGCCCCGGACGAGGCGCATGAGCGCCGGGTTCGGGAGTTCGTGCGGAGCCTCTACTCGAACCACGATTTCCTCGACGAGTTCGAGCCCTTCGTGGCGCGGGTCGCGAGAGCCGGGGAGCACGCGTCGCTCGGAGCGCTCCTCCTCCGCGTGACGAGCCCCGGCGTGCCCGACCTTTACCAGGGCGACGCGCTCTGGTCGCTCAACCTCGTCGACCCTGACAACCGCCGCCCGGTCAATTGGACCGCACACGCTGCCGTGCTCGGTGAGCGTGCACCGACCCGCCGGACGATGAAGGCACACCTCATCCGGCGCGTCCTGTGTCTGCGCTCGGAGCGGCGCGAGGCGTTCGCAGGCGACTACGAGCCGCTCGACCTCGGCCCCGACCGCATCGGCTTCGTGCGCGGCGGGGCGGTCCGCGTCGTCGTGCCGCTCCGCGCCGGCGACAGTTCTGACGGCGGAGACCGCGACCTCCTCCCCGAGTACGACCAGGAGCTGAGCGTCGTCGGCTGAGCCACGCGAACCCGCGCAGCCCGGCGCCTTCACCGCAGGGGATCCGGGAAGACGCCGGACCGAGCTGGCCGCGGGCCGACCGAACGGCCGGACCGGGAGGGGTTCGATGCATCGCCAATCGAACCAGTCCAGGATGAAAAACAGCTAAGAGATCTTCAGCCGCGTAATTCAGAAGCGGTTTCGTCGCAGACGAGGTTCGAAACGCTCAAATCACTGGGCACAAAGGGCCGGAGGGTAAGACAGCCGCGTAGCGGCGACTTAGCCGCAGGCCGGACCGCGCTCGTGCCGGCCTCTGCCGCGCGCGAGCGCACGACGGTGGCCTCCCGCCGCAACGATCCCAGACGAAAGGCACGGAGCGGGCCGGAAACCGCGCTTTCCGGCCCGCGCAGTTCCTTCTCCCAGCGAGCGAAGCGCTAGCTTCGCTCGCTGCCGCGAGCGGCGCCGTTCAGGCTCAGGCGCACAACGGCGCCGCCGCCGTCCGCATTCTGCGCCTCGACTGTGCCGCCGTGCGACTCGGCCACCTCGCGGACGATGGCCAGCCCGAGCCCTGCGCCGGGCATCGCGCGGGCGGCGGCCGAGCGGTAGAAGCGATCGAAGACGAGCGGCCGGTCCACCTCGGCGAAACCGGGCCCGTGGTCACGAACCAGCAGCTCGCCCCCGGCGAGCGAGACCTCGACCACCCCGCCTTCGCCGCTCCACTTGCCCGCGTTCTCGAGCAGGTTCCAGACGGCGCGCTCCATGCGGTCGCGGTAGCCGTCGACGATCGTCGGCTCGAGGCCGCCTGTCTCCCACGCAACCTGAGGGAATCGGGTCCGCGCGCGCTCGACGCCGGCTTCCACGAGCTCGTCGAGCTGGAACTCCTCCTTCTCTACCCGGGCGCCGCCACGCGCCAGCTCGAGAAGGCCGGCGATGAGCGCGCGCATCTCCTGCGACTCGCGATGCAGGTCGTCGAGCAGGCGCCGGCGCTGCTCCGGTTCGAGCGCGATGTCTCCGCGCAGAACGTCGATGTTCGTCTGCAGGCTCGTGAGGGGCGTGCGGAGCTCGTGGGATGCATCGGCCACGAACCGCCGCTGGGCCTCGAGCGACTCCTCGAGCGCAGCGAGCATGGTGTTGAAGGACCCTCCGAGGCGCGCGAGCTCCCCGCGGCCTCCCTCCGGCACCCGCTCGCTCGGCTCGCCCGTTTCCGCGATCCGCTCCGCGGCCGCAGTCAGCCGCCGCACGGGAGCCAGGGTGGTGCCGGAGACGAGGGCGGCAATCGCCGCGGCAACTGCGATTCCGCCGAAGGACACGAGGATCAGGACGAGCCGCAACCGATCGAGATCGCGCTCGATGAAACTGATGTCGCGTGCGACGACAACCGCTCCTCCGCCCGAGATCGGCAGCACAGCCTCGCGCATCCGCAGGGTCAGAGCCTGCCCCGTCACGAAGTTGTGCCCTCTGACCGTGATATCGCGGTAGAAGCGCCGTCGCTCACCCGCCGCGGCTTCCTTGATCTTCGAGTCGATCGTCAGATGCGCGCTATCGGACGTAGCGACGCCGTTCGGAAAGATCTTCGCCACGTAGTCCTGCTGGTACGGGTTGAAGCCGTTGATGTTCGCGTCCGGGTTCTTCGCGTGCTCGATGAGCTGGGAGTCCACCTGGGAATAGAGCTGGTGGCGCATGAGGAAGTAGGTCGCCGTGGAGGCGAGCGCCACGACAACGGCGACCACGCCGGCCGCGACGAGCGTCAGGCGGCCGCGGAGCGTCACGGCTCGCGGAGCACGTAGCCCGTGCCGCGGACGGTGTGGATCAGCCGCTGCTCGCTTTCAGCCTCCGTCTTCCGCCGCAGGTAACCCACGTACACGTCGAGCGCGTTGGAGGAGTGGCTGAAGTCGTAGCCCCATACGCGCTCGTAGATGAGTGAGCGCGGAAGTACCTGGCGCGGATTGCGCATGAACAGCTCGAGCAGGTGAGCCTCCGTCGTCGTCAGCTCGAAGCGGCGGCCGCCGCGCCGCGCGTCCATCGAGCCGAGGTCCAGCGTCAGGTCGGCGAAGCGGAGCAATGCACCCGGCTCCTCCGGCTTCGAACGCCGCAGGAGCGCGCGTAGGCGGGCGAGCAGCTCTTCGAGGTCGTACGGCTTCGGCAGGTAGTCGTCGGCGCCGGCGTCGAGACCCTCCACCCGGTCGCCCACGGCGTCGCGGGCGGTGAGCAGCAGGATCGGGACGCGGTTCCCCTGACGGCGCAGGCGGCGTGTGACGTCTAGACCGTCGAGCCCCGGCATCATCACATCGAGGACGAGCGCGTCCGGCGTGCGCGTGTCGACGGCCGTGAGGGCCGTGTCCCCGTCCGACGCGAGCGCGACCTCGTAGCCGTGCAGCTGCAGCGCGCGCTCGAGCGCCTCGCGCACCGCGCGGTCGTCGTCTGCCACGAGAACGAGCATTTCGTCTCTAAGTTTGCCGCCGGAGGTGAGAGACCGCTAAGCCGCGGGCAAATCCACGACGAAAGCGGCGCCCTCGCCGGGCTGCGAGCGGACCGTGAGAGAGCCTCCCATCCGGGTGACCAGCTCGCGGGAGATGAAGAGCCCGAGCCCGCTTCCGCCGACGCCGCGCGTGAGCGCAGGGTCGAGGCGATAAAACTTCTCGAAGATCCGCTCCTGCTCGCCCGCAGGGACCCCGAGCCCCTGGTCGCGCACGGTCAGGCGAACCCGGCCGGCGCCTCCGGCAAGCTCGACCGCCACCTCCCCACCGTCCGGCGAGTACTTGATCGCGTTGTCGAGCAGGTTCACGAGCACCTGCCGGAGCTTGTCTTCGTCCGCGAGCGCGACCGCGCGATCACCGTTCTGCTCCAGTCGCAGCTCGAGGTGGTCGGGCGCGCGCACGCGCTGCGAGACGAGAACACTCTCGACCAGTCGCGGCAGGTCGGTCGCCGCGGCGGACACGTCGATGCGGCCGCCCTCAAGCTGACCGGCGAGGAGGATCTGGGAGACGATCGCCGTCAACCGCTCGGTCTCGGTCACGATGATCTCGAGGAACTGCTCCTGTTGCTCGGCCGGGAGCTCGATGTCGTTGCGGCGCAGGGTCCGGGCAGCGCCGTAAACGGCGGCAAGCGGCGTGCGGAGTTCGTGAGAGGCGGTGGCGACGAAGTCGCTCCGCGTGCGCTCGAACTCCTTCTGGTCGGTGACGTCCCTTAGCGCGTAGACGACGCCCTCGTCGAAGGCGACGCCCGTGACCGCGACCCAGCGGTCACCCGCCGCGGTTTTGATCGGCACCGTCACGGAGCGCGCGCGCGCTCGGGCATCGGCGTCGGCGAGCTCCGCCAGCCGCGTCAGCTCCTCCCAGGACGGCAACAACTCCACGGGCCGCCGGCCGAGCGCGTCTTGCTCGCGGACACCCGTGATCGCGGCGACGGCGGCGTTCCAGAAGCGCACGCGCCCGTCGTCGTCGAGCAGTACGACGCCGTCGCCGACGTACGCGAGTGCGACCGCGGCCTCCGCGCGCCGCTCGGCTTCCCGGTAGAGCCTTGCGTTCTCGATCGCAATCGCCGCGCGGGCGCTCAACTGCTGGCCGAGCGCGAAATCGGAGTCGTCGAACTCGCGGTCCTCGGCGATGAGCGTGAGCGCACCGAACGTCCGGCCGCCCGATCCCAGGGGCAGGGTGATCGCACTGCGGACGGAGATGTGCTGGAGCGCCGCCGCCGCTTCGGGGTCTCGCCGCGCCGCCTCCTCGATCAGCTCCTGCGGTACTTCTCGGAGGAATTCCGGTTCCCCCGTCCGCATGACACGAGCGGTGATGTCGAAGTCGTCGTCGATCCGTGTCGGCCGCGTCCTCGAGCGTACCTCCTCGGCCCACCGCCTTCGCTCGGGGTCCGGGTGGGCGACGACAAGCCGCTCGATCTCGCCCGTCTCCTCGACGAACACGTCGATCGCACACCAGTCCGCGAGATCGTGCACGGCAAGCGACGCGAGTTGCTCGAGGGTTCGCTCGAGATCGAGCGACGAGGTGAGGAGAGCCGTCGCCTCATCGAGGAACGAGAGTCGCTCGCGCAGCACACGCTCGGCCACGGCCAGCTCAACCCGCTCGAGCGCAAGCGCGGCCTGCCGCGCGAGCGTGAGCTTCAGTGCGCGGCGCTCCGGCGGGAACTCCTCGTCCGTCGAGAACGAGAAGACGAGCCCGCCGATCGGACCGTGCCCGCCCACGAGCGGCAGGCAGACGAGCCCGTGGCCGGGCTGCGACCGGCCGATGAGTTCGGGGTAGCGGCGGTCGCGTTCCTCCTCCGAGCCGATGAAGATGCCCTCGCCGGTTCGCACCGCCTCCGACAGCGGGTAGTTGCCGGCGACCGGGAAGCGGCGGAACGGGTCGATGTACCTGCTGTCGTAGCCCCGCGTCGCGATCACGTCGAGCCACTCGCCGTCCTCGCTCAGCATGGCGATCAGGCCGCCGCGGGCTTCTGCCGCGCGCACGGCTTCGACGAGCACCGCGTCGAGCACGTCCTGCGGTGTCTGCGCCGAGACCAGCGCTTCGGCGACGAATTGCATGCGGAGAGCCGTGTCGAGCGCGTGCGTCCGCGACGAGGCCTCCTCCTCCGCACGTGTTCGCGCACCGCGCTGGCGGGAGAGCACCTCGCCGCAGAGGGCCCCAGTCAGGACGAAGACAGCAAGCGCGACCGCGCCCTCGGACTTGACCGTCCACGTGTCGTGCGGCACGAGGAAGAAGTAGTAAAACGGGACGATCGAGACCGCTGCCGCCGCCAGTCCGGGGCCACGCCCGCCGAGCGAGGTCGCGAAGAGCACTACGAGGACGTACAGGAGCGCCGGCAGCGCTTCGTGCGGGTTGCCGAAGGCAAGCAGGGTGACGGCCGCAGGACCGGCAAGCGCGACGATTCCCCCGACGGCGGTGCGCAGCGCGGGCCGTTGCAACCGCTCGGCGTCCGATCCGAGCGCGAGCACCGCGGACCGGCCGGTCATCCCGCGCTCGAGAGCTCGCGGTTGAGTTGGCCGCGCTCTCCCCTGGCGATGCGCTCGAGCACGTCGCGCACGATCCCCGCGAGGTGGAGCGGGTCGAACGGCTTGACGACGTAGCCCACCGCGCCGAGCTGCTGGGCGTGAAGGCGATCCTCGTATGCCGCCCGCGCCGACAGGAAGACGACCGGGATGTCCCGGGTCTCGGCGTTCGCGGCAAGCTGCTCCGCGACGCCCCAGCCGTCGACGCCGGGCATCATCACGTCGAGGAGTACGAGCGAGGGCCGCTGCCGCCGCACTTCCTCGAGGGCCTCCGCGCCGTCTTTCGCTTCGAGCACCCGGAAGCCGTCGCCTTCGAGGTTGACGCGGCAGATCGCGCGAATCGAGGCCTCGTCGTCGACGAGGAGGACGGAGGCTGGCCTTTCCTCGGGTCTGCGCGCGCCGGCGCCGCCTCCCGGTTCCGGCCGATGCCGGACGCGGCCGCGCCAGGTGCCGTGCGCGAGGTGCGCCGGAGAGTGCGCGCGCGAAGCCGGGAGAGGGTAGGACCTCCTCGACTTGATTCGCTGAGCAGTTGCCACGGTCCCCCCGGAGCGCTGGTCCCCTGGACAGAGTGTGCCCGAAGGTGCCTGGGTGCGCTAGCCCTCGGCGTGCTCCCGATTCCACTCCTCGGCGAGCTCGCGAAGGCCGGGACCGCGGACGCGGATCGCATCGCGCGCATGCAAACGCATCCGGCCGGCGAAGTCGCGGTCGCGCGCCCCGAGCAGAGCCCGCGCCGCATACTGCGCGCCCGTGCAGAAGGCGGCGACGCCTGCACCGGCTGCGGAATGGTGCTTCCGCCAGTAGCGGTGGCGGCCACGCCACATCTCGTTGATCCGACGCTCGGGGATCCCGACGCTGAATTGCGACTCGTGATGCACGACGGTTACCTGCGGGAAGTACTGCGTCCGCCAGCCGGCCCGGCGCAGCCGGCAGGAGAGATCCGTCTCCTCGGAGTAGATGAAGAACTCCTCGTCGAAGAGGCCGACCTCGTCGAGCGCCTCGCGCCGGAGCATGAGGGCGGCGGCCATCGCCCAGTCGACGTCGCGGGTCCCGCGCCCGCCGGACTGGAGGATTCCGGCGCGGCCGAGCGTGAGGAGGCCCAGCGCAGCGGTCGAGGGAGACGGAAAGCGCCAGGCGGAGGACTGCAGCCGCCCGTCGGGATAGACGAGCCGCGGGGCCAGTGCGGCGACGCGCGGATTCGCGTCGAGATGGGCGACCATCCGCTCGAAGCTCCAGTCCTCGCTCGTCGTGTCCTCGTTGAGGACGAAGACGTAGCGGCCGGTCGTGGCGCGGATGACGGTGTTGTGGTTGGCGCCGAAGCCCGCCCGGTGGCGCTGCTCGATCACCCGGACCTCGGGGAACCGCTCGCGGACGGCCGCGGCGGAGCCGTCCTCGGACGCGTTGTCGAGCACGACGACCTCGGCCTCGACGCCCTGCAGCGACTCCAGGCAAGCAAGGAGGAGCTCCCGCGAGTTCGTGTTGACGAGAGAGACCGAGACGTCCGGCACTTAAGTGGTCTGCGTCAGACCGGCCGCCCACGAAGGCGGCAGGTTGCGCAGGACCTCGACGCTCTCGAAGCGAACCGGCTCACGGACGCCGATCTCGCGTGCCCAGTCGGCCATCCGGCGCAGTCCCTCTTCGAGCGACACCGTCGGCTCCTGGCCGAAGACACGATGGAGCTTTGCGTGGTCGGAGAATGCGTGGACGACCTCCTCCCGCGCAGGCAGGAAATCGATTTCGGGGTCGGCGACGTCGAACGCGCGCGCCACCGTGTGCGCGAGGTCGAGAACCGTGTGGGGCGTGTCGGCGCCGACATTGAAGACCTCGTTCGCCGACTGCGGGACTTCGATCGAGCGCGCAATCACGGGCGCGACGTCGTCGATGTGCGTGAACGCTCGCGTCTGCAGGCCATCGCCGAAGATCGTCAGCGGCCGGTCGCTCAGGAGCTGGTTGATGAAGATCCCGATCACGTTCCGATATGGGTCGGCAACGTTCTGCTGCTCCCCGTAGACGTTGTGGGGCCGGAAGATCGTGTAGTCGAGGCCGAACATCCGCTGCGCGGCCCGGAGGTCGAGCTCGACCGCGTACTTGCCGATTCCGTACGGGTCTTCCGGTTCCGGAACGGTGTCCTCCGTCATCGGTGTCTGGGCCGCGCCGTAGACCGCAATCGAGCTCGTGAAGACGCAGCGTTCGACGGTCTCAGCGCGTAAGGCAGCGTTCAGCAGATTGACAGAGCCCAGGACGTTGTTCGTGTAGTTGAAGCGGCGGATGAAGTGAGAGAGCCCCTCAGCCGCGTATGCCGCGAGGTGGAACACGTGCGAGAACTCGTGCTCACGAAACAGCTCCTCGACGAGCTCTGGATCGACGACCGAGCCGGCGACCAGGTTCGCCCCGGCCGGCACATTCTCCTCGTAGCCGCCGCTGAGATCGTCGAGAACGACGACGTCCTGACCGGCGTCTACGAGATGGCGGGCCACGTGGGACCCGATGAACCCAGCGCCACCGGTGACAAGGACGCTCATGGCGGCCTGAGGCTAGCCGTTTCGATGCCCGCGCGGGTGGGTAGCCGCCTTGCAGGGGAAGCAACGGGACGGCCCTCGGGCGGGGGAATCACGGTTTCCCCGCCCGCCTTTACGCTCCCGGTCATGCGGCGTCCGAGCCGGGCTGTCCTCCGCGGCGCGCTCGGCGTCGCGCTCATCGCAGGCGTCTTCGCGGCCGTCGTCCCGCGCATCGCGAGCTACGGGACGGTCGCTCACCGCCTCGGCACCGTGTCCGCGCCATGGCTGGCCGGGCTCGCTGCAGCCGCGCTCCTCGACGTCCTCACGACGGCGCTGCCCTGGCGGGCCGTGCTGCCGCAGCTCTCGTGGCTCGGCGCACTCGGCTTCACCCAGGCATCGACCGCCATGACCATCGTCCTCCCGGGCGGCGCGCCGCTCGGAATGGCTCTCTCGTTCGGCCTCCTGCGCCGCCTGCGCGTGGGCGGGGGAGCGGCCGGCTTCGCAGTCGCGCTGACCGGGATCTGGAGCCAGGCGATGATCTTCCTGTATCCGCTCGTCGGGGCCGTCCTCGTCTTTGCCACGGGTCACCTCTCCGGCTCGACGGCCGCGATCGCCGGTGCGAGCGCCGCGGCGGGAACCCTGCTCGCCGGAGCCGCCTTCGCCGTCTTGAGGAGCCCGTCCTCGGCGCGGCGCCTCGGCAACCTCGCGTGCCGGGTCGCGACGCGGCTTGCGCGGCTCGGTAGGCGAGAGCCGCCCGCCTGGAACGGGGAGACCCTCGTGCAGCTCCGCGCCGAGCGTCTCTCGGACCTCCGCCGCCGCTGGCCGTCCCTCACGGCGGCCACGCTCTTCAACCAGCTGACGGCGTACCTCATCTTCGAGCTCTCGCTGCGAGCGGTTGGGATCTCGGTCGCCGACCTCCCACCGAGCGAGGCCTTTCTCGCCTGGGCGATCGGCCGCGTCATCAGCTCCTTGCCTCTCACCCCCGGCGGAATCGGGGTCGTCGAGCTCGGGATGATCGGCACTCTCGTCGGCTTCGGTGCGCCGCAGGGACACGTCGTGGCGGCCGTGCTTCTCTACCGCGGGTTCGTCATCACCCCGACGCTCGTCGTTGGGGCCGTCGCGCTTCTCGGGTTCCACCGACGGCCGTCGGCACGCACGGGCTAGGGAAGCGCCTCCGCGATCGTCTCGCTTGGCTCGTCGAAGCGCAGCCGCTCCCGCACCGCCGCAACGATCGATTCGAGCCGGCGGAACAGGAGCGAGTCGCGCCGCTCCGCCTCGAGACGCCGCCGCGTCCGGACGAAGCCGCGGTCGACGTACGGCGCTGGAGCGACGTGGGCGTCGGGGTAGAGCCGTCGAAGCGCGCGCTCGAGCGGATCGTGGTCGAGCACCGCGTCCGCGTACTCGACGGTCTCTCCCGGCAGAGCATCGAGCACCTCCTCCGCGCGAACGAGCCCCTCTACGAGCGTCCACGGGTGGTCGCCGAAGATGCTTGCCGCGCGAGCGGGATAGAGCCACCTCCGCTTCAGCATCGTGTACGCCACCTCCGCCACGTTTCGACGCACCTTGAGGACCTTGAAATCCCCGAGACCGTCCCAGCCGCCGACCACGAACGGCTGCACGACGTCCTTGTAGGCGAAACCACGACGCAGGGCCGTACGGTCGAGGTGGCCCGTCATGTCTCCGAAGACCTCGGGAGCCGAGCCGAGCAAGGTGAACCGTTCGTCCGCCGGAGCCAAGGACTGCAGCCGCCTTGGCACGCGGTCGCGGTTGAGGATTTCACCATCGCTCGTCCAGTTCGGCTCCGCGAGCCCGAGCGCGTGCGCCGCCGCGGCGTAGAGGAGGCTCGAGAGGGAGCGCGGCAGGGAGACGACGAACAGCGAACAGAGCTCCGATTCGTGCGTCCGCCCCGAACCCCGCTTGAGCAGTCGGAGCCTGTTCATCCAGCCAGCGTACGGACCGCGGGCGAGAGATTCATGTGAGCGGGATATGAATCAGGCTCGCTGCGTGCGCTTGGCGTCGGTCTCGCGACGGACCCGCTCGTAGCACTCGGGACAGATGCCGTGCGTCGACTGCCATACGAGGTGTTCGGCGATCCGCGTCTGGCCGCTGCCGATCGCATCGAGCCGGAGCCATTCGTCGCCGACCTGGAGCTTTTGACACCACGCGCAATGGAGGAGCAGCTCCCCGCCGGCCCGCGCTTCGCGCAGAGTCCGTGCGAGTTGTGTGACGCGGGCGGCGTCAGCCGTCAGCGCCCGAGCCCGCTCCTGCGCCCCGAGCGCCCTTTTGACGAGATCCTCATACACCCCCAGATGGCCTCCTCAGCCATCAATATCGCACCCGATCGCCCGGGCCACAACCCGGCCGCTAGCTGAGCGCGGGAACCCGCAGCTCGAGCCGAGCCTCGTTGCATTTCGGCGACCGAACGATCCGTCCCGTCTGTCGCAACGTCGCGAAGGTTGCGGGCAGGAGCTGAACCCGGTGGTCGCAGTCGGCGCCGCACTCGCAAAGGAACTCGCCCGGCAGATCCGGCTCTGCGGAGACGAGCAGCTCGTAGATCCGGTCGTTGACCTCGCGGAAGAGGCTGGAGCGCTTGGCGGGGCTCATGGAATGAGCATGCTCCTCCGAGACGACGGACAGGAAGCGGAAGCAGCTCGGGCTTACCGACGTTTTACGCAAGGTCGGCGCGTTTGCGACGCGCTCGCCAAGACCGTTAGGGTCGTTCGAAAAGGGAGGAAGAGATGGGACTGAGGATCGGCGACACTGCGCCCGACTTCGAGGCGCAGACGACAGAGGGGTCGATCAACTTCCACGACTGGATCGGCGATTCGTGGGCGGTGCTGTTCTCGCACCCGAAAGACTTCACGCCGGTATGCACGACCGAGCTCGGCTACATGGCTTCGATCAAGCCGGAGTTCGACCAGCGCAACGTCAAGATCATCGGGCTGTCGGTGGATCCGGTGGACAAGCACGAGGGCTGGTCGGACGACATCGAGGAGACGCAAGGCACACGGCCGAACTACCCGATGATCGGCGACTCCGACTTCGCGGTTTCGAAGGCCTACGGGATGCTGGGCGGCGACGTCTCCGGCGATCCTGCCGACCGGACTGCCGCCGACAACCAGACCGTGCGGAACGTGTTCGTGATCGGGCCGGACAAGAAGATCAAGCTGATCCTCGTCTATCCGATGACGACCGGCCGCAACTTCGACGAGGTGTTGCGCGTGATCGACTCGCTCCAGCTCACGGCGAAACACAAGGTCTCGACACCGGCCCAGTGGAGCCCGGGCGAGGACGTGATCATCGCCGGCTCGGTCTCGAACGACGACGCAAAGGAGCTGTTCGGCGGGTGGGAGGAGCCGAAGCCCTACATCCGGATTGTCCCGGACCCGTCCAAGGTGCCGGCCGGAGCCTGATTCCGCTCGTTTGACATCCGCGGGGACGCGGTAGGTGCGTGTTGTACGGCACGAGGAGGTGGTTGCCGTGTTGCACCCGCACCTACCGCATCCGCACGTCCATCCGGACTTCGACCGTCATCCGTGGCGGATGGTGCCCGTCACGCTCGGGACGATCATGGTGCTCGTGGCGGTGCTCATCACCGTCTGCTTCGAGGTCGCGAAGGCGCTTACCGGGCACGCGTACTAGGCAACTCGGCAAGGGCTCGATACCCCGTCCGGGGGACGCCTGATCCCCCGAACAGGCCGATTCCCAGACTGTGTCTGCGGTACCGGTTGATTTCCGGGGTGACGACGACCCTCCGTCTTTGGACGATGTCGCTCGCCGTTACCGGACCCTGATCGAGCAGCTGCCGCTCGTGGTCTACGTCGACGCGCTCGACGAGGTCAGCTCGAACGTCTTCACGAGCCGGCAGATCGAGCCGCTCCTCGGCTACACCGTCGAGGAATGGAAGGCGGAGACGGACCTGTTCGCGCGCCTGCTCCACCCGGACGACCGCGAGCGGGTGCTCGCCGCCCACGCGCGCACCCACGACACGCACGAGCCGCTCAGCCTCGAATACCGCCTCATCGCCCGCGACGGACGGGTCGTCTGGCTCCGCGACGAAGGCGTCGTCGTCCTCGACGAGCACGGGCAGCCCCTCAACATGCAGGGATACCTCCTCGACATCACGCGGGAGCGCGAGGCGGAGCAGCAGCTCCGGCAGCTCGCCCTCTACGACCCCCTGACCGGTCTCGCCAACCGCGCCTTCTTCCACGAGCGGCTGCGCCACGCGATCATGCTCCGCCGCGAGGAGGGGCAGGCGACCGGGTTGCTCTACATCGACCTCGACGGCTTCAAGGGAATCAACGACCGTTGGGGCCACGACCTCGGCGACGAGGTGCTGCACGAGATCGGCAGACGGATCGAGCGGTCGGTCCGCCCCGGCGACACCGCCGCCCGGCTCGGCGGCGACGAGTTCGCTGTCGTTCTGACAGAGCCGCTCACCGCCGACGATGCGGTGGGTGTGGCCGAGCGGCTGCTCGACGAGATCGCCAGTCCGCTGGAGAGCCGCTCCGGCATCCTCGAGACGAGCGCGAGCATCGGCATCGCCTTCGGGAACGACGACGAGACGCTGCTGAGGGAGGCCGACATCGCGATGTACCGCGCAAAAGGCCATTCCGACATCGGCTATGCCTTCTTCGACGCCCAGCTCGACCGCGTCGCCGTCGAGCGCTCGGAGCGAATCACGGAGCTGCGCGACGGGATCGCCCGCGGAGAGTTCCGGCTCGATTACCAGGCGGTCGTGGACCTCGACCGCAACGAGATCACCGGCTACGAGGCGCTCGTCCGCTGGGAGCATCCGACCCTCGGCGAGCTCCCGCCGGGCGAGTTCATCCCCCTCGCAGAGGACACGGGGCTCATCGTGAACCTCGGCGAGTGGGCGCTCCTCGAAGGCTGCAGAGAAGCGATGCGCCTCCACCGCCTGCACGGCCGCCCGATGCAGATGTCCGTGAACGTCTCGGCCCGCCAGCTCCACCACCACGACTTCCTCCGCCACGTCGAACGGGCCCTCGACTCGTCGGGGCTGACGCCGAAGCTGCTCACACTCGAGCTCACGGAGAGCACGCTGCTCACGTCCGACGATCGGGTCGCCGAGACGCTCCAGGCGATCAAGGATCTCGGAGTCGTTCTCGCCCTCGACGACTTCGGGACGGGCTACGCATCGCTTTCATACCTGCGGCAGTTCCCGATCGACGTCGTCAAGATCGACCGGAGCTTCACGGCAGACGCCGGTAATCACGGCGGCGACCTCGTGCTGCTCAAAGGCATCATCGACCTCGGCCATGCACTGCAGATCAACCTCGTCGCCGAGGGGATCGAGACCGCGGAGCAGCACTCGATCGTCCGCAAGCTCGGCTGCCACCAGGCCCAGGGCTTCTATTTCGGCCGGCCGTCACACCCGGCTCAGCGCGAGCTCAAGCCTCCGCTCGTCTAGCGGGCCTTGCCTTCCGAGTAGCGCTCGAGGCCATCGTCCGGGATCGGCTCCCACTCGCACGCGTAGTCCACGTACGTGTGCCACTCCGGACGGATTCCGTGGCCCGGATCGAACAGCCCGAGCCGCACGCTCCCGGCCTCGCCCGTGTCCGGGTCCGTGCTCCAGAGTGCGCTGCCGCAGGACGAGCAGAAGCACTTCGGCCAGCCGTCTTCGGGAGCGTACTCGCGGACGAGCTCGTCGCCGGCGAGCAGCCGAAGCGAGCCTGGCGCGATCCGCGCCTGAGCGGAGGCGGCGGTACCGGTGCGGCGTTGGCAGCGCGTGCAGTGGCAGTAACCGGCGCTGAGCGGCTCCTCCGTCACCTCGAAGCGCACACCGCCGCACATGCAGTGCCCGGTGTAGGGAGCCCCAGCCACTACCCGAGCGGTGCCGGCGGGATGCGGGTCTCGCCGCTGACTCCCTCGATCGCGAGCGCCATCTCGTCCGCGAAGCACCAGCTCCAGTCCTCACCGGGCTCCAGGGAGCGCATGATCGGATGGGTCGTCTCGTGGAAGTGAGCGGTCGCGTGACGGTTCGGAGAGCTGTCGCAGCAGCCGACGTGGCCGCAGATCAGGCAGATGCGCAGGTGGAGCCATTTGCCGCCCGTGCGGAGGCAGTCCTCGCATCCGTCAACCTCGTGCGGAAGCTCGTGCAGCTGAACCTCGTCGAGGTGCGTGCAGGCGCTCATGCGACCTCCGCCGGCTCCGCAGCGAGATGCTGGTGCACGAACTGCACCGCCATCGAGCCTTCGCCGACGGCTGCCGCGCAGCGCTTCGTCGAGCCAGAGCGGACGTCGCCCGCGGCGAAGATGCCGGGGATGCTCGTCTCGAGCAGGTTGGCGGCTCCGGCCGCGTCGCCGGTGACGACGAAGCCATCTTCGTGGCGCGCAACGGCGTCGCCAAGCCAGTCCGTGCACGGCTTCGCCCCGAGGAAGAGGAACAGGAACGAGAACGGCATGAGGCTTCCGTCGGTGAGCGTCACCGCCTCGAGGCGTCCGTCGCTGCCGTGGAGCGCTGCGATCTCGCTGCGATCACGGACAACGACGCCGTAGCGCTCGAGCTCTCGGATGAGGTAGTCCGACATCGTCTCGCGCAGCTCGCCGCGGCGGTGCAAGAGCGTGACGAGCGCGCCACCGCGCGCGAGCCATACCGCAGCCTGGCCGGCGGAGTTTCCGCCACCGACTACGGCGACGCGTGAGGCGCCGCAAAGTAGCGCCTCGGGCGGGCCTGCAGCGTAGAAGACGCTCAGCCCTTCGTAGTCGCGAAGCTCAGCGAGCGGAAGGCGTCGGTAGTCGGCGCCGGTGGCCAGCACGACTGCACGCGCGGCGATCTCGTGATCCTCCTCGAGGCGCACGAGGTGCCTGCCTCCACCGGCCTCGAGACCGATGGCTCGATACGGGGTGGCGGGCCTGGCGCCGAACTTCCGCGCCTGGGACACCGCGCGGCTCGTGAGCTCCGTGCCGCTGATCCCGGCCGGGAAGCCGAGGTAGTTCTCGATCCTGCGGGACGATCCGGCCTGTCCCCCAAGCGCAGTGCTCTCGACGACGAGCGTGTCCAAGCCTTCGGACGCGCCGTACACCGCCGCGGCGAGCCCGGCGGGCCCGCCGCCCACGACGAGCAGGTCGACCTCCTCCCGGCGCTCGAGCTCGCGGCCGATTCCGAGCGCGCGTAACACGTCCCCGCTGGACGGGTGCTTCAGCTCGACACCACCCGGGAGCCGCACCAGCGGCGGCTCTTCTCCGCCGGAAGGCGACTCGTCGTGCCAGGCGAACGGGAGCCGGTTTGCGCGCGCGAAGGCGAGCAGCCGCATCGTCGGATCGGAGCTGCGCGGCCCCACGATCTCGAGGCCGATGCCCTCGACCGTCTGCAGCGCCTCCCGACGCTCGATGAACGTCGACAGGACGAGATCGCTGAGCGGCGCATCCTCGAACAGGACAGCGCGAAGCGCGTCTCGTTCGACCGCGATGTAGCGCAGCGGCTCGGTTACAACCGCGGTCACGAACACCGTCTGGCCAGAGAGGAGGTTCAGCTCGCCGAGAAAGCTCGAGGGGCCGTGGCGAACGAGCTCGTTGCCGGCCGCGTCGACGATCGCAACCTCACCTTCCTCGATCGCGATGAACGGATAGGTCGCATCGCCGACGCGGTACAGCACATCACCGATGTGCGCCGCTCGCTCCTCACCCAGTGCTGCCAGTCTGGCCAGCTGCGAGCGCGAGAGCGTCGGACCGGCAGGAGCAGCCATCGGCCGAGCGTAGCGGCGCTCCCCCAATCTGCGTCGCCGCGCGCTCGAGTCGAGCGGCTCATGATGTGGGCATCGCCCGCCGCTAGAACTCCCTGCATGAAGCCACGTCTCGTAGGGATCGATCACGTTGCGCTGCAGGTGGACGACATCGAGGAGGCGGTCGCGTTCTACACCGATCTGTTCCAGCCGACCGCAGTCGATCGCAGCGAGCCGCATGCGGCCTTTCTGGAGCTGGGAGACCAGTTCCTCGCCCTGTTCGAACGCGGCCCGCGGGCGGAAGAACCGCACTTCGGGCTCGTCGTCGACGACAAGCAGGCGGTCCGGGATGCGCTCGAGAAGGCCGGTGTCGAGGTGCTGGGCCCGCGGCTCGACTTCCGCGATCCGAGCGGCAACCGCATCCAGATCGTGCAATACGACCAGATCCAGTTCACGAAGACGGATCGCGTGCTCGCGGGGATGAGCCTCCAGCTCGGAAAGTCCGAATCGGCGCTCGACGAGCTGCGAGCCAAGGACCTCGCGGATTAGCAGCGGAGAGCCGCCGGCCCCGTTGCCGCCGGCACCGACGCGCTCGCCGCCTAGATCTCCCGAACCACCTCTCCGGCCTGCAGGACGACTGCAGCACCTTTCTTCAAGCCGCGGCCGACTAGATCGCCGACGACATCGCCGTGGGTGCAGCAGACGATCCCGTGTTCCTGGACGAGGATGTAGGCAGCCTGGCCGGCGCCCTCGGCAAGCCGGCCGTCGAGCTCCACCGACAACCCGAGCGCGTCGGCGAGCGGCTCGACCGTTTGCACGCAGCGGGTGAACGGGCTCGAAACGATCCGGCGCACCTCGAGCGGACGAAGGAGCTCGACGAGCTGAGCAGCTTGCTCGCGACCTCGCGCGTCGAGGGGGCGCAAGCTGTCGTCACCGTCCCAGTCATGCGGCTCTCCGGCGGACGCGTGCCGGACGAGAACGCTCGTCACAAGCTCTCCAGGAGCGCCCGGTTGCAAGACCAGCGCCCGCCTGCGGCGCGGACGACCGTCATGAGCGAAACGATAGGGCTAGCCGAGGAGCTCTGCGAGCTGCTGCCGCGTCTGCTCGGCCTCCCGCTCGAGGCCTGGCGCATAGGCGCCCGCGGCCTCGAGCAGGAGCTGCTGCCGTCGCTGGGCATCGATCTGCCCGAGCAGCTCGGCAATCCGTTGCCGGTGCAGGGCTCTGTCGGCGCGACCGGTCACGCGGCCTCTTGAAGCTCAGTCGGCTCGACCCCAGCCGCGCGCTCGCGCGCGGGGCGGAGGAAGACCCCGACGATGACAATCGCCGCGACGAGGAGCCCGCCAAGGGCATCGAACGACGTCTGGAAGCCGTTGACCGTGGCCGGGGCGCTCGTCGCCGCGACCGAATGCACGTGCGCGTAGCTCGACGCCGCGCTCGCTGCGATGGTGCTGACGGCCGCGAGTCCGATCGCGCCGCCGATCTGGCGGCTCGTGTTCACGAGCCCGGAGGCAACGCCGGCGTCGGCGCGATCGACGCCCGCAAGACTCGCGATGGTGACCGGCACGAAGGAGAAGCCCAGCCCGGTTCCGCCGAGCACGAAGGCGGGGAATAGATCGGAGAAGTACTGGCCGTCGACCGGTAGCCGGGTCAGCAAGCCGAGCGAGATCGCCGCGAGCACGAGGCCCGAGGTGAGAGTCGCCCGGACGCCGACCCGCGCGACGACCGCCTGTGCGAGGTTCGAAGCGACGACAACAGACAGAGCGAAGGCGACGAAGGCGACGCCACTTTGCACGGCCGAGTAATGGAGGACGTCCTGCACGTAGAGCGTGAGGACGAAGAACTCCGAGAAGGTGACGGCTCCGACGAGCGCCATCGTCGCGTTCGCCGCGGAGAGCGCCCGGAGGCGGAAGATCCGCAGCGGCAGGAGCGGCGAGCGTGAGCGTGACTCGATCGCGACGAACGCCGCGACGAGCGCCGCCGCACCGCTGAGCAGGCCGACGGTGACGGGGGAGCTCCAGCCGTCGGACGTTGCCCGGGTCAAGCCGTAGACGAGCAGCATCAGCCCGGCCGTGACCGAGGTGGCTCCCGCGAGGTCGAAGTGCCGGTGCGCCAGGTGATCCGCGCGGCTCTCGCGCAGCAGGATCGGCGCAAGCGCTATCGCGGCGAGGCCAACGGGAACGTTGACGAAGAAGATCCACGACCAGCCGAAATAGGAGGTGAGGACACCGCCGAGCAGGACGCCGGCGGCCGCGCCGCTACCCGAGGCAGCGCCGTAGATCCCGAGCGCGAGATTGCGCTCGCGGCCCTCGGCGAAAGTCGTCATCAGCAGCGAGAGCGCGGCGGGGGCGAGCAGCGCGCCGCCGAGACCCTGCAGCGCCCGGAAACCGACGAGGGAGCCCGACGACCAGGCGAAGCCGCAGAGGAGCGAGCTCAGCGCAAAGAGCGCGAGGCCGGCGACGAACATCCTCCGGCGGCCGAGGAGGTCGGCGAGGCGGCCGCCGAGCAGCAGCGTCCCACCGAAGATAATGGCGTACGCAGTGATCACCCACTGGAGGCCGGTCGACGAGAAGCCGAGGTCGGTCTTGATCGACGGGAGGGCGACGTTCACGATGGCAACGTCGAGAATGACCATGAATTGAGCGGTGACGATGAGGGCAAGAGCACTCCAGCGCCGCCGCGGTGAAACCTGATGAAGCGTGGGAATCAAGCAGTTCCTCCAATCGTTGGTATTACCAACTATACACGAAGGGAACGCTTGGTCGCGCTACCATATTCCCGGGAAGTGAGAAGAAATGAGCATTGACGCCAAGATCGAGCCAAAGGCGAGCCCTCGACTCCCGGCCGAGCTCGTCGCCTCGAGCCTCTTCCTCCTGAAGCGTCTCGGCTTCACCGCCAAGATCCGCTCGCTCGAGATCTACGAGCAGGAAGGCCTCAATCCGTACCACTACGCGATCCTCGCGCTGCTCGACGAGGGATTGCCCGAGACGCAGGCCGCGATCGCGGACGCACTCGGTTACGACCGGGGCACGCTCGTCGGCCTCCTCGACGAGCTCGAGGAGAAGGAGCTCGTCGAGCGCAAGCGCGATCCGGACGATCGGCGCCGGCACATCGTCCGCCTCAACGCCGACGGGAAGCGCATGCTGGCCCGGCTCCGCACGCTCAACAAGCGCCTGGAGGACGACTTCCTCGCGCCGCTCGACACCGAGCAGCGGGCGACGCTGCACTCGCTCCTCCTCGAGCTCGCAGAACGGCACGAGCCGCGCTGCGCCCCGCTCTCCTAAAGGGGCCGCTCAGACCAGGCGGGAGCCGCTCTCGTGCAGCCGGTTCCAGGCGGAGGGCAGCCGTTCCTGAACGCGCTCGCGCCGCCGCCGTTGCCGCTCGGCAAGCCGTCCGGCAGCGAATGCGGCCGCCGTTCGCACGTCCTCGACGGCTGCTCCGCGCAGTCGTTGCTCGGCCACGACGGACTCGTGGTGTTCGCCGAGGAGCGCATGGAGCACGTGGCCGTCGGCGAGAAATCGCTTGCGAACGGCTTCTACGGGCGTCGCGAGCTCGGCCACGTGCCGAATGCGCTCGAACGCGATCCGGAGCTGATTGATCGCCTCCGCGTCCAGTTGCTTGCCGCGCCGATCCAGCAGCCTGGCGAGACGTCGGAATTCCTTCGTGGCGATCGACTCGAGCGGTACTTCGGCGACACCGTCGGCGAGTCGCGGCGGAAGACGGAGGCGGGCCAGAACGAAGCGGTACTCGGAGCTACCGAGCGTTTCGAGCAGCCGTCGGCGGCGATGCGCCAATTCTTCCTCGAGCCGCTCCACGAGCATCGTCTTCGCAAGGCCGTCGGTCTCGTCCAGGCGTTCGAGCTCGCCGCGGAGGTGCGCAAGCGCGACGTCGAGGTCGTTCACCGGGCCGGTTGCCTCGCCGAGCCGCCGGAGCGCGTCGCTCACGGGGCGCCGCCAGCTCGAATCGAGGTAGGCCCGCGCAGCGCCGAGGAGCGCACGTGTTCGACTTGCAGCGAGCCGGTGCTGGTGCAGGTTCTCCGGGTCTCGTCCGACCCGAACACCCGGATCGTGGGTGAGCAGCGCGACTCGTTGCACCTCGAGCATCTCGCGCAGCCGGAGGGCGCCCGGCTCATGACTCAGCTGAGGTCCCGGAACAAGCGGCTTATCGGCCGTGACGGCCGCGATCAGATGAACGATCTCCTCTGGCGGCGCCAGTCCGTTCGTCCCGGGCTCCCAGGCCTCGACCCGCTCGCCGCGGGGAAGAGTCAGACGCCACTCGACGCCCGCCTCCGACGGGAGCCGCGACAGCGTCATGCCGACCCGCTCGAGATCCCGGTCGGCGGTGTCGTAGTCGTGCGCCACGGTGAACTCCCGCTCGGCACGAAGCCAGTTCTCTTCAGGCGTGCCCGCTTCCCACCCCTGCGCGATCTTGTCCGCGCGGCGGCGGATCATCTCGTCCACGCACCGGAGTTCCCCGGCGGCCCGGTCGCTTCCTGCTCAACGCAGGGCGTGCAGGCGAGCTGCGGCGGTCGCCTCGAGGCCGGTCAGCGGCTGGCAGATCAGGCAGTGGTAGACACGCGCGGTGCCGTCACTCGAGCCGGTGAGGATCCAGTTCCCGTCGCGGCTGAAGCTCGCCCCCGTCAGCGGCTTCGTATCGCGGCCGAGGAGGAAGACGAGCTGTCCGGTACCCGCGTTCCAGAGACCCGCGGTGAACTGGCTCGCCGTCACGATCCAGCGGCCGTCGGGGCTGTAGCTCGCCGTGCGCACCGGGAAGAAGTGGCCACGCAGAACGCGAAGGAGCCGGCCGCTCTGCACGCTCCAGATCCGACCGTCGTGGTCGTCGCTGACGGTGACGAGCTCATGGCTGTCGGGCGAGAACTCCGCATCGGTCACGAGCGACCGGTGGCCAGTGAGCGTGTAGAGGAGCTTGCCGGTTGCGACGTCCCAGAGCTGCGCGACCTTGCCCCTCGTCGTGGCAACCGTGCTGCCGTCCGGCGAGAGCGTCGCGCGGCCGGCGGTCATGTGAATCGTGCTGAGCAACCGTCCGTCATCGTCATAGACTCGGACTTGTCTCTCGAGGAGAGCGACGAAGCGACCGTGGCCCGACGACAGACCGAGGACTTTGTCGCCCGCACGAACGACGAACTGCAGTCGTAAGGGCCCAGCCACGCTCCAGCCCTGCACGATTCCGTTCTCGCCTCCCGTGAGCAACGTCCCGTCAGGCGTGAAGGCAACGGATGCACTGGGATGATCCAGGCGCATGATGCGGGCGCCCTCGACCACGTACACGCTGCCGGGCCCGGTTGCAACGGCGATCACGCCTCGGTGCACGGCTGCCTCGACGATCGGCGCGCCGGTTCTCAAGCGGAGCTTGACGCGCCCCGAGGTGCTGAGGAGCCGCAGTTGCTTACCGGCGAGGCTGACCACGTCTCCGCCGGCGAAAAGGGTGTCGACCTCTTGAGGCCGTCGGTCGATGGTCTGGAGAGTCCCTGGCGGCAGTGCATCCCAAAGCCGAGCCGTACCATCGGTCGAGCCGGTGACGATCGCCCGTCCGTTCGGGTCGAAGGCAACGCTCGTGACCAGCCCTCCGTGGCCGGCGAGCGGAGCGAGCAGACGGCCGTTCTGGCTGTAGTAGATCCGGGCTAGCCGATCGGCCGAGGCGGTCGCGAGCTCGCTCCCGTCCGGGCTGAATGCCGCCGCTTCTACGCTCCCGCCGGCGTCGGCGAGCAGGAGCTCGCGCTGCCCGGACCCGACGTTCCAGACGTAACCGGCTCCGTCCTGGCTCGAGGTCACGAGCGAGCGGCCGTCGGGCGAGAAGTTCTCGCCGAGGACGTAGCCGTGGTGCTGCAGGACGTGGACGAGCTTGCCGGTGCGCGCGTTCCAGATCCGCGCGGTGCTGTCGCGGCTCCCGCTTGCAAGCAGCCGTCCATCGGGGCTGAACGCGAACGAGCGGATCCCGCCTTCGGGCAGTCGGGCGATGACGCGGCCGGTGCCGGCGCTGTTCAGCGACGAGGTCGTTCCCTTTCCGAGGCGGTTGGAGACGGCGAAAACCTGGCCCGTCGGGTCCAGGGCGGCCGCGAGGATGCCGCTGCGGAAACGGATCGTCCTCGTCGTACCGCTCTCGAGGTCGACGATGCGGACATGCGTCCCGCTCCCGACGAGAAGCATTCTCCGGTCGAACGAAAGCGCGACGACGGGAGATCCCGTCGAGATCGTCCGGACCGGCGTCGCGCTGCCGACGCGCCACAGCGCGACGGTGCCGTCCTCGGTTCCGGTGGCGAAGAGGCGGCCGTCGGGGCTCCAGGCGGCCGTGGTCAGGCGATGCTGCCGCGGCAGACCCGTGAGCTGGTGGCCAGAGCTGTTGTAGAGGCCGAGTCGTCCGTCGTCGCTCGCGACGAGGAGGTGCTCGCCCTGCGGCGCGAACGCTGCCGTGACGATGTGCCCGCCGAGGCGCAGGACGCCGGTCTCGCGCATCGCGCCGAGACTTGTGCGAAGGACGTTTGCAGTGTCCTGGCCGGGCGCGAGCTTCGCGCCACGCAGCGCGAGCTCGACGCTGATCTGCGGATTGACCGGGATCTCCGCAAGGGCGCGGGCCGCGAGCTCCCGGGCGTGCGCATGCCGCGACTGCGTCCGCGCATCGCTCCGTTGAACGAGCGCGTACGCCGCGACCGCCGCGACGATGGCGAGCGCGACGAGCGTCGCGCCGATGACCGCCTGCAGCCGGCGCCGCTGGCGCCGCGCTCGCATGCGGACCCGCCGCAACTGGTGCTCCGTCTGCCAGGCGAGGATCGACGGGCCGAGGACGTCGTGGAAGATCTCGTAGCGTGTCGGCGAGCCGTGCGAGCCGTTGACGCCACGGACGATTCGCTCCCGCGCAAGCGTGTCGAGTAGGCGGCGGAGGTGGTCGTCCTCGACGTCGGCGTATTCGGCGAGGTCGGCGGGCTCGTGCGAGAGCTTGCGTCCCGACGGCGTGACGAGCTGGCGTACGACACGTGCGGCCGCCTCCTGCTCCGCGAGGGGCAGTCGGTCGAGTGCTCCCTGCACGTGCTCGCGCACGACCGCGCGTGCGCCGCCGAGCTCGTGGAACGTGGCGAGCCGAAGCTCGTGGGAATCAAGCCCACGCTCGCGCTCCCACAGCCGCTCGAGCACGAGCTGGAGATAGGGCGCCTCGATCCCGTTTTCGGTCGCCGCTTGATCCAGCACGTCCTTCACCAGCGCGTCCTCCGCCGTGAACTGCTCTCCGCTCAGTTCGCTGTAGCGGGCGAGCGGTCCGAGGATCGCCGCCCGGCCGGCGTCACGGTCGAGCCGCTCGAGTCGGAGGAGGTTCCCGAACAGCTCGGGGATCCGACCGGTGAACTCGTCGAGCTCGGCGAGCGTATCGTCGCGTAGGGCGAGCAGGACGTTGACCCGCAGCCCGGGCCGGCGCAGCAACTCGGGCAGGGCGTCGCTCAACGGGCCTTCGAGCCCGTGGTAGAGCAGGTACTCCTCGAACTGGTCGAGCAGCAGGTGAAGCTCGCCGTTCCGCTGCACCGCGGCCGCGACGGTGTCCACGAGCCCCGCCGTCGCGCCCAGATCGCCGCATTCGGCGTGCACAGAATCGATCAGGCGGGCAGCTGGATCCTCGGCCCACGAGTCGTGGAAGACGACGGGCGCGCCGCTCTGCTCCCGCAGCCGGCGGGCGACGCCCGCGCCGAGCAACGAGCTCTTGCCGACGCCGCTCGGCCCATAGAGAACGGTCAGCCGGCTCGCGAGCACGTTCGCCGCGACCGCCGCGACCTCACGCTCGCGACCGAAGAAGAGCAGCGCGTCGAGCTCGGAGTCCTCGAATGCGGCGAGACCCTTGTACGGGCTCTCCGGGAGGCCGCTCACCGGGCCGCCTTCTCCAGTACCCGCTCCAGCTCGGCGACGTAGGCGGCCGGGGCCATGTCTACCACCTCGACGTCGCGCCGCCGCCAGAACTCGCGCTCGAGCGGCTGCGGCCCGGCGTGCACCGACCAGGAGCGGTAGGGCAGCGGCTCGCTGCCCCAGAGCCGGTCGAGCACGACCCGCAGCGTCCAGGTGGAGAGCGTGTAGCCGAGCAGCAGGAGGTGGGTACGTCGCAGCCGCGCCGCAAGCGCCACGGGCAGGCGCCGGGCGACGTCGCCGTAGTGGATGAAGTCGTCTTCGGTCACGGCGAAGCTCTCCCACGCGCGCTCGGTCGACTGGTCGAGGCGCCCCTGCAGGTGGAGGAGGACGGTGCGCTCGTCGAGGTCGAGGCCCGCGGTGTACGCGTTCGGCCGTTCGATCACGTTCGCGGCGCCCCCGGCGGGGATATGGCAGAAGCTGCCGCGCATCTGGCCGGCAGCGAGGTAGCAGACCGTGTCGTACGACTCGTCCGCCTCCTCGAGAGCTCGTTCGAGCGCGAGCTCGTAGCCGGTCGTGACGAGAAGCGGCTGGCCGCTGTGCCGGTCGCGCAGGACTGCGGGCAGCCGCGCGAGGAAGCGATGAACGGCCGACGGCTCGCCGTCGCCCTCGACGAGCGTGTGCAGCGCGTCGTAGAGCGGTCCCGACCCGTTGAGTACTGCCACGGCCTGCGAGATCCGCGCGAGCTCCGGCGTCACCGTCTCGAGCCCGAAGCGTCGTGCCAGCTCGGATGCGAGCGGCTCCGAGTCCGAGCCGACGACGACGGTGACCTTGCCAGCCAGAAGCGCGGCGGCCACCTCCTCGAAGTGCTCCACTTCGGGGATTGCTCCGCGGCCGACAGCGAACGTCTCCTGACGCAGGATCGACGCGTGCACACCGCGCAGGAGCGGGCTCGGCTCCAAGCCGAGCTCCTCGACGAGTAGCTCCCGCCCCTCGCGGTAGACCGCGAGCGCCTGCGCCTGCCGGCCCGAACGGTAGAGCGCGAGCATCAGCTGCGCACGTAGCCGCTCGCGGAGCGGATGCTTGCGCACGAGCGCCTCGAGCTCCGTAACGAGGTCGGCGTGGGCGCCGATCGCGAGCTTGGCCTCCGCGCGCTCCTCGAGCAGCGCGAGGTGGAACTCCTCGAGGCGCGCGATCTCCTCCTGCGCGAACGTCTCGTAGCGGAACTCCGCCAGCGGCTCGCCACGCCACAGGTCGAGCGCCTCGTCGAGCAGCTTCGCGCGCCGCGCCGGCTCGTTCGCGCGGGCTTCGTCGACGAGGCGCCGCATACGCGCCACGTCGAGCTGCTCCGGCTCGAGCCGGACGAGATAGCCGGGCTGCCGCGTCTCGATCACGTCCGGCCCGAGCGCCTTCCGCAGCTGGGCAACGAAGTTCTGCAGCGACGCCGTGGCCGTCGGCGGCGGGCTGCCCTCCCAGAGCGCGTCGACGAGACTGTCGAGCGAGACGACCCGTCCCGCCTCGAGCAGGAGCATCGTCAGCAGCGCACGCTGCTTCGGGCCGCCCAGCGGGATCGGCTCGCCATCCGCACGAGCTTCTAGCGGGCCGAGGATCGCGAAATCGACCAATGCCGGAGGGTTGTACCACTGTGGCAGGCCGCCTTCGCGGCGTCATTGGCCCGCCGTTAGGGCGCGATTGGAGCAGTCTCCGACCGTGTGCTCGGCCCGAGCCGCGCCGGAACCGAACCGCTTCTCGCGGGCTTCGAGGCACGCAGCTACGCACCGGGACAGACCGCCGTCCTCGACGTCGGTGGCGGGACGACCGACCGCGCCACGCTTCAGCTCTTCCTCGCCGGCAGCCCTGTCACGCCCGCCGCAACGTCCCTCGGCTGGGGCCGGACGACGTTCGGCAAGGGGCTAGCGCGTCAGCGTCACCTTGAGGAGCCCGGCGGGATGGTCGAGATCGAGGCCGCGCAGGCGGGCCAGCCTCAGCGCGGTCACCTGCCCGGGCACGACCGCCGTGAGCGGGCTCAGCCATTCCGGCACGCCGGGTGCGAGCAGCAGCTTCGTCCGCGCGCGGCGCAGGACGGCGCGGACGTCGGAGATCGCCACGAGCCGTGCCCCCCTCGCCCGCAGCGGAGGCACGATCTCCTCGACGCTCGGCCGCGCGGGTCCTGACGGCGCGACGACGACGACCGGCCAGTCCGGCTGGATCGCGGCGATCGGGCCGTGCATGAGGTCGGCGGGCGAGTACGCCTCGGTCACGAGCCCCGACAGCTCGCGGATCTTGAGTGCGATCTCGAAGCCCGTGCCGTAGTTGACGCCCCGCGCGACGACCGTCAGTCCCACCGCGTCCCGGTACTCGTCGAGCGGCGGCGGATCGTCGAGGGAGAGTTCGATCTGCCGCGCCAGCGCGTCCGGCATCCCGCTGAGCTCGTCGCGCGCGGCCGCGTCGTTCGACATCTCCGCGAAGAGGAGCGCGACGGCGCCGAGCGAGTTGACGTACGTCTTCGTCGCGGCGACCGCGTGCTCTTCGCCCGCTTCGAGGGGCAGCACGACCTCCGCCGTCTTCGCGAGTGGGGACTCGACGTCGTTCGTCAGCGCGAGCGTCGGCCGGCCCTGCTCCCGCGCTTCTGCGAGCACTGCGACGACATCTGGCGACGCACCCGACTGCGAGATCCCGATCGCGAGCGCGCCGTCGAGGCGCGGCGGCTGGTTGTAGATCGTGTACAGCGACGGCGTCGCGAACATCACCGGCACGCGGTGCGCGCGACCGAGGAGGTACTGCGCGTAGCGCGCGACGTTCGAGGAGCTTCCGCGCGACGCGATCAGGAGGAAGCGGACGTCCCGCTTGTGGAAGAGCCGAGCCGCCGCACGCGCCGCCTCGGTCTGGCGCTCGAGCAGATGCCGAAGCGCCGCCGGCTGCTCTCGCAGCTCAGCCTCGAGCCACGACATCGCCGCGACCCGCGCAGAGGACTGTCTGAATCTCGAGCCGGTCGTCGAGGACGACGACGTCCGCGCGCGCGCCGGGCTCGAGGACGCCGACGTCGCCGCGGGCGAGGAACCGCGCGGGCACCTCGGTCGCCGCGCCGACCGCCTGCTCGAACGGAACACCGAGCGCGTGCAGGTTCCGGACGGCGTCGATCATCGTCAGCACGGTGCCCGCCAGCGTGCCGTCCTCTCGTTTCGGCGCCGCGCCATCCTCGACAGCGACCTCGACGTCGCCGAGCTGGAAGGTGCCTCCGTTGCGGGCGGTCCCGGCCGCGGCCATCGCGTCCGTGACGAGAGCCGCCCGACCTGCAGCGCACGCCCAGACGAGCCGCACCGTCTCGTCGGCGAGATGGTGACCGTCCACCACCATCGCGATCACGACCCCCGCGCGCGTGAGCGCGGCGCCCGCGATTCCCGGGTCGCGCGACCGGAAGGGGCGCATCGCGTTGAAGACATGCGTGACGCCTCCGACCCCGAGATCGAAGGCGTGGTGCGCCTCCTCGGCGGTCGCGTTCGTGTGTCCCGCCGACACTGCGACGCTGCGCTCGCGCAGCCGCGCGACGAGTGCGTCTGCCCCGGGTAGCTCGGGCGCAAGCGTCATCTGTGTCACCGGGCCGGCGTCGAGCAGCCTGTCGAGGAGCGCGACGTCGGGGGCCTTGAGGTGCTCGAGCGGATGCGTCCCGGGCCGATCGGGAGAGAGGAACGGGCCCTCGACGTGCGCGCCCAGGACGCGCGGGCCTGGCTCCGCCGTCGCCATCGCCCGGAGGGCCTCGACCGTCACCGCCTCAGGCGAGGTGATGAACGTCGGCTGGTACGCCGTGACGCCAGCAAGCAGGAGCGCCTCTCCTGCGCGCCGGTAGTCGTCGGTGGACGCGGAGAGAAAATCGACCCCGCCGTATCCGTTCACCTGGAGGTCGACGAAGCCGGGGATCGCAACGAGCCCGCGCGGACCGCCTGCGAGACCGACGCCGACGATCCGGTCGTCCTCGACGTCGACGTCGCCCGCGACGAGCTCGCCTCGGACGAGGGCGGCTTCGACTCCCAGCCTCATTGCTGTTTCCGCTCCGGAGGCGGCGAAGCCGCCCCCTTCGCTCCTGGACGGGCTCCGTCGAGCCTACGCCCGCTGGCCCTCCGCACCGAGCCGTCGGACACTTCGAGGCGCGCTCGAGCAGCGTCGGCGTCCACGCCGGCCAGGAGCGAGACAAGCGCGACGCGCGCGTCGCCCGCTGCCGCCTCGAGCGCCTCGTCGACCTGTTTCTCCGATGCGCCGCTCGCGACGACCACGTTACGGCGGGCGCGGTCGCGGAGCTTCGCGTTTCCGCGCGTGACTCCCACCATCAGGCCTCCGTACGTGCGACCGAGCCGGATCATGGTCACGGTCGAGATCGTGTTGAGCACGAGCTTCTGTGCGGTGCCCGCCTTGAGCCTCGTCGATCCTGCAACGACCTCGGGCCCGACTACCGCCGCTACCTCGTGGTCCGCGAGAGCAGCGGCCTTGCTGCCGCGCACGCTTGCAACGGCGACCCGCAGCGCGCCCGCCTCGTGCGCGACCTCGAGTGCCGCGAGCACGAACGGGGTCGAGCCGCTCGCACTGACGGCGACGACGCAGTCCTCGGGCTGGAGGGCTAGCCCAAGCAATGCGTTCGTCGCCGCCGCGCGATCGTCTTCGCCCGCTTCGCCGTCTGCCACGATCGCGACGACTTCTCCGGGCGGAGATCCGAAGGTGCTCCCGCACTCGGCCGCGTCGAGCGCGGCCAGCGCGCCGGACGTGCCGGCGCCGACGTAGACGAGCCGTCCGCCGTTGCGCATCCGCTCGGCGATCGCATCGATCGCCACGGCAAGCTCGTCGCCCGCCTCCGCGACGGCGCCGGGCACGGTTGCATCCTCCTCGTTGAGCAGGCGGACCAGGTCGCGGGTGGAGCGGAGGTCGAGATCGGCGGCGTCGGGACGTGCCGCTTCGGTGGTCGCGATCTGCGGCCGTCCGGTCAGCGCCGCGCTGACCGCCTCCCAGGCGAGCGGGGAGTCGGGAGTGGCGAGATGCGTCATGTGCCGGCACGCCTCATAGCCCCACGTCCAGAGATCGCCGACACCCTCCTCGCGCGCGCCGGCGATGGCGGCCTCGAGGTCGGGGATGTCGTTGCGCGCGAGGCCGAAGCTCGGCACCCAGAGCTGCGCGCCGACGCCGTGGCGGTCGGCCGTCTCCCGCAGGAGCCGCGCAAAGCGGCGCACGAACGGCCCTGCTGCTTCGTCCCAGTGCTTCCAGTACGGATCGGTCGCGAGCGTGGCGAGACCGGGAAGCGTCGCGACCTCGTCCCAGTCGGCGAGGCCCTGCGTTCCTTCGAGCGCAGGCAGAAGACAGACCGTGTTCGAGCCGCCGCGTGCCGTGACGTGCGCGACGACCTCGCGCAGGAAGTCGACGACGGACTCCTGGCGAAAGCGCACCACCTCCGGCGTGAGCTTCCCGGGGATGGGCGCGCCGAAGCGCTCGGCGCAGTGGTCGCAACGGCACGTCCACCGCGCGGGGTCGTCGATCCCGACGTGCACGGGCACGACCCAGGCGGGCTCGTCCCAGAAGACCGAGTCGACGCCGCACTCGAGCACCCAGTCCGCCCACTCCTGCAGGAACTCGCGGTACGCGGCGCTGTTGAGGCAGGCGGCTGCCACGCGGCGGCCGTCGTCGAGCACCTGGCACTCCTCGGGATGGAAGGCGACCCAGCGGCTCTCGGCCTCGCCGCCAAACGTGCGCCCGAGCCCCCACGGGCTCGCTTGGACATACAGCCCCTCGTCGTGCGAGACGGCGACGATCTTGGCCATCGTGTCGCGGTAGTACGCGAGGTCGTTCTCCGAGAACGTGTGCAGCACGCCGGTGTAGCCGCGGGCGGCGAGGTCGGCCATGTCGCGCCGCACGTGGCGGGGGATCCTGACCCCGAAGTAGGAGCAACCCGCGCGGCCCGCGTCAGTGGTCATGACCATTCATCCTTTCACCGCGCCGACGGTAAGCCCGAACGCGATCCGGCGCTGGACGAGCAGGAAGAAGATCACGACCGGGATCGCGATCAGCGTCGACGCCGCCATGATCGCGCCCCAGTCGACGAAGCGAGCCCCGCCGTACATGAGGGAGAGAAAGACGGTGATCGTCCGGTGCTGATCGTCATGGAGGATGGTGTTCGCGAAGATGAACTCGTTCCAGCTCGTGATGAACGCGAAGACCGACGTCGCTACGAGCCCCGGCGCCACGAGCGGCAGCAGGATGCGAACAAAGGCCCCGAGGCGGCTCGAGCCGTCGACCATCGCCGCCTCCTCCAGGTCCTTGGGGATTCCGAGGAGGAACCCGCGCAATGTCCAGACGCAGAACGGAAGCGCAAAGGTGAGATAGACGAGGATGAGGCCACTGAGCTTGTTCACCTCGCCGTGCTTCGCGAGCACGACATAAAGAGGGATGATCAGCCCCGCCTGCGGCAGCATCTGGATCCCGATCACGAGCACGATGAAGAGCTTCCGCCCGGTGAAGCGGTACTTCGCGAGCGCAAGCGCGGCGAAGAACGAGAGTACGAGCGAGATCACCACAGTCGCGAGGACAACGATCACGCTGTTCTTCACATCGGTCCAGAAATACGGCCGGTGGACGGCGTCCCGGAAGTGGCCGAGCATCGGACGGCCCGGAAACCACACAGGGTCGTAGCTGTTGATCTGGTCGTTGTTCTTGAACGCGGTCGAGACCATCCAGAAGACCGGAAAGGCCATGATTGCGAACAGCACGACCCCGATCGTGTTCCAGCCCAGGCGGCCGGGGCGTCGGCTCATTGCTCCTCACCCACCCGCAGCATCTGCCGCACGTAGACCACGCTCAGCAAGGCCACGATCCCAAGCATCAGGAGGGAGATCGCGGCGCCGCGGCCGAAGTCGGTCCTCCCGTATCCCTCGACGTAGAGGTAGGTGCTCATCAGATAGTTGGACTGCACCTGCTGGCCCGGGCCGATCAGGAGGTACGGCTGGGTGAAGGCCCCGAAGTCCCAGATGATCGAGAGGCTCGTGAGGATCAGGAGCAGAGGCATCAGGACCGGCAATGTCACGTCCTTGAAGACCCTCCACGCACGGGCTCCGTCGATCTGCGCCGCTTCGACGAGCTCGTGCGGCACCTGCGAGAGCGCGGCGTAGACGGCGATCGCGACGAAGGGGAGCGCTCCCCAGACGATCAAGGTCGTCACCATCGCGTACTGCGAGAACGTGGTCTCGTACCAGTTGTGCTGGAAGTAGTTGCCGACGTGCAGCTCCGTGAGGATGTAGTTGAGGACTCCGTTATTGGAGTTCGTCATCCAGGCCCAGACCTGAATCGCAACGACCTGCGGCATGGCCCAGACGAGCACGAGCCCGACGGTCAGGAGCAGCCGTACCCAGGTCGAGACGCGAACGAGCAGCAGCGCGATCAACGTCCCGCCCACGATCGTGAGACCGACGTTCACCACGGTGAAGACGACCGTCCGCAGCAGCGTGTGCCAGAAGACCGGATCGTGGAGGACGCTCCCGAAGTTGTGCAGCCCGACGCTCACGCCGTGGTGCTGGAGCAGGGCGAACAGGTCGTACTTCTGCAGCGAGAGTCGGACGAGATCGTAGATCGGGTAGCCGAGGATCGCGCCGAGCACGGCGACGACCGGCAAGACGAGCAGGTACGGCACCGAGCCGCCGGCGAGCTGCCGGCGGCTGAGCCGCCGCCGCCGCGACGCGACGGTCACGGCGGCGGCTGTGAGCGTGGGCTCGCTCCCGCTCAGGAGAGCCCTACGACTCGTTGAGGGTTTGCGCGATGTTGTCGCTTGCGACGGTCGCGGCCTGCTTGACCGTCAGGCGCCCGGTGAGGATCTGGGCAAGCATCGTCTTGAGGATGTTGCCGTTCTCGACGTCCACCCAGTGCTTCGCCTGCGGCACGAACCAACTGCGCGCAGCGGCTCGCTCGTTGATGCTCTTGCCGAGCAGGTTGGTCGCGTTCGGGATGTTGCCCTTCTTCTCGAGCGACTGCTCGCTCGCGTTGCTCGTGAAGTCGGCGAGCCATTCGATCGCCTGCGACTTCGAGTTGCTGGGCGAAGGAATGGCGAGGGTCGATCCGCCCAGGAAGCCCGGGATCGGCTGACCCTTGACATGGCTCGGCATGACGAACTGCTTCGTCCCCTTCGCGTACTTCTTGCCGGTGCAGCACGTGTACCAGGCGGGGCCATAGTTCGCAGCGGTCCGACCCTGTGAATAGACCGTGTACGGGAATGGGTTGCTGCCGTCGAGCGTCGCGGTCGACCTCGGCTGCGTCGCCTTGAAGAACTGCTTGAAACGGGTCAGGCCGGCGATCGACGCCTTCGAGTTCAAGGTCCCGTGCCACTTGCCGCGCGAGAACTTCGCGATCGAGCCGCCGTAGTCGAACACGAAGCTGAGCGCCGAGTACCAGTCCTCGCCGCCGACATAGAGCGGTGCGAACCCCTTGACGTGTTTCTGCATCGCCCCGACCTTGACGAGCTGGCTCTGGAACTGCGAGAGGCTCGTCGGCGGCTTCGAGAAGCCCGCCTTCTTGAACAGGTCGCTCCGGTACGTGATCACGCGCGAGCCCGCGTAGTACGGGACGCCGTAGAGCTTGCCGAGGTAGGTCCCCCAGGCGCGCATGCCGGTGAGCCACTTCGACGAGTTGTCGAACTTCGAGGCGGTCAGACTCGTGAACGCGCCGGCCGCCATGTACTTGGTCATCTCGGTGTTACCCATCTCGATCACGTCCGGCGTGTCGTTGCCGGCGATCGTGGCATCGAACTTCTGCAGGTGATCGGTCCACTGCTGGTACTGGACGTTCACCGTCCAGCCAGGATTCGCGCTCTCGAACGCATTGTTCGCCGAGGCGACGATGTCCGGCCAGCCGTTCTGGGCATCCACCTGGAGCCAGACGGTAAGCGTGTGAGCCGTCGCCTTCTTGCCACTTGCCGTGGCAGTCGCGGCGACGACCCCGAGCACGACTGCGGCGGCGATCACCGCGATAACCCGGTATCTCATGCCAAATCTCCCTCGAGCCGTCGACGCGCGAGCCGAGCGTCCGGATGGTCTGTGGCCGAAGGACGCGGGACGCCCTGCGGTGCGTCGAATGGTCTATACCAATCGGCCACGTCGGCAATCTCCCACACCAGACCACTCTTGTCAAGGTCTGGTGTCTGGCGGGTTACGAGGGCGTCAGCTCGGAGACGATCTGGTACCGGTCGCCGCGGTAGATCGAATGAACGAATTCAAGCGTTCGCCCGCCGTCGTCGCGGCTCGTGCGCTCGAAAAGGAATGCCGGGGAGTGGAGTGGGACGCCGAGCGCGGATGACTCGTCCTCGTTCGTCACCGTGGGCTCGATGGTCTGCATAGCCGACGCGATCTCGATCCCGTACCGGGCGCGGAGCAGCTCGTAGAACGACCCCTCGAGATCGCGAGGCTGAACGCCCGGCACGATGGCTGCTGGGATGTGCAGCGTCTCGATCGCCATCGATACGCCGTCGGCGAGCCGAAGGCGCTTGACCACGACGATCTCGTCCCCTGGAGAGACATTGAGGAAGCGACCCAGGCGGGCACCGGCGAGCTCCCGCGTGAGCGAGAGCGTCGTGCTGCTCGGCGCCATCCCGCGTCGGCGCATGTCCTCGCTGAACGAGGTCATCGTGAGCTGCTGCGAGATCTTCGGCTGCTGCACGTACGTGCCGCTCCCGCGCCGCCGGACGAGATAGCCCTCCCGTGCGAGTTCGTCGAGCGCGGCGCGGACGGTCAGGCGCGAGACGCCGAGGTCCGCGCTGAGCTGGCGCTCAGAGGGAATCGCGGTGCCGACGCCGAGCCGCTGGATGAGCTCGAGCACCTGCTGCCGCGCCGCGCTCTGCTTCGTCATCTTGCCCTGGGTGTCGATCACTTCCACCTTGCCGCGACTATAGAGGGAGCTTGCCAAGTGGTCAATGCCATTGCCTTCGGGCCGAGGATGCGGTATAGACTCCACGATCGCTCGAGTGGCTGAGATCAAGCTCAACAACGTCAGCAAGATCTTCTCCGGCGGAGTCGTCGCCGTGGACAGCGTCTCGCTGACGATCGGTAGCGGCGAGTTCCTCGTCCTGGTGGGGCCTTCCGGCTGCGGCAAGTCGACCCTCCTGCGCATGATCGCGGGCCTCGAGCACCTGAGCGACGGGGCGATCTCGATCGGCGAGCGGGACGTGACCGACCTGCCGCCGCGCTCCCGCGACGTGGCGATGGTCTTCCAGAGCTATGCCCTCTATCCGCACATGACCGTGCGGGAGAACCTCGGCTACGGGCTCAAGGTGCGCAAGATCCCGAAGCACGAGATCCGCGAGCGCGTCGACCGGGCGGCCAAGCTCCTCGGCCTAGACAAGCTCCTGGACCGCAAGCCGGGCGCTCTCTCGGGCGGCCAGCGGCAACGGGTTGCGATGGGGCGCGCGATCGTGCGCGAGCCGCAGGCCTTCCTCATGGACGAGCCGCTCTCGAACCTCGACGCGAAGTTGCGTGTGAGCATGCGCGCTCAGCTCGGGGCTCTGCACTCGCGTCTGGCCACGACCACCATCTACGTCACGCACGACCAGATCGAGGCGATGACGCTCGGCCAGCGCGTGGCGGTGATGCGCGAGGGGAGGATCCAGCAGGTCGACACGCCTCAGGAGCTCTATGCTCGGCCGGTCAATCTCTTCGTCGCGGCCTTCATCGGCTCGCCCGCCATGAACCTCGTCGAGGCCGAGCTCGCGGACGGGGCGCTTCACTTCGGCGGCTACGCGATCTCGCTTCCTGAGGCCGGCACGCCGCCGGCCGACCGCGTGATCGCGGGCATTCGCCCGGAGGCATTCGAGGACGCCGCCTTCGCCGACCCGTCGCTGCCGCAGATCGACGTTCAGGTCGAGGTCGTCGAGGAGCTCGGCGCCGACACGCATGTGATCTTCACGGTCGCGGCTCCTCGGGTCGACGTGAGCGAAGTGCGCGAAGCGGCAGGCGACGAGGACGCTCCGCTCGTCGCGGTCGAGGGCTCGCTGTTCACCGCCCGCGTCGATCCCGGGACGGCCGCTCGGCCCGGTGCGCGGCTTCGCCTCGCCTTGGATCCGGCGCGGTTCCACTACTTCGATCCCGAGACCGGCCTTCGCCTCGAGCGTGACCGCGAGGCCATCGCGGTCGGCGGCTAGGCGCGTACGCGCCGCGCGAAGACGCGCTCGAGCGCCGCGTCGACCCCTGCAGCGAGCGCACCGTCGATCACCGCAGCCTCGCCGAGCGCCGAGACCTCGACGCGCGGCGCCGGGAAGGGGAGCCACTCCTCGAGGTGGTGACGGACCGGGTCGAGCAGTTCCGGATTGGCGCCGACGCTGCCGCCGAGCACGACGAGCGGAAGGTCGAGCGCCGCCGCGAGGGGGAGCACGTGGAGCGCGATGCGGCGAGCCGTTTCCTCGACGACTGCGGCCGCCGCCGAATCGCCCTCGCGCGCAGCGGCAAAGATCTCCGGCACCTCGAAGGGCGGCTCGAGGGCCGTTTCCTTCCCCGCGGCCACATCGGTGGCGAGCTTGGAGATCGCCGCGGCGCACGGATCGACGTCGTCAGGGCGGCCGCTGCGAACCGCGTCCAGCTCGCCCGCCGCGCCGTTGTGGCCGCGGTACAGCTTCCGGTCGAGCACGACGGCCGCGCCAAGTCCGGCTCCGACGAGCAAGAACGCAAAGTCGGCAACTCCCTGGGCGACTCCGTTTCGCTGTTCGGCGATGGCGGCGAGGTTGACGTCGTTCTCCAGCCTTACCGGCACGCGAAGCACCCGCTCGAGCTGCTCGCGCAGGTCCCCCGAGCCGAGCCCCGGGAGGTCGGCCGAGGACACCTTTCCGTCGACCGGCGAAACGACGGCGGGCAGGGCGACGACGGCGTTCTCGAGCAGATCGGTCGGGAGCTTGCTCGTCCGCAGCAGCGAACGGCAGCTGCTCGCGAGCACGTCGATCCGCTCCGCGACCGAGCCTCGGCTGCGGATCTCCTCCCTGGCCCGCACCTCGCCGTTAAGGTCGCAGAGAGCGGTGCGAACGGCGCGCGCCCCGAAGTCGACAGCGAGGACGACGGCGGCTTCGGGGTCGGCCTCGTAGTAAGTGGCGCCGTAGTGCGGCCGCTCGGGGTCGTGCTCGGTCTCCCGGACGAACCCGTCCTCGAGCAACGAGCGAAGGACGAGCGACACGGTCGGCCGAGAGATGCCGGTCTGGCGTGCGACCCCGGCACGTGAGATGGGGCCGGACACGCGGACGGCGTCGAGCACCGTGCGCTCGTTCAACGCCCGCAGCAGCGCCGGAACGGCCTTGGTCTCCGCCACCTCGTAAGTAAGATTAACGAGAATGAAGGTCGCCGTCATCGGCGGGGGATCCACCTACACGCCGGAGCTCGTCTCCGGGCTGACCCGCCTCGACGTCGACGAGTTCGTGCTCGAGGACATCGACCCCGCCCGGCGCGAGGTGGTCGGCGGCATGGCGCGACGGATGCTCGCGCGGCAGGGCTTCGAGGGTCGGCTCGACGTGACCGGAGACCTCGACACCGCCGTCGAGGGCGCCGACTTCGTCCTGATCCAGATTCGGGTCGGCGGCCAGGACGCGCGACTCCGCGACGAGACGGCGCCGCTCGCGTGCGGGTGCATCGGTCAGGAGACGACCGGTGCGGGCGGCTTTGCGAAGGCGATGCGCACCGTGCCGGTCGTGCTCGAGATCGCCGAGCGCGTGCGCGCGATCGCCGCGCCGGACACCTGGATCGTCGACTTCACGAACCCCGTCGGCATCGTCACCCGCGCGCTACTCGACGGCGGCCACCGCGCGGTCGGCCTCTGCAATGTCGCGATCGGCTTCCAACGCCAGTTCGCCGGCTGGCTCGGCGTCGAGCCGGGTCGCGTCGTCGTCGACCAGGTCGGCCTGAACCACCTGACCTGGGTACGGCGGGTGCTGCTCGACGAAGAGGACGTGCTTCCGAGCCTGCTCGCCGACCATGGCGACGAGCTCGCGGAAGAGATCGAGCTCCCGCGCCGTCTGCTCGACGAGCTCGGGGCGGTGCCCTCCTATTACCTCCGCTACTTCTACGCGCACGACGCGGTGCTACGCGAGCAGCTGGACGGCGAGCCGCGCGCCGCCGTGGTGCAGGACATCGAGCGCAACCTCCTCGACCTCTACCGCGACCCCACGGTCGACGAGCGGCCCGACCTCCTGATGCAGCGCGGCGGCGCCTACTACAGCGAGGCCGCTCTCGGGCTGATCTCGTCGCTCGTGACCGGAGACGGCGCCGTGCACGAGGTCGACCTGCGAAACGAAGGAACGCTGGCCGGACTGGCCGACGACGACGTCGTCGAGGTCCCCGCGCGGGTCGGCCGGGACGGTGCCGAACCACTACCGCAGCCGCCGCTCGCCCCGGAGCTGCTGGGACTCGTGCAGCACGTCGCCGCCTACGAGCGCCTGACGGTTCGCGCCGCGCTCAGCCGCGACCCGGTCGACGCGAGGAAAGCTCTGCTGGCCCATCCACTGATCGGCCAGATCGAGCTCGTGGACGGCCTTCTCGACCGGCTCGCCGCCGAGGCTGTCCGCTGAAGACCGTCTTCGCCGCCGACGGCGGGGGCTCGAAGACCGACGCGGCTCTCGTCCGGGAGGACGGCTCGGTGCTCGGGTTCGCGCGCGGCCCGCTCAGCCATCCGCATCACATCGGTGTGGAGGCGAGTGCGAACGTGCTCGACGCGCTCGCGGCAGAGGTCGGCGCGCCTGCGGATCTCGCGGTGCTCCTCATCGCCGGGCTCGATTTCCCCGACGAGGAGGAGACATACCTCGCCGAGGCCGAGCGCCGCGGCTGGGCCACGGAGGTCGTCGTCGGGAATGACACCTTCGCGGTCCTGCGGGCCGGGAGCGAGCGCGGTTGGGGAGTTGCCGTCACGTGCGGAGCCGGGATGAACTGCGTGGGCGTCGGCCCGGACGGGCGGCAGGCGCGCTTTGCCTCGCTCGGCCCGATCAGCGGAGACGCAATGGACGGTGCGCCGGCAGTCGGCCTGGCCGCCGTCGCAGCAGCGGCGCGCAGCGAGGACGGACGAAGCGCGAAGACCCAGCTCGAGCGACTCGTTCCGGAGCACTTCGGGCTCGCCACTCCGGTCGAGCTAGCGCGTTCGGTTCACGCGGGGACGATTCCCTGGCGCCGGCTCGGCGAGGTCGCGCCGCTCGTCTTCCGGACCGCCGACACGGACCCGGTTGCTGCTGAGATCGTCGACCGCCAGGCGACGGAAGTGGTCGCCTTCGTCCGCGCAGCACTAGATCGTCTCGACCTGGCAGGCGAGGAGGTGGAGGTCATCCTCGGCGGCGGAGTGCTTCAGGCCGGACACGCACGTCTTCTGGATGGAATCGAGGCGGCGTTGCGCGAGGTCGGCTCGCAGCTCCTGGTGCGGGTGGCGCGGTCGCGGCCGATTGTCGGGTCGGCGCTGCTCGGGCTCGACCGGCTCGGGGCGCCGCCCGCGGCGCATGTGCGGGCACGCGAAGAGCTCGATAGCGCCACCGCCTCGCTAGGTAGCAACGTGACAGGCGACGCGACGACCGTCGCCGAGCTCCCGTAGCACCGGCGTCACGGTCTCGCACTCGGCGACCGCAAGCGGACAGCGGGCCCGGAAGCGGCAGCCGGGCTTGGGGTCGATCACCTTCGGCGGCTCGCCGACGTCGCGCGCATCGGCGAGGCCGAGCTCGGCCCGAGGATCGGGCACCGCGGAGACGAGGAGCTGGGTGTACGGGTGCTTCGGCCGGTGCAGGACCTCCTCGGCCGGTCCTTCCTCGACGAGATGGCCGGCGTACATGACGAGCACGCGGTCGGCGAGGTAACGCGCGCTCGCAACGTCGTGCGTGATGTAGAGGAACGACACGCCCTCGCGCTCGCGCAGCTCGCCCATCAAGTTCAGGACGCCGACCCGGATCGAGACGTCGAGCATCGAGACGGGTTCGTCGGCGACGATGAGCTTCGGCCGCAGCGCGAGCGCCTGCGCAAAGCCGACCCGCTGGCGTTGGCCGCCGCTCAGCTCGTACGGGAAGCGGCGTCGCGTCTCGCTGACCGGCACGAGCCCGACGGCATCGAGCACGCGGTTCAGCTCGGTGCGTCGCTCGGTGCGGGAGAGGTCGCCGCGATGGAGCTTCATCCCCCGGAGGATCCCGTGCGAGATCCGGTATGCAGGGTTGATCGAGCTGTACGGGTCCTGGAAGACCATGGGGACATCGCCGCTGTAGGCGAGCCTGCTCCGGCGTCCGCGCAGGCGGCTGAGCGGCTTGTCCTCGAACCAGATCTCGCCACGCGTGGGCTGGTAGACCAGCGCGAGCAGCCGCGCGATCGTGCTCTTGCCGCTGCCGCTCTCGCCGACGAGCGCGACGATCTCGCCGCGACCGATCGTCAGGTCGACGTCGTCGACGGCGTGCAGCGTCTGCCGGGACAGGAGCTTCCCGACGTGAAAGTGCCGCGTCAGGCCCTCGGTGCGGAGAAGCGTCTCGGTCAACTCACGTCCTCCTGCAGGACGCAGCGAACGAGGCTGCCGTTCACGGAGTAGAGCGGCACCTCGGCTGCGGTGCAGCGCGGTTCGACGTGCGGGCACCGCGCCGCGAAGCGACACCCCGCCGGCGGGTTCGCAAGGTCGGGCGGCGAGCCGGGAATGCCGAGCAGTCGCACCTTCGGCCCACGGAGCGAGGGGAACGCCTCGAGCAGGCCCTGCGAGTAGGGATGGCGCGGCCGGTCGAACAGCTCCCGCGTCCTCGACAGCTCGGCGACCTGGCCCGCGTACATCACGAGCAGCCGATCGGAGAAGTGGCTCACGAGCGACATGTCGTGCGTGACGAAGATGACCGCGAAGCCGAGTCGCTCCTGCAGCTCCTTAATCTGCACCATCAGCGAGCGCTGGGCGACGACGTCGAGCGCCGAGGTCGGCTCGTCCATGATCACGAGGTCGGGCGTGAAGAGGAGCGCCATCGCGATCATCGCCCGCTGGCGCATTCCGCCTGAGAGCTGGTGCGGGTAGCTGTGCAGGTGTACCGGATCGATCGAGACGAGTCGCAGCACCTCGCGCGAGCGCTCCTCGATCTCGCGCTTCGACATGTTCGAGTGCGCGCGGCACGCGTCGCGCATCTGATCCGCGACCGTGAGAACCGGGTTGAGCGCGTTCATCGCGCTCTGCATCACGACGGAGAGGTCGCGCCAGCGCACACGCCGCAGCTCGCGCTCCTCGAGCAGGACGAGATCCTTGCCCTGGAAGAGGACGCGACCGCCGACGATCTCACCCGGCAAGGGCGAGCCGAGGAGCCGCGCGATCGCGTAGAGGAGCGTCGACTTCCCGCAGCCCGACTCGCCCACGATGGCGAGGAACTCGCCGCGCGCGAGCTCGAGGTCGACATGGTCGACGGCGACGACCGGCCCGCTGTCGGTGGCGTAGGCGACGGTGAGGTCCTCGACCTTGAGCACCGCATCCGTGGTACTCGGTTCGGTCGGCGGAGGCAGGCGCTTCGGGATCCGGGAGTGCTCGAGCCGCCGCACGCGCAGGGCAGGACTGCTGATCTCGTCGAAGGCGTAGTTGAGCAGCGCGAACGATGCACCGAGCAGCGCGATGCAGACGCCCGGCGCGATCGCCCAGAGCGGCATGCCGGCAAAGAGCGCCTCGCCGTTCTGGGCCCAGTAGAGCATCGTCCCCCAGCTCTTGCTGTTGGGGTCGCCGAGCCCGATGAACTGCAGCCCCGCGGCGGTCAGCACCGCGTACAACGCAGCTCCGAGGAACGTCGCCACGATGAGCGACGTCATCGTCGGCAGGATCTCGAACAGGATCACGTAGAGCTTCCGCTCGCCTCGCACCCGTGCCGACTCGAGGAATTCGCGCGTCCTCAGCGACAGCGTCTGCGACCGGAGCTGGCGCGCGCCGTACGACCAGCCGAGCGCGCCGAGGACGACGATGAGCGTGAAAAGGCCCGAGTTCTTGCGGTAAGCCGCGATCACGATGATGAGGGGGAAGATCGGGAGCACGAGGATCACGTCGGTGATCAGCGAGAGGATCCCGTCCGCGATCCCGCCGAGGTACGCCGACGAGACGCCGATGAGCACCGAGAGCGCGGTCGCGAGCGCGCCGACCGCGAGCGCGATCACGAGCGAGAGCCGCGTCCCCCACACGAGCTGCGAGAAGACGTCTTCTCCGCGGCCGGTCGTGCCGAGCAGGTGGTGCCACGACGGGCCGAGCGCGGGCTCGTAGATCTGCGCCGTCGGATCGTCGGGCGCGATCTGGCCCGGGAAGATCGCGAGCACCACGAAGACGAGGAGCAGGAGGACACCCACGAGCGCCTTCCGGTTGCGGCTGATCGCACGCCAGACGTCCCCCCAGCGGCCCTGCTCGGCCTCGGCGACGAGCGGCGCCGGCCCGACCGGCGGCGTCGCGAGCTGGTCGGTCGCCCCGAGAACGGGTGCGCTCATCGCATGTCCCGCGTCCTGGGATCCAGCACCGCGGTGGCCGCGTCCGCAGCGAGAATCGCCGTCAGCACCGCGACGACGATCATCAGGAACAGACCCTGCATGAGCGCGTAGTCCTGCTGCTCGACGGACTGGAGGAACATCCAGCCGACGCCGGGGTAGTTGAAGACGAACTCGACGAGGATCGCGCCGCTGACGACGAAGCCGAGCGACATCGCGAAGCCCGTCAGGTTCGGAAGGATCGCGTTCCGGCCGGCATAGCTCCACATCACCCGCCACGGACTGAGCCCCTTCGCGCGCGCCATGCGCACGTAGTCCTCGGTCAGCACCGTGATCGTGTTGTTGCGCATCGTGAGGATCCAGCCGCCGATCGAGGTGACGAGGATCGTGAGCGCCGGCAGGATCGAGTGCTTCACAGCGTCGCCGACGAACGTCCACGACCAGCCGACCGTGGTCGTGAAGTCGTAGCCGCCGCTCTGCGGCAGCCAGTGGTACTTGATCGCGAACAGCCAGATCGCGAGCATCGCGAGCCAGAAGTACGGGAACGCCGACGTGATCACGAAGAGCGGCGGGAGGATGCTGTCGAGGATTCCGCCGCGGCGCCACGCCGCGACGAGCCCGATCAGCGTCCCGAGTAGAAAGGCGAGGATCGTCGTCACGCCGACCAGAGCCAGCGTCCACGGAAGCGCCTGGAGCACGTTCTTCATCACCGGGTCAGGGAAGAAGGTGAGCGAGACGCCGAACCTTCCTCGGAAGACGTTGCCGAGGTAGCTGAAGTACGAGCTCAGCAGGCTCTGGTGCTTGTTGACGCCGAACGCGATCTCGATCGCGTGCAGCGCGTTCGGGTTGATGTGCCCGCGGTAGCGGGACATCAGGGCGAGCGCCGGGTTGCCCGGCATGAGGCGCGGGATGAGGAAGTTCGCCGTGACCGCCGCCCAGAGCGTGACCACGAAGAACCCCAAACGCCGGACGACGAACCTCACGTTCCGCGCCTCATGTCGGTGAAGTCTCCCTCAGCCGGTCAACCCTTGGGCTTCAGGTGGAGGAGCAGGACTCCCCAGTCGGGGACTTCGTAGGCCGCGGGCTTCGCATAGGGGTTCTGCTGTGTCACCCAGCCGGAGATCGACTTCGTGTTGTACTGGTACCAGTCCACACCCTCGGTGATCGGGATGATCGGGACGTCCCGCACCATCGCCGCCTCGAGCTGGTTGACGATCGCGTGCTGCTTCGACGAGCTCGTCGTCGCGGCGTAGGCCTCGATCAGGCCGTCGACCTTCTTGTTGTAGTAGCGCTCCCAGTTGGACGACGCCAGTTTTCCGATCGGAGCGGAGTTCGGCGAGTAGAGCTCCTGGCGCAGCTCGTAGTAGGGCGCCGGCCCTCCGGCCTCGTTCCCGTCGTAGGCGAGGTCGAACTTCCCGTTGTAGACGTCGTTGTCGTACGTCGTGCTGGAGAGATTCGACGCGCTGACCTTGATCCCGATCGCCTTCAGGTTCTGGATCACGATCTGCGCCGAGGCGACCCAGTCGGAGTAGCCGCCGATGTTGATCATCGTGAAGGAGAGCGCCTTGCCCGACTTCGTGTGGAAGACGCCGCCCGAGAACTTGTAGCCGGCCTTCGTCAGGATCTGCTTCGCCTTCGTCGGGTTGTAGGTGACCTTCTTCGCGAGGCTCTTGTTGAGCCAGCTCTTGAAGGTCGGCGTGACGATGCCGGTCTGGTTCGACGCCGGCTCGTACCCGTACTCGCCGATCTTCGAGACGCGCGAGCGGTCGATCGCATACGCCATCGCTTGCCGAACGGCGACGTCCTTGAGGAGCGGATTCGTGAGGTTGATGAAGACCGAGACGTTCGAGACCGGCGGGAACCAGTAGTGATTGTCCTTGCTGCGCGAAAGATAGAAGTTGTTGATGCTCGGAATGAACTGGCTTCCCCACTGGGCTTTCCCGCTGGCGAGGTCCTGGTTCGCAGGGTCGTTCGACGTGTACGCCGGGTAGTAGACCGTCTGGATCTTGGGCAGGCCCTTCTGCCAGTAATGCGGGTTCTTCGTGTACTTCATCACCTGCGGCGAGCACGAGCTCATCGTGAACGGGCCGCTGCCCACCGGGTGTGGATCCTTGAAGTTGACCGGGTTCGTGACCGACTTCCAGAGGTGCTGCGGCACGATCGGCGTCTGGCCGGCGACGTAGTAGAAGTACGGCACGGCGGCTGTCTTGAACTTGAAGGTGACCTTGCTGCCGCTGCGAGTGACGCTCTTGAGCACCGACCAGACGGCCTGCAGGTCGAGAGCCTTGTTCTTCTTGATCAGCTGGAAGGTGTAGAGCACGTCGGCGGCCGTGAGCGGCTTGCCGTCCGACCACTTCACGTGAGGCCGGATGGTGAACGTGATCGTCTTGTTGTGGTTCGACCAGGCGTACTTGGAGGCGAGCCATGGCGTCGCCGAGCCGCTCTTCAGGGCATCGACGAAGACGAGCGACTCGTACACAGTGCCGAACGACCAATCGATCAGATCCCCGCTGAACGGATTGAAGCCGCACGTCCACGTCGCGCCTTGCTCGTTCGAGATCGTGACCGACGTGCCGGCAGCCGCGTGATCCGTGGCAGCCGAGGTCCTATCGCCGGACGTGTTCCCGGCCGCAGTCCAGATCGCCGCAGCCATCCCGGCAAGCAGCACGACGAGTAGCCCTCGTCTCATCTCGTATCCCTCCTTGGCCGCCGAAGGGCGGTCCTCGCGGTGAGCGATGCGCGGCGCTGACAACAGCGCGGCCGTGCGCCTTCCATGAGTTAGGAAACTAACCTATCTTTATCGCGGTGACAAGTTGGTGACCACCACGGCGGGTACAGGGGCGGCACGGCCGAGGCTGATCCGCACGCTCAACGAGCAGCTGCTGCTCGAGCAGATGCGCGGCAACGGACCGGTCTCGCGCACCGAGCTGGCGACCGCCTCCGGTCTCTCGAAGCCGACGGTCGGTCTCGCCCTCGCGAGCCTCGAGCGCGATGACCTCGTGCAGCACGCGGGGCGTCGGGCCGGTGGCCGCGGTCGCAGCGCATCGCTCTACGAGATCCGAAGGGACGCGGGTTTCGTGCTCGGCCTCGACGTGGGGCGAGAGTTCGTACGCGGAGCAGTCGCCGACCTCGGCGGCACGGTTCGCGTCCGCGAGAGCAGGCCCGCGCGTTCCTCGAGCGGGGTCGCCCGCGTTCGCGAGCTCGCCGGGTTGGCGGGAGAGCTCCTGCGCGACGCCGACGTCGAGCGCAACGGAACGCTGCTCCACACCGTCGTCGGAAGCCCCGGCGTGGTCGAGCCTGACGGCCGAACGCTGCGGCTCGCACCGAATCTGCCCGGCTGGGAGCGCCCAGCCGTGCTGCGCGAGCTGCGGAGCCTGCTCGGCGACGAGACGACGATCGAGAACGACGTCGATGCCGCGGCGGTCGCCGAGCGCGATCACGGCCACGGCCGCGACGTCTCGACCTTCGCGTTCGTATCGGTCGGCACCGGGATCGGCATGGGCCTCGTCCTCGACGGGAGGCTCCACCGCGGCGCCCACGGCGCCGCGGGTGAGATCGCGTTCCTTCCATTCTGCGGCGCACCGCTGGAATCGTCCGCCTCGGCCGCTGCCGTCGTCAAAGCTGCACGGGAGGCAGGGGCGCGACCGCGCAGCGCTCGCAACGTCTTCGCCGGGGCCGCAGCGGGGGATGAGATCGCGAGAGAGGTTGTCGCAGGAGAGGCCGCCGTTGTCGCGCACGCGCTGGCCTCGATCGTCGCCGTCGTCGATCCGGACCTGATCGTCCTCGGCGGCGGGATCGGCCGCGCGCCGGGCTTCGCCGACGAGGTCACCTCCCAGCTGGCGCGGATCTCGCCCGTCGTCCCGGACGTGCGCCCGAGCGCGCTCGGAGACGACGCCGTCGTCGACGGCTGCCTCGCCGTCGGCGGTGACGAGCTGTGGGGCCGCGTCCTCAGCTCACGCGTCGCCTAGCCTGCGGCTAAGACCGAGGCCGTCCGGGCAGCTGTGACCTACCTCCGCGACTCCTGTTAGACGAGCCGGAGCGCGACGCGCGGCAGCCGGTGTCCGCGGCTCAGCAACGCCCGCAGCTCTGCGGCCGGCATCGGCGGCGCGAGATGGAAACCCTGGCCGGCGTCGCAGCGAAGACGCTGCACGGCCATCAGCTCCTCTTCGGCCTCGATCCCCTCGGCGACGACCCTCAGCCCCAGCTCGCGCGCGAACGCGAGCACGCCCCGCAGCAGCACCTGTTCGCGATCGCCTCCCTCGGCCACGAGCGACCGGTCGACCTTGAGCACATCGGGAGCGAACTCCTTCAGCATCCCGATCCACGAGTGATCCGCGCCAAAATCGTCGATCGCGAGCCCGACGCCGAGCTCCATCACCATGGCGAGGTTGGCCCGCGTCGTCTCCGTTGCCTCGAGGAGGACGCTCTCCGTCAGCTCGAGCCGGAGTGCTGCAGCAGGCAGGCCGGCGGCGACAAGCGCTCCGGAGACGTCGGCGGAGAATCCCTCTTCGCTCAGCTGCCGCGCTGACACGTTCACGGCCACGACCGGAGTCGTGCCGCAAAGCTCGCTCCAGTCCGCCGCCTCACGGCAAGCCGCTTTGAGCACCCAGCGGCCGATGCCGACGATCGTGCCGTTCTCCTCCGCCGCGGCGATGAAGACGCCCGGGGAGAGGAACCCGTGCTGAGGATGCTGCCAGCGAAGGAGCGCTTCGACGCCTTCGATCTCGCCGCTCCCCAGGTCGAATACCGGCTGGTAGTGCAGAACGAGCTCGTCGGGCAGGTCGGGCCGGCCCAGCTCGGTGAACAGCGCGAGCCGCCGCTCGACGGTCGCATGCATCACCGGCGCGAAGAAAGCAAAGCCGTCGCCGCCGCGACGCTTCGCCTCGTACATCGCGAGGTCGGCGTTTCGGAGCAGGTCCTCGGCGGCGGCGCCGGTGGCGATGCCGATACTGGCGCTGAGCCGCAACTCGCGGCCGTCCAGCACGAGCGGCTCCGCGACAGCGGCGAGCAGCCGGGTGGCGAGCGCCTCGAGCATGTCGGGATCGGTCATCTCCGCGAGCACCGCGAACTCGTCGCCGCCGATTCGTGCGACGAGGTCGCCGTCGCGCATGACGTCGCCGATCCGCCGCGCAAGCTCCACCAGCACGCCGTCGCCGGTCAGGTGGCCGAGGCTGTCGTTGATCGTCTTGAAGTCGTCGAGGTCGAAGAAGAGCAGCGACCGAGGTGTGTCGGTCTCGCCCTCGCCCAGGCGCTCGACGAGCAGCGCGCGGTTCGGCAGCGCGGTGAGCGGGTCGCTCCACGCCAGGCGGCGCAGCTCCTCCTCCGCCTCGCGGCGCCGGGTGATGTCGAGCATGTAGCCCTGCGAGTGAATGCCCTTGCCGTCCTCCATGTACATCGTCGACTCGTCCCTGATCCAGACGATGCGGCCGTCTTTCGCGAGCACGCGGTACTCGGAGACGAACCGCTCACCCGATTCATTCGTCCGCTTGATCTCGCCGATCACCCGCTCGCGGTCGTCCGCGTGCAGGATGTTGATGAAGAGGTCCGGGTCGGTGACCCACTCTTCCATCGTGTACCCGAGCAGCGGCTCAACCTGCGGGCTCGTGTAAATGTTGCTCGCGTTGTCGTCCAGCTCGTCGACGTAGACGACGAGCGGGAGCTGCTCGACGAGGCGCTGATAGTGAGCCTCGATCGCGCGATTCCCGGCGTTCGCCTTGTCGAGCAGCCGCGCCGCCTGCCAGACGAGACCCACGAGGGCGGCGACCATGAGCACCGTGAAGGCGACGAGGTCGAATGGGCCATAGAGGGCACTGCGCTCACCGGCCCACGAGAGCACGCTGCTCGCAACGACAACGAAGACTCCGGCCGGCAGCAAGCGCAGCCAGAGGACACGACCGCTCGAAGACCGCCGCTCCGAGAGCAGCGTGGCCGCAAAGCTGGATGACGCCTCGACGATGCCGCGACCTGTCGGCGGGTGTCCCACGTCGCCCCAATCGGCAATTCGCGCGTGAGAATCAAGCCCGAGCGGGCCTTTTCCCTTTGCTGACGGCGAGGTTGACCACCACCGCGTGCGTAAGAAGCGGTGTCCAGAACCGCTGGCAATCCGGCGACGCCTAAGCGGTAGCGGCGAGCGGCGTAGAGCGCAGCTTCTGCGGCATCCGGTGCCGACGCGTCAGCGAGAATCGAGGCGGCTGCGGCGAAATCCCCTTCGCAGGCGGCCGCGCCGCCGTCGACCCAGACGCTGCGCACGTGGTAGCCCATGACTGGTCGAAGTTCCTCGGTGCGGCCGAGCTCGACCGCCGTCCACGCGAGCGGCGGCGCCCAGGTGAAGTAGGGAAGCTGATCGTGCTCACGGCAGACAGTGAGCAGCTCGTCGAAGAGCGCTCCGGCTTCGGCCGCCCGCCCTTCCCGCGCGAGCAGGAGCGAATGTGTCGCGACCGCCGGTCCGACTGCCTGCTTGTCCTTGGCGCGCCGCGAAGCATCGACCCCGGCCTGGGCATCGGCGAGTGCACCAGTGACGTCGTCTCTCGCATATCGGATCAGCGCACGCAGCAGTTGCAGCTGAGATTCCAGATAACTCGCCTCGCTACCGAGGAGTGTTGTCGCAAGCTCGAGCGCCCGGTCCCACTCGCCCTTGAGATACCGAACGAAGCAGTCTTGCGCGCGGGCCCAGAGCAGCTGCGTCGCGAAGCCGAGTTGCTCGCTCTCGTTGAGAACGCGTGCATAGATGGCAGAGACCTCGTCGAGCTTCCCGGTCGAGATCAGCTGCTCGCCGAGATTGTTCAGGCCGCGGAAGAGCTGGTCGAAGCCCTTCGACCGCTCGGCGATCTCGATCCCTCGACGCAGATCGTGGTTCTCTTCGACTCGAGCGGTGCCGCGCGCGATCAACGCCGACGCCTGAAGCACATCGATCCCGAGCGCCTCGCTCAGTTCCAGCGCCTGCGTTGCGACCTCCACCGCCGCCTCGCGCTGCTGCCCGAGCATCAGTAGGCGCGCGCGCTGAGCCAGAGCCTCCGCCTTTGCCCGTGACGGGGGCGCGTCCGAGCGGTGTGTAGAACCGCTTGCCCGCGTTACGTTCATCGCCGGAGCGGCACCGGGTCATACGAGTCGGCGTTGCTGGGCCCAACGCGAGAGTTCGTGCCGTGAGGTGAGTTGGAGCTTGCGGAGGACGCTGGAGACGTGGGCTTCCACGGTTTTGGTCGAAAGCGACAGTTGGGCGGCAATCTCCTTGTAGCGGTAGCCGCGTGCGATCAGCTGCAGTACCTCGCGCTCGCGCGGGGTCAGATTGTCGAGTTCCGCGTCGCCGCCGAGCGGCTCACCGGCGCGGAATGCATCAAGCACGAAGCCTGCGAGCCGCGGCGAGAACACGGCGTCTCCTTGCGCAACACGCTCGATTGCATCGGCGAGCTCGACGCCCGAGATCGTCTTCGTCACGTAGCCGCGGGCGCCGGCGCGGATGACGCCGATCACGTCCTCGGCCGCATCGGAGACCGAGAGCGCGAGGAACTTCACGCCGGGCCGCTCCTGTGCCACTCCAGCGATCACGCCTTCGCCGCCGCCGTCGGGGAGGTGGACGTCAAGCAGCACGACGTCGGGGTCATGCTCGCGGATCAGGGGCACTGCCTCGGCGACGGTGCCGGCCTCCCCGACGACCTCGACCGCGCTCGCAAGTTCAGCCCGCACGCCAGTGCGAAACAGCTCGTGGTCATCGACGAGAATCACGCGCCGCTTCATTGGTCGCTCCGTGGCAGCCGCAGCACGACCTCGGTTCCCGCGCCGGGAGCCGTGACGATGGTCGCGGTCCCGCCGGCGCGGGCAAGCCGTCCCTCAACCGACTCGGTCAGGCCGCGCCGGTCAGCTGCGACCGCACTGCGGTCGAATCCGGTGCCGCGGTCACGGACGAACACGGAGACTCCGTCCGTGCCTGCCTCAACGTAGACCGCGATCTCGGCCGCTCCCGAGAACTTGCCGGCGTTGATCATCGCCTCGCGCGCGGCGAGCACGACCTGGCGCCCGCGGTCGTCGAGCAGGGCATCGCCCGCGCTCGCGAGCTCGATCGGCACGCCGTGCAGCTCCTCGACATCGGCGGCCGCGTTTGCGAGCGCCGCGACGAGACTGTCTGCGTCGGCAACGCCGCTGCCGTACAGCCAGCGGCGCAGCTCGCGCTCCTGCCGGCGTGCGATCGTGGCGACGCGTGCCGGATCGCCCGCATGCCGCTGGATCAGCGCGAGCGTCTGCAGTACTGAGTCGTGGATCCGGGCGGCGACCTCGGCCCGCTCCTGCAACCGCACGCGCTCCGCGTGCTCGACGGCCAGCTGCCACAGCCACGGGCCCACGACTAGCAGGAGCGCACCGGCCACGGCGCCCGGTGCGAGAAACGCGCCGGTCGCGCCGCGCCGGCCAAAGAGGATCACCGCGCCGGCGATGAGCAAGACGAGACCGAGTCGAGGAAGCGAGCCCCCAGGGCGCAACGACCCGCCGCCGGCGAGAACCGTGGCCAGCCCAGCAACGAGCAGTGTCGCCCCGAGGAGGGTCGTCCCCGACAGCCCGAGCGCGAACAAGGTCGCGGCGGACGCCACAGCGAACAGGGCCGCGGCCGGTAGCGTCCGTCGACTTCGCGCGTAGATCCAGAGCGCGAAGTAGACGAGGATTCCCGCGCCGCCCGCGAGCGCCAGGATCGCGAAGATCAGCCGGATGAGGGTCGCGTCGACCGCGAGCCGCGCGGCGATACCACCGCACACGCCCGCGAGCACGCGGTCGTCGCTACTCCGCTCGAAGAGCGGCGCGGTCCGTTCAGCCTGCGCGGACGACGTCGATCCTCCCCAGCCCGACGCGGGCGTCGATCACATAGCCGCCGCCAGAACCGGTCCGGACGATGGCATTCCGCCCGGAGTCCTCCAGCCGCAGCACGTGCACGTCCCCGAGCTTCGCACGCGCATTCACCTGGACCCGGGCACCATCGGGGACGACGATTCGCAACTCGCCGACACCGACCTTCGCCTTCACCTGCAGCTCCTTCCCGGCCGGCTGAATTCCGGATAGGTCGATCCGCATGCTCCCAACGCCGAGCCGGTAGAACGGAGCAATCGCCGCCGCCGTCCCCGGTGCGTAGACGTGGTCGCCGACACCGTCGCTCAGGCTCACGTTGAACCATGAGAACGCGAGGACGATGGCGGTGACGAAGGCGGCCAGCGTCGCGACGACGAGCGCCAAGAGCACTCGAAAGAGGCGGCCGCGCCAGCGAGCACTGCGGCTCACCCACAGGACGACGAGGCCAATTACGAGAACGAAGACCCAGCCGGCACCGGCCGCCGGCCGCAGCGCCGCACGGGAGAGAAGAACGATCAGCGCTACGCCGACGATCGCGAGGCCGATCAACGGCCAGGGCCGCTCCTTCCGTTCCGCAAGTACCTGCTCCGCGAGCGAGCGTTCCCTCCCCTCGCCGGGCATGACGAGCGCAGCGGCCAGATAGACGAGAACTCCTGCGCCTCCGAGCAGAGTTAGAACAACGAAGCCGACGCGAAAGAAGGTCGGGTTGAGATCGAAGTAGCGGCCCAGACCGCCACAGACTCCGGCGAGCATTCGCTCGGACGAGCTCCGCTCGAGCCGCCGCACAGCATGGTTATCGGTGATGTTTTCGGTCATGCTCCGAGCCTGCCTCGCCCAAGGACTCTCCGCTATCCGGAATTTCCCTGGTCCCACCCTCACCCTGCAAGAGCGTACGAAGCAGGTGCCCTCATCAGGAGCCCCCGCGACAAAGCCGCTGGCAGGTCGGCTTTAGACCGCTTCACTCCACGGACTCGATCGTGCGCGCCGCTGTCGAAACCGCGGCAGAAGGCACCAGACGTCCAAGTCGGCGCGTGATGCCTCGTTTGAGAAATGGTCGCTCCGCAGGGAGTTCTTCATGCCCCCGGCATGAATCGAACATGCGCACGCGGTTTAGGAAACCGCTGCTCTATCCACTGAGCTACGGGGGCCGCGGGACATTGTGCCGCGGTTCAGACCACGACGGTTACGCGCAGGTACGCAGCCTCGATTGAGGTCCCCTCGCCGGCCGCCGCCGTGTTGTGCTCGTCAACGAGCGCCTCGAGCTCGGAGTGCAGTTCGGCCTCGCGGCCGTCCGCAGCAGCCGCCGCATAGGCGTTCATCGTCGGCCCGTAGTAGTCCCGAAAGTCCGCGAGGTACTCCGACGGCGTGCCCAGCGTCTCGAAGAGGAACATCGTCCGCTCGCACGTGATGTTCTCGGTCGGGATGCCGGCCGCGCCGAACCGCTCGAGCACGTTCTCCTCGACCCCCCACGTCATGGGACTGATGAAGCCCTCGGGCGGAGGCGGCGAGTACGCCATGCTGACCCGGAGGAGCTGGGCGACGAAGGTCGGATCGTTCGGGATCCAATTCCCCATCACGATCCGGCCGCCCGGGCGAGTCACGCGCACCATTTCCTTCGCGACGTCGAACGGCCGCGGCGCAAACATCGCGCCGAAGATCGACACGACCAGGTCGAAGCTGTCGTCCGCGAGGCCGGTCAGGTTCGTCGCATCGCCCTCTTGAAAACGGAGGTTGGAAAGCCCGAGGCTCTCCGCCCGAGCATTGCCCGCGGCGACCAGGTTGCGTGCAATGTCGACGCCGAGCACGTTCGCTCCGAGCTGTGCCTCCGGCACCGCAGTGGTGCCGTCTCCGCAACCGAGATCGAGGACATCGAGCCCCGGCGTGATTCCCAAGCTGCCGGCGAGAGCCTCACCGCTCTCGCGCATCGCGGCCGCGATCCGCGTGAAGTCACCCTTCTCCCACAGCGCCTTGTTCGGATTGACATCGGTCTCGTTTACAGACATGCCGAGTGGCTCCTTTCCCATCGTCCCCGCGCGATCATCGCGTACTGCACGAAGGGCGTCCAGCCCCGCGGCCGTGCTCGGCATGGGAGGATCGGCCCATGAGCGACACCAACAGAATCGCTGACCTCCTGCACGAGGCCGCCGAAACGCATCACGTCGTCTATCGCATCGTGGACGGCGACGATCCCGACTGGGCATCGTGGTACGCCGAGTGGCTGCTCACGCTCTCCGAGCTGCCGCAGCTTCTCGGCTCGACACCCGTGCGCAGCCATCTCGTCCACACGCTCGTCGAGCTCGATCGCGTCTACTCGACCGAGCCGCGTGAGGAGCGCTGGGAGGACTGGTACGCCGAGCGGCTGCTCGCGCGGTTCGCGGGTTCCTAGCTCTCGGCCCCGACCTGCTCCACAGAACGGCTCAACGCCTCGTCCGCGTCGGGCGCTTTGAGGAGCTCCTGTCCGCGTTCGGCCACGTAGAGGGCGCCGGCAGCTCCGGCGGTCATCGCCACTGCGGCCACGACCGGACCGCGAATCCCGGTTCCAAGAGACTCGTCGAGCGAGAAACGTCCGGGCCCGTCTTCCGCGATCGCGGCCAGCGCGGCGAGCATCACAACGGGATACTCGACGCCGCCGTCGGTGACCCACAGGCCGTTCTGTAAGTGGACGTAGCGGATCGCGTTCGTCATCACGCCGGTCAGCATGCTCACGGCCGCAGGCGTGAAGAGCCCGAGCGCGAGGAGCGAGCCACCGGCGGCCTCGGCGGCACCCGCGAGCAACGCGTTCTCGCGGCCCGGCCGCAGACCGATCTGCTCGAACTGCTCTCCGGTCCCGTCGGGCCCGCCGCCGCCGAACCAACCGGCGAGCTTCTGCATCCCGTGGCCGAAGAAGTAGCCGCCGATCGTGGCCCGCAGAACCAGCTTCCCTGCGCCCGTCATGAGGTCCGGCTACCCCTAGGCCGGGAAGGAAAACCCGGAGCTAGAGTCCTGCTCGATGAGCGATTTCAGCCTGGCCGGCGTGCTCGACTCGCGGCGCGGCGAGGATCTCGAGCTCTGGGCGCGCACGATCAACCCGCAGTTCGTGCGCGTGCTGCGCACGATCGGCTTCGACCGCACGTGGGCCCGCGCCGAGGGCGCATACCTCTTCGACGCCGACGGGACGCGGTACCTCGACCTGCTCGGCGGTTTCGGGATGTACGGCGTCGGCCGAAACAACCCGCGCATCCGAGCGGCACTCATCGAGGCGCTCGAGCTCGAGACGCCGGGCATGCTCGCGCTCGGGACGACGCTTCTTCCCGGCCTGCTGGCCGAGGAGCTGATCGGGCTCGCCGGCGGCCGGATCGAGCGTTGCCTGTTCACGAATTCGGGCACCGAAGCGGTCGAGGCGGCACTCAAGCTCGGGCGCGCGGCGACGAAACGCGAGCGAGTCGTCTCCGCCGAGCACGGCTTCCACGGGCTTACGCTCGGCGCCCTCTCGGCGAACGCCAACGCCGAGTTCACGGCGCGGTTCCAGCCGCTTCTCCCGGGATTCGAGCAGGTTCCGTTCGGGGACCTCGCAGCGCTCGAGAAGCAACTGCGCCGTGAGGACGTCGCACTTTTCATCGTCGAACCGGTGCAGGGGAAGGGAGTCCATCTGCCGCCCGACGGATACCTCGAGAGCGCCCAGGAGCTGTGCCGCCGCTACGGGACGCTCTTCTGCGTCGACGAGGTGATGACCGGATTCGGCCGAACGGGCCGGATGTTCGCGTTCCAGCACTGGGGCCTCGAGCCGGATCTCGTCACGGTCGCGAAGTCGCTCTCGGGCGGCTACGTCCCGGTCGGCGCGCTCCTCATGGCGCGCTCGGTACACGAGGCCGTGTTCGACTCGATGTCGCACGCGATGTCGCACGGCTCGACGTTCGCGCCGAACGAGCTCGCGATGGCGGCGGGACTCGCGACGCTGCACGAGTTCCGCGAGCAGCGGCTCGTGGAGGAGAGCGCGCGGCTTGGCGAGCGGCTCCTCGAGCTGACAAGACCACTCGTGGATGAGTTCGAGGTCGTGCAAGACGTGCGCGGGCTCGGGCTCGCCTGGGCGATCGAGTTCGGCGAGCCGGCGGGCGGCGGCCGCATGACGTACCGCATGATCGAGCGCGCGCAGCGCGGCCTGTTCGCGCAGCTCGTCGTCGTGCCGCTCTTCACCAAGCACCACATCCTCAGCCAGGTCGCCGGCCACGACATGGCGGTGATCCGGATCCTGCCGCCGCTCGTCCTGACGGACGCCGACGTCGAGGAGTTTGCGGCGGCGCTGCGCACGACGGTCAGAGCCGCGCGACGTCCGCAGGCGCTGACGAAGCTCGCGCTCACGGCGGCGAGCGCGGGTCTGTTGCGCCGCTAGCCGCGCTCGAGCGGCAGACGGCGCTTCGACCACTCGCTCCACGATCCGGGATAGAGGCGGCCCTCGCGGCCGGACAGCCACGCACGGTGGAGGGTGACGCAGGACGTCACGCCCGAGCCGCAGTAGGCAACGAGCTCGCCGGGCAGCAGCTCCGGGAGCGGCTCGTTCCACGGAGCATTGGCCGCGCCCGGGATCCGGCCGGGCGGATCGTCGATCTCGTTCGGCTCGCCGCGCCAGCGGTTCGCCGTGCGTGCGTCGAGGAGCAAGAGCGACCGGTCGGCGAGCCGGCGCGCGATCTCTTCCGCCGCGATCGTGTCGCCCTCGCGCTCGCGCGGCACGAACTCGGGCGGCTCGACCTGCTCCTCACCCGTTCGGAGCTCGCCTCCCCAGGCGTCGATCCCACCGAGCAGGACGGCACAGTCGTCGTGCCCGAAGTGCCGGAGCAACCACCAGAGCCGCTCGGCACCGCCCATCGAGCCGTACGCGACGACGAAGACGCCCGTGCCGATGCCGGCTCGACCGGCAGCAGCGGCGAACTTCTCGGCGGAGGGCAGCGGATGCCGGCCCGCGTCCGGCACCGACAGATCAGAGAGGTCCTCGTCGACGTCGAGGAACGACGCGCCCGGAATGTGACCCGCCAGGTACTGACGACGGCCTGCCTCGCGATCTCCGATGTCCCAGCGGCAGTCGAGGAACTGATATCTCACGCGTCCAGCAGAAACGTCACCGTTTCGCCCCGGGCGATGCGCTCTTCCTCCTCCTCGGTCGGAACGATGCCGAACCAGCGCAGCTGCTCGTCGATCTCCGAGCGCGGAGCGTCGCCCTTGGCGCCGTAGACGACGTCCGCGAGCAGCTTGCGGTCTCCGCGCTTCATTCCGCGAAGCTCCTGCTCGACCTGATCCGGGTCGACGCCGGCGGCCACCAGCTTCCGGCGTGACGCTTCGTCGAGCCGAACCGCGTTCGGGCCGACCTCCTCCGGCGTCACCTCGATCGTTGCGAGTCGGGGCAAGCCGCCGTGCGGGGACTCGGTGACACGATCGGCGTCGCGCAAGTAATTGATCACGATCGCGGCACGCGCCTTGTCGGCGACTGCGCCGACGAGATAGAAGCTCACGCGCCCACGACCTGCGAGCGCCGCTCGAGCCAGACCGCATCGCGCCACACCCCGCCGAGCTCGCCGAGCCGCTCCCGGACACCGATGATGCGAAAGCCGCATGCCTGGTGCAGCCGGATCGACACCTCGTTCTCCGGGAAGACACCGGCGCTCAGCGTCCAGTAGCCGGCCTGTTCCGAGCGCTCGACCAGCCCCTCGAGGAGGAGACGGCCGACGCCAGCGCCGCGCGCCGACTCACTGACGTAGACGCTCACGTCGCCGACCCCCCGGTAGCAGTGGCGCGGGGAGTATGGGGACAGGGCCGCCCAGCCGACGACGGCGCCGTCGCGCTCCGCGACGAGCCGCACCTCGGGATGCGCCGCGTCCCACGCTTCCCAAGAAGGAGGCTCGGTCTCGAAGGTCGCGCCGCTGCGGATGCCGTCCTCGTAGATCGCACGCACCGACGGCCAGTCCTCCACGCCGAGGTCGCGAACGATCACCGTGCGTGGCTCGGCGACCACACGGCCGCGAGGATTCCGAGACCGACGAGAACGCTGCCGCCGAACCAGCGCTGCACGCGGGCGATCCCCTGGGACCCTCGCAGCCGGTCGGCGATCGTCCCGGCCGCAAGCGCGTACATGCTATCGCTGAGGAAGCCGAGCGCCGCGAAGCTGAGTCCGAGCACGACCACCTGTAGCCACACGTGGTGCGCGTCCGCATCGACGAACTGCGGGAGGAAGGCGAAGATGAAGACGATCGTCTTCGGGTTTGTGAGGTTGACGACGATGCCTTGCATGTAGGCCCGTTGGCGCGTCCGCGGCGGTGCCTCGGCGTCGGTCTCGTCGACCCCACGTCCCAGCAGGCGCCGTGCGCCGAGAAAGACGAGGTAGGCGGCTCCGGCATAGCGCACAGCGTCGAATGCGGTGGTCGAGGCGAGCAGAAGCGAAGAGAGCCCCGCTGCGGCGAGCCCGACGAACACCACGGTGCCGGTCGTGATCCCTGCGACCGACGCGAGGCCTCCGCCGCGGCCCATCTCGATGCTGCGCGTGACGACGTAGAGCACGGCCGGCCCGGGCACGACCAACAACGCGATCGCGGTCGCGAGGAACACGGCGTAGGTCGAGAGCGAGGGCACGAGGCCGACCCTATCCGGCAGCGTCGGCGGCGGGCGCAAGCCGCGGCGCCGGCGCGTGAGCGTGACGGTGCGAGAGGCCGAGATGCCCATGCGCCTCCGTCCCGTAGCCGCCGGGGACCGGGATGTAGAACTCCGGATAGCCCCACATGCCGTGCTCCGCGACGTCGAGCCCTGCCGTCTCGACGTATGGCTCGACACGGATCCCCCACAACCGCTTCATGATCCAGAGCGATCCGAACGAGGCAACGAAGGTGAAGGCGCCGACTGCGACGAGCCCGAGCGCCTGCACGCCCAGCTGCACCGGCGATCCGGAGTAGAGGAGGCCGGCGCGGCCAACTCCGACGGTTGCCGCGAGCGAAGGGAGTGCGAAGAGCCCGGTCGCGAGCGTCCCCCAGACCCCGGCGAGCCCGTGCACGGCGACGGCGCCGATCGGGTCGTCGATGCCGAGCCGTTCGACGAGCGGAACCGCCACGACCGCGACCCCGGCAGCGACGAAGCCGATCACGATCGCGGCCCACGGCGCGACGAAACCGCACGCAGCCGTCACCGCCACGAGCGCCGCGAGGACGCCGTTCAGCATCATCGACACGTCCGGCTTGCGGAGGACGAGCCATGCGACGCAAATCCCGCCCACGCCGCCGGCCGCGGCGGCGAGGTTCGTCGTCACTGCGACGTAGCCGAAGAAGCCGACGTGACCGCCCGTCGCGACACCGAGGGTCGAGCCCGAGTTGAAGCCGAACCAGCCGAACCAGAGGATCAGCGTCCCGAGCACCGCGTACGGCATGTTGTGGCCGGGAATCGCATTCGCCCGGCCGTCGTGGCCGAACTTCCCGATCCGCGGGCCGAGCAGGAGCGCACCGGCGAGCGCGGCAAGCGCGCCCTGGTAGTGGACCACGGTCGAGCCCGCGAAGTCCTGCATCCCGAACCGCTGCAGCCAGCCCCCGGGCGCCCAGATCCAGTGCGAGACGAGCGAGTAGACGACCGTGAAGACGGCGCCGAAGGCGAAGTAGACCCAGAGCTTCGCCCGCTCGGCCATGGCGCCCCAGACGATCGCGAGCGAGACGCCGGCGAACACCACCTCGAACAGCCAACCGGCGGCCCCAGGGATCCCCGCGAATGCTGCGAATGGCGCCTTCCCCACCGCAAGCAGCGCGGCGACCGACGGAGCGAAGCCGTGCGTGCCGAGGACGCCGTTCCCGTTCCCGAATGCGAGCCCGAAGCCGACGAGCCAGTACACGAGGGACGCGACGCCGAAGACGAGGACGTTCTTGCCTGCGACGTGAGCGGCGTTCTTCATCCGCGTCAACCCCGCTTCGAGGAAGGCGAAACCCGCCTGCATGAACATCACGAGGACAGCCGCGACGACGACCCAGACCGTGTTCATCGCGATCAGCAGCTGATGATGAGTCATCCGAGACGCTCCCCTGTGCGGTGGTGGACGACGTGCGCGAGCGGCGACGTCCAGCAGAGCCCGTCCCCGGATTCGTGGCCCGTGCAGGCGGCATCCGCGATCGAGGCGACGACCTGTCCGGCGACCTCGTCTTCGACGACGAAGGTGAGAAGCGCCTTGGGGAGGAAGCGCGACTCGAACGTGCGTCCGCGGTACTCGTGCGTCACGCCGCGCTCGCGTCCGTGCCCGATTGCTTCCACGACGGTGACGCCGACGTGGCCGGTCTCCTCCTCGACGGCGTCGATCACAGTCTCGACCCGCTCTCTCACGACCACCGCCTCGACCTTGACCATGTGACCTCCAGGACCAAGAAAAAAGCCCCGCGACCGCTTCGGTCGCGAGGCTCCATCGCCTCGGCGGCCCGCCTGCTCCGGCGAACCACCTGCCGACGACGCTAGCACCGTCGTCGGCGGGCGTCATTTGCTTCGCTTCCGTGCGTGCTCACGTGGCAGGAGTTCGAGCAGGCGGCCCCGGAGATCGCCGCGAACGGCCGCGAGCTGATCGATCGGTTTCAGTTCGTGCTCGTCGGCACGCTCACGAAGGACGGCTCACCACGGATCACGCCGGTCGAGGCGTACATCATCGACGGCCACCTGCTCGTGAACATGATTCCGCGCTCGCTCAAGGCGCTCGACCTGCTGCGCGACCCTCGCGTCTACGTCCACGCACCGGTGACCGCCAAGGGCGGTGATCCTGAGTTCAAGCTCGGAGGCCGCGCCGACGTCCTCACCGACGAGAGCCTCAAGGGGAAACTCGACGACCTCTTCTGGGAGCTGATCAAGTGGCGTCCGCGGCCGGACTCCCACTACTTTGAGATCCTCGGCGAGCGAGCCGCCTGGGTGACCTACGACGACGACGGAACGCAGCGCTCGATTCGCTGGCAGCTCGGAGCTGGTGAGAAGCGCCTGCAAAGCCACAACTCTTGACGTCGTCCGCAACTGCGCCTAGCCTTCGCGGGCCATGTTGCTCGAGAACTTGATGGATCGGATTCCGGTGGGCAGTTGCGGTCGCCCGGCCGGAGCGCGCGGCGCCCTTTAGGTCCGCGCACCGCCCGTAGTGGCGGTTTCCGTCCTCAGTTCCCACTTCATTTCGAAGGAGCAGCATGTCCTCTGTCGCAACACCCACAACCGACCTGACGACACGTCTAGACCGCGGCGCACCGGCCGTCGAGGTGCGCGACCTGCGGAAGACGTTCCTGCGCCGTGACCGCAACGCGGGCCGCTTCGCGCGCAAGCGTCCGTGGCCGGCGCTCGACGACATCACCTTCACGATCGCCCGTGGCGAGTGCGTCGCCATCCTCGGCCAGAACGGCTCGGGGAAGTCGACGCTCGTCCGCCTGCTCTCGACGCTCTTGATCGGCAACGGTGGCGAGGCGCGGATCTTCGGCCACGACCTCGATCGCGAGGCGTCGACGATCCGCCGGCTCGTCAACCGCGTCTCGGTCGAGGCGAGCTTCTTCAAGAAGATGTCCGCCGCGGAGAACCTCTCCTACGCGGCCCGCTTCTACGGGATGACGCCGCGCCAGACACGCACGGCCGTGCCCGAGATCCTGGCCAGCGTCGGCTTCCCGCCCGAGCGGCGCGGCGAGTCGATGGAGCACCTGTCGCGCGGGATGCAGCAGAAGGTCGCCCTCGCCAGGGCGCTCCTGACCTCGCCCGTCCTGCTCCTGCTCGACGAGCCCACGACGGGGCTGGACCCGCGCTCGAAGCTCGAGGTACAGGAGTTCATCCGCGCGGTGCGGGCCGAGCACGACGCCACGATCCTCCTCTGCACGCACGACATGGCCGAGGCGGAGACACTCGCCGACCGGGTCGGGATCCTCGACCGCGGCCGGCTGCTCTTCCTCGAGCCGGTCGAGGACGTGAAGCGGCGGTTCGGCGTGCCGACGCTCGAGCAGGCGTTCTTCGCCGCGACCGGGCGGGAGTTCGAGAACGAAGGCCAGGACGAAGACGACGAGTACCGGGAGGTGTTCGCATGAGCGAGTACGCCATCGAGATGCGCAACCAACTCGTCGGCCTGTTCGGGATCGTCGAGCGGAACGTCTACCTCACGAAGCGCTACTTCCTGTGGGACCTGGCGTTCATGGTCTGGACGATCGCGAACACACTCACGATCGTCTTCATCGCGCGGTCGGCAGGCCTGCATGCGGCCGCCGAGAACACACTGGCGACGAGGCTGCTCGTCGGCGCGACGATCTGGGCGTTCCTCGGGATCATCTTCGAGTTCATGACGGAGACGGTCGCCTGGGAGCGCTGGGAAGGGACGATCGAGTACACGTTCATGGCGCCGCTCTCGCGCCTCGTCCACCTGTTCGGGCAGGGGGCGTTCGCGGTGCTCTACGGGCTGATCCGGGCGACGATCCTCTTCTTCGCCGTCGCCGCGTTCGTCGGCATCCACGCACCGCAGGCGAACTACGGCGCGGCGTTCGCCCTGCTCGCGCTCGGGTCGCTCTCGTTCATCGGCGTCGGGATCATGACCTCGGTGCTGCCGCTGATCTCGCCCGAGAAGGGCGCGCAGCTCGGCTTCGTCGCGCAGGGCGTGATGCTCGCCGTCTCGGGCGTCTACTACCGGGTGAACGTGATGCCGGAGTGGATGCAGTGGATCGCGAAGATCTCGCCGGCGACCTACGTGCTCCGCGGCGACCGGAACTCCATCATCCACGGGGCCGGCCTCGCGTGGGCCGACGTCTGGCCGCTGCTGATCATCGCCGTCCTGGCGACGCCGATCGGGCTCGCGGTCTTCCGGGTCGGCGAGCGGCACGCGAAGAAACACGGAAAGCTGAAGCGGTCCGGATGATCGAGCTGCGCGCAGCCGAGACGGACGACGAGCTCGAGCTCTGGCGCAGCGTGCGTCTGGCGATCCTGCCGAACGAGCGGACCGCGTCGGTCGCCGAGCTCCGCGCCGGCGGCAGCTTCATGCTCCTCGCCCACCGGGACGGGGAGCTGGCGGGATCGGGCAGCGCGTCGAAGAGCGACATGGGCGGAGGCGCCGTGACTCCGCGCGTGCTGCCCGCGCACCGCCGGCAAGGCATCGGGACGGCGCTGCTGGAGCAGCTCGCCTCACATGCCGAGACGTGCGGCTACGGCGAGGTGGGCTCGATGGTCGACGACCCGGGCTCCTTCGCCTTCGCGCAACGGTTCGGCTTCACCGAAACCGGCCGCCAGGTCGAGCAGGTGCGCAGCGTGGCCGCCGACGAGCCGTGGCCCTCGCTGCCCGACGGCATCGAAGTGATCTCGGCGGCCGAGCGTCCGGGCGTGCTGCGGAAGCTCTACCACGAGCTTGCGCTGCAGGCCTTCGAGGACATGCCGACGCCGCGCAAGGTCGAGATCACGCCCGAGCAGTGGGAGGCGGAATGGGTGACATACCCCGAGGCGACGTTCGTCGCCTTCACCGACAGCGAGATCGTGGGCATGGCGGGGCTCGCCCCGGACCCCGATCGGCCGGACAGGGCCGAGAACGTCCTCACAACCGTCCGCCGCGACTGGCGCGGCCGCGGCCTCGCGCGCGCGCTCAAGGAGACCACGATTGCGTGGGCGGCGGAGCAGGGCATCCGCGAGATCTACACGTGGACGCAGACCGGCAACGAGAACATGCGCGCCGTCAACGAGCGGCTCGGCTATATCACGCGGAACATCTCGATCAGCGTGCGGCGGGCGTTGCCGCTGTGAAGGACTGGTTCGCCGGGGAAGTCGCGGCCCGCTACGACGCGGACACGGCGGAGATGCCGGTCGTGCCGGTTGTGGACTTCCTTCTTCCGCTTGCCGGCGGCGGCGCGCTCGAACTGGCGATCGGCACCGGCCGGATCGCCGTGCCGCTTGCCAAGCGCGGCGTCGATGTCGCCGGCATCGACCTCTCGCCCGACATGGTCGCCGAGCTGCACAAGAAGACCGATGCGATCCCGGTCGCGATCGGCGACTACGCGACGATCCATGTCGACCGCCCGTTCTCGCTCGTCTACATCGTCTTCAACTCGATCAGCAACCAGACGACCCAGGAGGGACAGGTCGCGACGTTCGCGAACGCCGCCGCGCACCTCGAGCCGGGCGGCTGCTTCGTCGTCGAGGTGGGAACGAAGAACAAACAGCACCTCACGGTGTTCGACCTCAGCGACACGCATGTCGGGGTGGACGAATACGACGCCGACACGCAGCGACTCGTCTCCCACCACTTCACGCTCGTCGACGGAAGCTGGCGACGCATCTCGATGCCGTTTCGCTCGGCCTCCCCCGGCGAGTTCGACCTCATGGCTCAACTCGCCGGCCTGCGGCTGCGCGAACGCTGGGCGGACTGGGATCGGTCCCCGCTCACCGCCGAGAGCACGAAGCACGTCTCCGTCTGGGAGAAGCCGTGAAACGCCCGTCGGCGGAGACGCTCTACTACGGACTGTCCTTCGCGCTGCGGATGCCGACGTGGGTCGTGATGGCCGTGTATCTCGTCCGGACGCTGCACCTCTCCCCGCTCCAACTCGTTCTCATGGGGACAGCGATGGAGGGCGCGGTCTTCCTCTTCGAGGTGCCGACCGGCGTCGTCGCGGACACGTACAGCCGGCGCCTGTCGCTGATCGTCGGCTACCTCGGGATGGGAACCGCGACGGTCGCGGTCGGGCTCGTCTCCACGCCGGGGCTCGTGATCGTGCTCTGGGCGCTGTGGGGGATCGCGTACACGTTCACGAGCGGCGCAGAAGAGGCGTGGGTCGCAGACGAATGCGGCGCCGAGCGAGCCGGCCGGATCTTCCTCCGCGCCGCCCGCTACGGCCAGGCCGGAGCGGTCGTCGGACTCCTCCTCCAGGTCGCGGTCGGCGTTGCGTCGTTGCGCGCCGGGGTCGTGCTCGGCGGCGCGTTCACGATCTCGTGCGGCCTCGCCTGCATCGTGCTCATGGAGGAGCACGGATTCGCGCGCCGTCCTCGGGAGGAGCGTCACTCTCCTTTCCGTGAGATGCGGACGACCGCGGTGGCCGGAGCTCGGTACGCGCGAGCCGCCCCGGTGATCGTCCTCCTCGTCGCGGTCGGAGTCTTCGGCGGCATGTCGAGCGAGGGCTTCGACCGCTTGAAGGAGGCGCACTTCCTCCGCGATGTTGGGCTCCCCGCCGTCGGCCACCTGAGCCCGGTCGTTTGGTTCGGGGTCTTCTGGCTCGTCGGCATGGCGGGCGGCTTCGCCGGCACGACCTTCCTGATTCGCCGCTTCGAGCGCGAGGGATCGGAGACGATCTCTGCAGCGCTCCTCGCCTGCGTCGTCCTCGAACTGGGAGCGATGGTCATGTTCGCCGTCGCCTGGTCGGCGTGGGCGGCGATCGCTGCGCTCCTCGGCGTCTTCCTCGCGCGCGACCTTGCCGACCCGCTCTACACGATCTGGCTCAACGAGCAGATCACCGACTCGAGCGTCCGAGCGACCGTGTTCTCGATCAGCGGCCAGGCGGACGCGATCGGACAGACCGCCGGAGGCCCCGTCCTCGGCGTGATCGGGAATATCTGGGGGATTCGAGCCGCCCTCCTCGCGGGCGCGACCGCGCTCGCGCCGGCTGCGGCGCTCCTCGCGCGGGCGATCGGCAAGCGCCGTGCCGAGCCGGCGCTGGAGGAGCTGCCTGAGCCGACGAGTTAGCGTTCGCGCGTGCCCGCGCGCGCCCGCCGTACGTGCCTGAGTGTCCCAGCCTCGAGCGAGCGCATGCTCGCGAAGGCGCCATCGCTGTCGGCGGACGAGGTGATCGTCGACCTCGAGGACGCGGTCGCGCCTGCAGACAAGGAGAAAGCTCGCGAGCTCGCCGTGGCGGCGTTGCGGCGAGGGCCCCTCGGCCGGACCACCGCGCTCCGGGTCAACTCACGCTCGTCGCCGTGGTGGCAGGACGACCTCCGCGCGGCGGCGGAAGCGCGACTCGACGTCGTCGTACTCCCGAAGGTCGAGTCCCAGGAGGACGTGTCCGCAGCGGCGGAGCTGCTTCCCGAGGGCATCGGGCTCGAGGCGCAGATCGAGACGGCGCGCGGGCTCGTCGAGGCGGAACGGATCGGCGGAGCAGGGCACGGGCTCGAGGCGCTCGTCTTCGGCCCGGCCGACCTCGCCGCCTCACTCGGCGTGCCGGTGCTGTCGATCGGCGCAGGAGCTACCGACCATGCGCTTGCGCGCGTGGTCGCGGCTGCGCGGGCGTCCGGATTGCAGGCCGTCGACGGGCCGCATGCCCGGCTCGGTGACGACCTCGGCCTCGTCGTTTCAGCGCGCCGCGCGCTCGAGCACGGCTACGACGGGAAATGGGTGATCCATCCGAGCCAGATCGACCCGGTCAACTTCATCTTCACCCCCTCACCGGCCGAGGTGGAACACGCAAAGCGGCTACTCGACGCGGCGCAAGGCGCAGCCCGTTTCGAGGGCGAGCTCGTTGACGAGGCGTCACGGCGACTCGCGGAAGCCCTCCTCAGGCGCTTGGCAGCGCCCCACTGAGGGTAAGTCGGGCAGAACGGCCGCATTCGACCGCCGACTTCGAAAGGATAGGGCGGCACCGCTTCATCCACGACGGAAAGGACCGGAGATGACGTACACGAAGGAAAGGGTCGCCGGCGCAGCAGCGGGCGCGCGGCCTTACGTCGAGCGCGCGATTCGCGACAAGGAGCTGCGCGACAACGTCCGCAACGCCTACAGCTCGGCGCGCGCCGTCTACGACGAGCTCGCATCGAAGCGCAAGGTCTCGGACGCCGCCACACGCCTCGCAGGGGACAAGGGCCTGCAGGACGAGCTACGAAACGCGATCGGCGAGCTGAGGCACGCGGCCGGCCGCGTCCAGAAAGTGAGGCGCCAGTCGCCGGAACCGATGCAGGCTGCGCGGAACGGCCTCATCCTCCTGGCCGGGATCGCGCTCGGCCTCCTCCTCAACCCGATCACGGGCCCGGCGGTGCGACGGCTCCTCGCGCGCAAGCTGTTCGGGAGCGGCAACGGATTCGCCTACCAGGGGAACGGCAGCAAAAACTAGAACGTCGCGCTAGCCGCTGCGACCGAGGTGCTCTCGCGCGAAGGTGCGGAAGCGGTCGCGCGCGGCATCGTCCGGCGCAAGGGGCTCGTCGTCGGCGTACTCCGGGTCGGCGGCGATCTCCTCCGCGACCGCGCGCACCTCCCGCTCGATCGCGGCGCGGTGGGCGGGGTCGCGGAGCAGCGCGTCCACCCAGCTCTCCGAGCCATCCCAGTCGGGAACGTCGTGGTCGAAGAGGAGCTGGCCGAGCAGAATCCCGGTGCGGATGTAGGCGAAGGTCCTGAAGGCAAGGATGCGGTGCGGCGTCTCGATGAGCGCCGCAAGCGCAGGATCCTCTCGCACAACGCGATCGACGATGCCGCCGATCGGCTCGTCGACCAGCGGAATCCAGAGCTCGTCGAGTTCGGGCACGGGGGAAGTATGGCCATTTTCGCGGGCCTCTATTCTTCGCCGCATGGCTGTGACCGCCGACTTGCTGCTGGGGCGGTTGGCAGCCGAGCCCGGCGAGGCAGGGCTCTTCCTCGACTTCGACGGGGTTCTCGCGCCGATCGTCGAGCGGCCGGAGGACGCCGCGCCTCCGCCCGAGACGCGTGCGGAGGTAGAGCGGCTCGTTCAGCGGTACGCGCTCGTCGCGGTCGTCAGCGGCCGCGCGGGCGACGACGTGCGGGCGCGACTCGGCGTGGGCGGCGTCGTCTGCGTCGGTTCGCACGGGCTCGAGCTCGAGCCGCAGGCCGACCGCTGGCGCCGGACGCTCGCGGCATTCGCGGCCGACGCCCCATGGCCGCAAGACGAGATCGAGGTGAAGGGACTGGCGGTGTCCTTCCACTTCCGCGGCCGGGACGAAGCGGAGGCGGTACGCTCGCTCGACGCGATCGCAGAGTCGGCTCGGGAGAATGGGCTCGTCGCGCGCTACGGACGCAAGATCCTCGAGGTGCTGCCGCCGGTCGCCTCGCACAAGGGGACGGCAGTGCGGCGGCTGCTCGAGGAGCGCGACCTGCGCCGGGCGCTCGCGGCCGGAGACGACACGACAGACATCGACTCCTTCGCGGCGCTCGAGGGGCTGGAGGTCGCGGTACGTGTGGCGGTTGCCTCAACCGAGGCGCCGACTGTACTGCTCGACGCAGCCGACCTCGTCGTCGGCTCGACCGACGAGTTCCTCGCCCTACTCCGCCGCCTCTAGCCCCTCCAGACAGGTCCCGAGGAGCCACGACTGGTGCCAGGCACCGGTCGTGGCCCGAAAGGACACGTCCAACCTCAGTTGCAGGCATTTCGCAGCCGCGTTGGCCGATTTGGACATGTCAGGTACCTGGCACCGGACGTGTCCGCTGCGGTCACGTCTTGTGCAGGCGTACCGCGGTTCCGTAGGCGCAGATCTCCGTCCATTGGCCGCCCATTTCGGACGTGTCGAAGCGCATCGCGATGATCGCGTTGGCGCCCTTTCCCTCCGCCTCCTCGATCATCCGCTCCATCACCTGCTGCCGGCTGTCGATGAGCGCCTTCGTCATCCCCTTCAGCTCACCGCCGAGGATCGACTTCAACCCGGCGCCGATCTGCGAGCCGATGTTGCGCGAGCGCACGGTCAGCCCCATCACCTCGCCGTAGACCTCGTCGACCCCGTAGCCGGGAATGTCGTTCATGGTCGTCACGATCATCGTGTTGCCTCCCTGTTGAGGACGTCCCAGGCCCGCCGCACGTCGTCCTCCGTCGTCCGCGCGTTGCCGACCGCGAGCCGGAGTACGTAGCGCCCGTCGAGCTTCGTGTGGTTGATGAAGATCTCACCCGACGCATTTACGCGTTCGAGGAGCCGCTCGTTTTCTCCATCGGAGCCTTCGCGGCGAAACACGACGAGCGAGAAACGCTGCGGTGCGACCAGCTCCCAGCCCGGCGTCTCCCCGACCCAGTCGGCGAAGAGCCCCGCGAGCCGGATGTGCTCGCGCACGATCGCGCGCAATCCCTCTGCTCCATAGCACCGGAGCACCGCCCAGAGCTTGAGCGAGCGGAAGCGGCGGCCGAGCGCCGGCCCGTACTCGGAGAGCGCGTACGCGTCGTCGGGCGTGCGGAGGTACTCGGGGACGAGCGAGAACGCCTCGCGCCACTCCTCGGGCCGCGCCGTCCAGACGAGGGAGCAATCGGTCGGAACGAGCATCCATTTATGCGGGTTGACGACAAGGGAATCGGCGAGCTCGACGCCGTCGGCGGACCACCGCTCCTCCTCGCAGATCCACGACGAGCCCGCGTAGGCCGAGTCGACATGGAGCCAGGCGCCGGCGGCATGCGCGCGCTCGGCTAGCTCGCGCACCGGATCGACGGAGGCAAAGGACGTCGTGCCGACGGTCGCTACGACGCACGCCGCGTCGGAAAGGTCGTAGCCGTCGACCCGCATCCGCAGCTCCTCGTCGACCGGCACCTTGCGCAGCTCCATCGCGAGCATCCGCGCGTCCTTCTCCACCGACGAGTGCGCGTGCTCGGAGCAGACCACCGCGTTCCGGCCGGTCACGTGGCGCGCCGCGATGAGGGCGGCGAGCGTCGAGGTAGAGGCGGTGTCCTCGATGTGACCGTGCCAGCCGTCGGGGAGCCCCAGCAGCTGCCGCACCCAGTCGGCCACGCGTAGCTCGAGCTCCGTCGACGCGGGCGAGGCGCGCCAGGCGATCGCGACCTGGTTCAGCGCGGCCGCGAGCATCTCGGCGAGGATCGCGGGCTCCGACGACGTGACCGCGAAGTAGGAGAAGAACCGTGGGCTCTGCCAGTTCGTGAATGCCGGCAGAAGCAGCTCGTCCATGTCGCCGAGCACGTCCCCGAACGACTCCGGCTGCTCCGGCGCCGCGGCCGGGAGCTGCGCCGAGAGGTCACCCGGCTTCACCTGCGCGAGCACCGGCAGCTGCGGCAACCGCTCGAGGTACCGCGCCGCCCACTCGAGCGCGGCGGCGCCGTCTTCGCGGAAGTCGACGCTCACGGCCGCTTCTTCTGCAGCTTCTCGAGCTGCTTCAAGGGACGCGTGTTGACGACGTCGGCCTTCGTCAGCCAACCGCGGCGAGCCTGCGCCACCGCGAGCTCGAGGTACGCCTGCGAGCGAACCTCGTGGCCGTCCGAGGAGACGACGAGCCTCAGGCCGGCCTCCTTCGCCGCGCGCGCGTGGACGTCGCGCAGGTCGAGGCGGTCCGGCTGGCCGTTGATCTCGAGGAACGTGCCTGTCTCGAGCGCCCCCTCGATCACCCGCTCGACGTCGACGTCGCGTGCCGGACGCTTCGTGATCCGGCGGCCCGTGAGGTGACCGATGCAGTCGACGTACGGGTTCTGCATCGCCTCGAGCACGCGCTCGGTCGGACGCGAGTCAGGCGCGTTGTGCACCGACGCGACTACCCAGTCGAGCAACGCGAGATCCTCGTCTGCCACGTCCACCTCGCCGTTCGAGCGGATGTTCGCCTCGACGCCGGCGAGGATCCGGAGCTTCGGAAATCGCTTCCGCAACCCCTCGATCTCCTCGAGCTGCGCCTGCAGCCGTTCCTCGCGGAGGTAGTGCGAGTGGTCGGTGACCGCGTAGTACTCGTATCCGCGTGCGATCGCACCCTCGAGCATCTCCTCGAGCGTGCTCTTGCCGTCGGCCGACCAGTGCGAGTGCGTGTGCAGGTCGCCGCGGACCTCGCGCAGCTCGACGAGCTTCGGAAGCTCGCCGCTCCGGGCGGCCTCCAGCTCGCCGGCGTTCTCGCGCAGCTCCGGCGGGATCGGCTCGTAGCCGAGGAACTCGTACACCGCGTCCTCGTCAGCGCTGCGGAAGACGTCGCCCGTCTCGACCGTCGCGACGCCGTACTCCGAGATCGAGAGCCCGCGCCGCACGGCCTCCTCGCGCATGGCGACGTTGTGTCCCTTCGAGCCCGTGAAGTGCTGGAGGAGGTTGCCGAACGACTCGGGCGGGACGACGCGCAGGTCGAAGCGGTGCCCGTCGCGCGAGACGACCGTCGCCTTCGTGTCCCCCTGCGCCGCGATGTCGACCACCCAGCTCAGGCTCGCGAAATGCCCGGTCAGGTCGGCGGGATTCGTCGCGCTCGCGATGATGTCGAGGTCGCGGAACGTCTCCTTCCGGCGCCGCACCGACCCCGCCTCCGAGACTGCGATCGCCGCAGGCAACTCGCGCAGCGCCGCGACAACCGCCTGCACGGCAGGCAGGCCCGCTCCGAGGAGGTAGCGCCCCGTCTCCGGACTCTCGGCCTGATACGCGAGCGCCGCGAGAATCTTCTCTTCGCTCTTCGCCCCGAGGCCGGCGAGCGTCCGCAGCTGCTCGCCTTCCGCGGCTGCCTTGAGCTGGTCGAGCGTCTCGACGCCAAGCTCCCGCCAGATCCGGGCTGCCGTCTTCGGCCCCAGGCCCGGCAGCTTCATGAAGAGGACGACCTCGGGCGGGACGCCGGCCTTCTTCTTCGTCAGCGCCTGGATCTCGCCCAGCTCGACGATCTCGACGATCTTCTCCTCGATCGTCTTGCCGATGCCCTGCAGCTCCTTCGCGCGACCGTCGAGCGCGAGCTGCGCCACCGAGCCCGACGTCTCGCGCACACGCGCGGCCGCACGGCGATACGCAACGACGCGGAAGGTGTCCTTTCCCTCGAGCTCAAGGAGGTCGCCAAGGAGGTCGATCTGTTCCGCGATGTCGGCGTTCCGCGGTAACTCGGCCACTCGGCGATCATAGGCAGGGCCATGCCTCGCGCCGTGATCTGCCTGCCCACGTACGACGAGCGCGAGAACCTCGAGCGCATGATCGAGGCTCTCGAGCCCCTCGACGTCGACGTGCTCGTGATCGACGACAATTCGCCGGACGGCACGGGGGATATCGCGGATCGCCTCGCGGCGGAGCGCCCTTGGCTCTCCGTCCTGCACCGGGAGCGGAAGGAGGGGCTCGGGCGGGCCTACGTCGCGGGCTTCCGCGAGGTACTTCGCGGAGACGCCGACTACATCCTGGAGATGGATTGCGATTTCTCCCACGACCCCTCAGACGTGCCGAGGCTGATCGCAGCGGTCGAGGACGGTGCCGATCTCGCGCTCGGCTCACGCTACGTCCCCGGCGGCGGCACCGAGAACTGGGGCCTCGTGCGGCGCCTGCTCTCGCGCGGCGCCTCGATCTACACGCGCGTCCTCCTGATGCCGATCCATGACTCGACCGGAGGCTTCAAGTGCTTTCGCCGGCGCGTGCTCGAGTCGATCGAGCTCGAGACGATCGACGCCGCCGGCTACGTGTTCCAGATCGAAACGACGTATCGCACGCTGCGCAGGCGCTTCCGGGTGGTCGAGGTGCCGATCCGCTTCGCCGACCGGACCGCGGGCCAGTCGAAGATGAGCCGCGCGATCGTGCTCGAGGCGATCTGGAAGGTGCCGGTTCTGCGACTCCGTGCCCTGCTAGGGCGCTTGTAGATTGGATCGACATGCGCGAGTTGACGACAAGCGAGTTCGACGAGGCCGTCCTCCGCTCGGAAACGCCCGTGCTCGTCGACTTCTGGGCGCCGTGGTGCCGGCCGTGCAAGGCGATCCGGCCGATCCTCGAGGAGCTCGAGCAGGAGACCGGGGGGCGCGTCGGGTTCGCCGGCGTCGACATCGACAACTACCCGGAGGTCGCGGCGCGGTACGAGGTGCTCTCGATCCCGACCGTGATCCTCTTCGCGGACGGCGAGCCGCAGGAGACTCTCGTCGGCGCGCGGCCGCGGAGCCACTTCGAGCGCACATTCGCGCCCTGGCTCGGCCTCAGCGAAAGTGATCCCAGCTAGAGAGCTCGTAGGGCTCTCCGCCCAGCGACAGCTCGACACCCTCGCCGTCGTCAACATGACCGATGACCGCGAAGCCCTGCGACTCGGCGGTAGTAGCGAGCAGCTCGTAATCCTCGCCGAAGCCGACGTCCTCGAGCTCGGCACCGGGTGCGAGCGGGACGCGCTCGAGCTCGATCGCCAGCCGGACGCCCGAACGCTCGGCGACGTGGCCGGCGTCGCGCGCAAGACCGTCCGAGACGTCGAGCATCGCCGTTGCGACCCGCGCGAGCCGCTTTCCCTCCTCGATGCGGTCCGGGACCGGCGACAGCCTTCCTGCGCGGAACGCGGCGCCCGCGGCGCCGAGCGGGCCCGTAACGACGACGACGTCTCCGGGGCACGCTCCGGCCCTGCCCGGGACGTGATCGGCACGGCCGAGCGCCGTCGCGGAGAGCACGACGCGGTCCGCGCGCGTCGTGTCTCCCCCCCGTAGCGGCACGCCACGCTCATTCAAGCCCGCATAGAGCTCGAGCACGTCCTCGAGCTCAGTCTCGCCGGGCAGCCCGAGCGAGACGATTAGGGCGAGCGGATCGGCGCCCGACGCGGCAAGGTCGCTGAGGCTGACCGCCGCGGCCCGCGCGCCGAGCTCGCGCCAGTTCAGAAGGTCGAAGCGGAAGTGGACGTCCTCGACGAGCGCGTCCTGCGTCACGACGATCCCGTCGATGACTGCCGCGTCGTGCTCGATCCCCTCCGCGAGCCCGCGCTGCTCGAGCTCCGCAAGGAGCCCGAACTCCCCGAGCTCGTCGAGCCTCGTCACAGCTCGGAGATGCGCGCGCGGCCGTCGAGCGTGTCGGGGTCGAGCGCTGCGAGCGCATCGTAGAGCCGCGCGTGGAAGGTTCCGGGGCCTTCGGCTCCGGCGGCGGCATCTTCCGCCGCGGCACCGAGCGCTGCGAGCGCCTCGGCCGCGGCTTCGAGCGGCTCGTCCGGCTTGGCGGCAAGGAAGCAGCCGGTGAGCGCCGAGGAGATGCAGCCCGTCCCCGTCACGGTGGCGAGCAGCGGATGGCCGTTCGCAACCGCCAGTGACCGCTCTCCGTCGGAGACGTTGTCGATCGGGCCGGTCACCGACGCCACAACGCCGAGCCCGCTTGCCGCTCCACGTGCGAGCGCAGCAGGCTCGAGCCCAATGGAGATCGACTCGACGCCACGCACCTCGGCGTCGGTACCGGCGAGCGTCGCTACCTCGCCTGCATTCCCACGCAGCACGGTCACGTGCACCTCGTCGAGCAGGCGTCGCGCCGCGTCCGTGCGGTAGGCCGTCGCGCCGGCTCCGACCGGATCGAGAACGACCGGAATCCCGCGCGCGCTGGCCGCCCCACCGGCAAGTCGCATCGCCTCGATCCACTGCTCCGAGAGCGTGCCCATATTGAGCACCAGTGCCGAGGCGAGCCCGACCATCTCCTCGACCTCTTCTTGCGCGTGCGCCATCACCGGCAGCGCACCGATAGCGAGGGTCGCGTTCGCCGTCTCGTTCATGACGACGTAGTTCGTGATCTGGTGCACGAGCGGCTTCCGCTCGCGCAGCTCACGGAGGGTCGCTCCCGGCGAGATCGTCATCGCGCCGCCAATCCCAGCACGTCGACGGGCCCGTCGCCTCCGCCGATCTCGACGAGGCCCTGCGCGACCGCGCGCGAGGCGGCAGCGGCGGCGCCGCGCGCTGCGTCGACCAGTGACAGCCCCCGCCCGAGAAGCGCGGCGAGCGTCGCCGAGTGGGTACACCCGGCGCCGTGGGTGGCTGCGACACTGCTGCGCTCGAAGGGAATCTCGAGGTGCTCCTTCCCGTCGTAGAAGTGGTCGGCGGCCTTCTCCCCGTGCCCGCCGGTGACGAGCGCGGCTCGAGCGCCCAGCCCGACGAGAGCCTCGGCCAGCTGATGCGGAGACCCCTCCGAGGCGGTGAGCGCCCGCGCTTCGAAGAGGTTCGGCGTCACGACCGTCGCCAGCGGGAGCAGACGGTGGAGGAGCGACCCGACGGCGTCGTCCTGCAACAGCTGCGCGCCCGAGCTCGCGACCATCACCGGATCGACGACGAGCGGCAGCGGGTGCTCTTCCACCCAGTCCGCAACGATCTCGATCGTCGCTCGCGAGAACAGCATTCCGGTCTTCGCAGCGTCGAGCCCGATGTCGCCGGCCACGGCGTCGAGCTGGGCCCGGACGAGCCAGGGCGGCAACTCGTACACCGACATGACCGCGCACGTGTTCTGGGCAGTGAGGGCGACGATCGCCGACATCCCGTGCACGCCCGCCGCGGCGAATGCCTTCAGGTCGGCCTGGATTCCGGCCCCTCCGCCGGAGTCGGAGCCTGCGATCGTGATGCAGCGTGGAACCAACGCACTCCCTTCGCCGGCATGACCCGGATCAGGTTCGACGGGTGTGATCTCAGCCTCTCCGCGAGGCACCCCGGCACACGAACGTTAGCTTCTCCCTGTGCGAAGGCTGCCACCTGCCCTGGCCGCGAGCGTGACGCCGCAGATCCTGGAGCTACTGGGAGACGGGCGCGGCCGCGTGCTCGAGCTCGGCTTCGCAGGCATCCATGCGCGGCCGCTCGAGCTCGCCGGGTGGGAGGTCGTCGTCGTGGAGCCGGATCCGGCCCAGGCCGAGCGGGCACGGCAGCGGGGAGCACAACTGGTCGACCGGCCCGAGGGGCGCTTCGACGCCGTGATCGCGCCGACCGGCGCTGACCTGGCCGGCATCATACCTCGAAGATCGTCTTCGTGGACGAGCGCGGTGCGGCTTCAATGTCGGGATGACCACGGGCTCCCGCTACGACGGCATCGCCGACTGGTACGACACCGAGTTCCAGCCGGCGCCGCTCGAGAGCGAGACGTGGGAGGTGCTCGTCCGGTTGCTCGGCAAAGGCAGCGGCTCACTCATCGACGTGGGTTGTGGCACCGGCAGCTACACGGCGGCGCTGGGCGAGCTCGGCTGGGACGTGACGGGCGTCGACATCTCCGAGGACATGCTGCGGCGAGCGCATGCAAGAGGGGTCCACGCCGTGCAGGCAGATGCGAAGTCGCTGCCGTTCGAGGACGCGTCCTTCGATGCCGCCACCTCTGTCTTGACCAACACGGACTTCGACGATCTGCCGTCGGTAGTGGGCGAGATCGTCCGAGTGCTCCGCCCGGGAACGCCGTTCGCCTGCCTCGCCGTCCACCCCTGCTTCGTCGGTCCGCATTCGGTCTACGACCCCGAGCGTGGTTTGCCCGAGCTGCGTGCCGGCTGGTATCGCCGCACCGGCCGCTACACCGAGGCCCCCGGAATCTGGCGATCGTCGGGCGTGCGGATCAGAGTGGGAGCGACTCACCTGCCGCTCGGCCTCTTTCTCCAGACGTTCCTCGACGCCGGTCTCCAGCTCGAGCAGATCGAGGAGCCGGAGCAGCGCGAGTATCCGTTCATTCTCGGCTTGCGGTGGCGCCGGTGAACTTGCGTGTGGTGCTTACCGTGCCGGACTTCGACGAGGCCGTCGCCTTCTACCGTGATGCCCTCGGGCTCGAGCAGCTCGCGGACTGGAGCGGCGACGACGGCCGCGTGATCCTGCTCGACGCCGGTCACGCGACGCTGGAGCTGTTCGACGAGCAGCAGGCCGCGAGCGTCGACCGGATCGAGGCCGGCAGCCGCGTCGCCGAGACGGTTCGACTCGCGCTCGAGGTCGAGGACCTGGACGGCACCGCGCAGCGCCTGCTCGCCGCCGGCGCGAAGGCCGAGGCCAGGCCGGTCGTGCCGCCCTGGGGAGGCCGCAACGCTCGCCTTCGCACGCCGGACGGGATGCAGCTGACGCTGTTCAGCGAGGAGGAGTGACCGCGACGGGGCTCTGGGAGGAGCTGCTCGTCGGTGACGAGCTAGCCCACCTGACGACTGAGCCGGCGCGCGAAGCGCGAACCGCTCGGCTCCCCGACTCCCTTCAGCCGGCCCTGCGGCAAGCCCTTGCCGGACGCGGTATCCATGAGCTCTACCGGCACCAGGCCGAGGCGTACGCCGCGGCACAAGGCGGGGGCAACGTCATCGTCACGACGGGCACCGCCTCGGGCAAGACGCTCGCCTTCAACCTGCCCGTCCTCGACGCACTCGCCGACAACCGGCACGCGCGCGCCCTCTACCTCTATCCGACGAAAGCGCTCGCGCAGGATCAGGCGCGTTCGCTCGGCGAGCTCGGGCTGGCGGCCGTCCGCGCCGCGATCTACGACGGCGACACGCCGACCGAGCGCCGCCGCCAGATCCGGGGCTGGGCGAATCTCGTGCTGACGAACCCGGACATGCTCCACATCGGAGTCCTGCCGCGGCACGACCTGTGGGGCGACTTCCTGCACAACCTCCAATTCGTCGTCGTGGACGAGGCGCACGTCTATCGCGGTGTCTTCGGCTCGCACGTCGCGAACGTCCTGCGCCGATTGCGTCGGCTCGCGCGGATCTACGGAGCCGACCCGCAGTTCCTGCTCGCCTCCGCGACGATCGCGAATGCGGGTGAGCTCGCGCATGCGCTTACCGGCGAGGACGCGACGGTCGTAGAGGACGACGCGGCGCCGCGCGCGGAACGGACGGTCGCGCTCTGGAACCCGCCGCTCCTCGACGCAGAGCTCGGCCAGCGGGCGAGCGCGCTCGGCGAGGCGTCGCTGCTCTTGGCCGGCCTCGTCGGCCGAGGCCTGCGGACGATCTGCTTCGCCAAGAGCCGCAAGTCGGCCGAGCTGATCCACCGCTTCGCAAGTGACAGGCTCGATGCGACGACCGCCGCGCGACTGGCGCCGTACCGGGCCGGCTACACACCCCAGCAGCGACGGGAGATCGAGCGGCGGTTAGTCGAGGGCGAACTGCTCGGTGTCACGTCCACCGACGCGCTCGAGCTCGGAATCGACATCGGCGATCTCGACTGCGCGATCTCGGTCGGCTTCCCCGGCACGGTGGCCAGTCTCCGTCAGCAATGGGGCCGCGCCGGTCGCCGCGGTCACGGCCTCGCGATCCTCGTGGCGTCGGAGGACGCGCTCGACCAGTACTTCATGCGCGAGCCGGAGGCACTGCTGGGACGGCGGGTGGAAGCGGCGATCCTCGACCACGCCAACCCACGCGTCCTCGACGGGCACGTCGCCGCCGCCGCGTTCGAGGCTCCACTCGACGAGGGAGACGCAGCAACGCTCGGCCCGGTGGCCCTCGAGCGGGCGCCACATGTGCCCGAGCTGCGCGAGACGCAGCACGGCTGGGTCTGGGCGGGGAGAGAAGCGCCCGCCGCACGCGTTCCGCTTCGCTCGACCTCGGCGGACACGTTCCTCGTCGTCGACGCCTCGACCGGAGACGTGCTCGGCCTCGCCGAACAGGAACGCGCCTACTCGACGGTCCACGACGGGGCCGTCTATCTCCACCTCGGCCGCCAGTACGTCGTGCGCGAGCTCGATCTCGTCACGCGCCGCGCCGTCGTCGAGCCGTTCGCCGGCGACTGGTACACGCAGGCGAAAAAGGAGACGGAGACCTCGATCGAGGAGCGGTTGCGCGTCGAGCGCCGGCTCGGGCTCGAGCTTTCGTTCGGCCACGTGTCCGTCACGGAGCAAGTGGTCGCGTACCAGAAGAAGGCCGTCGCCGACGGCTCGACGCTCGCAACGATCCCGCTCGAGCTCCCTCCCACGACCTTCGACACCGAGGCAGTCTGGTTCGTGCCTCGTCCACAGCAGCTCGAGGGGCTCGAGGCAATGCCGCTCCTTCTCTCGTCGCTTCACGCAGCCGAGCACTCGCTGATTTCGCTCCTCCCTCTCTGGGCGATGTGCGACCGCTGGGACATCGGCGGGCTCTCGACGAACCTCCACCTCGACACCGGCGCGCCGACCGTCTTCGTCTACGACGGCCACGCCGGCGGCGTCGGGATCGCAGCTCGCGGCTTCGACCAGTTCGAGGGCTGGGTCGCCGACACGGCCGAGCTCCTTGCCGGGTGCCCGTGCGAGCGAGGCTGTCCGTCATGCGTCCAGAGCCCGAAGTGCGGCAACCTGAACGAGTTCCTCGACAAGGCCGGGGCGCTCACGCTGCTGCGTCGTATGCTCGCGACGTGACCAGGATCCTCGTCCGGCCGCCGGCGCTGGAAGACATGCGGTCGTGGCAAGCGCTCGGCTGGCGTGCCGAGCCGGACCCGATCGGTCTTGCGGATGAGCATGCGCGGTTCCGCGCCGCACTCGCAAACGCCGGTGCCGAGGTGATCGAGGCGCGCGGCGAGCCCGGAAACCTCGACTCGATCTACGTCTACGACCCGGTGCTCGTGACGCCAAAGGGAGCGATCCTCCTGCAGCCCGGCAAGGTCGGCCGGCGCGGCGAGCCCGAAGCGCTCGCGGGCGACCTCCCGCTCCCCGTGCTCGGCCGGCTCGAAGACGACGAGCTCGCGGAGGGCGGCGACACGGTCTGGCTCGACGAGCGGACGCTCCTCGTCGGCCACACATACCGCACGAACGCGGCGGGGATCGAGGCGCTCCGCCGCCTGCTCCCCGGAGTGGATGTGCTCGCCTTCCACCTGCCGCACTTCCACGGCCGGGGCGAGGTGCTCCACCTGCGCTCGCTGCTCAACCCGGTCGCGCCGAAGCTCGTCGTCGCGTACCTGACGCTCATGCCCGTTCCCCTCGTCGAGCTGCTCGAGGAACGCGGCATCCGGATCGTCGACGTACCGGACGAAGAGTTCGAGACGATGGGACCGAACGTGCTCGGCCTACCGGGCGGGCGAGCTCTCGCGCTCGCCGGAAACCGCGTCACAAGGCAGCGGCTCGAGGACGCCGGAGTCCAGATCGTCGAGTACGCGGGCGACGAGATCTCGCGCAAGGGCGACGGTGGCCCGACCTGTCTGACCCTGCCTGTCGATTTCGGCGCCTCCTCTTCGTCTTAGAGGCGTCAACCCACTCCTGAAGGAGGATCCATGCAGTACATGCTCCTGATCTACAACGAGCCGGGCGGGTGGGAGTCGATGCCGGCCGAACAGCAGCAGCAGGTCTACGAGGCGTACGGCACCTTCACCGAGGAGCTGAGCTCGAGCGGGAAGCTCGTGCGGGGCGACGCTCTCCAGCCGACCACGACGGCGACCTCCATCCGCGTGCGCGACGGCGAGACGTTGACGACCGACGGACCGTTCGCGGAGACGAAGGAAGTGCTCGGCGGCTACTACCTCGTCGACGTCGACACGATCGACGAAGCGCTCGAGTGGGCGGCCAAGATTCCCGGCGCTCAGTACGGCACGATCGAGGTGCGCCCCGTCGTCACCGACTACGAGACCGTCGCATAGACGAGCTCACCCGCGCCTACCGCGACGAGCGCGCCCGCTCGATCGCGATCCTCGGCCGCGTCCTCGGTGACCTCGACCTCGCCGAGGACGCGGTGCAGGACTCGTTCGTCAAGGCAGCGGAGCGCTGGCCCCGCGACGGAGTCCCGGCCAACCCGGGCGCCTGGATCGTGGCCACGGCCCGCAACCGCGCGATCGACCGGATCCGCCGCGAGCAGACCCTGGCGCGAAAGACGGAGCTGCTCGCAAGAGCCGAGGAGCTCCCGGCAGACGAGGAGGCTGTCATTCCCGACGAACGGCTCGAGCTGATCTTTGCCTGCTGCCATCCGGCCTTCGCGCCGGAGGCTCAGGTTGCGTTGACGCTGAGCCTCGTCGGCGGGCTCACGACGCCGGAGATCGCCCGCGCGTTCCTCCTGCCGGAGGCGACGCTCGCGCAGCGGCTCGTCCGGGCAAAGCGAAAGGTCCGCGATGCGGGCATCCCCCTGCGCGTCCCTCCGGAGCACCTCCTGCCCGACCGGTTGCGTACGACTTTGGCCACGATCTACCTCGTCTTCAACGCGGGTTACGGCCCGCCCGTACGGGTCGAGCTGTGCGGTGAGGCGATTCGCCTCGCGGCCGTCCTCGCGACACTGATGCCCGACGAGGCCGAGGCGCACGGGCTGCACGCGCTCCTCCTCCTGCAGGACGCTCGCCGCGAAGCGCGCGTCTCGGCCGATGGCGAGCTCGTGTTGCTCGACGAACAGGATCGCAACCTCTGGGACGACGACGAGATCGGCCAGGGCCGACGCGCGCTCGAGCGGGCGATGGCGCTGCGCGCACCGGGCTCGTACCAGCTCCAGGCGGCGATCGCCTCACTCCACTTCGAGGAAGCCACCGACTGGTGCCAGATCGCGCTCCTCTACGACCGGCTCGCGGAGATCAATCCGTCACCCGTCGTGGAGCTGAACCGCGCCGTCGCCATCGCGATGGCCGAAGGGCCTGAGCGGGGACTCGAGCTCGTCGACGCGCTGACCGGCCTCGAGCGGTACCACCTCTGGCACTCGACCCGCGCCGAGCTCCTGCACCGACTGCGCCGGGACGAGGAGGCGGCTGCCGCCTACTCACGTGCGCTCGAGCTCGCTCCGAGCGAGACCGAGCGCACGTTCCTCCAGGCGCGCCTCACCGCCTCCGCCCCTTAGTACGCCGTCGCGAGCACCTGCTTGCGCCGGAGCTCGAGCAGGGAGACGATCTGCGACGTCGGCTTGAACGGGTCGTAGACCGTCGCCCCGTCCTCTACCGATACTGCGGCGACGGGCACACCGTCCAGCTCGGCGACGAGCCAGTCGCCGTCATGCAGCGGACGCTCGCTCAGCGCCGCCAAGCGCTCGAGCTCGTCGCGGCACGCGCTCAGCCTCAGCGAGATCGCCATGCGGACCGGCTGTGGCGCATGGAACGACGCCTCACGCGCCCTGCGATAGCGCACGGCATCGCGACGGAGGTCGGCCATCCGGGCCATTGCGACCTGACGGAGCAACTCGGGATGCATCACAACTCCTCCTCTCCGTGCTACCCTAACCACTGTTGGGAGCTTACCAGTTACGTAACTATCAACGCAAGGACAGTGGTTACGGCTTTACATTCGCAACTCGACCTCGTCCGCGACTACGTGAACACGCTCGACTTCGAGACCGGGATCGACGCGATCTCGTCTCCGGACGAGCTGGCGATGTGGTTTTCCGAGCAGGGTCTCGTCGACGATCTCGTCGAGCCGACCGAGAAGGAGCACGCTGACGCCCTCGCAGTGCGCGAGGCCATCCGCGACCTCCTCCTGGCGAACAACGGAGTCGCCGCGGACACCGAGGCGGCATCGCAGACCCTGGAGGCGGCGGGGCGCGCCGCCGACCTGGGCGTTCGTTTCGAGAAGGGCCGCCCGCTACTCGCCCCCGCCGGCGACGGCGCGCGGGCAGCGATCGGCCGCATCGTCGCGGCCGTCGCGGAGCTCGCACCTACCGACGATTGGAAGCGGCTGAAGGGCTGCCGCGACGAGGACTGCCGTGTGGCCTTCTACGACAAGTCGCGCAACCGCTCGCGCGCCTGGTGCTCGATGGAGGTGTGCGGCAACCGCGAGAAGGCGCGCAGCTTCCGCGCGCGCCACCCGGCCAAGGCGAGCTAGGAGCTCCAGGGCAGACGAGCTCGGTTCGGCGGCCGCTCTCGCCGGAACGACTCGACCGTCCCGTACGCCTTCCGCCAGTCCGAGGTTTCCTCCGTCACGCTCGCGCCGTGGCGCGCCGCGAGCTCCGACGCCGGGTAGCGCACTCCCGGGCTCGAGCGAGAACCGACCATCAGGATTGCGCATGGCTCATCGCCCACGCCCGCGAAGCCATGCTCGGTCCACGGGGGACAGTGGAAGAAGTCCCAGGCCCGCAGGCGCCGCTCTTCGCTTTCGGCGATGAGCACGCACTCGCCCGAGAGGACGAGAAACGCCTCCTGGTTCGACTCGGCGTGGTAGAGGACCGACTGCCCTTGCTCCAGGACGGTGACGTTGATTCCGAGCTGGGCGAACTCGACCGGGGGGTCGCCGTACTCGTTTTCGAACGCGCACCTCGCGCCTCTTGTCTCCGCGAACCACCACTCGGCGTCGCGTACGTTGACGACGAACCAGCCCTCGCTGACAGGCGTGAGTCCCGACCCGGAGTCCTCGAGCTGGGCTTCGCGCACGGACCTAGGCCGAGCTGGCCAGGTCGTCCGGCCCGGCGACCGACAGCGGCGAGGGGCTCTTCAGGAATCGGTAGACGAAGACCGCAAAGGCGGTCGCGCCGCACGTTGCCGGGATGAAGAAGACGAGATTGAGCAGCAACACGTGCGTCATGTCACTCGCGCATTCCGCGCGGCGGCAAGAGCAAACTCGACCGCCTCGGTCGGTGTTTGCGCTCGTTGCGTGCCTTCCACCTCCCAGCCCGGCTCGAGCACGACGACAGGACGACCCAGCGTGAGCGCGAAGCCGATCTCGGCGAGCGTGCCGTAGCGTCCTCCCACCGCGATCACAGCGTCACCCGAGGCGACGACGGCGAGGTTGCGGCCGTGTCCGATGCCCGTCACGACGACCTGATCGAGCCACCGGTTCCCGTCGGCCCGCGACTCGCCCGGAAGGATCCCGATCGTCGTCCCGCCGGCGCTCTTGGCCCGCGCGCCGCTGCGGCCATCACCTCGCCGAGCCCGCCCGTCACGACCGTCGCCCCGCCCTCGGCGAGCAGCCGGCCGACCATCTCGGCGCGTTCCTCGTGCTCTGAACCACTGCCGATCACGGAGACTTGCACCATGCGGGAAAGCCTAGAAGAGCGCGACGTGCTCATCATCGGCGGCGGCTTCGCAGGCGGATACGTCGCGCGACTCCTTCGCGGCCGCCGCGCGACGATCGTCAGCCCCGAGAACTTCATGCTCTACACGCCACTCCTTCCCGAGGCCGCGTCGGGGACGCTCGAGCCAAGGCATACCGTCGTGCCGCTCCGCGCGATGTGCCCGCACGCCGATCTCCTGCTCGCCAGGGCGGAGAGCCTCGATCTCGAGGCTCGTACCGCGACGGTCGGCGGCCGGACGATGCGCTGGCGGGACCTCGTCATCGCGCTCGGCGCCGTGCCGCGGACGCTCCCTGTTCCCGGCCTCTCCGAGCACGGGCTCGCCTTCAAGTCTCTCGCCGACGCGATCTACCTGCGCAACCATGTCCTCCAGCAGCTCGAGGAAGCCGACGGAGCGCTCGACGAGGAGACGCGGTCGCGGCTCATGACCTTCGTCTTCGTCGGGGCGGGTTACGCAGGCGTGGAGGCTCTCGCCGAGCTCTCCGACCTGGTCGAGGACGCGATGCGGTATTACCCGCGCCTGCGCTCGACGCGCCGCCGCTGGGTGCTCGTCGACGCGGCGCCGCGGATCCTGCCCGAGATCCCACCGCCCCTCGGCGACTACGCAGCCGCCGAGCTACGAAAGCGCGGGATCGAGATTCACGTCGACACGACGCTCGCCTCGGTCTCGGCCGACGAGGTGGTGCTCGGAGATGGGGCGAAGATTCGGACGAATACGCTCGTCTGGACGGCGGGCGTCGCGCCGAATCCGCTGCTGCGCGAGTGGGAGCTGCCACTCGACGAGAAGGGCCGCGTCGAGGTCGACGACCTGCTCCACGTACGGGGACACGAGCATGTATGGGCGCTCGGCGACTGCGCACGTGTCCCGAACACCCGCAGCGACACGCCCGACCCTCCGACCTGCCAGCACGCGCTTCGCCAGGCCCGCCGCCTCGCGAAGAACCTGACCGGGCCGCCCAAGCCGTACGGCTATCGAATGCTCGGCCAGGTCGCGACGCTCGGCCGCCACAAGGGGATCGCAGAGGTGCTCGGCCTTCGCCTCCGCGGCTTCCTCGGCTGGTGGGTGACCCGCTCGTACCACCTGTACCAGCTCCCGCTCGCGCAACGGAAGCTCCGGGTCGTCGCCGACTGGACGGTGGCCCTCTTCTTCCGCCGCGACATCGCGGAGCTCGGGCAGCTCGGGCACCCGGAGAAGCTCGGCTGATCGACGTCTCGCCGCTCTTCGACGTGCGGCTGCGAACGCCGCGCCTCGAGCTGCGACTACCTACGCGAGCTGAGCTCGAGGCGCTGCGCGACGTCGCGCTCGGCGGAATCCATCCACCCGAGTTCATGCCGTTCACGGTGCCGTGGACGGATGACCCCGAGCTGACCGAATTCCTCGATTACCACGAGATGCGACGGCGGGAGTGGCGCGCCGACGCCTGGCACTTCGAGCCCGGGGTCTGGTTCGAAGGCGAACTCGTCGGCGTGCAGGCTCTCGAGAGCACGCGCTTCGCGGAAACACGGACCGTGGGAACCGGCTCGTGGCTCGGCCGGCGCTTCCAGGGAATGGGCGTGGGCACCGAGATGCGGACGGCGGTACTCGAGCTCGCGTTCCGCGGGCTCGGCGCGGACCGCGCGTGTTCCGGTGCGGTCGACGGCAACGCCGGTTCGCTCGGCGTCTCGGAGAAGCTGGGCTACCGAGTCGTCGGCCGCGACACGGTGGCGCCGCGTGGCCTCGCGATCGGCCACGCGAAGGTCGAGCTACGGCGCGAGGACTGGCGGCCGCCGGTGCCTGTCGAGATCGAAGGGCTCGAGCCGTGCCTGCCGCTCTTCGGCGCCGCGGTGGCGCAGGAGTAGGCGGCAAGCCCTTTGGGCCGGGCTCAGGACTTCGCGAACACGAGGCCGAAGGGCCGGAAGCGCCACCTCGGCCGTGACGGCGACACAGCGCCGCCCGCCGCCTCCGCGTCGCGCAGGCGGGTGCGGAGTTCCTGTTCCCTCAGCGCGGCCGAGACACGCTCGGCATAGTCGTACGCTCAGACGCGTGACGTGACGGGTGACGCGAGCATTGCCGGAAGCGTACTCCCGAGACTCGCCTGTGCCGCGTCAGTTCAGACTTAGTTCACGAGTTCGAGGCGCGGGTTCTCGCGCAGCCGCCGACCGAACTTGCCCGACGACTGCCCGTCGGTCATGACGACGTCCGCGGTGAAGTCGTTCGCGCCGCGGATGAGCGAGGAGCCGACGCCGTAAGCGTCCACCGGCACGCCGCTGTCCTCGAACAGACGGATCTTGTCCACGGTGAAGCCTCCGGAGGCGACGATCCGCACGTGACCGAAGCCGTTGGCGTCGAGCGCGTCACGCACCTTCCCGACGAGCCGCTCGTTCACCCCGGTCGGCTTGAAGTCGCTCATCTCTTCCCACAGTGAGCGGTCAACGAGCGTCTCTGACGTGTCGAGGCGAACGCCCCAGAGCCGCTCGCCGAGGGCCTCCGCCACGGCGAGCGCCGTCCTCACGGAGTCGTTCTCGAAGTCGACGAGGACGGTCACGGACATCTCGGGCGGCGCCCACTCCGCGAACTTGCGCGCGGCGAGAACGGTGTCCCCGCCGTAGGCCGCGATGAGCGAGTGCGGCACGGTGCCGATGCCGCGTCCTCCCCACCAGGACGCTTGCTCGTCGCTCGTGACGCCTATCTCGAAGCCGGTGATCTGCCCTGCGACGTACGCGGCGTAGCCGTCGCCGGCCTGCACGCGGTGATGGTCGAAGCGCGCAGGCATGAAGATGATCGGCTTTCCGTTCGCCGCCTCGAGCACGTGCACGACGTTGGTCGTGATCAGCGTCCGCCGCGCGAGGGTGCCGAGGTACACCGTCTCGAGGTGGGCGAACGTCGTGTAATCGCCCTCGATCGTCAACACGGTCTCCCACGGCTCGACGGCGTCGCCGTCGTACAGCGCGCTGATCATCAGCTCGTCCGGGTCGTGGGCGCAAAGACGAAGGATCGCGATCGCCTCGTCCATCCCGCCAAGCCACGCGTGGTGCTTCTGGAAGACCTGGACGACGACCCGTGGGTGCCGTCCGTCGGCGAGAAGCGTTGCGCGGGCGTGGTCGAAGTACGCGTCGGTGTACCAGCCGGCGCGCATCTTCTCGACGGGAAGGTCGAAGACCTCCGGGGCGAGGCGCGATCTACGCGGAGGCGGCGGCATGCTCGAGCTCGAGACACGCCGCCAGCGCGGCCTCGGCCACCTCGAGCTGGTCGGCGGTCGGCTCCGCCGTCGAGAAGCGATGCTGGAGCTCGTGTCCGGGCTTGGAGAGCGCCCGGGCAAGCGGGTGCGACGGGTGCCTCGTCATCCAGCCAAAGAGCTCGGTCGCGGCGGCGATCGCACCGAGCTGGGCCGCAGCCTGCGCCTGGCGCCGCAACCGCTCGGGTGCGAGCGTGGCGAGAGCGTTCCCGACCGCGGACGTGGCGACGAGGGGACCGACCAGGTGGCCGCCGCAGCGCTCGTGCTCGCGCGTTGCGCGCTTTCCGTGCTCGTAGCTGCCGATCGAGATGTGCTCCGCGCCGTGATACGCGGCGAGCTCACCGGAGCGCAGCGTCAGCACCGCCGGCATGACTGATGCGACCGCCGACAGGAGCTCTCGTGCAACCGGGCGCAGCGACGACTCGCGTAGGTTCTTGATGAACACCGCCGCCCCGAGGATCGCCGCGAGCGCCTGAGGGCTCTCCATCGGGAGCCGCGCCGCCGGAAGCTTGGCCTTCACCTGCGGCAGCAGCGCGAGCGCCTCGGCGATCCGGGCCGGGCCGCGAAGGAGCGGGTTCTCCACCCGGGACGCCCGGAAGCGCTTCCGCGCAGAGGCGACCTCGATCCGCCCGTCCTCATGGCGAATCGCGCACGCCCAGGAGCTCGGCCCATGCACGAGCACGCCGTTCGGCATCGCCATGCCGCCGAGCCGGATCGTCTCCTTCTTGGCCATCGCGGCGAAGGGTAGTCGCGCTAACCGAGGACGGCGTGCGCTGCGTGGCGCAGCCAACCCACGCCGAGCTCGAGGTCGGAGACCGGCACGCGCTCGTCGGCCGAGTGGATGAGCAGCGCCGCCTCCTCCGACGGCATGTCGCCCGTAATCGGGAAGAAGCCGTACGCGACGGTGCCGAAGGCCTCGCGCAGCCAGTGGCTGTCCGTGAAGCCGGCACCGCACAGCGGAGCCGCCCTCGCGCCCGGCTCCACTTCGGCAACCCACTCCTCGAGCGCTATCCAGAGAGGGGTGTCGAGCGGCGAGCGAGTGCCGCCCTCCGCCTCGAGCCACTTGAGCTCGTAGTCGACGTCTCCCCCGAGCACCGCGCGGATCATCGGGTCGACGTGCTCCGGGTGCTGACCCGGCAGGAGCCGGCAGTCGACCTCGATCGTGCAAAGCGCGGGGATCACGTTGCGCTTGCTCGAGGCGGAGATGATCGTCGGCGAGAACGTCGCCCCGAGCAGCGCCTCGACGAGGTCGGCACCGGGCTCCGAGAGCGCGCGCGTCCGCTCGACCGCCTCGACCGCCGGCGGCACCTCGCCGAGCACAGCGCGGAGGAATCCTTCGACCTCGGGACCGAGCTGCGGCTCCGGCTGGAACGCGGCGAGCCGCTCGATCAGCGCGGCCGCCTTGACGAGCGCGTTGTCCGCGATCCCCGGCATCGACGCATGACCGGAGCGGCCACGGACGTGGATCCGGAAGGGCGCGGTCTTCTTCTCCGCCGACGTGCATTCGTAGATCGCGGTGCCGTCCGCGAGCACGAGCCGGTCGCCCCCGCCCTCGTTGATCGCGAAGTCGCAGCGAACCGCGTCGGGATGCTCGCGGCAAAGCCAGGAGAGGCCGAAGTCGTCGCCGACTTCCTCGTCGGCCGTCGCCGCGAAGGCCAGATCGCCGCTCGGCCGGAATCCGTCGCGTGCGAGCGAGGCGATCGCCACTGCGCTCGCAGCCACCTGCCCCTTCATGTCCAACGCGCCCCGACCCCAGACCTCCGCTTTGCCGCTCTCATTTGGGCGCAACTCGCCCGAGAAGGGCGGCACCAACCACTCGGCCGGGTCGGCGAGGACGACGTCGGTGTGTGAGAGAAGGAGAAGAGTCGGTCCATCGCCGCCGGGAATCCGCGCGACGAGGTTCGCGCGCTCCGGCACCTTGGCGATCAGCTCACACGCGACGCCGTTCGCTTCGAGGTAGTCGCGCAGGAGCTCCGCGGCAGCCGTCTCGTTGCCGGGCGGATTCGTCGTGTCGACACGGATCAGCCTCTGCAGGAGATCGGCGACCTCTTCCCCCGGCGTGGCGACGCTCAACGTCGGATCCCCAGGACGAGGAGGTACTCGCGCTCCACCACACCCGGCGCGAGAAAGTCGCGGTAGACGCGCTCGGCACGCGCCCGCGCCTCGCCGTCGACCGACGCGAGCCATGCCCGAAGCGGCGGCATCGACGTGGAGGCAAGCTCCCAGAGCGCTTCTCCCGACTCCGCCTCGACGCGCCACTCGCCGGTCTGTAGCTCGAGCTTGAACGCGTCGCCGAGCAGGACGCGGACATGCTCCTCCTTCGCCCACTCGCGTGCCGCCACATCCTCCACGTACGTTCGCCCGGCCCGTGCGTGCGTCTCCGACCAGTCGTCCGCAGGCCGAGCGGTGAGCGCGAGCCGGCCTCCCCGACGGCAGACGCGGGCGAGCTCGGCCGCGACGCGGTGATGGTCGGGAGCGAAGACCGCGCCGAACGCCGACGCGACCGCGTCGAACTCGGCATCTGCGTACGGGAGCCGCTGGGCATCGCCCTCGTCGAACCGGATCGCCAGCCCCTCGGCGGCCGCGCGACGCGCCTTCTCGAGCTGGTCAGCGGAGATGTCGATGCCGACGGCGTCGGCGCCGGCGCGCGCGGCACGGAGCGCAACGCCACCGGTTCCGCACGCGACGTCGAGCACACGGTCGCCCGACTGAATCGAGAGCGCAGCGACCACACGGTCGTGAATCGCCGCGAAGGTCTCTGCGATGCGCTCGTAGCTCGCTCCGCTCCAAACCTCGGCGGCCCCGGTCACGTTTCCCGCTACGGCGCCGGCCAAGCCGGCACCTTCGCTCCTGGGCGTGCTCTGTCGAGCCTACGCACGCGGCGGAGCATACTGGCCCCATGAGCGACCTCTTCTCCGACGCGGCCGACGCGCGCGCGGGCGATGTCGCTCCGCTCGCCCAACGTCTGCGACCGGCGAGTCTCGGCGAGTTCGTCGGCCAGGAGCACGTGCTCGCCGAAGGTTCAGCTCTGCGGCGCGCGATCGAGGAGGACCGCGTCCACTCGTCGATCTTCTACGGGCCGCCCGGCAGCGGGAAGACGACGCTCGCGCGAATCGTCGCGGCCACGACCGGTGCTGCGTTCGAGGAGCTGTCGGCCGTCTCGGCGACGGTGAAGGACGTACGCGAAGTGCTCGCCCGCGCGCGAGAACGCCTCGGTACGAGCGGGAACCGGACGATCCTCTTCCTCGACGAGATCCACCGCTTCAACAAGGCTCAGCAGGATGCGCTCCTGCCCGGCGTCGAGTCGGGGCTCCTCACGCTGATCGGCGCGACGACGGAGAACCCGTACTACGAGGTCAACTCCGCGCTCATCTCGCGGACGCAGGTCTACGAGCTCGAGACGCTGACGCCGGAGGAGATGGCGGTCGTCGTACGTCGCGGGCTCGGCGAGGTAGGCGGCGAGGCCCCGGATGAGGTGGTGGAGCTGATCGCGCACCGTTCGGGCGGCGACGCGCGCACCGCGCTCAACATCGTCGAGTTGGCGACCCAGACCGCCGACGGCGCCATCACCGCCGAGAACGTCGAGGACGCCGCGCGCAAGCCGCCGCTCGTCTACGACAAGGCCGGCGACGCGCACTACGACTACACCTCCGCCTTCATCAAGTCGATGCGCGGCAGCGATGCCGACGCGGCTGTCTATTACCTCGCCGCGATGCTCGAAGGCGGCGAGGATGCGCGCTTCATCGCGCGGCGGATGATCGTGCTCGCTTCAGAGGACATCGGGAACGCCGACCCGCGTGCGCTCCTCGTCGCGGTCGCGGCGGCGCAGGCCGTGGAGCACGTCGGGCTGCCGGAGGCGCGCCTCAACCTCTCCCAGGCGGCGATTTACCTTGCGCGCGCGCCAAAATCGAACGCGAGCTACATGGCGCTCAACCGAGCCGCGGCGGACGTGCGGGAGCGTGGGGCCGCGCGGCCGCCGAAGGCGCTGCGCGACGGCTCGTGGTACGGCCGCCGGCTCGGGCACGGCGAGGGCTACGTCTACCCGCACGACGATCCGGACGGGTTCGAGACGAGCTACCTGCCGGAGGATCTCGAGGGCCGCCGCTACTACGAGCCGTCGGGCTCAGGCGAGGAGAGCGCGGACGAGAACGCGTCGTAGGCCTCGCCGCCGAAGACGGCGAAGATCGCGCACTCGAGGGACCGGGGCTCGAACCTCCGCGCCTCGCCGACCATGATCCGGGCGCACTCGTCGAGCGCGAAGCCTCCGACTCCCGTGCCGAAAGCGGGCAGCGCGAGCGACCGGCAGCCCAGGTCGTCGGCGACCTCGAGACAGGAGCGCGTCGTGCGCGCGACGAGATCGCCGTCCGTCCGCAGGTCCTGTCCCATCACGGCGCCGTGGATCACCCAGTTCGCCGGGAGGTTCCCGGCAGCGGTCGCAACTGCGCTGCCGAGCGGGATCGGGCCGAGCGCCATCGCCTCCCGCTCGATCTCGTCACCGCCCGAGTGCTTGAGAGCACCGGCCACGCCGGCGCCCATCCAGAGCCGGTCGTTCGCGGCGTTCGCCACGGCATCCACCTCGACAGCCGCGATGTCGCCCTCGCGAACCTCGAGCTGCAGCACTGCTAGAGAATCCGGGCGCCGAGCGCCGAAGCCACGAGCTCGACGGCGAGCTGCCCCGTCGCGTTCTCGCGATCGAGGATCGGATTGACCTCGACCACGTCCATCGAATCGGTGCGTCCGTACTCGGCGACCGTCTCCATCGCCAGGTGCGCCTCGCGGTACGAGAGACCGCCGCGGACGGGAGTCCCGACACCCGGCGCGTAATCGGGGTCGACGACGTCCATGTCGAGCGAGACGTGGAGGAACGCCGCACCCGAAGCGTGGGCCAGAGCCTCCCGCATGCACGGCTCGACGCCGATCCGGTCGACCTCGCTCATCGTGAAGACCTTCGCGTCGATCCGCTGGAGCAGCTCCCGCTCGCCGTCGTCGAGCGAGCGGACACCGACGAGCGCTAGCTTCCCCGATTCCACCGCCGGAAGCGGCCAGCCGTCCCGCCGGAACGCGTCCCCCGCAAGCCCGAGCGCAGCCGCGAGCACCATGCCGTGCACGTTCCCGCTGGGGGACGTCTCGGGCGTGTTCACGTCGCCGTGCGCGTCGATCCAGACAACCCCACCCGACCCGCGAGCCTGGGCCATCCCCACGAGCGAGCCGAGCGCGACGGAGTGGTCGCCGCCGAGCACGAGCGGCATCGCCCCACGCCGAGTCGCACCCTCCACGAGATGCGCGATGCGATCGCAGAGGTCGAGGATCTGGGAGAGATAGCGAGCGCGTTCGTCGCCCACCTCCGTCGTCTCCACGACCGGAGAGATGACGTTGCCCTCGTCTGAGACGCGCACGTGGAGCTTCTCCGTGAGCAGCTGCTCGAGCCCCGCGTAGCGGATCGCCGACGGTCCCATGTCCACGCCGCGTCGCCCGGCACCGAGGTCGAGCGTCCCGCCGATCACGGCGACCTCGCGGTCGGCCTCCTTCACGCTCACGGCGGAGAGGCTAACGTGACGGCCGACGGGCGGGGTTACACTGACCGCCGCCCAGCGGCGGCGAGGTAGCTCAGCTGGTAGAGCACTCGGCTGAAAACCGGGGTGTCGCCGGTTCGAGTCCGGCCCTCGCCATCTTCTTCTGACGGTCGCCCGCTTCGCTGGCCCAGGCTCGCTTCGCTCGCGTGCGCTGGCGCTGTGCTTTCCGCTCCCGCACCGGCAATCGAGGCTACCCTGCAATTGCGATTTGTCGCAAAGAGCGGGCTTTCGCCCGCGGGGGTCTTGATCCGTCCGAGGCAGCCTTCGTAGCTTCCTCCGTGTACGGGTCGTTCACAAACTCAGGGGGAGGACAGCACACCGATGAGCACCATCGCGTCCGCGTTCCGGGGCGACGGACTCCTGGAGCGCTACTTCGGCTTTGCCGCGCGAGGGACGACGTTCGCGCGGGACACGATGGCCGGCGCCACGACGTTCGTCGTGATGTCGTACATCATCTTCGTCAACCCGATCATCCTGACCGGGGCCACACCCAAGTTCGGGCCGTCACTCGCGTTCGGAGCGGTTCTCACGAGCACCTGTCTCGTCGCAGGCGTGATGTCGATCCTCATGGGATTGACGACGAACTACGCCTACGCGATCGCGCCGGGGATGGGCCTCAACGCCGTCGTCGCGTACGGCCTCGTCGCGAGCGGCAAGGCGAGCTTCCCCGAGGCGATGGGGCTCGTGGTGCTCGAGGGCGCCGCGATGGTGGTACTCGCGGTGACCGGCCTGCGGGAGCTGATCTTCAAGGCGATCCCTCTCGAGTTGAAGAAGGCGATCGCGATCGGCATCGGCCTATTCATCGCGTTCATTGGTCTCTACAACTCCGGCATCATCGCGTCGCTGCCGGCGAGCGCCGGCCAGCCCGTGACGCTCGGCAACTTCACGACCTGGCCGATCTTCGTCACCGTGTTCGGTCTCGTGTTCACCATCGCCTTGCGAGCGATCCGCTTCCGCGGCGACCTCATCGTGGGGATCGTCGGAACGACGGTCGTAGCGACGATCGTCAACGCTCTCGTCGACCATCACCGCGCGTTCGGCACCGAGACGGCCACCTGGCCAGGCTGGCATCACCTCTATGCGAGGCCGGACTTCAGCCTGCTCGGCAACATCAGCCTGCACTCGTTCTCGAGCACGCAGCTCGGCGTGATCGCGTCGGTCGTTTGGGTCTTCTCCCTCTTCCTGAGTGACTTCTTCGACTTCTCGGGAACGGCGATCGGCGTTGGGAAACAGGCGGGTTACGTCGACCAGGACGGCAACATCCCGAGGTTCAAGAAGGCGCTGATCGTCGACGGCCTCGCTGCCTCGGCGGGCGGCTTCGCCTCGTCTTCTTCGGCGACGACCTTCATCGAGTCGGGCTCCGGCGTCGCGGCCGGCGGCCGCACCGGCTGGGTCGCGATCGTCGCCGGGCTCCTCTTCTTCCCGTTCATGTTCATCTCCCCACTGATCGGGATGGTGCCGGCACAGGCCACGGCGGCTGCGCTCGTCATCGTCGGCTGGCTGATGGTCTCGACGCTCACCGAGATGGAGGGCGAGGCCGAGGGCAAGGCGGCGACGAGGCTCGCGGGGATCGACTTCCATGACCTCGCGATCGGTCTGTCAGCCGCGCTCGCGATCATGATCATGCCGTTCACCTACTCGATCACGAACGGGATCGGGTTCGGCTTCATCACCTACACCGTGATCTGCGCCGCGCGGCGCGAGTGGAAGCGGATCCACCCGTTCATGTGGGTCGTGACCGCAGCGTTCGTCCTCTACTTCCTCGTGCCGCTGCTCCAGCAGCACGTCAGCTGGTTCGGCGGCCACCTGGCGTAACAGCGAAAAGGTGAGGCCCCCGTGGACGCCGTAGCGTTCTCGGGGGCCTCTGGTCGTTCGGACCGGTGCAACCGTGTCGCGGACGACCGTTGCCCTGACCTTACTGCCTCTTCGCCCGGAGCGCCGTGGCCGGCTCCGCCGAAAACTCCGCAAATTCCGCGAAGCCCCGGCGCCCGAGCTCGTCGCGCAGCCGCTCGGGCGCAACGTAGATCGGCGTGTCGGCGCCCTTCGAGAACGAGAGCGTCAGCGTCCCTCCCGGCGCGACGACGCGGGCGAGCTCGTCGAAGAACGGGATCATGTTGGAGAGAACGACGAGGTCGAAGGCAGCGTCGGGTGAGCCGAGAGCCGAGGCGTCGCCAACCTCGAAGCTGACGCGGCCCGCGAGCTCGGACGGCACCTTCCGCCGCGCCTCGTCGATCATTCCTGGGCTCAGGTCGATGCCGAGGATCTCCGCCGCGGGGTAACGATCCGCGAGCGCAAGCGCCACGACACCGGTGCCGGTACCGAGATCGAGCACACGCCGCGGCGGCGAGACCTCGGCGAGCGCGAGGTCGAGAGCCCAGAGATGGTGCGGCCCGATCCGCGTCTCCCACGTCGGCGCGAGGCCGTCGAACATCGTGCGCAGCGGCCGCCGCAGGAGACGCCAGAGCAGCGGCCGCCGCACGACCGTGTCCGTCACCATCCGCGCGAAGCGCTGGGCGTCGATCACCGCGCCGCGAGGTCGAGAACGATCTCGGCGCCCTCTTCGAGCCGAAGGAGCTGCGCCGCGCTGCCGCGCGAGACGGCGAGGGCAAGACTTCCGTAGCTGTCCTCGTACAGGATCAGCGCGCCGCGTGGGGCGTCCGCGAACGTCCGCGCAGAGACGGCGTAGAACCGCTCGCCGCGGGAGATGAGCTCCACGCGCGTACCGGCGCCGAGCTCGGCGTCCCCGAGCTGCTCACGCCGCAGGTTGAGTGCGACGTTGCCGAAGCGATCCACGACGAGCGCGGTGGCGCGGATCCGGTTCTGGCCCACCTCCGGTTGTGGGATCTCGATGCGCACGAGCGCCTCGGGATCGACGGGAGGGCCTAGCTCCTCGAGCGCTGCCCCGGCTGCGAGGTGGGCCGCGGCCGGCGCGAACAGATCGCGCCCGTGGAAGGTCCGCGAGACCGGCTGAAGCGAATAGTCGGCGTTGGCGAGCTCGTGCGCCTGGGCGACACCGCCGAAGGCGTCCGCGGCCGGCAACAGGAGGCCATTGTCCGGACCGACATGGAGCCGACCCTGCCCGTCGCGCAGGGCGAGCGCGCGCCGCCCGCTGCCGACCCCCGGATCGACGACCGCCAGATGGACGCCCGCCGGCATGTAGGGCAGGGTGTTCGCGAGGACGAGCGCTCCCTGCAGGATGTGCCCCGGCCGGACGCCATGTGTGACGTCGATCACCCGCGCGTCAGGAGCGATCGTCGCGATCACGCCGTGACACGCGCCGACGAAATCGTCCTGCAACCCGAAGTCGGTCAGGAAGGTGATGACCACGGCAGTGACCGTAATGCCTCGACGAGGCCGTCGAGGTCGTGAACGGCCGCGACCGAAACGACGTCCAGCCCCACGTCCCGTGCCTCGGCCTCGGTTTGAGGGCCGATCACGACGACTCGCATGTGAACGCCGGTCGCGGCCAGCGCCCGAGCCGCCGAACCGGACATGAGCAGCGCAACGTCGGCCTCCGGCACCTCGGGCCGGAGCTCGATCGTCCGGTAGAGCGGAAGGAAGTCGGCGTCGAGGACGCCCCGCCGCGCACCCTCTGCGGCCGCGAGCAGAACCGTTCCCTCCGGCAGCTCCTCGCGCAGCCCTTCCTGTGTGTGCGCCGCGGCGACGAGATCGACCGGCAGCCCGTGAGAACGCAGCGCCTCGGCGGTCGCCGGCCCGATCGCCGCGATGCCGTTCGCGGTGACGCCGCGACGCGCGAGCTCGTGTGCGCCGTTGCGGCTCGTGACGACGAGCCAGTCGTACGCGCGAGCATCGACAGGCTCCTCGCCCAGCGGCTCGACGCGGATCAGCTCGCAGAGGACGGCGTCGTGCCCGAGCGCCTCGACTCGGGCGATGAGCTCCTCACGCGTGACGAGTACTCGCATCCACCAGCTCCACTCCGAGCGCCGCCGGGTCGTCGCCTGTGCGCCGCTCGATCCACGACCCGTCCTCCGCCGCGACGAGCCCGGTCAAGACCAAGCCGTCGTGGTGCGCCGCGACTGGAGCAAGGCAGCCACCGCCGACAGTAGCCACGACCGCGCGCTCGGCCTCCACCCGCCCCCGCGTCTCCGAGTCGTCGGCCGCGGACACGAGATGCTCGTCGCCCGCCCGCACCTGAAGGGCGAGGGCACCCTGGCCCGCCTCGGGCAGCATCTCCCCCGGCTCGAAGCGGTACCCGATTTCGTGGCCGAGCCCGAGCCGGTCGAGCCCGCACGCGGCGAGCACGATCGCGTCGAGCCCGCGCTCGCCACGCTTGCGCAGGCGCGTGTCGATGTTGCCGCGCAGCGGCTCGATCGAGAGGGACGGATCGCTTGCGAGCAGCTGCGCCTTCCGCCGAACCGAAGCCGTCCCGATGCGCATGCCCGGTCGCAGCTCCGTCGCGCCGCAGAGCGCGTCGCGTGGGTCGTCGCGCGGGAGGAACGCACCGATCGCCAGCCCCTCCGGATCCGTGGCGGTCAGGTCCTTCGCCGAGTGGACCGCGACGTCGATCCGCCGCTCGAGCAGCGCCTCCTCGAGCTCCTTGACGAAGACGCCGCGCGAGCCGATCTCGCCGAACGGGCGCGAGCGGTCGCGGTCGCCCGTGGTCGTGATCGGCACGAGCGCGAGCTCGATCCCAGGCGCCCGCAGCGCCGAGAGGGCGCGCTCGGCCTGGGTGAGCGCGAGCCTACTGCCGCGACTGCCGACGCGGACGAGCACAGTTCTTAGGGATTGAGCCCAGTGGCCTTCGCCCCGGCGGGGAGCAACCAACGCCGCCGCGCGGCCGGACTCGGATGAAGGCCGTCGGAGCCTGCAGCGGCAAAGGACGACCCGTTACGGGCTTGACCTTCAGCGCTCGTCCTCGCCGAGACCGAAGAGGTGCCGCACGGCCTCAGCATAGAGAACCCCGTCGGCTGCCGCGGCAGCCTGCTTCATCCGCACAGTCGGCAGATGCAGGAGCTTGTTCACGATCTGGGCGGTCACGGCTTCGACCGCCCGCCGCTGACTCTCGTCGAGACGTCCGAGGAGCGACTCCGCCTTCTGCAGCTCCGCCTCGCGGATTTCCTCGGCCCGTGCCCGCAGAGAGGCGATTGCCGGCACGACGTCGAGGGACGCATGCCACTCGTGGAACTTCTCAACCTCGACCGCGACGATCGCCTCGGCACGTTCGGCCTCCCGCCGGCGGAGGGACAGGGTCTCGACGACGATCTGCTCGAGGTCGTCGATGTCGAAGAGGTAGCAGCCATCGAGCTCGCTGATCGCGGAGTCGAGATCGCGCGGAACCGCGAGATCGATCAGCAGGAGCCGCCGCCCGCGCCGGGCGCGCAGCGCCTCCGCGACTGTGGCCGCCTCGAGTACGAGCCCCGGCGCATTGGTCGATGCGATGACGACGTCAACTTCCGCAAGCTGCTCATGGATCTGCTCGCGCTCCGTCTTGCTGTTCGCGACGAGCGTGATCTCGGCGCCGCGGCTGCGGAGATTGCGGGCGGCCTGCTCGCTCACCTTGCCTGCACCGAGGAGGAGAATGGAGCGTTCCTCGAGGCTGCCGAAGACCTGCTCCGCGAGGGCGGCGGCGGCGGCCGACACAGAAGCGGGGCTCTCCCCGATCGCAGTTTGCGCGCGCACCTTGCGGCCCGCATGGAGCGCCTGCCGGAAGACACGATCGAGCAGCGGCCCGGTCGTTCCGAGCTCGTGCGCGACCCGAACCTGACCGAGGATCTCGCCCTCGCCCGGAACGAGCGAATCGAGCCCTGCAGCGACGCGGAAGAGATGATGAGCAGCAGCCCGGTCGCGCAGGCGGTAGAGAACGGGCTCGATCTCGGGCCCGAGCGAAGCGAGCGCCGCGGCAGCTGCGCGCTCCGCCTCGCCCGCGTCGGGGGCGGCGACATAGAGCTCGGTGCGGTTGCAGGTCGAGACGCAAACCGCCTCGCGTCCGTCCTCCGCCAGCCGCGCGGCGAGCGCCTGCGCCTGATCGCGGTCGAGCGCAATCTGCTCGCGCAACTCGACAGGCGCGTGGTGGTGAGAGGTGCCGACCAGGACGAGGCGCATCACGCGAAGTGGGTGGCGGGAAGGGCGAGGCGAACGACGACGACGAGGGCAAACCCGGCGAGAGCGAGGTACGCAGCGCGGCGCCCCGTCCAGCCGCCGAACAGGCGAAGGCCGAGGTACGCACACCACACCAGCCACGTGGCGGCAGTCACGGCGATGAGCGCGTCGAGCCGGTCGCCACGGACGACGAGGCGGCCGAGGCCGACGGCGGCACCCAGCGTGAGAAGCGGTACCGACCATGCAACCGTCCGCAGAGCGAGCGAGTCGAGCGTGGCAAGCGCCGGCATCTGCCTGCGGAGGATCGTCGCCGGGCGCGTCTGCAGCCGTCGCTCCTCCCAGACGTACAGCCCGGACAGAGCCGCGGCGAGCGTGAAGCCGGCGAAGGCCGCGAGCACGAGCACGACATGGACGACGAGGAAGAGGTTCGAGTAGTGGCTCGCGCTTCCGATCCCGGTCCCGCCGCCCGCGCGCGCGACGGCGAGCAGCGCGACCGCGAGCGGCATCACGACGAGCCCGAGCAGCCGATACGGCCTGCGGCAACCCCAGATGAGATACGCCGAGACGACGAGCCAGACGAAGAGATCGAGCGACGACGCCCACGTCCCCCACGGGAACCCGTCGTCGCGCGCCGCCTGCACGCCCAGCAGCGCCGTCTGAAGAAGCCAGCCCAGGCGCACGCCCCAGGTGGCAATGCGGCCCGCGCGGCCCGGGTGCCTCATGTCGCCGAAGTAGCCGATCGCGGCCTCGCCGTAGAGGAGGAGCGCCGGCCAGAACAGGAGCTCAGCCAACGTGAGTCGTCTCCCGCGGCGCCTCTTCCGCGTCCTCGGGCGCACGGCGGGCAAGCTCGTCCACGTCCCGTTCGAGGCGCTGCAACTTGAGAGCCATGATCAGGACGTAGGCGAGGACGACCGCAAACACGACGCAGTACGCGGCCGTGACGTACTTCTCCGCGGTGGTCAGGCGAACGCCTCCCTCAGATCGCGCAGGCGTCCGTCGAGCCGCTTGGCGCTGAGCTCCAGCCGGTAGAGCGTGTACGCGAGGACGGGCATCGCGACCTGTGCGATGCAGTACGTGACGAGGATCCAGCCGCCGAAGTTCGGGCCGTGAAGCGTGAAGACGACGGGGTGGATGAGCTGCTTAGCGAGCCGGATCGCGGCGAAGCTGACCGGGATGAGGACGACGCCGAAGAGCGCGTAGACGGCGCTCAGATTCGCGCGCTGAGAACCCGGATCGACCGAGAAGCGGAGCATGAAGTACGCGCAGTAGAAGAGATAGAGGACGAGGAACAGCACGAGCTGGTCCTCGCTCCACAACCACCAGTGCCCCCACGAGATCTTCGCCCAGATCGAACCGGTGAGGAGCACGAGCGTCCCGAAGATCAGCCCCTGGTGGACGAAGACGTAGCTCTCGAGATCGGCGCGTGGGTCACGCTTCCAGAGGTGGCGGAGCGCCTTCCACGCGGCTCCGGCGAAGCACGCGTACGCGGTGATCGCGATCGAGACGTGGAAGTAGAAGATCCGCTGCGAGAAGCCCTGATCCGCGTCGTTCGGGGCGACGAAGAAGACGAACGCGAGCGCCGTGGTGACGAGCACGAGCGAGGCCGCTGCGAGAGCAGGTAGGGAGATCCGGACGCGACCCACACTCTGGATTGTCGCAGCAGACCGGTTCACTCGGAGACGACGTACTCGAACGATGCCCAGCAGACCACCACGAAGAGTAGGTCGTAGAGCGCGAGGAACCCGAGGTAGCGTCCGGGCCCCTCGACGACGCTCGCGCCGACCGCCCCGACGACGATCGGCATGGCGAGCGGCAGGAAGAGAAGCGGCAGGATCAGGTCGCGCGCCCGGGTCGCGACCGCCATCGCCCCGAGGAACGTCCCGACGGCGCAGATGCCCAGGTCGGCAAGAAGGACAGCGGCGACCGTCGCGCCGCCGATGCTGTGGAAGAAGAGCGCGTAGAGCGGCAGCGCAACCACCTCGGCCGCGACGAGGAAGGCGAGCGTCGCAAGGGACTTCGCGAGCCAGATCGCGCTTCGGTCGCACGGCGCGAGGACGAGGGCGTCGAGCGTCCGCTGCTCGCGCTCCGGCACGAACGCCCGCCCCAGGCCGAGGAGCGCCGTGAACAGGATCGCGACCCAGAGCAGTCCGCTCGTCTCCAGCCGCGACGGCGTCCCCGGCACCGCGAAGTGGAAGACGACAAAGACCGCGGCTACGAAGAGGAGCATCGCCGGGAGCGTGTCCCGGGCTCGCAGCTCGAGTAGGAGATCCTTGCGCGCCAGCGCTCCGACGTCGCGGGCGTAACCCATCACGCGAGCGCGAGCCTGCCGCTCGCGAGGGGCTCGACACGCGCCGGATCGTGGGTTGCCAGGACGAAGGTGCTCACACCGCGAAGCTCGGCGAGCTGCAGGTCGAGCAGCTCCGCACCCGCCTCGTCGAGCGCGCTGTACGGCTCGTCGAGCACGAGCAGCTCCGGTTCGTGCAGCGTGACGCGACAGAGCGCGAGCCGCTGCGTCATGCCGCGGGAATACGAGGCCACGCGCTCGTGCCGAGCGTCCCAGAGCCCGTAGCGCTCGAGCAGCATCCCGGTCCGCTCCCGCCGTTCCGGCACCCGGTACAGGCGGCCGTAGAGCTCGAGGTTCTCGAGCGCCGTCAGTTCGCGGTAGACGAGCGGCTCGTGGCCGAGGTAGCCAACTTTCGCGCGCTCCACCGTCCGCTCGATCGCTCCTTCGGTCGGCTGCGCGAGGCCCGTACAGATCCGAAGCAGCGTCGTCTTCCCGGAGCCGTTCGGCCCGGTGACGACGAGAAATCCACCGCGAGGAAGAGCGAGATCGATGCCCCGCAAGACGCGCTTCTCCCCATAACGCTTGCCGAGCCGGCGGGCCGTGAGCACGCAGCCAGCATAGGCCGTCCGCTGCGATTTACCGCTGTTTTACGCCGCCCTTGCTCGGAGCCGTGCACGGGTCGTGCCTTATTCCAACTGCGACTCCAACTCAGGACACCGCACCCAGGAGGGCACCATGACGAGGAAACGACTCGCGCTGTTGGGCTTCATCGTGGCCGCAGCTCTTGCGGCCGCCGGCGTGGCCGCAGCGCACCGCGGGGCTCCGTCCGTGCAATCGGTAACCGCAACGTTCAACGCCACGACCGTCTCGCAGCATTACCTGACGACGTGCTCGGTCAACGGCGGCGACACGTTCCAGGCGACAAGGGCGACGTACACAGGAACAGCAACGAGCGCGGATCCGCGGCTCGCCGGCGCACTCACGATCCGTGCATGGAGCCTCATCGACACCACGAACGGCGTCGGTCATCTGTTCGGCGAGTTCCGGATCAAGGGCACCGGCCGTAATCTGGCCCACGGAACGCTCAACGCCGCGATCTCGGGTGGTAACGCATCCGGGCTGGCGCGGGGCTTCGTGAGGGGCAGGTGGGGACACATCGTCGCATCGCTCGGAGCCACCTTCGATCCCACGGCGGGCTTCTCGTCGGGCTCAATCGGCTCGAGCACCGCCGGCGCAGGATTCCTTCGCTCGGGGCGCTGGTGCCATCCGCCGCACTGGCCGTCGAGCTAGGCGGGAGATGACAGGGGCGCCGTGATCCACGGCGCCCCTCCCCCTCAGGTAACGGCGTCGACGACGACGAAGATCGCAAAGGCGACGCTGATTACGCCGTTCATCGTGAAGAACGCCGTGTCGAGCCGACGAAGATCGGTGGGCCGAACAAGCGAGTGCTCGTACGCGAGCAGAACAGCGACCGCGGCGACTCCTAGCCAATAGAGGACGCCGACCGAAAGCCCAAGGCCAGCCGCCACGAGACAGGCGACAGTCGCCGCGTGCGCGATCCGGGCGGCGAGGAACGCACCGCGCACGCCGAAGCGCGTGACGACCGAGTGCAGACCCTGCTGCCGATCGACGTCGTCGTCGAAGAGCGCGTAGAAGAGATCGAAGCCTCCCACCCAGAGCGCGACGGCGGCGCCGAGTATCCAGGCCTGCCACGGCAGCCGCCCGGTGATGGCCACCCACGCGCCGACGGGCGCGAGCCCATCGACCACGCCAAGCCAGAAGTGACAGAGCCACGTGAAGCGCTTGAGGTACGGATAGACGACGAAACCGATCACCGGGATCGGCCAGAGCCAACGCACGAGCGGATCGAGCTGCCACACCGCAGCCAGGAAGAGCGCGAGAGAGGCAGCGCAGAAGACGACCACCTGGGCGACCGAAAGCTGGCCGCTCGGGAGCTCGCGGCCGGCCGTCCGCGGGTTTCTCGCGTCGATGCCCGCGTCGATCAGGCGGTTGAGCGCCATCGCCAGCGAGCGGGCGCCGACCATGGCGAGCGTGATCCAGAGGAGATCGTGTCCACTCGGCGTCCCGTCGACGGCGAGGAACGCCCCGACGTAGGCGAACGGCAACGCGAAGACCGTGTGCTCGATCTTGACGAGCCGCGCAAAGCGCGTCGGAAGCAGCACGGGGCTGGGAGTGGCCGTCACGTCTGCTCGTGGGCAGTGGGCGCGCCGGCCAGAAGCTCGAGGGCGTGGGGCAGCGCGGGTAGCAGAACAGCGAAGCCGTCCCGGCAGCCGCCCGTCGAGCCAGGGAGGTTGACGACGAGCGTGGAGCCGAGAACGCCCGCCGCGCCTCGTGAGAGAAGTCCGTGCGGAGTCTTCGCGATCGAGTCCGCCCGAAGCGCCTGCGCGATTCCCGGAGCGTCCCGCTCAAGCACGTCTCGCGTCGCCTCCGGCGTCACGTCCCGCGGCGCGAGCCCCGTCCCACCGGTCGTGAGGACGAGCCGCGTCGACGCGGCGAGCTCTCGGATCGCGGCCGCGATCTGCCCGCGCTCGTCCGGAACGACCCGCCGCTCGACGTCGTAACCCTCGCCGCGCAGCAGCTCGTCGAGGGCATCGCCGCTCCGATCCTCGCGCGTTCCGGCCACGACCCCGTCCGACACGGTCAGTACCGCAGCCTTCAGGTGACGCTCTCCTTCGTCTTCTCGACGAGCACGACCTCGGCGATGCGCATCTGCTTGTCGACCGCCTTCGCCATGTCGTAGATCGTGAGCGCCGCGACCGACACCGCCGTCAGCGCCTCCATCTCGACCCCCGTCTGGGCGGTCGTCTCCGCGGTGCCGACGATCTCGACCCACTCCGCCCCCACCTCGAGCGTCACCTCGACGTGCGACAGCGGGAGTGGATGGCAGAGCGGAATGAGCTCACTCGTCCGTTTCGCAGCCATGATCCCCGCGAGCTGCGCCGTCGCCAGCGCATCGCCCTTCGGCAGCTCGCGCAGGATCCGCGCGGTTCCGGCGGCCATTCGAACCTCGGCCCGTGCGACGGCCCGCCGGCGCATTGGTTCCTTGCCGCCGACGTCGACCATCCGTACGGCACCCGACTCATCGACATGCGACAGATCTTCCATCAGGCTGATCGTACGGCGTCGAGGTCGGCCAACTGCGTGGCGATCCATTCGCGGATGTCATGCGTCTGGGCATAGGTGCGAATCGCATCGGCTCGCCGCCGCCGTTCGGCAGGCGCGAGCGTGAGCGCCGTGTGAAGCGCCTCCGCCTGTCCGACGACGTCGAGGGGGTTCACGCTCAACGCCCATTCGCCGACCTCTTCGTGCACGCCGGCGTTCTCGGACAGGACGAGCACACCGTCGTGCTGGTTGACGAGAAACGCTTCCTTCGCCACGAGATTGAGCCCGTCGAAGACGGGGTTCACGAGCAGCACGTCGAACTGCTTGTAGCCAGCGACCGAACGAAAGAAGTCGTCGGCAATGTCGAGCGCCACCGGCTGCCAGTCGTCTCGGCCGAAGCGGTCGTTTACTTCCCGCGCGGCGGCCTCGACGTCCGCGGCGTAGTGGGCGTACTCGGGGATGTCCTGCCGCGAAGACGTAAGCAACGCGACCATCCCTACCCGGCCATGCAGCTCGGGATGACGCTCGAGGAGCAACGAGAACGCGAGAAAGCCGCGCACGATGTTCTTCGAGGGGTCAGTCCGATCGACTCGCAGCACGAGCTGCTCGGGACGCCGCGCGGCCAGGGCCCCCTCTCGCTCGAGCACGGCCGGGTCGTTCTGCAGTCGCGCGAACTCCTCGGCGGCGACGCCGATCGGTCGCACGACCACACGAGTCGTGTGGCCCTGGTGCTCGACCCTCCCCGTGCCCGCGTCGACACGCGCGCCGAGCAGCCGCTCCGCCGAGCGCAGAAACGCTTGCCGCCACCGCTCCGTGTGAAAGCCGACGACGTCGTTCGCGAGCAGCCCCTCGTGGACGGCGACGCGCAGGTCCTTGGGAAGTGCGTGCCAGTAGTCCGGCTCCGGCCACGGGATGTGGACGAAATGCGATGTCACCACGCCCGGCCGAGCCTCGCGGACGAGTCGCGGTGCGAGGTAGAGGTGATAGTCGTGAAACAGGACGGCCGCGTCGGGCTCGCGGTCGAGCTCCTCGAGCGTGGCTCTGGCGAACGCCTCGTTCACGAGCACGTACCCGTCGCTCCACGCTTCATGGAGCTGTGGACCGAAGTTCGGCGCGGAGCCGAGGCCCCATAGGTAGTGCTGAAGGAACCAGAGAGTCGGGTTGGCGACCACGTTGTAGAAGCGGTGGTACGCCGCCGGGTCGTGAGTGACCAGGCGCAGACGATAGGTGGCGCCGTCGGCCGTCTCCTCGAGGAACGACTCGCCGCGCTCGGCCGCCACGACCCTGTCCTCATCGCTCATCGCACTCGCCACCCACGTGACGTCGTGGTGGGCGAATAGCCCGCCGAGAGCCGTGACGACTCCCCCGCCGCCGCGCCCCGCCACCCGTTCGCCTCCGGCATCACGTCCGTACGCGACCGGCGCGCGGTTGAAGACGACGAGGAGCTTACGCCGAGTCGTTGTCGTGTCTGACAACGACTCAGGAGGGCCCGTGCAGCCGTTTCGCGAACCGAAGCCGCGAACCACGGACACCGGGCTGAGAGTGGAGCTCGAGCTCGTCCGCGATCGTCCGGATGATCGCGATGCCGAGACCGCCCTCCGTGAGCTCCTCCCCTTCGAGCAGCGGCGGGCGCTCGGGGTCGAATCCCTCGCCGTCGTCGACGACCTCGATCGCGAGTGCGCCGCGGCTGAGCTCGTAGGCGATCGAGACGAAGCCGCCTTCGTCCGCGTACGCATGGCGGACCGAGTTCGATACGGCCTCGGTCAACGCGAGCTTGAGGTCTGCGACCAGCTCTTCGGACAGCTCGACGATGTCGGCAAGACCGCTGAGGGCAAGCCGGGCGAGAGCGATGTACTCGGCCCGCGCGGGGATCCGGAGATGGACGGTTCTCATCCCCTCGAGCTCCTCCTCCTCCGCCTCGACCACTGCCGTCTCGTCCACGCCTCGCCATCTTCCCGTAGGTTCCGGGTTCTAAACCCGCCGATTTCTACCAGTAGCGGTCGCGCGTTGGTCTCGCCCATCGCCCGATGTTTATTCCTCGGCCCTCGGCCTTCCCGCCGACCCGCAGACCTAACCACTCCGTTTCCACGGGGAAACGTCCCGCCCGCAGGCCGTCCTAAACTGGACGTTCGTGACGGCCGCCTCGCCCGAACCCGAACGCCGACGGTCGCGGCCGGGGTCCCTCGAGCGTCCGGTCAACGGCCGCCTCTACCGAGGCACCTGGCTGCTCGTCGGATTGCCGCTGCTTCTGCTCGCGTTCAGCGTCGCACGGCCGTCGCCTCTCCAGGCACCGAACCTCCCGCCGGCATTCGACGGATCGACGGCTGCTTCTCTTGCGACCGATCTCGCCGCCCGCTACCCGGACCGACCGCCTGGGTCACCTGGCGCGAGAGGAGCCGCTGCGTGGTTCCGTCGGGAGCTCCAGCCCTACGGGTTCGACGTCCGCAGCGACCGCTTCACGGCGACGATCCGCGGCCGTCGCACGACGCTCGTCAACCTCGTTGCCGAGAAGACCGGCCTCACGCCTCGTGCCGAGATCGTCGTCATGGCTCACAGGGACGGCACGGGCGCCGACGGAGGACTGAACAACAACGCGTCGGGAACGGCGGCTTTGATCGAGCTAGCGCGGTCGTACGCGCCGACGGCCGCAGCACAACGGGTCTCGCTCCCGTACTCGCTCGTCTTCCTCTCAACGGACGGTGCAGCTGACGGCGCCCGCGGCGCCGCGCAATTCGCGGCCGAGCCAGGAGCGCGCGAGAACATTCTCGGCGTCATCAACCTCGATTCGATCGCTGGAACCGGCCGGCCGCGGCTCGTCTTGAACGGCGGTACGGCCCGTTCGCCCGCACCTGGACTCGTCGAGACGCTGCGAGCAGCACTGGCGGACGAGGGCGGCAACGAGCCCGCGCGGCCAAGCGGGCTTCAGCAGTTGTTCGGGCTCGCGTTCCCCTTCAGTCCATACGAGCAGGCGCCGTTCGTCAGTCGCGGCATCCCGGCCGTGACAATCACGACGGCCGGGGCGCGGCCGCCCGAGGTTGGGCGCCGGAAGGCCCCGCGGCTCGACGTTCGGCATCTCGGCCTGATCGGCCTCGCCGCACAGGACACGGTCGACGCGATGGAGCAGGGCGTCTCGCTTGCCCAGGGCCCGACGAGCTATGTCTTCCTGGGGCAACGGCTCATCCGCGGCTGGGCAATCGAGATCGTGCTCGTGGGGATGCTCTCGCCGTTCCTCGCGACCGCCGTCGATCTGTTCGCGCGCTGTCGGAGGCGCCGAATCCGTGTGGCGCCGGCTCTGCGTAGCTATCGGAGCCGCCTCGGGTTCTGGACGTGGGTCGGCGCGCTCTTCCTCATCTTCGGTGCGCTCGGTTTCTGGGGAGACGGCGGCGGGCACCCGCCCTCGTTGAACACCGTGAAGTGGCCCGGAGCGGCTCTCATCGCCTTCGTGGTGCTCACGGCGGCAGGCTGGATCGTCGCGCGTGGCCGGCTCCTGCCCCGCCGGGAGATCCGGCTGGAGGAGCGGCTTGCCGGCCAGAGCGGAGCGCTACTGGTGCTGGGCGTCATCGGCCTCCTCGTTGCGGCGACGAATCCGTTCGCGCTCGTGTTCGTCCTTCCCTCGCTCCACGCCTGGCTCTGGCTGCCGCAAGTGCAGACGCGGCACCCGGCGATGCGCGCAAGCGTCTTCGCGACTGGATTCGCCGGGCCGTTCTACCTCGTATGGTCGTTCGCGACCCACTACGGCCTCGGCTGGGACGCCCCGTGGTATCTCGCCAAGCTCTTCGCGATCGGCTACGCGCCCCTGCCACTGTTGGTGATCGGGCTCGGCTGGCTCGCGGTCGCGGGCCAGCTCGCCGCGCTTGCCGCCGGACGCTACGCGCCGTATCCGGCGCCCCACGAACGTCCCCGTCGCGGGCCGCTACGCGAGTTGATCCGCACGCTCGTCTTGGCACAGCGTCGCCGTGCAGCACATTCCGAGGCGCGCCGCGCAGTGAACGAGTAAGCGTGGTCAGTCGCCGAGCCGGAACCATCGCGCGAGCGAGCCCGCGACGAGCTCCCCGTTTCCACGTGGAACGTGGACGAGCGCATCGGCTGAGCTCGAACGGACGATCATGTGCGATTCCTGTCCGACGACCGGCTCCAGCGCAACACCGTCCTCATCCGCGCGCACTCGCGCACGCACGAACTCGTCGCGTTCCTCGTTCCGCCGCAGACCGACTGCGAGACGTCCGGATTCCAGCCGAGGGAGCGGTTCCGCGTGTCCCTGTAGTGCCCGTAGCGCGGGCTTGACGAAGAGCTCGCAACCGACGAGCGCCGAGACGGGATTGCCGGGTAGCCCGAAGACGAGCGTATCGCCGCGGACGCCGAAAGACACGGGCTTACCCGGCTTGATCGAAACACGCCAGAAGACCTCCTCGACCCCGAGCGCCCGCTCGGCCGCCCGAACGAGATCGTGCTCGCCGACCGACACACCGCCCGACGTGACGAGGACATCGCACGCCAGCCCTCCTTCGAGTGCCTCTCGCAGGACCGCTTCGTCGTCTGCAGCGGTCGGCTCCACCATTACGCGCGCGCCGGTCGCCGCGAGCGCGGAGCCGAGCATGAGGCCGTTCGCCTCATAGATCTGGCCCGGCCGAAGCTCCTCGCCCGGCGCAACGAGCTCGCTCCCGGTCGCGAGCACGCTCACGCGCGGGCGGCAACCGCATGACACGACCGCCACACCGGCGGCTGCAGCGGCCGCGAGCCGCGCCGGCGTGAAGGTCGTGCCGGCCGGGACGACCACCTCGCCCGCGGCGACGTCGCCCCCGCGAGGACGGATGTGCGCGCCTGGCTCGAACACGTACGAGATCTCCACTGTGTTTCCGGATTGGACAACACGTTCGATCGGGACGACCGCGTCCGCGCTCTCCGGGACCACCGCTCCGGTCGAGATGGCAACTGCGCAGCCCGACTCGAGCCGCCCGTCGTAGGGCCGGCCCGCAGCCGACTCGCCGATGATCTGGAGCGGCCCTGGCGGATCATCCGAGCGAACCGCGAAGCCGTCCATCGCAGAACTCGCGAACGGAGGGAGATCGACGCGCGCGCGCGCTTCCTCCGCGGCCACTCGTCCCGCCGCTTCGCCGATCGGCACAGGCTCCGCCGGAAGCGGCCGCGCCCGGGCGAGCACGCGCTCCTGTGCCTCCTCGAGTGTGAGCAGCGAAGCCACTGCTCGTAGTCTGCAGCCGCGGCTACGGCGACGCGGCGCGGTACGCGTACGTCCTGTCCCAGGGCACGAACTGCACCGGAGACAACGCGAACGGGAAAGCGAGGTTCGGGGCGCGGTCGAGTGCCTTCTCCATGTACAGCCGCCAGGCCGTCGCGGGAAGCGTCGGCCCCGAGACAGCCGAGCCGTGTACGTCGAGCATCGGGGCCTCCGACCGCGGGTAGCCGATCCAGACGGTTGCCTCCAGGGATGGCGCGTAGCCGCAGAACCAGGCGTCCGCGTCGTTGTCGGTCGTGCCGGTCTTGCCGGCGTCGACACGACCGGCAACGTGTGCCCCGATTCCCGTCCCGTGGAGCATGTTCTCTTCGAGCACGTGGGTCACCGTCGCGGCGACCCAGTCGGGAACGACCTGCTGGCGCTGCACCTGGCCCCAGTCGGCGTCGACCTCGCCTCCGGAGAAGACGACTCGGCGGATCGCGAGCGGCGGCGAATAAACGCCGCCTGCGGCGAGTGTTGCGTACACCGACGCCATGTCGAGCGGACTCACGGCATCGGTGCCGAGTGCAAGAGACGGTGTCGACTGCAGCTGAGCCCGCACGCCGAGCCTCTGCGCCATCGCGACGATCGAGTCCGGGCCGACGTCCAGAGCGAGGCGTGCGTAGACAGTGTTGTCCGAGTGGATCGTCGCGGCTGCGGCCGATTCCGGCCCGGCATAGACGCCGTTGTAGGTCCCGACGCGCCAGTGGAGCGGCTCGTAGTAGAACGGGGCGGAGAGGTAGCGGGTCGCCCACGGATTCATGCCCTGTTCGACCGCCGCGGCGAGAACGATCGGCTTGAAGGTCGACCCTGCCTGGCGTTGTGCCATCGTGGCGAGGTTGAACTCGTTGCCCGGTGTGCCTGGGCTGACACCCGCCATTGCCGCGATCGCGCCGGTAGCCGGGTCGATCGAGACGATGGCACCGGCCGGATCGTTCCGCGCGTACAACACGTCAGAAAGCGCGTGGACTGCGGCGCGCTGGAGACGAGGCCGGATCGTCGTGTAGATCTTCAGACCCCCGGCTCGGACGGTCGCCGCTCCGTACGTCTGCTCCAGCAGGTTCTCTACATAACCGACGAAGTACGGCTCGCTGCTCGCGTATGCCGGGCTTGGCCGGAGGTGGAGGTTCCGATCGCGCACGGCCGCCGTGTACTGCGCCTCGGAGATGTCGCCACTACGGCGCAGGGCACGCAGCACCTCGTCACGCCGGGCCTGCGCGGGAGTCGGGTTGTGGAGCGGGTCGTAGTAGGACGGCGCCTGCGGAAGCCCGGCGAGAAGCGCCGCCTGCCCGAGCGTCAGACGGGAGGCCGGCACGGAGAAGTACGTCTCGGCGGCGGCTTGGATCCCGTACGCGTGGTTGCCGTAATAGACGTCGTTGAGGTACGACGTGAGGATCCTCTCCTTCGGCCACGCCCGCGAGAGCTTGACCGCGAGACACGCCTCGACCACCTTTCGCCGTAGCGTCTGCTCACGGGTGAGGTAGAGGTTGCGGACGAGCTCCTGCGTGATCGTCGAGCCGCCCTGGACGATGTGGCCCGCGCTCACGTCGGCGACGAGAGCCCGCAAGATCCCGACCGGATCGACGCCGCCGTGGTGGTAGAAGCGGCGATCCTCGATCGCGACAGTCGCCTTCGGCATCCACGGACTGATCGCTTCGCGGCCGACCTCTGTGCGGTTCTCGACGGCCGGCAGGACGCCGATCAGACTGCCGTTCGCGCCGTAGACGAGCGAGCTCTGCGCCTCTCGCACTGGCCGCAGCGTGCTCAGATCGCAGCTCGACCCGAAGTAGACGGCCCCGCCCGCGGCCGTGAGGGCGAGCAGCGCGAGCGGAACGGCGATCGTGAGAACGAAGAGAGTGCGGCGACGCCGCTTCGGCGCCTTTTTGCGGCTCACACCCAGACGCCGAGCGCTCGGAGCCGCTTCTGAGCGCGCAGGCGAAGCTCGCGCTCGAGCTGCAGCGCCGCCACGTCGTCCTCGGCGACCGCTCGCACCGTGACGGTCGCGGAGTCGGCCAACGAGCTGACGTAAACCTGCGCCTCCCGTTCTTCGGCAACGTCTTCCCGCAACGCGGCGAGCGCGGCCTCGAGGTCGGCCCTCAGCGGAACCGGCACCGACACCTCCGCATAGGTCTCGCGGCCGCGAATGGAGGCGTTGACGATCGTGTCGGACGCGAGCTTCTCGTTCGGCACGACGATTCGCCGGCGGTCACCCGCTCGGATGAACGTGTAGGTGAGGCCGATCTCCTCGACCACGCCGGGCGTGCCGTCGTACTCGACGCGGTCGCCGATGCGCACAGGCTGAGCGAGAGCGATCAAGAGCCCGGCGACGAAGTTTCCGAGCGTCCTCTGCGCGGCGAAGCCGAGGACGACTCCGAGCACCGCCGACGAAGCGAGGAGGCCGCCGGCCACAGCCCGCACCTCGGGGATCGCAAGCAATGCCGAGAAGAGACCTACCGCGAGGATGAGCACGCTCACCGTCCGTCGGAAGATGCGGTAACGCGTGACGGCTTCGGGCGGCAGCGGCCGCCGCTGCAACGACCAGTCGATCAGGCGGGCGAGCAGGGAGACGAGGACGAAGATCGCCGCGGCCACGACGATGTGCCTCCAAAACGGACTCATCCCCGCGGCGGACTTCGCCGTGAGCGCGCGAAATCCTCAGTCGAACGGCAGCGGGCGCCTACCCGCGAAGCCGTCCTCGATCCGATGCCACCAGGCGATTTCGTCCTCGCCGAGCTGCCAGCAGAGGAGCACCGTCTCGCCGTGGTGCAGCGCCGGGAAGTCGATCAGCCCGCTGTCGAGGTCCTTGACCTGCGCGCCGTGGCTCGCGATCTCGTCGACGAGGCGCGCAAGGCGCCGAGCTACGCCGTCGACCTCCGCCGTTGCCGATGCGAGCTCCGCCGGTGGGATGCCTCCGCCGTTGCCCCGGATCTTCCCCTCGAGCTCCTCCTGCCGCTCGAGCGCGGCCGCGTGCTCCTGCCGGCCCGCGACGAGCTGCTCGACGAGCGGCCTGACTTGCTCCAGCGCGGCATTCGCCTCCTCGGGCGTGAAATGACGCATTGGCCGAACCCTATGCTGCGCCGTCGTGGAGACTGAAGCTGCACAGCCGCTCCCACGCTCCGGCCACAGACGTCTCGTCTTCTGGGGCGTCTTCGTTGGGCTGATCGCCGTCCTCAACTACGCGGCGCGATTCGCCGGCGGAAGCGGCACGAGTCGCGGAACATCGCATCAGGAGATCTACTCCTACTCGACATTCGCCGGCGGGACGGTCATCTATGCCGTGTGGCTCGGGATCGTCCTCCTGATTGCCGTCGACCGTTTCGACCTCCTCGCGCTGCGGCCGCCGAGGCGCTGGGGGAGAGCACTCAAGCTCGGGGCGGCAGTCATCGCCGGGATCCTCGTCTGGGAGTCGCTCGCCTCGTTCCTGCCGCTTCCGGAGTCCCCGGGCAAGGAGCAAGGGATTACGAACGTGCACTGGGAACCGGCACACGCCGGCGCCTTCGCAGCCAACTTCGTGCTCTTCGCCGTGATCGCGCCGTTCGTCGAGGAGCTGACCTTTCGCGGTGTGGGCCAGTCGCTGCTTCGCTTCCTCGGCCGGGTGCCGTCGATCCTTCTCGTCGGGCTCGCGTTCGGGCTCGCGCACGGGCTCGTCGAAGCGCTCATCGTGCTCGTGCCGTTCGGCATCGGTCTCGCCTGGCTTCGCGACCGGACGAACAGCGTCGTGCCGGGGATGCTCGTGCACGCACTCTTCAACGGTGCGGCACTCGCCTTCATCGTCGTGAGCTAGCCGGGAAGGGCTCTCCCTAGTCTTCCTCGTCGCCGTTCTCGACGACGAACTGGTCGGGCGTTACGTCCTCGAGGAAGCTGCGGAACTTCAGCACCTCTGCCTCGAGCTGCTCCTCGTCGACCTCCTCGCCCTCGAACTCGATCGCGGACTCCGCGATCACGTCGTCGGCGGCGAAGATCGGCGCTTCGGCACGTATGGCGAGTGCGATCGCATCGGAGGGTCGGGAGTCCACCTCGATCTCCTGGCCGTCTTGGACGACTGTGACTTGCGCGTAGAAGGTGTTCTCACGAAGCTCCGTGACTGTGATCCGGCTGATCGACGCGCCGAGCTGCTCGAGCATGTCGCTGAAGAGGTCGTGCGTCATCGGCCGCACCGAGGTCTGGCTCTGCAGCTTCATGAGGATCGCCGCTGCCTCGGGATGGCCGATCCAGATCGGGAGGAACTTGTTCCCGTCGGCCGTCTTCAGCAGAACGATCGGCTGTTTGCCGACCAGATCGAAGCTGACTCCGTAGATGAGCATCTCCTGCATCGGCCCGACCTCGTCTCGAATATAGCTCAGGAGTTCCGGCCGAAAGCCCGGCGACCGCGGGCGCGGGACATGGGCGATCCTGGATTCGAACCAGGGACCTCCGCCTTATCAGAGCGGCGCTCTAACCAGCTGAGCTAATCGCCCGCGCGGTGGCCGATTGTAGCCGCGGCTTTCTCGAACGCCTCCGCGAGCTCGGCCAGGTCGTGCTCGTCGCCGTAGGTCAGCTCGACGCGGCCCGGAAGAACGCGCGCGTGCCAGCCGGTCAACTGCTCGAGCGCGTTACGGACGCGCTCGGCGAGTGCCGGATCGACCGGAGCCGAACGCGTGCGCGGCCGTTGGCGCGCGCCGGACCACTTCGCCCGCTGCTCTGCTGCGCGCACCGACAGCCCACGCCGCACGATCTCGCGCGCAAGCCGTCGGCGGCCCTCGTGGTCGGGCACAGCCAGCACGGCCTTGGCGTGCCCCTCGCTCAGCTGCCCTCGCTCCACCATCCCGAGCACGTCGTCCGGCAACTCGAGCAGGCGGACGCGGTTCGAGACAGACGGCTTGGAGCGGCCGACCCGCTCGGCCACTTCACCAAGTGAGAGCGAGAACTCGTCCATCAGGACGGCGTAGGCGCGCGCCTCCTCGATGGGCGTCAACTGTTCGCGCGCGACATTCTCGACCAAGCCGAGCAGGAGCGTCTCGCGATCGTCTGCCACGCGAACGACAGCCGGCACGGTCTCACGGCCCGCCTCTCGAGCGGCTCGCCAGCGGCGCTCGCCGGCGACGATCTCGAAGCCACCCGCACTCCGCGGCCGCACGAGCAGCGGCTGGATGACACCTTGCTGCCTGATCGACTCAGCCAGCCCGGAGGCTGCTTCCGGCTCGAAGCGTCGGCGCGGCTGGCGCGAGCCGGGGAAGATCGCGTCAACCGGAATCTCGAGCAGCTCGGATGACTCGGGAGGCCCGCCCATCAGGACCTCGAGGCCGCGGCCGAGGCCGCGTCGTTGCGGGGCAGACTCAGGCGCGCTCGACAAGTTCCATCGCCACCTTCCAGTAAGCGTCTGCTCCGGCGGAGCGACGGTCGTAGGCGATCGCCGGCAGGCCGTAGCTCGGAGCCTCGGCGAGTCGCACAGAGCGAGGGACGGCCGTGCGGAAGACAAGCGGGCCGAAGTGCCGCCGCACTTCCTCTTCGACCTGAGCCGCGAGTCGCGTCCGGCCGTCGACCATCGTGAGCAGAATTCCGCCGATGCCTAGATGCGGGTTGAGCCGGCGGCGGATCAGCTCCACCGAGCGGAGCAGTTGCGACAGCCCCTCGAGTGCGTAGTACTCCGCCTGCACCGGCACGAGCACGCGGTCGGCGGCGGCGAGGGCGTTGACGGTCAGCGGCCCGAGCGAGGGCGGACAGTCGAGGAAGACGAAGTCGTAGCGGTCGCTTCCGGAGGCGAGTGCCTCCGCGAGATACCGCTCGCCGTCCGCGAGAGCGGAGAGCTCCACGGCGGCCCCGGCGAGGTCGGGCTTGGCCGGCACGAGGTCGAGGTTCGCGAACGCCGTCCGATGAACGAGCTCGGCGAGGGGCGCGCCGTCGAGCAGGTCGTAGCTCGAGGTTCCGTTCGCCCGCATCCCGAGTCCGGACGTGGCGTTCGCCTGCGGGTCGAGGTCGATCACGAGCGCGCGCTCGCCGGCCTCCGCGAGGCACGCGGCAAGGTTGACGGCGGTCGTCGTCTTGCCGACACCGCCTTTCTGGTTCGCAAGCGCGTAGATCCGGGACATCCGCCCGGCCATTGTCGCTAGGCCAGCGGACGCTTCTTTGCGACACCGGCGCGTCTCGGGAAGCGCGAAGGCGTCGGCACGACCTTTGGGATGACCGCGAGGCCGTCGTGCAGCTCGGGCGTACCACCGCCGAGGCGCTCCGACGCGGCGGCGAGCCGGTCGAGATTCGCCTCCCTCCCGAGCCAGAGGATTGCTGCGCCGCCTACTCCGACAAGCGGCAGACACAGCTCTGCAGCAACAGGTGGCTGTGCAAGCGCTTTCGCAACGGCGATGCCCCAGCGCTCCAGGGGCTGCTCCTCCGCGCGGCCCCAGGCGACCTCGGCATTCGACGGAGCCCAGCGGCGCAGGAAGTCGCACTTCCGCTGCTCGGCGTCGAGAAGCGTCACCTCACGATCCGGGAGCGCACTCGCGAGCGGAATGCCGGGCGAGCCTCCACCCGAGCCGACGTCGATCAGCGGCCCCTCGTACCTCTCGACCAGCGGCAACGCCCGCAGCGCATCGTCGAGCAGCATCTCCCGCGCACGAGCGGGATCACGGAGGGCCGTCAGTCCCGGCGTTGCGAGGACCGCGGCGAGCCAGTCACTCAGGAACGACGACGACGTAGCGATTCGGCTCCGTGCCTTCGGACGCCGTTCCCACGCCGGCCGCGTCCTTGAGGCGCAAGTGGACGACCTTCCGCTCGACAGCCGTCATCGGCTCGAGCTCCTCGCGGTCGCCGGATTCGCGCACACGATCGGCTACGCGGTCGGCGAGCGCCTCGAGGGTCGCTTTCCGCCGCGCTCGGTAGCCGGCCGCGTCGACGATCACCTCTTTCCGCTCCTCCCCATAGGCGCGCCAGCCGACTGCGTTGAGGAGGTACTGGATCGAGTCGATCGTCTGGCCATGGCGTCCGATCAGCAAGCCGACGTCTGGCCCGGAGCACGTGATCACGATCGCGTCCGGCTCCTCGTGAGCATCGACCTCTGCGTCGACGCCGAGTGTCGTGACGATCCGCGCCACCAGAGCGCGCGCGTCGGCGACTCGTCCGACCTCGTCGCCCACGACGCTCGCTGCAGCCTCAGCAGCCTCTGCCGGTAGGTGCGCGACAACATGGGCCGGCTCGTAGCCGACGCCGAGAATGCCGCGCTCGCCCTCGGCCACGACCTCGAACTGCACCGCCGCCTTGTCGAGCCCGGGATGCCGCCGCTCGAGCTCACGCAGCGCTGCCCACTTCGCCTCGCCGACCGTCTCGCCGGTCGCCTCGGCCGTCAGGTCCGTGACCTCGTTCACCTCCGGCTCGTACGCTTCTTCTTGCGACGCACCTGGCGTGGCCGCTGCGAGCCGGACGGAGCCGGCGTCGGCTGCGGGGGTTCTCGTTTGGCCCCGTTGCCGCTCGAGCCGTCGTCCTTCGGCGGTGTTCGCGAGCTGCGTCTCTCGATGACAGGCGCCGGCGTCTTCCCGACCAGGCGTCGCGTGATCAGCCCCTGCCCGACCGTCCAGAGGTTCGTCGTCACCCAGTACAGGACAAGGCCTGCGGGGAAACGGGCGATGATGAAGACGAAGACGACCGGCATCAGCATGAAGAGCGTGCGCTGCGTCTTGTCGGTGGTGGTCATCATGAAGAACGACGACGCCATCTGGCTGGTGACGTAGACGAAAAGGAGCACATAGCCGCCCCAGTGCGTCGTCGTATGCGCCGCGATCGACGGGATGAAGTGGAGGAACGCGAGATCGTCCCCCTTTGCAAACTTGAAGTGGCGAAGCGTGTAGTAGAGGGCGATGAAGACCGGCAGCTGCAGCAGCATCGGCAGGCACGAGGCGGCCGGGTTGATCTTGTTCTCCCGGTAGAACTTCATCAGCTCCTCGTTCTGCTTCTGCCGGTCGTGCTTGTACTTCTTCTGGATCTCCTTCATCTGCGGCGCGTGCTTCTGCAGCGACTGCATGGAGTGGATCTGGCGAATCGTCAGCGGTACGAGCAGCACTCGTACGACGAGCGTCGTTGCCACGATCGACCACGCCCAGGTGAACCCGAGGCTGGAGTGGAAGAAGTTGAGAACGTGACGCATCACGGTCTCGAGCTGGCTGATGATGGGAATCGCGTAGACGATCATCGGACGGGGTCGAACCCTCCGTGGCTCCACGGGTTACAGCGGAGCAGCCGCCAGCTCGCGAGCAGGCTGCCGCGAACGAGGCCGTGGCGGCGAAGCGCCTGTACCGCGTACTCCGAGCAGGACGGGTGGTACTTACACGTCGTCGGGAAGAACGCGCCGAACGTGAGTCGGTAGAGCCAGACAAGGCCGACCCCGACAAGGCCGGGCAGGCGCAGCACTGCGCTCATGCCGCGAGAACTCCCGTTTGCTCGAGCAGCTCGTCGACGCGGTCGCCGAGCCATTCGAAACCGTTTGCCTCAGCCGCCTCAACGAGACCGGGACGGACGATCAGCACGTAGTCGTGCCCCTCCGGCACGCGCTCGAGGCGCTCGAGCCAGACCTCGCGCAGGCGTCGCTTGATCCGATTTCGCTCGACTGCACCGCCGACCGCACGCGGCACGGCAAACCCGATGCGCGGCTCCGCCGACTCCTCCTGCGGCAGCCAGTAGAGAACGAGGGAGCGAGAGGAAACCGAGCGGCCGCGGCGATGCACCGCATCGAAGTCCCGGGAACGGGACAGGCGGTTGGCGCGCTTCACAGGAGCAGCTTAGTGGCTCGGTCCCGCCGAGCCGCCTACGCGGAAAGGCGAGTCCGACCCTTGCCGCGGCGACGCTTCAGGATGGCCCGGCCGGCCTTCGTCGCCATGCGCGCACGGAAGCCGTGCTTGCGCTTGCGGCGGCGGACGTTGGGCTGGTAGGTGCGCTTCACGACTGCGGGAAAGGCTCGTCTTTGCCAGAAAAATCCCCGCGGATCGCGGGGCGCGGCGGTCAGTATAGCCATGCTCCGTCCACCGGTTTGTCCACAGCCGCAGACGGCGCAGCGATGCGGCTGGACCGAGTTGCCCCCACCACTGTCCACACCTGTGGAGGGATTGGGAGGTGCCGGGAAATCCCTGCAAACCGGCCTATTTTGTCCCGGTTGGAAGCACTGTTATGCTGGCCGCCGGGCCGGAACACGGGAGGACCAGGGCGTCGGTGGAGCACCAAGTCGAGTTGTCTGCAGAGCACCTCTGGGAGGAGATCTCGGGGCGACTCAAGGACGCGCTCAGCGACGGGACGTACGGCAAGTGGTTCGGTGATGTCCGCGGCCTCGCGCTCAGCGACGACGCCCTCGTGCTCGTCGTCCCGAGCGAGTTCACGCGCGACTGGATCGAGAGCAACTTCCTCGGCCTGATCGGCGCGGCAGTTCGCGACATCGTTGGTGACGAGCGCGCTCTCGAGCTTCGAGTTGCGGGAGGTAGCGACGCGACGCCGGAGGTTCGCGCGGGGTCGGAAGGCATCGTTCCCATGGTCCAACGCCGGTCGGGCCGGCCCGAGAGCGGCGGCTTCAACGCGAAGTACACCTTCGACTCGTTCGTGATCGGCTCGTCGAACCGCTTCGCCCACGCAGCTGCACTCGCGGTCGCCGAGGCGCCGGCGCAGGCGTACAACCCGCTCTTCATCTACGGAAGCACCGGGCTCGGCAAGACACACCTCCTCCAGGCCGTGGCGCAGTACGTGGCGGAACATTCGTCTGAGCTCTCCGTGCGCTACGTGACGAGTGAGGCGTTTGTCAACGACTTCATCAACTCGCTGCGCGACAAGCGCACCGAGGGGTTCAAGCAGCGCTACCGCGCCTACGACGTCCTCCTGATCGACGACGTCCAGTTCCTCGAGGGGAAGGAGCGCTTCCAGGAGGAGTTCTTCCATACCTTCAACTCACTGTACGAGGCCGGTTCGCAGATCGTGCTGTCCTCCGATCGCCCGCCACGCGACATCGCAACGCTGGAGGAGCGGCTGCGGAGCCGCTTCGAGTGGGGGCTCATCACAGACATCCAGCCGCCGGACCTCGAGACGCGCATCGCGATCCTGCGCAAGAAGGTGAAGGTGGACGGAATCCACGTCCACGACGAGCAGGTCCTCACCTTCACCGCGAGCCGAGTCTCGACGAACATCCGCGAGCTCGAAGGTGCCCTGACCCGCGTCGTCGCCTTCTCGTCGCTCACCGGCCGTCCGATGACGGTCGAGCTGGCCCAGGACGTGCTGCGCGACGTCTTCCCGCAGGGAGAAGCCGCGGAGGTGTCGATCAAGCGCATCCAGGATCTCGTCGCCGAGCGCTTCGACCTCACGCACGACGAGCTCTGCGGCGAAAAGCGCTCCCAGAACATCGTCTACCCGAGACAGGTGGCGATGTACCTGTCCCGCGAGCTCACCGACTCGTCCCTCCCGAAGATCGGGAAGGAGTTCGGCGGCCGCGACCACACCACGGTCATCCATGCGACCTCCAAGATCTCCCGCCTTATCCGTGAGGACAGGTCTGTGTACAACCTCGTGCAGGAGCTCACCGCACGTGTGAAGCAGGTGCGCTGACGCTTGCTCCTTGTGGGACCATCCGAATCGTCCACAATGACGCTCCACATGCAGAATCCCCAGAGGATGCGGGTGCGAGCACGTCTTCCCCGTCGTCCACACTCCCTATGACTTCTACGAGAATCACAAGATGATCGAGAGTGACATTGCAGTCGGTGCCGCGTTGAGGATTACCTGCACGAAGGAGGACCTCGTCCAGGGTCTTTCGATCGTGGGACGCGCGGTTTCGACACGCACGGCGATCCAGATCCTGTCGGGGATCCTGCTCGAGGCGCGCGGAGAGGATCTGCGGCTGGCGGCGACCGACATGGAGCTCTCGTTGCGCGCGACCGTGTCGGCTCGGGTGGAGGGCGACGGTGCCGTCGTGCTTCCAGGTCGCACGCTGGTCGACATCGCCCGCCTCCTTCCTGGAGACGACGTGACGATCGAGCACAGTGCGGCCGAGTCGGTTGTGCACATCGCCTCGGGAAGCGCGAGCTACACGCTGCACACGCACAACGCGGAGGACTTCCCGCGGCTCCCGGAGCTCACCGACACGCAGACGTTCGAGATCGACCGAGAGGCGCTGCTCGAGACGATCGGACGGGTCGCGCGCGCAGCATCTCGCGACGAGGCGCGTCCCGTGCTCACCGGCGTCCTCGTCCAGTTCACAGGCGGCAAGCTCGTGATGGCGGCCACCGACTCGTACCGCTTGGCGGTGAAGGAGACGACGCTCGGGTCGCCGGCACCGGACCTCGAGGCGATCGTCCCCAGCCGGGCGCTGCAGGAGCTCTCGCGTGTCGCCGGCGGCGCGGATGAGGTTGCCGTCGGAGTGCAGGAGAACCAGGTTCTCTTCTCGGTCGGAGGCGTCTGGCTCACGACGCGCCGGATCGACGGCCAGTTCCCGAACTACCGACAGCTCCTGCCCGAGACCTTCGAGCACGAGCTGACGGTGCCGAGGGCGGAGCTGCTGGACGTCGTTCGCCGCGCGTCCGTGATGATCCAGCGCGCGACGCCGCTCCAGCTTCGCTTCGCCGATGGGGAGGTCACCGTCGTGGCGCGGACGCACGAGGTCGGCGAGTCGCAGGAGTCGATGCCGGTCGCCTACACCGGCGAGCCGCTCGAGATCGGCTTCAACGCGGAGTTCTTGCGGGAAGGTCTCGAATCCGTCGAGGGCGACGACGTGCGGTTGAAGCTCATCAGCCCTCTTCGCCCGGCGATCCTCACCGACGAGGGCGAGGACTTCACGTACCTCGTCATGCCGATCCGCCTTCCGGGCTGATCGCCGAAACGGTTTCGCTTCGGAGCTTTCGCTCCTACGAGCGGCTCGACCTCGCACTGCGGCCCGGGTTGGTGCTCATCGTGGGGCCGAACGGCGTTGGCAAGACGAATCTCCTCGAGGCAGTGCACGTCGCAACCCAGGGGTTCTCGCCGCGCACCCGCTCGGACTCTCAGGTCATTCGCTTTGGCGCGGAGGGCGCCCGCGCGTTCGTTTCGGGCCGGCGCGGCGACGTGCAGATGGAGCTCGAAGTGGCGGTGCGTCGAGGCGAGGGGAAGCGCGCACGGCTCAACGGCGCTCAGCTTCGGGCTGCGGAGCAGTTGCGGACGATGGTCTCGACGCTCGTTTTCACGCCCGACCGCCTCGGCGTCGTGAAGGGCCCGCCGGCGGCTCGCCGCGCGTACTTCGATCGCGTGCTCGGCCGGCTCGCGCCGGCTCGGGCGACGTTGCCCACCGAGTACGGCGCGGCCGTTGCGCAGAGAAACGCCGCGCTTCGCCGGACCGCGACCAACGCCGCGAGCCGTGACGCGATCGAGCCGTGGAGTGAGCGCGTCGCGACGCTCGGTGCAGACCTCGTCGCCGCTCGAGTCGAGGCCATCGACGTGCTGGAACCTCTGTTCGCCGAGCGGGCGGCCGAGCTCGGCCTCGAGCGTGCCTCATTGCGGTACGAGGGCGAACCGCCGACCGTGGCGGGGCTTGCCTCCGCGCTCGAGCGCGATCTCGAACGTGGGGTGACCTCGTTGGGGCCGCATCTCGACGACGTCGCGATCGCTGCCGGCGACCGGGCGCTTCGTAGCTTCGGGTCGCAGGGCGAGCAGCGGCTTGCTTTGCTCGCCCTCCTGCTTGCCGAGGCCGAGACGATCACCGACCGCACGGGGGTCCCGCCGCTCCTGCTGCTCGACGACGTCCTCTCCGAGCTCGACCCGGGGCGCCGCCGGATCCTCGCCGACCGCGTGCGGACTGCCGGACAAGCGCTCATCACGGCGACCGACGCCGCGATGCTGCCGGCGGCACCGGACCAACTGCTCGAAGTGACGTCCGGAGCCGTGCTGGAGGTCGCTGCCTGATGGAACCCGTTGGCGACGAGATTCGCGCCGAGATGCACCGCCTGGGAGCGGACAGCGGCGCTGGAGATGCCGGCAGCGCCTGGCTGGCCGCCGTCGGCGCTGAGATCGCACGCAACGCGTGGCCGGCGCGGACGCAGGCCGACGGAACCCTCGTCGTGCACGTGCGCGACGCGATCTGGGGCTTCGAGCTCACCCAGCGGGCAGGCGAGATCTCGAGCCGCCTTCCCGGCTGCCCCAGGCTTCGCTTCGTGCCGGGGGAGCTCCCGGATCCAGTCCCCGATCCTGCGCTCCCGCCGCCCGTCGAGGCGACTCCGGAGCAGGTGAGGGAGGCAACGTCTCTCGTGGCCGCAATCGAGGATCGGAACCTGCGCGAGTCTGTCGCGAAAGTCATAAAAGCGGCGCTCGTGCGGGCGTCGGGCGACCGCTCTGTCTGATACACTTCCTCCAGCCCGCAAATGCTGAATTTGCAGGGCTTTTTTCATGACTGAAACGGACTACACCGCCAAGGACATCACCGTCCTCGAGGGACTCGAGCCGGTCCGGCTCAGGCCGGGTATGTACATCGGCTCGACGGGCTCTCGAGGCCTCCATCACCTCATCGAGGAGGTCGTCTCCAACTCGGTCGACGAGGCGCTCGCGGGGCGCAACGACCGCATCGAGGTGACGCTCCATCCCGACCACTCCGTGACCGTTCAGGACTGGGGCTCGGGCATTCCGGTCGACATCATGGCCGACCAGGATCTGCCGGCTCTCACCGTCGTCCTGACGAAGCTTCACGCCGGCGGGAAGTTCGGCGGTGACGGCTACAAGGTCTCCGGCGGCCTTCACGGCGTCGGCATTTCGGTCGTCAATGCGCTCTCCGAGTGGCTGATCGCCGAGGTGCACCGCGACGGCACGGCATATCGCCAGGAATTCAGTCGGGGCGAGCCGACCACGGAGATGACCGAGGTCGGCAAGGCCGACGACACGGGGACGACGATCAGCTTCCTGCCCGACGCCGAGATCTTCGAGGAGATCGAGTGGTCGCGCGACACGCTTGTGCAGCGCATGCGCGAGACCGCGTTCCTCACCAAGGGTCTGCGGATCGCACTCGTCGACGAGCGCGAAGGCGAGACCCGCGACGAGTTCCACGCCGAGGGCGGGATCCGCGATTTCGTCGCGTACGTCAACGGCGCCAAGGACCCCGTGCACAAGCATGTCGTCTACTTCGAGGCCGAAGGCGACGACGGCACGGTCGAGGTGGCAATGCAATGGAACGCGTCGTATGTCGAGTCCGTCTTCTCGTTCGCGAACAACATCAACACGCACGAGGGCGGGGCCCACCTGACCGGGTTCAAGAGCGCTCTCACGTCGACGCTCAATCGCTACGCCCGCGACAAGGGTCTGCTCAAGGAGAAGGAGGACAACCTCGAGGGCGAGGACGCTCGCGAGGGGCTAGCCGCGATCATCTCGGTGAAGCTGGCGGTGCCGCAGTTCGAGGGTCAAACGAAGACCAAGCTCGGCAATCCGTGGGTCGAAGGGCTTGTCAAGCAGGCTGTCAACGCGAAGCTCGCGGAGTTCCTCGAGGAGAATCCGCAGGACGCGAAGCAGATCGTCACCAAGGCAGTGGCCGCGCGAAACGCGCGCCAGGCCGCCCGCAAGGCGCGGGAGCTGACGCGGCGGAAGTCCGCTCTCGACGGCAACGCGCTGCCCGGCAGGCTCGCCGATTGCGAGCTCAACGATCCCGAGTCGGCGGAGCTCTTCCTCGTCGAGGGCAACTCGGCGGGCGGTTCCGCGGTCGACGCGCGGAACCGTCTCTTCCAGGCGATCTTGCCCCTGCGCGGAAAGGTGATCAACGCCGAGAAGAACCGGATCAACAAGGTGCTCTCGAACACCGAGATCCAGTCGATCATCACTGCGATCGGCACGGGGATCGCCGACGAGTTCGACGTGACGAAGCTGCGCTACAACCGCGTGATCGTCATGACCGACGCGGATCAGGACGGGTCGCACATCCGCACGCTGATCCTCACTTTCCTCTACCGCCAGATGCCGGAGCTCGTCGAGCGCGGTCACGTCTACATCGCCGTGCCGCCGCTCTACCGCGTCAAGATCCGGAACCAGGAGCTCTACATCGAGAAGGAGTCGCAGCTCGAGGATCTGCTCGCGCGCGAGCTGATCAAGGACATGGATGTCACCGATCGCGAGGGCGACACGCAGAAATTCACCGAGGCGCGGTACGGGCGGTTCGTCAAGTCGCTGCACGAGTTCGACGGATGGGCTTCCCGCCTGCGGGTCGACTACGGCGCTGCGCCGGCCAACTTCGTGATCAACCACCGGCTCGTCGAGACCGACGCAGCAGCGCTCGACGATGTCGAAGGCGCGCTTGCCTCGCTCGGCGGCAACGGGCACGAGGTGTCCGTCATCGAGCGGACCGAGGAGGGCACAAGACTGAAGGTCGTCGAGCGCGAGACGAGCGCGGCGTCGCACGTCGTTGTCCCGGCCGAGCTGCTCGCCTCGCCTGTCTACGCGAAGCTGCGCACCGCATACGCGCGCCTGCGCGAGATCGTCGGACCGCCGCCGTTCGACGTCACCCTCGGCAAGAAGACGCGCCGCGCCGAGACGTTCAGGGAGCTGCGCGACCAGACGCTCGAGCTGGCCAAGGAAGGAATCACCCTCGGCCGCTTCAAGGGCCTCGGCGAGATGGACGCGCATGAGCTTGCGGACACGACGATGGATCCCGCGAACCGGATGCTCGTCCGCGTCGACGTGGAGGACGCAGCGGCCGCCGACCGGCTGTTCTCGATGCTGATGGGCGACCAGGTCGAGCCGCGGCGCGTATTCATCGAGGAGAACGCGAAGGATGTGCGCTTCCTCGATGTCTAGTCCCGCCGGCATGGAGCCGCTGAACCCGGGCCGCATCGAGTCGCGCGAGCTCGAGCAGGAGATGCGCTCGAGCTTCCTCGACTATGCGATGAGCGTGATCGTCTCGCGTGCGCTGCCCGACGTGAGGGACGGTCTCAAGCCGGTGCACCGCAGGATCCTTTACGCGATGCACGAGGCAGGGCTGCAGCCCAACCGGCCGCGACAGAAATGCGCTCGCGTCGTCGGTGACGTGATGGGCTCGTACCACCCCCACGGCGACTCGGCGATCTACGACACGCTCGTCCGGCTCGCACAGCCCTTCTCGCTGCGCTATCCCCTGGTCGACGGCCAGGGCAACTTCGGCAACATCGACGGATACCCGGCTGCGGCGATGCGCTACACGGAGTGTCGCCTCGCGAAGTTCGCGACCGAACTGCTCGAGGACATCGACGCCGACACCGTCGACTTCAAGCCGAACTACGACGAGTCTCGGCGCGAGCCAACGGTGCTGCCCTCGCGGTTCCCGAACCTACTCGTCAACGGATCGTCGGGCATTGCGGTCGGCATGGCCACCAACATCCCGCCGCATCATCTCGGGGAGGTCACCGACGCGCTGGTGGCCCTGATCGACGAGCCGTCGATCGACGTCGATCGCCTGATCAAGCACATCAAGGGCCCGGATTTCCCGACCGGGGGCATCATTCTCGGCCGCGAGGGGATCCGCGAGGCCTATCGGTCGGGTCGCGGCCGGATCGTCATGCGCGCCCGCGCGCACGCCGAGGAGCTCCGAGGCGGCAAGTCGGCGATCATCGTCACCGAGCTTCCGTACACGGTCAAGAAGGGCGGCGACGACGGCGTCATCTCGAAGATCGCCGAGCTCGTCAAGACCGGCACGCTGAGCGAGGTCTCGAACGTGCGCGACCTCTCCGACCGCAGCGGCATGCGCATGGTGATCGAGCTCAAGCGGGATGCAATTCCGCAGGTCGTGCTCAACAAGCTCTGGAAGCACACGCCGCTCCAGTCGACCTTCGGCTACAACGCGGTCGCGCTGGTGGACGGAGTGCCGCGGACGCTCGCGCTGCGCGACCTGCTCCAGCACTACCTCGACTTCCAGCGCGAGATCGTCACCCGCCGCTCGAAGTACGAGTTGCGGAAGCTCGAGGCGCGCGTCCACGTGCTCGAGGGCTACCTCAAAGCCCTCGACGTTCTCGATGAGGTCATCGTGCTGATTCGGGCCGCCGCCGACACCGACGCGGCGCGCACCGGCCTGATCGACCAGTTCGGCTTCACCGCGATCCAGGCGCAGGCGATTCTCGAGCTGCGCCTGCGCCAGCTGACCGCGCTCGAGCGCGCGGAGCTCGAGCGCGAGTACAAGGACAAGACGGAGCGCATCGCCGAGCTGCGACAAATCCTCGGCGACGAGGCCCGCATCGACGGCCTGATCCGCGAAGAGCTGCTCGAGCTGAAGGGGATCTACACGAAGAACGACGACCGGCGCACCGAGATCATGGCCGCCGAAGGCGACCTCGAGCTCGAGGACCTGATCGCCGAGGAGGACATGGTCATCGCGATCACGCGCTCGGGCTACATCAAGCGGCTACCGGTGACGACGTACCGCGAGCAGCGGCGCGGCGGCATCGGCGTGATGGGGATGGACCTGAAGGACGAGGACTACATCGAGCATCTGTTCGTCGCCTCCACGCACGACTACATCCTCTTCTTCACCAACGTCGGCAAGGTCTATCGGCTCAAGGTGCACGAGCTGCCGCTCGGCTCTCGCCAGTCCAAGGGTCGCGCGATCATCAACCTTCTGCCGTTCCGGCAAGACGAGCAGGTGCGTGCCGTCGTCCAGACGCGCGACTTCGAGGAGTCGAAGTACCTCGTCTTCGCGACGAAGAACGGCGTCGTCAAGAAGACCGAGCTTGCTGCGTACAACACGCCGCTCAAGGCCGACGGGATCATCGCGATCAAGATGCGCGAGGGCGACGAGCTCGTCGGCGTTCGGCACTCGACGGGCGAGGACGACATCCTCATGGTCTCGCGCAAGGGCCAGGCGATCCGGTTCCATGAGACCGACGCCCGGCCGATGGGCCGCGACACGTCAGGCGTCGCCGGCATGAGACTGCGCAAGGACGACGAGGTGATCTCGATCAACATCGCCGAGGACGACTCCGACCTTCTCATCGTGACCGAGAACGGCTTCGGCAAGCGGACGCGCGTCTCCGAGTACCCCGTCAAAGGCCGCGGTGGCATGGGGGTCAAGACCGTGCAGCTGACCGAGGCGCGCGGCTATCTCGTCGGCTCGCGGGTCGTCCGCGACGGCTACCAGGTGATGCTCATCTCCACGGCGGGCACGATGATCAAGATCCCGGTCGAGGACGTCAAGCGGCTCGGCCGCTCGACCCAGGGCGTGATCGTGATGCGGCTCCGCGGGGACGACGAACGGGTCTCGGCGTTGGCCCCAGTCGTCGAGTCCGACGAGACGAACGGCGACGATGAGCCGGCCGCGGACGAGCCGAGCGACACGTAACGCCGCGCGGGTTTCCCGCAGCACCCCCTTCCATTAGCGGCTTCCGGGCTTTATAACTCCCGGCGGGGGGAAGAATCGGACTCGCGAGGGCAGATTGGCGGTCAGCCGACAGGTCGACCTTCTCGAACCCATCAATCTGGCGGAGCATCTCGAAAAGATCGAGCTCTACCTTGGGCAGGTCTGCCAGATTGCAGGGATCTCGAAGATGCAGCTCGACTACTGGACGAACAAGGCGCAGATCCCGACGAAGGGGAAGAAGCAGCGGATCTATGACATCGACGCCCTCGAGACCGTGATGCTGATCAAGCAGGCGAAGGACAAGGGCCTGAACCTCGGCGCGGCGATCGAAGCGGCGCGGAGCTTCCGGGAGCTGCGCACGAACGGCGGCGCCCAGATTCCGGCCGTCTAGCGGCTCGTGTGGAGCTGCTGCCAGGCGTCGTAGCCGCGTTCGAGTTCGAGCAGCATCGCTGCGAGTAGCGGCGCTCGCGCCCATTCCCGGCCGGTCTCGACGTGGAGTGAGGTCGACGGCTTGGGCGTCTCCGCCGGCAGCTCCTCGGCCGTCTGGTTGACGTTGACGCCGATTCCGAGCACGACCCGGCCGACGCTCGCCTCGGGCAGGATTCCCGCAACTTTGCGGCCGCCGATGAGGACGTCGTTCGGATGGCTCAACTCGGCGTCGACAGCGGCCTCCATGCGAAGTGCCGTGGCGACCGCGTCCCCTGCGACGAGCGAGAGCTCCGGCCACAAGGCCATCGGCGGCGTCGGCTGGAGCAAGACGGAGAAGAGAAGCGCGCGGCCTGTCGGCGCTTCCCACAGGCGTCCCATCCGCCCGCGCCCGTGGGTCTGGAGGTTCGTTGCGACCGTCGTCCCCTCGGTAGCGGTCTCCTCGAACAGGCGCTGCGTCGAAGCGCATTCCTCGACGAAGCGGTACGGGCGTCCGAGGCGGCCGCGCAGCAATGGCTCGACCGAGCCGGGAGATAGATCCGACACTCACATTTAGACTAGTGCGGCTGTGAGGGCGATCAGACAGCCGCTGCGCGAGCGTGGCCTCGACTACGCGAGTCTCAGTGACCCCGTTCTGGTGACTCGCGCGAAGGCCGGTGACGCCGGCGCGCTCGAGGCCCTCTGCGTCCGCCACGCACCGCGAGTCGAACGGTTGACCAAGCACCTCTTCCGCGATCCGGAAGACGCACGTGACGCGGCACAGGAGGCGCTGGCGAAGCTCTGTGTCCGCCTGCGCCAGTTCCGTGGCGAGGCGCAGTTCTCGACCTGGCTCCACCGGATCGTCGTCAACACGTGTCGCGACGTGGCCGAACGGCAGCGCGCGCGAACGCACGACGCACTGCCGGACGAGCTGGGCGCCGACGCCGAATACGATCCGACGCGCGGCGTGCGGATCTCCGAGCTGCGACGGGAGTTGTGTGACTCGCTCGCCGATATCTCACCCGAACAGGCGCGGGTGATCGTGCTCAAGGACGCGTTGGGCTACACGTTCGAAGAGATTGCGGCGGCCGCCGGGATGCCGGTCGGTACCGCCAAGTGTCATGCGCACCGCGGCCGCAACCGGCTGCGGGAGCGGCTCGAGCGCCGAGACGTCGCGTGACGCTTCCGCCTCCGCCTTTTGGCCGGGAGACGATCGAGTCGATCATCCCGCACCGGCCTCCGTTCCTACTCGTGGACGAAGTCCTCGAGATCGAGGCCGGTCGCCGCGTGCGGGGCCGTTACCTCGTGCCGGCCGACGGATGGTGGTTCCAGGGGCACTTCCCCGAGCGGCCGGTGATGCCCGGTGTCCTGACGATCGAGGCGATCGCGCAGTGCGGTGCGGTCGCGGTTCTTGCGGATGAGGCGAACCAGGGCAAGATTCCCTTCTTCGCGGGCATCGACGACTGCCGCTTCAAGCGGGTCGTGGAGCCGGGTGACGTGCTCGAGCTCGAGTGCGAGTTCCTGCGGGTGCGTGGGCCGATTGCAAAGGGACAAGGTCGAGCGAGCGTCGACGGTGAGGTCGCCGTCGAGGCGATGCTCACGGTCTTCGTGGGGAGCGAATGATCGGCAGCGGACGCAGCGACGTGCACGCCACGATCACCGGTCTCGGTGCCTACGCGCCCGAGCGGGTGATCACCAACGACGATCTCTCGGAGCTCGTGGATACGTCGGACGAGTGGATCATGGAGCGCACCGGGATCCGCGAGCGCCGGGTCGCTGCGGATGACCAGGCGCTTTCGGACCTGTGCCTACCTGCCGCACAGACGGCACTGGGCCAGGCCGGCCTCGAAGGCAAGGACATCGACCTGATCGTCGTCGCGACCGTCACGCCGGACATGATGTTCCCCTCCACTTCCGCGATCCTCGCCGATCGGCTCGGTGCCGCGGAGGCGGCCGCGTACGACCTGTCCGCCGGCTGCACGGGGTTCATGTACGCGGTCGCTCAGGCGTACGGAATGGTCGTCGCCGGGCTGGCACGGCGAGCGCTCGTGGTCGGTGGCGACGTGCTCTCCCGGATCCTCGACTGGAGCGACCGGTCCACGGTCGTCCTGTTCGGCGACGGCGCCGGCGCCGTCGTGCTCGAACCTTCGGATGAACCTGGCTTCTTTGCCTTCGAGCTCGGCGCCGACGGGGGTGGCGGCGAGCATCTCTGGCTACCCGGAAGCGGCTCGCGACTGTTCGACGATCCCGACCGGTTCGTGAAGATGAACGGCCGTGAGGTGTTCAAGTTCGCGACGCGTGTCCTTGTCGACTCCGCACGCGCGGTTCTTGAGCACGAAGGGACGCGTGTCGAGGACGTCGACGTCTACGTTCCCCACCAAGCAAATGTTCGCATCATCGATCACGCAACCAAGAAGCTCGGGATCCCGTCGGAGCGGGTGGTGATCAACGTCGACCGTTACGGCAACACGTCATCCGGCTCGATTCCGCTTGCGCTTGCGGACGCCCAGGCGGACGGCAGGCTTCAGGCGGGCAGTCTCGTACTGATGACAGGAATGGGCGCGGGCCTCACGTGGGGCAGCGCGCTGATGCGGTGGACACTGGAGGCTGCGGCGTGAGCAAGGTTGCGTTCTGTTTTCCCGGTCAGGGCTCGTTCGAGGCCGGCATGGGTCGCGACTTCGCGGAAGCGGTACCCGCCGCGATGGAGGTGTTCCGGCGTGGCAGCGCGGCGAGCGGCCTCGACCTTGAGCGTCTCTGCTTCCACGCCGAGGCGGAGGAGCTGCTCGACACCGCGGTGCAGCAGCCTGCCCTGGTCGCGACGTCGCTCGCGGTACTCGCGGCTCTGCGGGAGCGCGGAGTGGAGGCCGACTTCGTGATCGGCCATTCCGTCGGGGAGTTCGCGGCTCTCGCAGCGGCGGAGGCGATGACGCTGGAGGAGGCGATGGCGCTCGTGCGCGAGCGCGGCCTCGCGATGGCCGACGCGGCGGCGCGCAATCCCGGCTCGATGGCCGCGATTCTCGGTCTCGCCGACGACGTGGTCGAGGGTCTTTGCCGCCGGATTCTCGGCGTGTGGCCGGCGAACTACAACTGCCCGGGGCAGATCGTCGTCTCGGGCGAGAACCTGGCCGTCGAAGAGTGCATCGAGCAGGCGCAGAGCCACGGGGCTCGCCGGGCCGTCAAGCTCAAGGTCTCCGGCGCCTTCCATTCGCCGCTCGTCGCGCGCGCGGCGGACCGCCTGCGGCCCGCGATCGAGAAGGTGCGCTTCCAGGAGCCCACCGCGCCGTTCATGTCCACCGTCACGGCCCGCGTCGAGTCGGCGCAGCGGATGGGGCCGCTCCTCGTCGACCAGCTCACCGCGCCAGTGCGCTTCACGCAGTCGGCGACGGAGCTCGTGCGGGAAGGTGTCCGCACCTTCGTCGAAGTGGGGCCGGGCAACGTCCTCTCAGGGCTCGTCAAGCGAATCGACAAGAGCGTCAAGACCGTCTCGGTGAACAGCGTCGAGGCGCTCGAGCGGCTGCCCGAGCTCCTTTCCGAGGCGTGAGCTTCGCGAGCCTCGAGGGCAGGCGCGCCCTCGTCACCGGCGCCTCGAAGGGCATCGGCCGCGCGATCGCCGAGGAGCTGGCCCGCGGCGGTGCCGAGGTGGTCGTCGGTTATCGGACCGGTGCCGAGGAGGCCGAGGCGCTGGCGGCCGAGATCGGGGGACGCGCGGTGCAGGCGGATGTCTCGAGCGCGGAGGAGGCTGCGCGTCTCGTCGAGGAGGCCGGAGACCTCGACATCCTCGTCAACAACGCGGGCCTCACGCGCGACGGGCTCCTCGCTCGGATGTCAGACGACGACTGGCGGACGGTGATCGAGACGAACCTCTCGTCCGTCTTCTACACGTGCCGCGCGGTCTGCCGGCCGATGATGAAGAAGCGCTCCGGCTCGATCGTGAACATCTCCTCGATCGTCGGCGTGCACGGCAACTGGGGGCAGACGAACTACGGCGCGTCGAAGGCCGGGATCATCGGCTTCACGAAGTCTCTCGCCCGCGAGCTCGGCAGCCGCGGCGTGCGCGCCAACGTGGTGGCGCCCGGCTACGTGAGTACGCAGCTGACCGACGTTCTGCCGGAGGAAGCGACGGCGGCGATGCTCACCAACACGCCGCTCGGGCGGCTCGGGGAGCCGAACGACGTTGCAGGCGCTGTACGCTTCCTCTGCTCCGACGAGGCATCGTTCATCACGGGCGACGTGCTCCTCGTCGACGGCGGACTCGGAATGTAGTGACTACGGGGAACGGTTCACTCAACGGACGGCGTCGCGTCGTGCTTACCGGGCTGGGCGCGGTGACGCCTCTTGGGCTCGATGTCGAGTCGACGTGGTCGAGCCTGCTCGCGGGCGATTCCGGCGCCGCCGAGATCACGCAGTTCGACCATTCCGACTACAAGGTGCATTTCGCCTGCGAGGTGAAGGACTTCGACCCGACCGAGTGGATCGACCGCAAGGACGCGCGGCGGATGGACCGGTTCACGCACCTGGTCCTTGCCGCGGCGCGGCAGGCGGAGGCGGATTCCGGGATCGACATCGCGTCGGAGGCCGACCGTGTCGGCGCGTCGATCGCGACGGGCATCGGCGGCCTCCGCTCCTTCCAGGAGTGCTACGACACCCTGATCACGCGGGGTCCGGACCGTGTGAACCCGTTCGCGATTCCGGCGATCATCCCGAACCTCGGCGCCGGCTGGGTCTCGATCGAGCTCGGCACGCGTGGGCCCTTGGGATCGCAGTGCACGGCGTGCGCCGCCTCGAACATGGCGATCGGGGACGGGCTCGACTCGATTCGGCTCGGCCGCGCGGACGTGATGCTCTGTGGCGGCACCGAGGCTGCGGTGAACGAGGTCGGGATCGCGGGCTTCGCCGCGATGCGCGCGCTTTCGCTGCGCAACGACGATCCGCAGCGCGGGTCGCGGCCTTTCGATGCGGGACGCGACGGCTTCGTGATGGGCGAGGCGGGCGCTGTCGTCGTGCTCGAGGAACTCGAGCATGCTAAGGCCCGTGGCGCGAAGATCTATGCGGAGGTCGTCGGCTACGGCCTCTCCTCCGATGCGAAGCACATCACCGAGCCCGATCCGACGGGGCCGGTGAACGCCCTCAAGATGGCTCTCGGCGACGCCGGTGTCACCGAGGGCGAGATCGACTACATCAACGCGCACGCGACCTCGACTCCGGTGGGCGACTCGTCGGAGACGCAGATGCTCAAGTACGCGCTCGGCGAGGAGAACGCCTACAAGACGCCCGTCTCCGGGACGAAGGGCGCGACCGGTCATTGCCTCGGAGCGGCTGGGGCCGTCGAGGCGATGTTCACGATCCTCTCGATCCGCGACGGCAGGCTGCCGCCGACGATCAACTACGAAGTCGAGGATCCGACCTGCGATCTCGACTACGTGCCGAACGAGGCGCGCGACGCCGACGTGAAGGTCGCCGTGTCGAACAGCTTCGGCTTCGGCGGGCACAACGCGTGCGTCGTCTTTCGGCGTTTCGAGGAGTAGGCCGGCGCGAAGGTAGGTTCCCCGCGTGGAGCGGTGGGCGACGTTCGACTGCTACGGGACGCTGATCGACTGGAACGGCGGCATCGGGCGTGAGCTCGAGCGTCTGTTCGGCACCGCACGTGTTGGCGAGCTCTTGTATGCGTACCACGACCTCGAGCCGCAGATCCAGCGGGAGGACCAGACGCGCAGCTATCGCGAGGTGATGGCCGTCACGCTCGCTCGGCTCGGCGCGCCCGCCGCAGAGCAGGACGCCCTGGGTCGCTCCCTGCCGAGCTGGGAACCCTTCCCGGAAGTGCCGGAGGCGCTCGAGAAGGCCCGCGCCGTGGGTTGGCGGCTCGCCGTCCTCTCGAATACGGACCGTGACCTTCTCGACGCTTCGCTCGCGCGCATCGGAGTCGAGTTCGACCTCTCTATCGTCGCGTCCGAGATCGGCTCGTACAAGCCGTCTCGCGGTCACTGGGACGAGTTCTTCGCCCGGAGTGGCGCCGGCGCCGAGCGTCACGTCCACGTGGGAGCGAGCCTTTTCCACGACATCGCGCCGGCTGCGGGGCTCGGGCTCCGCAGCATCTGGGTCAACCGGCTCGGCGAGGAACCCGAGCCTCAGCCCGACGTCGAGCTCCACAGCCTCGACGGGTTGGCGGAGCACCTCGACTCGCTCGTGTCGTGAACGTTCGCCCCGCAACGAGAGACGACCTCCCGGCGATCGCCGAGCTCTTCGGCTCCGTCGAGGAGGCGGTGTGCGGGCGGCCGTCCGGGCTCGACGCGACCGCTGTCGACGGCTGGCTGCACACGATCTCCTTCGAGACGAACACGTGGCTCTTCGAGGAAGAGGGGCAGCTCGTTGCCGGTGCGTTCGCCCAGTGCTTCGGCGAGCGTGGGAACTCCGCCGGCGGGGTTCGCCCCTCGGCCTGGGGGCGCGGGCTCGGAACGCAGCTCGTGGACATCATGGAGCGGCGGGTCAGCGAAGAAGGGGCCAGTCGGATCCATTCGTGGACGGTGGCGGACGACGCGGCTGCCCAGGAGCTTTTCGCGAGCCGCGGCTACCGCGAGGCGCGGCGCTTCTGGGAGATGGCCATCGAGCTCGATGCGGACACGCCGGAGCCGTCCGTGGGCGTGGAGACATTCGCGGAAGGAGATGCCGAGGCGTTCCACGCTGCGCTCGAAGAGTCATTCGCCGACCACTGGGAGCACGAGCCGGAGCCGTTCGCTGAGTGGTGGAGCCGGCAGCTCCGGCGGGAGAACTACGACCCGTCTCTCTGGTTCGTGATCCGGGACGGCGAGGAGATCGCCGGCGTCGCCCGCTGTGAGGCCCGCCCGCGCGTCGGCTGGGTGGGCGCGCTCGGCGTGAGGCGGCCGTGGCGTGGCCGCGGCTACGGGCGGGCCTTGCTCCAGCACAGCTTCCGCGAGTTTCGGCGCAGCGGCTACACGCGGGCCGCTCTCGGCGTCGACGCCTCCAACGCGACCGGGGCGACGCACCTGTACGAGGGCGTCGGAATGCACGCGGAGCAGGAGAACGTCGTTTGGGAGAAAGTGCTCGGATGAGCCTGCTGCGCGCGCGTTGCCCCAGTTGCCGCACGCTGACGGCGGTCGCGCTCGGCGCGGGTTACGAGTGTCACGTCTGCGGACGCTCCTTCGCCGCCGGGCTCGTTCGCGTGCCGCGGGCCTGGGGCGACGGCGGTGAGGCGATGGTCGAGGCGGCGTCGCTGCCGCTCGACTATCCGGAGGTGGTGGTCGTCGAGGAGGAGACGCTCGCGATGCAGACGCTCGCGGTTGCTTCAGACCTACCGGTGCGACCGCTCATCCTGGGTGGATGCTGCTGCACGCACATCGGCGTTGTCGAGGGACTCGCCGCTCGACACGGCCACGTGGCCGTCCTCTGGCTCGACGCGCACGGCGACCTCAACACGCCCGAGACGTCTCCGTCCGGCAACGAGTGGGGGATGCCGCTCCGGACGCTGCTCGACCGGGGAACGGTGGCGGCGCCGGATGTCGTCCTGTGGGGAGCGCGCAACCTCGATCCGCCCGAGGAGGAGTTCATCGCCGCCGCTGGGATCGGCGACGAACCCAGCGCCTTGCTCGACCGTGCCGACGCGGTTTACGTCGCCCTCGACTGCGACGTCTTCGATCCGGACGAGCTCGCGGTCTTCATGCCCGAGCCGGGCGGGCCGTCGCTCGACGATCTCGAGCGTCTTCTCGCCGATGTGCAGGAGAGCGGCAAGCTCGTCGGGGCAGGGTTCACGGGTCTTGCCCCCGATCCGGCGAACGTCGAGAAGCTGCATCGTTTGACGGCCGCGCTCGGGTACTAGGAAGGGCGACTTCGCAACCTGCCTCAGGGACGCGAGGTCTAAGCTGCCAACGTGGCCAAGATCGACGTTTCGGTCGAGACCAACGACCAGCCCAGCTCCCCGCCGTCCCACCCGAACACGTGTCCGAGCTGTCACTCGCATTACCGCGACGACGAGCTCGAGCGGAACCTCTGGGTCTGCGAGCAGTGTGGGCACCACTTCCCAATGCGGGCGCCGGCCCGGATCGCCTCGCTTGCCGACCCGGGCTCCTTCTCGGAAGAGGCGACGGAGCTCCGTTCCGAGGATCCGCTGGGCTTCTTCGACCTTCGTCCCTACACCGAGCGGCTCGCCGAGGCCGAGATGAAGACCGGCCTCGCCGACGCGATGGTGATCGGGCGAGCCGCGATCGACGGGCGCCAGTGCGAGCTCGCGGTCATGGACTTCGCCTTCATGGGCGGCTCGATGGGCAGCGTCGTCGGCGAGAAGCTGTCGCGTGCGTGCGACGCGGCCGCAGACGCCGGGATGCCGCTCGTCGCGGTCACGAGCTCGGGTGGCGCGCGCATGCAGGAGGGCATCCTCGCGCTCATGCAGCTGCCGAAGACCGTGGCCGCGGTGGAGGACCTGCACGACTCGGGCCAGGCGCTCCTCTGCGTCATGGGGCACCCGACGACCGGCGGTGTGCTCGCGAGCTTCGCGACGCTCGGCGACGTCCTGCTCGCGGAGCCCAACGCGCTCATGTCCTTCGCCGGCCCGCGGGTCGTGCAGGAAATCACCCGCGAAAAGCTGCCCGACGATTTCGGTCGCGCCGAACAGAACCTTCGCTACGGCCAGATCGACGCGATCGTCCCGCGCCCCGAGCTCCGGCCGACGCTCTCCCGTCTCCTGAGGTTGTTCGATGCCCCCGAGTGAGCACGAGCTGCGGCTGCGCGAGCGGCTGGGGCGCCTGAGGAACCTTCCGCTGGTGGGCGGCGCACGGCTCTCCGGCGAGCTCGAGCGGCTACAGCGTCAGATCGAGCGGATCGGCGCGGAGGCGACCGACGAGGAGATCTGGCGCAAGGTCGAGCTGGCTCGACACGAGGAGCGGCCCTACACGCTGGACTACGTGCAGCGCCTGTTCGACGATTGGTTCGAGCTCAGCGGCGACCGGGCCCTCGCAGACGACGGCGCAATGGTGGCCGGCCTCGGCAAGCTCGACGGCCGCACCGTCGTCCTCGTCGGGCAGCAAAAGGGTCGCGACATCCACGACCGCGTCAGCCGGCGCTTCGGGATGCCGAACCCCGAGGGCTACCGCAAGGCGTGGCACGCGATGGAGCTCGCCAACCGGCACGGGTTCCCCGTCGTCTCGCTCGTCGACACGCCCGGCGCCTATCCGGGGGTCGTCGCCGAGCAGCACGGCCAAGGCGCCGCGATCGCCCGATCACAGTCGATCATGGCGCGGCTGACGGTGCCCACAGTGGCCTGCGTCATCGGCGAAGGCGGGTCCGGCGGCGCAATCGCGATCGCGCTGGCCGACCGCGTCCTCATGCAGGAGAACGCGATCTACTCGGTCATCTCGCCCGAAGGCTGCGCGGCGATCCTCTGGCGTGACGCGGGGCAGGCGAAGAAAGCCGCGGCCGCCTTCCGCCCGGACGCAGTCCATTGCCTCGAGCTCGGCGTGATCGACGAGATCGTGTCGGAGCCCGTAGGTGGTGCACACATCGATCCCGACCTGGCTGCGCGGATGCTGGGGCAGGCACTGCGGTCCTCGCTCGCGGATCTGGACGGGATCCCCGGCGACGATCTGCGCCGCCGTCGCCGCGCGCGCTTCCGGTCGCTCGGCGTGTTCGCTTGAGTACTTTGCGGCAGCTTCGCGCAGATTTACGCGATTGCGGCGAGGGCGCTGTCCACATCGTCCACAGGCTTATCCCCGCCCTGTATGAGTTGTGTGAACGGTAGGAGTATGACTCGAGGCCGATAAAACGGTGCCGAAGAAGCTGGGTGAATACGAGCGCAAGCGCGACAGGAAGAAGACTCCCGAACCCTTCGCCGGTAAACGCGGCAAGACGAAGGAGCCGATTTTCGTCGTTCAACGACACGACGCGCGGCGGCTGCACTACGACTTCCGCCTCGAACGCGACGGCGTCCTCGCCTCCTGGGCGGTGCCGAAGGGCGTCCCGCTCGAGCCCGGAGAGCAGCATCTCGCAGTGCACGTCGAGGATCATCCGCTCGAGTACGGGAGCTTCGAGGGCGAGATCCCGAAGGGGAACTACGGGGCGGGGACGGTCGAGATCTGGGATCGCGGCACGTACGAGCTGCTGGAGGAGAAGCGCGACGGCGGGCTGACTGTGAGGCTGCATGGGGAGCGGCTCGAGGGAACTTGGGCACTCGTGCCGGCGAGACTCTCGGGCGACGAGAAGAACTGGCTCATCCTCCGCAAGCGCGACGACGGAACCGTGTCCCCCGGCCGGCGGCGCGCCTACCGGCCGATGCTCGCGACTCTCACCGAGGACTTGCCGCGAGGAGAAGGCTGGCTGTTCGAGCCGAAGTGGGACGGCTACCGCGCGCTGAGCTATGTGCGCGGGGGCGAGGCGAAGCTCGTGTCGCGCAACGGCAACGACCTGACCCAGCGGTTCGCGCCGGTGGCGAAGGAGCTGGCGAAGACACTGCGGACGCCGGACGCAGTCGTCGACGGCGAGGTCGTCGCGCTCGACGCACAGGGAAAGGCGAGCTTCTCGGCGATGCAACAGGGGAGCACGCATCTCGCGTACGAGGTCTTCGACCTGCTCGAAGCCGACGGCGAGTCGGTGGTCGACCTCCCGCTGGCCGAGCGGAGGGCACGGCTCGAGAAGCTGCTGGCACGAAACCCCGTCGTCCAGCTCTCCGGCTCCTTCGAGGACGGGGAAGCCCTGCTCGAGGCGGCGAGGGAGCAAGGGCTCGAGGGCGTGATGGCGAAGCGCGCCGCCTCGCGCTACCAGCCGGGGGGCCGCGGGCGCGACTGGCTGAAGATCAAGACGCACGGCAGGCAGGAGTTCGTGATCTGCGGCTACACCAAGGGTCAGGGGCGGCGGAGCGGAAGCTTCGGCGCGCTCGTGCTCGGCATCCATCGCGGGGAGGAGTGGGAGTGGGTCGGGAATGTGGGCACCGGCTTCGGCGAGCTCGCCATCCGCGACCTGCTCGCGAAGCTCGAGCCGCTACGTCGAGACGAGTCGCCTTTTCCGGTCGTCCCGAAGATGCCGAAGGTCCGCAAGGGCGACGTCGTCTGGGTCGAGCCCGAGCTCGTCTGCGAGGTCGCGTTCGCGGAATGGACGCACGACGGTCACCTTCGCGCGCCGTCGTTCCAGGGGCTTCGCGACGACAAGTCCGCCCGGGACGTCCGACGCGAGCGACCGGCCGCCGCGAAGGAGGGGAGGGTCAAGCTCTCCAACCTCGAGAAGGTCTTCTGGCACGACGAGGGGATCACGAAGGGCGATCTCCTCGACTATTACAGCGCGGTCGCGAGTGTGCTCGTGCCACACCTGCGCGACCGGCCGTTCACGATGCGAAGGTATCCGGACGGCGCGTTCGGGAAGGCCTTCTTCCAGAAGGACGCCCCCAAGGGCATGCCGGAGTGGATCCCGCGGTTTCGCGTGCAGGTCTCGACCCGCGAGCGGCCGCCGAAGAAACGGTGGATCGACGCGCCGCTCGTGAACGACGAGGACGCCCTTCTCTGGATGGTCAACATGGGCTGCATCGACATGAACGCGTGGTACTCGCGCGCCGACCGTCCCGACCGTCCCGACTTCGTCCTCTTCGACCTCGACCCGTCCCCGGACGTCGGCTTCCGCGAGGTCGTGCAGGTCGCGCTCATCGTCAAGCAGGCTCTCGACGCGCTCGCGCTCGTCTCCTTCCCGAAGACGAGCAGCGCCGACGGGATGCACGTGCTCGTGCCGGTGGAGCGGCGCTACACCTACGCGCAGACGCGCGAGTTCTGCGAGATCGTGGCGGGAGCGATCGCGCGCACGCATCGCGGGCTTGCGACGACGGAATGGTCGAAGGCGAAGCGGCGCGGTGTCCTCATCGACGCGAATCAGAACGGCGAAGGGAAGACGATCGCCTCGGTGTACTCGGTCCGCCCACGGGCAGGCGCGCCCGTTTCGACGCCGCTGCGGTGGGACGAACTCGACGACTCGCTCGACGCGACCGCGCTCACCATGGCCGTCGTGCTCGAGCGGATCCGGAAGCACGGCGACCTCTTCGAGGGAGTGCTGACGACGAGGCAACGGCTCGAGCCTGCGTTGCGCGCGCTTCGCTGAGTGGTACACAACCGGCTATGGGCGGGACGATCCTCTGGGATGTCGACACGCAGGTCGACTTCATCGAGCCTGGCGGCAAGCTCTATTTCGAGGGCGCGGAGGAGACGAAGCCCGCCATGGCGCGGATCGTGGGGGCAGCCCGCGCCGCCGGTCTCGTTCACGTCGCCTCCGTCGACGATCACGAGCTCAGCGATCCCGAGATCTCTGCAGATCCGGATCTCGAGAGCACCTGGCCGCCGCACTGTCTGCGCGGCACACGCGGCGCCGAGAAGATTCCCGAGACGCAACAGCTCGACCCGCTCCCGTTGCCGCTCGTGCCGATGCCGGCCGCGATCCTGCGCGCCCTGCTCGAGGGGGGACGCGAGGTTCTCGTGCCGAAGAAGAGTTACGACCCGTTCACGAATCCGAACACGGAGACCATGCTCGACGCGCTCGATCCGGACCAGATCCTTCTCTTCGGCGTCGCGACCGACATCTGCGACGACGTGGCCGTTCGCGCGCTCCTGCGCCGCGGTAGGCGGATCACGTTCGTCAAGGACGCCGCGCGCGGTGTCGACGAGTCGCGGGTCGCGGCCTGCCTCGCAGCCTGGCGCGAGGCCGGGGTCGGCTTCACGACATCCGAGGAGGTAGTGGCTCAGCTCGGCTAAGGGATGCTCCTGTCCTTGCCGATGAGTTACGCGGAGATGGTGGGTCACTGGTTCAACGCGATCAACGATTTCGCCACGACGTGGCTGCCGCTGGCCTTGTTCCTGCTGCTGATCCTGATGGCGTGGCTCCTGTGGAAGACCGTCGGGATGATGCCGCGGGTCAAGCCGGCGAACATGACGCACGGCGCCAAGTCGCAGACGACCTGGGCGGACGTCGCCGGCGTCGAGGAGGTCCGGCATGAGCTCATGGAGGTCGTCGAGTTCATGCAGGACCCGAAGCGCTTCCAGCGACTCGGCGCGAAGGTGCCGAAGGGAATCCTCCTCTACGGGCCGCCGGGCACCGGAAAGACCCTCTTGGCGAAGGCCGTCGCGCACGAGTCGGGCGCGAACTTCTACAGCGCCTCGGCCTCGTCGTTCGTCGAGATGTTCGCGGGCCTCGGCGCCGCGCGGATCCGCAGGCTCTTCACCGAGGCCCGCAAGAACGCGCCTGCGATCGTCTTCATCGATGAGATGGACGCGGTCGGCGCGCAGCGCACGGGACATGGCTTCAACCGCGAACAGGACCAGACGCTCAACCAGCTGCTCGTCGAGCTCGACGGCTTCGAGGGGGCCGAGCAGGTCGTCGTGATGGGCGCCTCGAACCGGATCCAGGATCTCGACCCGGCGCTGTTGCGCCCCGGTCGCTTCGACCGCCAGATGCTCGTGCCGCCGCCCGACCTCGCCGGCCGCGAAGCGATCCTCCGCGTCCACACGCGCGGCAAACCGCTCAACCTCGACGACATCGATCTCGAGCTGGTCGCGCGCCAGACGTCGGGGCTGACCGGCGCCGAGCTCGCGAACGTCTGCAACGAGGCCGCCATCAAGGCCGGCCGCCGCGGTGACGCTGCGATCGGGCAGGCCGACTTCGACTGGGCACTCGAGCGTGTCGTCGCGGGTCTACAACAGCGGAAGGTGCTGACCGAGAAGGAGCGACGCATCCTCGCGTATCACGAGGGCGGTCATGCCCTGATGGGGTACCTGATGGGCTCGGTGATGGAGCTCCAGAAAGTGACCATCGTCTCTCGCGGGAACGCGCTCGGGTACGCGTTCTACCTGCCTGAGGAGGATCGCTACCTCCACACGAAGGAGGAGCTCATCGACCGGATGGTCGTGGCGCTTGCGGGCCGCGCCGCGGAGGAGGTCGTCTTCGGCCGTGTCACGAACGGGGCCGCCAACGACCTCGAGAAGGTCACCGAGATCGCTCGCTCCATGGTGTTCGAGTGGGGCATGGCCGAAACGGTCTCGTCCCGGACGTTGCGCGCGGACAATTACGCTCTCTCGGAGGCGACGAAGCGGGTGCGCGACGAGGAGCAGGCGCACCTGACGGACGGCGCGTACGACGAGGCTGTACGGCTGCTGCAGAAACACCGTCCGTCGCTCGACCGGATCGCGGCCGCGCTCCTTGAGAAGGAGACACTCGTGCGGGACGAGCTCCTGGAGCTCGTGACGGACGTCGAGACCGAGTCGCGGGCGTCCGAGGCCGTCGGCGTTCCGCGTGTGGTCGCCGCCGACCCGGGCACCGGGCCGACCTCCTAGAGCCGCCTACCCTCCGAACTTCGAGATGTCGAGCGCGCCCTTTGGCGCGCTCACCTGCAACGGCTTGTTCCAGTCCGAGAACGTGATCGTTCCGGACTGGCTCTTCTTGCCGCCGACGATCGCCACCGGATACGCCTTTCCGGTCGCGGCGACGTAGAGCTTGCTGTTGTCGGACGTGTCGCGGATCTCGACGACCTTCTGCCCGTCGAGCGTCTTTGCGCCGTCGTTGGCGAGCTTTCCATGGTTCGAGGCGACCTTGTCGAAGAGCACGCTGATGCTCGTGAGCGGCGCGAACGAGGCGAACCGTCCGCTGACGATGGACGCCTTGAGCCACTTGTCGTGGAGAAGCTGCGCGACCGCTGCTCCGGCGAAATGCTTGTAGAAGTCGTCGCTGCCTTTGATGTACGCCGTGTTGCCGATTCGGATGAGGTCGAACGACAAGCCGCTCGTCGACATCGAACCTTTCGCCTGGCCGCTCCCCATCGAGAGGTCGAGCTTGATCGGGGTCCCACCCGAAACGATGTTTCCGGAAACGCGCGCCGAGCTTGCGCTGTCAGCGGCGGCCTTCGCGTCTGCCAGCACCTTGTCGGCCGATTTGGACGCCTCTCCGTTCGAGGCTGCCGACTTGCCGTGACCGCCGCATCCCGCGAGAACGACGCCCGCAAGGACGAGAGCTAGAGCGGAAGCGCGCATCCGGCCGCGAGTCTTTCACATACGATCGGACAGTGGACACGCCCCGCTCGGTACACCACGTAGGTCTCGCGGTGGAGAACCTCGACGGCGCCCTCGACACGTACGAGCGCCTGTTCGGCGCCCGGCTCGAGCACCGCTCACGCGTCGAGGAGCAGGGTGTCGAGGCTGCGTCCATCCGGGTGGGCGAGAGCCGGCTCGAGCTGCTCGGTGCGCTCGACGAGAACACGCCGGTGGGCCGCTTCCTTGCGAAGCGAGGCCCCGGGATGCACCACGTTGCGTACGAGGTCGCCGACATCGGCGCGGCGCTCGCGCACCTTTCCGAGGCGGGTGCCGAGCTGATCGACGACACGCCCCGGCGCGGCATGTTCGGCCTCGAGGTCGCCTTCGTCCATCCCGACTCCGTGCACGGAGTCCTGTCCGAGGTGGTGTGTGCAAGTGCCTGACGACCGCGTACGGATCGAGCTTGGGTTCGCCGGCGGCCAGATTGTCGGCAGCTTCGTCGAGGCGCGGTCGGCCGACGAGCTCGAGTCGGCGCTCGGGTCGAACGGGGCAGGAAGGCCGGTCGTGGTGCTCGAGACGGAGGACGGGCCCCTGCACGTCGTTGTCGCGAACGTCGCGTACTACAAGCGGATCGTTCGCGCGGGCCGAGTCGGTTTTTCCTCGGGTTGACGAAGCGCGTGCGTTAGCTCCGGTGAGCTCGCGGGGAAACGGACGTGGATGACCTCTTCCGCTGAACGACTGCCCGCGGGCGAGTCGACCGAGCACGTGCGAGAGCTCGTCGCGCGCGGCCAGCAAGGTGATCGCGACGCGCTCGAGGAGCTGTACCTGATCCACTTCGACCGGATCTACAGCTACCTCCACGTCAGCGTCGGCAATCGACACGACGCCGAGGACCTGACGACGCAGACGTTCCTGAAGATGCTGGAGAAGATCGGCAGCTTCAAATGGCAAGCGGCGCCGTTCTCGGCCTGGCTGTTCCGGATCGCCCACAACCTCGCGATGGATCACTTCCGCGCTCGCCGTCGCTGGCAGCCGGAGGAGGAGGTCCCGGAACCGGTGGGCGACGCCGAGCCGTCCGCCGAGTTCGCGGCGATGCAGACGATCGGTCGCGAGTCGATGCTGAAGCTCATCGAGCGCCTTTCGCCCGAGCAGCAGCAGGTGCTGACCTTGAAGTTCGTCTTCAACCTGCCGAACGCCGAGGTGGCTGCGATCCTCGACAAGACCGAGGGCGCCATCAAGTCGCTGCAGCACCGCGCGCTCGTCTCGCTCCAGAAGCAGATCGCCCGCCAGGAGACGCAGCAGCCCGGCTAGCCTCCGCGCGTGGCGCTGGAGGTGGGGATCGTCGGGCTGCCGAGCTCGGGGAAGTCGACGCTCTTCCGCGCGCTCACGCGCGCCGAGACGCACGGCTCGGGCAAAGAGCACGTCGGGATGGCGCAGATCCCCGACCCGCGGCTCGACCGGCTTGCCGAGACGGTCGGGGCTCGAAAGGTCACGCCTGCGGCCGTTCGCGTCGTCGATGTGCCGGGGACGGGGCCGCAGCTGGTGGGCAATTTGCGGCAGGTCGACGCGCTTCTCGTCGTTCTCGACGGCTTCTCGGGCACGCGTGTCCCGCCCGACGACCTCGAGACGTTGAAGCTCGAGCTCCTCGTCGCGGACCGCGACCACGTCGAGCGCCGCCTGGAGCGAGTGACAAAGCAGGCGAAGTCCGGAGACAAACGGCTGAAGGCCGAAGCCGTAACTCTCGAGCGGCTCCTCGCGCACCTCGATGCGGGGAACACGCTGGCCGACTGGCAGGACGAGCTGCCACCAGAGCTCGATCCGCTCACGACGAAGCCGCTGCTCGAGCTGGTCAACGGTGCGAAAGGAATCGATCTGCAGCTCGAAGCCGAGCTCGCCGACTTGTCGCACGAGGAGGCGGCCGAGTTCCGTGGCGGCGGCGAATCCGCGCTCGGCGAGGTTGTGCGCAGGCTGGTCGAGACGCTCGACCTGATCACGTTCTTCACGGCCGGCGAGAAGGAGACGCGGGCCTGGACGCTCGGACGCGGGAAAACCGCGATCGACGCGGCGGAGACGATTCATTCCGACATCGCGCGCGGCTTCATCCGCTGCGAGGTCGTGCGCTGGGACGATCTCGTCGCGGCCGGCGGCCACGCCGAGGCTGCGCGCGCCGGCAAGCAGCGCTTGGAAGGGAAGACGTACGTCGTCGAGGACGGCGACGTCCTCAACGTCCGCTTCAACGTCTAGTGGCGAAAGGCGCCCCCGACGCAGTGAGCGAGCTGCGAAATACGCTCGGCGGATGAAGACGCTCTTCGTCTGCGTCGAGAACGCAGGTCGCTCGCAGATAGCGCAGGCGCTCTACGAGCGGCGCGGCGGCGTGGCGCGTTCGGCCGGTTCCCGGCCGGCTGCCGAGCTCCACGAGGCGGTTGTCGAGACTCTCGAGGAGGTCGGGATCGACGTTTCCGGCCGGAAGCCGAAGGCGCTCGTGCGCGAGGACGTCGAATGGGCAGATCTCGTCGTGACGATGGGGTGCGGCGATGCATGCCCTGTGATTCCCGGCAAGGAGTACCTCGATTGGAATCTCCCCGACCCGGCCGGGCTCTGTCTCGAGGAGGTACGCGAGCTGCGGTCCGTGATCGAGGAGAGGGTATCTAGCCTGCCGATATGAGCGCGACGCCGGCGAGTGCGACGGCTACGCCGGCGAGCTGAGGGCGGGCGATCCGCTCCGCGAGCACGAAGCGCGCGAGTACGACGATCACGACCGGGTAGAGCGATCCGAGTACCGAGACGACGCTGATCAGCCCGTGCCGCGCGGACCCGCCGTAGAGCAGGTTCGCTCCCGTGTCGAAGAGGCCCGCCGCGACGAGGATCGGAAGCGTTGTGCGCAGCCGCGCCGTCGAGGGGCGAATGAGCAGCGCGGCCAGGCACACGACCGGCACGACCGCGAGCCGTAGCGTCAGCGTCCCCCACACGACTCCGGCCTGCGAGACGCGGTTCAGGCCGAGAATCGACGACCCGAAGCCGAGAGCTGCGAGAAGCGCGAGGGGCACACCGGTAGCCAGCTTCCGGCCTGTTCCCTCGGGAAGCGGCTCGAGCGACGCCGCGACGACGCCGGCGACCGCCACGACGATGCCCGCCGCTTGCAGGGCAGAAGGCCGCTCACCGCGGGCGAGCCCGTACGCGAGCGGCACGATCGCACCGTTGCCGAGATCGGGCCGACGATCCCCATCGTCCCGACCGCGAGCGCCCGGTAGAACGACCCGAGGCCGACGGCGCCCATGACGCCGCCGAACGCGCCCCACGCGAGCTCGCGGCCGGACGGTGGGTGCGGCTGTGTGACGAGCGCCAGGGCACCGACGAGCGCCAGCCCGGCCACCTGCGAGACGACGAGCACCCAGACGACCTGCACGCGCCGCGTGCCGATTCCGCCGCCGAAGTCGGCGATGCCCCACGAGAGGCTCGCGGCGAGCGCGAGTGCGACGCCGATCAATCCGGCACGGGCCGGGTCGCGGCGACCGCGTCGAGCTGGTTCGCGTGATAGAGGACAGCCGCCTCGGCGGTGCGGGCCGCGCGGGCGTCGTGGTGGCAAGCGACCGCGTGGAGCAGCTCAGAAGGAGCATCGAGCTCCTCGAGGAGACGCAGCCCGAGGTGGACGTGGCCGAGGAGGCGGCCTTCCTCGGTCGGCGCGAAGACCGGTGGCCGGCCGAGCTCGCGCGTCCGCCCGACGTCGTGGACGAGGGCGGCGGCGAGCAGCAGGTCGCTGCGGAGGCGGGGGTGGATCTGGGTCAGCTCGCGGCAGAGGGTCGCTACGCCGACCGTGTGCTCGAGCAGGCCGCCCGCGTAGGAGTGATGGCCGTCCGGTGTCGCCGGGTACGCCCGCAACGACGCGTCGGCAAGCGCTCGCGAGACGACCCTCCGCAGCTCCTCGTCGTGCACCTCGGCGACGAGGAACTCGAGGAACCCCTCGAGCTCGTTCGCGTCACGCCGCAGCCCGGGCGTCAGTCCCGCCGGGTCGACGTCCTCCGCCGCTTCGAGCGTCCGCACCTCGACCTGGAGCTTGTTGCGGAACCGCTCGACGCGGCCGAGCACGCGGACAGCGTCGCCCGTCTCGAATCGTCCATCGAGCAGCTCGACGTCGTTCCAGACCCTCGCTCCGATCCTGCCGCTCGGGTCGACGAGCTCGAGTGCGAGATACGACGAGCCGTTGCGCGTCCGCAGCCGCTCCTTTCGCGCGACCGCGTAAACGCCCTCCACTGTGCGGTTTTCCTCGAGTTCCGCGATCGCCGTCACGGAAGGAGTTTCGCATGGCGGGGTTACGGGGTACCGGGCCTTGATGGCGGTTGCAATGCGCCAGAGCAGACGGTTTGCTGCCCCGAGCCCCGTCACTCGCTACTGGCTCGCCAACTGCGTCGGCTTCTCGCTCTCGGGTGGCGGTCGTGGCACGGTCGAGCGGATCCTGGCGGATCACGATCCGTACGACCCCTCGTTGCTCGAGATCCGGGTCGGTCGGCGCCGCGTGCGGCGCGTGCCGACGTCGGCGGTGATCGCCGTGGTCCCGTCCGACCAGGTGCTCGTCGTCGATCATCGCCGCCGCTTCAGGCCGGATCGAAGGCGCGATCTGACCTTGCGGTTGCGCTGGGGAGCCCGCGTCCTGCGGCGCGTCTTCGTCGTCGGGATCGGAATCCTTGGCGCGCTCACCGGCGATCTCTTGCGGCTGGGCTATCTCGCGTGGACCAGAGGGTCGCCGGTCGTCGCGCGCACGAGTCGACGCAGCGGTAGCGAGGCTGCCCGGTTGGTACGGTCAGTGCCGTGGCAGTCGTACGGCCGTTCCGCGCGCTCCGCTACGACATGGCTGTCGCGGGACCGCTCGGACCACTCGTCGCGCCGCCGTACGACGTCATCGGACCGGAAGAGCGGCAAGAGCTCCGGGGGCGAAGCCGGCACAACGTCGTCCACCTGACGCTGCCCGACTCCGAGGACAAGGCGGCCGCGAGCCTCGCGGAGTGGCAGCAGCGCGGAATCCTCGTACGCGATCCCGAGCCGGCGTGCTGGTGGCTCGTACAGGAGTACGTCGGCCCGGACGGCGTCGCTCGGCGCCGCGAGGGCTTCGCCGCGGCACTCCGGCTCGAGCCGTACGAGAACCGCGTCGTCTTGCCGCACGAGCGCACGCACGCGGGCCCGAAGGAGGGGCGGCTGCGGCTGCTCCGCGCCACCCGCACCCAGCTCGAGCCGCTCTTCTTCCTCTGGGACGGCACGATCGAGCTCGACGGTCTCGGTCAGCCGGACTTGCAGAGCGGCGGAGACAGCCTCTGGCGGCTCGACCCAGAGTTCAGCGACGCGCTTGTCGAGGAGCTCGCCGGGGCGCAGCTGCTGATCGCCGACGGCCATCACCGCTACGAGACGGCGCTCTCCTTCCACGAGGAGGACGGCAGCGAGGCGTCTGCGTGGCTGCTCGCGGTCATCGTCCCGACGGGGCAGGAAGGGCTGACGATCTTTCCCACGCACAGGGTCGCGGAGAACGCCGGGACCGCTTCCGGAACGCCGATCGACCCACCCGGTAACGGTCTTCCCGGCCCGGTGCTCTATCGCGCGGGCGTCTACGAGCTGCTCGCCGGCGACGGCCCCGATCCGGAGGTCGTCGAGAACGCCTCGCCGCGCGGCGTTACCTACACGCCGCGCCGTGAAGAGGCGGTGGCGGCCGTCGATCGCGGCGATGCCGAGGCAGCCTTCCTCCTGCGCCCGACGCGTATCGAGGACGTCTGGGAGGTCGCGCGCCGCGGCGACGTGATGCCGCAGAAGAGCACGTTCTTCTATCCGAAGCTCACCTCCGGCCTGCTGATGCTTCCGCTTGACTGACGACTGGCTGGAGCTCTGCCGCGCGGCGGTCGCCGACGTCGACGCGGTGCTCGAGCGGCTCCCGACGCGAGCCGAGCGCGAGCCCGTCGTGGGAGCGGGGCTGGGCGGCGACGACACGACCGCGATCGACCAGGCCGCGGAGGAGGCGATCCTCGCGCGCGTGCGCGAGGCTGCCGGGGCAATCGTGTCGGAGGAGGTCGGCCGGCTCGGTGCCGAGGCGCTGCCGCTCCTCGTCATCGACCCGATCGACGGGTCGCTCAACGCAAAGCGCGGCATCCCCTTTTTCTCCCTCTCGATCGCCGTTGCCGAAGGCGAGACGATGGACGACGTCGTGTTCGGCTTCGTGCACGACTTCGGCTCCCGCGAGGAGTGGACTGCGCGGCGGGGAGAGGGCGCGTGGCTCAACGGCGAGCCGCTTGGAGCGGTGCGACCGAAGGACGAGGTCGAGATCCTCTCCTTCGAGGCGACCCGGACGTCGCTCGTTGCACGCGACGCGCCGAAGGTCGCCGACCTCGCGCAACGGCTGCGGATCATGGGCTCGCTCGCCCTCTCGTTCTGCCACCTTGCGGCAGGCCGTGTCGACGCCGTGTGCTCGCTCAAGCCGGCGCGCTCGGTCGACATCGCCGCGGCTCAACTCCTCTGCCTTGAGCTCGGGCTTGCGGTCGACCTGTTCGACGTCGAGGAGCCGTTCGGTGCTGCGCCGCTCGATCTCGAGCAGCGTTCGCGCGTCGTCGCGGCGGGAACGCCGGACGTATGCACGGGAATCGCGCGCGCCCTGTCCGCGTAGGCCTTTCCGGCTGGAACTACGCGCACTGGCGCAACGGCGTCTTCTATCCACCGCGACTGCCGGCGTCGCGCTGGCTCGAGTTCTACGCTGCGCGCTTCGACACGGTGGAGGTGAACTCGACCTTCTACCGGCTCCCTCGGCGCGACGCGGTTGCGCGCTGGGTCGAAGGGACACCGGACGGTTTCCTCTTCGCAGTCAAGGCGTCGCGCTATTTGACACACATCAAGCGGCTGCGCGAGCTCGGGCGTGGGCTGGAACGATTCCTCGAGCGCATCGAGCCACTGCTCGACTCTCCAAAGCTCGGCCCACTCCTCTGGCAGCTCCCGCCGACGTTCCGAAGGGATCACGACCGGCTGGCGGACGCTCTCTCACGGCTGCCCCGCGAGCTGCGGCACTGCGTCGAGTTCCGCCACCCGTCCTGGTTCGTCGAGGACACGTACACGCTCCTGCGCGAACACGGAGTCGCGCTCGTGATCGGCGACCGGCCGCAGGTGAACGCATTCCAGGCGCACGAGCTGACCGCGGACTGGACGTATGTCCGCTTCCACGGCGGCACGCGCGGGCGGCGGGGCAACTACAGCGACAGCGAGCTACGCGAGTGGTCCGCGCGACTACGCGGCTGGAGCCGGACGCACGAGGTCTACGCGTACTTCAACAACGACTGGGAGGGGTTCGCGCCGAGAAATGCGGCGCTGCTGAAGCGGCTGCTCGGCCGCTAGGACGCGATGCGGCCCGACGCCCCCGAAATCGCCGTTTTCCTGCCGGCGGCATTCGAAGCGGTGACACGTACGCGGAAGCGGTGACCGACGTCTGCAGACGCGGCCCGGTACGTCGGATGCGTCGCACGATGGATGCTCCTGCAGCCGCCGCCGTGGGCGTTGCAGCGGAGCCACTGGTAGCGATAGCTCTTCGGCGGGCCGCTCCAGGTGCCCTTGCTCGTGGTGAGCCGTCCTGCCACGTGCGCGCGCCCGGAGATGCGCGGAGCCTTCTTCAGCTTCGGGACGGAGACGATCACCGCACTGTGCTTCGAGGTCGCCTGCCCTGTCCCAGCGGCGTTCGTGGCCGTGACGACGACCTCGAACGTGTGACCTGCATCCCCGCCGAGCAGGAAGAAGCTCTTGCCGGTCGCGCCTCCGACCGCCGCGCACGCGGTGCCGTTGCCGGCGCAGCGCAGCCACTGATAGGTGAAGGTCGCCGTGGTGTTCCACGTGCCGGACGACGCAGTGATCGCCTTCCCCGCTGCCGCGACGCCGGAGATGACCGGCGGAGCCGTGGCCGCCGGCAGCGGTATGACGGCGCTGGAGATCGCCGACGCCGCGAAGGGCGACGCGCCGTTCACATTCGCGGCGCTGACGGTCGAGCGAACGACGTTGCCGCCTTCAGCGCTCGTGAGGGTGTACGTGGACGCTGTCGCCCCCGGAATATTGGCGCAGCCCGAGCCGTTCGGCAGGCAGCGCTGCCACTGGTAGGAGAAGCTCGTCGGAGCTCCATTCCATGACCCTGCGGACGACGTGAGCACCTGATTCACGGCGGCTGTCCCGGTAGCGACCGGGGCGCTCGTGTTGCCAGCGGTCGGGAGCCAGTAGATCGCGTAGGTCGTGTTCGTGTGCATTACGGGCCCGCCGTGGTAGGCGAGGTCGTTGCCCAAATCGGGCGGTCCGGCGACCTCGTCAGTTGCTCGTTGGAAGCAGGCGCTGCCGAAGTTGCTGTATTCCTGCTGGAGCCAGTAGTGGTGGTTGTTGATGATCTGGTTGTACGCGTCGACGCTGGGCGTCCCCGAGATGGCTGTCCCGAAGTCCCAGGCGCAATTGTCGCCGTTCTCATTTCCGGTCGAAGAGTTCCACCAGGCATTTCCAAACGGGTCCGTGACCGCCTCGTTCTGTTCGTGACTGAGCGTGTTGATGGCCGCGTCTGCGTCGTCGCCGTTCGGGGAGGTGCCGTCCCAGCAGAGAGGGATGGTGGCGTCGTACGGCTCATTTGCGTAGATCACCGGCTCGCTGCTCGAATCGGTGAAGCTGTTGTGGTAGGCGCAGTACGTGTTCGTGGTGCACTGACTCGATGAACTGTCAAAACAGGAACCCACACCGTTTGGGGTCATCACGAAGAACATCGCGGCTGTGCTGCCATGCCAGCCGTTCGTCGTCAGCACCTTCTGAATCTCATTCTCGATTTGTTGGTCCGTGAAGCAGTAGTTGTCGACCCCGTCGTTGCACCCATTCGGAGGAAGCGGGTCATTGGAGACGTACGAGCCCGCGAAGTTCGACTGGTACTGGGCGTGTACGGCGCCGGGGTTGTCGTAGTACTGCGTCGCCACGGAATAGACGTTCGACGTTCCAGTGCTGTCATTGGCGACGTCGGCAAAGTACTGGTTGATCAGACTCTCGTAGCTCGCGTCGTAAGTAAGAGTGGTCGGCGCTGCATAGCCGAGAGTTTTCGACAGCGCGTGAGAATCGGCCTGGCCGGTTCCCAGGTGCGGCACGACACCGGCCGGACGGAGGTGCAGCGTCCCGCCCGACCCTGTTGCCGTCGCAGCAGGCACGAGCAGCGCCAGCGCGACCGCGAGTGTTGCGATTAACCCCCTCAAGCCCTTCCAACCATCGCAGGTCTATTCAAAAAAGCCAAGCCCGGTTTCGTTGGCCTCAGTGAAGCGCAGCGGCGCTCCGAGTCAGCTTCCGGAGCGTCGCCTCGAGGATCGTGACCGACCTCCCCACCGCCGCGCCTGAGTTCTCGAGTGCAGTCAGTTGCCGTGTGAGGTAGGTGGCCTGGCTCGCGATGTAGCCCGAGTCGATCTGGTTGGAAGGGGTCGTCGTCAGGTACGTCAGGAGGGTCTGCAGTTCCCGCGAGATCCGGACGGCGGCTGCGCTGACGGCGCCCGCGTCCCCTGAGACCCTGCCGGCCGCGCTTCCGGCGGTGCTCGCTCTGGATGCGACGGAGGCCGCGGCTCGCGATGTTGCTCTCGCCGCAGCGGTTGCCTCGGCCGCCGCCTGCCGTTCGTGCGCGACCGTCTCGCGCGCCGTCGCGAGCGACGCGGAAAGCCGGTTCACATGGGCCGTCGCTGTGGCGAGCGCTGCGCGCGCTGCGGTGTCGCGCTGCGCCTGGTGGCGCCAGCCGATCGAGAAGGCGGCTGCGCTGACGAGGCCGCCGCAGAGGAAGGCGAGGGCCGTGAGCAACCAGGCCGAGCGCGGCAGCCTGCGGCGAGTCGAGCGCTCCGGCTCGGCGACGAACGGCCCGCGCTCGTTCAGGAGTGGCCAGCGGGCCTGGGTCGTGGATTCCGACGCCATCGTCGAGCGCTTCGCCGCCACAGGGCGGCCTCCTGCTACCGGTTCCGGTTGCGCAGCGTCCACCACATGCGCAGCGGGAACATCCCGAGGAACGGCGCACGACGGCCGACATCGTCGCGGTCCTCGCGATCGAATGCCGCGGCGTAGCGGGCGGCCTCGGCTGCGCTCTCGTATTCCTTCGAACCACCCGCGCCGCAGCCGCGCTCGCACGTCCAGCGCATCGTCCGGCCCTCCGCCTGGAAGCGGTAGCGGTGACCCAGGAAACGGCAACCGAGCACGAGCCGAGCGTAACCGCGGCTCTCGCTCTGCCGTTCACGACCAACATGAGCGCCGAGACTGCAAGCGTCGAGACCGGCCGCCTCGAGACGAACATCCCCGCGCGCCTCGACCGGCTCCCGTGGGCGAGGTTCCACTGGATGGTCGTGATCGGGCTCGGAACGGTCTGGATCCTCGACGGCCTCGAAGTCACGATCGTCGGCGCGATCGCTCCTCGGCTCACGGAGTCGGGCAGCGGGATCGCGATCACGACCGCGCAGATCGGGACGGCCGCGGCGGTCTACGTTGCAGGCGCCTGCTCCGGCGCGCTGTTCTTCGGCCAGCTGACCGATCGCTTCGGCCGGAAAAAGCTCTTCCTGATCACGCTCGGCGTCTACATCGTTGCCACGCTCGCCACGGCCGCATCGTGGACTGCCTGGTTCTTCTTCCTCTGCCGCTTCTTCACCGGCGCCGGCATCGGCGGCGAGTACGCGGCGATCAACTCCGCCATCGACGAGCTCATCCCGGCCCGTGTGCGCGGCCGCGTCGACCTGATCATCAACGGCTCCTACTGGGTCGGTTCTGCGGCCGGCTCGGCGATCGCGATCCTGCTCCTCGACAAGACGCTGCTCTCCGCGAGCGTCGGGTGGCGGATCTCGTTCTTCATCGGCGCGCTGCTGGGCCTCGGCGTGCTGATCGTCCGGCGCAACGTGCCCGAGAGCCCCCGCTGGCTCTTCATCCACGGCCGGGAGGAGGAGGCCGAGGCGATCGTTCGCGACATCGAGACGGCGGTCGAGCAGGAGACGGACGGCTCTCTCGAAGAGCCGGACCAGACGATCACCGTGCGGCAGCGCGAGAAGATCCCGTTCCGGGAGATCGCGAAGACCGCTTTCCAGCGCTACCCGCGCCGCGCGGTCCTCGGGCTCGCGCTCTTCATCGGCCAGGCGTTCCTCTACAACGGGGTCACGTTCAACCTCGGGACGCTGTACTCGACCTTCTGGGGCGTCTCCTCGAGCTTCGTCCCCGTCTTCCTCATCGTCTTCGCAGTCGGGAACTTCCTCGGTCCGCTGCTGCTCGGGCGGCTCTTCGACACGGTCGGGCGCAAGCCGATGATCGCCGGCACGTACCTCGGTTCTGCGGCCATCGCGATCCTCATGGCGCTGCTCTTTACGGGCAACGGCCTCGGGGGGTCACCGTGGACGTTCGAGGCTTTCATCTTCGGCACCTTCTTCCTGGCTTCCGCCGGCGCGAGCGCCGCCTATCTGACGGTGAGCGAGATCTTCCCGATGGAGACGCGCGCGCTGGCAATCGCGTTCTTCTACGCGGTCGGTACCGGCATCGGAGGGATCATCGGGCCGCTGCTGTTCTCGAACCTCATCGCGTCGACCAACCGCGGCGACGTCGCGATCGCGTTCTACATCGGGGCGGCGGTGATGGCGGTCGGTGGCATCGTCGAGCTGTTCTACGGCGTCAAGGCCGAGCAGGTCCCGCTGGAGGACATCGCGAAGCCGCTGACGGCGGAGGAAGCCGAGCAGATTCCCGAGCGGGAGCGCGCGGGGCGCAGGCGCTACCGGCCGGGGCCGGGGATGGACTATCCGTACTACTCCCCGGGCCTCATCGGGACGTCGGTGAGGCGGCCGACCGCGCTGACCGGACTGCAGCACGAGGTCGAGGCGATCGGTCAGGCGGTCGACGAGGGCGGGCCGATCTCCCGGGACGAGCTCGTCCGCATGGTCGGGGCTCGCCGCTGGGGCCCCGGGCGGTTCCGTCGCGCGCTCGGTGAGGCCGTGGCGAGTGGGCGGATCCGGCGCACGGCGCGCGGCCGGTTCGAGCCGCCTGAGCCCGGCACCTAGGCGCTACGCTCGCCGTCGTGGCTCCATCGCGCGAAGACGTCCTGAAGGCCCTCGAGCAGGTGATCGACCCGGAGCTCCGGCGCCCGGTCACCGAGCTCGACATGGTTCGCGACGTCGAGATCCACGACGGAGTCGTGGCCTTCACGATCGTCCTCACAGTCGCCGGCTGCCCCCTGCGCGACTCGTTCGAGCAGCAGGTGGAGCAGGCCCTCGCCGGAGTAGCCGGCGTCACAGGAGTGGAGCTCTCCTTCGACGTGATGACGCCCGAGGAGCGGCAGGCCCTGACGCAGAAGCTCCGCGGCGGTGCACCGGAGCGAGACGGCGTGATCCGGCTGCCTGCCGATTGCCGCGTGCTCGCAGTTGCCAGCGGCAAGGGCGGCGTCGGGAAGTCGTCGCTCGCCGCGAACCTCGCGGTCGCGTTCTCGCAGCTCGGTCACAGCGTCGGCGTGCTCGACGCGGACATCTACGGGCACTCGATCCCGCACGTCCTCGGTATCCGGCAGCGGCCGATTGCCGTCGACGACATGATCGTGCCGCCCGTGAAGGACGACCTGAAGCTGATGTCGATCGGCTTCTTCCTCGAAAGCAGCAACGAGCCCGTGATGTGGCGCGGCCCGATGCTGCATCGCGCCCTCGAGCAGTTCCTCACGGACGTCCACTGGGGCGAGATCGACATGCTCGTGGTGGACATGCCTCCGGGGACGGGCGACGTCTCGATCTCGCTCGGCCAGCTGCTGCCGCGGGCGGAAGTCGTCGTCGTGACGACGCCGCAGAAACTGGCGCAGGACGTTGCGGCGCGCGCCGCCGCGATGGCGCAGAAGACGAACATGCGGCTCCTCGGGGTCGTCGAGAACATGTCGGGCGACGCCTTCGGGCGCGGCGGCGGCGAGGAGCTCGCGCGTGATCTGAGGGTGCCGTTGCTCGGCACCGTGCCGCTCGATTCCGCCCTCCGCGAGCAGGGCGATGCGGGCGTGCCGGTCGTGTCTGCGCAACCGGAGGCAGAGTCCGCGCAGGCGATCGTGGCGATCGCGCAGGAGATCGAGTCGCTCCGCCGTGAGCGCGGCGGCATCGTCAAGTCGCTTCCGCTCGTGAGCTGAGCGGCCGGTGGACGCCGACGAGGGCCTGAGCCGGCTGCGGGCGCTCGGTTTCGGCGAGGTCGACGCACAGGAGTTGTGGGACCACTTCGACGGCGCTGAGCGGCGTGGCAAGCAGGGTCACGGCCACGCCCGCATCCCGTGGCTCGAGGGGCTCGAGGGTTATGACCCGTCGGCGCAGCCGTCGCTCGTCGAGAGCGAGGAGGGGTTTCAGCGCTGGCACGGCGGCGGCGCAATCGGGTACCTCGTCCTCGGCCGGGTGGTGCGCGCCCAGCTCGAGCGCCCGCCGGTGCATGCGCGGCTCGTCGTCTGCGAGCGCACGTTCCCGACCGGGATGCTCGGGCACAACGTGCGCCGCCTCGCCGACGCCGGGCTCGTTGGTGTGCTCACCGCGACGTCACCGGCCCGTCTGGCCCATCCGTCCGGCGGGCCCAAGCTCGCCGGCACGAATCCGCTCGCGATCGGAATCCCCAGCAGCGGCGGCGACCCGATCGTCGTCGACGCCTCGATGGGAGCGGTGACATGGGGCGACGTCGTCGCCGGCCTGGCCGAGGAGGAGCAGCTCGTCCCCTTCGGCGGTGAACAGGCGCACAAGGCCTTCGCGCTCGCCCTCGGGCTACAACTCTTGGTCGACGCGCTCGTGCGTGAGGACGGCCATGGTGCGGTCCTCCTCGTCGCGCAGCCCGAGGCGGATCCGGTCCCGGCGCTCCGCGAGCTCGCCGCCGGCGTTCGGTTGCCGGGCGACAGCTAACGCGGAAAACGCGGGTCGTCGCGGATCGAGGCGAAATCCTCGTCCGTCCGTGCGTACTCGCGGAAGCTCTCGTTCTTCGCGATGGACTCGTTCAGGAGCTGGAGCGCGGTGTCGGTTTCGCCGGCGAGCGCCTCGACGCAGGCGAGGTCGTAAAGGATCGGCGGGCTCTCAGGCTTCGCCTCCAGCCCTTCGCGCAGCAGCCGTCTCGCCTCGTCGTAGCGGCCCGCTCGGAGGTCGGGGGACGCGGCGAACGTGTACTCCCACGCCGAGATCTCGTGTGGCTCGCCGGGCTTGCCTCCGATCGCGAGCACGGCCGCGTCGTCGGTGAGCGCAACGGCGCCTCTGCGGATCGACGGGTCGCGAAGGAAGACGAGCTGGCCCTGACCGAGCTCGTGCTCCTCGTTGCCGACCGTGAACCGGACGCGCCCCCGCAGGACGAGGTACATCTCCTCGTGCAGGAGGATCCGCTCTGTGTGCTCCTCGATGACCCGGCCGTTCGCTCCGGGGGTGTATGCGTTGGCGCCGAACGCCTGGATGCCGAAATGCTTGCGGACGGGACGCCAGGCGAAGCCGTCGGGCATCTCGATCCGGTCGAGCTCGTCGATGTGCGCGAGGTTCATCCGAGGAGCTCCTGGAAGCGTGGGTCGTCGCGGATCGGATCGAGATCGCTGTCCTCGCGGAAGTACTGCGCGGAGTCGCCCTCGGCATCGAGCTCCTTCGCGCGGCGCAGGTGCTCGAAGGCAGCGTCTGCGTTGCCGGCGAGCGCTTCGAAGCAGGCTGCGTTGTATGTCGTTGCCCAGTAGTCGGGCTTCTCCGCGATCAGCTGCTCCATGATCGCCCTACCCTCGTCGTGGCGACCCGCCTGCCGGTACGAGTCCGCGAGGGCGAACGAGTCCCAGCCGCCGGCGTTGAAGGCCTCGCCGACCGTGCCGCCGACGGCGAAGACGATCGTGCCATCTTCTTCGGCGGTAGCAGTGCGGTAGACCTCGGGCGGGACGAACACGAACGCTCCGGCAGGCGCGTCGGCCCTCTCCTCGCCGACGGTGAACATCGCCCGTCCGCGCACGACGACATACAGCTCCTCGTTCCCGCTGTCCTCCTCGTGCGGCGGGATCAGCTGTCCGCCGCTGTCGGCGATCCACGCGTTGACGCCCGCCGGCTGGAAGCCGAGCGCATGCCGTACCGGGATGAGGTTGCTGTCGCGATGTGACGCCGTTTCGACCTCGTCGAGCGTGAGGATCGTGTAGCCGTCGCTCATCGGCTTGCCGCGCGTAGCGCTTCGAGGACGATGGGATCGATCGCGTCCTCGCCGTCCACCCGCTCCTCGAGGTTCTCGACGCTCGCCCAGGACTCGAGCGAGTCGTACCCGAGTCGACCGAGTCGCTCCTCGACTTCCGCCCGCAGCTCGCCCTCGAGCGTGAGCCAAAGCCTCTCCGGTGTCCGGCCGAACAGCTGCTGATGGAGCTCGTACACGCGCGCTAGCTCCTCGATCGGACGCTCGTGGTCGTCGATGCGGAGGTCGACGAGAACGTCGGACAGCGCCGCGTAGCCGCCGTTGCGTTCCACGACGAGCAGCGCGGCGGATTGCTGGCCCCGACTGTCTCCGCCGGCCGCCTGCGCGGCGGCAAGCGCCTCGAGCAGCCGGTCCGCAAGGGGGCGCCCCGAGTTCGCCTCGAAGGTGTCGGCGAGCGCGTCGACGGTCTCGCCCGAGACCAGGATGTTGCCCTGCGCGGAGTAGCACTCCCCGGTCCGGTTCCCCGCCCAGTCGAGGCAACCTGAGCCCGTCCAGGCGGCGGAGGCGCCGGACGCATCCACGACGCCCAGCTGCCGTTCGTCGCGACCGCCGTCCGCCGCGGTGAGGCGCTCCACGACCTCGCCGGCGCTCAGCCCTTCGCGGAGCAGTGCCAGCCCATCCGGACCGTAACGCGGGTTCGCGTACGCCTGCGTTGCGATCGCGCCCACCTCTGGCTCAGCCCACGGGACGACCGAGCCGACCGCGAGGAACTTCGACTGCACCGCGACGCCCCATTGCCGCGCCGCGAGATCGCACCCGACGATCGAGTACGTCGCGACGAGCGGTTCAGCCATACGTCAATTCTGTGAGGTCGAGCTCGAGTAGGTCGCGCCGGTCCTCGGGCACGAGCACCGCAGCCACCTCGGGCCGCGCGAGCGCCGCGCGTACCTCATCCGGCGACGAGGCGCGCACCACGACGGGACGGCCCTGCTCGAACGCCGCGGAGATCGGCTGCAAGTCGCCGACCCCGTCGACGACGAGCGCCTCCTCCGCCGGCACGGCAGGATCGCCCTCGACGGCGAGCTCGGGAACGCGCCGCCCGCTTCCGCCCCACCAACGCTCCCTCATACGGTGACGGACTCTCCCGGCTCGATCGCCTCGACCTGGACGTCCGGCGCGAGCTTCTGCAGCGTGTCCGGCCGGCCCACGAGCGGCGGGAAGGTGCCGTAGTGGCACGGCACGCAGCGCTTCACGCCGAGCAGTTCGAGCGCGACGGCCGCTTCCTCCGGGCCCATCGTGTAGTGGTCGCCGATCGGGAGGACGGCGAGGTCAGGCTCGTAGAGGCGGCCGATGAGTTGCATGTCGCCGAACACGCACGTGTCGCCGGCGAAGTAGACACTCTTCCCTTCGGCGCGCACGACGATCCCGCAAGGCTCGCCCATGTATTCGAGGTCATTGTTGGAGCTCGAGTGGTGTGCGTTCGTGAGCGTGAACTTGACGCCGTCGACCGAGACGGTGCCGCCCTTGTTGGGGTCGAGGACGTTCTGGAGCTCGTGCTTGATCTGCAGCCAGTCGGCGAGCTCGACCGGCGCGACGACTGTGCAGCCGTGCTTCTTCGCGAGGTCGACTGTGTCGCCGAGGTGGTCACCGTGGGCATGCGTGATCGCGATCACGTCGACGTGCTCCGGGGTCTGTTCGGCCTCCGGGCACTTGGGGTTGCCGTTGAGGAAAGGATCGATGTAGACGCGCTTGCCGTCCGCGTCGAGACGGAAGGTTGAGTGTCCGAGCCATGTGAGTTCCATGGCCGCGAGCCTACTGAGGAAGGACCATCCGATGCGGCCGTGAACCTGTATGCGTGCTCGGCTCGCGGCTCCTGCCCCTGGTGCTCGCGACGGCTGCTTTCGCGGCCGGGGCGGGGGGACTCGAGACACTTGCCCTCTGGCTCGGCTTGCTGACGGTTCCCGCCGCTGCCGCGGCGTCGTTCGTGGCCGTCAGCGACGCGCTGGACGGACGACCCTCGCAGCTTCGGGCAGTGACGAGCGGCCTAGCGCTGGCTCTCATCGTGGTCGCGTCGGCCGCACGGTCGAACGCCCCAACTGCAGCCGCCGCGTCCCCGATTGCGATGTGGGCGTTGTTCCTCGCGCTGGTCTCATACGCGGTTCCGTTCGTCGTCTGGGTGCTCCGGCCGGCGCGCGTGCCGCGGCCTGCGCGCTCGCGGCACCGCTTGCGCCCGACCGAGGTCGACGAGCTTCTCTCTCGCGCCGCCTAAGAAGGACGAGCGGCACCCCGCCGGAGCAGGGTGCCGCTGTTTGGGTGCGCCTACGGGAGGTGTACCTGGAATGCGACCGTGCGGCGCGACGAGACGCCGCCGAGAATCGGGTCGCCCTGCTTCCGCGCGCGGATGAACACGGCGAGAAGGTGCTGACCCTGGCCCCTGGCGGGGAAGCCACGCTCACGTGACATCGTGAGTGCGATCGTCCCGTCGGTCCCGGTCAGCTTCTCGCTCCCGCCGAACTGGTTGTACGGGATCGCGACCGCGAAGACCGCCGCACCCTCCACGGGACGGCCGTTACAGGCGGTCACCTTGACGTGCATCGTGACGCTGCGTGTCGAGAGCGTCACGGGCCTCGGCGAGATCGACGCATGGGAGACCTCGAGCCGGGCCGGCATGGCCAGATCGGTGGCCTTGATCGTGCCGGTGCCCGCCGGGCAGCCGTTCGCCGTGCCGCCCGGAACGGCGGCCGTCTGCTTCGACGTGAACGTCGTCGAACCGCTCGCATTCGTCGCCGTAACGGAGAGGCGGAACGTGCTGCCTGCGTCGGCCTGCGTCACCGAGTAGGTGTCGCCTGAAGCGCCCGAGACCGCCGCGCAGCCGTTGCCGTTCGCGTCGCAGCGGATCCAGGCGACCGCGGTGGACGTCGGATTACTGCTCCACGTCCCCTTGTCCGCCGTCAGCGACGAGCCAGCGGAAGGCGTCCCCGAGATGCTCGGAGCCTTCGTCGGTGTCGGTGCGGTCGTGCTCGAGACGACCGCGGACGGCGCGGACGTCGCGTTGGCGGAACCGCTCGCGTTCTTGGCCGTCACGGTGACGCGGAGCGTGTGCGCCACATCGGCGGTTGCGGCCGTGTAGGTCGCGGCCGTCGCGCTGCCGATCGCGGTACACGAGTTCCCGCTCGCGTCACACCGGCTCCAGGCATAGGTGTACGAGGTCGGAGTGTTCGTCCAGGTTCCGTTGGTCGACGACAGCTCCTGTCCCTCCTGGGCAGTCCCCGAGATTGTCGGGGTTGCGGTGTTCGCAGGTCCACCGCCCGCGGCCCGTCCGCTACCCGGTTGGCCGAAAATGGCGCCGATGAGCGCTGCGGCAACCGCGATCACGATCGCGGTCATAACGTTCAAGCGTTTCATCTAGTCCCTCCTTCGTAGTCCGATAAGTACTACGAGGAAGGGGTAACCGGCCCGCGTCGGTTCCAAGCCGGTCTTTGCAGAACCTTTTCAGGTGGAGAGGCGGCACCCCGCCGAAACGGGGTGCCGCCAGTGTCTAGTGGTGAGCGAACGGGAATGCGACTACCCGGCGGGAAGACACGCCGCCGAGGGCCGGATCACCCGGCTTCGATGCGCGCACGAATACCGCCAGTAGACGCTGATGTCGGCTGGCGGGAAAGCCGCTTCTCCGCCCCTCCGTGAGCGTGACCGAGCCGTCCGCCCCGGTCGTCCCCTGTGCCGCTGCGAACTGGTTGTATGGGATTGCGGTCGCGAAGACGGTGGCGCCCTGGACCGGTCGAGTGTCACATGCCTGGATCACCACGCGGATTCGGATCGTGTTCGTCGACCGCGTCAGGGATGGCGCGATCGATGCGTTGGCGATCTGCAGGCGCTCGGGCGGAGCGAGGGCGGCGACCGGCACGGTGCCCGTGGCGGAAGGGCACCCGTTCGTCGGCACGAGCGCCGTCGCTGCTGACGTCGCCGAGGCGCTGCCGTTGGCGTTCCTCGCCGTGACCGTCACTCGGAGCGTGTGGCCCACGTCACCGGTTGTAACGGTGTAGATCTTCGCCGTCGCGCCTCCGATTGCGATGCAGGCGGCTCCTGTCGCGTCGCACCGGCTCCATGCGAAGTGGAACGACGTCGGGCTGCCGCTCCATGTTCCCCGGGTCGCAACAAGAGTGTTCCCGACGAGGGCCGTCCCCGAGATGGCCGGTGGCTTCGTGTTCTTGGGGACGGCGGTGCCGGCGGCTCGACTGCTTCCAGGCTGTCCGAATACGGCCCCGAAAACGGCACCCGCCATCACGGCGAGCACCAGTCCGAGCCTCCCTCGTGTTAGGTGATTCCGTAGCATCGGCCCACTCCTTCGGTCGGTCGTTCAACTATGTGAACGTCCTACCCTGGCCGGGGCCCCCTCGTAACGTCTGCGACGCAGTTCCTTGCAGAATCCTTTAAACCGGAAGCGCGCTCGCAGCGTGCCGAGCAAGGTCGATCAGCGGCTGCACGGCGAAGAGAGAGCCGAGTGAAACGGCGAGAGCCGCTCCGACTGCGACGTGCAGGAGTCTCTCGGCCGGCGGTGCTCCGCCGCTGACGGCGACACTGCCGCCCGGCTGTACCTGCAGCTCCTCCGAGGGGCGCATGTACATCGCCCGCACGATCCCGAGGTAGTAGTAGAGGCTGACGAGCGTCGCAAGCACGCCGACGATCACAAGCCACACCCAGCCGTGCCGGTACGCCGCGGCGAGGACGTAGAACTTGCCGACGAAGCCGCCGCCCAGCGGCAACCCGGCGAAGCCGAACATGAAGAACCACATCGCGACGCCGAGGAACGGCCGCTCCCAGCCGAAGCCGGCGAGGTTCTCGAGCGTCACCGGCACGCCGAGCTCCCGCTCCCGCGCCGCGACGATCGCGAAGGAGCCGAACGCCATCGCCGAGTAGGGGACGAGGTAGTACATGAGCGCACGGCTCCCGAGCGCGCTGCCCGCGCTGACGGCGATCAGCATGAAGCCGGCGTGCGAGATCGAGGAGTAGGCGAGGATCCGCTTCACGTTCCGCTGCACGAGCGCCGCGAAGTTGCCGATCGCGAGGGAGGCCGTCGCGACGATCGCGAAGGCCCAGCCCCAGAGGCGGCCGTCCTGCGGAAAGGCAGTCGTCATCAGGCGGAACGTGAGGAGGAGCGCCGCGACCTTCGTCGCCGACGACATCCATGCTGTGACCGTCGTCGGGGCGCCCTCGTAGACGTCCGGCGTCCACATGTGGAACGGCGCCGCTGACATCTTGAAGCCGAGGCCCGCGACGATCAGCGCGATCCCGGTGACCGCGAATGCGTCGCCGGTCAATCCCTTCGCCGCGATGGCCGTGGCGATGCCGTGGAACGAGATCGTCCCTGTCGCTCCGTAGACGAGTGCCGAGCCGAAGAGGAGAGCGGCGGCGCCGAACGAGCCGACGATCAAGTACTTCAGGCCTGCCTCGAGCGAGCCTTCGAGGTCATAGTCGATCGCGCACATGACGTAGAGCGCGATCGAGAACCACTCGAGCGAGAGGAAGAGCGTCATGAGATTTCCCGCGCCGACGAAGAACGTCATTCCGGCGGCCGAGGCGAGGAGCAGCGCGTAGAACTCCGCGATGTGGTCCTCGCGGCGGGCGGGGTCCGCGGTGCGGCCCCAGCCGGGCACGTGCTCGACGCCGACGAGCGTCGTGGCCAGGCCGATTCCGCAGAGGATGATCTGCCCCAACGCGGTCCAGCGATCGCGGTAGAAGGCGCCGGAGACGATCGTGTGCCCGTCGGCGCTGTCGACGTAGAGCCAGACCGAGAGGACGAGCCCGGCCGTGAAGCCGGCGACCGACATCCCGAACGACGCCGCGCGCCGCATCGCCCGCGGCACGAGCACCGCGCAGAGGAGCGCGAGGAACGAGGCGCCGACGAGCGCGAAGACCGTCCCGAGCCCGAACCAGTCGATGTGCGTCGTGCGTAGCACTACTTGAACTGTCCTTTCACCGTTGCCGCCGGGCTCGGGCCGAAGAACGAGTGGTGGCTGATTCCCGCGGGCCACGCGGAGAGCGCGAGCAGCACGCCGACGAGCGGAACGACGAGCGCGAGCTCGCCCGGCCGCAGGTCGAGCGCCTCGTCCGCGACGGTCGAGCCGCGCGCCTCGTGCAGCACGGCCGAGATCAGCCGCAGCATGTACATCGCGGCGAGCACGATTGCGCCGGCGCCGATCGCCGCCCACCACCAGGCGCGCTGGAAGACGCCGGCCAGAATCAAGAACTCGCCCGCGAAGGACGCAGACCCGGGCACGGCGAGCGAGATCACGCCGACCGTCACCAGCAGCGTCGCGAGAGCGGGTCGTCCTCGCGCCATCCCGCCGAGCAGGCGGAACTCGCCTGTCGTCGTCCGCCGCTCCACGGCGCCCGCGATGAGGAAGAGCGAGGCCGAGATCAGCCCGTGCGCGACCATCTGCAGCACGGCTCCGTCGAAGCCGAGGTCCGTGCCCGCGAAGAGCCCGAGCGCGATCAGCCCCGACTGCGCAAGGGACGAATACGCGACGACGTCCCGGAAGTCGGCCGAGCGGAAGGCGAGCAGCGACCCGTAGACGAGCGCCGCGGCGGCGAGCGTGAGCACCGCCGTCCGGTAGAACGACGTCGGGTCGGGGAACTTCGTGATCGCGATCCTGAGCATCCCGTAGAGCCCCGCCTTCGCGATCACGCCGGAGAGCACCGCACTCACTTCTGGCGGCGCCTCGCGGTACGCGTCCGGCAGCCAGCCGTGGAACGGGAAGAGCGGTGCCTTGATCACGAAGGCGACCATGAAGCCGAGGAAGAGCCATCGACTCGCGCTCGTCGGGCTGTCCACGAGGTCGAACGTCCCGGCCTCGAGGCCGTAGACGACGATCGCGGCGAGCATGAGCAGCGAGCCCGCCATCGTGTAGATCACGAACTTGATCGTCGCCTCCATGCGCCGCGCCCCGCCCCAGACGCCGATCAGGATGTAGAGCGGGATCAGCATCGCTTCGAAGAAGGCGTAGAAGAGGAGCAGATCCTGCGCCTGGAACACGCCGACGGTCGCGCCGGTGAGGAGGAGCATCAGCCCGAAGTAGCCGCGAGGACGGTCGCGGCCGACCCAGAAGCCGTACCCGGTGCACGCGGCCATCGCGACGACGGTGAGGCCGACGAGCCAGACCGAGAAGCCGTAGACGCCGACGTGGTACGAGACGCCGAGATCGCCGAACCACCGCGCCCGCTCCTCCATCTGCAAGCCCGAGCGCGAGAAGTCGAAGCGCGCCGCCTGCTCGATCCAGAAGCCGACCTCGGCGAGCGAGAAGAGCATCGCCAGGGCGCCCGTCGCGTAGCGCGAGAGTGGCAGGAGCCAGATCAGGATCGCGCCCGCGATCGGGAGCCAGATCAGGATCGAGGTCAGGGACGAGGCGCTCATTTGGCGATCAGGAAGGCGAGGACGACGGCAGCCGCACCGCCGGCGAGGAAGAGGACGTACGTGCGCAGGAGCCCGGTCTGAATCCGGCGGACGAGGCCTCCGGTCTCCATCGTCGCCTCGCCGAGGTCGGTCCCGGTCTGGAGGATCACGGGCTCCTCGATCTCCTGCCGCAGCCCGTTGGCGATCGCGACGGCGGGCTTGTAGAGGACGGCGTCGTAGAGCTCGTCGAAGTAGAACTTGTGCTCGAGCGTCCGGCGCCAGAACGGGAAGGCCGTGATCGTGACCGGCTTCTCGGAGTAGATCGCCCACGCGAGCGCGATGCCCGCGAGACCGGAGATCACCGTGGCTGCGGAGGTGTAGTACTCCTGCGTGTTCGTCGGCCCAGTGATCGCGAGCGTCTGGGCCGCTGGCGCGAGCCAGTCGGTGAACGGATGCCACTGCGGCGACCACTGCAGCCAGCCGCCGACCGTCGCGAGCACGGCGAGGAGGCCGACCGGCACGAGCATCGTCCACGCGCCCTCGCGGCCGTGATGGTCGTGGTAGTGCTCGCGCACGAAGGGGCTCGGCTCGCCGGGGAAGACGAGGAACCAGAGCCGGAACGTGTAGAGGCCGGTGAGGAAGGCGCCGGCGATCCCGCAGACCCAGAAGATCCAGCCGTACCAGGTGCCGAGCGCGGCCGCCGACGCGACGATCGAGTCCTTCGAGAAGAAGCCGCTGAACGGCGGGATCCCGACGAGCGCGAGCGCGCCCGCGAGGAAGCACCACTTCGTGAACGGCATCAGGCGGCCGACACCGCGCAGCTTGCGGATGTCCTGCTCGCCCGCGAGCGCGTGGATCGCGAGGCCCGCCGTCATGAACAGCAGCGCCTTGAAGAACGCGTGCGTGAGCAGGTGGAACATCCCGTTCGCGTACGCGCCCACGCCGGCGCCGAGGAACATGTAGCCGATCTGCGACATCGTCGAGTACGCGATGACGCGCTTGATGTCCGTCTGGACGAGCGCGATCAGACCCGCGACGAGAAGCGTGAGAGCGCCGGTGCCGGCGGCGATCAACTCGATCGTCCGCGCCTGCTCGAAGATGACGTGCGTACGCGCGATCAAATAGACGCCCGCGGTGACCATCGTCGCCGCGTGGATCAGGGCGCTGACGGGGGTCGGGCCCTCCATCGCGTCGGGCAGCCAGGTCTGGAGCGGGATCTGCGCCGACTTCGCCACGGCGCCGCCGAGTAGGCCGAGCGCGACGAGGTTCGCCTGTGTCGACGAGAGATTGAAGTCGAGGGCATTGAACGAAAGGGAAAGAGAGCGCGTGTGCGCGATGAGGATGAAGAACGCGAGCGCCATCGTCGCGTCGCCGATTGCGTTCATCACGAACGCTTTCTTCGCCGCCTGCACTGCGCTCGGCCGCTCGTGCCAGAAGCCGATCAGCAGATACGACGAGAGTCCGACGAGGCCCCAGCCGACGAGGAGCAGCAGCAGATTGCCGCCCTCGACGAGCAGCAGCATCGAGAAGACGAAGAACGAGATGTAGGCGAAGTAGCGTCGCTCCTCGTCGTCGCCGTCCATGTAGCCGATCGAGTAGAGGACGATCAGCCCGCCGACGCCGCTGACGATCAGCATCATCACCGTGCTCAGCGGGTCGACGAGCAGCTGCAGGCCCGCAGAGAAGTGGCCCGACTGCAGCCAGGTCCAGGCTGTCGTGAGTTCTGTGCGTGAGCCCGGATCGCGGGACTCCAGGTCGAGGAATGCCCAGAGCGCTCCGCCGAATGCGACGAACACGCTCGTCGTTGCGACCCATGCTGCGGTGCGTCGAGCGATCCGCGTTCCGAGCAGCGTGATCAGGATCGTGCCGCCGAGTGGCGCGAGCAGACAGAGCCACGCTCCGTCGGCCTGGAAGCCGGGCGGGCTTTCGGCGAGCTTGGCGAGAACGGTCATCCCTTGAGCTCCGAGAGCGTGTCGACGTCGAGGGAGAGCTGCCGCCGGTTGAGCGCGACGACGAGGCCGAGCCCGACGCAGACCTCCGAGGCGGCGACGGCCATCACGGCGAGGGCGAAGATCTGACCCGCTCCGTTGTGCCAGTGGCGCGCGAGCGCGATCAGCGCGAGGTTGCCCGCGTTGAGCATCAGCTCGAGCGAGAGCAGCACGACGAGCGTGTTCCGCCGGATGAGGACGCCGAGCGCGCCGATCCCAAAGAGGACGGCGGCGACCGCGACGTACCAGGCGACGTCTGGACCGGACATCAAACCGCCCGCTTCGTGTGCGCGCCCAGAATCACGCCTCCTACTGCTGCGATGAGCAGGACCACCGAGGTGATTTCGAATGCGAGGAGGTGGTCGACGAGGAAGACGCGCCCGATCCAGGCGGGCGTGCCGAACGCCGCCCCGACCTTGTCGTCGTGAGACAGAGAGCCGCTTGCCTGCATTCCCACCGCGACGACGATCTCCACGAGCAACGCGCCTGCGGCCAGGACGGCGCCGATCGTCTGCCAGCTCGGCCCGCCCGACCACGGGGTCTCGCGCCGCGGCCCGACATACGCGATCACGAAGAGGAACATCACGACGACCGCTCCCGCGTAGACGAGCACCTGCGCTGCCGCGACGAACTCCGCCGAGAGCAGCAGGTACATGACGGCGAGCGACCCGAGGTTCCCGATCAGCGCGAGCGCGGAGAAGAACGGGTTCGAGAACGAGATCACGGCGATCGCCGAGCCGAGGCACGCGAACGCGGCGACGACCCAGACGATCCAGACGAGCACGTTCCCGGCCGAGGCGGCGACGAGCCCGCTCACGAGTTCGACTTGTAGAAGGGAATCGGCGTGTCGTAAAGCTCGCGATCCGCAACCGGAATCTCCTTCACCGGCGGCGCGAGGAGCATGTCCTTCGTGTAGATCTGGTCGTCGCGGTTGTGCTCCGAGATCTCGTACTCGTTGCCGAGCGTGATCGCGTCGAACGGGCACGCGAGCTCGCAGTAGCCGCAGAAGATGCAGCGGCTGAGGTTGATCTCGTAGATCCGCGCATACCGCTCCCCGGCCGAGACGCGGTTGTCCGGCGTGTTCTCGGCGGCGACGACCCGGATGCAGTCGGCCGGGCACGCGGCGGCGCAGAGCGAGCAGCCGACGCACTTCTCCAGCCCGTTCTCGTGCCGCCAGAGCCGGTGCCGGCCGCGGAAGCGCGGATAGACCGGCCGTTTGTACTCCGGGTACTGCTGCGTGATCGGCTTCTTGAAGATCTGCTTGAAGGTGACCCCGAAGCCCTTCAGCGTCTCGACCGGCTGCGGGCTCATCCGAACGCCACCACCAGCGCGGCCGTCACGACGGCGTTCACCGTCGCGATGGGCAAGAGCAGCTTCCAGCCGAAGCGCATCAGCTGGTCGTAACGGAGCCGCGGCAGCGTCGTCCTCAGCCAGATGAAGACGAAGAGCACTGCCATCGTCTTGAGCAGGAACCAGATCGGCCCGATGTGCCACGGCCCGTGCCAGCCCGCGAAGAACAGCGTCACCATCAGGCCGGAGAGCGTGATCAGGTTGATGTACTCGGCCATCTGGAACAGGCCCCAGCGCATCCCCGAGTACTCCGTGTGGTAGCCGGCGACGAGCTCCTGCTCGGCCTCCGGGAGGTCGAAGGGAGCGCGGCTCGTCTCGGCGATACCGCCGAAGAAGAAGACGACGAGGCCGATGAACTCCGGCGCCGCGTACGGGAGGAAGTGACCCTGGCGGGCGACGATCTCCGGCAGGTTGAGCGAGCGGCCGAGGATCACGACGCCGAGCACGCTGAGCGCGAGCGAGACCTCGTACGAGACGAGCTGCGCGCAGGTGCGCATCGAGCCGAGGATCGAGTACTTCGACTCAGATGCCCAGCCGCCGACGATGAAGCCGTAGATCCCGATCGAGCCGAGCGCGAAGATCGCGATCAGGCCGATCGAGACGTTCGCAACCTCCCCGTTGATCCGCCAGCCGTGCACAGTCCAGCCCGGGCCCCACGGAATGAACGCGAAGGCGGCGATCGCGGTGAACGCTGAGACGACCGGCGCGAGGATGTACGGGAGCTCGATCGCGGACGACGGCGCGAACGCCTCCTTGCGGACGAGCTTGACGAGGTCGGCGATCGGCTGCAGCAGGCCGTACGGGCCGGCGCGGTTCGGGCCGTAGCGCAGCTGCATCCGCCCCATCACCTTGCGCTCGATCAGCGTCAGATAGGCGAAGAGGCCGAGCAGGATGTTGACGATGACGATCGCTTCGATGATCGCGATCCACCAGGGCTCCTGCGGCATCAGGCAGGCACCTCCGCCTCGGCCTTCGCGACCTCGACGACGCCCCGAAGCCCGTTCGCGTGTTCGAGCGCGACGCGCGCGATCCCGTCGCGCAGGCGCCGGTTCACGCGAACCGGCAGCGTGATCGCGCTCCCGTTCGAGCCGACGGTGACGAAATCTCCGGTCACGACCTTGCGGCGCCGTGCGTCGCCCGCCGAGATCTCGAGCTCGGGCTGCGGTCGCTGGAACTGCAGCTCCGTCACGCGCTCGACGGCGGCGCCGGAGAAGAGCGGCTTGTACGTGACGAGTCGGATCTGGCCCCGGCGAGCCTTCTGCTGCGGCTCCGGCAGTGGCCCGCCTCCGACGTGCTCCTGCGCCTCCGGGTAGAAGCGCAGCGGCGCCCGCTCGCCGACCTCGCCGAACGTGAGGCCGCCGTAGACGCGCTCGGAGACCTCGGCGAAGACGGCGGCCGGATACGGCGCCAGGCCGACGTCGAACCGTGCAGCGAGCTGGGAGATCCAGTCGAGCTCGTCGGGGCACGGCGGCTCGACCGTGCGACGCAGCCGCTGGAGCCTGCCCTCGAGGTTCACGAAGGTGCCGTCGCGCTCGAGATAGCTCGTGCCCGGGAGGAGGAGATCGGCCCAACCGGCGGAGAGGCCGCCGTACATCGAGACGACGATCGTCGCCTCGGCCTGCTCCGCGAGCGCGCGGACGTTCTCGTCGGCGGCCGCCTCGTCCCCCGAGACGACGAGCAGACCGATCGACTGCACGGCCTCGCCCTCGTCGTCGCAGCACGCGGCCCATGCGTCGGCAACACCGCGGCCGTTCGGCGTCTCGGGGAGGTAGAACGCGCCGCAACCCTCGCGCCCGGCGAGTCCGAGCTTCTCCGCGAGCTTCGCGACTGTCGCTCCTCCGCGGCCTCCCGGGCCTGACCACACGAGGACGACATGCTCAGCCTCTGCGACGGCCGGGTCGCTCGCGTCGTCGACGACCTTGGCGCCGTTACGGCGGGCCGACTTGATCCAGAGGTCGACCACCGGCGCGCGCTCGACGACGGGCACGTCGCCGAGCACGACGACGACGTCGGCCTCGCGGATCGCCGAAAGCGGGAGCCGGTAGGCGTCGAGCGCGCCCGAGATCTCCTCCGGCAGCATCGCCTGGTGCGAGTCGAGCCCGACCCGCAGCAGCCTCGCCAGCGCGTAGGCCTGCTCCACGGTCTCGGAGCCCGAGAGGACGGTGACGATGCGCCCGCGAGCCTCGCGCAGCAGCCGCTCGGCCTCGTCGACCGCCTGCTCCCAGGAGACCTGCTCGAGGCCATGCCGCCGCACGCGCTGCAGCGGCTGCGTGAGCCGGTCCTCGGCGCGCAGGTGCGTGTACGCGAAGCGGCCCTTGTCGCAGATCCAACCCTCGTCGATCTCCGGGTGGTTGCGGGAGAGGACCCGCTTGACCTTGCCCTCGCGGACGGTCGCGTTGACGTTGCAGCCGACGGGGCAAAGGCCGCAGACGGTCGGGACGTCGACGATCTCCCACGGCCGGCCCTCGAAGCGGTACTGCGTCGGCAGGAGCGCACCGACCGGGCAGAGCTCGGTCACGTTGCCGGTGAAGGCGCCGGTGTAGGGCAGATCCTCGAAGGTCGTGATCACCGACATCGCGCCGCGGTCGGCGGCGACGAGCTGGCCGTCCTCCGACACGGCCTCGCTGAAGCGCGTGCAGCGGTAGCAGAGGATGCAGCGCTCGCGGTCGAGCGCGATCGTGGGCGAGATCGGGACCGGCTTCTCGAACGTGAGCTTCTCGAAGCTCATCCGTGTGTTGCCAGGCCCATAGCGAAAGGTGAGGTCCTGCAGCGGACACTCGCCACCCTTGTCGCAGACCGGGCAGTCGAGCGGATGGTTGACGAGGATGAACTCGAGCGTCCCGTTCTGCCCCTGTGCCGCCCGCTCGGACGTGCGCGCCGTCTTCACGACCATGCCGTCCTGTGCGGTGAGGGTGCAGCCGGTCTGGAGCTTCGGCATGCCCTCGACCTCGACGAGGCACATGCGGCAGGCGCCGATGGGCGCGCCGAGGCGCGGCTCGTAGCAGAAGACCGGGATCTCGACGCCGGCGGCGAGCGCGGTCTCGACGATGCCCGTTCCTTTTGGGACGTGGACGTCGCGCTCGTCGATCGTGACGCGCACGAGCTCCGGCGTGCTCATACGAGCGCCTCCTGGCCGGCGGGTGTGTGCGCGTGCTGGTCGGACGGCGCGAGGATCCCCTCGATCGACGACGAGCCTTCGAACGGGCAGCCGCCGAGCTCGACGTGGGCGACGAACTCGTCGCGCCACTTGTGGAGGTAGCTCGCGACCGGATAGACCGCGAACTCACCGAGCGCGCACAGCACCTTGCCGAGGATGTTGTCGTTGACCGAGTCGAGCAGCTCGAGGTCGGCGTACGTCGCGGTGCCGTTCTCGATCGACTCGAGGATCTGCACCATCCAGCGCGTCCCGACGCGGCACGGCGTGCACTTGCCGCACGACTCGTGCATGTAGAACTTCGTCGAGCGGATGGCGAGCTGCACCATGCAGCAGCGGTCGTCAACGACGATGAGCGAGGCTGCGCCGAAGAACGTCCCGATCGCGCCGAGCGAGTCGTAGTCGAGCGGCACGTCGATCTGGTCGGGTGTGAGCGCGGGCACCGACGAGCCGCCGGGGATCACGGCCTTCAGCTCGCGGCCGTCGGCAATCCCGCCGGCCTGCTCGTAGATCAGTTCGCGCATCGGCGTTCCCAGGTCGAGCTCGTAGTTCCCGGGCCGCGCTACGTTGCCCGAGACCGAGAAGATCGCCGTGCCGGGAGAGCTCGGGACGCCGGTCTTCGCGAACTCCTCCGCGCCCAGCTCGAGGATCACGGGGACAGTCGCGATTGTGCAGACGTTGTTGATCTGCGTTGGCGCCATGTAGAGGCCCTGGATCGGCGGGAACGGCGGCCGTGGCCGCGGCTGGCCGCGCTTGCCTTCGAGCGACTCGAGCAGCGCGGTTTCCTCGCCGCAGATGTACGCGCCGGCGCCGCGGTGCACCGTGATGTCGACGTCGCCGAAGATCCCTGCCGCCCGCGCCTCCTCGACGGCGCCCGCGAGGATCTCGTACTCCGTGAGGTACTCGCCGCGGATGTAGATGAAGACGTCTCGCGACTCGATCGCGTGGGCCGCGATGAGGCAGCCCTCGATCAGCCGGTGCGGCACCTTCGCCATCACCTCGCGGTCCTTGAACGCGCCCGGCTCCGACTCGTCGGCGTTGACGACGAGGTACTTCGGCTTCGCGCTCTTGCGGTCGATCAGCGACGCCTTGCGTCCCATCGGGAAGCCTGCGCCGCCGCGGCCGCGCAGCACTGCCTTCTCGAGCTCCGCGATCAGCGCGTCCGACGTCATTGCGCGCGCCTTCTCGACGCCGGCGTAGCCGCCGATCGCGCGGTACTCCGCGAGCTGCGTCAGGTCGTGCTCGTCCGCTCCGGCCAGGAGGACCTTACGTTCCGCCATCGATCCCCCCGAGAATCTGGGGCACGGTCTCGGCCCGGACGTTGTGGTGATAGCGGCCGTCGACGGCGACGACGGTCGCGTAGCCGCAGCCGCCGAGACACTCGACCGCCCGAAGCGTGATCTCCCCGTCCGGCGTCGTCTCGCCGGCGTGGATGCCGAGCTCCGACTCGAACGCCTCGACGACGCGCTGCGCACCGCAGAGCGCGCACGGGAGGTTCGTGCAGACGTCGACCGTGTGCTTCCCGACGGGCTCGAGATGGAGCATGTCGTAGAAGGTCGCGACGGAGTAACAGAACGCCGGCGTGACCTCGAGCGCATCGGCGGTCTCCTCGAGCGCCTGCCGAGAGAGCCAACCGTGCTTCTCCTGCGCGAGCCGCAAAGCGGGAAGCGTGGCCGACCGTGACCCCTCCGGATACCGCGCGCGAATCTCCTGTACCTCGTCATAGAAGGTCGTCACCGGTCGGTGTCTCCCATCACCGCGTCGAGCGAGCCGACGACCGCGATCAGGTCGGCGACGAGAGTGTTCTCGAGACAGGTCGCGGTCGCCTCGAGCGCGGCGAACGAGGGTGCGCGGAAGTGGATGCGCCACGGCTTCGGCCCGCCGTCCGAGACGAGGTAGCAGCCCGACTCTCCGCGCGGCGATTCGACCGCGACGTAGATCTCGCCCTCGGGTACGCGGAACCCTTCGGTGACGATCTTGAAGTGGTGGATGAGGGACTCCATCGACGTTTGGAGCTCCTCGCGCGGCGGCAGCACGACCTTGCGGTCGTCCGCGATCCACGGCATGCCTTCCATGCGCTCGAGCTTTTCGAGGCACTGGCGCACGATGTTCGTCGACGCCGCCATCTCGTCCATGCGCACGCGGTAGCGGTCGTAGACGTCGCCGTTCGGATAGACCGGGACGTGGAAGTCGACCTGGTCGTAGTGCAGGTACGGCTCGTCGCGGCGGAGATCCCAGTCGACGCCCGAGGCGCGCAGGTTCGGGCCGGTCTGCCCGAGCGCGATCGCGTCGTCTGCCGAGAGGACGCCGACCCCCTGCGTCCGCTCGAGCCAGATCTCGTTCCGGTCGAGGATGCCCTTGTAGTCGCCGAGCGCGCGCGGCATCAACTCGACGAACTTCCGGCACTCGGGATAGAAGCCCTGCGGGATGTCCTCGGCGAGGCCGCCGATCTGGAAGTAGCGGGTGTGCATCCGCTGCCCCGTGACGAGCTCGAACAGGTCGAGGATCGTCTCCCGCTCGCGGAAGCAGTACCAGAACATCGAGATCGCCCCGAGCTCCAGCGCCGACGTGCCGAGGAAGACGAGATGCGAATGGATCCGGTTCAGCTCGCACAGGAGCATCCGCATCCACGTGGCCTTCGTCGGCACCTCGAGCTCGAGCAGCTTCTCGACGGCGAGCACGAAGACGAGCTCGTTGTTCTGGTAGCCGACGTAGTCGATCCGCTCTGGGAAGGTGATGCACTTCCAGTAGGTCTTCGACTCCATCGACTTCTCGAAGCCAGTGTGGAGGTAGCCGATCACCGCCGAGACGCCTACGACCTCCTCGCCGTGGAGATCGACGATCAGGCGCAGGACCCCGTGCGTGGACGGGTGGTTCGGCCCGAAGTTGACCTGGAGGACGTCCTCGCTGTCTCGCAGCTCGGCGGGGACGTCGAGGATGGTCGGGACCCGCGACGGGATCCGCGAGCCCTCGTACTGGCCGTCTGCGACGACCGGCCACCTGCGGGTCGTGGTTGGGGTGACGGTCGCGCTCATTGCTCGTCGCTGAAGCGGACGGGCTCGCCGCCGATCGGATAGTCCTTGCGCAGGGGGTGGCCTTCCCAGTCCTCCGGCATGAGCAGCCGCTCGAGATTCGGGTGCTCGTCGAAGACGATCCCCATCAGGTCGTACTGCTCGCGCTCGTGCCAGTCGCAGGTCGGCCAGACCTCCACGACGCTCGGCACGTGCTCACCCTCGTCGACCCAGCACTGGAGCCGCGCGCGCGGCGCACCCCGTTGCAACGCGAGCAGGTGGTAGCTGACCGAGAAGCGCTTCGGCTTGAGCTCGGGCAGCGCCTGCAGCCCTTGCGTCATCGGGTGCATCAGGTCCCGGCCGCTCGCGGTGCCGATGTAGCCGGAGACGCCCTTCCCGCCCCAGCCGAGGTAGTCGGTGGCGACGACGTCGACGCAGACGTTGAAGCCGAGCTCGTCGCGCGCGTGCCCGCACGCCTCGCGGATCCGCCCCGCCTCGATCGTCACCGTCGGCATCTCGGGCCCGTCCCGGTGCGAGACGTAGCCCGGTACGCGAGCCCAGTCCGTCACGTCGCGACTCCGGTGCGCTCGTACGCGGGAGGTACTCCGGCGAGATGCGCCTCGTGCAGCCGGATGATTCCCTCCATCAGCGCCTCCGGCCGCGGTGGGCAGAACGGGACGTAGATGTCGACGGGGACGATGCGGTCGACGCCCTGCAGGATCGTGTAGTTGTTGAACATCCCGCCCGAGCTCGCGCAGACGCCCATCGCGATGACCCACTTCGGCTCGAGCATCTGGTCGTAGATCTGGCGCAGCGGCTCCGCCATCTTGTGGGCGACGCGGCCCGAGACGATCAGCAGGTCGGCCTGCCGCGGCGAAGAGCGGAACGCCTCCATCCCGAAGCGCGCGATGTCGTAGCGCGCCGAGACGATCGACATCATCTCGATCGCGCAGCAGGCGAGACCGAACGTATCCGGCCACATCGACTTCGTCTGCGCCCAGCGCACGGCCTTCTCGAGCGTCGTGATCCCGAGCGCGCGCTCGAGCTCGTCGGCGCCGAGCTCCTCCTCGAAGCGCGACGGACCCTTCGTTGGCCAGAGCAACCGCTCCGACTGGAGCCCGTAGTCGCGCAGGCGTGTCGGCTGCTCGTCAGCCACGGCGCCTCACCAGTTCAGCGCTCCCTTACGCCAGATGTAGACGTAGGCGACGAGCAGGATCACGATGAAGAAGGCGAGCTCCGCGAACCCGAACCAGCCGAGCGCATGTAGCTGCACGGCGAGCGGATAGAGAAAGACGATCTCGATGTCGAAGACGATGAAGAGCATCGCCATGAGGTAGAAGCTGACGCTGAAGCGCTGGCGCGGCAGCGGGCCCGTCGAGACGCCCGACTCGAACGGCACTGTGCGAGCGCGGGTGCGGGCGGCCGGGCGTTGCGAGAACTTGAACGACATCCACAGCATCGACGCCGGGATCACCAGCGCGAGGAACCCGTAGATCAGAAATGGCAGCCAGCTGTGGAGCATCTACTCCGCGCGTCTCCCCTTGCCCGTTCGCGCATCCGAAGAACTCACCGAACGGCTGACGTTATCAATGGCGCATGGCCCGCACTTGCGGGTACCGAAACCCCGTAGCGGAGCCTGCAGCGGCTGTTACAAAGTCACCCGTTTGGCCGTCCGCGTCACCGGATGAGCGGAAGGCACGTTGCTACGATGCGACGGAGATGGAGATCCAGGAGCGAACCGAGAGCATCGTCTCCCTGACGCCTGCCGCCGCGGCCAAGATCCGCGACCTGATGGCCGGGGAGGAGGACGTCTCGGTGCTGCGCGTCGCGATCGAGGGCGGCGGTTGCTCCGGTTTCCAGTACGGCCTCGGCTTCGACCGCGGCGCCCAGGAGGGCGACCACGAGTTCGACTGCGAGGGCGTCACGGTCGTCGTCGATCCGTTCAGCGCGCCGTATCTCTCGGGCGCTCGGGTCGACTACCTCGAGACGATCCAGGAGTCCGGGTTCAAGATCGAGAACCCGAACGCCGTCTCCTCATGCGGCTGTGGCCACTCGTTCCAGGTGGCCGAGGGCGAGGCGCCCGAGGACGCAGCCGGCGGGTGTGGTTCCGGCTGCGCCCACTGACGCTGCTGGTGTCACCCCACTAGTTCGAGGAAGCGCGTGTTCTCCCGGAGCGACGTGAAGTCGTCGTCGGCCTGTGCGTTCTCCTTGAACTTCGGCCACTTCTCGACGGATTTGCTGAGCGTTTCGAGCGCCTCGTCGCCACGGCCGAGCATGCTCTGCATGCAGGCGATGTTGTAGAGGATCAACGCGTTTCCGGGGTACTTCTCGAGCGCCACGTGGCACGCGGCAAGCGCGCCTTCCCAGTCCTGCTGGTTGTAGTGCTCGAAGAAGTCGTAGAGCTCCGCGCCCGGCGGGAGCCGGTACGCCTCGCCGCGCCGGCCGCCGACGGAGAGGACGATCGTCTCGTCGCTTGTCGCGACCGCCTTCCGCGTCGTCTCCGGCTGGACGAAGACAACTGTGCCCTGTGGCGCGTCGATCTCTTCGCCGTCGAGCGTGAACGTCGCGCTTCCCTGCACCACGACGTACAGCTCCTCCTGGCCGTCGGCGCCGGGGCCGAGTTCGTCGTGCTCGCCGACGACGTCCTCGCCGGCCTTCGCCTGGTAGCTGGCGCTCGCGCCGAAGGCGGCTATGTCGAGCGTGCGACGGAGCCGGATGTACACCCGGTCGCCGTCACCTTCGCGGCCCTCCTGGGGAAGTGAAAGAACGCGGTAAGCCGTCTCCGTGGTTGCCATACCTGCCTCCTTGAAGGTCGAGTGTTGAGCGCGGCGGCGCGAAGCTGCGCCGCGCGATCTTCGTGGACGAGCTGGGCGAAGTGCGTGTCTGACACGTGCATGCGGCGCCTCCTTCCTTGACGTCGAGTATCTTGATATCGAGAAACTAACAGACGAGATATCTTGACGTCAAGAGAAATTTCATGAACACTTCGCACATGTCCAGACCAAGGCACAGCGGAGAGCAGGATCATGTCGACACCTTCCTCGAAGAGATCAGCGCCGACCTGCCGTCCGACCTCGACTTGACGGTCGAGGGGATCGTCGACCGGATCGGCGGCATCAACCGGCGCATCAAGTGGATGCACGAGGAGACGCTCGATCAGCTCAATCTCACGATGAGCGACTGGCACGTGCTGACCTCGTTGCGCTGGGCCGGCGAGCCCTACCGCCGCAAGGCCGGCGAGCTTGCGCGCCGCGCGGACCTGACGAGCGGGTCAATGACGAGCCGGCTCGACGCGCTCGAGAAGGAAGGCCTCGTCCGCCGCCTGCGCGATCCGGACGACCGCCGGAGCGTGCTCGTCGAGCTGACGTCGAAGGGCCGGCAGAAGCACGAGCAGGGCCTGGGGATCCAGGGCGCGAAAGAGGCGCTCCTTGCGGAGGCGCTGACCGCTCGGGAGAAGGAACAGCTCAACGGCCTCCTGCGGCGCGTGATGATCACCCTCGAAGGCCGGTATCCGGGAAAGCACGACTAGCGGCGACTAGCATCGGCGCCGTTATGCGCGTCGCCGTCGTCGGATCGGGCCCCGCGGGCTTCTATGCCGCCGGCGCCCTGCTCGCCGCCGACCCCCCGGCCGAGGTCGACATGATCGAGCGGCTGCCCACACCGTGGGGGCTCGTTCGCCTCGGCGTCGCTCCGGATCACCCCAAGCTCAAATCGGTCTCGCGTGCGTTCGAGCGGATCGCCGAGCAGCCGGGCTTCCGTTTTCTCGGCAACGTCGAGTTCGGGCGGGATATCGAACACGTCGACCTCGTGCGCCTCTACGACGCCGTCGTCTATGCCGTCGGCGCACAGACGGACCGGCGCCTCGGGATTCCAGGCGAGGACCTGGCCGGATCGTGGGCTGCCACCGAGTTCGTCGCCTGGTACAACGGCCATCCCGACTATCAGGAGCTCGCCTTCGACCTCTCGGTCGAGCGCGTGGTCGTGATCGGGAACGGCAACGTGGCGCTCGATCTCGCCCGGATGCTAGCGCTGACCCACGAGGAGCTCGCGCCCACCGATGCGACGGACGCCTCGATCGCGGCCATCGCGAGCTCGCCGATCCGCGAGATCGTCGTCGTCGGCCGCCGCGGCCCCGCGCAGGCCGCGTTCACGACGCCCGAGCTCCAGGAGATGGGGGAGCTCGCCGGCGCCGATGTCGTCGTCGACCCCGCCGACCTCGAAGGTGCGAAGCCGCACGGCACGAACGCCGAGCGCAACGTAGCCGTGCTACAGGAGCTCGCCGCCCGGGCGCCGGACGGCAAGCCGCGCCGCGTCGTCTTCCGCTTCTTCGAGTCGCCGGTGGCAATCCTCGGCGAGGAGCATGTCGAGGGAGTCGAGCTCGTCCGCAACGAGCTCGACGCATACGAACGAGCCGTGCCGACGGATGAGCGCCAAACGCTGCCGTGCGGCCTCGTCTTTCGCAGCGTCGGCTACCACGGGGTCGAGTTGCCCGGCGTGCCGTTCGACGCGGGGAGCGGCACGATCCCGAACGACGACGGCCGTGTCGAGCCGGGCGTCTACTGCGCGGGCTGGATCAAGCGGGGCCCGACGGGTGTGATCGGGACGAACAAGAAGGACGCCACCGAAACCGTGCAGCTACTGCTCGAGGATGCCGCGGCAGGGCGGCTCGAGCCCAAGCCCGACGCGAACGCGGCGGCGGTCGACGCGCTGCTCGCAGAGCGCGGCGTCCAGGTCGTCGAGTACCACGGCTGGCTGGAGATCGACGCGGTCGAGCGCGCCGCAGGCGAGAAAGCCGGCCGCCCGCGGGTCAAGCTGTGCACGTGGGACGACCTGATCGCCGCCGCAGGGCGCATCACGGCGAGCCGGTAGTCGCGGTCCGTCCCTCGAAGGAGGGATGCCTGGTCGGCTCTCGCGTCCGATGGACCCGGCATGGACCTCCTTGCCGTCGAGTGCCTCCAGTGCGGGACGACCCGCATGGCGCGCCGCGACCAGTTCAAGCATCACTTCGAATGTCCGGAGTGCCCGGAGTGCGGCTACCTCGGATGGATGCCCGTGCTTCAGCAGGCGAAGCCCGAGCGCACCAAGCGGCGCAGGCCGCAGCGGGCCGGGCGCCGGTTGCACGTGGTCGCGTAGGCAGAGCGACACCTTCCCGGGCTTCCCTACACTCGCTCTGATGGCGAGGACCGAGGAGCAGCGTGAGCTCTGGGGAGGTGAGACCGCGAAAGCAGTGGTGAACTTCCCCGTCTCGGGCGAGCCGATTCCGGCGCCTGTCGCGCGCTGGCTCGGCCGGATCAAGGGGGCAGCCGCGCGCGTCAACGCGGAGCTCGGGCTGCTCGACGAGGGCAAGGCAACGCGGATCTCGGCCGCGGCAACTCGGATCGCGGACGGCGAGCTCGACGATCAGTTCCCGATCGACGTCTTCCAGACTGGCTCCGGCACGTCGTCGAACATGAACGCGAACGAGGTGATCGCGACGCTCGCGGGCGAGGACGTCCACGCGAACGACGACGTGAACATGGGCCAATCGTCGAACGACGTCTTCCCCTCGGCCGTCCACCTCGCGACTCTTGACGAGATCGTGAACGACCTGCTGCCGGCGATGGAGCAGCTCGCGACCTCTCTCGAGGCGAAGGCGCGCGAGTTCGCCGACGTCGTCAAGTCCGGGCGCACGCACTGGATGGACGCCGTACCCGTCACGCTCGGCCAGGAGTTCGCGGGCTACGCCGCGCAGGCGCGCCAGGGGATCGCGCGGATCAAGGACGCATTGCCGCGGCTCGGTCAGATTCCGCTCGGCGGCACCGCCACCGGGACCGGCCTGAACACGCATCCGGAGTTCGCCGCGCGGGTGCGCGAGCTGCTCGCGAGCGAAACAGGGCTCGAGATCTCGCCGCCGGCCGATCCGTTCGAAGCGCAGGCCGCCCGAGACGGGATCGTCGAGGTTTCGGGCGCGCTGAAGACGGTCGCGGTCTCGCTGACGAAGGTCGCGAACGACATTCGCTTCCTCGGCTCCGGCCCGCGGGCCGGTCTCGCCGAGATCGCCCTGCCGGAGCTCCAGAAAGGGAGCTCGATCATGCCGGGCAAGGTGAACCCGGTCATGCCTGAGGTCATGACGCAGGTCGCGGCGCAGGTGATCGGGAACGACGCCGCGATCGCGATCGGCGGGATGCAGGGGCACTTCGAGCTCAACGTCTTCGTCCCACTGCTTGCGCGCAACGTCCTCGACTCTGTGAAGCTGCTCGCGAGCGCCTGCCGTCTCTTCGCGGAGAAGTGCGTGGACGGGATCGGGGCCAACCGCGAGAACTGCGAGCGCTACGCAGAGTTGACGCTTTCGGCCGCGACCGCGCTCAACCCGTACATCGGCTACGACCGGGCGACCGAGATCGTCCAGGAGGCCGCAGCCTCCGGCCGCTCGCTGCGCGAGGTCGCGCGGGAGAAGGGCGTCGAGGAGTCCGTCCTGGACGAGGCACTCGACTACCGCAAGATGGCGAAGCCGCACGGCTAAGGCCGGCGTACACGCTGGACGACGACCTCAACCCGTTCCCCGGCCCCGCCTAGAGGACCCGCATTGCCGGTCCCTCTTCGCTACCCTCGCGGGGCTTTTCGCGCAAACCCTTATCAGCGAAGGGGGATCACTAGATGAGTTATCGCAAGCTCGGCTTGCTGCTCGTTCTCGCGCTCGTCGCGTTCGTCGTCCTCGGCGTAGCCGTGGCGACGGCCGGTGACGACCCGCAGCCGGTCGACTTCACCCACAATGGCGTCGACGCGCCCGCGCCGATCGCGACTGCCGTTTGGGGCTCTGGGCCCACGGTCAAGATCGGGACGCCGTTTTGTTCGACCACGACGTCCACCGCGGCGAACGTCAACACGGACTGCGAGACGAAATCGGTAGGCCCGCACAACGAGACGTCGATCGCCGTCAACCCCACGGATCCGAACAACATCATCGGTGGGGCAAACGACTACCAGCTCGGCCTCAACCCGGGCGGGCACGTGTCCGAGACTCTGCTTTCGCGGGCACATGTCAGCTTCGACGGTGGCCAGACCTGGACGGAGTACCCACTCAACTCGAACTCCGCGTACCAGGCCACCGGCGATCCGGCGGTGGCGTTCGATGCTGCCGGAAACGCGTACTACGCGACGCTCGGGTTCCGCTTCGTCGGGCCGGCGAACGCGCAGAACCCGGATGTGCTCGTGTCGAGCTCCGGCGACGGTGGCCAGAGCTGGTCGACGTCCCGCATCGCGCAGGGGAGCGGCACCGAGACGAGTGTCGGCGACCTGCTCGACAAGGAATACGTCGCCGCGTGGGGTGACGGCAACGCGATCGTCACCTTCGGCGACTTCCGACTCGGGCAGAAGGGCTCGTTCGTCAACAGCCGCATCTACGCATCAGTGACGCACGACGCTGGGAAGACCTGGTCATCGCCGCAGGTGATCTCGGGATCGCTCGACGAGGCGTTCGTTTCGACGCCGACCGTGACCTCGGACGGGCGGATTTTCGTCTCGTTCCTCAACACCGACGACCTGACCACCGGTCGTGACACGTACTACACGGTCGAGGTCGATGCGGCGACCGGCGGGCGGACCGCAGGCCCGTTCGCGGTCGGGCTCGTGTACGACGGCAACACCGACTTCCCGTTCGCCTTCGGGCGGCCGACCTATCAGGACAGCGTCTTCCGCACCTGGTCGGCGGGGAACATCACGGCCGACCCGACGAACCCGGCACACCTCGCGCTGGTCTGGGCGGATATGCGGAACAGCACGCTGCCTGCACCGACCGACCCGTATTCGGCAACCACGAACTCCGACGTGATCGTCAGCGAGTCGACCGACTACGGCCGCACCTGGAGCGCTCCGACTGCGGTGCCTCTCGCGAACGACCAGTTCATGACGTGGGGCGCGTTCGACGCGGCTGGAACGCTGCGGATCGGCACGTTCGACCGCAGCGGCGACTCGGCGAACCACCTGTACGACTACTCGTTGCTGACGCAAACGGGGCCGTCGAGCTACTCGCGCTCGGTGGTTTCGACCGTGCAGTCCGACCCGACGACAGGCGATCGCTGGTTTGCCCGGACGGTCAATGCGGCATTCCCACGCGCGACTGCGTTCATGGGCGACTACAGCAACATCGCTGTTGTCCCCGAGACGACACATGTCGTGGCCTACTGGACCGACATGCGGGAGCAGGCTTGCTTCCCCGCCGGCGTTTGCGGTCACGGCGAGGACGCGTACTTCGCCTACGGAAGCTGAACCGCAGCAACGTTGACGTAAGAAGGGCCGCCTCCGGGCGGCCCTTCGCTTTCTAGTAGGCGAGCGCGCCGCGACCGGTCGCGGCGGCGTGTCTCTGCTCGTCGGCGCGGTAGCTCGAGCGCACGAGCGGGCCCGAGAAGACGGAACCGAAACCCAGCGCCTCGCCCTGCTCGCGGAACCAGCGGAACTCGTCGGGATGCACCCAGCGGTCGATCGTCGCGTGCTTCGCGCTCGGCTGGAGGTACTGGCCGATCGTGACGACGTCGACGCCGTTCGCGCGCAGGTCGCGCAGCGTCTCGACGACCTCGTCGTTCGTCTCGCCGAGGCCGACGATGATTCCCGACTTCGTCAGGACGGGGTAGTCGGCGATCTCCTTCGCGCGGCGGAGCAACCACAGCGCACCGTCGTAGCTCGCCTTCGCGCCGCGCATCCGGGCGTGCAGCCGACGCACCGTCTCGATGTTGTGGTTGAAAACCTCGGGCCTCGCGGCGAGCACGATCTGCAGCGCCTCCTCCTCGACCCCGAGGAAGTCCGGCGTCAGCACCTCGACCGAAGCCTCCGGCAGCTTCGCCTTGAGCGCCCGGATCGTCGCCGCGTAGTGGCCGGCGCCGCGGTCGGCGACGTCGTCGCGGTCGACGGAGGTGACCACGACGTGCTTGAGCTTCATCTGCGCGGCTGCCTGGGCGAGCCGCAGCGGCTCGAGCAGGTCGGGCGGCGCCTCGGGCTTCCCCGAGTGGACGTAGCAGTAGCGGCAGGCGCGCGTGCAGGTATCGCCGAGGATCTGGAAGGTCGCGGTGCCGCGTCCCCAGCACTCGGAGATGTTCGGGCAGCGCGCCTCCTCGCAGATCGTGTGCAGCGAGAGTCCGTGAACGAGCTTCTGGACGTCGAAGTACGAGCCGTCCTTCGACGGCGCGCGCACCTTCATCCACTCGGGCCTGCGGGGCCGTTCGGCGACGGGAAGCGATGACTCCATGACCGCGTTCCAGTCTAAGTGGCGTAGGGAGACCGACCGCTGCTAGCCTGAAACGGACTGATGAGTCCGCTTAAGTAAGGAGCCTGATGAGCCGCCATTCGACGAATCCCTGGGTCGTACTCGTAATCATCTGCCTCGCGCAGTTCATGGTTGTCCTCGACGCGACGATCGTGAACGTCGCCCTGCCGCACATCCAGTCTTCGCTCGGCTTCAAGAACGAGGCCAGCTTGCAGTGGGTGATCAACGCGTACACGCTCGTGTTTGCCGGCTTCCTCCTGCTCGGCGGACGTGCGGGTGACCTTCTGGGACGGAAGAGGCTCTTCCTCATCGGCCTCGTGGTCTTCACCGGTGCGTCCCTGCTCGACGGAATCGCGACGACCTCCGGAGAGCTGATCGGCTTCCGCGCGCTCCAGGGCCTCGGCGCCGCGCTCATCTCACCGGCGGCGCTCTCGATCATCTCGACGACGTTCGCCGAGGGGAAGGAGCGCGCCAGGGCGCTCGGCGTCTGGGCTGCGATCGCGATCGGCGGCTCGGCGGTCGGCCTCGTGCTGGGCGGCGCGCTCACGCAGTCGCTCTCGTGGCGCTGGATCTTCTTCGTCAACGTCCCCGTCGGCATCCTCACGTTCCTCGCCGCGCTGCGGATCGTCCCCGAGTCGAAGGACGAGCACGTGCATCAGGGCTACGACCTCGCCGGAGCGATCACCGTCACCGGCGGGCTGATGGTGCTCGTGTACGGGCTTGTCCACTCGGCCTCACACGGCTGGGGCTCCGGGCAGACGATCGTCTCGTTCATCGCCGCCGCGGTACTCCTCACGGCCTTCGTCCTGATCGAGCAGCGCTCGTCGGAGCCGCTCGTCCGGCTCTCGATTTTCCGCGTCCGCTCGCTCCTCACGGCGAACGTGGCCATGTTCCTCGCCTTCTCAGGGATGTTCGCGATGTTCTTCTTCAACTCGCTCTACATCCAGAAGGTGCTCGGCTTCGGGCCGCTCAAGGCCGGCGTCTCGTTCCTGCCGTTCACGGCCGGCGTCATGCTCTCGGCGGGCCTCGCCTCGAGTCTCGCGCCGCGCCTCGGTGTCAAGCCCGTTGCCGCAGTCGGCATGGTGCTGACCGTCGTCGGGATGGTTCTCTTCGCGCGGATGCCGGTCGGCGGTTCGTATGCGACCGATGTCCTGCCGGGGATGATCATCGGTTCGCTCGGGATGGGCGCGATCTTCATGCCGCTCACGCTCGTGGCCACCACTGGCCTCGAGGACGAGGATCAGGGACTTGCCTCGGGGCTCTTCAACACCTCGCAGCAGGTAGGGGGAGCGCTCGGGCTCGCGATCCTCTCGACGATCGCGGCCAGCCACACACACGGCGTCTCGGCGGCTACTCAGGTCCACGGCTTCCACTACGCGTTTGGCGGCGCAGGCGTCCTCGTCGGCCTGGCCCTTGTGGTCCTGGTGGCTCTCCTGCGCAAGCAAGACGTCGCCGCGATCGAGGCTTCGGCCGAGGGTGAGCCGGTTCCGGTCGCCTGATGACCGAGCTGCGCTCAGACGCGCGGCGAAATCTCGAGCGGGTGCTCGATGCGGCGACGGAAGCGTTCGCCGCGTCGGGCCCCGACGTGAGCATCGACGAGATCGCACGGGCGGCCGGCGTCGGCCACGGCACGGTGTTTCGCCGCTTTCCGACGAAGGACGACCTCATGTACGCGGTGATCGAGCGGCACGTCGCGCAGATGTGCGCGATCGCCGAGGAGGCGCTCGAATCAGACGATCCCGGCGAGGCCTTCTTCGGCTTTGCCCAGCAGGCCGCGGAGCTCGCGATGAGCACGCCGGGCCTGCACAAGTGCGTCATTCATTGCGGCGAGAAACCCCGCGGCGCCGAGCTCGACGAGCTCGGCCGCAAGCTCGTCGCGCGTGCGCAGCGGGCCGGCACGCTGCGGAGCGACCTCAAGCCTGCCGAGGTCGGGCCGCTCATCCGCGCGGCCTTGCTCGCCGCTCCGTCCGGCCAGTGGCGTCTCTATCTCGACGTCGTGTTGGACGGTCTCCGGGCATAGTTCCGAGCGGATGACCTGGTTCGTCCGCAACGTGCGCGACATGAAGTGGTGGAACCGCGGGCCACGGGGCTTCGTGGCCGAATTGGTGGACGATCCAGAGCAGGTCGGCGTCAACCTCTTCGTTCTCGGTCCTGGCGAGCCGATGTCGATGTACCACTGGGAGGCCGACCAGGAGGGCTTCCTCGTTCTCTCGGGCGAGGCGCTGCTCATCGTGGAGAACGAGGAGTACCCGCTGCAGCGGTGGGACTACTTCCACAAGCCCATAGGCGTCTCGCACACGATCGTCGGCGCAGGAGGCGGGCCGTCCGCGATCCTTGCAATCGGGGGGCGCGAGCACCAGAAGGGCCCGGACTGGGGCGGCTACCCGTACTCGGAGGCGGCGATGAAGCACAACGCGTCAGCCGAGGAAGAGACGACCGATCCGGACGTCGCCTACGCGCGCTTCCCGGACCGGCACGACGGCGAGTTCCGCGAGGAGTGGCTGCCGTGACGCCTACGCCCGTGTCTCCGAGCGGCAGTCGACGGCGTACCGGGAGGGTTGGCTGCCCGACTAGCGTGTTGCGAGCTGCGCGTGGAGCGGCTGGGCCCAGAGGCCGGGGCCGTCTTCGGTCGGTAGCTCCTCGAGCTCGAGCCCGAAGACTTCCTCGATGGCCGCGACCGCGTGCGACCGCACGTCATCGACCGCCACCGGCCGGTCGAGCTCGCGCGCGATCGTCGTGAACATCGCGTCCTCGAGCCCACAGGCCGTGATCCAGTCGGTGAACGGCGCCGGGTCGAGGTCGACGTTGAGCGCGTAGCCGTGTGTCGTCACCCATCGTGAGACGTGGACGCCAATCGAGGCGATCTTGCGCGGAGGCCGCTGCAGCCAGACGCCCGTCAGTCCCTCGAGCCGCGTAGCCTCCACGCCCAGCAGTGCCAGCGTCCGGATCAATGCCTCCTCGAGGTTGCGGACGTATTCCTTCACGTCGCGGCCGTGCCGCTTCAGGTCGAGGATCGGGTAGCAGACGAGCTGTCCAGGCCCGTGATAGGTGGACTTGCCGCCACGGTTGGTCTCCACGACCTCGACCTCGGCACCTTCCGGCACGTGCAACTCCGCGGACTCGTCGGTGCGACGGCCGAGCGTGACGACGGGTGGGTGCTCGAGCAGGATGATCGTGTCCGGGATCGCGCCTTGCGACACGGCACCGGCCAGGGAGCGCTGGAGATCCCAGGCCTCGAGATACGGGACCTGGCCCAGTTGAAGGACGTAGCCGCCGGTCGCCACGGGCTCAGGCTAGCTTGGGGCGCATGGCCGTCGTCCTCGTCGAAGGCGTCACCGACCGCATCGCGCTCGAGGCAGTCGCGCGGCGGCTCGGCCTGGACCTGGGTGGGATCGAGATCGTTCCGATCGGCGGCGCGCAGGCGATCCGACGGGCTGCCGCCCAGCACGAGGGAGAGCGTGCTGTCGGGCTCTGCGACGCCGGCGAGGAGCGCTGGTTCCGACGCGTCCTCGGCGACGCGACGCATGTCTGCGTCAAGGATCTCGAGGACGAGCTGATCCGAGCACTCGGTGCCGAGCGTGTCCAGGATGTCGTCGCCGCACAGGGCGAGCTCGACACGTTCCGCAGCTTCCAGAACCAGGTCTATTGGCGCGGGCGGCCGGTCGAGCGACAGCTGCGCCGCTGGCTGCAGAACGGCGGGCGCTACCTCCGCTACCCGCCGCTGCTCGTCGAGGCGATGGAGCCGGGCGAGATCCCGCGCCCCCTCGCCGGCGTGCTCGCCGCGGTCGCCTAGAGACGCTGGCCGAACATCCAGCGGTGGCCTTCGACATCCTCCGCCGTGTAGATGCGGTAGCCGACGCCCGGCTCGTCCAGCCCGCGAATCACGGTCGCACCGGCCTCCACCGCTTGCGCGTGGTGCGCATCGACGTCGTCCACCTCGACGAACAGGCCGTCGATGACCCAAGGGTTGTCGTGCATCTGCCGCTCGACCTCGCAGCTCTCGCGGTGCCTCCGCGAGCCGACGTAGCCCGCCGGTGTGGAGAGGAAGATCGTGGCGCCCTCGATGTCGAGCTCGGCGTGCCCGATCGTGCCGTCGGAGGCGGTCTGCCGCGACTCGGCGTTCTCCGTCGCGCCGAACGCCGTGCAGAGCCAGTCGATCGCGGCGGCCGCGTCCTCGTAGCCGAGAAACGGGACGAGCCGTTGCGCCACTATTCCGCTTCGTCCTCCCAGCTCTCGAGCCGCGCGCGCAGGTCGCGGAGGAAGCGGCCTGCAAGAGCGCCGTCGACGAGCCGGTGGTCGTACGTGAGCGTGATGTTCATCAGCGGCCGGATCGCGATCACGTCTTGGCCGAGCTCGTCCTCGACGACCCACGGCCGTTTCACGAGTGCGTACGTGCCGAGGATCGCGGACTGCGGCTGGCTGATGACCGGCGTGCCGTGGAAGGTGCCATAACCGCCCGGGTTGGTGATCGTGAACGTCCCGCCCTGGACGTCGTCAGGAACGAGCTGCTTGTTGCGCGCCTTGGCCGCGATCTCGGCGATGCCCCGCGCGAGGCCGAGCAGGTTCAGGCCTTCGGCGTTGCGGAGCACGGGGACGATGAGCCCCTTGCCTTCCGCGAGCTCGACGGCGATGCCGAGATTGACGAAGTTGCGTGTGACGATCGAGTCGCCGCGCATCTCGGCGTTCACGTACGGGTATTCGCGGAGCGTCTCGACCGACGCCTTGGCGACGAACGCGAGGTAGGTCGGGTTGACGCCGTAGGCGGACTGGTACTCCTTCTTCAGCCGGTCACGCACGGCCACGATGCGCGAGAAGTCGACCTCGATCGCACTCGTCACGTGGGCGGCGGTGTCGAGCGAGCGGCGCATGTGCTCGGCGATGCCGCGCCGCATCGCGGTAATCGGCTCGACCATCTCGCCGGCCAGCGTCTCGCCCGCCGCGACCGGAGCCGGAGCGGGAGGCTTGGGCGGAGCTGGCGGAGCCTCGGCCGGAGGCTTGGGTGGAGCAGGCGGAGCCTCGGCCGGAGGCTGCGTTACCGGCGCTTCGGGTGCCGGGGCGGCTTCTTCGGGCGCGGTTGGAGCTTGCTGCGCACCACCGGACTCGACGAACGCGAGAATGTCCTTCTTCGTCACGCGGCCGCCCGAGCCAGTGCCGGGCACCTGGGACGGGTCGATCCCGTGCTCGCCGGCGATGCGCGCTACCACCGGCGACACGAATGCCTTGCCGTTGCCGCTCGGGGTCGGCGCTGCGGATGGAGCCGGAGCCGCGGACGGTTCGGGCGCGGTCGGCGCCGGAGTCTCGGCTGGGGATGCCGCGTCGGCTTCGGCAGCCGCTTCTGCGGTGGCCGGTGCCGGCGCTTCCTCGGCGGCGGGAGTCGGAGCGTCGGGCTCTGCCGCTTCAGCCGCGGGAGCCTCGGAGGCGGATCCGCCGATCTGGCCGAGCTTCGTCCCGACGTCCACGGTCTCTCCTTCCTGGACGAGGATCTGCGTCAGCGTCCCTGAGGCCGGGCTCGGCACCTCGGTGTCGACCTTGTCCGTCGAGATCTCGAGCAGCGGCTCGTCGGCCTCGACCTGCTCGCCCTCCTGCTTCAGCCAGCGCGTGATCGTCCCCTCCGAGACGGACACGCCCATCTGCGGCATCACGACGTCGACTGCAGTCTCCGTGGCCATGTGCTTCTCCTTAGTACTCCGCGAGCTCGCGCAAACCGGCGACGACGTCGTCGACCTGCGGGATGAATGCCTTCTCGAGCGTCGGCGAGAACGGGACGGGCGTATCGGGAGCGGCGAGGCGCTTCACCGGCGCGTCGAGATCCTCGAACGCCTCCTCCGCGATAGTCGCCGCGATCTCGCCGCCGAAGCCGCCGGTGCGCGTGTCCTCGTGCAGGACGAGCACCTTCGACGTCTTCCGCACCGACTCGAGCACGGCTGCCTTGTCCCACGGCATGACGGTGCGCAGGTCGAGGATCTCGACCGAGACGCCGTCGGAGGAGAGTTGCTGCGCCGCTTCGTCGGCCGTGTAGACCATCGCGCCCCACGTGATCACCGACACGTCGCTGCCTTCGCGGTGGATGCGCGCCTTGCCGAGCGGTGTCGTGTAGCGCGCCTCCGGAACCTCGCCCTTGATCCGCCGGTAGAGGTGCTTGTGCTCGAAGTAGAGGACGGGGCTCGGATCCTCGATCGCGCTGATCAAGAGGCCCTTCGCGTCCTCCGGCGTCGCCGGGCAGACGCATTTCAGGCCAGGGATGTGCGCGAACGACGACTCGGGGTTCTGGGAGTGGAACGGCCCGCCCGAGAAGCCGCCGCCCGACGGGAGGCGGATGACCATCGGCACCGGAGTTCCGGCGCGCCAACGCTGCTTCGCGGCGACCGTGACGAGCTGGTCCCAGGCGCACGAGATGAAGTCGGCGAACTGCATCTCCGCGACCGGGCGGAGTCCCATGATCGCAGCGCCGGTGCAGCCGCCGACGATGGCGGTCTCGGCGAGCGGTGCGTCGATGACGCGCCACGGCCCGAACTCCTCCTGGAAGCCGAGCGAGACCTTGAAGGCGCCGCCGTAGACGCCGACGTCCTCGCCGATGAGGAACACGCGCTTGTCGCGGCGCATCTCCGTGCGGAGACCGTCCGAGATCGCCTGGAGGTAGGTGAGCTCTGGCATGTCTAATCCCGCTCCCGGCCCCGGCAAAGCCGAGGCCTCCGCTCCTTGGTGAGCTCCGTCAAGCCTACGCTCACTTGTGGTGCGGGGTGTCGAGATCCTCGGGCGAGGCGAAGACGCCCTTCGTGAGGTCCGCCGGATCGGGCTGCGGCGAGTCCTCCGCCCGCTGGAGCGATTCGTTCAGGAGCTTCTTGACCCCCGCGACGATCTCGTCCTCCTCCTCGTCCGTCAAGCCGGCGTTGTCGCGCAGCCACGTTCGGAAGCGCTCGATCGGGTCGGACTCCGCCCACTGCTCGAACATCGGCTTCGGGACGTAGAACGCGTCGTCGTGGACGGCGTGGCCCTCCATCCTCAGCGTGAGGCACTCGATGAGCGTGGGGCCGCCGCCGGCGCGTGCCTTGTCGATGGCGCGCTTCGCCTCGCGGAAGACGGCGAGGACGTCGGTGCCGTCGACGACGACTCCCTCGAAGCCGTACGCCTGGGCGCGATCGGCGACGTGCTCGGTGGCGAACTCGAGGTGGGTGGGAGTCGAGTACGCCCACTGGTTGTTGTCGCAGATGTAGACCACCGGAAGCGTGCGCGTGCCGGCGAGGGTCATCGACTCGTGCGTGTCGCCGCGCGCCGAGGCTCCCTCGCCGAACCAGCCGACCGCGACGCGTGCCTCTTCGCGGATCCGGAAGGCGAGGGCGCAGCCCGTGGCGACCGGCAGCATGGCCGGCAGGTGGCTGACCATCGCGATCAGCCCGAGCTGGGAGTCCGCCATGTGGACGTTGCCGTCCCTGCCGCGCGTCGGGCCGTCCTGCCGGCCCATGTACTGCGCGAAGATCCGCCACGGCTCGACACCGCGGACGATGTGTACGCCCATGTCGCGGTGGAGCGGCGTCCCGACGTCGTCCGGCCCCATCGCGGTCGCGACGCCGACCGAGGCCGCTTCGTTGCCACGGCCCGTGTAGAACGAGCCGGGGATCTTTCCCTGCCGGTAGAGGATGTGGCCGCGCTCCTCGACCCCGCGGGTGACGAGCATCGCGCGGTAGACGCCGAGCAGATCCTCGCGATCGAGGCCCGCTTCGCGGACCTCGTGGATCGACCCGACCGGCCCCGCCTCTCTTGCGATCGCCATCGGCCGGAACCCTAGCGGGCGTTCCAGTCATGGGAGTCGCCGATCTGACGCAGGCGCCGCCGGGTCTCGTCGTCGCACAGCGCCCCCGCGAGGCCGGCTTCGTAGGCGGCGCGCGGAGTGACGCCGAGCGTGGCGGCCGCCTCGTAGTCGCGGGTCAGGTCGGTGTCGAAGATCGCCGGGTCGTCGGTCGAGATCGAGCAGCGGATCCCCGCGGCGATGAGTTGCGGCAGCGGGTGCTCCTCGAGGGATTGGACGATGCCGAGCCGCAGGTTCGAGATCGGGCAGACGTCGAGCACGGTGCCCCGCCCCGCCAGCTCCCCGACGAGCCCTGGGTCCTCGACGGCTCTGACGCCGTGCCGGATCCGGTCGGCATGGAGGGTCTCGAGTGCCCCGCGCACCGACTCGGCCCCAGCTCCCTCGCCCGCGTGCGGCACCGAGGCGAGCCCGCCCTCCCGCGCGAGGGCGAACGCCTCGGCATAAGGCTCCGGCGGATGGCCATCCTCGGGTCCTCCGAGGCCGATCCCGACCACGCCCCGCTCGCGGTACTTGACTGCGTAGCGCGCCGTCGTGAGCGCGTCCTCGAGGGTGTACACCCGCGGGATGTCCGGGGTCAGTCGCACCTCGACCCCGTGCAGCTCGCGCGCCTCTTGCGCCCCGTCGCAATAGCCGGCGAACACCTCGTCGGTGTCGATCCCGTGCAGCATGCGCGGCGCGAAGATCGCCTCGAGGTAGACGGCGCCGTGCTCCTTTGCCTCGGCTGCATACGCCACGACGATCTGACGGAAGTCGTCGTAGTGCTGGAGCGCACCCGTCGTGAGCACGAACGCGTCGAGGAAGTGGGCGAAATCGCGAAACTCGAGCTGCGACTCGAGGTCGTCGGGAAGCGTGTAGTCGTTCCGCTTCGCAATCGAGCGCAGCGTGTCGGGACGCACCGTCCCTTCGAGGTGGACGTGCAGCTCGATCTTCGGGAAAGGCTCAGGCGCAGGCACGCGCGAAGAAGCGTAGGAGGGCCGGCAAATGCGCGTTCCAGAAGGCGGAGTCGTGGCCGCCCGGCCAAACGTGCGCGTGGACGCCGGCGTGCCGGGCGTACGCGAGCGTGGCGGCGTGGAATGGGTCGCACGAAGCTCGAACACGTCGTTGCGTTCGTAGTCGTCGGCGTCGTCGAAGCCGCCGGGAGCGACGAGGACCGCGGCTAAGGTCAAGACGTGTCTAAGGCGGCGGACTGGCTGCGGCAGGAGCGTCGGAAGGTCCTCGGGGACTGGGTCGCATTCTGTCTCGGCTGCGGCGCGGCGCGCCGGTGGTTCGAGGAGTTCGAGGCGGAGCTGCCCGACACCTGCCCGCAGTGCGGCGGCCAGCTGCTTCGCCGCTGCCGCGCCTGCGGTGCGCCGTTCTCCTCGGTCGCAGTGGTCGATTGCGAGCAATGCGGCGACCCGGTGCGGCCGAACGAGCTCTTCGGCTCGCCGATCCGGCGCAAGCGATGAGAGCGAACCCGGGCGGCAACGAGCAGCTGACCGCAATCGCGGGGATTCTCCTCGTCGTCTTCGTCGCGGTCGAAGGAGCGACGCTGCTCAACCTGCGCGCGCTGCTCACGGTGCACGCGTTCGTCGGCATGTTCCTCCTCCCGATCTTCGCGCTGAAGATGGGCAGCACGGGCTGGCGCATGGCGCGCTACTACCTCGGCCGGGAGGAATACGTGCGTCGCGGCCCGCCCGCTTGGCCACTACGCGTTTTGGTCGCGCCGGTCGTCGTCGCATCCACGATCGTCCTCTTCGGATCCGGCGTCTACCTCCTCGCGGCCCACGAGGTGCAGGGCACCGCCGTTGGGCTCCACAAGGCGAGCTTCGTTGTCTGGCTCGTCGCGACGTCCATCCACGTGCTCGCTCGGTTGGTGCGAATGCGCGACGCCCTCCGCGCGCGGTATCGCGGCCTCGCGCTCAGGCTCTGCGCCGTCGCGGTGACGCTCGTCGCCGGAGGTGCCGTTGCCACGGCGACCCTTCCCGGCGCCGACCACCTGCAGGATCAGCTCTCTGCGCCGGTCGGTTTTGACGCCGGCTAGAGACGGATCAGAAGAGGTCGCCCTCGAACGCGGGCACGACCGGTCCGCTGAGGATCTGCGAGAAGCGGATCACCGTGATCAGATCGTCCGGCCCGATCTCCCGGTTGTAGAGCTGGCCGAGGAAGTTCGCCATCTCATCGGTGTGGCGGATCTCAGGGTTGTCGTGCTCGATCTCCCGCGGTGACAGCTCGCCGAGCGTTTTCACCTCGACCTTGTCGATCACCGCGTCGAAGACGTGTTCCCGCGGGCTGAAGCGGACGCCGCAGAGCACGCGCACCACCATGCCCTTCTTGTACTTGCCGGACTTGTCGCCGAGCCTGATCGTGGCCGACTTCCGTCCCGACCGCAGCTGGTCGGCAACGAGCGGCGAGTAGAAGTTGAGGGCGTACATCGTGGCGGGGAGTCTGCCAGCTACGCAGGCGCCCGTTGGATGTGCGCGCGCGTGACCTGATCCGGTGAAGTGCACCCGAGGAGCCCGAGCGCGAGTGCGATCTCGTCATGGAGCAGCTCGAGCACGCGCGAGACTCCCGCCTCGCCGCCGACTGCGAGGCCGGCGGCGACAGGCCGCCCCACGAACGCGGCTCGCGCTCCGAGCGCCAGCGCCTTGGCCACGTCGGTGCCGCGCCGGACGCCCCCGTCGACGTAGACCTCAGTCCGGCCGTCCGCGGCCTCGACGACTTCCGGCAGCGCGTCGATCGAGGCAGCGACGCCGTCGAGCTGGCGGCCGCCGTGATTCGAGACCCAGAGCCCATCGATGCCGTGCTCGACGGCGAGCACCGCGTCTTCGCGCGTCACGATCCCTTTCAGCACGAGCGGCAGATCCGTGGCCGCCCGAATCCACTCGAGGTCGCGCCACGTGAGCGTCGGGTCGACGTCGACGAGCGTGCCGTAATGGAGTGGGATTTCCGGAGGGATCGCGAACCCGAGGCGGACGTCTCGTTCGCGGCGCCCGACGAGCGGGAGGTCGACCGTGAGAACGACGGCGCCGTAGCCGGCCTCTTTCGCCTCGGCAAGATGATCGAGCGTCTGGGCGCGGTCGAGCTGGACGTAGAGCTGGAGCCAGCGCGGTCCGTCGGCGGCGGCCCGCAGCTCCGCGTGGCGATACGACGTGAGCGTGGGCACCGTCGCCAGCGCGCAGGCGGCGGCTGCCGCGCGCGTGGTAGCGCGCTCCGCCTCGGGATCGAGCAGCCGCTGGAGCGCGAACGGCGCGATGCCGAGCGGCATCGAAACGGCCGCTCCGAGGAGCGTCGTCTCGAGACTGATCTCGCCGACGTCCACGAGCATCCGGGGCCGTAGCTGCCAGCGACCGAACGCGGCGACGTTCTCGCGCAGCGTCACCTCGTCCTCGGCCCCACCTTCGAAGTAGCACCAGACGGCCGGATCGACCTTCGCCGCCGCCGCGTCGAGAAACTCGCCCACATTGAGGAGCGCGTCCACTGGCTATGACTCCTCGGCGGCGCGGCGAAAGACCTCGGCCGCGGCTTCGTGGAATCCGGCAGGCAGGTCTCTCGCGCTCATGCTGCGTGCAATCTCCTCCATCTCGCCGATCCAGCGCCAGCCCTTGCGATGCGCGGAGCGCGCGGCGGCGCGTGATCGGTCCTCGAGCTCCGGCAGCGACAAGCGCCACTCCTCGAGCAGGACGCCCTCGACTCCCTCCGCTCGCGCCAGCTCGCGCACGGTGAGGAGCAGGGCGGCGCTCCCCTTCGTCCAGCCTGCGTAGGCGGCTTTGAGCGCCGAGGCCGCTCCGGGCTCGGCGGAGACGACTCGGGCGTCGACGTTCGTGTCTGCGAACAGCGCGGCTACCGCCGTCGCTTCGCTGCCGGAGAGGTAGAGCCGCGTCGAGCGTGGTTCGTGCGGCGGTGGTCCCACGATGCCACCGTCGACGAAACGGCCCTGGTGGCCCGCTATCGCGCGAGCGGTGTGCGGTGAGATCGCGTTCGCGTCGACGTAGATCCCGGTGAACTCCTCTGCCGCTCGCGCGACCTCGACGGCCGCGTGTGGCGGACAGACGCTGAGCACAACGTCGCTGCGGCGGCAGACCTCGGCGATCTCGCCGGCGTCCTCGAGGCCCGCCTGCTTCGCGCGCTCGGCGGTGGCGGCGCTGCGGCCGGCCGACGCCCACAGGACGGTCTCGCCGCGCTCCCGAAGCGCACCGCCGATCGCTGCACCCATCGCGCCGGGATGCAGGAGGCCGACGACCGTCACGCCTCGACTCGCTCCAGCGCCCTCGCGGCCATCTCGCGCTCGCCGCCGTAGGTCAAGAGCTGCGGCGCTTCGTCGAGCGGCAGCCAACGCGCCTCGGCCACCTCGATCCGCATCTCCTCGGCGATCTCGCCGATCCGCCCTCGACCGGCGCGCAGGAGGAAGAAGCTCACGACCTTGAAGATCCGCGCCCCGCCCTTCCACGAGGCCGTGTAGACGTAACGCACGTCGCCGAGCTTCTCGACGACCCGCCCCTCGACGCCCGTCTCCTCGCGGACTTCCCGCACGGCCGTGTCGGCCGCGGTTTCGCCTTGGTCTATCCGGCCCTTCGGCAGCGCCCAGACTCTGTCGCGACCGTTCGGACGGATCGCCGCGACCATCGGCCGGCCGCGGATCGTCCGCACGAGCACGCCGCCGGCCGAGAACTCCCGCTCCACGCGTGCGGTTCTACCAGTTGGCACTTGCGCCGCCCGAGTGCCAGCCGTACAATGCCCCCGGCACTCTCGAGGGGAGAGTGCCAGGAACTGTTACCGAGAGCAATCAGGAGGCTGTTGTATGAACCTGAAGCCGCTTGGTGACCGCCTCATCGTCGAGGTCCTCGAAGAGGAAGAGACGACGACGAGCGGCATCGTGCTTCCGGATACCGCGAAGGAGAAGCCGCAGCGCGGCCGCGTCCTCGCCGTCGGCCCGGGCAGCCGGGACGACAACGGAAAGTTCGTCCCGATGGACCTGGACGAAGGCGACGAGATCGTTTTCTCCAAGTACGGCGGGACCGAGATCAAGGTCGGCACCGACGACTACCTGATCCTGCGCGAGTCGGATGTGCTCGCGAAGGTCACCGGCGATCGCGAGCCGGCCGGCGCCACTGCCTAGAGACACAAACGGAGGTCAGAAGAAGACATGGCTCACAAAGAGCTGAAGTTCAACGAGGATGCGCGGCGCTCTCTCGAGCGTGGCGTGAACATCCTCGCCGACGCGGTCAAGGTCACCCTTGGCCCGAAGGGGCGCTACGTCGTGCTCGACAAGAAGTTCGGCGCTCCCACCATCACGAATGACGGCGTCACGATCGCACGTGAGATCGAGGTCGAGGACGTCTTCGAGAACCAGGGCGCACAACTCGTGCGCGAGGTCGCCACGGCGACGAACGACGTCGCGGGCGACGGCACCACGACCGCAACCCTTCTCGCACAGGCCATCGTCCGCGAGGGGTTGAAGAACGTCGCGGCAGGCGCGAACCCGATGGGGCTGAAGCGCGGTGTCGAGACGGCTGTGGACGCGGTGGTCGAGAACCTCAAGGCGCAGTCCAAGGACGTCTCCGGCCGCGAGGACATCGCCCGGATTGCCACGGTCTCCTCGCGTGAGCGGGAGATCGGCGACGTCATCGCCGATGCGATCGAAAAGGTCGGCAAGGACGGCGTGGTCAACGTCGAGGAGGGCCAGACTCTCGGACTCGAGCTCGAGTTCACCGAGGGCATGCAGTTCGACAAGGGCTACCTCTCGCCCTACATGATCACCGACCCCGAGCGGATGGAGGCGGTGCTCGAGGATCCGTTCATCCTCATCGCCAACTCGAAGATCGGCGCGGTCAAGGACCTCCTGCCGGTGCTCGAGCAGGTCATCCAGTCGGGCAAGCCACTGCTGATCGTGGCGGAGGACGTCGAGGGCGAGTCGCTCGCCACGATCGTCGTCAACAAGCTCCGCGGCACCTTCCAGGCCGTCGCCGTCAAGGCGCCCGGCTTCGGCGATCGCCGCAAGCGGATGCTCGAGGACATCGCGATCCTCGCCGGCGGCGAGGTGATCACCGAGGAGATGGGCCTCAAGCTCGAGAACACGAAGCTCTCGCAGCTCGGCCATGCCCGCCGAGTCGTCGTCGACAAGGACTCGACGACGATCATCGACGGTGCCGGTGAAACCGACGCGATCAAGGGCCGGATCAAGCAGCTCAAGTCGGAGATCGAGAACACCGACTCGGACTTCGACCGCGAGAAGCTCCAGGAGCGGCTCGCGAAGCTGTCCGGCGGCGTCGCGGTGGTCAAGGTCGGCGCATCGACCGAGACCGAGATGAAGGAGAAGAAGCACCGCGTCGAGGACGCACTCCAGGCAGCCCGCGCGGCCCTCGAGGAGGGCCAGGTCCCGGGCGGCGGCGTCGCGCTCCTCAACGCAGCGGACGTTGTCCGCGACGAGGTGCTCGGCAAGCTCGAGGGCGACGAGAAGACGGGTGCGCAGATCATCATCCGCGCGCTCGAGGAGCCGCTCCGGCAGCTCGCGTACAACGCGGGCCTCGAGGGCTCGGTCGTCGTCCAGCAAGTGCGTACGGCGGAGAAGGGCTTCGGCCTTAACGTCGAGACCGGCGAGGTCGAGGACCTGCTCAAGAGCGGGATCGGCGACCCGACCATGGTCACCCGCTCGGCGCTGCAGAACGCCGCGTCGATCGCGAAGAACATCCTCACCACCGAGGCGGTCGTCGCCGAGGCTCCGGAGAAGAACTCCGTGGGCGCCGGTGCCGGCATGCCGGACATGGGCGGGATGATGTAACGAGCCGCTCAGCGGCTTTGCTCAGAGGGCCGGCTCAGCCGGCCCTCTGTTGTTTTCAGCCCGGGTGTCGTACAAGCACGATCTCGGTGTCGCCCGGCCAATCCCAGAACACACCGTCCGGAGAGCGTGACCGCAGCAGCTCGCGCATTTCGCCCGCGAAGTCGTCGGCGCGGGCGCCGAACAGGTGCGGCGCCGACCAGGAGAGGGAGAAGTAGCCCGAGAGGACGCTTTCGCTATCCCGCACGAGGTTGGGAATGCCGCGTGCGAAGATCGACCGTGGCTCCCCGAACCCGGTGCGAACCAGGATGTCCTCGAAGCGGTGGGTTCGAACCGGCGCGGCGCCCTGTCCAGCGCGCTTGGTCGGACCGAGGTACTTCTCCACCAGAGTCGTGATCTCAGCGTGCGGGATCGGCGGCGGTCCGGGGCTCTGCGGGATCGGTCGGTCTTCAACCGTGTGGACGATTAGGGCCAACGCGCCACCCGGCTCGAGCATGTCGTAGACCGCCTCGGCAACCTGAGCTTCGTCCGTCCAGTGGAACGACTGGCCGAAGGTGACGAGTCGGTACGGGCCGGGCGCTGCTTCGGGGAGATCTTCTGCGCGGGCCTGCACCCAGCGGATGTTGCTGCTGTTTTGCGCCTTCGCCGTGTGGCGTCCTTCGGCCAGCATGGCCGGGTCAGGATCGAGCCCGACTACATCCTCGAACAGATGAGCAAGGCGGACGGTGAGGATGCCCGGGCCGCAACCGCCGTCGAGCAGCCTTCCTTTCCCGTCCAGGCCGAGTTCCTGGGTGAGCATCGCCTCGAGCTCGGGCGAGTACGGCGGTCTGCCCGGCCGGTAGTGCGCGGCGGCGCCCGCGTAAATCGTGGGGTCGTACGACACGGCGAGACCGTAGCCTCAAAGAGAAACGGCGCCTTGGGGGCGCCGTTTCTCGTAGGGGGAGGTGGTGGTTCGAGGTCCCTATCGGCCTCTAACCCCTCAGGCTTTAGCCCCCTTGTATGCAAGGTGGACAGCGCCGTTCGCGTATGGCTCCGCTGCATCGAGTGACAGCTTCAAGGGTTCGGAATCCTCGAGGAAAAGCCGTGCGCCGGAGCCCAGCGTGAGCGGGAAGACGAAGAGGTGCAGCTCGTCGACGAGGCTGTCGGCAAGCATGGCCCGCACGAGCATCGCGCTGCCGCTGACGAAGACGTCGCCCTCGACGTCTGCCTTCAGCCGGCGGATCGCCTCCGGTTCGTACGCCCCGAGGATGGACGAGTTCCGCCAGGTCGGCTCGGTCAGCGTGGAGGAGACGACGTACTTCTGCGTGTCGTTGAAGAACGGGGCGCCGGGGTCGTCCTCCTCGGTGCGGGTCGACCACGCCGGCTCGAACATCTCGTAGGTGTTGCGCCCGAGCAGGATCGCGCGCGAGCGATCGGTCAGCTTCTTGATCGACTCGCCCATCTTCGGGTCGAAGCCGAAGTCGAACGTCCAGGTCGGCGCCTCGATGACGCCGTCGAGCGTCGCGAACTCGTGGACGAGGATCGCACCCATCAGAACGCGTACCTCTCCTCTTTCCAGGGATCGGCGTCGTTGTTGTAGCCGTAGCGCTCCCAGAACCCGGGCCGGTCGGCTGCGGCGAGCTCGAGACCGTTCAGCCACTTCGCGCTCTTCCAGAAGTAGAGGTGCGGAACAACCGCGCGTACGGGGCCGCCATGCTCGATCGGCAGAGGTTCGCCGTCCGCCTCGTAGACGATGAGCGAGTTCTCCTGCCCGAACGCGGCGAGCGGCACGTTGGTCGTGTAGCCCGCATCGGCGTGCTCGATCACGAAATGCGCCGACGGCTTCGGCCGGCAGAGCTTCGCGAGCTCGCGCCAGTGGACGCCGCGGAACCCGGCGTCGAAGCGGCTCCAGCGCGTGACGCAGTGGATGTCGGTCGTGATCTCGGTCGCCGGCAGGTTACGGAGTTGCTCGTAGTCGAGGGAGACCTCTTCCTCGACCTCGCCGAAGATCCGCAGCTGCCACGTCGAGAGGTCGACGTGCGCCACGTCTCCGGCGTGGAGGATCGGCCACTTCTCGGTCAGGTACTGGCCGGGCGGCAGGCGCGCAGGGTCGTAGCCCGCTTCGCGCACCTTTGCCTCGGCTTTCGAGCGGAAGAGGGGCATCGCTCGGCACACTAGACGGCATGGATGTAGCCGCGAGAGAGCGGGAGTTCGTCCGTGTCGTGGGAGCCGACGCGGCTGACTACCTGCAGCGAATGGTCTCGAACGACGTCGAAGCGCTCGCGGTCGGAGAGGCGTGCCCGGCGCTGTTGCTCACGGCGAAGGCGCGCTTGATCGCTCCGCTTGTCGTCCTGCGGCGGGGCGACGACGATTTCCTCCTCCTCACCGAACCGGGACTCGGTGAAGTAGTGCACGCGCACCTCACGCGGATGCGGCTGCGCGCGCAGTGCGAGATCGAGGTCGAGGAGCATGAATCGGCGCTCGTTTTCGGCGCGTCGACCGGTTTCGTCACCGATTGGCCAGCCGGTCGAGAAGCTCTCGACGCGGGACTCCGGGCCACACTGTCGGGGGACGAGCTCGAGTTGCGGCGGATCGAGAGTGCGGTGCCTCGCTGGGAGCGCGAGCTCGACGATCGCATTCTTCCCGCGGAGGCGGGTCTCGACCGGACGCACGTCTCGTTCTCGAAGGGCTGCTACCCCGGACAGGAGCCGATCGCCCGCCTCCATTTCCGCGGCCATCCGAATCGGGGGCTTCGGGTCGTCGAGCTCGATGAGCTGCCGGAGTACGACGCGTCGCTGCTGCACGACGGACGCGAGGTCGGCCGCGTCACGAGCGCCGCTCGCCGCGCGGACGGCAGCGTCGTCGCGCTCGCGTACGTGCGGACGGAGGTGCCGGATGACGCGCCGCTCGCGCTCGCGGCTCGAACCGGCTGAGTGGTATTCGATCCGCCCGGTACGCAGCCTGAAGCCGGCCACGTACACGTGCCCGCTCTGCGGCTACCACCTCCACGCGATGAGCGACCACGTTCTCATCGCGCCCGAGGGAGACACGAGCCGTCGCCGTCACGCGCACCTCGAGTGCGTCGCGGCGGCCGATCTGCCCGGTCCTCCGACGCGCCCTGGGCTGCTCTCCCGACTGCTGGGCCGGAGCTAGCTCCTCGCTACACTGACCGTCCCGAGCGCCCGTAGCTCAGGGGATAGAGCGCTGCCCTGCGGAGGCAGAGGTCGCATGTTCGAATCATGCCGGGCGCATGTCGACGCGGTTCGCGGCTCGCAGTGCAGCGCTAGGCTTCGGAGCGTGCGTCGATGTCGTGACCACTGGCTCCGACGTCTGCTTCGCTTCGTACGGCTTGAACGGACGCTCGGTTGCTGCGGCGATTTTTTCATCGACGAGCCGCCGCCGGACTCTTTCGTCCGAGAGCCGCGGCGCCCCAAGCCATTCTGGCCTTCGTCCACCGCGATGCTCGAGCTGCCCGACACCGACGCCGCCTGAGGACGAGCTCCGCGCGTAGCCTGCCGAGTCACGCGTGCCGCTGTATTTGACCGAACAGGACGTGGCGGAGCTGCTATCTCCCGCCGATGCCGTCGAGGCGATCGAAGCGTGCTTCCGCCGCATGGCCGCCGGGAGCGTGGAGAACCGGCCGCGCTACCGGCTCGGCCTCGAGGAGGGCGCGCTCGCGGTCATGGCCGCCGCCGACCTCGAGCTCGGCTATGCCGGTGCGAAGGTCTACGCCGGCTTTCGGGAAGGAGCGCGCTTCGTCGTGCTCCTCTTCCGCGCCGACGCCGCGGAGCTCGTCGCCGTGCTCGAGGCGGACAAGCTCGGCCAGCTGCGCACCGGTGCGGCGAGCGGGGTCGCAGCGAGGCATCTCGCTAAGGACGGCGCGCGCAGCCTCGGTGTGATCGGCTGCGGCTGGCAGGCGGAGTCGCAGCTTGCCGCTATCCGCGCCGCGCTTCCCGATCTCGAGCGGGCGGTGGCGTACTGCCGAACGGAGGAGAGCCTGCGCACGTTCTGCGAGGAGCACGACGCCGAGCCGGGCCAGAGCCACCAGGATCCGGCAGCGTGTGACGTCGTCGTCACGGTCACCGGCTCGCGGGATCCTGTCCTGCGCGGGGAATGGCTCCGGTCCGGCGCCCTCGTCTGCGCGGTCGGCGCGAACGACGGCCGGCGCCGCGAGCTCGACAACGTCGTCCTCGAGCGCTCCGCGTTCGTCTGCTGCGACTCGCGCGAGAACGCGAGGCTCGAGTCGGCCGACCTGATCGAGCCGGTGGAGTCCGGCGTCCTCGACTGGCTCGAGGTGCACGAGCTGCAGGAGGTCGTCGCGGACGAGATCGCGGGCCGTCAGTCGGACGACGACATCGTGGTCTTCAAGTCGAACGGCCTCGCCGCCTGGGACGTCGCCGTCGCTGCGGCGGTCGTCGAGCGTGCGCGCGCAGCGCGCGCCGGGCGCGAGTTGTCATAGTCCGGGCGTGAAGGCGTCCACGGACCGCGGACGGTTCGCGGAGCGGGTGCTCCACGGCGTCGACTCCAATGGCGACCCCGAGACGGTCGTGATCTGGATCGAGCGCAAGGAGGGCGGCGTCTGGGCGGTCGGCCGCGCCGTCAATCCGGACCACCGCTCGGCGAAAGAACCGCGGCCCCAGGACTACGTCTTCGAGGGCTACGAACTCGGCGACGCGCTCCAGGAGGCGAACGAGACACTCGAGGACGACTTCACCGTCTCGGAGCGTGACGGTCACGACGAGCGCGTTCGGCCGTTCACTCGCGAGGAGCTGCTCAAGCCCCTCGAGAAGTGGTTCTTCGGCCGCTCGTGACGCTGCGCTTCGGCTTCACCCCGTGCCCGAACGACGCGTTCGCGTTCCACGCGCTCGTGCACGGGCTCGTGCCGGCGCCGTTCGAGGTCGAGGCTTTTCTGTTGGACATCGAGGAGCTGAACCAGCGCGCAGCCGACGGCGAGCTCGAGCTCTCGAAGCTCAGCTTCGGCGCCGCGGCGGCAGCCGGCGATCGGTACCGGCTGCTGCGGAGCGGAGCCGCGCTCGGCCGCGGCGTCGGCCCGCTCGTGGTCGCGCGGGACGCGGGCTCCCTCGCGGAGGTTGCCGCCGGACGCATGGCCGTGCCGGGCCGCGAGACGACCGCCTTCCTGCTGCTCCGCCTCGCCGCACCGGCGCTCGGCGACGTTGTCGAGCTTCGCTACGACCGAATCCTCCCCGCGGTCGTCGCGGGCGAGGTCGACGCCGGTCTGATCATTCACGAGAGCCGCTTCACGTACGGCGAGCACGGGCTCGTCGCGGTGGCCGACCTCGGCGAGTGGTGGGAGGGTGAGACGAGCCTGCCCGTTCCGCTGGCTGGGATTTTCGCGCGGAGCGATCTCGAGCCGGAGCTCGTCGACGCCGCCGAGGCTGCGATCCGCGCCTCGGTGGAGTACGCCTTCGCGAATCCGGAAGCGAGCCGCGACTACGTCCGCTCGCTCTCGCACGAGCTCTCGGACGAGGTGTGCGCTGCGCACATCGCGCTCTACGTGAACGAGCACAGCGTCGACATCGGCGATGAGGGGCTCGCCGCGATCGACCGGCTGCTCGGTCGCGCCGCGGCCGCTGCCTAGACTGGCCCGCATGAGCGTAGGCTCGACGGAGCTCAGCAAGGAGCGGAGGCGTCGACATGCGCGGCGCCGAAGCGGAAAATGAGCCGGGCCGTCGTCCTCTCCGCCGTCCGTACGCCGGTCGGCCGTTACGGCGGCGCGCTCTCGGGCGTTCGGCCGGACGACCTCGCGGCGCTCGTGATCCGCGAGGCGGTCGCGCGCGCCGGCGTGCCAGCGGAGAAGATCGAGGACGTCTGGTTCGGTGCCGCCAACCAGGCGGGCGAGGACAACCGCAACGTCGCGCGGATGGCCTCGCTCCTCGCAGGGCTTCCCGAGGCCGTGGCCGGCGTCACCGTCAACCGCCTCTGCGCGTCCGGGCTGGCGGCGGTCGTCGGCGCGTGCCACGCGGTGATCGCTGGCGACGGCGATCTCTTCGTCGCCGGCGGCGAAGAGTCGATGAGCCGCGCGCCGTTCGTGACGCCGAAGGCCGAGAAGCCGTTCGAGCGCAGTGACCGCCCGCTTTACGACACGACGCTCGGCTGGCGCTTCACGAACCCGAAGCTCGAAGAGCTGTTCCCGCCCGAGTCGATGGGTGAGACCGGCGAGAACGTCGCCGAGCGATGGGGCGTGACGCGCGAAGAGCAGGACGCGTTCGCGCTCGAGTCGCAGCGACGCTGGGCCGCGGCCGACGAGGCGGGTCGCTTCGCAGACGAGCTCGTCCCGGTCGGGGACGTCACGCGGGACGAGCATACGCGCCCCGATACGACAGCCGAGAAGCTGGCCGCTCTGAAGCCCGCCTTCCGCGATGGAGGCACGGTTACGGCCGGCAACTCCTCTGGGATCAACGACGGAGCGGCGGCGCTCGTGATCGCGTCGGAGGAGAAGGCGCGCGAGCTGGGTGCCGAACCGCTCGGTGCCTTCGTCGGTGGCGCCGTCGCCGGCGTCGACCCGCGCCTGATGGGCATCGGCCCGATCCCCGCCGTGCGCAAGCTGCTGGAGCGCACCGGCGTCTCGCTCGATCAGGTCGATCTCGTCGAACTGAACGAGGCATTCGCGTCGCAGAGCCTCGTCGTGATCCGCGAGCTCGGCCTCGACCCGGAGAAGGTGAACGTCAACGGCGGTGCGATCGCGCTTGGGCACCCGTTGGGGATGAGCGGGGCGCGCCTCGTCGTCTCGCTCCTCCACGAGCTCCGCCGCCGCGGTGGGCGCTACGGCCTCGCGACCTTGTGCGTCGGCGTCGGCCAGGGACAGGCGGCCCTGTTCGAGCGGACCTAGCCGACCGGCGGACGGATGTAGATCACACCCTCGTGCTGGATCGGCACGAGGGGTGCGCCCACGCTGAAGACAAGGCCCTCGACCTGGTGGAAGAGCTCGCTGTCGCTGTCACTGACGGGGACGACGATGCCGACCTCGTCCTCCGGCGCGGCGTCGAGGCCCTCGTCCTTCAGTGCCGCGAGCAGCCGGTCGCGATCGGGGATGCGTGCTGCCTCCACGCGGACTGTGCTCGGCATCTCGTCTCCTCCATTCGGTTTCGGATCCGAAATCTACCGCATCCACCGGTGCGACGAGCGCTGGGGCTCGAACTACTTTCGCAGCGAGAGCGCTGCACCTGCGGCGAGGAGCGCGATACCGACCAGGCGCGGCCAGTGGAGCGGGATCTTCTCCGAGCGGAACAATCCCCAGCGGTCGATCGCGGCGCCCATCACGAGCTGGCCGGCGATCAGGATTCCAACCGTCGCGGCGACGCCGATGCGAGGGCCGGAGTAGGTGATCGTGAAGACGATGACGAGGCCCATCACGCCGCCGAGCAGCATCCACCAGGGCTGGTGGGCGGCGCGCTCGAAACCGGCCACGCTGCGACGTGCGAGAACGAGAGCCACGAAAGCCCCGACAGCCGTCAGGACGGTCGAGAAACCCAGTGCTTCGAGGACGCCGATGCGCTCGCCCAGCCTTGACATCAACGCGACTTGCACGGAACCCGCGAGGCCAGCCGCTATCGCGAGTACTGTCGCAAGGGCGCTCCCGCTCACGGCCGAGAACCCTAGTTTCGGCCCCGGTCGGCTTGACAAGCTTGTGAGTCATCACTAACATCGCACGCATGGAAATGGCAACGACGAGATCGACAGCGGCGGCCCGTCGGGACGAGGTCCTCGACGCAGCGCTCGTGGAATTCGCAGAGCGCGGGTTCGAAGGCGCCTCGACGGAAGACATCGCCAGGCGCGCCGGCATCTCCCAGCCCTACCTCTTCCGCCTGTTCGGGACGAAGAAGGAGCTGTTCAAGGCCTCAGTTGCCCGCTGTCTGCGCGAGACGCTCGAGATGTTCCAGCGTGCCGCGGAAGGCAAGCGGGGTAGCGAAGCGCTCGAGGCTATCGGGCTTGCGTACAAGGATCAGCTCGAGTCTGATCGCGTGCGGCTGCGGGCGCAGATGCACGCGTATGTCGCATCCGACGACCCGGAGATCCGGGAAGTCGTTCGAGCCGGGTATGGCGATCTCGTCGCCTATGTGCGGCGGGTCTCGGATGCCGACTGGCCGACCGTCTGGAGCTTCTTCTCGACCGGGATGCTCCTCAACGTCCTTGCCTCGATGCACGTCGACGACCAGCCGGAGCAGTGGATGCAGGATCTGCTCAGCGGCTGCGGCAAAGGCGCCTGACCGTCTCTTTTTTTCATCTTGGAGGAAGTGATGACTCACACACAAAAGCGCTCGATGTTCTGGACGATGGCGATCACCTCGGTCGCACTCTTCATGGTCAGCCTCGACAACCTCGTCGTCACGACGGCGCTGCCGGTGATCCGGCACGACCTCCACGCGACGATCTCGCAGCTCGAGTGGACGGTCAACGCGTTCACGCTCACGTTCGCGGTGCTCCTCCTCACGGGCGCAGCCCTCGGCGATCGCTTCGGCCGACGACGGATGTTCGCGTTCGGGCTCCTGCTCTTTACGGGAGCCTCCGCGGCCGCTGCTCTCTCGACGAGCGCCGACGCGCTCGACATCACGCGCGCGCTCCAGGGCGTCGGCGGCGCGATCGTCACTCCGCTCACCCTCACGATCCTCTCGGCGGCGGTGCCGCGCGAAAGGCGCGGGCTCGCGCTCGGGATCTGGGGAGGCATCGGCGGGCTTGCCATCGCGATCGGACCGCTTGTCGGTGGTGCAATCGTGAACGGCGTCTCGTGGCACTGGATCTTCTGGCTCAACGTGCCGATCGGCCTCGTTCTGGCCCCGCTCGCGCTCGCACGGCTCGAGGAGACTCGCGGCGCGGATGCGGCGCTCGACGCGCCTGGGGTCGGTCTCGTGAGCACCGGACTGCTCGGCATCGTCTGGGGCCTCGTACGCGGCAACGCACACGGCTGGACGAGCCTCGGCGTTGTCCTCCCTATCGCCGCCGGCTTCGTGCTCGTGGCAGCGTTCGTCGCCTGGGAGCGGCGCGCGAAGGCGCCGATGCTCCCGCTCCACTTCTTCCGCGACCGAACGTTCGCACTGACGAACGTCGCATCGCTCCTGATGTTCTTCGGGATGTTCGGCTCGATCTTCCTGCTCGCGCAGTTCTTCCAGACCGTGCAGCACATGTCGCCGCTCGACGCCGGCCTGCGGATCCTGCCGTGGACGGCGATGCCGATCTTCGTCGCGCCGATCGCGGGCGCGCTCTCCGATCGGATCGGCGGCCAACGACTGATGACCGTGGGGCTTGCGCTGCAGGCCGGCGGGCTGATGTGGCTGGCGGCGCTGCAGTCGGCGACCGTGCCCTACATCGACCTGGTCGCGCCGTTCGTCATCTCCGGCGCTGGGATGGCTCTCTTCTTCGCTCCGGTCGCGAATGTCGTCCTCAGCTCGGTCGCCCCGCAGCACGAGGGCAAGGCATCGGGCGCGACGAATGCGATTCGGGAGCTCGGAGGCGTCTTCGGGGTCGCAGTCCTCGCATCGGTGTTCGCGCACGCCGGTGGGTACCGGACGGCCGCGACGTTCACCCACGGGACGTCGACGGCCGTGTGGATCGGCGGCGCGGTCGTCGCGCTCGGGGCCGTCGCGGCCGCCTTCATCCCGCCGCCGGCCCGTGGCGAGACCGTCGAGGTGGAGGCCACTGATGCGCTCGCCGAGGCCGCATGACGCGTCAGCGGAAGTGGGCCAGGTACTCGTCGAGATTCAGCGGGTCCGGAGTGGTGCGCTGTCGGATCGGGGGCTCGCCGGCGACCGGTTGGTAGCCGGCGAGCTCCGACTCGAGCACGCCCTCGCCGCCGGTCAAGCCCGGAAGCCGGCGGCGAAGCTCCCGGACTCGTGACGCGGGAAGCGCCGTCTCCAGCATCGAGAGCTCTCCCCGGGGCGAAGGAGTCGCGGCCGACGCGCCGAGCCGGCCGAGCGCCGCAAGAACCGGGCCGACGGCGGCTGCCGGTACCTCGGCGACAATCCTGAAGACGGGCTCGCAGACGGTCGAGCCGCTCTGCTCGAGAGCCTGGAGCAGGACAAGGGGCGTCAGGTTCTTGATGTCGCGCGCAGTGGGCATCGGGCCACGCCGTGACGGCGGTCCGTCGGCGAGGCTGTAGGCGATCTTCGTCACAGTCACGACGCAATCGGTGACCTGCCAGCCGTGAAGACCTTCCCCGAGCGCCACGTTCACGTACTCGTCCATGTGCTCCATGAAGCCGGCGAAGGTCTTGAAGACGTAGAGCGGAGCGTCGCGCGGGTCGATGCCCGCGGCGGCGAGCACCTCGACGCCGGAACCGGGTGCGGCAGGGTCGACACGTAGCCCGAGGTCGGCATGGAACGGGTTCGTCGGGGTGTTCAGGATCTCGACCGCCTCGCCGCTCCCGGTCGGCCGCTCGACGCAGATGGTCGTCGTCTCGCGGAACTCGACCTCGAGGCCGTACTCCTCGGCGAGGGTCGCCTCGATGACCTCACGCTGCACCTCGCCGTAGAGTGAGACCGAGATCTCGCCTCTCGTGTCGTCCTGGCGGACGTCGATCAGCGGGTCCTGCTCGGCGAGCTGCGCCAGTGCGACGCGCAGACGCTGCCCGTGGGCGGGATCGGTCGGTGCGAGCACCGCCTCGAAGGTCGGCGGTGCGAAGTGATGCTCCACTGCACCGCGCGGCTCGCCGAGCCAGTCGCCGATCTGTATCTCCGCCAGCCCCCAGAGCTTGGCGATCTCACCCGCGCGAACCTCTTCTCGCTGCTCGGCATCGCCGGCCGCGAAGACCCGAGCCGCAGTCACCTTGCCGGCGTCGAAGCGGTCGCGAACCCTCACCGTCCCGGCAAAGACACGGGTGTACGCGATCCGGTCGCCCGCCGGGCCGCGCTCGATCTTGAAGACGCGCGCCGAGAGAGGCCGATCGCCGTCGCCGGCGTGAGCAGGCAGGAGCCGAGCGATCCCGTCCATCACCTCTTTCACGCCGGCGCCTGTGAGTGCCGAGCCGAAGAAGACCGGGTGCACGTCTCCCGATCTCGCCCGCTCGGCGAGGTCGTCGTCGGCCGGTCCGAACGGCGCGAACTCCGCTCCGCGCGTGCCGAGCCCCGAGGCCGAGCCCATCGGCACGACCTCCGGCGTCAGTCGCTGCTCGATCGCCTCGAGCACGCGTTCCGGATCCGCGCCCAGGCGGTCGATCTTGTTCACGAAGAAGACCGTAGGCACGTCGAGTCGTTGTAGGGCTCTCCACAGGATCCGCGTCTGCGGCTGCACTCCTTCTACAGCTGAGAGCACGAGCACACAGCCGTCGAGCACGCTCAGCACGCGCTCCACTTCCGCGATGAAGTCCGGGTGGCCCGGCGTGTCGATCAGGTTGACCGTCACTCGTCGAGCGGGAACGACACGACCGCCGACTTGATCGTGATGCCGCGCCGCTGCTCGAGGGCGAGCGAGTCGGTTCGCGTCGTTCCCTTGTCGACGCTGCCGACCACGCCGATCACGCCGGCGGCGTACAGCAGCCGTTCGGTGAGAGTTGTCTTACCGGCGTCTACATGCGCCAGGATTCCGAGGTTCAGCGTTTTGCGAAGCAAGCGTCATACCCTCCAAGTAGGTCATTGCGAACTCCTTGATGGCTATGGACGCTGCGCGCACGCTGCCTCCTCGTGATCCGAACCGGCGCTTGCCGGACGGAGCATAGACGACGTAACCGCGGCGGTTGCTCCGGCGTTCAACCGGCGGATGAGCGAGCGGAACGACGACAACGCGAACGACGGCAGCGGTTGGCCGCTGCCGTCGCAGGACGTGCTTCGCGAGCTCGAAGCACCGCCCGCGCTCGTTTGGTCGGAGCCGGACTCGCCCGCTAGCTGGCCGATTCGTCGCTCTGCCAGAGACTGAAGGCGTTCCCCTCGGTATCCGTGCAGGCCGCGAACCACCCGTAACCGGGCACCGGCATCTTGTCCTCTGCCTGGCCGCCAAGCTCCTGGACCTTGCCGCGCGTCGCGTCGATGTCGTCCGTGTCGAAGTAGACGCGCAGGTTGCCGCGCTCGTCCGACGGGAAGATCGCGCCGCCCTGGTCCTCGGCGGTCTGGAACATCCGGTAGTCCATCTCGGGCGACATCGGCGGGCCGACCTGCCAGCCGAAGACCCCGTTGTAGAAGCCCTGCGCGCGGTCAGCGTCCTCCGCGCCGATCTCGACGTGTACCAACTTGCCTGCCATCACCACTCCTCTCGACCCGGTTATCGTCCTTCCGCCACCTGCGAAAGGAGTTTATGTACAGGGTCGTCATCCTCTACGAGCAGGAGCCGGACGCGGATTCGTACGCCGAGCACGCGGAGCTCTGTGCTCAAGTGCCGAGCGGCGTCTTCCGCCACGGCAGGGTCACGGGCGCCCCGATGGGCGAGCCGGCGCACGCGTACTACGCCGAGTGGGAGTTCCCCGACGAGCAGTCCTTTCAGAGTGCGATTCGCAGCGAGGAGTTCATGGCGACGGGGAAGGACGCATACAAGCGTGGCTTCCCGCAGCCGACCGTCGAGTTCCTCGAGCTCTCGTAGCGATGGCGGAGGTCGAGGTTGGTCGCGATGGCGGCGTCCAGACGATCACGCTGAACCGGCCGGACAAGCTCAACGCGTTCACGCGCGCCGTGCATGAGGAGCTGCACGCCGCGCTCGAGGAGGCGCGCGACCCCGCCGTGCGCGCGGTCGTGATCACCGGAGCCGGCCGCGGCTTCTCGGCCGGCCAGGACCTCGGGGCGTTCGGCGAGGCAGGTGACGTCGCGGCGATGCTGCGCGCGACCTACCACGTCAACGTCCTCGCGATCCGCTCGCTCGAGAAGCCCGTCATCGCCGCAGTCAACGGCGTCTGCGCCGGCGCGGGGCTCTCGCTCGCCTGCGCGTGCGACATCCGGCTTGCTTCCGATGCAGCCTTCTTCGTCCCCGGGTTCGTCGGGATCGGCTTGATCCCCGATTCCGGCGGCACGTACTTCCTGCAACGGCTGCTCGGAACGGCGCGGGCGTTCGAGTGGATGACCTCGAACCGGCGTTTGACCGCCGCGGAAGCGCATGCGTGGGGGCTCGTCTCCGAGGTGGTCGAGGCCGACTCGTTCCCGGCGCGGGTGGCCGAACGCGCGGCCGAGCTCGCGGCGGGACCGACGCGCGCGGTCGCTCTGACGAAGCGGCTCTACGACGAGGCGGCATCCTCGACGCTCGAGGAGCAGCTCGAGCGGGAGGCGGAGGCACAGGCCCAGGCGGCGCAGACGGACGATTTCCGGGAGGGTGTCGCCGCCTTCGGGGAAAAGCGGGAGGCTCGGTTCAGCGGGAGCTGAGGAGGCGCTGCACCTCGCCGTCGTCCGGCCACCGGCGCACCGACTGCTTCGAGAAGACGAGCTCGCCGTCGGCGAAGACGTCGAACTGCGACTTCGCGCCCTCCCGGATCGAGGCGTCGATCCCGTTGCCGTTCAACTCGGCCGCGAGACTCGCGGCCCGTTCGTCGTATCCGCTTCAGACAGGGCAGTACAGGATCTCGACAGCCACGCCGAGATCGTATGCACCGGGCCCGTCCCTACGGCGTGAACCCGCCTACACTGGCGAGACGTGTTTCGGGGTCTGATGGCAGTCACGGTCGTCGCGCTGGTCGTGGCGGGCGTAGCCCTGGCCGGAGACCCGAGCAAGGAGACGATCGCGCGGACAGCGGCGGGTAACGCGCAGGCGAAGGCCGAGGTCGTGAGGACAGCCGATGTCGGCAGCGGATGGAAGGGCGGATTCAGGAAGCCCGACCTTTCGTCATCGATGCCGTGCGCGACCTATCACCCGAGGCAGTCCGACCTCGTCCTGATCGGAGCCGCCGAGTCGAAGTTCTCCCGGCCGGCCCTCGAGGTCGACAGCGAGGCGCAGGTGCTGCGCGCTGTCGCGATGGTGCGACGCGACTGGCAGCGCACGATCCTCGCTCCGCAGGTGATGCCGTGCCTGCGGCAGGGCTTCACGAAGGCTCTGGGCGCACACGCCAAGCTCGTCTCGTTCCGCCAGGTCGCGTTCCCTCACGTCGCATCTCTGACGCGGGCGTTTCGCCTCGTGGCGAACGTGGCGACGCAGTTCGGGCCGGTGCCACTCGAGATCGACTTCGTCGCCATGGGGTCCGGACGCAACGAGCTCACACTCACCCTCAGCGGCCCGACCGTCGCTCGGTCGACGCTGCACACGACCGAGGTGCGGCTCGCCCGTTTGCTCGCCGGTCGCGCCCGCCCCTGACGGCGGCGGAGCTCAGATCGTCTTGAACTGCTCGAATGGCTGGCGGCAGCCCTCGCAGTAGCGCAGCGAGCGGCACGGCGTCGGGCCGAAGATGTTTTCGAGCGTCGTCTTCGTAGCGCCGCAGTACGGGCAGCGGAAGACGTTCGCCTGCAGCTGCACGAGCTTCGGAGCGGACGCTTCGCGCGGCGCCGGCGGGGCGAAGCCCGCGGCGCGCAGCTTCTCGCGCCCGATCGGAGTGATCCGGTCGGTCGACCACGAATCGTCGGAGATGACTTCCACCGTTGGCACGGCGCCGAGCTCGCTCACCTTCTTCTCCATCGCGCGCTTCATCACCTCGAGCGCCGGACAGCCGAGGAAGGTGGGCGTGAACTCGATCCGGACGTGGCCGTTCGAGACATCGACCGAGCGGATGACGCCGAGGTCGACGAGCGAGATGACGGGGATCTCGGGATCCGGAATCTCCTCGAGCGCCTCCCAGACCTGAGCCTCGGCTACCACTGCGCACCCGCGGGCGCCGAGCGCCGCACCATCGTCATCTCTTCCCACAGCGGCGCGAGCTCGTCGGTGTGCGTCTCGCGCTCGATCGCCTCAACGTCGGCGAGGCCGACCCGTGCGACGAGCTCGCCGCGCAACTCGGCGGGCAGGACGCCGAGCGCGTAGGGCCACAGCTCCTCGACCGCCCTCTGGAAGCGCGGCTCGGCGCCGAGGCGCTCGTGCCACATCTCGGCGTGCATCCGGTGGTACGCCTCCTCGCGGTCGATCTTCGCCGCGAGGCCGGCGACTGCCTGGTCGGAGTCGTCCTTCAGCGCTGTGATCCGGATCTCGTCGGCGACCTCGTACAGCCAGCGGCGCGCGATCGTGTGTGCCCACTCGAGCATGTGGAGCTCGACGAGCGGTGCGCAGTGGTACTCCGAGAGCGCCCGGTCGAACGCGAGCGCGTCGGCGTCGCCTTCCGGGCCGACGATCAGCTCGTACACGGCGCGCGCGTGCCCGATCTCGTTCTGTGCGATCGAGGAGAAGGCGACGTCCTCCTCGAGCATCGGCGCGATGCCCGTCCATTCGGAGTCGCGCCAGCCGAGGACGAGCTCGTCGTCAGCCAGGCCCAGCAGTGCCTGCTCGTTCACGAGCCTCCTTCAGGCGGGCCTTGATCGAGTAGCCGTCGACGCGGCGGTACTTGAGGCCGAACTCGTCGGCCCAGTTCTCGACGTCGCGGATCGCGTCGCGCGGGACGAGCCACAGCGCGACCGACTCGGCTCGGCGGCCGTACTGCTCGCGAGCCCACATCTCGGCGAAGTCCGCATCGGGCGCGACGATCGAGCCGGCGTGCTCGAACGGCTGGCCGCGCCGTTCCTTGCGGAAGACCTCGTAGATCACGCCGCCAGAACCGCGTCGCGCACCCACTGCTCCTGCTCGAGGAAGCGCCGACGTAAAGCGAGGCGCTCCTCGGTCTTCGGCCCGTGTCCCGTCACGACGTGCTTGAGCTCGGCCCAGTCCGGCTCGGTGTACTCCCAGACGCCGTCATCGCGCTTGCGCAGCTTCGGGTCCGGGACGGTCAAGCCCAGCTCCCGGATCTGCGGCACGTAGCCGTCGAGGAACTGCTGCCGCGCCTCCTCGTTCCCCTGCGACTTGATCCGCCACAGGTACATCGGATCTTCGTCTTTCGGGATCGGGTTGCCGTGGAACTGCATCAGCGGCCCCCACCAGCGGTCGAGCGCCTCCTGCACGAGCTCGAACTGCGCCGGCGTGCCGGTGACCATCGCGAGGATCACGTCGCGGCCGTGGAGGATGTGGAACGACTCCTCCCAGCAGATCTTCTTCATGATCCGCGCGTAGGGCGCGTACGAGCACTTGAGGAGTGCCTTCTGGCTGATGATCGCGGCCGCATCGACGAGCCACGCGATGACTCCGACGTCTCCCCACGTCTCGGTGGGGTAATGGAAGACGTTGTGGAACTTCGCCTTTCCGTCCACGAGATCCGCGAGGCACTGCTCGCGCGGCTTGCCGAGGTCCTCGACGACACGGTAGATGAGCTGCGCGTGACCGACCTCGTCCTGCACCTTCGCCGTCAGCGCGAGCTTGCGCTGGAGCGTCGGGGCACGGAGGATCCACTCGCGCTCGGGCAGGACGCCCATGAGCTCGGAGTTGCCGTGCATCTCGATGAACTTGATCAGCTTCGCCCGGTAGTCCTCCGGCATCGGATCGGTCGTCTCGACCTGCCCGCCGGACTGGACGTACTCGAGAAATGCCTGCTCGTCACGGGGAATCTCGACTGCTGCCACGCAGGACCACCTTCCGAACGATCGTTAGTTTTCCCATTCTAGATGTCCGCCCGCCGCTCCGAGCTAACCCGCGCCGCCGCCCGCCTCTTCGCGGAGAAGGGCTACCACGGAACTTCGATCGGCGACCTCGCGGAGGCCCTGAGCGTGCAGAAGGGCTCGCTCTACGCTCACATCGAGTCGAAGGCCGACCTGCTCTGGGAAGTGGCGCGCGAAGGTGCCGCCGCGTTCCACGCCGCGCTCGACGCAGTGCCCGATGAAGGGCCGGTCGTGGATCGGATCCGCGCAGCGCTGCGCGCCCACCTCCGCGTCGTGTCCGAGCAGCTCGACGTCGCGACCGTCTTCGTGCGCGAGTGGCGCTACCTCCAGGGTGACCGGCGCGAGGAGTTCGTCGCCGAGCGCCGCCGTTATGAGGAGCGCTTCCGCGCGCTCTTCCGCGAGGGCCGCGAGCTCGGCGAGCTGCGCACGGATCTCGACGACGCGACCGCGGCGCTGCTCGCGCTGTCGGCTGCGAACTGGGCGTATACCTGGTTGCGCGCGGGCGCGGATACCGACGCGCTCGCCGACCGCTTCACCGCGTTTCTGCTCGACGGGATGCGCGGCTACGCGTCGCGTCCATAACGCCGGTTTCCAATCGCTCCCGAACGGGTATCGCCCCTCGCTCTTTTGACCACGGAGAGCTCTAACCAGGGAGGCTTTTCAATGAGGGGGAAGTGGTTGCTTCTGCTCGGTGTCGGCGTGCTCGTCCTCGCGGGCGGCGCTCTTGCCTTCGCTGCCGTGGGGAGCGGCTCCGAGCCGGCGCGCCAGGACGTGACTGTGCCGGCGGCCGGCTCGAGCACGTCTGTCCAGTGGACGGGGACGATTCCCGTCAACGCGAACCCCACGAGTGACTGCTCGCAGGCGACCGGAACGGTGGCCAACGACAGCCACGGGATCACCGTGCATGTTCCGAGCACCGGGTACACGGGCCTCAAGACGACGTTCTCGTTCCAGATCTCCTGGACACCGGCGAACCCGACCGGCGCGGAGGACGTGAACGACGAGATCCTCACGGTCATGAGCGACAACGGCGACGAGGCCGATCAATCCAACACGCGGGAGATCGGCTCGAGCGACACCTCCAACACCACGGAGACGGTTGTCGCCACGAACCTTGCGCCCGGCGACTACACGGTGCTCGCTTGCGGCTTCGTCAACTCTGTGCCGCAGCCGTACACCGGAACCCTGACGGTCAGCTCGGTGCCGCAGACGAGCACGACTGTGGCGTCGAACAGCGCGCAGGGCCTCGCGTTCTCCGCGGCCGTGCCGGCCGACCCGCAGCGCGACGAGGCCGAGCCGCTGATCACCTCTGACAAGGCAGGCCTGCTCTACACCTGCGGCCCGACCGGCTTCTCGAACGGGGCGGACTACGCTCAGGTCTCGACCGACGGCGGTGACCAGTTCCACCTGCTCGGCACCCCTCCGCGCGGCCAGCAGACGGTCGGCGGCGGCGGAGACTGCGTCGTCGCGACAGGGGAGCTGCCGAACGCGGAGGGCAACTACCAGTACGCGTACGCCGGGCTCGGCGCCCTGAGCGGCTTCTCGACCGCCACTTCCCCCGACAACGGGCACACGCTCACTCCGGCGGGGGCCAACACGAGCGGCGGAGTGACCTCGAACGGTGCTCTCGCCGACCGGCAGTGGATGACGTTCATCGACGAGAAGACGACCCTGCTCGCGTATAACCAGCAGGAGCCAAGGAACACGGTCGTGATCAAGTCGACCGACGGCGGGCTCACCTACTCGGCAGCCTCGTCGATCGCCGCTCCGGATCCCGAGTTCCCGGGGCCGATGCACTGGATTCCGTCCCTCCACACGGTTGTGATGCCGTGGACGAAGGGCGAGCAGGTGAACCTCGCGATCTCGCAGGACGGCGGCGACACGTGGACCGACTGCGTGGTGGCGAAAGGCGACACTGTCGCGGGCGGCACCGCGGGCTTCGCGACGGCCGACGTCGACAGCGCCGGCAACGTCTACGTCGCGTGGGCGGACTCGGCCTCGTACCACACGTGGCTCGCGTCGCTCCACGCCGCCGACGTGACGAAGTGCAACCAGTCGATCACCGACGTCGAGGCAACGCCCGACGGCGAGCCGACCGTCCAGCCGGGCTTCACGGCGCCGGTGCAGATGGATCGCGACGCCGTGCAGACGACGGTGTTCCCGTGGATCGCCGCGGGCGGTGCGCCGGGTCGCGCTGCGGTTGCCTTCTACGGCACTCCGCAGGACGGCGATCCGAACACGTCCGCGTTCAAGGCCGCGTGGGACGTCTACGTCAGCCAGACCACCGACGCTTTCGACACGACGCCGAAGGTCGGCCAGGTGAAGGCGACGACGCATCCATTCCACTACGACTCGATCTGCCTGAACGGGCTCGGGTGCGACATCAGCGGCGGCGACCGCTCACTCGCCGACTTCTTCGCGATCACCTACAACCGGAAGAACGGGAAGCTCTCGGTCGTCTTCAACCGGACGAACAAGAAGCCTGACGACGCCGCCGGCTACGTGGCGACGCCGATGGTCCTCACCCAGATCGCGGGGCCGTCGAACGGTGGCACCACACTGAAGGGTCCGGCCAACCGTGCGGTCGTCCGCACCTCGACGACCGACCCGACGGGAGACGCGCTCGCGCCGTACTCGAACCTGCTGACGACGCCGTCGCCGGCGAACCAGCCGGCCGGGGACTTCACCAGCGCGGCGATCACGAAAGACGCGAAGTCCCACGGCTTCACGGTCACGTTGAAGGTCGCCAATCTCTCGGGCGCGGCGCTCAGCCAGGCAGCGGGCAGCGGCTCGCTCGTCTGGACGTGGCGGTTCACGAACGGGTGGCAGGACGCCGCCGCTGTCGCGGCGTGGAGCTCGAGCGGCGGGTGGTCGTACGGGTACGACGACTACACGACCGACCCGGGCACCTGTGGAGGCACGGGCCCGGGCGGGAAGTGCGAGATCTACCCGGGCGATACCTCGATCACGGGGTTGGTCAACCAGGGGACGGGCACGATCACGCTGGTCGTCCCGGCGAGTGTGCTCCATCCGCTCGGCGCGAACGACGCGTTCGGACGGCCGACGCAGACGACCGCGAAGGCCGGTTCGCGCTTCTACGACGGCACGGCGTTCTCGTTCGCGAACGCGTCGCCCGATCCGTCGACGCAAAGCTGGATGACTCAGCTCGACAACACGCCGGCGTTCGACTTCCTGCTTCCGAAGTAGGAGAAGCGCGCACGGAGCGGACCGTCGGGGCTTCCCGGCGGTCCGCTCCGCTGGCAAGCTCGGCCTATGCGGGTCGCACTCGTCGTCAATCCGTTCGCAACGCGGGTCAGCTCGAAGCGGCTCGCCAGCGTGCGGGAGGAACTCGGCCGGGTCGCCGAGCTCGAGGTCTTCCTGACCGAACGCCCGGGTCACGCGACTGAGCTCGTCACTGAGGTCGGACGCGGCGGCGCCGAGGCGGTGGTCATCTTCTCGGGAGACGGCGGCTTCAACGAGGCGCTGAACGGGCTCGAGTCGGATGTGCCGATCGGCTTCTTGCCCGGTGGTGGGACGAGCGTCCTCTCGCGCGCCCTCGGGCTCCCGCGCGACTCTGTCGCGGCAGCGCGCCAGGTGGCGGACGCATTGGCGGTCGGTCGCACGCGCCGGATCTCGGTTGGCCGTGTGAACGGGAGGCGGTTCGCATTCGGCGCTGGCATCGGTCTTGACGCGGAAATGGTTCGGCGCGTGGACGGCCTTGGTCGCGGCGACGACGGCAAGCGTCCCGGGGATCTGGCTTTTGCAATCGCGCTCGTTCGCGTCCTTGCGGCACGGCACGGTCGGATCGAAACGGAGCTCGAGATCGACGGACTGGGCCGAGCCGGCGCCGTCTTCGTCGCGAACGGCAGCCCCTACACCTACGCCGGGCGCCTCCCGCTACCGATGGTGCGCGAGGCGACGTTCGAGCAGGGGCTCGACCTGGTCGCGCCCGTCGCCGTTGCTCCCGCGACGCTTCCGTTCACGGTCGCCCGGGTCCTCAGCGGCCGTGTTCGTGGCAAACGGTTCTTGCGTGGGCACGACCTCGACCGAATCGATGTTCACTGTGACGTCCCTCTCCCGCTGCACGCGGATGGAGAGGACCTCGGCGACGTCGAGCACGCGACGTTCGAGGCGGAGCGGGCGGCCGTCTCGGTGCTCGTCTGAGGGGCGTCGCCGGAGAAAGCCCGCTTGAGGTTTCAGTAAGAAACGGCAGCCGGGTCTAGGCATTTCTGCGGCAGCCTGATTAACTGAAGGTCTGAGCACTGATGCTTGGAAGGGGTTTATGCGGTGGGGAGGAAAACCATGAATCGATTTGGCATGCGCAACGTCGTCCGTTACGGCGGCGCAGCGGGGATTCTGCTCGCGGTTGCGGTCGCGGTGGCGATCGCTGCGGCCACGGCTGATGCAACACCGAACAAGCCCTACACGGCCAACGTCCATCAGACGTTGGGCAATTCGAGCAGCATGACGTTCACGGTGACGAACGATCCACATGCCTCACAGACGGTCGGCTCGGCGAACTTCACTGCGCCGTCCGGTCTGACGCTGACGCCGGGCACGGTCGGGACGAACGTGAGCCACGCGGGGTGGACAGCTGTGGTCGACAGCGTCGGCATCCTCGAACTCCGTTCCAACTCGAGTGCGAACGCGCTCACTCAGGGCCAATCGGTCCGTGCGGACGTCACGGTCACGCTCACTACGCAGTGCACGACGCGGCCCGCGACGCCAGGAGATGCGGCGTGGCAGGTTCAAGCGAAGCAGTCGAACGACTTCAGCGGATCGCCGGGCAACTTCATGCAGTTCGACCCGACGCACTCCGACCTGACGCCCCTCGGGAGCTTTGTCTTCGGACCGGTCGAGAGCGTCGTAACGGCTGCGGATGGTCCGCTCCACGTTCCGCAGATCATCGTGAACCAGTCGGCGCCGATCAGTATCACTGCACTCGACACCTGTGGGAACGTCGACGCGGACTACTCGGGCGGGACGTTCGGGCTCGCGACCGGCCTCGCGCTCCCGGATTTCTCGGGGCTGACCTGGTCGCAGGGGGTCGGCTCGGCCACGGTGACACCGGTGACCATAGAAGTCGGCGACCAGTTCTCGATCATCGACGGCGCGAGCGGGATCTCGGCGAACAGTGTCTCGACGAGCCCCAAGACGACATTCGACGTCGTGGAGACCATCTGTGCAAAGCAGGGAACGGTCTGCGTCTGGACTGACAAGAACAAGCCCATCACCGCCACCTCGACCGTGCCGGGTGACAACAACGGCCACGCGAGTCTCGGATTGGGCTACAAGCCGTTCCGCAACGGCGTCACGTGCGGGGCGGGCTCGCCGGTCGGAGACTCGATCTACATCGATCCGTACCAGTACACCAACCCCTACACGATCGTGCTCACGTACGCGAAGTCGCTGCTTCCGAAGGGTCCCGCGTCGAACGTCGTCACGTGTAAGAGCATCGACGACGGTGTGACGTGGGATCGGACCCAGCTCCTCCCGTGTTCGAGCAAGCCTGTCGCGCCCTGCGCGGACGCCGCGAACATCCAGGGTGGCGCCCTCCAGATCACGCTCTACCTCGAGCCGGGCGACCCGCACTCGGGCGGGTTCAGCCCGTAGGACGAGCAACCGCGTGCGGGCGGCCTCGGTCGCCCGCACGCGCTCAATCCAGCGGCACCTCGGGCAGCCGGACGACCTCGAGCGCCTCGAGAAGCGAAGCCGCCTCTGCGGCGTCCTCGCTTCCGCCCCGCAACGCGGAGCGCGCCGCCAGCAAGAGGGCAATCTCGTAGAGGGCGTCGACGCTTTTCGCCGCTTCGAGTCCCTCGTCGAATTCCTCGCCCGCTTGCTCCGGGCGTCCCGCCTGTAGGTGGGCGTAGCCGCGAACGCGGTGCAGTAGCGCCTTCAGCTGCGGGGGAAGCTCCTCGCCGGCCGCCTCCGCGTTCTCGGCTTCGCGCAGGGCCCGCATGTGATCGCCGGCGAAAACCGAGGCTTCCGCGAATCGCGCGCGAGCCTCTTGCTCGAAGCCCCCCGCGTGCATCTGGCGGAATCCCTCTGCGGCCTCGGCGAAGAGGTCGTCCGCTTCGTCGAAGTGGCCTTCGCGAGCGGCGGCTCGGCCGAGATTGAGACGCGCCAGTAATGCGAGCGAGCGGCGGCCCGCGCGGTCGGAGGTCTCGAGCACCTCCTCGAATAGGCGCCGCGCCTCTTCCCAGTGGCCCTGGTCGGAGAGGATCTCGGCAACATTGTTGTTCGCCATCGCGACGTTGGTGACGTCACCGAGGCGCTCGAAGAGCGCCCGGCTTCGCTCGTAGATGTCGAGCGCTCTGGTCCAGTCGCCTTCGTAGTAGTAGTCGATGCCGAGGTTGTTCAGGACCGTGGCCTGACGCTTGAGGTTCCCGAGCTCCTCGAAGATTGGAAGCGCTATGCCCCGGAAGGAAACCCGCTCCGGGGAGCCGATCTGCATATGCACGACGTGCAGCAGGAGGTACGCGTTGCCGAGCTGCTCCCGGTCGTCGATCTCGAGGGCCAGCCTCATAACCTCGTCGCAGAGACGGAGGCACTCCTCGAAGTCACCCTCCCGGTAGAGAGCGTGAGCGACGTACATGCTCAACTCGAGGTGAAGCGAGTCGCGCTCCGGCCCCTCGGGAAGCCGCTCGACCGAGGCGAGGCCATCGCGATGCCGGCGGATCGCTTCCTCGTACTCGCCCATCTCCTCGCGGATCAGACCCTCCTTGGCGAGCAGCTTGATGTACACCGGTGAGCCTTCCTCGAGGAGCTTCCGGGCTTGCTCGTACGAAGCTGCGCTGCGGTCGTAATGCCCGGTGAGGAACTGGCACTCCGCAAGCGCCGCCCACACCTCGGCGATCGTTTCGGGCGTGAGATCGGGAACGGCGTCGGACCAACCGAGCGCGCGCTCGTAGAACTGGGCCGCCTCGAGATTGGCCCACTTCGAGTGAGCTCGACGTGCGGCCGCCCACGAGTGCGTCCAGGCTTCGGACGGACGTTCGGCCCGGTGGAAGTGGAGCGAGAGAAGCTCGAGGGCATCGGGCTCTCGCTGCGCGAGCACTTCGCCAACGCGGCCGTGAAGCTCTCGGCGGCGTTTGAACGACAGGCCCTCGTAGGCGCCGTCTCGGATGAGGGCGTGCCGGAAGCGAAAGGCCCCCGGGACCTCCGGGTCTCGCTCCACGAACTCGGCCAGACGGTCCCACGCCTCCGAGTCGGAGGCGGACGTGGGGTCGCCGTCGAGCGCGTCTGCAATCAGGGCGCCGGAGAACGACGCACCCAGGACCGACGCCCAGCGCAGCAGGGCTCGGTCACCCGGCGCGAGGCGGTCGATCCGCGTCGCGACGAGCGACTCGACTGTGTCCGGCATCTGCTCCTCGCCCTCTCCCTCAGGCGATGCGAGCTCTTGCAGGAAGAGCGGGTTTCCCGCTCCGCGATCGAAGATGTCCGTCAGCTCCTGGTCGGTGAGGCTTCGCTCGCCGGCGGCGGCGCGGATCAGCGTCTTCGCATCCTCCGCAGGCAGCGGCTCGAGCCGCAGCGTCAGCGCCGGCAGCGGCGGTGTTCCCTCCGTCGCCAGAAACCCTTCCCCTTCTGGCCGACGCGTCGTGCAGGTCAACCAGGGCTTCGTCGGCAGCTGCGTTCCGATGTGGCGAAGGAGGTCGGAGGATGCGTCGTCCATCCAGTGCACGTCCTCGAAGACGAGGAGGGTCGGCGACTCGAGGACCTTGCCGAGCAGCGACCCAACCACGCCGTGCAGGCGGGCTCGTCGGAACGACGGGTCGAGGTCGTCCACCTCCGGGGTCGTTTCGACCTCCACGTCGAGTGGAGCGCCGAGCAGCGGTGCCCAAGGGACGAGATCGCCGTCGATCGTCGCCAGCCGCTCCGAAAGGACGGTGCGGTTGTGCTCGCCGCCGCCATTGAGCTCGACGTCGAGAACCGAGCGGAGGAAGGGGCGGAACGGGTGATACGCCGTCGACGACTCGTACTGCTCGCACCGGAGCGTGATCTGCTCCATGTCGCCGCAGTTGTCCCGCAGTTCGTCGGCGAGGCGGGACTTCCCGATGCCGGGCTCGCCGATCAGCTCGACCATCGTTCCGAATCCCATCCGCACCGGCGCGACGGCGGCACCGAGCACGGCGCGCTCCCGCTCGCGGTCGACGAATGGCAGCTTGGCCGCTCCGGCCGGCGGGGAATCGGCCTCGCCCGTGAGCCCGCCGAGTACGAAGGCGCGCTGCGGCTCGGACTTGCCCTTGAGCTGGAGCGGTTCGAGCTCCTCCGCCGTGAAGCGGCCGCCGCCGCGCTCGTAGGCCGAGGCCGCGACCCAGATCTCGTCCTCCCCCGCCTTCGCCATCAGCCGCGCCGCGAGCGCGGCGGTGTCGCCGAGGATGGTGTAGGTCCGCCGGAACGGCGCGCCGACCTGGCCGGTGAAGACACGGCCTTCGCTGACGCCGACATGTACCGGGAGCGGGAGGCCGGTATCGACGATCGTCCGGACCGTGCGCAGAAGCCGTTCCTCGTCGTCGCCGAAGGTCTGCGGCGCGCCCGCGACGAGGATGATCCGGCCTCCGTCGCGATCGACGTCGCTCTCGAGGAAGGTGACGTCGTGATCGTCCGCCGCCTGCTGGATCGCCTGCGCGAGGACCTCGATCGCCTCGGCGGCGGCAACCGGTCCCTCGGTCGCGATGATTTCGTCGACACCGGAGTAGCGGACGAACGCGATCGCCGCGTGCCGATGCTCGCCCTCGAACGGCCCGACGTCGAGCAGCTGAGCGCGAAGAGGCCTGGGCACCGCGAGCTCGATCGGGATGCCGTCGAGGTCGGGCAAGAGCTCGAGCGACCCCGTCGCCTCAGGCGCAGCCCGTAGGAGCCGTCCAGGCCCCTTCTCCTCGCCAAGCGTCGAGGCCTCTAGCTCGGCCGCGGTCTCCGGGCTGACGAGGATCTCGCCGGCTTCGGAGGCGGCCTCCATCTCGACCGTCCGGCTCGCGGCGGGCCCGGTGACGAGCAGCTCCCGGTGGGAGTCGCCGACGAGGAAGAACTGGAAGCGGCCGGTGTGGAGCCCGGCGTGCATCCGCAGCTGCACCGTTCCCGCTGAGGTGCGAGGGCGCCCGATCGCCCGCAGCGTCGTACGCATCTCGAAGGCCGCCTTGGCGGCGCGCGCGGCGTGATCCTCGCCCTCGTACAGGAGCAGCAGGGCGTCGCCGCCGAACTTGAGCAGGCCGCCGCCGAGCGCGTACGCCCGATCGAGGAGCGCCGAGAAGGTGGCGTTCATCACGTCCGTGACCTCCTCGGCACCGGCCCGTCCGCGGCTCGAGAGCTGCTCCGACATCGCGGTGAAACCCGAGATGTCGACGAAGGCGAGTGTGCCGTCGACCTCGAGCCAGCGGAGATCGGGGCTCGACCGGAGCCACTCGATCGTCAGGCGGGGGACGAAGGAGACGAGTTCGTTCGCCCTATCCGACAGGGCCTCGCTATTGCCGGTAGCCACCCCAAGGATTGTGCCCGGTTATTCCTTCGCGGCAAGTGCGACTTGCAGACTAGGCTTCGCGCCCGTGGCGAAGGTCGCTCCCGACGCGCACGAACTCCGTCGCGTGCTCGACGACGAGCGGGAGGTCGAGGGCCTCGGCGCGGACGAGCTCCTCGCCATCTACCGCTCGCTCATCCTCCTGCGCACGTACGACGAGCGCTCGGTCGTCTACCACCGCCAGGGCCGGATCGGGACGTACGCGATCTTCTGGAACCACGAGGCGATGCAGGCAGGCTCGGTGCACGCGCTCGCCGACGAGGACTGGATCTTCCCGAGCTACCGCGAGTCGGCGATCGGGCTGCTGCGCGGCATCCCGGCGAGCACTGTCCTCCACTGGTGGCGCGGGCATCCGGCCGGCTGGTGGAACCCGGCGCAGTACCGCGTCGCCTCGATCTGCGTGCCGATCGGGACGCAGGTCCCGCACGCCGCGGGTCTCGCCTGGGGCGAGAAGCTGAAGGGCAACTCGACCGTCGCGATCGCGTACTTCGGCGACGGCGCGACGAGCGAGGGCGCGTTCCACGAGGGAGCCAACCTCGCGGCGGTGATGCAGGCGCCGCTGATCCTCTTCTGCAACAACAACCAGTGGGCGATCTCGACGCCGCTCGAGGCGCAGACGCGTGCGGAGGCGCTCGTCGACAAGGCGGTCGGCTACGGGATGCCCGGGGCGCGCGTCGACGGGGGTGACGTGCTCGCGGTGTACGAGGCCACGCGCGAGGCGGTCGAGCGGGCGCGTGCCGGCGGTGGGCCGACGCTCATCGAGGCCGTCACCTACCGGGCCGCCCCGCACGCGACCGCCGACGACCCGCGCGCGTACATCGACCTCGATCGCGTCGAGGAGGAGAAGCGCAACGAGTGCGTCGGGCGCTACGACGCCTATCTCCGGCGGCTCGGCGTGCTCGACGATGCGACCGCCGAGGAGACGAAGAACGAGGCGCTCGAGACGATGCGGCAAGGAATCGCCGAGGCCGAGGCGGAGCCCGAGCCGGATCCCGAGCTCGTCTTCGACAACGCCTATGTCCTCCCGCCGCCGAACCTGCGCGAGGGCTGGGATGGCTGAGCTCTTCCTTGTCGAGGCCGTGAACGACGCGCTGCACATCGAGCTCGAGCGCGACGACACGGTCATGGTGATGGGGGAGGACGTCGGTCGCGCCGGCGGTGTCTTTCGCGCGACCGCGGGACTGCGGGAGCGGTTCGGCGAAAACCGTTGCGTCGACACGCCGCTCGCCGAAGCGGGACTCCTCGGCAGCGCGGTGGGGCTCTGCATGGCCGGCTGGCGTCCGGTCTGCGAGATGCAGTACGACGCCTTCTCGTATCCCTGTCTCGACCAGCTGATCACCCACGTCGGCCGTTACCGCTGGCGCACCGGCGGTCAGATGGAGTTCCCGCTCGTCGTGCGCATGCCGTACGGCGGCGGCGTGCGGGCGCCCGAGCTCCACGACGACTCGCCCGAGGCGTACTACGTCCACACGCCCGGCGTGAAGGTCGCGATCCCGTCGACTCCAGCCGACGCGAAGGGGCTCCTCGCTGCTGCGATCCGCGACCCCGATCCAGTCGTCGTGCTCGAACCGAAGCTCATCTATCGGGGTGAGAAGCAGGAGGTGCCGGAGGGCGAGCACGTCGTCCCGCTCGGCCAGGCGCGGCTCGCGCGGGAGGGCACGGACGTCACGCTCGTCGCCTACGGCGCGATGGTGTCCGTGTGCGAGCGCACGGCCGACGAGCTCGAGGGCGAGGCGTCGATCGAGGTGCTCGACCTGCGCTCGCTCAGGCCGCTCGACGAGGACGCGCTGCTTGCGTCGGCGGCCAAGACGGGGCGCGTGGTCGTGGTGCAGGAGGCGCCCCGCACGGCGGGCTTCGGCGCGGAGATCGCCGCGATCCTCGCGGAGAAGGCGATCCTCGACCTCCACGGCCCCGTGATCCGCGTCACCGGCTTCGACGTCCCGTATCCGTATTGGAAGATCGAGGATCGCTATATGCCGTCCGTCGAGCGGGTGGTTGGTGCCTGCAGGCGACTCCTCGAGTTCTGAACGAGTAAGGATCTGGCTCGAGCGCGGCGAGTCGGGCTACTGGCTGCGCGACGCCGCGACCGGAGACGCGATGAAGTGGGACGACCCACGCGTGCGGGTCGTCAAGCTCGCCGGCGCGTCGTACCGCGCCGACGCCTTGCAGGACGACGGTTTCGCGCCGGGGCGACGCCTCGCGCTCATCCGCGAGCCGGAGAACGAGCACGATCCGAACGCGGTCGCCGTTTACGACGCTGCGCAGCGTCTTCAGGCCGGTTACGTGCCGGCCGAGGTCGCACCGACGCTCCGTGGCGACGAGCAGGCCGTCTCGCTCTGGGAGTTCCGGGACGACGAGGGCCACCGGATCGGGTTGCGCGTCTTGCTCGCGCCGGCCGACGCCTGGGTGCAGGAGCCTCGTTGAGCGTCTACTTGCGCCGAGGAGGTCGCGTCGGGGTTCGAGTCGTTCGTCTAGCCTCAACGGCCGTGGCCTACGAGTTCAAGCTGCCCGACCTGGGGGAGGGTCTGACCGAAGGCGAAGTCGCGCGGTGGCTCGTCGAGGAGGGCCAGAACGTCCTCGAGGACGAGCCCCTCGTCGAGATCGCGACCGACAAGACGACGGTCGAGATCCCGTCCCCGGCGGGCGGGAAGGTCTCGCGGATCCTCGTGGCCGAAGGCGAGGTCGTGCCGGTCGGGACGGTCCTCGTGGTGATCGGAGGAGACAATTCCGGCCACGTCCCGGTGCCAGGCACCGAGACGCGGCCCAAGGAGACACCCGCTGCGGCGCAGCGGGTGGGAGAGGCGAAGGTGCGCGCAACGCCGCTCGTCCGCAAAGTCGCTCAAGAGCTCGGAATCGACCTCGCCACCGTGACCGGGACCGGGCCGCAGGGGCGGATCACCGAGGAAGACGTGCGTGCCGCTGCGGGCTCTTCCGGCCATGTCCCGGTGCCTGGCACCGAGAAGGGTCCAGAAGGGACGCGAGTCCCGCTGCGCGGAGTCCGCCGACAGATGTTCGAGCACCTGACGCGCGCGCACCGGGAGATACCCGCGGTGACCTGGGTCGAGGAATGCGACTTCTCGGACGTGGATCTGAAGCGGCTCCTGCCGCTCGTCCTCCACGCCGTCACCGAGTCGCTGCGCGAGTACCCCGAGCTCAACGCCCGCGTCGACGACAGGGAGCTCGTGCTGCTCGACAGCTACGACATCGGGATTGCCGTGCAGACCGAGCAGGGGCTCGTCGTGCCCGTCGTGCACGCGGCCGACAAGCTCTCGCTCGACGAGCTCGACGCTGAAGTACGGCGGCTCGGGGAGGCCGCGCATGCCGCGAACCTCAAGCCCGAAGAGCTGCGCGGCGGCACGTTCACCGTCACGAGCGCGGGCAAGGCCGCCGGTCTGTTCGTGACGCCGCTCGTCAACCACCCGGAGGTCGCGATCCTCGGCGTGCACCGCATCGAGGAACGGCCGGTCGTCCGCGACGGCGAGGTCGACGTCCGCCGGATGGGGAACATCTCCGTCACGTTCGACCACCGCGTCATCGACGGCAAACGGGCCGCCGACTTCGGCCTCGCTGTGATCGCGAGACTCGAGCAGCCCGTCTAGGCAGCCGCGACGTCGACTTCGCGGAGATGCGGCTCGAGCATCGACTCGATCCGCGGAGCTGTTGCGCGGCCCTCGAGCCGGGAAACCACGCGGCTGTCGACCACGAGGGCGAGCGACGGCACCTGCTGCATGCGGAAGCGCTCGGCGAGGTCGGGCCGGTCGTCGACGTCGACCTTGCTCACACGCAGACGGTCGCGTTCCTTACGCGCGATGTGCGCGAGCAGGCTCTCCATGCGGCGAGCCGGTCCCGAGCGGCGGGACGTGAAAAAAACGAGCAACGGGCGTCCGTCTGCGGTCAACGCGAATCCTCCTGGGCCTGGTCTGCGCGAACAACGGACAGAAGGCGCGCGCGGTTACGGTTCTGCCGTGGGATCGTGGTACTGGATCGGCGTCTCGGTCGGTTGCGGCGCAGCGGCTGGCGTGTTGTTCGCGAGCTTCAGCGGCAGCAAACGAGCAGCGCTGTTCGTCGCAGCGATCGCCGCCGCCGGCGTGGGCGCCGGGCTGGGCTTCGCCATCGCCTCGTGGCAGACGGGTGGCTGGATCGACCGACTCGGCGGCATCGTCGGCGGGCTCCTCGGGAGTCTTGGTGCGTCCCAGGTCGTGTCCGGTGCGCTCAGGCGCGGAGGGACACGCGGCGGAACCGCAACGCTGGTCGGAGGCGCGGCTCTGTTGCTCGCGGCCGCTGCATGGATCCCCGTCGTCGGCTACCTCGAGGCACTGGCCCTACCGGCTCTCGCGGCGCGGCTCCGGCGGGCAAGACCTGAGCGGTACGCGGGTTTGCGAACGCTCGCGCGAGACGAGTAACCCCGCGGCATGCCACGCAAGCTCGTTCTGATCGTCATCGACGGGATGACTCCGGCTGCATTCGAGCGCGCGGTCGAGAGCGGTGCCCCCGCGCTGTCGTTCCTCGCGGAGCACGGTGAATACCGCCGGGCGACATCCGTCTTCCCCTCGCTCACTCCGGTCTGCCTGACCTCGATCGCGACCGGCGCCGGCCCGGGCGTCCACCACATCCCGTCGCTCGTCTGGTGGAACCGGCGGGAGCGGCGCATCGTGGAGTACGGGTCGTCGTTCGCGGCCCTCCGCGCGGCCGGGCTCTCGCAATCGCTGCTCGACCCGATCTTCAACATGAACTCGCGCCACCTTTCCCGCGACGCGGTGACCGTCTACGAGGCACTCGAGGACGCCGGCTTCGTCGCAGCGGCCGTCAACATCACGTGCTACCGCGGCCGCAATCGCTACCTGCCAACGCTTCCGGGCCTGAACCGAGCCGCCTACGGGCCGCGCCGCTTCTTTTTCTACGGGCTCTTCGAGTCGGACCGGACGGGCGCGCCGTTCGCGGTGCGCAGCCGCCGTGAGGGCTCGGTCGACGCGTACGCCGCCGCCGTCGGACGGTGGCTCGTCACGCGCGACGGCTTCGACTTCCTCGCGTATTACCTCTCCACGTACGACTTCGTGGCTCACGCTTCCGGCCCGGACGGTGAGGCGGCCGAGCGCGCGCTCGAGCAGTGCGACGCGGCGATCGGCGCGCTATTCGAGGCTGCGGGCGGGCCCGACGAGTTCCTCCAGCGCTATGCGGTCGTGCTCCTCTCGGATCACGGCCAGACGCCGGTCGAGCGGGTCGCGAGGCTGGAGGAGCGGTTCGAGGACGTCGCCGGCGAGGTCGTCGTCGCGGCTTCGAATCGCGCGGCTCAGGTCTACCTCCTGCCGGGCGCGCGCACGGATGCGGCGAATCTGGCGCGTCGGCTCGACGGCTTCCCGGCAGTCGAGGTCACCCTCCGCCGCGAGGGAGACGAAGTGGTGGCTCGCCGGGATGGTGCGGATGCACCGGCCGAGAAGCTCGACTTTCCCGACGCCGCCTGGCGGGCCCGCTCCGCTCTCGCGAACCCGAATTCGGGCGAGCTGCTCGTCTCCGCCGCGGAGGGCTGGGAGCTCGCCGATCTCGGCGGCCGACATCACGCCGGCGGCGGCAGCCACGGCTCGCTCGTGGCGGGCGACTCTCTCGTGCCGCTCGTCACCGTCGGCTTCAGGGCCGAACCGCGACGCATCACCGACGTCGCACCCGCTGTGCTCGAGCACTTCGGCGTCGCGGTGCCTGAGTCGATGGAGGCGCTCGCGAGTGTGGGCTGACGAACGCGCCCGGATGGTCGAGTGGCAGCTCCGCAGGCGCGGGATCGACGACGAGCGGGTGCTCGCGGCGATGGAACGCGTGCCGCGCGAGCTCTTCGCCCCTCCGGACGTGCGGGAGGAGGCGTATGCCGACGCCGCGCTGCCGATCGGTGGCGGGCAGACGATCTCGCAGCCCTACATGGTCGCCCTCATCTGCGCGCAGCTCGCGCTTCGCGGGGACGAACGCGTGCTCGACGTCGGCACCGGCTCGGGCTATCAGGCTGCCGTGCTCGCCGAGCTCGCCGGCGAGGTGCACACGATCGAGCGGATCCCGGAGCTCGCTGAGACGGCGCGCGCGAATCTCGTTGCGGCCGGCTACGAGCGCCGCGTGCAGGTCCACGTCGGCGACGGGACTCGCGGCGTGCCGGAACACGCGCCGTTCGGTGCGATCGCCGTCGCAGCCGCCGCCCTCGAGGCGCCGCCCGCGCTCTATGACGAGCTCGAGCCGCGCGGCCGGCTCGTCGTCCCCGTCGGCGGCCCGGGAGGGCAGTGGCTCGAGGTCGTCGTGCGAACCCCGGAAGGGCCGGCCGTCGTTCGCACCGTCCCCTGTCGCTTCGTCCCCCTCGTCGCGGGGTAGCCGAGTTTCCGCGGCAGCCGATCGGTTAGGAAGCATGACGCCCATGGGGTCGAGGTCCGCCATCGAGCTGCTGTTGCTTCCTGTGCGTCTCCAGGAGATCCGCCTCGGACGCCCGGTGGACGTGCTGCTCGGCGCCGACGCGTGGCGGGTGATCGGCTTCGTCGTGCTCTGCCGTGACGAGAGCCAGCGCTTCCTCGTCTACGCCACCGCCGATCCGCGGGAGGACGAGATCGCAGTGCCGTCGGCCCTCCTGCTGCTGGACGACGTGGACTTCTACCGGGGCCGGTCGCGCTCACTGCGGGCACTCCTCGGCGAGACCGTCGCGAACGCGCAGCACGAGCTCGGGGTACTGCGCGATCTCCTCATCGCTCCTGACGGAACCGTCTCCGCGCTCATGGTGGAGCAGGACGGCGCCATGCGCGAGGTCGAGCCCGCCGGCATGAGAATCGAATATGTCTCCGCAGCCTGAGGTGCCGGAGGCGCTACTCTCGCTGGCGACCGTGGAACGCCCGGCCGCCCCGCTTTTGACGCAGCGCCGGCGAGCGTGGGCGTCGCTACGCTCGTCGCTCCGCTCCGTTCGCAACTGGCAGGAGCTCGGTAAGTTCTGTGCGGTCGGCGCGGTCGGCTACCTCATCAACCTCGCGGTCTACGACGCGCTCCTGCACGAGGATGTCCACTACCTCGTCGCCGCGACGTGCTCGTTCCTCGTTGCCGTCACGAGCAACTACACCTGGAACCGGCTCTGGACGTTCCGCGAGCACCGTGGTCACGTCGGGATCCAGGGGATGCGTTTCTTCCTCGTCTCGCTTGCCGCGCTCGGCGCCAACCTCGTCATGCTCCACCTGCTGATCGTGTACGGCAATCTCGGCAAGCTCCCGGCGCAGGCCGCCGCGATCGTGCTCGTGACGCCGCTGAATTTCGTCGGGAACAAGCTCTGGTCGTTTCGCAGGGCGAGGGCTGAGTAGCCTTTCTCGGGTGAGGGGTCTCCGCGCCGTCGCCCTCGCCGCGCTCGCCGCCGCAGCACTCGCCTCGCCTGCGTTCGGCGCGACGCGCACGAACCCGACGACGATCACCGCTCCTGTCTTCGACGGGAAAGGACGTCTCGTCCAGACGCCGTTCGTCCCGCGCCGGCCCTCGGCGTCACTCTCGCAGCAGCAGGCGATTCAGACGTTCGAGCGCTATCCGAAGGTCGCGGCGTGGCTGGCGCGCTACCCCCGCTCGGGGTTCAGCGACGAGGCGACGTACAGCGCGAAGTCCGGCCAGTGGAACATCAAGGTCTGGTGGAGCGGGAGGAACATCTCGGCCGGCGAGATCGCCGAGGGCACGGTGGTGGACGCGACCGGCGACGTGACCGAGGCGTGGACGGGGCCGCAGGTGGCCTGGGGAATGGCGCGCGGCTCACCGGGCGCCTTCGGCGGCACGACGATCAACAACCCGTGGGTCTGGGGCGCCTTCTGTCTCGTCTTCTTCGTCGGGCTCGTGGATTTCCGGCGGCTTTTCTCGCTCCGCAGCCTCGACCTGCTCTTCCTGCTCTCACCGACGGCGTCGCTGTGGTTCTTCAACCACGGCGATGTCTTCACGGCCGTGCCGCTCTTCTATCCGCTGCTCATCTGGGTCTTGCTGCGCGGGACCTGGATAGGTGTTCGCAATCGCGGCACACCGGGCTCGCCTCGCTGGCCGGTCTGGGTGCTGCTCGCGGCCACCGTCTTCCTCGCCGGCTTCCGCATCGGGCTCAACGTCGAGAAATCGAACGTCATCGACGTCGGCTACTCCGGCGTGATCGGCGCCGAGCGGATCGTCAACGGGCAGGCGCCGTGGGGAAACTTCCCGGTCGAGAAGACGAGCCCGGACGGCAAGGCGCTCAGGGCGTGCGGGCCCGCGGACGCTTCGGGCGAGATTCGCAACTGGATCCAGACGAACGGCCGCTGCGAAGGCGCGAACCCCGAGGGAGACACCTATGGGCCGGTCGCGTACGAGTCATACATCCCCGGCTATCTCGCGCTCGGGTGGAGCGGGAAATGGGACGACCTGCCGGCGTCGCATTTCACCGCGATCGCCTTCGACCTGCTCACGCTGCTCGGCCTCTGGCTGGTCGGGCTCCGGTTCGGAGGGCCGAGGCTCGCGGCCGTGCTCGGCTTCGCGTGGGCCGCGTATCCGTTCACGCAATACGTCTCGAACTCGAACACGAACGACGCGATCATGCCGTGCTTCCTCGTCTGGGGTTTCTGGCTCGTCTCGGCACCTGCCGCTCGCGGTGCGATGGCGGCGCTCTCGGGCTTGACGAAGTTCGCCTCTCTCGTCGTCGCGCCGCTGTGGCTCACGTATCCGGGCCGCAGGCCGAGTTGGCGCTTCGCGCTCGGCTTCGCTGCCGCCACGCTCGCCGCATTCTCGATCCTCTTGCTCGAACCCCACCCGCTGCACGAGGCGCACGTCTTCTTCACGAGGACGTTCAGCTTCCAGATCGGGCGTTCCGCACCGTGGTCGCTCTGGGACTGGAGGCAGTACCACGCGCGCGGGCTGCCGGACCTCCACTTCGTGCAGCGCGGACTTCAGGGGCTGCTCATCGCGGGCGCCGTCGTGGTCGCCTTCTTCCCGCGCCGCAAGTCGCCGCTACAGCTCGCCGCGTTCACGGCCGTGCTGCTTGCCGGCTTCGAGCTCGTCATGACGTACTGGCTCTACACGTACATCCCGTGGTTCTTCCCCTTCGCCGCGCTCGCACTCCTTGCCCCGGCCTTGCCGCTGCGAAAGCTCGTGGCCGTCTCAGACAGGGACGCGGACGAGCTCGAGCGCCTCGGCGCGCCCCTCGCCGGTGCATGTGAGGAGGACGCCCTCCAGCCGCACGTCGCCTTCCGCCGGCTCGAACCGGACGGGTAAGCGCGTCCGCATCCGGGCGATCGCGAGCTCCGCCTTCACACCGATCACCGAGTCGTGAGGGCCCGTCATCCCGGCGTCGCTGATCGCCGCCGTGCGGCCGGGGAGGATGCGTGCGTCGTTCGTCTGAATGTGCGTGTGGGTGCCGATCACGGCGGTCACGCGGCCGTCGAGCCAGGTCGCGAGCGCAACCTTCTCGCTCGTTGCCTCGGCGTGAAAGTCGACGACGACGACTCGCGCGGCCGCGCGTGCCTCGTCCACGAGCGCGTCGACCATCTCCCAGGGTGAGACCGGCGTCGGGAGGAAGAGCTGTCCGAGCAGGTTGATCACCGCGACGGCGACTCCGTTGCGCGCCTCCACCACCGCGAGGCCGCGGCCGGGCGCCTCGGAGCCGGAGTTCGCGGGCCGGATCACGCGTTCGCTCGTCGCGAGGTAAGAGGCGATCCCGCCGCGGCGATAGGTGTGGTTGCCGAGGGTGACCACGTCCGCTCCGGCCGCGAGCAGCTTGTCGGCGAGCTTGCCCGTGATGCCGGCGCCGTCCGCCGCGTTCTCCCCGTTGACGATCGCGAGGTCGGCGTCGTAGCGCTCGCGCAGCGCCGGCAGGTGCTCCTCCACGGCGCGGCGCCCGGGGACGCCGAAAACGTCCGCGAGGAAGAGGATCTTCACGCGTGCGCTTCTCTCTAGCCGGTCGTGAGCACCGGTGCGGTGCGGACCTCGACGGTCACGTGGTTCCCCGCGTCGTTCGTGTAGCGCGCGAGCGCCTGCTTCTCGATCGCGGCGAGGTCGGCGACGCGGCCGAGCTTCGTCGCGCCGCTGACGACTGAGGTGCCCACGGTGAGCGCCGGGTCGGCGACGAGTTGCGTCACCGCCACGACGAGCGACGGGGCGGTCTGCGGCTGGATGTCGATCTCGGACCCGTACGTCTTGCCCTCGACGATGAACGGCCGGATCGCGACGACGCTCCCGTCGACCGGTGAGTACACGTCGCTGCCGACCGGCGCTCCGACGTCGATCGCGGACTTTCCGCCGCCGCTCAGGTCGTACCACCTCGGCGACCCGCCGCCGCCTCCGAAGATCCCATGGATCACCCGCTGCACGACCCCCTCGTTCCCCTGGCGGCCGAGCGGCTTGAGCGAGAGGGCGCCGTCGTGCGCCGTGTGGTACCCGATCGCGGTCAGGCGCGACTTCGAGATCGGCATCTGCAGATTCAGCGATCCGCGCTGCGCGACGATCTCCGGGGTCGGCCGCGTCTGCGCGGCGGTGGCCAGGCTTCGCTGGGGGATGATCGCCGCCGTCCGCACCGTCCCGCCGCCGAACGCGGTCAGGCCGATGGCCGCGAGGAAAACCGCGGCGAGGAGGACGATGAGGGCCAAGCGGCGCGCACGGCGCGCAGCACGCGCCTGCTTGCGTTCGACCCGCCGCCTCCCCTTGGGGCGTGAGGACGGCATGTCGCGCGGCACCTTACCGTAGGTCCGCGGCTCTTCCAACCAGTCCAGCGCCAAATTGCCCCGAGTCCGTACGACGGCCTCCCTACCATCGCTCGCATGTCGCGGCCCGCTTCCGTGCGGATCGAGATCCCACGTTGGGTGCAACTGGTGGCGCTGCCGCTGCTGCTCCTGCTGCTGTGGACGGTTGCGGGAGCGGTGCGTCACGTGCTCTTCCTGTTTCTCGTGGCGCTGCTCATCGCCCTGCTTCTCAACCCGCTCGTTCGCGGGCTCGGGCGGGCCTGGATCCCTCGTGGGCCGGCGGTGGCCCTCGTCTATCTCGCCTTTGCAGCAGCTGTCGCACTGGCGGTCCTCGCTCTCGCCACGGTGGTCGTGCAGGAGACGCGCAGCGCCGCCCACCGGGTCGACAACTACTTTACGGTCGAGTCCGGACACCCGCACCGGACGGGTACGGAGCAGGATCTCGCGCGGTTCCAGCGCTTCCTCGACCGCCACCACCTGAGCAGCGTGCACGTGCAGCGCCGGGGAGAGAAGTTCCTCAACCAGGTCGGGACGAAGGACGTCCAGAAGTACACATCGAAGGCGCTGCGCTGGGCCGAGGGAGCGGGTGTCGCCGTGGTCACGCTTCTCTTCGACGCCTTCCTCGTGATCGTCGTCTCGATCTACATGCTCCTCGACATGCAGCGGTTGACGGAGGCGTTAGACCGACGATTCCCGCCGCACGGTCGCGGTGGGCTGATCGTGCGGATGGAGCAGGCGGTCGCGAGCTACGTCAAGGGCCAGCTCCTGCTCTCGCTGATCATCGGCCTGAGTTCCGGCCTGGGACTGTGGATCCTCGGCCTCGTGGGCCTGATGCCCCACGGAGGCCGCTATGCCGCCGCTTTCGGCGCCTGGGCGGGCGTGACCGAGCTCATTCCGTACATCGGGCCGTGGCTCGGCGCGGCGCCGCCCGTGCTGTACGCGCTCGTCCAGCACCCGCTGTCGGCGCTGTGGGTGACGCTGCTCTTCCTCGGGATCCAGCAGCTCGAGGGGCACGTCGTCGTTCCGAACGTGATGGGACGCTCGCTGCGGCTCCATCCGCTGCTCGTGATCTTCGGGCTGCTCGCCGGCGGGGAGATCTACGGCTTCCCGGGGATCCTCGTGGCGCTTCCGCTGCTCGCGGCCGGACGTGCGGCATGGGAGTTCTTTGCCGAGCGGATCGAACTCGCACCCTGGGACGCTGCGCATCCGCTCGCGGAGATCGGAGTCGAGCCGAAGCAAGGGCCGTCGCCGGAATCACCGCCGGCGCCGGCGGCCTGAGCAACCTGCGGCGTACTCTTTCGGCATGAGCCCGTTCCCGGTCACCCGGCTCCGCCGCTTCCGCCGCACCGCGACGCTGCGTGGGCTCGTGCGCGAAACGCAGCTCTCGCTCGATCAGTTCGTGATGCCCCTCTTCGTCGCGCCGGAGCCGCTCTCCAACGAGGCGCTGCCGGCGATGGCGCGCTTCGACCTCGAGGGGCTGCTCCGCGAAGTGGAGACGCTCGCCTCGAGCGGCGTTCGCGCCCTGCTGCTCTTCGGCGTCCCGGCGGAGAAGGACGAGGAGGCGACCGGCGCCTGGGAGGACGACGGGATCGTCCAGCAGGCGTTGCGCGCGCTGCGTCCGCGCTTCCCCGAGCTCGTCCTGCTCACGGACGTCTGCCTGTGCGAGTACACGTCCCACGGCCATTGCGGCGTCGTGGTCGACGGCGATGTCGACAACGACCGGAGTCTCGAGCTGCTCGCGCGCACGGCGGTCAGCCACGCCGAGGCAGGCGCGGACGTCGTTGCACCGAGCGACATGATGGACGGGCGGGTCGGCGCGGTCCGCGAGGCGCTCGACGACTACGGCTTCGAGAAGACGCCGATCCTCGCCTACTCCGCGAAGTACGCCTCCGCCTTCTACGGCCCGTTCCGCGAGGCGGCCGACAGCGCGCCCGCATTCGGCGACCGGCGCGGCTACCAGATGGATCCGGCCAACGTCCGCGAGGCGATTCGCGAGTGCAAGATCGACCTCGCCGAGGGAGCCGACGCGATCATGATCAAGCCGGCGCTCCCGTACCTCGACGTGATCCGCGCAGCGCGCGAGGCGTTCGAGGTTCCGCTCGCGGCGTACAACGTTTCGGGCGAGTACGCGATGGTGAGAGCAGCGGCGCAGGCGGGCTGGCTCGACGAGCAGGCCGCGGCGCTCGAGTCGCTCACCGCAATCAAGCGCGCCGGCGCCGATCTGATCGTCAGCTACTGGGCCAAGGACCTGGCGGCGTGGTTGTAGGCGCCGACCGGTGCTGAGGGCCCGTAGCGACCTCTACCAGCGCGCGCTCGAGCTGATTCCCGGCGGCGTGAACTCGCCCGTGCGGGCGATGCGTGCGGTCGGGATCGACGAGCCAGTCTTCGTGCGCAGCGGGGAGGGGGCGTACATCGAGACCGAGGACGGGCGACGGCTCCTCGACTGGGTCATGTCCTGGGGGCCGCTCCTCTTCGGCCATGCCGACTCGCAGACCGTCGAGGCGGTGCGCGAGGCCGCGCTGCGCGGCACGAGCTTCGGAGCGGCGACCGAGGCCGAGGTCGAGCTTGCCGCCGAAATCGTCGCCGCGGTGCCGTCGGTCGAGAAGGTGAGGCTCGTCTCGTCCGGTACCGAGGCGGCGATGAGCGCGTTGCGCCTCGCGCGCGGGTTCACGAAGCGCGACCGGATCCTCAAGGCGGCCGGCGGCTATCACGGCCACGCCGACGCGCTGCTCGCAAGTGCCGGCTCGGGTCTCGCGACGCTCGGGATCCCAGCTTCGCCGGGCGTGCCGACCGGAGCAGCCGGCGACACGATCGTCGTGCCGTACAACCATCCCGACGCTGCCGCCGAAGCGGTGCTGCGGCACGGCGAGGGCCTCGCGGCGATAATCGTCGAGCCGGTCGCGGCGAACATGGGCGTCGTTCCGCCCGACCCGGATTATCTCGAGACGCTGCGCCGGCTCTGCGACGCCTCGGGCGCGCTACTGATCTTCGACGAGGTGATTACCGGCTTCCGCGTCGCACGCGGTGGCGCGCAGCAGCGTTACGGCGTCCTGCCTGACCTGACGGTGCTCGGGAAGATCGTCGGCGGCGGGCTGCCCCTCGCGGCCTTCGGCGGCCGGACCGAGTTCATGGATCTGCTCGCGCCGGCCGGTCCTGTGTACCAGGCGGGCACGCTCGCCGGGAACCCGCTCGCGACGGCCGCGGGTCTGTCAGTGCTGCGCCGGCTGAGCGACCCTGTGGTCTACGACGAGCTCGAACGGCAGGCCGCCGTGCTCGAGGAGTGCCTCGCTCCGTTCGGCCGGGTGCAGAGAGTCGGAGCGCTGCTCACCCTTTTCATGGCCGACGGGCCGGTGCGCAGCTTCGACGACGCACAGCGCTGCGACACCGAGCGCTACGCCGCCCTCTTCAGGCACCTGCTGGAGCGGGGCGTCTACTTCCCGCCGTCGCAGTTCGAGGCGCTCTTCCCCTCGACGGCGCACGGCGAGGACGAGATCGAGCGCACAGTCGTCGCGCTGGAGAGCTTTGCTGCTTGACGTCTGGGAGACGATGGCCGTCGACGCGTCCGCCGAGAGCTCGCTCTGGGCCGACTGCCTCGTGGCCGAAAAAGAGCGCGACCGGACCCCGGTCTTCTCGCCGCTCGGTGAGGCCCGCTACGCGCTCGGGCTCGAGACGATCTACGAGGGCTACCTCGTCCACTACGGCCGGCCGCGCCTGTTCGCGCCGGGAGACGACGACACGGCGCTCCTGCTCGGCGACTATCTCTACGCGCACGGTGTCGCGCGCATCTCCGCGCTGCAGGACGTCGAGGCCGTGGCCGACCTCTCGGAGCTGATCTCGCTCTGCAGCCAACTCCGGGCGGAGGAGGCGGAGGAGGCTGCAAGCGCCGCCGGCCGAGCCGGCGGCGCGCGGCCGGAGACCCCGCGCGCCTACGGCGCCCGGTGGGACGGGCCGCTCTGGGCCGCAACGGCCGCGCTGCTCGGCCGCGGAGCGCTGGACGAGGCCCGCACCGAGCTCCGCCTGCATTCCGACCCGCGGCCGCTCGACGCGGCCGCGCGCTCGGCGGCCGGCGGCGACGCGGTGGCCTCCGCCCTCGCGGCTCACGCCGGGCGGCGGGCTTGAACCTGGCGCCCACGTTCGCTTTCCTCTTCGTATGACCACAAGCGTGCGGGAGGAGCGGAAGGTCCTGACGGCCGTCTTCGCCGACGTCGTCGGCTCGACGGCGCTTGCGGAGCGGCTCGATCCGGAGGACGTGAGGCTCGTCGTCGGTGAGGCGATCGCGCGGATCGTCGGCGAGGTCGAGTCGCTCGGCGGCCACGTCAAGGACCTCGCGGGGGACGGCGTTCTCGCGTTCTTCGGCGCTCCGACCACGCGCGAGGACGACGCCGAGCGGGCGGTTCGCTGCGCGCTGCGCATCGTCGGCGAGATGGAGGAGTACGCCCGTGAGGTGCGGCGCGGCTGGGGCGCCGAAGGCTTCGGCGTCAGAGTCGGTGCGGCGACCGGCGTAGTAGTGGTGGGGGAGGTCGGAGCCGGCTCGCGGGTCGAGTACGCCGCGTTCGGCGACACGGTCAATGTCGCCGCCAGGCTTCAGTCGGCTGCCGAGCCGGGCTCGGTGCTCGTCGACGACGCGACCCACCGCGCGGTCGAGGGTCTCTTCGACTGGGGCGAGCCGCTCGAGCTCGATCTGAAGGGAAAGAGCGAGGCGGTAGCTGCGTGGCCGGTTCACGGCGTCGCAGCCGAGGGGCGGACACAACGTGGCCTGCCGGGCGTCGAGACCCGGCTCGTCGGCCGCTCGCGCGAGCTCGGTCTCGGCCGGGAGGCGCTCGAGGCGCTTCGCTCCGGCCGCGGAGGTGTCCTCGTCGTCTCGGGAGACGCCGGCATCGGCAAGACCCGGCTCCTCAACGAGCTGCGCGAGCTCGCGGAGAGGGAAGGGAGCTCGTGGCTCGAGGGCCGTTGCGTCTCGTACGGCGAGTCGCTGCCGTACTGGCCGTTCCGCGACCTGCTGCGCGGCGAATGGATCGGCGCCGGAGCCGAGGAGCCCGAGCTCCGCGTTCGCGTCGGGCTGCGCCGACGCCTGGAGCAGCTCTTCGACGGCAAGGCCGACGAGCTTTACCCGTACCTGGGCGGACTGCTCGAGGTCGCGCTCGAGCGCGAGGCCGAGGCTCGCACCTCGCAGCTCTCGCCGGAGGCACTCCAGTGGCGAACCTTCGAGGTCGTCGGCCAGCTCTTCGCTCGGCTCGCGGAGTCGGCGCCGCTCGTGCTCGCCCTCGAGGATCTTCACTGGGCCGACCCGACGTCTGTGCTCCTGCTCGAGCAGCTTCTCTCGCTCGCTGAGGACGCGCCGGTGCTGCTGGTGCTCTCGTTGCGGCCCGAGCGCGACCATCCTTCGTGGGGACTGCGCGAGCACGCGGGCCGCGAGTTCCCGCATCTGCTACGCGAGATCGACCTCGGCCCGCTCGGTGACGCCGACGGAGAGCTGCTCGCGGCACTGGTCGCGCCCGCGACTCTGCCGGTCGAGCTCGAACGGCGTGTGCTCGAAGCGGCCGACGGGAACCCGTTCTTCCTGGAGGAGCTCGTCCGCTCGCTCGCGGACGTCGGTGCCCTCGTCCGCGAGGAGGAGGGCTGGCGGTTCGACCATGCCGTCGAGGTCGAGGTGCCGCCGACGGTGGAGAAGGCGATTCTCGCGCGCCTCGACCGCCTCTCGCCGACGGCTCGCGATCTCGTGACCGCGGCCTCCGCCCTCGGGCGCACCTTCGCGTTGCCGTTGCTCGAAGGCGTGCTCGACGAGCCGGTGGCTGACCAGCTGCACGAGTTGCAGCGGCTGGGACTGCTCCGCCAGAGCCGGCGCTGGCCGCAGCCGGAATACCGCTTCCGCCACGCGCTGATCCAGGAGACCGCCTATCGGACGCTGCTCGCCGACCAACGAACGCGCCTGCACAGACGCGCCGCCGAGTGGCTCGAGGAGCGATATGGCGATCGGGACGCCGAGGTGCTCGGCCTCCTCGCCCACCACTGGTTGCGTGCGGAGGACGAGGAGAAGGCGGCGGACTACCTGCTGCGGGCCGGCGACAAGGCGCGCCTCGAGTACGCGCTCGACGAGGCGATCGAGCACTACCGCGACCTGCTGCCGCTGCTCGAGGAGCGCGGCGAGCGGCAGGAGATCGCGCTCGTCCTCTTCAAGCTCGCGCTGGCGCTCCACACGTCGCTCCGTTTCGCCGCGGCGAACGAGACGTACCAGCGGGCATTCGAGCACTGGACGCCGCCCGAGTCGCGCACGGCGACCGAGCGCTTGCGCGTCGCGACGAGCTTCCTGCCTGACGACCTCGACCCGAAGAGCGCGATCGCGTGGCCGAACATCCAGGCGTGCATGCAGCTCTTCGACCGCCTCGTGGAGGCGTGGCCGGAGCGGACGATCGTCCCTTCGCTCGCCGAGCGCTGGGAGATCTCCGACGATGGGCTCCGGTACGTCTTCCATCTCCGCGAGAACCTGACCTGGTCCGATGGGGCGCCGCTCACCGCCCACGACGTCGAATTCGGGATCAAGCGAGTGCTCGACCCGCAGAGCCCCGGCTCGTCGGTCGCCATCTACTTCGCTCTCGAGAACGGGGAGGACACGTATCTGGGACGGAACACCAACTGGGACGCAGTCGGCGTGCGGGCGCTCGACGACCGGACGGTCGAGTTCCGGCTCAGCGCGCCGGCGCCGTACTTCATGAGCGCGATGAATCGCCCCGACGGCGGCCCGCAGCCACGGCACGCGATCGACGGCGCGGCGGAAGCTCGGGTCGTGAGCGGCGCCTTCGAGGTGGCCGAGCGCACGGATGAGCGGCTCGTCCTGCGGCGGCGCTCCGAGCGCTCCGGGAACGTCGCCGAGGTCGAGCTCGCGCGAACTGAGCTCGCAGATGCTTTGCGCGCCTATGAGCACGGTGACCTCGACCTCGTGCTCGTCCGCTACACGCCGAAGCTCGCGGACCTGATGCCCGAGTCTCTGCATCCTGACGTTCGCCTCGGCGGGGCCGCGTGGTCGGGCTACATCCGCTTTGACCACACCGATCCGGTGACGGGCAACCTCGACCTTCGGCGCGCGCTCGCGCACGCGACCGACCGGGATGCACTCGCCGCCGTCTGCCCGGCGAACGTCATCGTCGCGGGTGGTGGCGTCGTCCCGCCCGTCCTCCAGGGGCACACACCTGACATCGCTCTCCGCTACGACCCGGAGCTCGCGCGAGAGTGCCTCGAGCGGTCGGGCTACGAGGGCGAGCTCGAACTCGCCGGCCTCACTGCCTGGGACGCGATCATCGAGACGATTGCCCGCTCGTGGGAGGAGGCGCTCGGGCGCAGCGTCGCGATCCGGCCTCTCGAGGGTTCCGTGGAGCTCCGTCATCGCGGTGCCGGGTCGCCGAGCACGCCGGAGGGGCGCATCCGCATCACCGGCTGGCTCCCGGGTTACCCGGATCCGGAGTACTACCTTCGCCTGCTCTTCCAGTCGACGAGCCGGACGAACGAGGGCGGCTTCGCCGACCCGGTCTTTTGACGAGCTCATCGAGGCCGCGCGGCAGGAGCGGAGCGACCGCGGGCGCCTCGAACGTTTCCACGAGGCGGACCGCTACGCCGTCGCCGAGCGCGTCGCCGTGATCCCGCTCGTCTACGGTCGCAGCACGGCGTTCGTGCGGCCGAACGTGCGCGGCTGGTGGGAGTTCGGCAAGAGCTCCGCGAACTTCGGCGACCTCGTCGTCGACCGGTCCGACTAGGTAGATTCACGCCGTGCTCGCCGCCCTGTTGCACTTGCTCTTCGCCGAGGAGACGGCCGCGCAGGAGGGGCGCAAGGTCGTCCTCCTGATGCTCGCGACCGGCGGCGTCTTCGTCTGCGTGATCGCACTCGGCGAAGCTGCGCACTGGGCTGCGAAGCAGCGCCGTCACCGGCGCGAGTAGAACGGCGGCGTAGACTCGCGGCGTGGGCGAGCTGCCGCGCGGCACCGTCACTTTCCTCTTCACGGACATCGAGGGGTCGACGCGCCTCCTGGACGAATTCGGGGCGGAGAAATACGGAGCGGCGCTCGCTGAGCACCGGCGCGCCTTGCGCTCGGCGTTCGAGCGCCACGGCGGAATCGAGGTGGACACGCAGGGTGACGCTTTCTTCGCGGTATTTCCGACCGCGTCCGGCGCCCTGGCTGCGGCGCGAGAGGCGCGGGGCGAGCTCAAGGTGCCGGTACGCATGGGTCTCCACACCGGAACGCCACTGCTGACGGAGGAGGGCTATGTCGGTGCGGACGTGCATCGCGCGGCGCGAATCGCGGCGATTGGCCATGGGGGGCAGCTCCTGCTTTCAGCAGCGACGAAAGAGCTAGTTGAGGCCTCCGTCGCCGACCTCGGCGAACACCGGCTGAAGGACTTCGACGAGCCGACGCGGATCTTCCAGCTGGGAACCAGCGAGTTTCCGCCTCTCAAGACGATTTCGAACACGAACCTTCCGCGACCGGCGAGTTCGTTTGTAGGCCGCGGCCGGGAGGTTGCCGAAGTCGTCGGCCTGCTGCGCGACGGAGTTCGGCTGGTGACCCTCGCCGGTCCGGGAGGCGCCGGTAAGACGCGTCTCGCGCTCGAGGCGGGCAGGGAGCTCGTTCCCGACTTCAAGGCGGGCGTGTTCTGGATCGCGCTGGCCACGATCCGTGACACGGCGCTCGTGATGGACACAGTCGCGACAACGCTCGGCGCGAAGGATGGCGTCGCTACGCACATCGGCAATCGCGAGCTGCTGCTTCTACTCGACAACTACGAACAAGTCGTGAAGACGGCGCCCGAGCTCGCGGTGCTGCTCGGCGTCTGTCCGAACCTGAGACTGCTCGTGACGAGCCGGGAGCTCCTTCAGCTGGAAGGCGAGGTCGAATATCGGGTTCCGCCGCTGGCGGAGGGAGAAGCGGTCGAGCTCTTCTACGCCCGATCGCGGCTCGAGCCGGACGCCGACGTTGGCGAGCTCTGCAGGAGGCTCGACCACCTGCCCCTTGCGGTCGAGCTCGCCGCTGCGCGCACGAACGTGCTCACCCCCGCTCAGATCCTAGAGCGGATCGGTGAACGCCTCGACCTGCTCAAGGGCGGGCGAGCGACCGATCCCCGCCAGCAGACGCTGCGGGCGACGATCGAATGGAGCACGGATTTGCTCTCGGACGAGGAGCAGCGATTGTTCGGGCGGCTGGCGGTCTTCTCCGGCGGTTGCACGCTGGGCGCGGCGGAGGAGATCCTTGGGGCCGCGGTCGACACGGTCCAGGCGTTGGTCGAGAAGAGCCTCGTCCGGTTCACGAACGGACGGTTCTGGATGCTGGAGACGATCCGCGAGTTCGCGCTGGAGCGGCTCGGGCAGCTGCCCGAGGCAGCCGTGCTCGGCCGGCGCCACGCCGAGCATTACCTGCGCTTCGCTCAGGAACGCAGCCGAGCCAACACGCGCGCAATCCTCGACGAGCTCGAGGCCGACCATGACAACATCCGCGCCGCTCGCGTGTGGTTCGAGGCGAACGGCGAGATCGACGCGGAGCTCGGGCTTGCAGCCGCTCTCTCCGGATTCGCGGACACCCACGGGCACTGGCGCGAAGAGCTCGCGGCCACTGAGTCGGCGCTTGGCCGCGCAATCGGCGCCTCGCCGGCTGCGCAGGCCTTGGGCTGGCAGGCACTGGCGAACGCCGTCTACAGCGCCGGCGACCTAGGTCGTGCCGAGGACGCCGGTGAGCGGGCGCTCGCGCTCCACCGGACCGTCGGCGACGACCTCGGCGTGGCCGGCACTCTGATCCTCCTGGGAGTCATTGCCGGCGAGCGCGAAGAGAACGAGCGTGCGACAGCGCTCTTCGCCGAGGGGAAAGAGCTCTCCGTCCGCCTCGGCGAGCGACGGTATATGTCCTCGGCGACACAGAATCTCGGCTTGTACGCGCTCCTGCGCGGCGACCTCCAGGAGGCGAAAGTGCTGACGGACGAGGCGCTTGAGGTCGCGCGGGAGCTCGGTGACGAGCGAGGCATCATCCCCTCGCTCGAGAACCTCGGCATTGTCGCGCTCCGAGAAGGGAAGCTCGATCGTGCCGTCGCGCTTCTGCGCGAGAGCCTTGAGCACTCGCAGGCGGTTGGGTCCCCCTTCGGGACCTTCAACGCACTCGTCGCACTTGGGGCCGTCGCGGCGAGGGACGGGAAGTTCGAGCGTGCCAGCGAGCTCCTGGGTGCGGCCGACGTCGCCCGCGAGGAAGCTGGAGCCGACCGGTACGAAGTGCTCGAAGCCCGGCTGTACGAGGAGACGGTCGAGCGGGTGCGCCCCGAGCTGGGGGAGCAGAGCTTCAGCATCGTCTACGCGCGCGGTCGAGCCTTGTCGCGGGACGCGGCGGTCGAGCTCGGCCTCGGCGCCTAGACTCGCGCCGTGGCCCCGAGAGACCTCCGAGACTGGATCGCGCTGCTCGAGCGCGAAGGAGAGCTCGTCCGGGTCTCGGCCGAGGTCGACCCCGACCTCGAGATCACCGAGATCGTCGACCGCACCGTGAAATCCGGCGGGCCGGCGCTCTTCTTCGAGCACCCGAAGGGCTCCGAGCATCCGCTCCTGATTAACCAGTTCGGCACCGAGCGCCGCGTGTGCCTCGCCTTCGGCGTCCAGCGGCTCGACGACGTGGCTAAGCGGGTCGCCGACGTGCTCGAGATGCAGCCGCCGAGCGGGCTGATGGAGAAGGTGCGCGGCCTGCAGAAGCTCAAATCCATCGCCGATTCCCGCCCGAAGACCGTCGGAAAAGGGGTCTGTCAGGAGATCGTGCTGCGCGGTGACGACGTGAACCTCGGCGCGCTCCCGATCCAGCGCTGCTGGCCGGGCGATCCGGCGCCGTTCATCACGCTTCCCGCCGTGATCACGCACGACCCGCGCACCGGCGGCCGCAACGTCGGCATGTACCGAATGCAGGTCGTCGACCGGAACACCACCTTCATGCACTGGCAGATCCACAAGGACGGTCGCGCCGACTACCTCGCGACCGACGGCCGCATCGAGATCGCCGTCGCGCTCGGCCTCGACCCGGTCACCGCCTATTCCGCGAGCGCGCCGCTGCCGAAGCATGTGGACGAGCTGATGCTCGCAGGCTTCCTGCGCGGCGAGCCGGTCGAGCTCGTGAAGGGCGTGAGTGTCGGCGTCGAGGTGCCGGCCCGCGCCGAGATCGTCCTCGAGGGCTACATCGAGAAGGACGAGGTTGGCAACGAAGGCCCCTTCGGCGACCACACCGGCTACTACACGGCCGCCGAGCCGTTCCCCGTCTTCCACGTCACGGCGCTGACGATGCGGCGCGGCGCGATCTATCCCTCGATCGTGGTGGGCAAGCCGCCGCAGGAGGACGCGTGGCTCGGCAAGGCGACCGAGCGGATCTTCCTGCCGGCGGTGCGCGCGACCGTGCCGGA